>AP018180.1:3164718-4594988 GCA_002368155.1 Nostoc carneum NIES-2107
AGATGACAAAACAGCGCGGTTGTGGCCTGTGGAAAATTTAGATGAGTTGTTGGGGCGGGGTTGTAGGTGGTTGCATGATTATTTGCAGAATAACCCGAATTTGAGTGAGGGTGATAGGAATCTGTGTGATGATCTGAAGGCAGAAGGCAGGGGGCAGAAGGCAGAAGGGAAGAAATGAGGGGATAAAGGGCGATCGCCTGTGATATTTTTTAGGGAGTGCGATCGCTTTTGGTGTTTTTTTGTGATGACAACATAATCTAGATCCCCCTAAATCCCCCTTAAAAAGGGGGACTTTGAGAGGTTTTTTCCAGTTATGCGATTATTAAGCAGGGGTAGGGGGGAATTAAAAATTGGTATGAGTGCGATCGCATTCATCATAAGTCGGGTTAAGCCTGAGAAACTCGTCAAAACGATGTTGACGACGATCAAAACGATGTTGAACGCGCTCAACACGATATTGAACGCGCTCAACACGATGTTGAACGCGCTCAAAACGATGTTGAACACGATCAAAACGATATTGAACGCGCTCAAAACGATGTTGACGACGATCAAAACGATATTGAACGCGCTCAAAACGATATTGAACGCGCTCAACACGATACCAATTTGAAATTGTGGAAAGTGCAATCGCGTTTTGGGTGTTGTGGGTGGTGAAAGGTGCGATCGCTTTTTGGGTGTTGTGGGTGGTGAGAAGTGCGATTGCATTTTTGGGTGTTGTGGGTGGTGAAAGGTGCGATCGCGTTTTGGGTGTTGTGGGTGGTGAAAGGTGCGATCGCTTTTTTGGGTGTTGTGGGTGGTGAAAAGTGCGATCGCTTTTTTGGTTTGCAATTAGGAACTCGTCCCGCCAGCAACCATTGCAGGGATTAACACCGCATCAATCACATGAATCACGCCATTGTCTGCCAAAATATCAGTTTGCAGAACATGGGCATCATTGACTTTAATTGCACCATGATCTGATTCAATCGCTAAAATTGAACCCTCAAAGGTTTCTGCTTCTTCAATTTGTACCAAGTCATCAGACCTAACATCCCCAGAAGCAACATGATAAGTCACAATTTTCTTGAGCTTGGGGATATCTTGCAGTAGCGCGTCTAAAGTTCCCTCTGGCAGTTTAGCAAAGGCATCGTCAGTAGGTGCAAAAATCGTTAAAGAACCAGGACTCTTGAGAACTTCCGTGAGTCCCGCAGCGTCAACAGCCTTTACCAAAGTTTTGAAATTTCCTGCATTAATCGCAGTTTCTAGAAGATCCGCCATGAGGTTTTGTTACTTTATTAACTTAGTTTTATAACTTACTTATAAAATGACCAAAACGCTCTCAGCCTCTATCAAGAGAGAGGTTAGCAACCATTGCATACCCTACAGTAGATTAATCAGTACTGCTAAACTGGGGAATGACATACAAAGGATGAAGGATAAAAGGTAAAGGATGAAAAAGTTGCATTTCATACTTCATACTTCCACCTTCAGACTTCAGCTCACCCCAAAAACCACTGACTATGCTTAAGCGTTCCAAGTTCGAGACAACCCAGTCTCAGATTATGCACCGTGCTGAGGATTTGATTAGTGCAGCCTCAAATCGGTACCGCATTACAGTTCAGGTGGCAAACCGTGCCAAGCGCCGCCGTTATGAAGATTTTGAAAGTGCAGAAGATGCAATGATGAAACCAGTACTCCGGGCAATTATTGAAATGTCCGATGAACTGACTCAGCCCGAGATTATTGGGGAAATCTAGGATTGGGGATTGGGGACTGGGGACTGGGGATTGGGGAAAGGGATAAAAAGCTTTTCCTCTGCCCAGCCCAATGCCCAATGCCCCATGCCCCATGCCCCATGCCCCATGCCCTATGCCCATTCTCTTAATTCAATATTCAATATGAAGTACTGGACACTGCCAATCGCTTTCCTGGTCGTGGGTGTAATTTTGTTGGGTTCGGGGGTAGATAATGCAAAATATACCAATATTATCGGTGTCGAACCTGCGATCGCGCAGCGAATCAGCCCTAGTGAAGTATGGCAGGTAGTCTATCAGCAGTTACCCGATTTCCCGAAAGAAAATCAGTATGTCAGTAAGGAAACTGGGAAAGTTGCGGAAAATAATACTTTAGCAGGTCGCTTAATTCGCTATCACATTTACGTCAAAGAGCGCACCCCCAATTACCGCCTAGATTGGAAGCTGACGCTGGCTGATTATCTCAATGCCAATGAGACTATGTATGATGTGACATATCCCGGTTTTGATGTGTTGCGAGAAAATCCTATAGAAGGCGATCGCAAAGCTATTTCTAAGCTTACCCGCAGCCAGCGCAATGCTCTAGTACAAGTATTAACAAACATTTTTAGTACTAATTCACCAAATACGCCATAATTTGGGATTGTGAATTAATTCACTCTAAAATCTCATACCAAATCATGTTTGCGATACATCAATAGATTCTAGAGGGCAAGGCAGTGCCATTGCCCCTACAATTTGTCGCATTTTCAAATTGGTATAAAATCCAAAATCCAAAATCCAAAATTCCCGGATGGAACGAGTCATTAAAAGTGGTGCTGGTTGGCGTATTGGCTGGAATCCTCATGCACCTGAATTTAAAGGCCTAGTAGGTACAGATGATTGGGCGATAGAGTTAACCGAAGCCGAGTTAAACGATTTTTGCCGTCTGTTCGCCCAGCTAGCCGATACTATGAAACACATGGCGACAGAATTGATGGATGAAGAAAAAATTGCTTGTGAGGCCGAAAGCGATTTATTATGGTTGGAGGTTGAAGGCTATCCTCACGCCTACAGTCTGCGCTTAATCCTGAATACAGGACGCTGTGCAGAAGGTAGCTGGGATGATTCGGCTGTTCCTGGTCTATTGCAAGCTGCTGGGATGCTCAAAGTTTTTTGAATTTTCCCCTTGATTATCCTTGATCTTCTTGCTAATATAGTAATTCTGACCGGGGCGTAGCGCAGCTTGGTAGCGCGCCACTTTGGGGTAGTGGAGGTCGTGGGTTCGAATCCCGCCGCTCCGATTGATAAAATCCCTAGCCCGCTAGTCTTTGAAGAAGATTAGCGGCTTTTTTAGTTTTCAGCTAAGCTGATGCACATCTAATACCAATTGGAAAAAAGAACGCGACAGATGGTAGGGTCAAGGCACTGCCTTGAACTCTAGAATATATTGATGTGTTGCAAACATTATTTGATTTGGTATAAATTGTTTAGGTTGTTAAGAGTACCAGAGACGCGATTAATCGCGTCTGTACAAGAGTTAAGGCTAATATTAGACTTTTGACAATCTGGATGAGTAATTATGCAACTTGAATGCGTAACAGCTTATTAACAAAAAAAGTTAAGAATTACTGAGATAACAGTGCCTAATTTGACAAATATTACGGAAGATATTAGGCTAAGTAAGTTTATCTAGACAAGCTCGACATGAAAAGAATTCTTACCATAGTGCTGTTAGGCATAGCAATCTTTACCTTCGCTTTCAACCAGCCAGCTTTAGCCGCAGATATTGCAAATGGTGCTAGCGTGTTTAAAGCTAATTGCGCTCAGTGTCATCTAGGCGGAAAAAATTTAGTTAGTTCTGCTAAAACCCTGAGGAAAGATGCTTTAGAAAAATACGATATGTACTCCGCTGAAGCCATT
The DNA here is from genome assembly GCA_002368155.1 of Nostoc carneum NIES-2107. GTDB lineage: Bacteria > Cyanobacteriota > Cyanobacteriia > Cyanobacteriales > Nostocaceae > Aulosira > Aulosira carnea. Next base: position 3,168,357 of record AP018180.1, read on the forward strand.
ATTGCACAAGTAACACGTGGCAAAGCTGCTATGCCTGCCTTTGGAAAACGGTTAAAAGCTAATCAAATAGAAGATGTAGCCGCTTACGTACTGTCTCAAGCAGACAAGGATTGGAATAAGTAAAGGGTACTGTTGATTAGTCCCAATCCGAAATACTGGTATGTAGTATGGCTAGACCAATATTCAGCCCTATTAGTCCTTGGTGATTGATAGGGTTATTTTGTTGGATGGTAGTGGCGAAAAAGGATAAGCTTTTGGGAAAAAGGTAAAAGGTTAAGGGTTAAAGGTTGTTTCTTTCCCTTAAACCATTCCCCTTAACCGAAAAGTATGGGAATTTAAGCATGATTAGGGTCGCTGTTATCGCCGATAAAAGACGTTTCACGAAGAAACACAAAAAATTATGCTTGCAATACCTAAAAAATGCGATCGCTTTTCTCAAAGACTTAATAAATCGTTGTCGTAGTCGCTAACTTAGAACTGAGGATTCCAATTACTTCTGCAAATAAAATTTACAACTGATTAAATTTCACCCATTAACCGTAAAACTGCTGATGCGAAAGTACCACTTAAGATGGCTATATATAGTGGGTTAAATAATTGGAGAGGTGAAGCAGAATGTAGATTACAAAATATATATCTGACTAATTAACGCCTAAGAATATTTATAAGTATTTAATTGGTAATTCTATTAGTTATACCAATTTGGAAAAAGAATGCAACAGATTGTAGGGGCAATGGCACTGCCTTGCCCTCTAGAAGATATTGATGCATCGCGAACATTTTTTGATTTGGTACCACTTATTAAAGAAGCCAGAAGAATTGGGGGATTCTCCCCCAAACCCCCGATTGGGTGACGGTTGCGTCCCCCAAACCCCCTCCAAAATTATTGTTCGGTTTTTTTGTTGAGTAATACCAATTTGAAAAAAGAATGCAACAGATTGTAGGGGCAATGGCACTGCCTTGCCCTCTAGAATATATTGATGCGTCGCAAACATTATTTGAATTGGTATTACAATCACCAATTCTATTTTATTGCCAAGGACAATAGAAATGAAGAAATATCATTACGAAATAGTTGTTAATCTAACTACGCTCAAACCATCAATTGGGGATGGAGAACAACTAGCAGCAGCTATATTTGACGAAACGGAATTTGTCAATCTTTATTTAGATACGAATAACCGTTTAGAAAAAGATGAATTGCTACAAATTCGTTCTAGAAAGGGAAACTTAATCAATTTAGAAATTACCAAAATTACTAGATATCATGTCCAGTTAACTGAGGATAATCATCTCATAGAAATGGACATGACTAAAACTTGGCATCAAGATAATAGACCTATAAATACATCTTGTGAAGTGTGGTTTACTTGTATGGCTAATGCGTTAACATTGACGCAATCATAGTTCATAATTTTATACAGCTTAGTATTTCCTTAAACCTTTAATTATCGACAATGTTTTGTTGAATCGGTATTTGGATTTTCATCTCAGTTCCTTGGCCAAAGGTTGAGAAACACTCTAATTTGCCACTATGCTTTTCTTTAATAATTTGGTAGCTGATGGCCATGCCCATACCTGTGCCTTTACCTACAGCTTTGGTGGTAAAGAAAGGGTCAAAGATGCGGTTTTTTACCTGTTCTGGTATTCCCGGGCCATTATCTGCGATCGCAATTTCTACCCATTGAGCATTGCTAATAGAAGTGCGGATGGTAATTTGGCTGGGGTTTTGCTGATTCTCCTCATAGGTGCGCTTGCTGTTGACCTCTTCTAAAGCATCAATAGCGTTCACCAAAATATTCATAAAAACTTGGTTAAGTTGACCAGGATAGCATTCTACGGGCGGTAGGTCGCCATAGTCACGGATAACTGCAATTGCTGGATGTTCTGGCTTGTCTTTGAGACGATGTTGCAGAATTAACAATGTACTTTCGATTCCCTCATGAATATTCACGGCTTTAAATTCCGCTTCATCTATGCGAGAAAAGTTTCGCAGTGATAGTACAATGCTGCGAATGCGATCGGTTCCGATTTTCATGGAAGATAGTGTTTTCTGCATATCTTCGGTCAAAAACTCTAAATCGATTTCTTCTGCAAGGGCTTGGATTTCTGGATCGTCTTCCGGATGGCGTTCTTGGTAGAGGTGAATCATCCTCAATAAATCTTGAGTGTATTCGTTCAGGTGGGTAATATTGCCGTGAATAAAGTTCACGGGATTATTAATTTCATGGGCTACACCTGCTACTAACTGACCCAAACTAGACATTTTTTCCCCTTGAATTACTTGGGCTTGGGTGCGTTGCAATTGTGTTAAGGCAGTTTTCAGTTCAGCTGTACGTTCATCTACTCGGTCTTCTAGTTCTGCTTTACTAGCTTCTAATGCGGTAAAAGATTCGCTTAATTGTTCGGCCATGTAATTAAAAGATTGCGCCAGAATATTGAGTTCCTGAATATTGCTGGTGGCAAATTTTTGGTCTAAGTTTCCAGATGCGATCGCCTGACTAGCTAATTTCATCCGTAAAATCGGCTGAGTAATCCAGGCTGAGGTAAAATAGCCAATGACAATTGCTACAGCTAATGCCCCTAAACAAAGCAAGATGGTAGTTTGGTTATTGGCATTAATTTCAGCCATGAAGGTTCTTTCTGGTACAGTCACCACCACCAGCCAATCTAATCCATATTGATCGCGCCAAGGGTTAACGTAGACAAAATTACGTTCTCCTTGCCATTCCAGTTCCAATTTTTTAGGTTCACGAATCGCATCAAAGCGATGTGCTTTGTGTTGAATTTGTTTGGCAATTGCTCTGATTACAGGGTCTTGGCTATCAGTAGCTTGCAAGCGTTTAATCTGATGATTAACTAGAGTGAACGGTTGATAAGTGCTGGAGTTAGCAATCAACATTCCATTCCGTTCCATAATGAAAACCTGTCCCGAACGGCTGACATCCAAACGCCGCAAAAATTCACTGAGTTTCGATAGGTGAATGTCTGCACCAACCATTCCTAGCAATCGGTTTTGAGCATCGTAGATGGGGCGACCTGTAGCTGCACTAATATATAGATCGCTAGTCCCATTCCAACTGTAAATGCGCGACCAGATAGGTTTACCTGCTTTGATTGGTTCTTTGTACCAACTTTCATTAAAATTGTTGTAATCAAAGTTGCTATTAATATTAGTGCGATTACCTAACTTGTCGATACTATAGTTTTTGCCGTTGTTCGGTAACTTAGCTCCCCAATCATCAATTGTGACTGTTTTGCCATCGTAACGGGCGGCTCCTGCTCCTTCACCTGTTGTCAATCCGATACCGATGTAGCTGAGGTCGTAAGCTTGCATCAGTTTCCAAAAATACTTGCTCAAGGTTTGGCGATCGCGCACATCCAATAACCCCATAGCAATAGCATCAGCATTAATTTGGTTAACCTTGTGGGGAATAGCTAGATAAGAATTCAGGTGCTGCTCAACTATGCTATTGGTTCGATCCATTAATTGATCTGCCAAACCTTGCACTGCTTTCTGTCCATTTTTAAATGATAGATAGCCTACCAAACCGACTGCAGCGAAAATTTGCAGTACAAATGGCACAATCAGAACCATCTGTAATGGGAAAGCCTGAACTTTGCTTGCATTCTGCTTTTTGATATCTTTTGCCATTTTTATCCTACGTAAGTATTTGCCTTCCCAAGTACAGGTAATACCAATTCACAATTAGGAACCTCACACACAACAAGGTTTGTGAGTTTGAATCTGTTGCTGAATTTTATAAAATTGGTATAATCCACAACCTGATATGAGTCTTGATAATTACATAGTTAGTATTCCCATTTCAGATACAAGATTTGAAAACCTTGAATTAGAAATAGTCGCCACATAGCTCATGGATTGGGTAATTACTGATATGTTTTTGTATCCTTAGGAACTCGTAAGGGTAGCTATATAGATTTACGCTCCAACTACGGGAAGATGTGTAGCACTTACTTGGAAAATATAATCAAAAGACAATAAATTTTAATGTCATAAAACGGTAGACTAAAAGTATAGAAAAGAAGAGGTGAAATATCGTGAATCTTCAAGATAAAGGCTTGAAAACACATCTCAGGGAGAATTTCGCCAATGAAGAAGTGAGTAATAGTAATCTCACTTTTCACAATCAAAGGCTCGACAACCCTGAACAACCAACACTCAATGAAGAACCAGATCAAGAACAGCCAAGATTAGGTTTTTGGAAAAGTTTACTGGAAATCATCCAACTCATCAAATTTATTGATGATGAGGAGCCAGGGAGATAGGAAAAAATAATCATAAATTGATTCTCTGGGTATTCGTGTGAATTGGTGAGCATGTTAAATTTAGGGTCATCTCCATTACTGGCTAATCTCATTGAGATTTTATTTACGGTGGTCTTGCAGCAAGTTTTACATCAAGCTGTAAGACCACAAATGTTTTAAGAATTAAACACTATTTTCTGTAGTTAATAAATTCAACATATTATTATCTTAAATAAATTACTATTTATCAAATTTGCTAAATATTTAGCTATAGACTGACAAAAAATATTTAAATAATCAACGTTGCTGATTGATGGGATGATTTTTGTCTCAGATTAAATTAATGTAGGATGCGTTAGCGATAGCGTAACGCATCCTACTTTTATTGCTTTTTCCCTATTCTCCGTTAACTCCCTAGGCAAATAATTGCACACATCAAAGGGGATTCTTATAACAAAACCAAAGAGCTATATTTTGGAAAATTAATCGCCTTTTTCTAACCCCCGCTCCACAATTTATTTGATTGTAGAGTCAATAAATATGATAAGCTTTGAAAAAGTTGAAAAATTTTTCATATCAATAATTATTCAAACTATATCTCAGGGTGAATGACAGACTCTAAAAATTTATCATCTCCAGACTTTTGTGCGCGTCAACTAAAAGTTTTAGCAGATACGACACGCCTATCTGTGCTGAAAATTCTTATGGAAGGCCCCCAACACGTAGGGGAGCTAAATTCTGTCTTAAAGTTAGAGCAGAGTTTACTATCTCACCATTTAAAAATATTGCGGGATGCAGGCTTTGTGGAGGCAAGGCGAGATGGGAAGGCAGTACTTTACCATTTTGTTTCTACTCATCGCCAAAACAACACTGGTAAGGCAATTGATTTAGGTTGTTGTCTCCTTTCTTTTGAATGAAATTTAGTAACAATTTGGCGATGACAAAATTTAAAACTATAGCGTTAATTACTGTCGGTTTAACAATTGGTTTAGGGCTACAATCTTGTACGCAATCTGCTAAAACAACAACTCAAGCAACCAATAAATTACAAGGAAAGTTAGTTTTAACAGGTTCGAGTACAGTAGCACCTTTGGCAGCAGAAATTGGGAAGAAATTTGAATCAGAACATCCGGATGTGCGGGTGGATGTGCAAACAGGTGGTTCTTCTCGCGGGATTGCTGATGCACGTACAGGTGTTGCCAATATTGGCATGGCATCTCGGAGTCTGAAAACAGAAGAAAAAGACTTAAAAGCTTTTGCGATCGCACAAGATGGTATTGGCATGATTTTGCACAAGGAAAATCCGGTAAAATCGCTGTCAAATCAACAAGTTATCGATATTTACACAGGTAAAATTAACAACTGGCAACAAGTTAGTGGTAAGAATGCACCCATCACAGTTGTGAATAAAGCAGAGGGACGTTCTACCTTGGAATTGTTTCTCAGCTATTTCCAACTCAAAAATAGCGATATCAAATCATCGGTTGTGATTGGGGACAATCAACAAGGGATTAAGACAGTAGCAGGTAATCCCAACGCCATTGGCTATGTATCTATTGGTACTGCTGAATTTAGTATCAACAACGGCGTACCAATTAAGTTATTGCCTCTGAATGGAATCGCGGCTAGCACAGAGAATATTAAAAATGGCACATTCCCCCTTTCTCGCCCGCTGAATTTGGTTACCAAAACCCAGCCGCAAGGGTTAGAACGAGCATTTATCGAGTTTGCCCAATCGCCACAAGTCCATGACATTGTTCAAAAACAGGATTTTGTCCCCATCTCAAAGTGATAACCTTCTCCTGTGGATATTACGGCTATTAGCTTTAATTACAGGTATTATTGTTATCTTAATTACCGCCTTCTTATTACTCGAAGCCTTGCCAATTCTGCAACAGTTACGATGGCAGCGTTTTATCAGCGATCCATCTTGGCATCCAGTGCAGGGATTTTATAATCTGCTGCCGATGCTGTGGGGAAGTTTATTAGTAACACTCGGTTCCGTTCTTTTGGCGACACCTTTAGGCATTGGATCGGCAATATTTTGTCAATATTATGCGCCACCTGTGATCGCCAGATTGTATCGCACCTTAATTGAGTTACTGGCTGGCATTCCTTCAGTAGTTTATGGTTTTTGGGGTTTAGTTGTCCTCGTGCCACTAATTGGGAAACTGCAAGCACCAGGAACTAGCTTGCTAGCAGGAATCGCCATTTTGACATTGATGATTCTGCCGACAATCGCCTTAACCGCAGAAGCCAGTTTTTCGGAAGTTCCGGCTGAGTATCTCCAGGGTGCAGCCGCCTTGGGAATTTCTCGCTGGGCAACAATTAGAAGCGTGGTTGTACCAGCAGCTAAATCTGGGTTATTTACGGGTTTGATTTTGGGAACGGGAAGGGCGATTGGAGAAACAATGGCGGTGTTGATGGTTTGTGGCAATGTAGTGCAAACACCTAAGAGTTTATTTGACCCCATTCGCACCCTGACGGCCAATATAGCTTTAGAAATGGCTTATGCCACAGGCAATCACCGTTCCGCCTTATTTGTTAGTGGCTTGTTGCTAATGGTAGCGATCGCCATTTTAGTCGCTGTAGCTGAAAGTACCAGCCAAAGAAACATCTATGGCTAAAAAATCTCTGCCATTACCTACCTTAGTACTGTGGGCGATCGCATTCTTGATTACCGCCATTTTCTGCTGGATTTTAAGTGATATCCTAGGGCACGGTTTAGGGCAAATTTCCTGGGAATTTCTGACAACAGCACCGGAAAATGCTGGGCGTGAGGGGGGAATTGCGCCGATTTTGATTTCTACTTGTTTGATTTTGGGCGTTTGTATGGCAGTTTCTCTCCCTTTGGGTATTGGTACTGCTGTGCTATTAGCTGAATTTACCACCAGCGAAAGGGTTTTTGGGCGTTTAGTGCGTCGTAGTTTAGATGTTTTAGCTGGAGTACCATCTATAGTTTTTGGCTTGTTTGGCAACGCTTTTTTCTCAATCAAGTTGGGATTAGGCTTTTCGATATTGTCTGGTGGGTTGACATTAGCTTGTATGGTTTTGCCTATCTTGATTCGTTCCACAGAAGCAGGGCTGCGGGCTGTTCCCCTGGATTATCGTTTAGGGGCTGCGGCTTTGGGATTATCACGCACCACCACATTAGGGAAACTTTTATTACCAGCAGCCACACCAGGGTTAGTTGTGGGTTTAGTGTTGGGAATTGGCAGGGCGATCGCAGAAACCGCTGCATTGATTTTTACTAGTGGCTATGTGGATCGAATGCCAGAGTCTTTACTCGATTCTGGGCGATCGCTATCAGTTCACATTTTCGATTTATCAATGAATGTCGCAGGTGGAGATGCTAACGCTTACGCCTCTGCTTTGGTGTTGTTGATTTTATTGTTGCTGATCAATGGCATAGCAATTTGGACAGCTCAATTTTGGTTAGCTAGGAGGATCACATCTTGAGTCAAAAAACTCAATTTACGCAAAATGCCCCATTATCTCTGCCTGCAATGCAAACCGAGCAGCTGAGTTTATATTACGGTAAAAAACCCGCGTTTACAGATATTACCATGCCAATTCAGGCAGGTAAGATTACTGCCTTAGTGGGGCCTTCTGGCTGTGGCAAAACCAGTTTTTTAAGTTGTCTAAATCGCCTAACTGATTTAATTCCCCATACCAAAGTTAGCGGCAGCATTCGCCTAGATGATTTAGATATCCTCAACAGTCGGATAGATGCGATCGCCCTGCGTCGGCGTGTGGGAACCATCTTCCAAAAGCCAAATCCTTTTCCCTTTTCTATTTGGAAAAATCTCGCATTTCCTCTCCAAGAACATGGCATTAAAAACCGTGAAAAAATCAAGTGGCTAATTGAAACTACCCTAGAAGATGTCGGACTGTGGAAAGAAGTTAAAGATAGGTTGCATAGTTCTGCCTTATCTTTATCTGGCGGACAAAAGCAGCGTTTATGTATTGCCCGGGCTTTAGTTTTGCAACCGGAAGTATTACTATTTGATGAACCTTGTAGCGCCCTCGATCCCATTTCTAGCGGCGTAGTTGAAGATTTAATTGCCAGTCTGCGAGGACGTTACACAGTGGTAATTGTCACCCACAACCTCGCCCAAGCCAGACGCATCGGTGATTACGCTGCTTTATTTTGGGTACAAGCAGAAGTAGGAAGATTAATTGAATATGGTACAGTCGAGCAGATTTTTACAAATCCACAACATGATTTAACAGCTGCCTATGTCAATGGTATTCGCGGTTAGTTGTTCGTCGTTCAGCGAAACTCAAAATAAATAGACAGAGGCAGGAGGAGAAAGAAGAATTGTTATATTTTATTTGTTAATACAAAATCAAATAATATTTGCAACACATAAATACAATCTAGAGGGCAAGGCAGTGCCTTGCCCCTACAATCTGTCGCATTCTTTTTTTAAATTGGTATAATTTTGTATCTCATTTATTTGCAACCTACGGTAATATTTAGACTTTCCTAAAAAATAATTACGAATTACGAATTACGAATTATATTAATGCTTCTCACTATTAGCAACACGACAATGCTTAGGATATTCAATATAGGGAATTAAAAGAGAACATTTATCTAAAAATTCTTCGGCATATTGGTCTTTATAAAAATCCGCTTCTGAAGGGTTCCATTCAATAGTTGAGCCGTTCTGAAATTTAAAAAAACCTTTCATAAGCAGTACTTCTCGCGCTTCAATAAATTCAGGTAAATTTTGTATTGCTTGTGTAGTTAACTCCGAGATGATTTTATCAGCTATACCAGCCAATTTAGTTGTATCTCCATCGAAATCATTTTCGGAAGCATTATCAATCAGATGAGATAGAATATCTTCTCGCTGCATTCTAATGTGTGCGATCGCATCTTCATCCCAGAAGCAAAAATGTAAGATTCTATCTAACGTATCAATACATAAAATTTTACCTTCTGAGTATCTTTCAATGAGGAAGCCCACCCAGTTAGGTACATCAGCATTAATAGCTTGTTTCTCGTAATTTGCATCTAACTGTTTCCTGTCCTTAGCGTCGCCCATTCTGCAATACTCCCTAAAATTATTTCTTCGCCTTTTCGCTTCAGATGAGACTTAATAACCCAATACTTTCAAGAAATTTTTAGCTGTTATTTCTAAATATGCCCTAAAAAAGTTTATTTATGTCGGTTTTCGATATTTGGCGTTTGGTGCTTGTCAATTACCAATTACCAATTACCCATTACCAATTCCCCATTCCCCATTCCCCAAAAATTGCTATAACTGGCTTTTTGGGTTTGCATCTGGGAATTATCAATAATAAGCAATCATCGTTACCTGTGGCACAGGCTAATTTGTTTATGTCATTAATGCTCAGGATAGTTAATTTGACGGCAATAATTGCCAGATTGTGTGATTGATATTTTATGCGTTATCAACTCATTCGTCAGCACAGTGAAGAAGATTGTGGCGCAGCTTGTTTAGCTACAATCGCCAAACACTACGGTCGGATTTTTAGCCTTAACCGTGTCCGTGAAGCTGTAGGAACGGGACAACTTGGTACTTCTTTGTTGGGGTTAAAACGTGGGGCACAAACTTTAGGGTTTAATGCTAGAGGAGTCAAAGCTGCACCAGAAATTCTCGATAAATTACAGGAACTACCGCTACCAGCGATTATTCATTGGCAAGGTTACCACTGGGTAGTGTTGTATGGGCGACGGGGTAAAAAATATGTCATAGCCGATCCGGCTGTAGGACTGCGTTACCTAACAAAGCATGAACTGATGGCGGGGTGGGGAAATTGGCTAATGCTGTTAGTCGAACCAGATAGCGATCGCTTTTTTGAGCACGAAAGCGATCGCATTGGTAATTTTCGGCGGTTTATGCAGCCAGTCTGGAATTATCGCGCAATCCTCAGCGAAGCATTTCTAATCAATATTTTTGTAGGACTGCTTTCGCTAATTTCTCCATTTCTGCTGCAAATTCTCACTGATGATGTGTTAGTGCGTGGTGATACCAAGCTGCTAGTAAATGTTGTCCTAGCCGCGATTGTGATGAATTTGCTCAGTAGCAGTCTCAGACTAGTGCAGTCTAATCTCATTACCCATTTTGCAGGGCGGCTGCAGTTAGGATTGGTATTAGAATTTTGTCGGCAAATTCTGCGCTTACCTCTGACATACTACGAATCTCATCGCAGTGGAGAAATTATGAGTCGGCTGCGAGATATTCAAGAAATTAATCAGCTAGTTTCGCAATCTGTAATTGGATTACCCAGTCAGTTTTTCATCGCGCTGATTTCCTTGGGTTTTATGTTGTTCTACAGCATGAAACTGACTTTTTTGGCGTTAGCATTTTCAGCGTTGATGACATTATCTACATTGCTATTTTTACCTATATTGCAACGTAAATTCCAAAATTTATTAATATTAGAAGCGGAAAACCAAGGGATTTTAGTTGAAACTTTTAAAGGAGCCATCACATTTAAAAGTTTATCCGCTGCGCCACAATTATGGGAGGAATTACAGACTAAATATGGCAGAGTTGCCAATTTAGGCTTTAGAACTATGCAAATTTCGGCAATTAATAATATTTTTTCGAGCTTGGTATTTACAGTTAGTAGCGTTATCCTCTTGTGGTTTGGCAGCAGTTTAGCGATCGCCAAAGAATTAAGCATAGGACAATTACTCGCTTTCAATAGCATGAACGCCAATTTTCTAGGGTTTCTCAGCACAGTCATTGGCTTTGCTAATGGACTGGTGCGCGCTAGAACTTCCATTGAGAGATTAGCAGAAGTTATTGATGCCACTCCTGAAAATCAAGGAGATGAGCTAAAACCTTGGGTAAAAATTCCGGCTAATGCTGATATTGTTTGCCTTGATATTAATTTTCACCACGCTGGCAGAGTTGACTTATTAAAGGATTTTTCCTTGACAATTCCCGGAGGGAAAATAGTAGCGTTAGTTGGTCAATCAGGCTGTGGTAAAAGTACATTGACCAAACTAATTTCTGGATTGTATCCCTTACAATCTGGCAATATTCGGATTGGTGATTATAATTTGCCCGATATATCTTTAGATTCACTACGTCAACAAGTAGTGCTAATTCCCCAAGAAGCGCATTTTTGGAGTCGTTCAATTATTGAAAATTTTCGTTTAAATGCTCCATATACTAGCTTTGAAGCGATTGTTAATGCTTGTAAAATTACTGGCGCTGATGAATTTATCAGCCGCCTACCCGATAAATATCAAACTGTCTTAGGTGAGTTTGGTGCAAACCTCTCCGGCGGACAACGTCAGCGTTTAGCCATAGCTAGGGCCATTGTCTCTGACCCATCGATTTTAATTATGGATGAATCGACAGGGGCTTTAGATCCCGCCAGCGAATCTTATTTACTAGAGAAATTATTGAGCGATCGCTATGGTAAAACTACAATTCTCATTAGTCACCGCCCTCATGTTATCCAACACGCAGATTGGATAATTGTCCTGAACGAAGGCCAATTAACCGCCCAAGGATGTTTTACAGATTTGCAAGCTCAACCTAACAACCCCTTGTTCTTCTTAAATTTTTAGACAACCTGGATTGGGGACTGGGGATTGGGGACTGGGGACTGGGGATTGGGGACAAGGAGATGAGGGGAAAAAGTAATCACCAATTACCAATTACCAATTACCCATTACCAATTACCAATGCCCAATGCCCCATGCCCATTACCCCTAACTTTAGTAACAAATCAGTAATAATTTACACATTTACATTGAGCAAGACCTATTATATAAAGCCGTTGGGTCTTTCAAGGAGGTTGTGCATCACGAGGCTAGGATTTTGTTGTAATTTGCGGAATCTGATTTTGTCTTGTGTTTCTATGTCATGTCCCAACATAAAAATGCCCTAGAGAGGAACTCTGCACTCTGAAAAGACTTGTTCTAAAACATAAAGTAGAAAGTTTTCTAGATTAAACAAAATAGGGACACACCACCTGCATTAGTTTTTACTCCTTTGAACGGTGGATGATTACCACTGTTTGCCATCACTATAGTTTAAAAGGGAGAATACCTGAATATGGCTCGAAATAAGAAGAAATCAACAGGTTTTAACTGTGAACATCCAGGGTATTCCAGATGCCCTATCTGTTGTATTATTCCGCCACACATACTAGAAAATGTTGCTGTTAATGGTAACCCTGAGCAACGTAATTGGGCTTTTCAAACATTAAACGTTTCCGCACAGTTGCGCGGTAGAAGAAATGTCATTGGTTCTGTCTCCTTTGCGCCATCCCCAGGTGTGAAGCGCCGCACTATTTATGATGCTAAAAATTCGGAAAATTTACCGGGGACATTGGTACGTGGTGAAGGAGATCCACCAAGCAGCGATCCTGCAGTTAATGAAGCCTATGATTCTGCTGGTGCTACTTATGACTTATTCCATGAAATATTTGACCGCAATTCCATTGATGATAAAGGATTGCGTTTAGACTCTACCGTACATTACGGTGTCAAATATGACAATGCTTTCTGGAATGGCGACCAGATGGTCTATGGTGATGGTGATGGGGAATTATTCCAACGCTTCACTAAGTCAATTGATGTTATTGCCCATGAACTAACTCATGGCGTGACTCAGTACGAGGCTGGTCTACAGTATTACGGCGAACCAGGGGCACTTAATGAGTCATTTTCTGATGTTTTTGGCGCTTTAGTCAAACAAAAAAGCAAAAATCAAACCGTAGACCAAGCAGATTGGATTATTGGGGAAGGTCTTTTAGCTCCGACTGTTAAAGGTGTTGGCATTCGTTCCCTGAAAGCACCAGGAACAGCATACGACGATCCAGTCATGGGTAAAGATCCGCAACCTGCTGTGATGAAAGACAAGTACACAGGTACAGAAGATAACGCTGGCGTGCATATCAACTCAGGTATCGCCAACTATGCTTTTTATCTAGCGGCAATGGAGATTGGCGGCTATGCTTGGGAAAAATCTGGCAAAATTTGGTACATAACTTTGCGTGATCGCCTGCGTGCTAATGCTAACTTTAAAGCAGCCGCTACTGCAACTATCAAAGTTGCTAGCGAACTTTACGGTAACGATAGTAAAGAACAAAAAGCTGTACAGAATGCTTGGCAAAAAGTAGGTGTGATCAAATAGTGAATGGTGAATGATGAATCATCAACAAGTAAAATTTTCATAATTCATCATTCGTGATTCAAAATTTACACTGTCTTGTCCTTTGTTGTTACACTGGAAGATAACCATCGAAATCTTCCAGTTTTTTTATTTCTTCCCCTAGAAAGCACAACGGAGAGCAAAAAATGAGAATCTCCTTTGAACGCACAGGCGGCTTTGCTGGAATTAGCAAGAAAACAACTGTTGATACCGCTAATCTCCCGCCTCATGAAGCAAACGAACTCCCCCGACTAGTGGAAGCTGCTGGTTTATTTAACTTACCTGAAAAAATTACTTCACCTAATCCCCAAGCGGATCGCTTTCAGTATAAGTTGACAGTAGAAGACCAAGGTAAGCAACATACTGTTACCGTTAGTGAGGCCGCCTTACCCGGAACTTTAAGACCCCTGATTGAATGGCTGAATCAAGTAGCCAAGCGTTCTTAGGGACTTTCAAGTAAAAACTTTGTAGGTAGGGGGCAGGGAGCAGGGAGCAGGGAGCAGGGAGCAGGGAGCAGGGAGCAGGGAGCAGGGAGCAGGGGAGAGAAATAGCCAGTAAGGTGGAATAGCACCTAATTTAAATAAACATTGCTGCTCAGACCCCCGACTTTTTCAAAAAGTCGGGGGTCTAAATGCCGCTAAAGTAAGTGCCATTCAACCCTTGTATGCTTAACTTCTGGATAAAACCATCACTTCATCAGTTGTTAAAGCTTCCCAGGCTGTGCCTTTGTAGCCATAATCAAAAATTTCGGGATGCAACATTTCTGCCAAAATTTCTAGGGAATCTACTAGCCTTGGACCTGGACGGTTAAAATAGGCATTCCCATCGGTAATGTAGACTCTACCAGTTTGGGCAGCATGAAGTTGTTGCCATTCGGAACTTTGAGTTAATAACTGTGCTTCTTGGCGAGTGCGTTCTAAATCCCAACCGCAAGGCATAAAGATAATGATATCGGGATTGCTGGCTATGAGTGTTTCCCAAGGTAAAACAGCTGATGGTTGACCTGGGGAACTAAACAGCGTTTGCCCACCTGCCAAGTTAACTAATTCCGGAATCCAATTAGCCGCTGTCATCAACGGATCGATCCATTCAATGCAAGCAACTGTAGGCACTTCTGTTAAAGAGAGTCCTTGGATTTTCTGTTGACAAATTTTGACCCGAGCTTCTAGGTTTTCTATTAACTTCACTGAGTCTACCTGGAAGATATTACCGATGTGCTCAATATCGTTCCAAATATCTTGCAGCACGTTGGGTTGCAGAGAAATAATTTGGGGTGAACTGTCGATGAGACTGGCAACTGCTTTTTCTACATCTTCGAGGCTAACTGCACAGACATCACACTGGTCTTGAGTCACAATATGAGTGGGCCGTAATTGCTCTAAAACCTCCGTATTAACTTCATAGATGCTGAGAGCTGATTGTAGTAAATCATTCACCTCATCGTGAATTTTCCGGCTGGAGGCATTAGTATTGATCCGGGCTGCGGTACAAATGGGGCGATCCTGAATCTCTGGGGGATAATCACATTCGTGCGATCGCCCCACAATTGCGTTACTCAAACCCAGTGCTGCTAAAATCTCTGTTCCACTTGGAATGAGAGAGACAATTCTGACGCTGCTATCTTTCATTGCTCCACCTCTGTAACAGCTGCTCTAATCATAATTGTCGCAAAATTTGTGACCTAGCGTATCTCTCTAGAAGAATACACTGGCTTTTCAAGGATTTTTTTCGCAAAAATTAGCAATAACTTGAATAACAAGCATCAGGAGAATTTCAGCAACCAATTTGCAACATTTTGTAAATTTCGCAGCCCCAAAAAACTAGACTCTTCTCGCTGCACTCTGAATTTCTCTAGCAAAACAAAATCAGCGAGTTAGCGCCATTCCACCCCAGAATGTAAAGTTTTATGAAGATACGGAAAACCAAACGAGAACAAAGTTGATTCTTGTTTTATTTCATGTTCTTAATATATTTTATAGATAATTGTTAACTTACTTGTAAGTATATGTACTAGCTGGATGAAATTTCATGAGTTGAATGCATATATAAAGTGTGGGTTTCATCGCTTCATGCTTAAAAATTTATCAATAGATGTAGTGTTCTTGAATTTATTCTTAAATAATGCTAATTGTGTAAAAACCGTATTTCATCTCCTAAGATGCGTAATAGCGGGTCATTAATAGACATCGCTTCCAAAGTGGCAATCATTGCGATCGCTAAGATAGGAGATGAGGTTTGCAGCTTAGTAGCTCTGAGTTGATTAGCACAGAACTATTTAATAAAAAGTGAGTTACCCATCAAGTTTTGCGGTGGCGCTTGCCTAAGTAAGCGATCGCCAACAGCATCAATGAATGCTGATAACAAAAAATAACTGTATGCTACACCTAAAGCCACTTATGAGGTGCAGTTATCGTCTTTATTTAATTTGACTGAGCGCCAAACCCAAAGTATTGTTTGGCTTAAACAACGTTTTAATGAGTCATATTACATCCTAGAGGAATGATTGTCTATGTAAATCATAATTCTGGCAGGAATGACAGATGATGAAATTACGTCTAATGGGAACTGATTACCACAAACTTTGTAATTTTGTCGATAATTATCAAACCACGATTTTTAACAATTATTGAAGCCCTGAAGGGGAAATAGGCGTTTTTAATTGATATCAGCTCTAAATTGCAAACCTGTTTAACGATACTAGCTCTAGATCGTCACGCTAGAATCACAGAAGTTGATAGTAAAAAATATACTTTCCGGGTCTGAAAAAACCTGTGAAGTAATTGTATTTATTAAAGATGACTCTACTTTCCCCGTAGAACTCCAAAGCAAAATTATTTCTTACGCAGGTTAAAAAATGCATGTGGTGGCAGCTAGAGATATTACAGAAGCCAAGCAGTCCCAGGGAGCTTTGCAAACTCGAGAACATGCTCGCCGAAAACAAAGTCAAACGCTGGTACAACTAGCGAGAAGTAAAACATTCCAACAAGGTAATCTCAATGCAGCATTCCAAGAGATTACAGAAGCTGCTGCTCGCACGCTCACTGTGCAGCGAGTAGGTGTATGGTTATACAATGAAGACCATTCAACGTTAGAATGTATTGATTTATACGACCTGAGAACCAAAGAGCATACCTACGGCTTGTCGCTTTTGAAGGCGAATTACCCTGATTATTTCCAAGCTTTGTCAGAGGAACGCAGTATTGCCGCAGATGATGCTATCAACGACATGAGAACTCAAGAATTATCCCAGTCTTATTTATCTGTATTGGGTATTGGGTCTTTGTTGAATGCACCAATTTGGCTAGGAGGTCGGTTAGTAGGAGTGGTCTCTCACGAGCATTTAGGCGAGATTCGCCAATGGACTTTGGAAGAAGAGAATTTTGCAGGTTCAATGGCAGATTTTGTCAGCCTAGCGATAGAAGCCAGTGAGCGTAACGCCGCAGAGTCCGCACTGCGCCAGAGCGAAGCCCAATTCCGAGCGATTTTTGAGTGTTCCTCAATCGGTATTGGACTTATAGACATGAAAGTAGAATTAGTGGATGCTAATCCAGCACTATGCCAGATGCTAGGTTACAGCCGTGAAGAACTATTTGGGCAGCGGTTTACAAATTATATTTCTCAACACAAGGGAGATTTAGAGCTGTTTGGACAACTTGTTTCAGGCATTCATAAAAATCCAGAACAGCTGACGGAAAGACATAGAATTGAGATGGAAAGACTCTTCCTTCATAAAGAAGGAGGGTTAGTTTGGACTCATTTGTCTGTTTCAGTGATCCGTGACAGCTACGGTAACCCTGAGTTTTTCTTAGCTATTGTTGAAGATATTACCGAACGCAAGCAAACTGAGTTAAAACTGCGCGCCTCGCAAGCAGCCGCAGAAGCAGGGAGTCGTGCCAAAAGTGAATTTTTAGCGACCATGAGCCATGAACTGCGAACACCCCTAAACGCAATTATGGGTTTATCGCAATTGTTGCAGCAAGAAATGGTCGGCCCGCTCAATGAAAAGCAGCAAGAATATATAAGTTGTGTATATAGCAGTGGTCAACATCTTTTAGCCCTAATCAACGATATTTTGGATCTATCTAAGGTAGAAGCAGGGAAAGAAGAACTGTTTCAGTTACCTTTGTTAGTTAGAGATGTATGTAATTATGTGATATCTACAGTATCAGACCAAGCTGCGTATAAAGGATTGCAACTGACCAACGAAATTGACTCAGAAGCCGAGATTTTTATTGGAGATGAGCGGCGAGTCAAGCAAATGCTACTCAATCTACTGACAAATGCAATTAAATTTACATCAGCAGGTACGGTATCCTTAGAAGTGAAAAAAGTCAGTAATGGTATTACCTTTACTGTTGCCGATACTGGTATAGGAATTGACCCTAATAACTTTCAATTTCTCTTTGAACCATTTAAACAGCTTGATAGCCGCTTAAATCGGCAGTATGAAGGTACGGGTTTGGGTCTAGCCTTAACGCGCAAATTAGCACGTTTGCATGGTGGCGATGTCACAGTGGAATCGGCTTTGGGCCAAGGAAGTCGGTTTACGTTGTTTCTGCCAGATCAACCTTATAGCGGTTCGTAATGGGTAATTGATGATTACGAAAGTAAGCGGTAGATTGGGCAAGAACGAACTGTAGGCTTAAAGCTCAAGATTTCGTAGTGCTTAGCCTAATTTTTGTCAAAAAAAGCCCCCCTAGTGGGTGGCAAAAAATTATCAGTACAGCTTGAAGTTGTGTAGTAAGCAGCAAAGTGCTTACTACGTACAAAACTACTAGCGATCGCAATTAGCAATCGTAGTATAGGTAAAATTCGTAGGGATGAGGACGTAGTTGTAGCTGCTTAACTTCGTTAACTAGCTTGTACTCGATCCAGTTTTGGATAAAGTCTTCTGTGAATACACCGCTTTCAGTCAAGAAGGCGTGATCGTTTTCCAGAGCTTCTAATGCCAGTTCTAAAGAACCAGGAGTAGAAGGAACTTTTGCTAGTTCTTCTGGAGAGAGTTCATAGATATTTCTGTCTAAGGGTTCACCAGGATGGATTTTATTTTTGATACCATCAATACCAGCACAAAGCATAGCAGCAAATGCTAAGTAAGGGTTAGAGGTAGCATCTGGGCAACGGAACTCTAAACGCTTAGCTTTGGGGTTAGAACCAGATAGAGGAATCCGCACAGAAGCAGAACGGTTACCTTGGGAGTAAGCCAAGTTAACAGGTGCTTCATAACCAGGTACTAAGCGCTTGTAAGAGTTGGTAGTGGGGTTTGTAATGCCCAACAATGCTGGTGCGTGTTTGAGGATACCACCGATGTAATACAGTGCCATGTCACTCAAACCAGCATACTTATCACCACCAAATAGAGGTTTGCCATCCTTCCAAATAGACTGGTGACAGTGCATCCCCGAACCATTATCACCAAAAATTGGTTTTGGCATAAAGGTAACGGTTCTACCATATTTCTTGGCAACGTTCTTGATGACATACTTGTAAGTCATCAACCAGTCAGCAGCTTCGATGAGCTTACCAAAGCGGAAACCCAATTCGCACTGACCACCAGTGGCAACTTCATGGTGTTGTTTTTCAATGGGTACGCCGCAAGCTGCCATCGTCAGCAGCATTTCTGTACGCATATCCTGGAAAGTATCGGTAGGCGCAACTGGGAAGTAACCTTCTTTGAAGCGTGGTTTGTAAGCGAGGTTAGGGCCTTCATCTTTACCAGAATTCCAACGACCTTCTACGGAGTCTACGTAGTAATAACCTGAGTTGGCAGTTTGGTCAAAACGGGCATCGTCAAAGATAAAGAACTCAGCTTCTGGGCCAAAGAAAGCTGTGTCACCAAGGCCAGTAGAAACTAAATAGTCTATGGCTTTTTGGGCAATCACGCGGGGACAACGGTTATACCATTCGCCTGTGCGAGGTTCTTTAATGCTACAAATTATACTTAGAGTTGGCTCTTTCATGAATGGGTCGATCCAGGCAGTGTTTGGATCTAAAACCATTGTCATGTCTGATTCTTCGATGCCTTTCCAACCCCGAATACTGGAACCGTCGAAAGGTACGCCATCAGAGAATGAACTTTCATCGATTTGGTTGTAGTACACGGTTAGGTGCTGCCATGTCCCTGGTGTATCGATGAATTTCAGATCAATCATCTGAATTTTTTGGTCTTGAATCAATTTCAAGACTTCTTGTGGGGTTGTCATTGTTACTCCTTCTCTGCCAATTAAATAAACTCAAACTAGAATCTTTAAACCACGCTGACCCTGCTGAGATGAACCCAATTGTGACACACCTGGAATATCCTAAGGATATGACATTAGGAATTTTTGTAGTCTTTGTTACAGATTATCCAGTTTATAGCTTCTATTAACCTTTGCCTCATACCTGTACAAAAATCGAACATACCATCTCAGAGGGGTCAACTTTGGCATAGAATCCTTAAATAGCGGGTAGATTTTTTTGTGCCGATTCTATATTCTAATTGGCACAAAAAATGACTGGTGCATGAAGCAGCCAAATTAATATCAAACCATAGATAGTTAATGATTGGGAGAAATCGGAATGCGCGATGCAGTAACAAGTTTAATTAAGAATTATGACGTAGTTGGTCGGTATTTTGACCGGGATGCACTCGACAGCCTTAAATCCTATTTTGCAAGTGGTACCGCACGTATCCAAGCTGCGGCAACAATCAATTCTAATGCGGCTGCAATTGTCAAGCAGTCTGGTTCTCAATTATTTGATGAACTACCAGAATTGATTCGTCCTAGCGGCAATGCTTATACAACTCGTCGTTATGCTGCTTGTTTGCGGGATTTAGATTACTACTTGCGCTACGCTACTTATGCTTTGGTTGCTGGTAACACCAATGTCTTAGATGAGCGGGTTCTGCAAGGGCTAAGAGAAACTTACAATTCTTTGGGAGTCCCCATCGGCCCTACAGTACGTGGTGTGCAGATTATGAAGGAAATTGTTAAGGCACAAGTAGCAGCAGCAGGTGTTACTAATACCGCTTTTGTAGATGAACCTTTTGACCATATCAGTCGTGAATTAAGCGAAAACAATATCTAGATATTTGGGGCAGGACAAATGTCCAACCCCTCAAAATATCAACAGCAAACCTCCTTTAGAGGCAGCTAAATTGAGGAATGTGGGTTAAATAACCTGCAATATTTGTAGGGTGCGTTAGGTGAGTGATTAATCAACAATCTGGGGTCGTGAGGTGACGATTTCGCACTTGGCACTTTACATCAAAAGTTTTGCATTTTATTTGATCTACATTCCTTTAGCAATTCGCTTTTTGCTAGTGCATAAAATCCAATAAATTATCAATTTAAAAATAAAATTTAATATTTCCCAGGTTGGATTTACATCCCTTTTAGTGAATGCATAATCTTGGTAAAAGGTTCAAATAATTATTGATTTGTCAATGAGCAATTGTGCTAAAAATTTTGAGGGATATGCCCTCAACTGTGAATATGACTTTATCTGTTCAGAGGCGATCGCTTCATATTAATTCACAAACCCTCCTCAGCAGTTCACAGTCATATTCAGTAACAAAAATTAGTAATATTCGATTAGCATTGGTTCCTCAGGGACAAAACGCGAAACGAGGTTAGTTTTTTTACCTAAAGGTTTAAAAGCAGCGATCGCAATTGGAGTCTTAAGCTTTGTTAACTCTTGAATTTCCCAAAAAACTGCCCACCGGGGTTTATCAGCTGTAGTCGATGGCGGCAGAAACTTTGATTTACCTGCATATCTGCCATTGCGAGAATTTGCATGACCAATATATAAACCTTGCCAAGAAACTTCTGAGTTCAGAGGTTGATCCGCACGGTCAGAAGCATAAATTAATACTTCTACCGTCTTATCTCCACGTAATTCATCCGCTTTGCGGAAAACTTCAAAAGCCATGCTACCGAAAGCGACTTTGATGATTTCATCGCTGAGTTCATTTTCTAGCTTTTCCATTGTGTCTAATGCAGACAGCAAATGCATCTCCGGAACAGATGCCAGAATCGCGAAAGAAGTTGTTTTAGCCATGTTCTGTTCCTATTTATGTAACCTTGTAATTATAATTACGTTTTATGCTCACCTTGGTAATTTTGGCAGAATTTAGGCTACTAAGTTAGTAGCCAATACGGTAGGCAGAGGAAGCAGAGGAGCAGGGAGCAAGGAGAGAATAAATTACCAATGCCCCATGCCCTATGCCCCATGCCCATTTTCCAAACAATAGTCGATGCCGGAATTGAGTAATTTATTCCTTGGAAGTCCCAAATCCGGCACAATAGAAAATGCTCACGCTCATCTAGTTGATTTTTTGGCTAAACAACGACTCGACACACTCTTAGTAGAATTAGGTTTATGTACTTCTCGCGCCTTAGCACAGCGACTCATCCAGGCGGGAGAAGTCAGCGTGAATCAGCAGGTTGTTGACAAGCCTGGTACAGAAATAGATATTACATCTCACATTCAGATTAAAGAGCGATCGCGGTTTGTTTCCAGAGGTGGCGAGAAACTAGTTAAAGCCTTAGAAAGCTTTGCTATTCCTGTTGAAGGGCGCATTTGTATAGATGGGGGGATTTCCACAGGTGGCTTTACCGATTGTCTGCTACAAGCTGGAGCCAAATTAGTTTACGGCATTGATGTTGGTTATGGGCAAGTTGACTGGCGCTTGCGAAATGACTCGCGAGTGATTTTGCGAGAACGCACCAACTTACGCCAGCTACAACCAGAGCAATTGTACGCTGAGGCTGACCCTATACCTGATTTAGCAGTCGTAGATGTATCGTTTATTTCCTTAGCTAAAATTTTGCCTGCCTTGTGGCAACTCACTCAAGCTCCCCGTGAAGCAGTATTATTAGTCAAGCCTCAATTTGAAGTTGGCAAATCCCGTGTAGGCAAAAAAGGCGTGGTGCGCGATCCAAACGACCAAGCAGACGCGATTTTCCAAGTATTGCAAGTGGCGCAAGTATTAGGTTGGAAATACCAAGGCTTAACTTGGTCACCTATTACCGGGCCAGCAGGAAATATCGAATATCTTTTATGGTTGAGAATGGACAGCGAAACACCATCGCCTGATTTAGAAGCAATTCAGCAAATCACTAAATCAGCTGTGGCTGATTTGAGGGAATAGGGAGATTTGGGATTAGGGACTGGGGACTGGGGACTGGGGAGACAAGAGGGAAAAGGGCAAATAAATTTTGACTTTTGAGTACAGACGCGATTAATCGCGTCTCTGCAACTTTTGACCCTTTACCCTTCACCCTTCACCCTTCACCCTTCCTAAACGTCGTATATCAAGCACTCGATTGCTTCTGGATGTTGTTCGCAGTAACTTTCTAAAAAGGTTTTGCGTTTTTTGGCTTGTTGTTGATGAGCTTTTTCAGCTTGCAATTCTTCGACAATTTCCCATGCTACAGCGCAATTAGTAGAATCACTGCCGTTGCGATCGCAGGTAGAGCGCGCTTCATTAATAGCTTCTAAAATCGCTTGTTGCAAAGTTTTAGTGCCGTTTTCATCGGCAGTGACAGCAGCTTGAACTACTTCTAAATTTGTCTGCATGATACTTTTACCTTTATGTATTGCGATAGAGATGAAACTGCTTGTAAAAGATTCTTTCGCAGTACATTCTATTTTGACAAATCTGATTAGAAATAGCTTCAATATGATGGCTTATTTCAATATTCCTTGAAAATAGCTTGATGGAAAAAATTAATCAATCAATATAAAAAATACAACAATCAATAGATATAAATATGCTGATATCTTTTGGCATACGAGAAATTATTGATAAATAAAGTAACTATTCTTGCCATTTTTACTGATTGAGTTATAGCGTGAAAATGCTTACTCTGAATCAGTAGAGGCTGAAAGCGATTTATAATTTTTACTTTTTGGTGGTTTTTGCCACTGTTGTTTAAATAGATTTTTTTGTTTATAAGTAATGTGATATTTGCCATTTACTTTTCTTTACAATTGGAGGTATTTGCACAAAAATTAATCTTTTCTTTGTTGTTCAGATAGGTAATTAATGTCAGAATGAACCGTCCGTTATTAGGGATTGTCTGGGATTTGCTCAGCACCCTATTGTTAACCATTGTTGGTACTTTTATCGCCAGCGCACCTAGTATTAATCTACTTTCTAGTGGTGTCGGGTTGATTTCAGGAATTAGCGCCTCATATTCTGGAAGACTCGACTCTCTATTTGCCAATAATTCTTCTGTTGGAGTACTGGCTATTTGTGTAGCTGAGGGCAATTGTCAGATTGATGGCAGCAAAACCAAGAACTATTTTCAAAATATTGATCCAGGTAACGGCTTGATAAATAGAGGTTGGTGTTCGGATCAAGGAAGAGGTGGTTCTAATCTGGTAAATGCAGATGCTGGATGTCTCAGCCGCACAAAAAGCCGTATTCCCCGCCTATTCGAGAGAATGAAGCGTGTAGGACTCAATCCTGAACAGCATGAAGAAGCATTTGTGAATGCAACTGACTTATGGAATCAAGCTTCTCCCAGAGTCAGCGATGCGTTCCCTACAACCTATCGTGCAGCACTTAATCGAGGATTGCAGGGACAAGAAGCGATTTTGTGGGCACGTGTAGAGGCTTTTCGCGATGAGTCTGGAGAACTATCAGCTGGCTACATAGATCTCCAAAGAGGTGTTTATATAGGTTTGTTTGGTATATGTGCAAACCCTCAAAACACCTATTACCAAGCTCGCTTGCAGACTTATCCTCTCATGTCAGAACGCTGGCGTTGGTCTTGTATTGCACTAGACCAAAATAGGAGAGTCAAAGCTATTCAACGTGTTTTTGCAAGCATTCAGTGAAGGATTTAGGGTGATTTCCAAAAGGGAACAGGTAATGGGTAATGGGTAATTGGTAATGGGTAATCAGGATTTTTTTCTGCTTCCTCCTCTCCCAATGCCCAATCCCTATTCCCCAATCCCCAAACTTTATTAGGGTTTGCGTTGATGGGGGGAAAACTCGCGTTATAGCCAAGTGCGATCGCAGCTACTGGTTCATACCCTTGGGGAATCTTGTATAAGTCCTTGTGAATTAACTTATACCAATTTGAAAAAAGAACGCGACAGATGGTAGGGGCAAGGCACTGCCTTGCCCTCTAGAATATATTGATGTGTCGCCAACATTATTTGAATTGGTACTAGGAAATACTCCGCGTTCTTCTGCGATCGCCTCTCATCAGTATTTGCTCGTAATTATTTTTACAGAAGACAAGGTAAATCCACTGAAAGTAGACTCATATGCATATCCAGAAAACTTGCGCTGGATATAAAAGCTGCTGGATTGGTAAATCTGCAAATTAGTACAGTAATTGATGTGCTGATGGCAAGTTTTCCTCTACTAGAAGTTGAATCTCTCCGTTTGCAAGTTTTAGGGAACTTCAGGAATATGGGCTTTTTAATCTTTTTAGTGGTTGTAATTGCAATTGTGGCGGTGATTATTATTACTAGCTACAACGATTTAGTGAAGCTGCGTAACCGCTACAAAAATGCTTATTCTCAAATCGATGTGCAATTACAGCGCCGCTATGACTTAATTCCCAATTTGGTGGAAACTGCTAAAGGTTACATGAAACATGAACGGGAAACCTTAGAAGCAGTAATTGCGGCTCGAAATTCTGCACTCAATGCTAGTACTCGTGCTGTGCAAAATCCTGGCGATCCACAAGCGATGCAACAGTTGGGTAATGCGGAAGCCGCACTGACAGGTGCCTTAAGCAGATTGATGGTACTTTCAGAATCTTATCCGGAATTAAAAGCCGATCGCTCTATGAGTCAGGTAATGGAGGAACTCTCTTCCACAGAAAACCGGATTGCTTTTGCACGTCAGGCTTTTAATGATGCAGTGACACTCTACAACACTAAAAGCGAATCTTTCCCCAGCAATTTAATCGCCAATAATTTTAATTTTAGGGTTGCGGAATTGCTGCAAGAAGCAACACCAGAAATGAAAACTGCTCCTCGCGTGTCTTTTTAAGCCTATATGAATTTCTTTGAACATCAGGATCTTGCACGCCAAAACACGCAAAAGTTAATCGGATTGTTTGCAATATCAATTGCAGTCATGATTGCGGCAATTTATATTGTCGCTTTATTTGTGGTTGGCATAGCACCGCGTAGCTGGTGGCAGCCACAATTATTTTCTTGTGTGGGTGTGATCACAATAATTGCGATCGCTCTTGCTAGCTGGTATAAAACTTTTTCGCTGCGGGAGGGAGGTAGCGTCATTGCCCAAGAGTTGGGGGGACAGCTTCTCATTCCAGAAATGGCAGATGAACAAGGGCTACAGCTATTAAATATTGTCGAAGAAATGGCGATCGCTGCTGGTATTTCTGTGCCAGCCGTCTATCTTTTGGAGTCGGAACGCGGGATTAATGCTTTTGCTGCTGGGTTTACACCCAACGACGCAGTTATTGGAGTTACCCGTGGGAGTTTGGAACACCTCAACCGTGATGAACTCCAAGGAGTCATCGGTCATGAATTCAGTCACATTCTCAATGGAGATATGGGGCTGAATTTGCGTTTAATGGGGCTATTACACGGGATTTTATTCATTTATTTGACTGGAGACTTGTTGTGGCACTGGCGGGTGCGCGTTAACTCCGATGAAAACAAAGGTTTGCCTTTGTGGGCTTTTGGTTTAGGATTGATGGCTATTGGTGGTATCGGTTTAATCTGCGGTCGTTTGATTAAAGCCGCAGTCTCTCGCCAACGGGAATTTTTAGCCGATGCTTCAGCAGTACAGTTTACTCGTAACCCCAATGGTATTACTGGGGTACTGCAAAAGCTCCAACAAATGGATTCTCGGTTAATGTCTCCAAAAGCAGAAGCCGCCAGCCATATGTTTTTTGGTAACGCCCTCAAGCCTTCTTTTTTAGAAGATATGTTTGCTACTCACCCACCACTGGCAGAACGCATTCGCCGCATTGGGGGTTTGAATGCGCGTGATTTAGCCGCAATGCCATCTCCCATGCGCCCCAGAACTTCCGGGGATTCCCTGGCGATGGGTTTTGCTGTGGGTGGAAATGCTACATCTGTAACTCCAGAACAAGTAGTTAACCAAGTGGGAAGCGTTGCACCAGAACATTTTGCCCATGCTCAAGCATTGTTAGCAAATTTACCAGAATCCCTGCGCTTGAGCGTGCGAGAACAGCAAAGTGCAACTGCGATCGCTTTTGCGTTGGCGTTAGATACAGAAAATCTTCAAATACAACAACGACAAATTACTTGGTTGCGCCAAGTTCAGCCTCCTGAGTTGGTAGATAAAACCCTAGAATTGAGTAGCGAAATTAGCCAATTAGACCCCAGTCTGCGCCTACCGCTAGTGGATTTGATCATACCCGCATTACGTCAAAACTCCGCTAAAGAATGCCAAAGGCTGTGTAAATGCGTCCACGGTTTAGTGACAGCTACAGGTAATATATCTCTAGGGAATTTTGTCTTGCAGTTAGTACTATGGCATCGACTTGAGCCTTCTATTAATCCCAACTCTGTAAAAACTGTAGAATTCACATCTATAGAAGAGATTTGGTCAGATAGCATCTTAGTACTGTCAGCATTAGCGAGAGTAGGACAATCTCAAACTGATGAAATTGCTTATGCTTTTCGTTCCGGTGTTTTTAGGCTACCGCGCGCCGGACAGCTAGACACACCAGAATCGCCCGTTGCTTGTAGCTTTACTGAGATCAAAAAAAGTATCGATCGCCTGCGCCTTGCTAGTCCCAAACTCAAGCAAGGTATTGTTGATGCTTGCGCTCATACTGTCTTACTAGATAACAAAGTTACACCATCAGAAGCCGATTTGCTGAGAGCGATCGCGATGACATTAGATTGTCCCATCCCGCCATTTTTAAATTTCCAACGCGGCGTTTCTAAAGTAAAACAATCTTCTGGAAAACAGTAATTGGGAATTGGGTATTGAGAATTGGCGGCTGGAGATTGGGAAATAGAAACTAGGGACAAGGTAGAAATGCCAAAACCCAAATAGCAAATGAAAAACATTAAATCCCAAATAACTATTGATCACCTTAACGAAAAATCTCACGCTTCAAATAAAAGTTCTATAACAAGATTTTTCCTTAATAATTTATTGGGAACTGTATTCCGGTAAACTAGCGTCATTGGCGGAAGGACAGGTTAATAGTGAGGCTTGGTGAGTTATTAACTTAAAACTCTTCCAGACAGCTTTGCTGGCTACCGTATAGTTCCCCTTTCCATTCCGGGGTGAGGTGGTTAACAATGGGTTGAATGTGTTTCAAATGATTCAACTTTATGCCTAGAACACCGAATGAATACTCAGTACATCTTCTATTAGAAAGTGGTCACCGCGAAGAAGTACGTTTCCCTACCATTCAAGAATTTCAGAAGTGGTATAGTGGCGAACTTGTTCCCAAGGCAGCCTCTAATGACTTTATTAGCGTGCCGATCAAGAATATTCAAGGGGAGTATATGGTAGTACGCCCATCTCGGATTGTCGCAATTCGAGTAGAACCAATTTTTAGCTCTAGTGTTGAAAGATACGATTAAATGATGAGAAAAACCCTTGCTTTGCTTTCTTTAAGTCTAGGAATTACCTTTTTAAATACATTTTGGTCAGCTGTTGCTCAGATTCCTATTTACCCACCGCCAGAACAGACTCCGCCAGCGATACCCATACCAGTACCGCCAATCACTCCCGAAATTGAGCCACCACTTAAACCAATAGACTTAGAAAGCAATTGTACCCCTAGCTCTGCTTGTTTAGGTTGGGATGAGCAAATTTGGGGTAGCAGGGTGAAACGCGGCGATCGCAAAGCGCTGTTAGCAGCCATTGATAACAGCCTAAGTTATTTAGAAAAAGATAAGGCGATCGCTGCTTATCAACAATATCCAATTAAAGAAATTACCTTAGATCGGGTGCGTCGGAGTTTAATCCGCTTCCGTCAGTTGGTGGTTAAATCTAAGTCACCAGCACAACTGCAAGCTGCTGTGCAACGAGAGTTTACCTTGTATCAATCTATAGGGAATGACGGCAAGGGTACTGTTAAATTTACTGCTTATTACGAGCCAGTTTACCAAGCTAGCCGCGTCAAAACTGCTCAATACAAGTATCCCCTTTATCGACTACCACCTGATTTTGATAAATGGGCTAAACCTCACCCCAAAAGAATTGATTTAGAAGGAAAAGACGGCTTACTTGGCGATAAAAGCCAGTTAAAAGGTTTAGAACTTCTATGGTTCCGCGATCGCCTCGATGCATACATGATCCATATCCAAGGTTCTGCCCAAATTCAATTAGCTGATGGTAAAAGAACCTCTATTGGTTATGCGGGTGGCACAGATTACCCTTGGACAAGTATTGGTAAAGAACTGGCGAAAGATGGCAAATTGCCCCTTGAAGGATTAACTATGCCGCGTTTAATCCAGTTTTTTAATCAAAATCCCCAAGAATTGAGTAATTATCTACCTCGCTGGGAGCGATTTGTCTTTTTTAAAGAAACTAGCGGTGGTGCAGCCACAGGTAGTATTAATGTCCCCGTGACAGCAGAGCGCTCTATTGCTACCGATAAATCCCTCATGCCTCCAGGCGCGCTAGCCTTGATTACTGCCTCTATTCCTTATCCCAATGGTTCAGGTAGCTTAGAATATCGTAGAGTTAACCGCTTTGTCCTAGATCAAGACACAGGTAGCGCCATAAAAGGCCCAGGAAGGGTAGATTATTTCATGGGAACAGGTAAATTAGCAGGCGATCGCGCCGGTATTACAGGCGGTAACGGCTCATTATATTATTTACTGTTAAAAGAATAAATATTGGGCATTGGGCATGGGGCATTGGGCATTGGTAATAGAAATTTGTCTCCCAGCCCCCAATCCCCAGTCCCCAGTCCCCAATCCCCAATCCCTAATACGGCGGATAACCAAAATCATCTTCATCCGCATAAATATAAGAACTAGAAACACCTGCCATTTCTACTTTAGGTGCTTCTATTTTCACAGCTTCCTTACCAAACTCTTTATGGTCTTCAAAAGACTTGCAAATTATTGCAGACTCTGGTGAATCGGAAGCTATTAAATATTGTGTTAATGTCCCAATTGTTGGATGTTTAAAATCTACAGTCGAAGCCACCAATACGGTATTTGGTTCAATACCTCTTTCTTCACATTCAATTATGGGCGAAAAAATCCCGTGAGCGTGGAATAACGGGCCTTTTGGCGTTAGGGGTTGCTTTCTGTAACCAGCATAAGCCTTTTCTAATTCAGCCACAAAACCACTTACAACTTTACCTTGTTGATATTCACAGTAAGTTTTAGCAAAACTTGCCCCAGCTGCACCATTAAGAGTTAATTGTAATGGTGTGTCATGTAGGAATTTTTTATCTTCTCCTACTATAAAAATTAGGTAGCGAGTAAAAGTTTTAAATTTAAGTTTATCTGCTAAAAAAGCATCATAATTCTCTTTAAGTGTACCCAACTTCAGACCTGTTTCCCGGTCTTTGACAGACAATGGCCCCCGCCGCACAATTACTAAATTGGGGGTAGGAGTGATAAATACAGTTTCTACTCCAGAGCTAAATTCATGCTCTACCTGTTGCCAATTATCGTCTGGCTGAAAGCCTACAGCTTGGGCATTATCGAGCTTAATCGCTAAACCGTAAGATTGAATACCATCTGTGCCATACCGAGGATTAATCATCTGACACCAGGGGATGACTTGAGAAGGCGGTGCATTAAATTTCTCGTCCTCAAAGTCGAACTTAGCAGATGCTTTCATCGTTTTAGGCTATCGAAGTGTTTTGCTAAATAAGTGTATCAGTAGTCAACAGGAAACAGTCAAGAGTTAAACCTCAAGGGTTAAATCTTTAACTGCTTTCATAATTTGGCTACTAATAATACTTTTGTACCATCTATCTAGTATATCGAGTCAATTCTCAAGTTCACATCTTGCAGCAGTTCTTGAGGATGTGTGGCTACAAATTACTACGTATTTACGAATTTAAATGCAAAATTCGCTAAAATATGCTGATGATTGACCATAAAAACTCCATTCCCTTGAGGATGGAGTTTTTGGGCATATGGGGAAGAAGTTTCCAATGCCCCATTCCCTATGCCCTAAGCGGTGGCGAGGCTATTCCTCTCTACCGACAAGGGGATGAAGTTTCCCGCCGCTTTCTATGAACTTTAGGGTAAAACTTCAGGCTCAGATTCTCTGACGGCTAAAGTAACAGGACTAAGTTTCTGAGCATTGGATGCTTCTAAAATAGGTTGCTGTGTAGTTGCTTCAGCCAAGGTAACCTTTTTGCTGGCTGCTAAATTATCGCGCTGATTGATGAGATAAATACTAATTAAAGTTAAGAAAACTCCCATCCACTGTAAGGGACTGAGCACTTCTGAGAGGAAGAGATTGCCAAAAAGTAAAGCAAAAACTGGTGTTAGGAAGGTAAGAGAACTAAGACTGGTGAGATTACCGCTAGAAGCAAAGTAGAAAAATAATCCGTAAGCGATCGCACTACCAAATATTGTGGCATAACCCAATGCCAGCCAATCGGATGTAGCAAGATTTTGCCATTGCTGGGATTCTACAACTGATGACACCCCCCATAATGGCAATCCACCGATAATCATGTGCCATCCTGTAGCTACTACGGGATCTGCATAGCGACAGACAAACCGAATCAATACTGTTCCTACCGCCATTGACAACGCAGCTAGCAACATTAACCACTCACCGCTAGCAAATAACTCTTGCCAATTACCGATTGTGACATTTACACCAGAACCCAGAAGATGGAAAATCAACTCATCGGGCAAGCCAATTAAACTGATACCAGAAACTCCCAATCCTAACCCCAGCCATCCCCAAAAACCAATCCGTTCTTGAAATAGCCACAACGACAGTAAAGCTACCGCCAAGGGTTGAGAATCAATCATCACAGATCCCAATCCGGCGCTAGTTCTCACTAGTCCCTCTGCCAAAAATCCTTGAAAAAGAGTTCCATCGACTAAAGCAAATAAGGTAATCCATAACCATGCACCCCAGCCTTTAGGTTGGGATCTACCCATCAACGCTGCTGCTACGAGAATTAATATCCCCGCTGGTAGCAACCGCACTCCTGCCATAAATAGTGGTGTGGTGTGGGGTATCACGCCTTTCATGGCTACCATTGCCGTACCCCATAAGAAAAAGGGAGCAATGAGTAGTAAGTAAGCTAAGGGAAATCGAGATGCACTGATTTTCAGATGCATGGTTTTGCTGATGCCTAAATTTACAGATGCAAAATTGCTTTAACTAATTTTACCTAATTATGTCTTTTTGTGAAGGAAACAATACTCATACATAGATTTTAGATTTTGACAATTTGCAAAAAAATAAGGGCTGGTGCCCTTTTCTGCAAAATTTCATATCTAAAATCTCAAGCAGCTTTAGCTATGATTTGGCATTAAATTAATTTATGAACAAGAGAAAACGTGAAATGAAACTAATTCCATCTTTCTGATTGGTGATTGGGCAATGACTTTTGAAATTTTGAATTAGCAATTATGAAAATGCGAGTACGTCGTTATTAGAGAAGGGTTTGAGTATTTGTAAATTTCTATTCTGTAGGCTTTTCTGGTGGCTCAAACTTATAACCATAACCCCGAACAGTTTTAATAAATTCGGGGATATTGGTATCAACTTCCATTTTTTTGCGGAGTTGACCAATATGTACATCAACTACTCTTCCATCTCCCACATAATCGCAACCCCAAATTTTTTGGATTAGCTGAGGACGACTCCAAGCTTGACCTGGGTGGCTAGCCAAAAAATGTAAAATATTAAATTCTAGGGCAGTTAATGATAGAGGTTTATCGTTAAGTGTCACCTCTCGCCCATCAGGATTAATTGCTAACTGTTGAAAGACGAGGCGTTGTGCTGGTGAGGTGTTGACTGTACGCATCCGCCGCAACAAAGCTTGGACTCGGACTTCTACTTCAGCTAGGCTAAAGGGTTTGGACATAAAATCATCAGCACCTGCAGCCAAGATTTTAATTTTATCAGCCTCGTCAGTTCGGCTACTTAGTATCATCACTAAAACGTTAGTGCGCCGTTGCATTTCTTGGCAAAGGGTATAGCCTGTGCTGTCTGGTAAATTCCAATCGAGGATAACTAAATCTGGTTGAAATTGATCGAATAAATTTAAAGCAGTCTTACCATCTGCTGCCGACTCAATATGATATTTTCGACTTAAAAAGCGATATATGAGAGTTCGGACACCGTAGTCGTCATCTACAACAAGAACTTTGGGATTAGTAGCAGGAACCATCACCATAACTGTCTAGCCCATTATTTATAGTCTATTGTCTATGTGGCGATTTGATATGCGATCGCTACTTTGTGAAATAATACCTTCAGAGATTGTTTGCACTCGAAATAAATTATGTAGTGCTGGAATTATTCCCATTCTGCCCTCAGATGCTTACGTATATACTTATGACTTGTCGTCAGGTAGCGTTTGCTCACCAAACATTGTCATTATAGTACTTGATTTGGCAGCAATTAACTTTTTACTATATCTAGTGAATTACTTGACAATAATTATTATCCTACAAAGGAAGATTTTTGCCGAGCTTGTAATATTTTTAATCACCAGTCAGTAAAGTTCCTACTCAGAAATCAATTGAGGACAAGCTCTCAAATACTTGAAAAATCTAATAATTATTGGTTAATGTTAATTGAATACAACGTAATATTTTTGACAATATTCTTGATTCTTGAAATCATCATAAACAGCCAGCCTGACTTCACTTATATAATTTGTAATTTATTTGACTTAGCTTACCCATTTATACACCTCAATTTAGTGGTTATTAAAATTCATCAAGTGTCAGTTTAAATAATACTTGTTACTTGTATAAGTGTTTTATAATACATTTTTGAAATATTGCGATTAAAATTTGAGGTCAATCCCAATTATGGAGTTAGCTAAATAGGCTAATCCGGGCAATCAATTTTAGATTTT
Organism: Nostoc carneum NIES-2107; assembly: GCA_002368155.1. Lineage (GTDB taxonomy): Bacteria > Cyanobacteriota > Cyanobacteriia > Cyanobacteriales > Nostocaceae > Aulosira > Aulosira carnea. The sequence goes on from AP018180.1 coordinate 3,201,778, forward strand.
GAATTTAGATTAACTAAAAGTAATGCAAAATTTAAAATTCAGTGATTTAGGATGTATACCCCGATTAATCTGGGGGATTAATTAAAAAATTTGGATGTGAGGATGAATATAAGACTTTGTTTATTTGATAGTTCAGACTTTAGACTTTAGCTTTTTTGTACTAGTCTATCTCAAGAGAGAGTTTGATAATCTTCATACCAGGGAAAGAGAAAATCAAACTATTTTTTTAGATAAATTGCTGTTAACGTAATCAGCAAGAGACAGTTATGGCTAACAATTTAGTAGATAATATCATTCCCGAACAGCCCCCCATTGAACCACAATCTGATGCTCATGTTGTTAAAGCTCGTTTGGAATGGGGCGAACCTGCTTTTACAATACTGGATGTGCGCGATCGCGAATCTTTCAATGAAGGTCACATCTTGGGTGCAATGCCAATGCCCACAGATGAAGTTGTAGAACGAGCTGCATCATCTATAGATAAAAGCCGTGATATTTATGTTTACGGTGCTAATGAAGAAGAAAGTGCTCAAGCTGCACAATCTCTGCGTTCTGCTGGGTTTCAGCATGTATCTCAACTAAAAGGCGGACTTGGTGCATGGAAGGCAATTGGCGGCCCAACTGAAGGTTCTATTGAAGCTATGACCCCTCCAGGTCGTGGTGACTATAACGTCGTATCTCGGTTAAAAGAACATACAGAAACTCAAAGTAAAGACGTATAGTTTGAGATTTTTCATCAGTCATGAGTGGTTATTTATTAACTAATCACTCATAAATTCCCTCTCTGCGCCTACCTGCAAAAATGTCTTTGACGAAGCAAAGAATGCAGAGAAAAGTATAGTAGACTTCTTGCAGAAGTCGGAAATAGGGGGAAAGGTTGTATATTTTCCCCTTCCCCTTTAACCTTTTCCCACCTCTGGCACAATGCTTTTTGCCAGAGGTAAATTATTTATTATCGTCGATATTCATCACCACAATCACCAATTAACTGATATAAATCCCGTGATTGGCGAGACACTGTATCTATCTTATTTAAATCTTCCTCATCTAAGTTGAAACTAAATATTTTGGCGTTGTCTTCTATATGCTCAGATATGCCTAGCCTCGCACCGACAATCACACCTCCGACAGATGGCTTATCTAAGATATAACGTACCGCCACATTAGAAATACTGACTTTGTGTTTATCAGCAATAGATTTAATAACAGTCAGCAGCTCTTGAAATAATTGCCAACCACCCCAAGCATCAATCATATTTTTATATTTTTTCAAGCTAACTGTAGTTAGGTCAAATCCTCGGGGTTCTGGTTTACCTAAATACTTTTCTGAGAGCAAGCCACCGCAAACTGTGCCATAAGTAAATAATTTGATATCGTGCTGTTGACAAAACTCGATCATATTTACTTCTGGGCGACGGTCAACTAAAGAAAATTGCACTTGGTTAGAAACTATTTTGATCCCTGCTTCCACTATAATTTGCAGGTGTTCAGTATCAAAGTTAGTTAAAGCTAAATGCTTAATTTTGCCCTCAGTTTGCAGTTCTGCCATGTATTTGAGAGCATCGAGGTAGTTTTTATCTTGATATTCCCACCAATGGAACTGCATTAAATCTAATGACTCTACATCCATCCGCCGCAGGGAAATATTAATATTGTCCTCGACGATTTTTTTGGTCATTTTACCAGGACGAGGAACCCATTTTGTAAAGGCTTGGATGTTAGCTAAAGCTTCTTGACCACGAGTAGCAATAATTTGACGGCGGAATTCACCAATTAAATCTTCGGCGGGGCCATAATGGTCTGCTAAATCCCAGGTAGTAAAGCCTGCATCTACATATTTGAACATAGTTGCAATAGCGAATTTGGGATTTATGCGTCCATGTCCACCAGAAACTTGCCACATTCCATTTAAGATGCGGCAGATATTTAAATCAGGGGTAAATTGCAGATAGCTTGTTGTTGGTAGAGTCACGTCGCTTTGCTCCGAATTCAAAATTCAAAATTCAAAATTATAGACATTACGGATAAATCTGAGGGTTTTAATTAATGTTGTTTCACGTTTTTTACTAAATGAATTTACGGGATTGTATCCTTATTTTCTGAAATCACTTAGGAAGGATGAATTATAAATTAACGCCAGTCTTTTGCAGATTGTTCTAAAACATAAGCCGCAACATCTTGTATTTGCTCTGAAGTGAGGCGGTCTTTATAAGCTGACATATTATTTTTTCCATTGGTGACAATGGATGATATTGCCTCTAGAGAATCCATACCATATTTCTTGAGAGCTTTTTTCTTTAAAGTCTTACCACGCCTGACAATATTACCACCGTTAATATGACACCCCACACAATGAACCTCGAATATTTGTGCGCCATTAACTAAATCTGCTGCATTAGCAGAGGATGTGAAAATACTTGTCAAGCTCAAACAAGTAATTAATAGCAAATTTATGAGTTTGTTTAATTGCTTTTTCATATAATCAACATCATTTTTTACTTATATATCAACTGGCATTTTATAAAGATTCAAAGTCTGAAGTAAAGCCAACAAACTGCTGACATTCTTCCACAAAAGTCTCAGCGTCGCTCACATCCTCAATTTTGTATACCATAATTCGCTGACCATCTGGCATTTTTTTAGAAGTAATGCAATCACCAGAATATTTATCTGCTAGTGCTTTAAATTCACTACCATAGATTTTCCATGCTTGACCAGAACAAGTGACATTTACTTTCCACATAAGAACTTTATTTGTGTATCAACAGATATTAATCATCTCACAAAAGGGAATTTGTGAAAAATACAGTCATTTTCTGTCTAAAGGAAGTGCCCGACTCTAAAAAGATGCACCACAATGTGAATAGAGGATGATATCTACAAAATTTTATCCAAATTAGCTAAATACCTAGAGTGGAAAATGCCTAACAATATCAAAGAGAAAATTCAAGCAGACTTGCAACAAGCTAAAGAAACTGGACAGTTAAGAAGTGATCGCATTAGAGAAATTGTTAAAGCCGCAGTTTCTCAAGTAAGTTCTGAGTTTAAAACGGGTTCTATAGAACTGCGTACTATTGTCAAAGATGCGCTTTCGGCTGTCATTGAAACTTTCCAAGAAAGAGGTAGCGAAATCAAAGAAGAAGTGACGGCTTCTATTGAAGGTGTATTGGAAGGTGTGAATAGCCACCGACATGAAAACATTGCTAAAACTCAGACAGAAATTAAAAAGCTACAGTCTCAACTAGATAGTGAAGAAGAACAACTGCAAAAAGATGTTGATGTAATTTTGGCTGAGATTGAAGAGACTGGTAAGGAAACTTCTACTAGTACAAAAACTGTCCTTGATTCTGTCATTGATGGGATTAAAGATAGTGAAGAAGCAGCTTTGCTCAAGAAGCGCTATGCTCAACTGCAAGCACAACTGGCTATTGTGAGAGCTAATTTAGCTGCACGCTACGGCGGACGCTCAGAAGAAGTGAAAGATTACTTGGAAGACGCAAAGCATTGGTATAATCAAGCTCGTCCCCAAGCAGAAAACATTGCTACTCAAGTCGAACAGAAGCGATCGCAGCTCGATGATAAACTGGGTGAAGCTGGAAGTGCGATCGCGAAAAAGGAACGTCAGCTAAAACAGGCTTTAAGAGAGTTGTTGCTAGCGGCGGCAGAATTATTTAAGGACAAAGATAATACTGCTGATAAGCACAAACTCCCGCCTGCTTAATACCTTTGCTTGTTTTCCATAACAGATAAATATCCCTGGCTGATTAAATAAGTTGGGGATATTGTTTTATGTGTAGAAAAAATATCAGTAATGCACTGCATTATCTAATACCAATTTGAAAAAAGAACGCGACAGATTGTAGGGGCAAGGCACTGCCTTGCCCTCTAGAATATATTGATGTGTCGCAAACATTATTTGAATTGGTATAAGCTGTGTTAGTCCACTACATATAACACAACCCCGACTTTTTTAAAAAGTCGGGGTTCTGGGCAAAAACGTTTGTTTAATTGAAATTAGTCAAAACAGAAAATTAGGGTGGAGGACTGCCACCCTAATATACTTTGATTGAGAGGAGAAATTCGATGAAACCCTGATACCGTAGCCCGAAAATCAAAAATTAAAAGTCACAATTTAAAAAGGTGTTGATTTGGGAATTGATGACTGTTCTAAATAGGAGCTTTTATTTCTGGCTGAACTGTGTTTAACTACAAAGTTAATTTAACCAGTGCCATTTTGAATAATGGAGATAGAAAATTGGTAATGGTAATTACTGGTCGAGGTCGATAATTAGTTAATACTCATTACCAATTTTGCGGTGTTAGTAGATGCCATCCTGTCTGTTAAATTGCTCATTATGCTTGGCAATCACCCAAACTGCATGAATACTACCGGGAAGCCAACCTAGCAATGTGAGCAAGATGTTGATGATCAGAGTTGGGCCAATACCAACTTCTAGAAAAACTCCTACGGGGGGTAACAACAGACCAAGAAGTAAGCGTGTTAATTTCATGGGTTTGATTCTAATGATTGATGTGGGTACTTGCATTTCTACGATTGTCATCGAATTATTAAATCTACTTACGGAATTAAATTAATTCGACAACTGCTAATTGATAGCGAAGTATTAGAGCAGTAGTATTTCTACTGTAACGACTTATTAGCTGGAAGGTAATTCTCCCTTGTTGTTTGCAGTTCCACTACCCAAAGCCAGGTTCTTTTCTGCAAAGTAGTTGTTAATGAAGGTGTTAGCAAAAGATAGAATTACTGGCCCCAAAATAAAAGCGAGAATTCCGTGAGCAGAAAAGCCAGGAACTAAGGCTGCTGCTATAGCGAAACAAATGCCGTTGACTACCAGCGAAAAAGCACCAAAGCTTAAGAAATTAAGCGGCATAGATAAGGTAGAAAGTACTGGCTTGACTGAGCCATTAATCAAACCAATCACTAATGCTGCAATGATTGCGGCGGGAAAATTAGCAATATTAACGCCTGGTACAACTAAATCTACTATTAATAGACTCAAAGCTGTTGCTATTGCTGTTAAAAATGGCCCTAACATTGTTTTTACCTCAGAAACAGTTGATTGAGCGTGTGAACTTCATGTCACTATGATGAACTAATCAAGCTGTTGGTACATCAATAAGAGGATAGATTCTTGTTCTATCGTTTGGATGAAAAATTCGGCTGTAATTTTATCATTTGATTGTTTTCTGCTAAAATTCTTGATTATGATGAAAAATTCTATGTTATCTAATTTATAAAGAAAACCTTAACTTTTGACAATTAATTTATATCTGAAGCTCTGAGTATTTAGTTTATAAATAAATTCTAAAATCTCTAATTAAAAAAATTATTGCTTATAGTAAAGCGAAGATTTATATAAAACTTGTTCTTGATGGGTTTCGAGAGTGCAATCAGAGGTGGGATAAGTTACGCAGGTAACAATATAGCCAGCCTGTATTTCCTGGGGACGGAGAAATTTCTGCTCACTTTGATCGACTTCGCCACTAATGAGTTTGGCAACACAGGCAGAACATTCACCTTGTTTGCAACCAGATGGTAAGCGAATACCGTTGTCTTCGGCTATATCGAGAATATATTGATCATCTGGTACTTGAATAGTGCGGTCTAACCCTATTGTCGAGTTGATCAGTCGAACTTGATAAATTGCCATATTTTATTATCAATCAGGTACAACACCTTGAATTCTTGATGGTGCGTTGCGCTGTGCGACAACGCACCCTACGACTAGCTTTGTCTTACGGATTTCATCGACAAACTAATTCGCTTCAATTTCTCATTGACTTCTAGTACTCTAACTTTCACAACTTGTCCGACTTTGACAATCTTTTTGGGATCATCAACGAATCTATCCGCCAATTGGGAGATGTGTACTAAGCCATCTTGATGTACGCCGATATCTACAAACGCACCGAAGTTGGCAACATTGGTGATGATACCTTCTAATTCCATCCCCTCTTGTAAATCTTTGATTTCTGTGATTCCTTCTTTGAAGGTGGCATATTTAAACTCAGCACGAGGATCTCTACCTGGTTTTTCGAGTTCGCTGAGGATATCGCGCAGTGTTGGTTCGCCTACAGTATCGGTGACGTATTTTTTCAAGTTAGCCTTTTGGAGTTTCGCGGCGATTTGGGTTACCTGAATTAATGGTACGTTGAGATCAGATGCGATCGCTTCTACTAAGGAATAACTCTCTGGATGCACAGCTGTATTATCTAAGGGATTTTCACCGTTGCGAATCCGCAAAAACCCTGCTGCTTGTTCAAAGGCTTTTGGCCCTAGTTTTGGCACTTTTAACAGTTGGCGGCGATTTTTAAAGGCTCCGTTCTGGTTGCGATAGGTAACAATATTATTGGCAACTGCTGGCGTAATTCCCGAGACAAAGGTTAAAAGTTCTTTAGAAGCCGTGTTTAAGTCTACACCTACATAGTTGACGCAGCTTTCTACAGTTTCATCCAACTTTTTCTTCAGCAACTTCTGGTCAACATCGTGCTGATATTGTCCCACCCCGATGGATTTGGGATCAATTTTCACCAGTTCCGCCAAGGGATCTTGCAACCGCCGACCGATGCTAATAGCACCACGCACGGTAATATCTAAATCGGGAAATTCTTCTAAAGCTACTTTACTAGCAGAATATATAGATGCACCCGATTCATTCACCATTACCTTTGTCGGTTTGCGTTCCATAGCTTGCAGTACTTGGGAGACAAACTCGTCAGTCTCACGGGAAGCTGTACCGTTACCAATGGCGATTAACTCAATTTTGTACTTTTCAATCAGATTTTTGAGAGTTTGTGCAGCTTTAGTGCGTTGTTCTGCTGCTTGATGGGGAAATACCGCTTGATATTCCAAAAATTTTCCTGTTTGGTCAATTACTGCTACTTTACACCCAGTTCTAAACCCAGGATCAATTGCCAAGGTTGGTTTCATCCCCGCAGGTGCAGATAATAGCAATTCCCGTAAATTTGTTTCAAAGGTTTTAATCGACTCAAAATCAGCGTAGGCTTTCTTTTCGGCTATTACTTCTCCCATTAAAGAAGTTTTCATCAAGCGATTAAATGCATCTTTGATCATCACTTGGTAAAAATCGCGAATAGCGCGGACTTTGGTTTTAATTTCCTGAGATTCGAGATATGAAAGTACTACATCTTCATCAAAGGCGATTTCAAAATTTAATACTCCCTCTGCTTCACCCCGACACAAAGCCAGGATATTATGAGGTGCAATATGTTTCACCTTAGCTTGATAGTTGCGGTACATTTCAAATTTCGTTGTTCCCTCCGGATGTTCATTTTTAATCCGCGAAGAAAATACACCCGATTCTAATAAGTAATCCCGAATATATGCCCTTGATTCGGCTTTTTCGGCAACTTCCTCCGCTAAGATATCAGATGCGCCTTTGAGTGCTTCTTCCGCAGATTTTACTCCTTGAGTTTCCGAAATATATTTGGCTGCTTCTGTTTCTAAAGAAGCAGACACAGAATTTTTCACATTCAATGATTTAATAAATTCTGCCAGTGGTTCTAAACCTTTCTCTCTGGCGACAGTCGCGCGGGTGCGTCGCTTTTGTTTATATGGTAAGTATAAATCCTCAAGTTCTGTTTTTTGTAAACTAGAAGTAATCTGCGCTTTTAGTTCATCAGTGAGTTTACCTTGATTGGCGATCGCATTTAAAATTACCGCTTTTCTTTCTTCTAATTCTGTTAAGTATGTATACCTATCCGATAAATTACGCAATTGAACTTCATCCATTTCACCGGTGCGCTCTTTTCGATAGCGTGCGATAAAAGGGATTGTTGCACCCTCTGCTAAAAGTTCCAGCGCATTTTGCACCTGATAAGGTTTAAGGTCTAGTTCAGTTGCCAGTAATTGAGGAATGTTCAGCATTGAGTGTCTAAATCAAAAACTTAAATTCTGTAGGTAATTATGCTATATCGTTCGGCAGATGCCATCACAATAGCGTTAAGCTAATTTACCAGAAGATTATCAAATATGAATTTTTTACATGATTATTTTACATACTCTGTTGTAAGGTAATCATACAGAGAGGTAAAATGAACCGCATTATCTCAACAGATTTAATCTGTTTATATCAACGTTATACCTTTGATTTCAGAGGTTAGGAAAATGGCTTTGTTTTTTTTGGTTCCACTATGTACCGCTTTAATAACTGGCTATTTTGTTAAACAATCTACTGATGAAATAGCCTACATCGCTGGTGTATTTGGATTCATTTGTTTTATTTTGAGTTTGGTATTAGCACCTTGGCAAATCCAGCTATTACTGCTGATTGTAGTTCTGCTAGGTACTAACAGGCTCTTGTCTAAGCAATGATCTGCTTACAGGATGCTATGGAAAAACAACGTAGCTGATGAAACAAATTAATACATAGAACCGAAACAAATCTCTACTTAATAAAAGTCGCACAGCCTAGAAATTAATCTTTATTCCTTTGGGCTCAAAATTGCTGTGTATTGGTTTTTGAGTGATTTGTCTTGTGTCCCACTGCTTGCCCTTTTCTATATTTTGGATGGGGTTAAATTTTGTGTGGACACTTTTTTGTTTGCACTTGTCTTCTTAACTACAAGTGCCACAAATTTATTATACCTAAATATTAGTGTTGTGCCAAGCTAGTAATTAATAATTCGTAATTTGTAATATTCGCAAAAGCAGAAGCAGCAAGCTGCGTAAAAGGGGCTAAGGAGAGAGATTTTCCGACCCTGATTTGTAAATAATCATATAATTGTCTAGGTAGAAAAATAGGGATAGATGCAGCTTGAAGTAGATTAAGGGATTTTAATAGATAAAATCCTGGTGGAAATATCCCCATTAATCTAAAATTCTCAATGATTATCCATAAAAGTAAATTATGAACCGCTAAGAGGTTGCGAATGCAGATGCTGCTAACATAACTTCCTAAACCTGAAATATGACATCAAAATTCCTCACCCACAAGGAAACGAGGAATTTGGCAATAACTAATAGTTAATATTCCGATCGCCAATTACCAATCACCAATTACCCATTACCCGCATCGGTGAGGCTACTTGAGGAAAAAATATGACAGCGCACATCCTTTTAGTTGAAGATGAAGTTAAGCTGGCGCGATTTGTTGAATTGGAATTGAATAGTGAAGGATATCAGGTAAGTGTAGCCAATGATGGTATCCTCGGCTTGACCTTGGCAAGAGACTTGTCTCCGGATTTAGCAATTCTCGATTGGATGCTACCAGGACTTACGGGTTTAGAAATCTGTCGTCGTTTGCGCGCCACTGGTAACTCAATGCCGGTGATCTTATTGACAGCCAAAGACGAAGTTAGCGATCGCGTGGCTGGTTTAGATGCTGGTGCTGATGATTATGTAGTTAAACCATTTAGCATTGAAGAACTGTTAGCGAGAATTCGCGCTCATCTCCGCCGCACCCAAGAAACAGATGAGGATGTTTCCCAGTTTGAGGATTTAAGTTTAAACCGCCGCACTCGTCAAGTCTTTCGCGGTAAACGCGCAATTGAATTAACCGCCAAAGAATTTGACTTGTTAGAGTATCTGATGAGTCATCCCCGTCAAGTGTTTACTAGAGACCAAATTCTCGAGAAAGTTTGGGGTTACGATTTTATGGGAGATTCTAATATTATTGAAGTTTATATTCGCTATTTACGCCTGAAATTAGAAGAAAATAAAGAAAAACGTTTAATTCATACTGTGCGTGGTGTTGGTTACTCACTACGAGAGTAGAGCAAAAAGTCAGTAGCTGGGATGAAACTAAACTATATAAAGTTTTTAAGGGAAAGTTTAAAGGTTTTTCCCTAGTTCACTTTCCCTTTAAATTTCTTGTATGGATAACAATTGCTGAGGCTGTAATTTGAGTGCGATCGCACTTTTAATTATCAAGCAAGTACATAGCTCTATAGCTAGTTATGTGTTTGCATTACTAAAAACTCTCTTATTTGTAATCAAAACAAAGACAAAAGTACCTTTTATACATCTATTGCCAGGATATAACCCAAATTGTGAAATTTTACCCTTGAATGTCTGCATTGCATTTCAGAAATACTTCTGTAGTAGGTTACATTCTCAATAGTCTGCTTTAACGATAAAAGATGAAGTTTGTTAACAGTCTGTAACATTAAATAGTCGTAGCTAGTATGGCTTGAGAAGCTTGAAACAGCTTTCTGTTAAAGGTTTTCAATCTCAAATTGATATACCAAAGCCTAGACTCCCTACAACTATTGGTATAAAAGATTTCCGTCATCTACCTTTAGGTAAGATAAAGTGTTCTTGATGTTGAAATGCAATACTTTATACAAAATTCACAGATAAATGTATGGTTTTTACAAAGACTTTACGCCTGTCCGAGTTTTTACTTAAATAATGGAAGGGTATGCGAAAATCAGGTGGGCATCTGCATGTGATTGCTGAGTAATAACTTCTCAATTTGAGATTTCCCCCACGCTTGACAGCAGGGACAGGAAGACAGGATTTTGGATGATAGATTTTACAGCAAGTCTAAGCAGAAGCTACCTTTGCTTATAAATTTGCAACACAAGTTTTTTAGTTGAGCTACTTTGGTCTTAGGGAAATACCAACAGAAGCAAGTGGCGTTAAGATTAGGGTCTTTTACCATTTTTTAAATCTCAATCTTTCAATCCAAAATCTGTCTTGAAAAGTTTGCTAAATTCGGGAAACCAACGCAACTTTTCTGTATACATTTGGGTCACAGCATAACAACTCAGCAGATGAATGTTTACCAACTTCAAAAGAGCCTAATGTATGCAATTCATTAGGACATTTTGCAGATGGCAAAAACCTGATACCAATCATTTCTGAATGGAGACAATTATGGCTTTTAAAACAATAGGGCTAGGATTAGCCTTAACTTGCGGCACCTTTGCTGTAGGTAGCACATTAGCACCAGCTCAAGCTTTCAGTTTGAATGGGTCTTTAGCTATTGAAGGTGTTGCTGACTTAGGTCCAAAAAATACAAATCCTGCAACTACATCAATTACATGGGCTAGTAGTACCTCGAATGGCAAAGTCGGCTATGCTGATGGTGATTTTTCGACTTTAGTCGGCAAAAGTGTTACATTGCAAAACCTATTACTCAGCCTACGAGCAATACCAACACCTGCGGGATCTAATTATGATTTTAGTGCAGTACCTAAATTCATTGATTTTGGTAATGTTACTCTCAAAGGTATCACCTCAAACTTGTATTTTGACCTTAATGCTGGTTCTCTTGAGAGACTAGCAAAGAGCAATAGTGTTACTATCAATACCCCTGACGATCCAGGAATAAGTGGTTTGTTTAAATTCAATGGTCAAACTGTTGCTAAAGGTGAAATTAGCGGGAATAGAACTTTTTACAGTGGTGGTTCTAGTGGCATAAGTACCATTAGCTTAGCGGCGGAAGAAGTTCCCGAACCTTTCACAATTTTAGGCTCAGTAACAGCTTTAGGTATGGGAGTTGCGTTGAAGAAGAAACAAATTCAAAAGCTGAAAAAAGGAAAAGTAACAGCTTAATTGCTCATTTCAAAAGCTCTGATAATGAGTAATTGAAATTTATAAAATCCCGAAATGCTTGTTATTTACGTGGATTATCATAGTTGCATCTCACCATTGCTCTACCCAAAGAAAGAACGCCACTTCTCTGTATTTCGTAAATTTGTAGTTTCATTGGAGATACTACTATCTTTGACGAATTTACGAAATGCTGTAATCAGCAGGTGATTCAAGTACTTGATAGTTACAGGGTGTATTTTCTTCAATATTCAATCAAGCCCTGAGACACAAGAAAATACATCAAGCAATTTCTGATTATTTACATAATTTCCTATCTAACATTGTTTATTTTTCAAAATATATGCAGCAATTAAACTTTGATATTCTCAGTGCTTTCCCGACTAATAATTAATCGCAAAATAGATAAACCCAAAATTATCAAGAATAACACTAGCCCAATTGTGCAAGCATAGCTAATTTCTAAATTAGTGAATGCTTGCTCATATAAATAGTAAACTATGGTTTTTGAGCTATTAAGTGGCCCTCCCTGGGTCATGATATAGACTTCTTCAAATACTTTGGTGGCTGATATTGCAGAAATCACAGCCACCAAAGCTAAATATGGTTTCATTAAAGGTATCGTAATATCCAAGTGTTTGCGAATACCATCGGAACCATCAATGGCTGCGGCTTCATAAACATCGCCAGGGATGGATTGCAACCCAGCTAAGTAAATTACCATGTAATAGCCGAGACCTTTCCAAATAGTCACAGCCATTACACTTGCTAAAGAAATTGGTAGAATGCCAAAAAGTTTATTAGGGCTAGTTAACCAAGGAATTCCTTCGGGAAACATTCCCAAGGCTTTGAAAAATTGATTAAGTAAGCCATTTTCTGCATAAAGCCATTTCCATGCTATACCAGCAACAATCATAGAAATTACTACTGGTGTATAGTATGCAGCTCGAAACCAATTCATTCCCCGTAGTTTTTGATTAACTAAAATAGCTAACCCCAAAGGCGCAATTACCAGAATTGGCACTACACCGACAAGATAAAGAAAAGTATTGGTTAAAGTTTGCCAAAAAACAGCATCTTTCCACAGCTTGAGGAAGTTAGCAATACCTATCCATTGCGGGGGTTGGGAAATATCTTCATAGCTAGTAAAACTCAAATAAAATGCTTGCAATGCAGGCCAAAAAACGGTTAACCCTAGAATCACTAAGGCGGGTAGTAAAAATATATAGGGGGTTAGTCGCTGTTGGATTAACATCCAATCTTTAGATGACAATTGATTCATAGAAGGATGAAGTATGAATTGAAGGGCTAGCATTTGATGTAAGGAAACCCAACACCGAAATATTAGGTTTAGCTTTCAAGATCCATGTTGGGTTGCGCTGCGCTTAACCCAACATACATTTGCTAACAACGCTAATTTATATTACACGAGTCAGATTTCGGTTCAGCCCAACACTAAGAACTTCACGGGGAAATATCAGTAGTTTGGTGAAGGGGGAAAGGGAAAAGGGGTAAGGGTAAATTCAATCCTTTTCCCCTTTTCCCATTACCCTTTTCCCAAATCACAAAGGAGATGCAAAATATTTATCCGATTGGGAATCCTAATGAACTGTTAAGCAGTGATAACATTTGTAATACAAATGTAGTATAATACAAGTGTGATTGCTCTAAAGCCTAATAGGAATAGGCTGAAACTGTTTATTGCTTGAGCAAAAGGACATTTTATGATTCCCCGAGAACGCATCCGCAATATTGGTATTTCTGCTCATATTGACTCTGGTAAAACTACATTATCAGAGAGAATTCTCTTCTATACAGGCAGAATCCACGCCATTGAGGAGGTGCGGGGAGGCGGCAAGGGTGCGACGATGGATTTTATGCCAGAGGAAAAATTGCATGGCATTACGATTACCTCTGCCGCTACCACCTGTCAATGGCACGATACGCAAATCAACTTAATTGATACACCTGGACACGTGGATTTTACGATAGAAGTTGAGCGTGCTTTGCGGGTATTAGATGGGGCGGTAATGGTTCTGTGTGCTGTAGCGGGCGTACAGTCCCAGTCGATTACCGTCGATCGCCAAATGAAGCGATATCGTGTGCCGCGTATAGCATTTATCAACAAAATGGATCGCATTGGTGCTAATCCGTTTCGGGTGGTGCAAGCAATGCGCGATCGCTTACAGTTAAATCCCTTGTTACTTCAGTATCCCATTGGTAGTGAAGATAAATTTCTGGGGGTAATTGACCTCATAGAAATGCAAGCTTCTTACTTTGAAGGGGAAAACGGCGAAAATTGGGTTAAAAAGCCAATTCCTGACGCATTGGTTGCAGAAGCGCAACAAGCAAGGGAAAAATTGCTTGATGCTTTGTCGCTATTCTCCGAACCCATGACCGAGATGCTATTAGAAGGTAAAGAAGTTCCTCAAGAACTGATTTGGCAAACCATTCGCCAAGCCACCTTGAGTTTGCAACTCACACCTGTACTTCTGGGTTCAGCATTCAAAAACAAAGGAGTGCAGAACTTATTAGATGCGATCGCCCTTTACCTCCCATCTCCCATAGATAGAGAAGTCGTCAAAACGGTAGAGTCTGTCAACCTTTACCCCAATCCTGAGGATGCCCTAGTCGCCTTGGCATTTAAACTGACTGTGGAGTCCTTTGGACAGTTAACCTATACCCGAATTTATTCGGGAACTTTGAAACAAGGCGATACTGTATACAACTCCCGCACCGGACAAAGAGTACCAATTGGCCGCTTGGTGAGAATGCACGCTAACAAGCGAGAAGAGGTTAAATTTGCGGAAGCTGGCGATATTATCGCTCTATTGGGCGTAGATTGTGCCTCTGGCGATACCTTCTGTAGTGGCGAGCCACTGGTATCTTTAGAGAAAATGTTTGTACCAGACCCAGTAATTACACTGGCTGTTACACCCAAAAAACAAGAAGATAGCGATCGCCTTTCTAAAGCCCTCAACCGCTTCCAAAAAGAAGATCCCACTTTCAAACTCAGCATTGACCCAGAATCAGGGGCAACTTTGATTTCTGGTATGGGTGAACTGCACCTAGAAATCTACCTAGAGCGCATTCAACGGGAATATAACACTGAGGTATACGTTGGTACACCCGCAGTAGCATATCGCGAAACCATTGGGCAAAAGACGCGCTTCGATTACCGACTGAAGAAACAAACTGGGGGTTCTGGACAATACGCCCATGTCACGGGATGGATTGAACCGACAGATGAACCGTTTGTATTTGAAAGCAAGGTAGTTGGCGGGGTAATTCCCAAAGAATTTATTCCCGCTTGCGAGAAAGGTTTCCGCGAAGCCATGCAATCAGGCCGTTTAGAAGGTTATCCCGTTACAGGGATCAAAGTTGTGCTAGAGGGCGGTTCATTTCACCCCATTGACTCCTCCGAATTGGCATTCCGATCAGCATCCCATCAAGCCTTGGATGAAGCGATCGCTAAAGCCAAACCCTACATCCTCGAACCAATTATGTTGGTAGAGGTGGAAACACCCAACGAGTATTTAGGTAGAGTCCAGGGTGATCTCTCCTCCCGTCGAGGTTTGCTATTAGGTTCCGAAACCATGCAAGCATACTCCGTCATTCAGGCGGAAGTACCGCTAGTACGAATGTTTGGTTATTCTACAGATTTGCGATCGCAAACTGCGGGAATGGCAACTTTCACGATGGAATTTGCTTGTTATAGACAAGCAAGTACGTAGTCAAAAGGGCACAGCAATGCTGTGCCCTTTTTCATTAGGACTTACGCAATAAATCTCTGAAACTATCTTTACTTCGTGTTCTTTGCGTGCTTCGTGGTTCGTTTTTTCATGATTTTGCGTAATACCAAATCAAATAATGTTTGCGACACATCAATATATTCTAGAGGGCACGGCAGTGCCATGCCCCTACAATCTGTCGCATTCTTTTTTCAAATTGATATAAGTCCTGTTCATCTGTAAAAACTCAACACTTGTACCAATTGTCTAAAATTCGACATCTGTAATTACGAATTACGAATTACGAATTACGAATTAGTATTACTGTCCCAATTCTTTGATGTTATTCATCACTTGTTGGTACAAATCCTTGTTACCCTCACTTTGAAAAATATCTGCGGCTTGTTGTAAGTCTTTGAGTGCGCCTGGTTTATCGCCTTGGGCGGCGCGGGCGTTACCGCGGTTGTTGTAGGCGGGGCCAAAGTTAGGATTGATGCGAATAGCTTGATTGTAGTCAGAGATTGCGCCCTGTTGGTCGCCCTTTGCAGCGCGGAGATTGCCACGATTATTGTAGGCGATCGCATATCTGGTATTGATGCGAATAGCTCGATCAAAATCTTCTAGCGCGCCGTTGCGATCGCCTGTGGTAGCACGAGCATTGCCGCGATTATTATAAGCTTCCGCATAACTAGGAGCGAGGCGAATGGCTTCGTTATAATCTGCGATCGCGCCTTTATTATCTCCAATTGAGGCTTTGGCATTAGCTCGGCTATTGTAGGCTTCGGCATCATTAGGATTAATCTTCAGTGCTTCGTTATAATCTGCGATCGCTTCTTGTTTCTTTCCTGTGTCAAATTTCGCCAATCCCCGCGCTTTGAACGCTACACCATATTGGGGATTCAGGCTAATTGCTTGATCATAGGATGCGATCGCTGCTTCTGAGTTACCTTTAGCGTGTTGACTTTGTCCTTGAAGATAAAATTCCACTGCCTTTGATGTTTTGGCTGGGCGACGGCTGGGGGGAGTTACTCCAATTTCTGTTACTAATACATCACTATTTTTACTACAGGAAAGGTTAGTAATTGTACTCAATATTGACAACAAAGCTATGGTAAATGCTCTGCCGAACCTTGTCCACTCTCTATCAAATAATTGCAGTTTCATACGTCGTTTTAAACCGCCACCCTCCCTAAATTAATGCTTACTAACTTTAGCTATATCTGGAAATAGTGATTAATTGTAAATGCATCTAACAATCCCATCTAATTTATGAATCTTACCTTTTTAATGTAGACGTGAAGCGCCAATAACGCCAAGTCAAGGAAGAGAAAGGCGATTGCATAAATCATTAATAACTGCTATTTACTCTGGGTTTAGATACAAGATGAAGTATAAATTTGTAGCCCCAGCTTTCCCACTTATTTCATCCTTTTCTTGCGTAGATGTTACTAATATGTGGTGCTTTAGCACTCTATGCAGCATCATATTAGACCCAGAGTGGCTGTTTATAGGCAAAAATAAAGTATAAAACTGTTATTTTTCCCGATTATCTATTTAGTTCTCGCTTGCACAAAGTTATGTTATCCGCAGCGAGTCCTATTTTTGCCGCTTTTCATTATACGTTTTAAAGCCGATTAAATTAGACTTTTTATTTTTTTTACAAAATCTTTATCTATATAAAATTTTCAGTTAGAGAGCCGCATACACTTAAATTTAAGTGTATCTATGGGAATGACAATTTTAGATTTTGGATTTTTAATTTGGCCTTAATTAGTTGTATATACCATTATCTACTAGTAGCTTTTTTGCTCTTGAAGTCACAATATCCTTTGAAAATAAAAGTAATTCCGGAATTGTTTAATCTTTCTCAGCTTCGCTTTCTGGGCTTTTGGGTGTCAACCGCCAAGACGTAGTTTCATCCACATCTACAGAGAGTTGTTCTAAGTTTGTGCCTAAATCTTTTTGCAATTTCTGAGTCAGGGGAATGGGAAAATCTAAATCAATCCCTGCGGTTTCTACGAGCCTCATAAGTTCAGTAAATGCCACTTTTACTGTTTTACGCTCATATTTAGTCAACTTACAATATGATGTTTCCGAGACATTTTGTATCTGCATAGCTTTTTTAATGCGTTCTTGCAGATGCTCTAACTCAGAGTTTAATATGTGATGCTGCTGTTCAATTTCCGTATATCTAGCACCAAGTAATGCTAAATCTTCTGTAGCCGGATCGGGATTTGCTTGAGATTGTAACTCTAGCAATTTTAAATGTACCTGAGCAAGATATATACAATCTAAATACGCATAATCAATTTGTGCATCAGTTAGAGGACGCTGTCCCCAATCACTATTTTGCTCTTCTTTATCAATATTATTAAAAGCGCAAAGTGCTGTAGCTAAAGTTTGCAGTTGATAGTTAGGTAACGGTAAAAGGTAGTAAGGGATTTTTTTAGCCATTTCTAAGGTACAAGTAACATTTTTAGCTTGCTTATTACCCAGAAATTTCAAATCGTAACTAGAATTATGAAATACTTTTTCAATACTAGGATTGAGCATAACGCCATCAATAAATTCCCCGACGATTTCAGGTTTTCCCAGCACATCCAAAAGATAAACGCGATCGCCACTCATATCTGAGGGATCATCTAAAACCTGAATCAGCGAGAGTTTCGGTTGACGACTTTTATAATCAGCGACCTCTGTATCAATCCAGAGAGTTTTAGCGTTAGTATATTTAGCAATAGTGGCATAAATATCCCTGGCATAAGTAAGGTAGGGCATGGGCTAAAATTTCCTTGGATTTACAGATACTTCAGTTACAATAATGGACTTTCAGCGCAAAGGCGATATCTTCGCCAAGAATCTGATCGACAGAGAAAGGAAAAAGTATGGTGCTGACGACGAACTGAAGACGAGAGTATAATAATTGGCTTCTCCTTGTGCCTTCTGTCTCCGTAATAATAACCACGAGATGAATCAGAGGACAAGAAAAGCGAAATTCCATGAAACAGCAAAAAAATCTATTCAGCCATATCACCGCTATAGAAAGAACTAGCTTGTCATTTCCAGCACAATATTTATTAAATCAAAACCTGCTACAAGGCAAAATATTAGATTTTGGTTGTGGCTTTGGTAATGATGTGAAAATATTGCGTGATAAAGGCTGTGATATTACAGGTTATGACCCTTATTATTTTCCCCAATATCCTCAAGAGAAATTTGACACAATAATTTGCTTTTATGTATTAAATGTGTTGTTTCCTGAAGAACAAGCTAATGTTCTCATGGAAGTCGCACATTTATTGAAGCCAGGAGGTAAAGCTTATTATGCAGTGAGGAGAGATATCAGAAAAGAAGGTTTTAGAGAACATTATATTCATAAAAAACCTACATATCAATGTATTGTCAAACTTCCATTCCATTCTATTTATTTAGATGACATTCGGGAGTTTTATGAATATCAGCATTATAATCACCAACGCAATTCATCTAATAATTGTCTATTCTGCAATCCCTATACACATTTAAAACTATTAACAGAATCTGCAACCACTTACGCAATTTTCGATGGCTATCCCCTCAGCAAAGGACATATTTTAGTTATTCCTAAACGCCATGTAAGCAATTATTTTGACCTACCCTTTAAAGAACAATCTGCTTGCTGGTTTATGGTCAACAAAGTACAAGAAATGCTCAAAGCAGAATTTAATCCTGATGGGTTTAATGTGGGAATCAATATCAATCGCGCCGCTGGTCAAAATATGATGCACGCCAGTATCCATATCATTCCGCGTTACAAAGGTGATGCTGTCGGTGCTAAAAGTGGGATGAGGAATGTTATTCCTAAAAAGATATCTATTTGATTTGGTGATTGGTGATTGGTGATTGGTAATTGGTAATTGGTAATAGTTATTGCTCATCAGGATCTATACCCAGCGCTCTTAATCTTTCTGCTAATTGTTGAGCGCGTTGTTCTGCTTGTTGAGCCATTTGTTCTGCTTGTTGAATCTGTTCTTTTGGGGTAGGATAACGCTTCCCTTGCTCGTTGTACCAATACATCCATTCCCGCGTTACACCGGAATAGTTTCCCCGTTCGCAACCAATTCCTAAACCAATTTCTGGTAGCCAAATTGGGTTTCCTGCTTGCAATTCATAGGTACCATTAACTAACTTATATACTTCTAAACGTGCTTTGCGACGACGGCGAGGAGCATAAATTACGTAGTAAAGTACACCTAACTCTGCATATTGCTGTAATTTAGCGGTATATTCTTTGCGATAAGTTTGGGAAACTACCTCTAGCACTAAAATAGGTAGAACATTTTCTTCCCACAACACATAACTGGGACGTAATTCTTCATCATAAAAACGCTCTACTCCTAAACTCAGAAAGCCATCGGGTACAATGGGCGGTTCATCTGGGTGATAATAAATACCCATATCTACACCAAAGAACCAGTCCATGCGTTCTGACCAAAGAATTAGCAGTATTGCTTTTAATAAGCCTGGTATTAATTCTTGCAGTTCATTATCCACAGGTGTATCGTCAGAGTCGGGCAATTCTTCAGCAGAAGGCAAGTACCTTGGCAGGTTGTAGTTTAACATGGCTGATTTTCCCAAAACTCACAAAAATTATAGCGATTTGTAGGGGTGAGGGACTAGGGACTTCCAATTAAAAAAATAACCAAAGACGAGCAGGGCGAGTAAAGAAAAATTCAACTTGAAGTACTGAGTACTGAATGATTCCCCTTGTCCCCTTGTTTTTCATTCCCCCAATGCGTAAGCGATAATTACTCCATGTGTCCTTAAACTTACGTGTATGATATGTTGCCTCAATTCTTCTTGCCATAATCCTCCAAACCCGGAGGGTACAGAGTTTTGTTCAAACTGTGGCGTTCCTTTGGTTGTATTACGACACTATCGTCCTATCCGTGTAATTGGTAGCGGAGGATTCGGTAAAACGTATCTGGCTGAAGACGTTGAAAAGTTTAATGAACTCTGTGTGATTAAGCAGTTTGCACCGCAGATACAGGGAACTGGCGCACTACAAAAGGCAACAGAATTATTTGAGCAAGAAGCGAGGCGTTTACAACAATTAGGAGAACATCCCCAAATCCCAACGCTATTGGCATATTTTGAACAAGATCAGCGTTTGTATTTAGTGCAGCAGTTTATTGATGGGGAGAATTTGCTGGATGAATTACAACAGGAAGGTACTTTTAATGAGCAAAAAATTCGAGAATTATTGCTTGAATTATTAAATATTCTAACAACAGTTCACCAACAAAAGGTAATTCACCGAGATATCAAACCGCAAAATATTCTCCGGCGTAAATCGTCAAATACAAAGGGAAATATCATTCTGATAGATTTTGGTGCTTCTAAACAGTTGAGTGAAACTGTCATAACTCAACAAGGAACAACCATCGGTTCTTTTGGTTATGCTCCCTTAGAGCAAATGCAAGATGGACAAGTATATCCAGCTAGTGATTTATATAGTTTAGGTGCTACTTGCTTTCATCTTTTAACTGGTGTTGCGCCTTGGGAATTATGGAAGCAACAAGGCTATGGCTGGATTACTAATTGGCGACAGCATTCGCAGCAATCAGTTAGTCCACAATTGGCGATGATTTTAGATAAGTTACTGCAACCAAACTATGAGGAAAGATATCAATCAGCAGCAGCAGTATTACAAGATATTAATGATGTACAGTTCCCTTTAGATATGCCAGCTACAGTGGCTCATTCTCGGCCAGTCTCTACACCACCCCAGCTTCCGCCAACAGTAGCTTATCAACCGCTAGTCTCAATCCAGAGGGCAGGGGAAATAACTTCTCCAACAGTAGTAGATTTAGCTAAACCAAAACAGCAGTTCAAAATACCATTGTTGCTCAGTGGAGCTATGTTGTTACTAAGTTTGGTAGGATATGAAGTTTGGCAAATTCGTAAACCTCTAGTAGCTCATACAGTTGCTTATGAAAAACTCGCATTAGCTAATAGTTTAACTGCACATACTGAGTGGGTTAATTCTCTAGCTATTAGTGCCGATGGCGAAACTTTAGTTAGTGGCAGTGCTGATAAAAGTATTAAGATTTGGAACCTAAAAACTGGCGCGTTAAAAACAACTCTTAGCATACATTCTGATGTAGTTAATTCTGTTGCTATTAGCCCTGATGGTGAAACTGTAGTTAGTGGTAGCAAAGACGGCACTATCAAAATTTGGAATTTGCCTACAGGGACATTGAAAGCAACACTTACAAGAAGCGAAGCCAGGGTTGATTCGGTTGTCATTAGTCCAGATGGACAAACTTTAGTAAGTGGTGGTGGAGATAATAAAATTAAGATTTGGAATTTACAAACTGGAGAGTTGAAACATACTCTCAACGGACATAATAAATCAGTGATGGCTCTTGCTATTAGCTCAGATGGGCAAACTCTAGCAAGTGGGAGTGCAGACAGCACTATCAAGATTTGGAATCTGCAAACTGGGGAGTTAAAAAATACTCTGACTGGTCACAAAGATGTTATATTTGCTGTGGCAATTAGCCCAGATGGGAAGACTTTAGCTAGTGGAAGTTACGACAGAACAATCAAGATTTGGAATCTACAAACTGGGAATTTAAAAAATACCCTTACTGAACACCGCTATGCAGTGAGTTCTGTAGCAATTACCCCGGATGGGCAGACTCTTGCCAGTGGCAGTTGGGATAATACGATTAAAATTTGGAACTTACAAACTGGAGCTTTAAAAACTACTCTCACTGGGCATAGTGATTTAGTTTATACCGTAGCCATTAGCCCAGATGGTAAGACTCTAGTGAGTGGGAGTAAGGATAAGACAGTTAAAATTTGGCGAGTTCCGGAATAGAGTCACTCTTCAGCACACGTTGCTGTCCAGATCCCCGACTTTTTCAAAAAGTCGGGGATCTAATACCCCACTAAATTCATTCAAATTCATCCATAGAAAGAGCTACGCCTAAGCACCACCTTGACAGTGATCAAGTGATACTCAGCAGTACTGTGTTGCTGGGCATGAATTCAACCGCAAGTGGTATTCCTTAGCCACTGCGTAGCCCGAAAGAAATACAGATAACTCTTAACGATTAATAAATATATCTATACTGTCCCCTATTCATGGTTTATATTTACCCAAAGGTGGCACGAACAGTCACTGATATTCAACTATAGGAGGCAGTAACAATCAATTCAAATTCTGAAACTCAGCACCTAGCATCAACAAGGGACAAGGTGAGAAAACAGAAGCAGAGGTGTAGGTAGAAGAGTATATTCTGACTTGCAACTCAGCACATTTGGCAGCAGCGCCATATCACCCTTGTAACTGATACATACCCTCAGTGCGAGGTGTCAGTGTAAGGATAAGTTGATATTACAATAAAGAATTTTTGCTGAATTGCAACGGATAAAGACTAAACTAAAAAGTCTTGTGCAGCAAAACTTGTAGCTTTAAACAAAGTAATCATGTCCAAGGTTCTTGTCTCCGATCCTATTGACCAGGCTGGAATTGACATTCTCTCGCAAGTAGCAACGGTTGATGTCAAAACAGGTTTAAAACCAGCAGAACTGATAGAAATTATTGGTGAGTACGACGCGCTGATGATTCGTTCTGGTACACGCGTCACCCAAGAAATTATTGAAGCCGGCACGCAGTTAAAGATTATCGGTCGTGCTGGTGTGGGTGTGGATAACGTGGATGTCCCCGCTGCTACACGCCACGGGATTGTGGTTGTCAATTCTCCTGAAGGTAACACGATCGCAGCAGCCGAACACGCGATCGCGATGATGTTGGCTTTGTCTCGTCACATCCCCGATGCAAATGTCTCGGTGAAAAAAGGTGAGTGGGATCGCAAAACTTTTGTCGGCGCGGAAGTTTATAAAAAAACTCTCGGTATTGTTGGGTTGGGTAAAATTGGTTCCCACGTCGCGGCTGTAGCTAAGGCGATGGGGATGAAATTGCTCGGTTACGATCCCTTCATTTCCACAGAACGAGCTGAACAAATTGGTTGTCAATTAGTTGATTTGGATTTGCTCATCCAGCAAGCAGACTACATCACCTTACACATCCCCAAAACCTCAGAAACAGCTCATTTAATCAATGCCAAAACCTTGGCAAAGATGAAACCTACCGCCCGGATTATTAACTGCGCCCGTGGTGGCATCATTGATGAAGCAGCTTTAGCGGCGGCAATCAAAGAAGGTAAAATAGCTGGTGCAGCCTTAGATGTATTCGAGTCTGAACCGTTAGCCGAATCGGATTTGCGATCAATTGGTAAAGACATCATCCTCACCCCCCACTTGGGAGCATCAACTGCAGAAGCGCAAGTGAATGTAGCGATTGATGTGGCTGAACAAATCCGTGATGTCCTCTTAGGACTCCCCGCACGTTCAGCTGTGAACATTCCCGGACTCGGCCCCGATGTCCTGGAAGAACTCAAACCCTATATGCAGCTAGCAGAAACCTTGGGTAACCTCGTAGGACAGCTAGCCGGTGGACGGGTGGAATTACTAAACATCAGACTGCAAGGCGAACTGGCAACTAATAAAAGCCAACCTTTAGTGGTAGCATCCCTAAAAGGACTTCTATACCAAGCACTGCGGGAACGAGTAAATTACGTCAATGCCAGCATTGAAGCTAAAGAACGGGGAATTCGGGTGATTGAAACCAGAGATGCCTCTGTACGTGACTATGCAGGTTCCTTGCATCTAGAAGCTACAGGCACTTTAGGAACACATTGCGTTACCGGTGCTTTGTTAGGTGACAAAGAAATCCACCTGACTGACGTTGATGGTTTCCCCATTAATGTCCCCCCCAGCAAATATATGCTGTTTACCCTGCACCGCGATATGCCGGGTATCATTGGTAAACTCGGTTCCCTACTTGGCAGTTTTAATGTCAACATTGCCAGTATGCAGGTAGGTCGCAAAATCGTCCGTGGTGATGCAGTCATGGCTCTCAGCATCGATGATCCCTTACCAGAGGGCATTTTAGATGAGATTACCAAAGTACCAGGCATTCGGGACGCGTATACAGTAACACTATAAAGTGCTGAGTGCTGAGTAGCGAGTTCTGAGTAGAAAAAGAATCAGCTCAGGACTTTCTCATCACTCAGCACTCAGAACTAAGCACTGAAAAGATGGCAAACACCTGGTGGGAACTACAGATATTATGTGAACCAGACCTAGAAGATACAATCTTTTGGCGACTGGAAAATTTTGGCTGTCGTGGAACAGCAATTGAAAGTAAAGGCAAGTCTTCACTCGTCAGGGCTTATTTACCAGAATTTCAGGTAGACTTGTTAGATTTGGCAGCACTATCCTTGTGGCTACGGCAAGATGCGCTGTGTGTAGGGTTATTAGAGCCAAATTTAAAATGGCAGTTAATTGATGAAGAAGACTGGGCAACTAGCTGGAAGCAATATTGGCAACCAGAGGAAATAGGCGATCGCTTTTTAATTAATCCTGCTTGGCTACCATTCCCAGAATCCACAGACCGCTTAGTAATTCGCCTCGACCCTGGTGTAGCATTTGGTACAGGCAATCATGCCACAACTCAGTTATGCTTAGAATCTTTGGAAATGCGCCTGAGCGAATTACCTAAATCATTTGTAAATTCGGAAACTCAAAAAGAGCCGATAGTAATTGCTGATATTGGTTGTGGTTCTGGCATTCTTTCCATTGGCGCAGTCCTACTAGGGGCAGAAAAAGTCTATGCAGTGGATAACGACCCGTTAGCAGTCCAATCCACCTTCAGTAATCGCGCCCTCAACGACATCAGCCCAAAACGCTTGATCCCAGCAGAAGGCAGCGTAGACATCCTCAAAAAACTGATTGAAGCACCAGTAGATGGCATCGTCTGCAACATTTTAGCTGATGTAATTATCGAATTAGTTCC
The DNA here is from genome assembly GCA_002368155.1 of Nostoc carneum NIES-2107. Taxonomy (GTDB): domain Bacteria; phylum Cyanobacteriota; class Cyanobacteriia; order Cyanobacteriales; family Nostocaceae; genus Aulosira; species Aulosira carnea. The sequence continues at coordinate 3,226,955 of AP018180.1, forward strand.
AGAAATCACCGCGATTACCAAACCTACCACTTGGGCAATCTTCAGCGGCATTTTACTTGAGCAATCCAAAGCCGTAGCTGATGCATTAGAACAACACGGCTGGGTGATTGCTACTTTGTGGAAGAAGAAAGAATGGTGTTGCTTGAATGTGAGACGGTCTTAGGGATTGGGGACTGGGGACTGGGTACTGGGGATGAGGAAGATGAGGGGGATAACAGGGACAAGAAGAAATTACCAATTACCCATTACCTATTACCAATGCCCAATGCCCAATGCCCAATGCCCAATGCCCAATGCCCCATACTAAAGCTTAGTTTGCAGATGTTGCACTAACTGCGGTGCTTGCATTACACCCTCAATCTTGTCTACTGGTTGACCTTGCTTAAACAACATTAGGGTGGGTAGGGCGTAAATTTGATACTTGGTTGCTAACTCTGCATATTTTTCTGTGTCTATCTTCACAATCCGTAGACGGTCTTTTAATTGGGCATTCACCTGTTCCAAAATGGGTACCATCATCTGACAAGGGCCACACCAATCCGCATAAAAATCTACCAAAACAGGTACATCAGAATCGCTCAGCATTTCTTCAAAGCTGTTGAATTGTTTTTTAGTAGCCATGTGACACACCGATTTTCTCTTGTTTGATTTCAATAGTAATGCGTACTTTCAAGAAAAGGTGCAACATCACTTTATTTTAAAGTAAGTCAACAGCCTAAAATATCAAACCTATGAAAGATGCTTAAACTCTACTTTTAATGCAGCAAATTTGTGAAAATGTTGCATTACGGTAAACGCCTCACCACAGAAAATTTAAGGTTTATTTAATAACTTAATATTCTTAATATTTAATAATTCATATTCATAATTCATATTATTTTTGGCTGATTTAGTTATCAATTCCCCATCTGTACAACAACCCAAAAAATTTTTCCTCCCCCGTCCTCTTGTACAGACGCGATTAATCGCGTCTCTGCAATTCAGCACTACTAAAAGAACGCCGTCTTAAAACTTCTATCAGAGTGAGAAAGGTTTGGGGTGGGGGGGCTGTCACCTCAATTAAATCCCCAGATATAGGATGTTGTAACTTCAACCGCCAAGCGTGCAATGCTTGACCAGGCAAATTTACCCCAATGGAACGACCAGAACCATAAACTGGGTCACCAACAATGGGATGCCCAATTTTGGCGCTGTGGACGCGAATTTGATGGGTGCGTCCAGTTTCGAGTTGAAAGTGAATTAATGTGTAATTACCAAGCCGTTCTCGGACTTGCCAATGGGTAATTGCATTGCGTCCGCCTTCTTCGATGGGAACCACTGCCATTTTTTTGCGGTCTTGACGGTGGCGACCAATCGGGAAATCTATGACACCATTTTCGGCTTTTGGCGCACCGTAAACAACACCTAAATATTCACGTCTTGCAGTTTTAGCTTGGAGTTGTGCTTGTAGATGTTGATAGGCGATATCTGTTTTAGCGATCGCGATCGCACCAGTTGTATCTTTATCTAGTCGGTGGACAATCCCCGGACGTTGCACACCCCCAATTCCTGGGAGGTTAGGACAATGTCCTAATAAAGCATTAACGAGAGTTCCATCGGGATGACCGGGTGCCGGATGGACAACTAAACCTGCGGGTTTATTGAGAATGAGTAGCTGGTCATCTTCATAAAGGATATCTAAAGCAATATCTTCTGCTTGCAGTTGTAGGGGTTGCGCTTCTGGTATTTCTAGAGAAATGCGATCGCCTGTTTTTACATTGATTTTTTTCGATGTGCAAACTTTACCATTCAGCTGCACATTACCCTGTTCGATTAACTGTTGAATGCGCGAACGGGATAAATCTGGTAACTCTTGGCTAAGGTAGCGATCAAGACGTTCGCTGTTTTCTTCAACTTGGAAATTAAATTCTGGCATTGTGTGTTTATGGCTTGTTCTACACCGATTGCTGATAAGCTGGAATATCAAAATATTTTTTAAATAAATCGTTTGTGAATCATCTTAAATTATTTTAAAATCAATTTATCTGACTCACTTTAATATGAGTCACATTTACAAAATTTGAGTTTAAATGCTTCCCGCGATCGCAGGCATTATTTTAGTTTAAATAGTTTCCTTCATGGAGAAAGTCGAGAATTTGCTCTGCACAGCGTTCATAATCTCGTTTGCGGTTCAAGAACAAAGATGGAGGGCGCAATAGTAGCACTGGGCCTACCATACCTTGAAAGACAATAGAACACAGGATCTCCCATAGATTTGTCTTCTGCAACGCTGTGCCTACTTTCAGCACAATCATCGCCACGTGATATTCTGTAAGGCGAAATTTACTGCTAGTCACTATAACATTGTGAATTTGATTCAGGTGACACTCGAAGGTTTTAGTTCCCAAGACACCTTGTTTTTTCATTGTTAATTTTCCAGTTATCTTATTGAGACGAAGCGTGACTATCCCACCTAATAAGATATTCATTCCTACACCTAATACCACCATTGTCATGCCCATAAAATAAAAAAGGAATCGATCATCCTCCTGAAATGTTAGGCGAGTTTGCATAGTGTTTTTTAGAAAATCCTGAATTTGCTTAACCTCAGACTGCAATTCGTCTTCATAGATTGAGCTAAGAAACGGCACTTCTTCCTGTGTGGTAATTAAGTAAATCTGATAGACGTTGCGGTTCTTATTAGTACCTACAAAATTGATATTCGCCCCTGTAATCTGTTTAAGCTGCCAAGTGCGTTGAGTTTGACTCAGCCAATTGGATTTGGTTAACGTGCATTGTCCTTGAGTGGGTTGCTGCAAGTTACGAGTACAGTATAAAGTTATCAATTCTGCCTTTGTTGGAATCACAATCCCCATCAAGACAATTAAGCTACTACACAGCCACACTCCCCAAGGAACATACCGCATCACCAAAACGTTTGCTGTTCTTTGAATTAATTTCATTAACGGTGATCACAAATCATCAATTTCTAGGATTCCCTATCCCTGATCAGAAATATTACTGCTCTTTGTAAGATACAAACTTGGCTATAACGAACGCCATCGCGTCCCGTGGGGAAGTGAAACTCAACTTACTCCTAATGCATCATTTTAGGCGTGTCAGTCCACTAGGCATATTTTAGAAATCAAATATGACCCTATAGAATCCCTGTGTGATTTTTAAAATCTACGTAGGTAAGCTAGCGCCATGTGCGGGGTTAAACTCGCTCTAAGGGGTGAAATTGCCCTTGACTGCCTCAATTATTTCTCAATATATGATGCCTGTACAGGTATTAAAAATCAACTAAAAAATGATATCTTCTGTACATTTTTTATTTAACCGGATAAACCAAATAAATATTTATTTTTGAATAACATTTTTAATGTAGATAGCTCTATTTCATAATTCCTTCATTTACTTTTCACAAAATTCACATATTTCTTTTCCCTTTTTATGAATTTTGCAGTAACCTAAGTTTTAGTAGGGAAGTTACTGAATATTTACTATTGATCTGAAAAATTGCGAAGCGTTGCGATCGCAGGCTAATCCTTCGCCGAACCCACAACATAGCAATTTCAAATCTAGTTGAGTAAATGTTCTTGCAGCGGGATTTTTGACCCTTCAAATTGTGCAGATTGGCTATTTTTCCCTTATAAAAGCAAAATACGTTGCTATTGCTGATGAAAAGCTTGCCTGCTGCTAAATCGGTTGCCGTTGCATCTTACCATACACAATCTGCGTATCCAATCCAAACTGATTATTCCTCGGTGCTAAGTTACCATAGTTGTGAAACAAGTGATAATTTTATCCAAGTTTCTAGAGAGAACCACTACGATCTCCAATTTGGTAAAATATTAGGGTAAATATTTACTTAGTTACAATAAATACAGTTTCACAAATTGGAGACATCCTCAAGGTTAACTAGTTACGTAATGTCAAATGTCGCTAAAAAAGCTCATTAGCAATGATTTCATGCAATTAATGCATGAGCACTGCTCTCCTGGTAACCCTGGCGTTACTGTGAGATGAGCTAGATTAGCGAAAGATACAGAAAGTAAAGCTGATTTTTGGAATACTGTTTCCTGGCAGTAAGTATAGCCATTTTGCTATTTGGCAAAAAATAGTATGGCTGTTCTACTAAGCAATAGTGCAGTTCAATGCACTATCGCCTAACAGGGAGTGGGGAGTTGGGAGTTAGCAAGATTTACATCTACTCGCTTAGATGTAAAGTGCTATGTCTATCTAAAAGCACTTCTAACTTGATCCCTGTAATGCTCAGAAAGGGTTTCCAAAAATTTCGATTAAAAATATTGCTTTTATCTTAGAGCCGTCCCAATGAAGACACTTCCTATTAGTAGATACAGGTTTTTTCAAAAGCTACAGCCATTATCTCTCTTAAAAAAAATCACAAATAAATCTGTAACTGGGTGTTTGCAAGTATTCAGCTCATCAGGGTCTTGGTCAATATATATAGAAGAAGGTAAACTGATTTACGCTTGCTACTCAGAAAAAATGTTTGAGTCGCTTTACAGAAACTTGCAGCGTTTAAGTCAGCAAATTTCCACTCTTCCCAAAGGAATCGATCAGCAGTTGCGGGCCATATTTGAAACTGGGATTGAAAATCAGGCAATACCAAATCCAGATTATCTAGCTATTTGTTGGTTAGTTAATCAGAAATATATTAGTTCTTCCCAAGCAGGGATTATTATTGAACAACTAGCCTTAGAAGTGCTCGACTCATTTTTGAAGCTGGAAGAAGGTAGTTACGAATTTATTCCCGAAAGCTTTTTAGATGATTTGCCAAAGTTTTGTTATCTCAATTTACGCTTACTAGTTGAACAGTGCCAAAAATATAGAGGTTCAGCTCCTTTTGGGGATAAATCATCACTATCTAGAGGTCATCTTAAGCCGCAATTTTCCCAAAAGCCAGGTTCACAATTTGCACGTCAAACACCATCGCCATCTTTAGGTACAACTCCACCAGTTTTCCCAAAACAAGGTAGTCATCAAGTTGCAGAAACCTCTGATAATTTAACTGCAAACCTGCAACAGACAGATCATCAATTTCATCAACTTGAGCCTGGGACTACAGACCAAAAACTATACACTATCTTCTGCATAGATGATAGCCCCAGCGTATTAAATGCGATTAAAAGTTTTCTAGATGAGCAGATGTTTTCTGTGATTGGAGTCACAGATTCATTAAAAGCCTTAATGGAAATTCTTCGCACCAAACCTGACTTAATTTTATTAGACATTAATATGCCACATCTTGATGGGTATGAATTATGTTCTTTATTGCGTAAACATTCCCAATTTAAAAATACTCCTGTAATTATGGTTACAGCTAAAACAGGGTTGATTGATAGAGCTAAAGCCAAGATAGTCAAGGCTTCTGGCTATTTGACTAAACCTTTTACGCAAGGAGACTTGTTGAAAATTATCTTTCAACACATGGTGTAATTTCGCAATCAGAAGTATAACAATACCAAACCTACTTATTTTTTTTGGGGGTTGAGGGTTGGGTATTACTTGGGCTGGCAAAATTCTCATTGTCAAAGACTCTCTGCGAGAATGGGAACTGATGAGTTATTATCTCGGAGATTGGGGTTACAAAATAGTTAAAGCTTCTGGTGCTAAAGAGGCTTTGGAAATAGCATTAGAGGAAAGACCAGATGCAATTGTTACTAATGTGGTAATGCCAGGAATGAGTGGATTTGAATTGTGCCGCTTCCTGAAAATAAATTTAAGTAGTCAAAAAATGCCAATTGTGATCTGTAGTAATAAAAATCAGGCAGTTCATCATGCATGGGCTAGAAAACAAGGTGCTGATGTTTATTTAACTATGCCTTATACTCCCGAAGATCTACTAAGTGCAATTAAGGTCGTGACTGGTTGGAACTATATTATATCATGAATCGTAAAAAAATAACAAGCGCTGCAAATTTATAGTAAAAGGAATAACAGTAAATAAAGAATAAAAATATACCTGAGGTTGCAACAATTAAAGATAATTTCTATCTTGTTCCAGTAAATTAAGTACATAGGTAAGGACGCACAACTATGCGTCCTTACAATAATCTGTAACTCATCGAACTATAGATGTTAAATTATTATGGGAATTCACTAGTAAATTAGAATCCCAATTCAACAGTTTAGCGATTTCTACAGGTAGTGTCACTGGATTGAATGGCTTAAGTATAATACCTGAAATTTTATACTGTTGCAGAAATTTTGGATCTAGCCATTTCGCATTTGCACTCAGCAGCACAACAGGAATTGCTTGAGTTTTGCGATTGCTTCTAAGCTGTTGCAGAAACATAAAGCTACCACGCATTCCGATATCCAAGACAATTGCATCAGGCCGTTCTGTTTCTGCTTGTTCCAATCCTGAGAATGGAGAATCAGCTGTGAGTACATCCCAACTCGCCAAATCTTGGAAGCACAGTTCCAAAACTTCTCTTACAATCAATTCATGATCGATGAGTAGAATTTTTCTGTTATTTACAGCGATTTTATCCGCAGTCTTCATTGAATTAAGCTCCAAAAAGGTAAAATTCATCATCTAAAAGAGATTTAGTGATGCAAGATAATATTTGGTTACAAATGTGCTAAATTTTACAGATTTTCTTTAATAAATCGGTACTAAAAATGCTGGTGCTGGCATTTCGCTAGTAGTGCGACTTGAAAGAGAAACAAATTCATACCAATTCAAAATCAAGCCAGAAATAACAATAGTTACGGAATGTATCTCTTTCACATTTTTCTTTCAAATCGGTATAACGCTGAAATATTTTTTACAAGTTTCTGACCAACACTCATAGCTTTATCCTGCAAGTTGAGAAACTTTGATGCACCCACAAGAAAGATACAGGATAAAAATAAAGAACTAATAAAGAAATCAATATTCTGTGAAATAAAACCAATTAAAATAATGTTTGCGACACATCAATATATTCTAGAGGACACGGCAATGCCGTGCCCCTACAATCTGTCGCATTCTTTTTTCAAATTGGTATAAGTAGCCGTTATTTGTCCTGAAGCATTTGTCATTAGTAAGGCTTCAGAGACTAGACAAAAATCATTGCTGTTTCACCAGAACAGGCAGTTTTGAGGAAACAATTTTTACAAGTGTTATATGAAAGTTCGCCTGGGGTTTACTCAGCACCCAGCACTTTCAAGTCAATCCCAGCCGAGAATATCTGCAACTTGCTGGGAAATAGTAATGGGTTCAAAGGGTTTGGAAATGACTCCAGCAATTCCCATGCGCGCAAAGCGATCGCGATCGCTGGGCAAAACTCTCGCTGTTAATAAAATCACTGGTATTGATTGGCTAACCGTATTTTCTTGCAGTTTCTCAAACACCACAAAACCATCCATATCAGGCATGGATACATCCAACAAAATCGCATCAATGGTTGCTGTCTGGACAATTTTTAATGCTTCCTTCCCGGATGGAGCTGTCAATGTTTTCCATCCCCCTAAGTCTTCTAAACAAGCCTGTACTAGTTCTCGGAGGTGATCGTCATCATCAACAATTAATACTTTTTTGGTCATTTGTCATTGGTCATTTGTCATTTGTCATTTGTCATTTGTCATTTGTCATTGGTCATTTGGTGTTTTTCCCCATTACTCATTACTCATTACTCATTACTCATTCCCCAGTCCCCAGTCCCCAATCCCTAGTCCCCAGTCCCCAATCCCTACTCCCTAGCCAATGGTAGAGTAAAGAAAAAAGTGCTGCCTATACCCAAAGTACTTTCAGCCCAGATGTTGCCACCGTGTTGATCAATGATACTACGGCAAATTGCTAGGCCTAAGCCTGTGCCGCCTTTATCGCGGGAGTCTGAGGCATCTACTTGCTGAAATCTGCCGAAGATGACTTCTAATTTGTCTTGGGGAATACCACGCCCGCGATCGCTAACTTTGAAGAGTACCCAATCTATTTGCTGTTCTACACTTAGGGTAATAGTAGAATCGGCAGGTGAAAATTTAATGGCATTACTTAACAAATTGATGAGGGTTTGAATAATTGCATCTGCGGCTGCCAAAACTTTAACGTTGCTGGGGTGTACTTCTAGGGTAATATTTTGCTGTTTGGCGATCGCCTGCACTCCTTCTACTGCTTGTTGAATTAAATCAGCTGCATTGTAAGTTCTTTTATCTAAAACCGCACGACCTGATTCTAGGCGTTCTAAATCAAGAATATCGTTAACCAAGCGTACTAAGCGATCGCTATCGATGGCAGCAATCTCGATCATCCGTTTGAATTTTTCTGGTTTGTTGTCGTAGACACCACTATTTAACAAGCCTAAAGCAGCGCGAATTGCAGTTAAAGGGGTGCGGAGTTCGTGGCTGACAATACTTATAAATTCACTTTTGATCTGTTCAATTTTGTGCTGTTCGGTAATATCTTCCGCAATTCCCGTCATGCGAATTAGCTCCCCCTGTTCATTTCTGACAGGGAAAGCGCGATCGTGAATCCAGCGGATAGAACCATCAGGCCGAATAATCCGATATTCTATGTCGTATTTTCCTGAGATTCTTTGTTCCCCAAAGGCAATTTCTACAAGTGGGCGATCATCTGGGTGAATAGGATCTAACCAAGTTAAGGGATTGTCATATAAACTTTGGCAGTTTCTTTGCCAAATCCTTTCATAGCCTTTGCTCACATAGAGAACTTGCCCAACTTTCAGATCGGAGATCCAAAACACTGCTTGAATGTTGTCTGCAAGTTGGCGAAACTTTTCTTCGCTTTGGCGCAAAGCTTCTTCCATGCGCTTGCGATCAGTGATATCTTGATGAACCGCAACTAGAACATCGCCATATTGGGGATGAGTGAATACACAACAAGTAGCACTACACCAAAATGGAGTACCGTCTTTTTTCACATTATGGACTTCATAGGTGGCTTCACCCTTTGATAAGACAGCAGCACGAATGGCTTGATTGACATCTTCAGCAGTTACCGATGCGGTGGCATAGTTGAGAATGGAAACATGCTGACCGTTAAGTTCGCCAGAGTTATAGCCAAACATCTGCTCAAATTTAGGGTTAGCGTACACAATCATGCCATTAGTAGCGCGGATTAAGCATACTCCTTCGGCCATATTGCGGGTAATGACAGCCTGAAACTCCAGTAGTTGTGCCTGTTTTACAAGAGCGAGTTGGGTTTGTTGCTGCTGTATTACCGTCTCTAGCAGGCGCTCATTTGTTTGAGTAAGTTGCGCTGTTCGCTCTGCTACTCGTTGCTCAAGTTCAGCATTCAGTTGTTCCAAGGCAATTTGCGCCTGTTTGCGTCCTGTAATTTCCTCACTAAAAATGATAATGCCACCAATTTCACCAGTTGCATTATGCCAAGGGCGAATTTCCCAGCGTATCCACTGTTGGCTTCCATCTTGGCGCACAAACAATTCTTCATCACATCTTTCAATCGCCCCAGCCAAACACCGTTGATGAATTTCTCGCCAGTACTCTGGAATTTCAGGGAAAATTTCGTAGTGCGATCGCCCCATGAGCGATTCAATAGAATCAAAATGAAAGTCATCTACCCATCTTTGGCTGGCTATGATATATCGCATATCGCGATCAAACATGGCAATCCCAGCAGGTACATACTGAAAAAAGAAGCGTAAGGTTGCTTCCCTTTCTCGCAACGCTATTTCTGTTTGTTTGCGCTGGGTAATTTCTTCGCACACGGTACTAATACCAATAATGCGATCGCCATCTTTTAATGGCCAAAAGCTTTCTAACCAAGTTCGCTGTACGCCTGGTTGCGCTGGGGTTGTGCCAGTTATTTCTACATTAAGAACAGGTGTGCCTGTTGCCAAAATGGGAAGTAACAGTTGTTCAGCTGTATCTGCCAATTCAGGTAGTAACTCTCGTATGGTACGGCCAATATGCGCTTTTACAGAAAAGCCATTCATTTCTGCGAGTCGCTGATTAATCCGGACAAAGCGCAGATCAGTATCTAAGACGTTTAACCCAATTGGCGCTGACTGGTAGATGGTTTCGATTTCAGCCAATTGGCGCTGCAGCTGAATTTGATTTTCCCTTAAGGCTGCTTCTGCTTGTTTACGCTCTGTAATATCTGTACAAGTGCCTATCCACTCCCGCAGGTTGCCATGAGCATCGACAATTGGCACACCCCGAACAGCAAAATCGCGGTAGTCGCCATTTTTCATGCGGATGCGGTATTCATTTTCATATAAGCTGCGATTGATGGAAGATGCTTGCCAGATTTGAGGAATGCGATCGCGATCATCTGGATGAATCATCTCCAGCCAACCCCATCCCAAGTACTCGGCTGGAGATTGTCCGGTGAGTTCTTGCCAATTATCCGGGACTACTATTCTACTTCCCTCAGCATCAGTGCGCCAGACAATCTGTGCCGAAGCATGAACTAATGCACGATATCGCTGTTCGCTTTGCTGCAATGCTTCTTGGGCTTGTTTGCGTTCTACCAATTCAGCTTGTACTTGTGCCCACAAATCAGCTTGCTGGATGGCGATGCTGACTTGTGCAGCTAACTGTCGCAGTAGTTCAATTTCTGAAGCTTGCCATTCGCGAGCATCTTCACAGTGATGGGCAATCAGCAGCCCCCATAATTCTTCTCTATGCAAAATTGGCACGGCTAAATTAGCCCTGACTTGGAAATTTGCTAAGAGTTGGACATGGCAGGGATCTATCCCAGTAGCATAAATATCAGATTTAGCAGTCACTAAGCCTTGTTTAAAAGGTTCAATATATTCTTGGTTAAAGCAAGGATCGTAGATATTACTACCTAGGATAGCTGTCCAGTTTGCTGCTACAGATTCGACAACCACAGTTCCACTGCCATCAGGAGCAAATTGGAAAATGATGACGCGATCGCACTGCAAAAATTGCCGCACTTCATCAACGGTGGTTTGTAAAATATCTGGCAAATCTAGCGATTGGCGGATGCGCTGAGTCATTTCCATTACTAAGCGCTGTTGCTCAAATTGCTGTTGTAGGGAAATTTGGGCTTGTTTGCGCTCATTTATCGCCATCACAGTTCCCATAATCCGCACAGGTTGATTTGCTGCGTCATAAAATGCGTGTCCCCTGGACTCAACCCAGTGGATACTACCATCTGGCCAAATAATCCGATACTCATTCTGGTAGTTACTATGACTTTGTAGTGCCTGTTGTATTTTCTGGTCAACTGTTGGACGATCTTCAGGATGCAAGCAAGCCTCAAAAGTTTCATATTTACCATCAAAAGCCCCAACAGCCAAGCCAAATAACTGTTCTTGTTCTGGCGACCAAATAATTTCTCCTGTTACCAGATTCCAGTCCCACATCCCCATTTGTGCCGCAGATAGCGCCATCCGCAGTTGTTGGGCTTTTTCCTGCGCTAATTGCTGGCTCAGTTTTTGAATCTTCTGTTTACTTTTGAGAAAGTTGCTAGTCAGCAGGTGAATAATCAAGGCAACCAGTAGAAAAAGTATCACCCGCAATATATCTGGCCATAATGAATTAATCCACAGCTGGTATCGAGGAGAAATAAAGAAATAATCAATTGCCAGTATGGAAAGGATAACTGTGACAATTCCTGGACGAGAGCCACCATACCAAGTACTAACAATGACAGCTATATAGAAAAACGCACTAATAGGCTGAGAAAACAGCGATTCTACCCAAAGCGATAGCAAAAGCGCGATCGCCGTTGAGCCAATCGCTACCCCATAAGATAATAATTTAGAATGAATTTTCATAATTTTTTCTTATAGCTTATAGGGTGTAGGGAATGGGTAATTGGTAATTGGTAATTGGTAATGGCTAATATAAATTTCTCCTTGTCCCCCTTTCCCCTTGTCTCCTCAGCCCTTTCATCCCCTTAAAGAACGCACTCGTTCAATGCGACTCAGTACCCTTGTTACCAATTCTGGCCCTAACACTGGCTTGGTAATAAAATCATCGGCTCCAGCAGCAAATGCTTGTTGAAGAAATTCTGCTTCGGTATGGACTGTGACCACCAAAATTGGTAAATCGCCCCATTTAGCATCCTGCCGCACAATTTGACACAATTCTAAACCACTAATTTCAGGCATTTCTACATCTAGCACCACTATATCTGGTGATGTTGTAATTAAGACTTGCCAAAAATGCTGAGGTTCGTTCAATGTTGTTACCTCTAGCCCCCAAGGAGTCAGTAAGGCGGCTAATGTAGTTAGCATTATAGGGTCATCATCGACAATTAAGACCTTGGCTTCTGTGATTTTGGGCTGAGTTAAAACACGGGCGATCGCTTGAAAAATTTGCTCAGTAGTTGCAGGTTTGTGTAAAAATTGCCTTGCACCTAAGCGTGATACGGCTAATCGATCAGCAAGACTATCTCGCGCCGTAAAAACCACAATGGATAAATCTGGCGATTTTGCTGTCAGTTCCCGCAGTAGCGTTAAGCCGTCTTCTTCTGTATCTGGAAAAGATAAATCTAGTAAAACAGCGTCAGGAGTTTCAAAGGCTAGGAGGGAGCGAGCTGTAGTTAAATTCCCAGCGATTTTAATTTGCATTCCCCAAGCCTGTGCTTCTATCCATAAACGCTCAGTCAGCAGAGAATCATCATCAATCACCAACACAAAATGAGTTTGACGCGGCGGAGTTGGTTGTGCGATCGCCGGCATTGGCGGCTTAGTTAACTCTTGTTGCAATGACTTTACTAATTTACAAAATTGTGTTAATTCATCATCTGTAAGAGTGCGATCGCTACTGAGTAAATTTTCTAATGTTCGCGCCAGTTGAGAACCTTGGGAATAACCAACAGACCCCATTGAGCCAGCTAGCTTATGAGCCTCATGCTTTGCTTGTTGCTGTAAATCTTGGTCTAAATTTCCCGTTAATAGTGCAGTTTTCGCTTCTTCCAGCACCACCATCCGTTGACTCAAGGAATTAATTAATCGTTCTAATACTCGATTAATAGCTGTTAAATCTTGAGTATGGGATTGTTTTTGACTATTTTTCTGTTCTGCAACAGAAGCAGGAGTGGGCGGAGATTGTAAGCGATAGCCAATACCATATACTGTTTCTAAAATATCCTCCGTCATCCCTGCGGCTTTGAGTTTTTTCCGCAAATCTTTAATATGCGTCGTCACCGCGTTCTCAATTGGTGCATCATCAAATCCCCAAAGCCTATCTAAAATTACCCTCCGGCTAAAAATGCGATTTGGGTTTTGTAAAAACAATTCCAGCAGCTTGTGTTCTGTAACCGTCAGGGAAATTACCTGAGTATTGTAAGTAACTTTACCTGAGATTTGGTCTAAACACAGATGACCCCAAGTTAACTTGGAAGCTGAAAATGCCCCACTGCGCCGCAATAAAGACCGAATTCTTGCCAGTAATGCTTCTGGTTCACAAGGCTTGATGACATAATCATCAGCCCCAGCATCGAAACCTGCCACAATATCTGCATTAGAATTATTCGCTGTGAGTAACAAAATTGGTTTACTATAGCCAAGCGATCGCAGCTGGCGACACAAACTAATGCCATCTACTTGGGGAATATGCCAGTCTAGTAAAATTAAGTCATATTCCCCCGATATGGCTAATTCTAGCCCAGTTTGCCCATTATTTACCAAGTCGATATTGTAATGATTTGCACTCAGAAACTCTGCCAATACCTGACTGAGTAACAAATCATCCTCTATCAGCAAAATTTTCATCCGATGCATTCTTGGTTGGCTTTTTACAGCAATTATTTAGGTTGCTGAGTCCAGTTCAGCAAGATTTATCGCAGATTGCAAGTCCTAAAAAAATAAAAATTTATCATATTAAAAGGGAACAGGGTGGTTTAGGGTGGAGATTGAGGGACTTCCAAACTATTAATCCCAATTTGAAAAAAGAATGCGAAAGATTATAGGGGCACGGCAATGCCGTACTTCCTAGAATATATTGATGTGTCTCAAAAATTATTTGAATTAGTATAACTACTTACGCTTTGGTGCAGTTCCCCAAACCTTAATTTGTTTATCAAAACCACCACTGGCAAGCATTTGACCATTAGGGCTAAAAGCGATCGCACTTACCCAATCGGTATGGCTACTAAGTGTATTGATTAACTCACCTGTAGTTAAATCCCACAATTTAATACCATCTTTCCCAGCACTGGCGAGGGTTTTGCCATCGGGGTTCACAGCAATGGCGTTTACCCAGTTGTTATGTCCGGTTAAAGTTTGGATGAGTTTGCCAGTCTGAATATTCCAAATTTTAACTGTGCGATCGTGGCTAGCTGTAACTAGGGTTTCGCTATCGGGTGTAAAAGCTACAGCACTAACTAAATCGTAATGTCCGACAAATGCACGAATTAATTTTCCTGTACTTAAGTTCCACAGCTTGACTACACCCTTATAGTCTCCACTAACTAATGTTGTACCATCAGGGCTAATTGCTAAGGCGTAAATTAAGTTATCAAAGTTGACTAAAGTACCTAAAGGACGTTGTTGAGGCAAATCCCAGAGGCGAATTCCATCTATGCCACCACTGACAAGAACTTTACTATCAGGGGATACCGCTAAGGACAAGACATTTGTGCTGTGCCCGACAAAAGAGCGTTTAAATCGCTGATTTTTGAGATTCCAAAGATTAATAGTGTAGTCACTGCTACAACTGGCTAGGGTTTGTCCGTCGGGTGAAATCACCAAAGATTCGACGGCTGTTGTGTGTGCTTTGCGGATAGTCCCCACCCGTGCGCCTGTTGTCAGATTCCACAAGCGTATTACACCTTCATTTTCGGCACCGCCACTAGCAAGAGTTTTGCTATCTGGACTGAAAGCTAAGGATTTAACAGTTCCCCCATGCCCTTGTAGGGTGTAAATTAACTGGGGATTGGCAAAGTTAGTTTTAGCTTGTGAGTTTGTTGCTGTTTCTGTAGCAGCATAAGCAGTATGAATGAAGACTTCTTTCCAGATTGCCACTGGAAGAATTATAGAAGCCATAAACGCCAGAACTATATACGGGCGCAGCACAAAATAGCCCCTAAATTTTCCCTCACTGCTCACAGTTTTTCTCACTTTCTAACGCCTGTTGCTACCCTACTCTACTCTTGAGCAAGGTGCCCTCCGCGGGTTTACTAGTTATTCTGTGAGAGTCGAGAAGTTATTCAGGAACATAAATATATTTACCCACCCCCAAAAATGTGAGGTAAGCACTCAGGACTCAGCACTGTTTATTGTGGCGGTTTTTTCTTCGTCACCGTCAACATAGGTAAAGTTGGGCTAGATGAGCGTGAAGGTAAGTAATGTTGTACTACAGGCTCTTCAGGTATAGGAGGGCGGCTTTGGTACATACGCCACAGTTTCCAGCCAATGCTAACTCCAGCTATCCCTAAGCCAAAAGTAAATAATGACCAGCTATCATCTAAGCCACCAATCAGGGCATCAACTACGCCCATCGTAATAAAAACACTTATTAGTGGTTCTTTACGGTAGGATGACTTCAAAAAACGAGGTAAGAGAACGTTCATCACAGCTTGGTTTAATCCAGTTTAGCTTTATATGTAAATATATCGAAAATCCCTAACTTGCTATCAGGCCTTGATTGGCCCTGCTGATGTCAAGGCGTTTAAAGTATTATAATTTTATTAACTAGGAGAGGAAGTGTAGTAATTTACCCTCTTGCATATAGTAATTGCCAGTCTAAGTTGAAAGTGCTGAGTTGGAGAGACACGATTAATCGCGTCTGTACAAGAGTGCTGAGTTCTGAGTAAAAAGAATAATTCCCAATCCCTAGTCCCCAGTCTCCAGTCCCCAGTCCCTTTCATCGAATCTACCTAATAACCATAGACGTTAAGTCTTCGGAGGTAGTTTCACTATTAATTACTTAAGTTAAAACCAGCTGGAACAACCAGCTGGTCAAAACTCTCTAATTACTAGCTTACAACTTAAAAATCTGGGCTTTTACAGCGGTACTACTTCAGACCGAGCCATGATAACACGCCCTGATTGGTGATGTATTCAATTAATACCATCAAAATAAAGCCAATCATGGCAGCTCGACCGTTCAAACGTTCAGCATATTCATTAAAGCCTAACTTTGGATCTTCGAGTTTGGGGGTAACGGTGGGCTTTGGTTGTGTCATCATCAACAATTCCTCTCTTATTGGTCGGCAAACTAAATGTGATTGTTAGATGTCTATAGACACTGCGGCTTGAAACAGGGTATAGACATCAGCACTTCTGTGGGTGTGGAACTGAGTTGCTATGCTTGAATCGCCAGCAAGACAGCTTCAGAAGTCCAACAGTAGCTGCTTGAATCGAACCTTTGTAAACTGTTGTTTACAATTATTTATTATTCTTTATATATTTTAGGCAGACAAGGGTAATAGTCAAGGGTACAGTTTGGCAACATTCACACAGAAGGTAAGGAACTCAGAGCAATTATTAGCTATCCCTAATACGGAAGTAGCCACTCTGAGACTGGCAGGCTAAAGTTAAACAAAAATTAATTAGAGGCTGTAAATGGAAATCGGCGTTCCTAAAGAAACTAAGGATCAAGAGTTTCGTGTAGGGTTGAGTCCTTCGAGTGTGCGGGTGTTGCGCGAAAATGGTCATCAGATTTTCGTCCAAACCCAAGCTGGTAATGGTGCTGGTTTTACCGATGAGGAGTACATTAGTGCTGGGGCGGAGATTGTGCCCACACCTGAAGCGGTTTGGAATCGGGAACTAGTTGTTAAAGTCAAAGAACCTCTAGAAGCTGAGTATAAATTTTTGCAGAAAGGGCAGATACTATTTACTTATCTACATCTCGCAGCCGATCGCAAATTAACTGAGAGTTTAATTGATTGTGGCACTTGTGCGATCGCTTATGAAACTGTAGAACAGCCTGGTGCAAATAAATTACCTTTGCTCTCTCCTATGAGCATTATTGCCGGTCGGCTATCAGTACAATTCGGCGCAAGGTATTTGGAACGTCAGCAAGGCGGACGAGGTGTGCTTTTGGGTGGTGTGCCGGGGGTAAAACCCGGCAAAGTCGTAATTTTAGGCGGCGGCGTAGTTGGGACAGAAGCAGCTAAAATTGCTGTAGGTATGGGCGCGATCGTGCAAATTTTGGATGTGAATGTCGAACGCTTATCCTACCTAGAAACTCTATTTGGCTCTAGAGTTGAATTGCTTTATAGCAGCTCTGCCCATATCGAAGCCGCCGTTAAAGAAGCTGACTTGTTAATCGGTGCGGTTTTGGTGCCTGGACGTAGAGCACCAATATTAGTATCTCGTGAATTGGTACAAAAAATGCATCCCGGTTCTGTAATTGTGGATGTGGCTGTTGACCAAGGCGGTTGTGTGGAAACTTTACGCACTACTTCCCACACTAACCCCATTTACATTGAAGAGGGCGTGGTACATTATGGCGTTCCTAATATGCCTGGTGCAGTACCTTGGACAGCTACCCAAGCGCTGAATAACAGTACCTTACCTTACGTTGTGCAGTTAGCAAATCTTGGCATTAAGGCGCTGGATGTTAACCCTGCATTAGCTAAAGGTGTGAATGTCCAGAATCATCGCTTAGTACATCCTGCTGTACAGGAAGTATTCCCCGATTTGGTAAGTTAAGGGGCGACGCGTGGAAATTGGCTATTAACTCGTTAGGGTAGTCAAGAGCCGTACAGACGCGATTAATCGCGTCTGTACTCAGAAGTCATACCAATTTAAATAGTGTTTGCGGCACATCAATATATTCTAGAACACCGATTCACTAATAAAAGACGAGACTGAAAACCCCTGTTTTAACGTCTTTTACAACGAAACATTCCTTGTTACGACTCACGAAACCTGGTTTTTTCGTCATGATTCCGAATACTGAATCGGTGTTCTAGAGGGCATGGCATTGCCATGCCCCTACCATCTGCCGCATTCTTTTTTTAAATTGGTATGACTATAATCCTTTGGACTTCCGGAATTCGCGGACAACATCTTTAATATCCTGTAATTCACCTTCAACTAGGTAATTTAATTGCCGCATTTCGTCTGCGGAAATTTTACCAGCTAGTTGAGCGATCGCGTTTTTTAACTGCGGATATTTTTCGAGGATGGCTTTGCGGACAATTGGCGTAGCTTCATAAGGCGGAAAATACTGCCGATCATCTTTTAGCACCACTAAACCCAAGCGGGCAATTTGCCCATCAGTGGAATTTCCCGCTACCATATCTACTTGTTTTTGAATTAATGCGCGATAAATTAAGCCTAAATCCATAATTTGGGGTGGTTTGGCAAAACGTAAATTATAGGTTTTCGCTAAACCCGCAAACCCATCTTCCCGTTCTAAAAATTCATAGCCAAAACCGCCTCGCCATTGGGGAGTATATTTAGTAGCTTCCGAGAGAGTTTGTAAATTGTAGCGCCGCGCATCTTCCCCGCGAATAGTCATGGCGAAAGTGTTTTCAAAACCCAAACTGGGCATGACTTCTAAATTAAATTGTTGGGCGTAGGCTTGCTTGAGTTTTGCGTAAACTATTTTGGGGTCGTTTACTACTTGTTGTTTTAAAATACCTGTAAAAGCTGTACCAGTATATTCAATATAAGCATCGATTTTCCCTGCTGTAATTGCACTATGGCAGACAAAAGAACCACCTAAGCGGGGGCGACGAGCTACTTTTAAATTAGTTGTGGCTTCGATTTGTTGGGCTAAAAGTTCACCTAAAATATCTTGTTCGGTAAAATCTTTAGAAGCGACAATAATATCGCCACTGCTAGTTGTATTAGTATTAGGGCTACAACTAGCGATCGCAATTACTAAGGCGACTGTTAATAGGCATAAAGTTATAAATTTTTTCATCTTTAAAACATTGCCTTCAACCTTTAACCTTTAACTTTCCTTCAATCCAACCAATTGCTAAATCAGCAATTAATGCAATTAATGCTGCAGGAACTGCACCAGCTAAAATTAACTGATTATTCACCACTGCAATGCCGCGAAAAATAAATACACCTAAACCACCAGCACCAATTGCAGCAGCAATAGTTGCAATCCCAATGGAGATGACAGTGGCGACTCTGACCCCAGCTAAAATTACTCCCATTGCTAAAGGAATTTCCACCTGTAATAACAATTCTTTATCTGTCATACCCATACCTTTTCCAGCTTCTCTAATTGCTGGATCTACACCAATAATGCCAGTGTAAGTATTGCGAATTATCGGTAATAAAGAATATAAAGTTAAAGCTACAATTGCAGGTACTACGCCAATACCGCCAATTACAGGCACAGGAATTAATAACCCAAATAAAGCCAAACTAGGAATAGTTTGTAAAATATTGGCAATCCCTAAAATTGGTTGGCGGAGTTGAGTTTTGCGGGTAATTAAAATACCTAAAGGAATACCGATTAATATAGCAATTCCAATCGCAATGCCCACCATAAATAAATGTTCCAGCGTATGCTGCAAAATTTCGGGGGCGTACTTAAACAAAAAGAAATCTTTCATAAATTGTCTTGCAGAGAATGCAGACATTGGCGAAAAGCTAGGCTTTCGGGATGTTGCGATCGCATAAATTCATCCTTTGTCCCTAATACTACCAATTCTCCCCCATACATTAAACCAATTCTCGATGCCAATACAAATGCTTCTTGAATGTCGTGGGTGACAAACACAACGGTTTTGCCTAAGTCTTGTTGTAAGCGGCGAAACTCTTGCTGAATTTCCAGCCTGGTAATTGGATCGAGTGCGCCAAATGGTTCATCCATTAATAATACAGGCGGATCGGCTGCTAGCGCTCTTGCTACACCCACCCTTTGCCTTTGTCCCCCCGAAAGTTCGTGGGGATAACGCCCAGCAAATTGTTCTGGTTCTAAACCTACCAAGTGCAACAACTCATAAACCCGCGTTTTAATTTGTTTTGGCTTCCAACCTTCCAAAGTCGGAACTAAACCTACATTACGTTCTACTGTGAAATGGGGAAATAAACCAGTCTCTTGAATCACATAACCAATCCTGCGCCGCAGTTTAATTTCGTCCCATTGCGTTGTCGGAACGCCATCAAATAACACCTCCCCGGTGGTAGGCGTAAACAGGTGATTAATTAATTTCATTGTTGTAGTTTTACCGCTACCACTGCGCCCCAGCAATACTAGTGCTTCTCCTTGGCGAATCGAGAAATTGAGATGGGATACTAAAGGGCGATGGTTACGGCTAAAGGTGACATCACGGAATTCAACAGCGATTTGGTGATTTTTTGGCATGATTTACCTGGTATTTTCTTGATCATCCTATGAGTGTCAAAAATTCTAGTAGTTTTCCGGAATCGTCAAAGCTACCGTTGTAATCATTATCAGACAAGCAACTATACTGAAGCCCTATACCGAAAAGTGCGGGGACATACCCCAACAAAAACCCAGTTGTCACAACTGGGTTTTTGTTTGAGAGTAACTTACTGCCAGGATTTCCCGCAATCATGGCAATTTATTCTCCGTAAATTTAAGCATACAAAATTGCTGGGGTGAGGAAGTTCAGTAGTTATCCGGAAGCGGATAGGGCATTGTTTAAATCATTATTAAACCAACATATAGAAAAGTCTTATACAGAAAGTGTGGGGATTAACCCCAACAAGAACCCAGTGAAAACCACTGGGTTTTTGTTTTAGAGTGAATTACTGCAAGGGTTTCCCGCAATCATGGCAATTGACTATCCGTGAATTTAAGCACAAAAAATTGAGGCTGTTAATAAGTTCAGTAGTTATGCGGAAGCGGATAGGGCGTTGTTTAAATCATTATTAAGCCAGCAACTAATAAAAAAGTTTTATACAGTAAAGTGCGGGGATTAACCCCAACAAGAACCCAGTGAAAACCACTGGGTTTTTGTTTTATATGGCATTGCCTACATCGTCATTGATTATCAGTAGAATTAACCATTAAAAAGTGATGGTGTTAATAAGTTCAGTATTTCTGCGGAAGCGCTTAAAGCAGATTCTTGTAATTATTAGTCCAACAACTTATATATAAGCTTTATAGAGTAAAGTTTAGGGATTAACCCTAACAAAAACCCAGTGAAAACCACTGGGTTTTTGTTTTAGATATTTTTCCTCATCTGCTTATTAGACCACTTACAAAAGTGCCTTTTGTAAGAGATGGGTCAAGAGAAAATACAAAACCTTTTCCCCTTCCCCCTTTACCTTTTCCCAGACTTCTAAAAGAAGTCTATTTTACTTGGTAGTTACTTAATTACTAGCCATTAACGCCTTAGTAGCAGACTCTCCAGCTTTGACTAGCTTTCGCTTGAGTTGGAATATCAATAATCCCACAGCACTCCAATAACCCAGAATTGACAGCAATGCTGTGATGGGTGATATTGAGTTTGCGCCAGGTGCGATCGCAAAAATCGGCCCAATCACTGAAAGTAAGTAGAAATAATTGTTGTCTCTGACGTAAGGGGAGAATATAGCTAAAACTATCACTGGTACTACAATGAGAGCAGCAACAGTAGCCGCAGCCCAAAAGATTCTATGCTGATTTTTGGTGAGTAAGAATAGTTGAGCTATTGATGCATAAAGCATAGCTAAACTACTAGATAACACTAGAGCGAAAATTGCTCTGATTTTTTCATCAAGTTGGACGTGGGAGAGGATAATTAACCCACAGATAGCAATAATTGCAATCATGGCATTAATAGCGATCGCTAACAAGCCGGGGCTTTTTTCACCCCAGATCAAATCCTGTACTAGCTTTCTACCTACTACTCCTTGAGAATTAGATGTACGACGATAACGCGCCCAATCTTGGAGTGGTTGACGATGAGGATTGAGTGCAGCAATTAAATAAAGAAATAGCCAAAAATCTAAGAACAATAAGCACATGAGATTTTCAGCTAAGAGATATTTGCTGGTACTTCCCTCCAAAACTAATTTTTGCCAATTTGCACATCCTAAAGTCAGCAATGCAAAGCTAGCAGTTAATAAATAACTCTGACGCTTACTCAACATTGTGGTATTGGGGTCACGAAAACAACGTTGTAAGGAGTGCCAAATAAAGTAGGTTCCTAGACCGTAAATTAATAAAGTAAAGTCAAGTGTTACTACTCTGCTATTTCCCAAAGGTAAAGCAAACCAGTGAAAATTGGTAAGCCAGTAACCAGCATAATTAAAAGTAGAATTGATTGCAGAAGACGGAATTAAGAAAGAAGGATTAATCAGTCTAGCAAAAACCAATGGATATTCATTTGATACTTCTTTGAAGGCTATGGGCGAAGTAACTAAAAGAAAACCTAAAGCTACACCACTACCTAACCAAGCTTGAAACCCTCCCAACCAGGAACCAACTAAGGCAAATAGCAAGGCGCTGCTATAGTATAAAATCCCCGCAGCAACCACTACTGTATAAAAGCTGAAAATCTCAGGAAACGAAATTTGCCCAGCTAAACCTAAGCATATATGCAAAGGAAGCGCTAAGATTACTCCAAGATAAAGTAAAATCGGCACGCCTAACATTTTGCCCAATAAAATACTTCGAGGTGTTTGGGGACTCAGGCGAATAAAATTGAGAGTTTCACGCCGTTCTTCAGCAGCTAAATCATTAATAATTAGGTAAGTACCAGCAACTAAAAGTGAAATAGAGCCAATAATCCCTAGCCAGGTAAATACATCTAAATACCACAATTGCCAGTTGATAATTACATTACCAAATCCATCTGCAAGGCATTGCCGCGAATTATATTCGAGTTTACCTGTACAATATCGGTCAAAGGAATTGTATACAAGTTCTAGTTTGGTAGGTAACTGGGTTTGAAAATACATAAATATGATAAATTGACCCAGCAATGAGATACCACCAGAAAGTATTAAGTTGCGCGGCTTTAGCCTTCCTTTAAGTTCGCGCAACAGTTGAGGATTCCAATCTCCTACTTGATTCATCCAATTTAGATTCATATTAAAAGCTCTCTTTTGGTGTTGGGTGTTGGGTGTTTGGCTTTTGTTATTCCTTGTCCCTCCTTCCTCTTAACGTTTTGCTAACAAGGCTTTTGTAGCAGATTCTCCTGCTAATTTCATCTGCTTTGCTAATTTGATATTTAACAAAATTAGGACAGTTAATTCAGCTATAAATGCCTTAAAAACTGTGCTTGTGGCAGCATATTCTAAACCAGCCCAAGGAAAGGTAGAAAATAGCCATGCTACTGGATACGCTGCGGGTTTAATATTGAGGATTCCGAGAAACAATGGTGGTAGGAAGACAGCCGCAACTATAGTCCCCACTGCCCACATTGAACGATTAGAAGTTTTCATCATTAGCATTAATTGGGCTAAGGTTGCATAAATCATCATTAAGCTAATGAAGAAAGCCACAGCTAAAATTGCCTTCGATCTGCCAATCTCATTTACCCAGTTTATGGCATTGTTATGATGAGTATTCAACATCGGTGCAAGTACAATCCAAACTACTAGTGGAGTAGTTGCGATCGCTAAATTAATCAACATTGCCAATAGTGCTGGGCTTTTTTCATCTACTAGCCAATCTTGGAGCGCAAATTTCCGCAAAAATCCTTGAAAATTGGCAACTTTTTCATGTCGATATCTTGCCCAATCTTGGATAGTTTGTCTGTGAGGTGACAAAATTACCAGTAAGGAAAGTAATAGCATGATATTAAAAAATGCTATTAATCCCCAATTTTGACCTATTTGATAGTTCAAATCATAATAACAAGGAATAGATTGACTACCTCTGTAATCTGGGCAGTAATTGTCAGAGTATTGCAGCGTAAATCCCCAAAAAATCACTTGATAACTCGCCACTAACAAATAACTCTGAACTTTATTGAATATTGCACCATCAGGATTACGAAAGCGGCGTTTCATTCCTTCCCAAGCCCAGTAAATGCCTACACCATAATTAAATAAATGTAAGGCAAGTAGACCAATCAGATTTTTACCAAGTGGTAAGTAAAAAAACTGTATTTCTTGTATTGCTGGTTCCTGATATCGGGGTGTGAGATATCCCAGCATACTCGCAGGGTTTAATAAACTTAACCAAGCGAGTAGATTGCGAAAATCTGCACTATAAAATAAAGTCTGCAAAGTTACGCATACGAAGAGGAGAACTAAACCACTTCCTAACCAAGGTTGAAAACCACTAAACCAACGACTAATTAAGCCAAATAGCAATGCATTACTGTAGAAGAAAACACAACTAGCAGCCAGCACTATATAGAAAGCTAGAATCGAAGTAAAGGGAATTTGCGCCGCCATACCTGACAATAAATGTAAAGGTATTGCCGCTAAAACTATGAGATAGACCAGAATAGGTACACCTAACATTTTGCCAGTTAAAATACTGGCTTCCGATTGTGGACTAAGACGTAAAAAATTCAATGTGCCGCGACGTTCTTCTTGCCCTAAATTATTGATCAGCAAATAAGTCCCAGCAACTAAAAGTGTGAATATAAACATCACACTCAGCGTCATAAATATATATTTCCAGTGGTCTTGCCACCACATTTGCATATTTATTTGCTCGGCTGGGCAAGAACTTTGATATAAGATGTTATTAAGATTGTCGATTTGCTGTTTCAGGGATTTTTGTTCTAATTTTAAATCCGGGATTTTCGCTAATAAATCTGAGTTTAGACTCCCACTATAACTATTGATTTTGGAGTTAACCTGCTCAAGGCTTTGATTGAGAAAGGTAAGATTTTTTTGATAACCGTCAGCAAGATTGCAGTATATGCCTGACATAGCATATGTTTTGCCAGGCAAATCGCTGATTTGATATATATAAGTCCCTAGTTGAGTTACTAGGGATATTGCCAAGGCAATTAAAATATTGACAGGTTTCAGGCGGCCTTTGAGTTCGCGCAACAATTGCGGATTCCAATCACCGATTTTGTCTAACCACTTGAGCATCATAGATAAAAGCTCCAAACAGAGGAATTAAGAATTATTGCGGAATTAAGATGCTTGCTTGTGCCCTAACTTTAAGAAAATGGTTTCTAAATCTTCTTGGGTGCAGTGAAAATCAGTAATCGGAATGCCAACATGAATTAGCGATCGCAATAACTCAGCGCTATCTTCCTGCTTACCTGAAAAGTTAATTTTGACGCTGTTTTTACCAGATATTACTTCCCATTCTTCCACCAAAGGATGATGTTTTACTTCCCGCAGCAATGTTTCTAAATCTCCCAATGTAGACAACACAATTTGTTGACGGGATAGTCGCTGGTAAAGTTGTTGCAGAGAAGCGCTTTCTACTAAAAAGCCCAGTTCCATAATCCCCACAGAAGTACAGAGTTCTGCTAAATCGCTGAGAACATGGGAGGAAATTAAAATTGTCATTCCCGCTTCTTGCAAAGCCTTAATAATTTCCCGGAATTGCATCCTGGCGATGGGGTCAAGACCAGAAACAGGCTCATCTAACAGCAGTAAGATGGGTTCATGAATAATTGTGCGCGCTAAACTTAAGCGCTGCTTCATCCCCCGCGATAGGGTAGAAATTAAGCTATTACGCTTATTACCGAGTTGTATCAGTTCTAATACTTCATGCAGACGTTGCGTGCGGCGTGGTTCCCGCAAGCGATATAACCGCGCAAAATAATCTAGGTAATCCCAAACTGTTAAATCCTCATACAGTGGGTAGTCATCAGGTAAATAGCCCAGACGACGCTTGAGAGTGGGATTACTTTTGTCACGCAACAAGCGATCGCCATTAATATAAATCTCACCCGTTGTTGGCTCCTCTGCGGCTGCTAACATCCGGATGAGAGTTGTTTTACCTGCGCCATTTGGCCCAATCAGTCCGTATACTTCACCTGCTTGGATCTCTAAATCAACATCATTGACCGCAACATGGCGATCAAATTGCTTCGTCAGTCCAGAGGTACGAATTGCTAATTCTTTTACCATACCTGCTTTGGTGCGGCTTGTGATTATAAGTTAACCTAACCTGTCTCTACAGTATTTGCCAGGTTCGTTTCAGAAATGGAAACCAGGTTTACACAAACTTAATCTTATTAAGTATTAATACTTCGCTCAATCAATACTGTTTCTATTCAATATTCAGTATATTTTCTACTGGAACCGGATGAATAATATTAGGAATCCGATTTTATTTCTGAAAAAATCTCAGTACCATGTAGTGGAGTCAGTGCCTTGCGTTAGGGGTTATGTGTAACACACCAAAAGAGTTGAAAGATAGGCATAAATATTTATGTCTCTACAGATAATTTATATGTCAAAAAATATTGAAATAAGTCTAATACCATTTTGAAAAAATAACGCGACAGATAGGTAGGGGCACGGTACCAATAAGATATTTGATATGCCAAAAAATTGCGGATGCCGTGCCCTTACAAAGGATTTATCTGTCGCAAACATTATTTTAATCAGTATAATTTTTGCGTACTTTGTTTGCATAAAACACAAAAAAGTTATATTCACAGATATTATCCACGAATACAACTAATAATTAGTATTGTTATATAGGAATCCTATTTGATTTTTGAAAAAGATTACGAGAAAATACGGTTAAGTATACAAGTGTAAGAGTAGACAATGAGAAATCAGCATCTACAAACTGCATCACTGCCACTGGGAGTGGCAACTGCGATCGCAGAACTACAAGACTTTATCGCAGTTTGTCGCGATGCCCGTGAGGCAAGAAAAGCCTTGGCAGTCAAGTTGGTTTACCAAGATTACTTATACGAAGAGATTCAAGCAATTTTAGATGTCTCTTTAGGGTCGATAACAGGTTGGAAGCAAGCTTACGAGCAGGAAGGAATCAATGGACTCAGGCTGAACTACAAAGGACGAAAAAGCCACCTGAGTCACGAACAGCGAGAAGAAGTGTTGAGTTGGTTACAAACGAAGGACTATTGGGAACTGGGCGAACTGGAGTATAAACTAGCCTTTGAGTACGACATCGTTTATGAGTCAAAACAAAGTTACTACGACTTATTTGATGCAGCTGCCATCAGTTGGAAGAAAACCACAAAGCTAAACCCCAAAGCCAATCCAGATGCTGTTGCAGAAAAAAAAAAGAGATTGAAACATTGTTGGCAAGCAACCGCTCCGAAATCGAAGCCGGAAAATTGAGAGTATTGTTAATTGATGAGTGTCATTTAATGTGGGGAGACTTAAGCGGTTATGTGTGGGGGAGAACTGACCAGGAAATCACGGTTCCAGTCGTAAATGAGCGAGAGAAGCAAACATATTACGGAGCAGTTGACTATCTTGAACGAAAATTACTGCTGAAAGCTTACGACAGGGGAAATTCAAAAAATACTATCGATTACCTGCAATATCTGCTAACTGAGTCAGGCGACCAGCGATTGCTGATTTTTTGGGATGGTGCTACTTACCACCGTTCCAAAGAAATCCAAAGCTTTTTAGACGAACTTAACCAAGGTTTACCACCAGAAAAATGGAAAATTCACTGCGTTCGTTTTGCTCCTAATTGTCCAGAGCAAAATCCTATTGAAGATATCTGGTTGCAGGCTAAAACATGGGTTCGACGTTTTTGTGCTTTGATTCCAACATTCTCTCATTTAAAGTGGATGTTTGAGTGGTTTATTCGACACACTACCTTTGATTTCACAACTCTTCAGATGTACGGAGTTTTTTCAAAAATCAAATAGGAGTCCTATATTTTTGGTAAATATTAATGGAAATTGAGTAAATTTTACATATCTTTGTTGGGTTGATGGAATTTTGCCATTCTCACCAAGGGTTTTTGTGCTTGTATTGCTAACAATTCAGGTACGGTTACAAAACTATAGCCACGCTTTTTCAGACCATCAATAATGTCTGGTAAAGCTTTAACTGTATTAGAACGATTTCCACCACCATCGTGCATTAATATCATGCCGCCTGGTTTTGCGCCTTTGATAACATTATTAACTAGCCTGGATACGGGAGGACGACGATAATCTTGAGAATCATCCGACCACATTAATATGGCATAATTATTTTTTTTAGCATAGTCAGCTACGCCATTGTTCAGGATGCCAAAAGGCGGACGAAATAGAGATGTTTTAACTCCCGTAGTTTCGTATATCTGTGTAGCAGTAGATTCAATCTCACGCTGTGCAATAGTTGGGTTCATCTTGCGATACCAATGATGCCATGTGTGATTGCCAATTGCATTACCCGCCGCTACTTCTTCCTTAGCAATTTGAGGAAAATAATGCACCATTTCTCCTACACAGAAGAAAGTCGCTTTAATATTTTCTTTCTTTATAATTGCTAAAATCTGTTCTGTATATTTAGGTGCAGGGCCATCATCAAAAGTTAGCGCAATAACTTTATTTTTATCGGTTACTGGTAGCTGCTCAACTACTTTTCCTTGAAATGCTTTTGGTACTTCAAATATGTGGCTGTCTGTGGAAGCAACAGCGTCTCTATTGAATGCCAAATCTTGCTGATTAATTAACGCTTTGGCTGTTAGTGACTTTGATTTGTGAATGTGCATTTGATAGTCTGTTCGACCCATCAGCCAATACAATCCCGCGCCAAAAGTACAAACTCCGGCAATTAATGGGATAAATATAATTCCTCGTCTAACCGAAGATTTCTGATCTGCCACTTTAATTCTCCTTCAACCACTGTGGATGCCTAAGGAAAGATAGGCATACTTTTAAGAGGCAATGACGTACTAAGTAAGAGATTGTAAACAAAAATTGCTTTTATAGCTAATAACTTTGCTCACATCAGATAGCTGTTAATACATTTACCTTTCACAGAAAGTATAACTACATTATTCTGATTTACTGATTTAGCACAGTTGTCTATATCTGTATACTTACAGGATTTTGCAATAAGTGAAGTATAAAATTTTCGTTGGTGGCAAATAAATCATTCGGAAGTAATTTAGTGTAGGTCAGATGTAAGCCGTAACGCACGAAAAACATTGCTACAGGTGCGTTAGCGATAGCGTAACCCACCATACTGGACTGACAAGACTAAAATGTGGCAATATAATTTTCTTGTGGGGTGGACATCTTGTCCGCCCAGGGCAAGATGTCCACCCCACAAGAGTTTGAGCAATGCACTATTTTAGTCTAGACACGCTAATACATGAATTTCAAAAATCAAATATGAATCAAATATGAGCCTGATATCACATTATTTATTTACATTATATATGACTTAAATACTGAGAAAATTTTTGTCTTTTATATAACATTACATAAAATAACAAAGTAGGCAGGACAGATGCCTACCTACTGTTACATTGGTATTATTTAGGTTTGTGTCAGTATCAGCTCATGATTGATGCAGGTACTACAGGATCAACTCCATTAGGTGATGAACCACTGATTGAGTAACGATGTTCGGGAACCGGATAACCAGCCTCGCCAAAGGTTTCACGTATAACTTTATTAGTGTCGAAGTAAACTTGCCAGTAATGGTCATTATTGCAATAAGGACGTACTGCTAGTACGGGGCCTGCCATATTGAAATCAATAATTTCTACATCAGGTGCAGGACTTTGCAGAACATTGGGGATTTGGCTAATTTTGGCTTTCAACCGTGCGATCGCATCGTGATGATCTACAGAATGATGCAGTTGGGCTAGTAGGTCAACCCGACGGTAGGGATTAGCAGAGTAATTCTGAATATTGTCAGAAAAGATTTTGTTATTGGCGACAATTGTCATCACATTATCAGGCGTATTGATATTAGTTGTGAACAGTCCAATTTCTGTGACAGTTCCCGTAACACCTGCTGCAGTGATGAAATCACCAATTTTAAATGGGCGAAAAATTACTAAAAACGCACCAGCTGCAAAGTTCGCCAACAGTCCACCCCATGCTGCACCAATTGCAATACCAGCTGCTGCTAACAAAGCTGCAAAGGAGGTGGTTTCAATACCAAAGAATCCCAGAATTGCCACAACTAGAACAATTCTCAGGGTGACAGAAATGATATTGATAATGTAGGTAATCAGTGTCGGATCGACATGTTGAACTTTGAAAGCACGACGTAATAGCTTCAATCCAAAGTCAATCAAGCGTTGAGCTACAACCCACAACAGGATAGCGCCTACAAGCTTTAAGCCGAACTGCGTTAGCAACGCCAAAGCAACCTGACCAATTTCCTTAAAATTCATAATTTCTTGTAGTTTGTGCCTTCTTAAACACAACAAACATACAGTTTTTTATCTCAAAAATGTCTATAAATACTTTTTTTTTAATTTTCTTGCGGGACTGTATACCAAAATAGAAAATCATTTTATAAAACTTGTGAGATTTACTGAATATAAAAGTGTTGTAAATGTAATCTTTAA
This sequence comes from Nostoc carneum NIES-2107, assembly GCA_002368155.1. Classification (GTDB taxonomy): domain Bacteria; phylum Cyanobacteriota; class Cyanobacteriia; order Cyanobacteriales; family Nostocaceae; genus Aulosira; species Aulosira carnea. The sequence continues at coordinate 3,257,150 of AP018180.1, forward strand.
TCCCCAAATATTACTTGCAAATTCCAGATATTGAATAATTCAGATTCACAAATCCTGTTAACAGGATATGAATCAATACTTGTCGGTTAAGGGGAAAAGGGGAACGGGAAAAGGGGTAAGAAAAAACCTTTAACCCTTACCCTTTCACCTTTTCCCCAAACCAAATTCCGAGTTGAAAATCCTTAACCGAGCAGTATTAGGATATGAATACTCTTTTATAGGCTGCGGCTGAAGTATAAAGTATCAAATGATTCAGCCTCAAGTTCTGGTTATTGCTGCAAAACAAAGCCGTAACGCTCAACAAAGAGGATTAAGGGGCAAGGCGCAGAGAGTGGAGGAAGAACAATTATTACTCAATGCCCAATGCCCCATGCCCCATGCCCAATGCCCCTTGTAATAAATTGATAGCTCCATTGGTGCAGATTGCTCGGTATGATATTTAATCTGTGAGCATTTTTGCACAACTCAACATCTACTTAGTAAACAGCAGCTATGACCCAAAACTACCGCATTACCCTACTTCCCGGCGATGGCATCGGCCCCGAAATTATGGCCGTAGCGGTAGATGTGCTAAAAATTGTAGGGCAGAAATTCGATTTAAAGTTTGATTTCCAAGAAGCCCTCATTGGTGGTGCAGCAATTGACGCTACAGGGGAACCTTTACCAGCGGCTACTTTAGATACTTGCCGCAATAGCGATGCTGTGTTACTTGCGGCTATCGGTGGTTATAAGTGGGATACCTTACCATCCAATCTCCGTCCAGAAGCAGGTTTGTTAGGATTGCGCGCGGGTTTGGGATTATTTGCGAATTTACGCCCAGCGAAAATTTTGCCCCAATTAATAGATGCCTCAACTTTGAAAAAGGAAGTTGTAGAAGGCGTTGATATTATGGTGGTGCGCGAACTCACAGGGGGGATTTACTTCGGTAAACCCAAAGGAATTTTTGAAACTGAGACTGGAGAAAAGCGTGGTGTAAATACAATGGTTTACACCGAATCAGAAATCGATCGCATTGGCAAAGTCGCCTTTGAAGCCGCACGCAAACGTGGCAAGAAACTTTGCTCGGTGGATAAAGCCAACGTTTTAGAAGTATCGCAACTATGGCGCGATCGCATTACCAAACTTTCCCAAGAATACCCCGATATCGAACTATCTCACCTCTATGTGGATAATGCCGCCATGCAGCTAGTCCGCGCGCCTAAGCAGTTCGATACCATTGTTACAGGTAACTTATTTGGCGATATTCTCTCCGATGCCGCTGCCATGCTCACAGGTAGTATTGGAATGTTACCTTCAGCGAGTTTAGGTGCTTCTGGCCCTGGTGTGTTTGAACCAGTTCACGGTTCGGCCCCGGATATTGCTGGACAAGATAAAGCCAATCCCCTAGCCCAGGTATTGAGTGCCGCCATGATGTTGCGTTATGCTTTAGACCAACCAGCCGCAGCAGATGCCATTGAAAACGCCGTCTTCCAAGTATTAGAACAAGGCGATCGCACTGGTGATATTCTCTCACCCGGCACCAAGCTTTTAGGTTGTCGCGCAATGGGCGAATCATTAATTAAAGCAATTGGGTAGGGCATTGGGCATTGGGCATTGGGCATTGGTAATTGGTAATTGGTAATTGGTAATTGGCATAATTATTTCCCCTTTCCCCCTTCTCCCAGTCCCCATTACCCAGTCCCCTTTCCCCCTTCTCCCAGTCCCCATTACCCAGTCCCCAGTCCCCAGCCCCCAAACTGCAACAAAACTTGACCATTTTGGCAACCGTTACGGAAACTTTCATATAAACTAGAGACAAATCTAGAAAGCAAATAACTTAATAGTGTACGCTTTACGTCAAGGATACGAAAACTATACTGCGCCTAAAAACCAGCATTCCCAGCCTCCTTTGGTTGATCCGGCTGTCATCCGGGCTGCTGGTCAGATTTACTACACTCTCTGTGAAGCGCATCCTGAAGTAACAGGACAAGCCACAGGTGTAGCTATTAATCGCACTACCCATCGTGGCAAAGTGGTTTTTACTAACACTCCAGTGCTGTTACCGCAAGAATGTTTTGTACCACTAAATCAAATTGAATCTCATATGTATTAGTCAATAGTCAATAGTCAACAGTCAAAAGTTGCAGAGACGCGATTAATCGCGTCTGTACTCAAAAGTCAACAGTCATGACAAATGACCAATGACAAAGTACAAATGACACATGACTAATGACAAAGGACTATATGGACATTTTGATGATTGTCCCGGCGAGTTTACTCGTCTTCATTTTGGGTGCTTCTATTGGCAGCTTTATTAATGTTGTGGTTTATCGGCTGCCGGCGGGGTTGTCGGTTCTTTGGCCTCCCTCCCGTTGTCCCCATTGCCTCAACCAGCTCAAAGCTTACGATAATGTGCCTGTTTTCGGGTGGCTGTGGCTCAGAGGTCGGTGTCGTTATTGTAAAAGTAAAATTGCTGCCCGTTATCCTGTGGTAGAAGCGATAACGGGCATAATTTTTGTACTAGTTTTTTTACTATTTAAAGTTTCTATTTTGACAATTGGCTATTGGGCTTTTTGTAGCTGGTTATTAGCCCTATCACTCATAGATTTAGATACGATGACTTTACCCAATCAACTGACTCAGTCGGGTTTGGTTTTGGGGCTGATATTTCAAATAGTGATTGGGTTTTTCCCAGAAGGTAGCTCTGTGGGCGCAATCAAACACCTGATGATGGGGATTGTGGGGGCTGTGCTGGGCTTATGGCTATTTGATGCGATCGCACTTTTGGGTTCAATCGCTCTGGGTAAAACTGCAATGGGGGCTGGAGATGCCAAATTAGCGGCGATGATGGGAGCCTGGCTTGGTTGGAAATATTTACTCTTAGCTGGTTTTATGGCTTGTGCTGTAGGAGCCTTAGTAGGTGGCGTGGCTATAGCCCTGTCACAGCGCCGCTTTGGACAGAAAATACCCTTTGGCCCGTTTCTCGCTTTAGGAGCTGCGATCGCTTTATTTGGCGGGGAAGCAATTTTATCTGTTTACCTGGGGTTATTTTTTCCAGTAACGTGAATAGAGGAGTCAAAAACCAATTTAGCATCCAAAATTATCAAATTTCATTTTCTCCAGCTTCCCTTAACAACCCATTAAACCATCATAAGAAATTTCTACCCCCTATGACTGTAACCGCAATTACGCCACCGCCCCTTGAGATTTTGGTAATATCATCCTGTGACCTGTATTACCCTCTTAAAAAGCTGATTGCTCATCACCTTATAACACTAATTCTTGATTTGGGAGCAAGTATACCCTGGCGGGGTTGGGAAAGAGCATCCGGTTTAGGGGTAAATATGCAAACGCTTGTGCGGATACCTTCACAAGAACGAACCAACAACACACTTGTGTTGGCATAAGCATTTTCGTTAAGCTGGCAACCAAAGATGCTAAATAAGGTCTGAATTGCTTACAAGCGTAATTTGACGATGTAGTCAATAGTCAAGAGCCAAAACGGGATGAACAAGTGTTTCTTTCCCCTAGCGGAGCCACCAAATCCTCCGCATCCCCTCTCTAGTCCCAAATCATAACTTTGAAATGAGGACTTTTACCCTGTAATCCCCATCGCTTCTTGGCCCGTTTTCGACCTCATTACCCACTTGATAAGATAAAAATGGCAAACAACGAAGAATCACGCGGTTTAAAGTCTCTATTGGATTGGTTTGCGAATCGACGGAAATCCGGAACCACCAGCATGGAACGTCAAGAACGCGAAATCGCTGATGGATTATGGCATAAATGCGCTAAGTGTGGTGTATTGGCATATACGAAAGACCTGAGAGCAAATCAAATGGTTTGTGCAGAGTGCGGTCATCATCATCGCGTGGATAGCGATGAACGCATTCGCCAATTGATTGACCAAAATACTTGGAGACCGATGGACGAGCATTTGCGTCCTACCGATCCTCTGGGATTTCGCGATCGCAAACCCTATAGCGATCGCCTGCGGGAAATGCAGGACAAGATTGGTTTAATCGATGCAGTCAAAACAGGTTTAGGCGAAATCAACGGTTTACCTGTGGCTTTGGGAGTTATGGACTTCCGCTTCATGGGTGGTAGTATGGGTTCCGTTGTGGGCGAAAAACTCACCCGCTTAATTGAGCAAGCCACCCAACGCCGCTATCCTGTAGTGATTGTCTGCACTTCTGGTGGTGCCAGAATGCAAGAAGGAATGCTCTCTTTGATGCAGATGGCGAAAATCTCCGCAGCGCTACAACGCCATCGCGATGCCAAACTTTTATATATTCCCGTATTAACTCATCCCACCACTGGGGGTGTCACAGCTAGTTTCGCCATGTTGGGCGATATTATCCTCGCAGAACCAAAAGCCACCATTGGGTTTGCTGGTCGGCGAGTGATTGAGCAAACCATCCGGGAAAAACTCCCCGAAGATTTCCAAAGCGCTGAAGATTTGCTCAAGCATGGCTTTGTAGATGAAATCGTTCCCCGGACTCAGTTAAAGAATACTCTATCTCAGTTGATTGGCTTACATCAGCCCGTACCCACCACCCCGCACATGGTTTTGTGGGAAACCATGAGTTTGAGTTCTAGCGCGGCTGAATAGGAGAAATGGGGAAAGGGGAAAGGGTACAAGGGGACAGAGGGATAAGGGGGAAAATGCACCGTTGCCATTCTTTTGCTTCCTCTGCCCCTCTGCTCCCTCTGCTCCTCCACCTCTTCATCAATGGGGTTCTTTGACAAACATCAGGGGTAAAATCGCTAGGAGGCGACAGGCGCTAGAGAGAGCGAATAAGCCTAGTAAGCCTCCTTGTTCGGCAAATTGGGCGATGAAACCACCAATAGTTGTACCTAAAGCACCACTGACACCAGCAACAGCAGATGCGATCGCAAAATAGATAGACTGGTTTTTTACTGGTACTATCCCCAGTTGCATATTGTTATTGCACAGATCAATTGCTGCACATGTACCGCCTGTAAAAATATGTAATAGCGGTAACCATAGCCAAATATTCCAACTATTAGCACTCACACCCATCCACAATACAGGTGTAAGTGCGACCAAAATTCCAATTCCAATCAAAATCCGGCGATTACCGATTTTATCTGCCAATTTACCCCACAGGATAATCAAAAGCATATTTGCTCCCGCTTGCAGGCTACCGTAGAGCGTCACGCAACTTACACCTAAATGCAGCCGATCTAACATATAGAAGTTGAAAAAAGGTGCGCTGATATTCACAGCCAGCATCCAGAAGCCGAAATAAAGCAGAAACCTTAAAAAGTTAGTGTTACTCCAAATGCTAGCAACCTCGTTGTTTTGGGTTGCTAGCGCACAACTTACTTCCATCTCTGGGGTAGCAGATTCACTGATGTGCTGGTACTTTACAAGACTAGTGTTTTGCACAGCAGGATTCATATCTATTTGAAAGTACTGACATCCCAAACTGATAATCCCGAACAAAATACCTACAAACAGAATTACCCCGTAACCTTGTAAAGTTCCACCATACCAATGTGATACAGCCAACCCCGCCAAAGGGACGCAGAGCAAATTAGTCAAGCTAGCTGCACTATTGCGGATACCAAAATACCTACCGCGTAACCGCCGAGGAACGATCATCGCTAGCCAACTCAGCCAAGATGCGCTTCCTAGTCCGCCTAAAAGACTGCTGAACAAGACAACTAACAGCGTTAATCCTACTAACTGGGAAGCAGTCAGACCTAACCAGCTGGAGCCAATAATACCAATGCCGAGAATTAGCCACAGTAACCGAGCAATTCCATGAGTTCTCAAAGAATAGTAGAAACGGCTGCTGCTGCGTTCTGACAAGTAAGCACCCAACGGCTGAACTAAGTTCACCAGCATGGGAATCGATGACAGCATTCCAAAAACTACTGGACTAGCACCCAACTCCAACAGAAAATTGCTAAGTAAAATACCACCTGTAGCCACACCAAAAACTGTGGCAAAAACAGCATCCAGCGTTGAAGCTTTCAAGCTGGTGCGAATCGCATCCTTATAAAGCTGCGAATTGCTTTTGGTGGTAGAAGTTAGTGTTAATTGCGGCGTAGTAATCTGGGTAATTTCCAGAGTTACAGGCGCAGCTGTCTCAATCGGAACAGAAGTCATAACTTAAAGTTTTACGGAGAGATCCCCTAGATGAGTTTTGTTGCCGATAATTTCTCGTCATTCTAGCTTGCATTTCTCAATAAAAATTCAGATTTAGAAATATTAGGCATCAATTAGAGACGATATAAGTAGAAATAGAGAGATGAGCAACTCAAGGCTGAAATATGAAATAAGAAATCAACTTAAGCCATTCATAATAGGATACAGATTAAGCAATTTTTATCAACTGCTCAATCTGAGAGATAATCACCAATTTATTGTTTTTTTCATCCTTTATCCTTAATCATTCATCCTTTTTAGTGATGAGAAATAGTTGGTTCAAGTTTTTTGGATTGATAATTGCGATCGCGATCGCAATTATTAGTTGCCACAGTCTAACACTACCGAGCGCATCCACAAGAGTTACGGTCAAACTTAGTGGTTGGGGAGGTAACCCTGTAGAACAAAAACTTCTACAACAGGTACTAAAAGACTTTGAAGCACAGCACCCCAAGATTAAAGTCAAATATGAGGTCATTTCAGACCAGTACATGGACGTTATCAAAACTCGCTTGGTGGGAGAAGCTGCACCCGATGTTTTCTATCTGGATGCGCTAGAGGCTCCTTTCTTTATGAGTCAAAATGTCCTCGAACCGTTAAATGCTTATATCACTCCCGAATTTGATTTAGCAGACTTTGAACCTAACCTACTCAATAGCTTCAAGTACCAAAACCAAATTTACGGTTTTCCCAAAGATTATTCCACTTTATCGCTGTTTTACAACAAAAAAGCTTTTGCTGAGGCTGGTTTGAGTAATCCTCCCAGCACTTGGGAAGAATTACGCAGCTATTCTGAGAAATTAACAGGTAAACTCAACAAATATGGCTTTGGGGAAATTCCGGAATTAGCGCGTCAAGCTTATAAAATCAAAGCCTTTGGTGGACAAATTATTAATCAAAATGATTATGCAACCTTTGCTAGTGAACCAGGTTTACAAGGATTGCAGTTAGTTATAGATCAGTATCAAAAAGACCGTTCCTCTGCTCAAAAATCTGATGTGGGAACAAACTCAGGTAGTGAAATGTTTGGTCAGAGTAAGGTAGCAATGGTAATTGAAGGAAATTGGGCAATTCCTTATTTGCAAGAAACCTTTCCTCAACTAGAGTTTGCTACCGCAGAGATACCTACAATTAATGGTAAAAATAACACTATGGTGTTTACAGTTGCCTATGTAATGAATAAACAAGCCAAACATAAAGCGGAAGCTTGGGAATTAATTTCTTATCTCACAGGTAAACAAGGGATGCAAAAGTGGACAGGAACAGGGTTTGCACTCCCCACGAGAAAATCTGTAGCTGAGAAATTAGGCTATGACCAAGACCCCTTGCGATCGCCATTTGTTAGTGGTGTCTCCTATGCTACACCTTGGCAAGCTGGCAAATATCCAGCAGCAATTGTCAATAATTTTGATAACCAATTTATTAGCGCTTTATTAGGTCAGCAACCATTAAAGCAAGCAATGGTAAGAGCGCAAACAGCAGCGAATAAGCAGATTCAGGCGATGGAGTAGGAAATTAATAAAGATTAAACGCAGAGGAACGCGGAGGTTGGCGCAAAGTATCGCAGAGTATTTTCCCAGCTAATTTAGCCTGCTTCAACCAAATCAGGAAGGCGAACCTTAACCTTTTTCAAATACTACATCTTCGTAAAGGTCAGCCATTGTACCTTCAAATTTAATACTCTGTAATTGAAATGATTTATCTGCGGCTGTGTAAGATTGTAAAACCCAGAACCTTTGCTCATTACGGCGGAAACACTCAACACGCTGACGTTTGGTGTTAATTAAAACGTACTCTTGCAGACTTTCTAAAGTTTGGTAATCAGCGAATTTATCTCCTCGGTCAAAGGCTTCGGTAGAGTTAGATAAAACCTCGACAATTAAACAGGGAAATTTTTTATAAGCAGGAGTTTCGCGATCGCGTTCGTCGCCAGTCACCATTACATCAGGATAGTAATATCGATTCAGAGATTCGATGCGTGCTTTCATATCAGCAATGTAAACACGACAGCCTGAACCGCGTACATGATTACGGACAAGGATAGCAAGGTTGAGAGCAATCGTAACATGGGAGTCGAGCGCTCCAGCCCTTGCGTAAATGTAGCCGTCGATGTATTCATGCTTGATGTCGCTGTTTTCCTCCATTTGCAGGTATTGTTCAGGGGTGAGGTAGATGTCAGGTGAAGCAACCATAGTGAAGACCTCAGAATTTAGCAATGGAATTTCTTGATTTTATTTCTATATAGAACTGATATTTGATTTTGGCAAAGCTTAGGTATACCTTTCCTCCTTCTTCCCTCTTAGGGAAGGGTGAATTGTTCCTAGGCTGATAGTACCTTGAGTGCAAATAGTAATTTACTCAATAATTTATACCAAAAAATCTCATTGTTATTACTTAGGGTATTTATCAACATTATTAATCTGCTCAACCAGAGATATTCATCATAAAATCAACAAATTTTCATCAGAAATTCATAATTAAATCATCAAAAATTTATCTATTTTTAGATAATCCTCATGAAGATATATTTTCGATGAAGTTAGCAATTATTATTTTTAAGATTTCAATAACGATCAACTAATCTTAACCTGATATATACGTATAAAGCTTATATTTTACGCAAAGCAATTTAGGAATTATTTGTAGATAAAAAATTATGGCTGCCATCAGGATTAATGTAGGGGGACAAGCATATACAGATGGACAAGGTAATCAGTGGCTTGCAGATCAATATTTTTCAGGCGGTAATACCTATGCGACAACAGCTGCGATCGCCAATACAGTTGAAGACCCTCTTTATCAAAACGAACGGTGGCTGAATGACTTTTCCTATGCAATTCCAGTAGCTAACGGAGACTATACAGTTAAGCTGAAGTTTGCAGAATTGTACTTTACATCTGCTGGTCAACGCGTCTTTGATGTGAAAGCAGAAAGTAATTCAGTAATTACTAACTTGGATATTTTCAAAGAAGCTGGTGCTAACACAGCTTTAGACAAGTCTTTCACAGTCAAAGTTGCTGATGGTACATTAAATTTAAATTTCCTCTCCAGTGTCAACAATGCCAAAGTTGATGCGATTGAAATAATTCCCGTTACGACAACTCCAACTGCACAGGTAATTGTGCAACAAAGTGGCGGAAATACTGCGGTGACTGAAGGTGGTGCTACTGATAGTTACTCATTAGTTCTTAGCAGTCAACCCACCGCCAATGTCACTATTAACCTGGGGACAACTGGTAATCAAATCACTTTAGATAAAACTAGTCTGACTTTCACTCCTAGTAATTGGAATACAGCACAAACAGTTACTGTTAAAGCCGTTGATGATACTGCTGTGGAAGGAAATCACACAGCTAATATTACCCACACCGTCAGCAGCACAGATAGCAAATACAATAATTTTGCTGTGGGTAATGTTGTAGTTAATATTACTGATAACGATACTGCTCCCACGCCACAAGTAATTGTGCAACAAAGTGGCGGAAATACTGCGGTGACTGAAGGTGGTGCTACTGATAGTTACTCATTAGTTCTTAGCAGTCAACCCACCGCCAATGTCACTATTAACCTGGGGACAACTGGTAATCAAATTACTCTCGATAAAACTAGTCTGACTTTCACTCCGAGTAATTGGAATACAGCACAAACAGTTACCGTTAAAGCTGTTGATGATACTGCTGTGGAAGGAAATCACACAGCTAATATTACCCACACCGTTAGCAGTACAGATAGCAAATATAATAATCTCGCTGTAGGTAATGTTGTAGTCAATATTACTGATAACGATACCGCTCCCACAGGTAAAGCCATACGTATTAATGCAGGTGGCGCAGCTTTTACAGATGGACAAGGGAATCAGTGGCTTGCAGATCAATATTTTTCAGGCGGTAATACCTATGCGACAACAGCTGCGATCGCCAGTACAGTTGAAGACCCTCTTTATCAAAACGAACGGTGGCTGAATGACTTTTCTTATGCAATTCCAGTAGCTAACGGAGACTATACAGTTAAGCTGAAGTTTGCGGAACTGTTTTTTAATGCTGCTGGTCAACGCGTCTTTGATGTGAAAGCAGAAAATAATTCAGTAATTACTAACTTGGATATTTTTAAAGAAGCTGGTGCTAACACAGCTTTAGATAAGTCTTTCACAGTCAAAGTTGCTGATGGTACATTAAATTTAAATTTCCTCTCCAGTGTCAACAATGCCAAAGTTGATGCGATTGAAATCATTCCCGTTACGACAACTCCAACTGCACAGGTAATTGTGCAACAAAGTGACGGAAATACTGCGGTGACTGAAGGTGGTACTACTGATAGTTATTCATTAGTCCTCAGTAGCCAACCCACCGCCAATGTCACTATTAACCTGGGGACAACTGGTAATCAAATTACACTAGATAAAACTAGTCTGACTTTCACTCCCAGTAACTGGAATACAGCACAAACAGTTACTGTTAAAGCCGTTGATGATACTGCTGTGGAAGGAACTCACACAGCTAATATTACCCACACTGTTAGCAGCACAGATAGCAAATACAATAATTTTGCTGTGGGTAATGTTGCAGTTACTATTACCGATAATGATAGTAATCCCACTCCTACGCCTGGAGCGATTCGGATTGATGTAGGTGCAACTCAAAGTTTCACTGATACTCAGGGTCAAGTATGGCAAGCCGACCAGTATTTTGTTGGAACTAGTAATATCTATACTGTCACTGCACCTATTGGCAAAACAGAAGATGACCTTTTATATCAAACAGACCGTTATGCCCAAAACTTGGCTTACGAAATTCCCGTAGCAAACGGTAACTATAAAGTCAATCTTCACTTCGCAGAAAATTACTGGACTGACTTCGATCAACGGGTATTTGATATTTCTTTAGAAGGTCAGAAAGTTTTCTCCAATGTAGACATTTTTAAACAATCTAAAAATGCTTTCTTCCCAGGAAATAACTCTGCTTTAGTGTTATCTGTTCCTACCCAAAATGTTAGTGATGGCAAACTTAACCTCAACTTAGATGCTAGCATTAACAACGCCACAATCTCGGCAATTGAAATCATTCCCTTAACAGGTTCCCAAGTTATTTTGCAACAAACGGGGGGTAGTACAGCAGTTGCAGAAGGTGGTGCTGGTGATAGTTACTCGTTAGTTTTAAATAGCAAACCCACCGCCAATGTCACAATTAACTTGGGAACAGACAAAGCTAACCAAATCACCCTCAACAAGAGTAGTTTCACATTTACTCCTGATAACTGGAATATTGCACAAACTGTTACTGTCAATGCCGTTGACGATAAGTTAGTAGAAGGTAATCACACAGTCAACATTAGTCATACCGTTACTAGTTCCGATAGCACATATAACAATCTCAGCATTCCCAAAGTTGCTGTTAGTATTGCAGATAACGAAACAGTTGCCATCAGCTTTACGCAAAAAGTAGTAGCGACAATCAATGAGTCCACACCTGCTGGCCCTACTACAGGCGCTTGGGGCCCAGATGGCAGGCTTTACGTAGGCGATTACGATGGCACTATCAGAGCATACACTTTCGATCAGAATTACAACGTTACCAATACCCAAGAGATTACTACTCTTAAGGGCTTATATAACAGTGACATTTTAGGTATCGCCTTTAACCCTTATGATACCTCTGATGCACCTAGTATCTACGTGGCTCATAGTAAGCTCTATGCCAATCGTGGCGGAGCTTTTCCTCAGACAGAACTTTCGCCTTACAGTGGTCAAGTCTCGATTCTGCAAGGAACTAATTTTTCTCAGTTGATACCTTTAGTAACAGGTCTACCAACTTCTAACCATGACCACGGCATTAATGGTTTAACTTTTGATAATAAAGGCGATTTATACATCAATGTTGGTGGTAACACTAATGCTGGGGTTACCAATGACAATATAGGTGGTATTCCAGAATCTCCTTTCTCTGCTGCTATCCTCAAGGCAGAAATTTCCAAACCTACCTTTAATGGTAAGGTTCAGTATTCTTTACCATCGAATTTCCAACCACCAGCCGGATTGACTTTTGACCCAGCCATTAGTCAGGTTTTTGGAGATAAAGCCACTGTGAAACCGGGTGTTGACGTGTCGGTTTACGCTAGTGGACTGCGGAATCCTTACGATGCAGTGTTTACCACCAAAGGATTACTTTATTCCACAGACAACGGTCATAATCCAGGCTTTGGAGATATTTCTACCTCAGCTACAACTCAGAAACCTGCAACTGGTGCTCCCGATGAGCTAAACCTGATTGAACAGGGTAATTATTATGGTAGCCCTAACCGCAATCGCGGCATTTCAGATCCTCGTCAGAATGTTTATTACGATCCATCGCAAGCGAGTATTCCAGGAGTATATACTGCTCCCATCGCTACCAATATGGCTTCAACTAATGGTATAGATGAATATCGAGCTACAGCATTCAATAATCAATTACGGGGGAATTTAATTACCCAGCGATGGAATTCGGAAGTTTCTACTTACCAACTATCCGCAGATGGTAAGACGGTACAAAAAATCGATACTATCAATAATGTTGGCGGTGGGTTAGATATCTTAACAGGCCCAGGTGGTGCGCTTGTAGGCATCAACTATAGTGATAAAAAAATCACAGTTGCGACTCCTAATGATGCTGCAGCAATAGGTGTCACCGCTTACGATATCTTTCCTTGGCGTGCACCTGCTAATAATGATGCGGGTAAAAATACATTTGTTATTGGTGGTAAAAACTTTGGTAATTTGGCGAATACTCAAGTAATTATTGGTGGTAAGACGGCAACGCTTACAGAAGTGAGCAGCGAAAGAATTAAAGGTATATTGCCATCATTTACTAATACAAATCCCATTGATTTGTTAGATGTAACTGTTAGCAGTAATGGTCAATTTTCAACGATTGCAGATGCATATTTACCACTATATGGATCTGCTACATTCGTGTAATGAACCTAGAGATTGTTTGAAAAGCGATTGGTTGTTGTACACTTATTGATCCCCTGTAATCCAATACAGTTCAGTTAAGCTCATTAGCGATTGATTTGTCGCTTATTAAAGAAGCTAGCTCAATTGGGGGATTCTCCCCCAAACCCCCGATTGGGTGACGGTTGCGTCCCCCAAACCCCCTCCAAAATGATTGTTCTGTTTTGTGTTGAGTAACTAGTTTTAGCGATTGATTTTTCACTTATTAAAGAAGCCAGAAGAATTGGGGGATTCTCCCCCAAACCCCCGATTGGGTGACGGTTGCGTCCCCCAAACCCCCTCCAAAATGATTGTTCTGTTTTGTGTTGAGTAACTAGTTTTTTGGTTTTGTGATCAATTAATTTTCTTAACTGAACTGTATTTCCCCCTGCTACTTGCGCTTGTCAGGTAAACAAGGGGATTTATCTTAGCACTTTAGTGAAAGGTTAGAAAACTGCAATAAAAATCATATAGGACTCATATTTGATTTATGAAATACACGTAGGGGAGCCAGTCGCGTGGGCGGGTTTCCCGACTTGAGCGAACTGGCGTTGTGTTGTCGCGCAGCGCAACGCACCAAAGCCCAGAATACGGTGCGTTACACTTCGTGATAACACACCCTACACATACTTAGATTTTTTCAATAATCAAATCGGATTCCTATATCAATGCCGACTAATTACTTACGATATGGTTGGTCTTGTTGGTAATTGTTAAACTGTATTTTTATTTCCCATTACCCATTACCTATGACCCATTAGCGACTTTCACAGATATGATAAGTTCTCAAACGGATATGATGTCACACATACTATATGGAAAATAGCAATTAAATTTATTTATGCAAACAGTCTTTTTATTTGTTTATACATATAGTGCAAGAAATGTGTGATTTTATATATTTTCTAAGAGAGTTTTGCCAGTTATCTGTTCCCTCTTGAGATTAATCATTGCTGTATTACGAGCTTTTACTTCATGGGAGAAATTAATAACTTACTCTATTAGGTAACAATTACACCTATGAGTAAATTATATATCTTTATGGAAAATTTATAAATTCTTACTCATGTATTTAGAGAAAATTTATAAATTTTGGAAAATTATGATCATTGAATCTATTACTTATTTTAATCTTTAAAAAAAACTCACAAAAAGTTTACATATCACCTTGTTTTAGGTTTAGCTTTTCCGAGAGATTAAGTAAGAAATTGTTTGGAAATGACAACAATGGTTACCAAGATCCTCCGGATCAATACAGGTGGTGCAGCCTACACCGATACTCAGGGTAATCTCTGGGAAGCTGATAATTATTTTTCTGACGGTAACACCTATACTACAAAAACTGCGATCGCCAATACTGTTGAAGACCCTCTTTATCAAGACGAACGCTGGCTAGACAAATTCTCCTATGCCATTGCTGTTGATAACGGCGACTACACAGTTAACCTCAAGTTTTCCGAACTCTTTTGGACTGAAGCTGGACAACGTGTCTTTGATGTAAATGCCGAAAATCAGTTAGTCTTTGATGACTTGGATATTTTTAAAGAAGCGGGTGGTAATAACATCGCTTTGGATAAGTCTTTTAAGGTTAAAGTCACTGATGGGATTTTAAATTTAGATTTCTTGGCGAGTGTTAACAATGCCAAAATCGACGCGATTGAAATCATTCCTGTAGATACAACACCAACGCCAACACCCACACCAACGCCAACACCCACGCCAACACCCACACCCACACCCACACCAACACCCACGCCAACGCCAACACCCACACCAACGCCAACACCAGCGCCAACGCCCACAGCCACAGGCAAAACAATTCGTATTAATGCAGGTGGTGCAGATTACAAAGATAGCCTGGGTAATCTTTGGGAAGCAGATAATGATAAGTATTTTGATGGTGGTAACGTCTATAGTAAAACTGCTGCGATCGCCAATACTGTTGATGACGGCCTTTATCAAGACGAACATTGGTCAGATAAATTCTCCTATGCCATTCCTGTTGATAACGGCAAATATACAGTTAAGCTCAAGTTTTCCGAACTCTTCTGGACTGAAGCCGGACAACGTGTCTTTGACGTAAGTGCTGAAGGTAATCCAGTAATTACTAACTTGGATATTTTCAAAGAGGCGGGTGGTAATAACATCGCTTTGGATAAGTCTTTTGATGTTACAGTTGCTGATGGCACACTGAATTTACAGTTCTTGGCGAGTGTCAACAACGCCAAAATTGATGCGATTGAAATTACTCCTGTAGATGCAACGCCAACACCAACACCCACGCCCACACCAACCCCCACACCTACACCCACACCAACACCAACCCCCACACCAGGGGCCATTCGGATCAATGTAGGTGGTGCAGCTTACACTGATACCAAAGGTAATAAGTGGGATGCAGATCAACCGCAATATGTGGTTGGTGACAGCAACGTCTATACCACCATTGCGGAAATTGGCAAGACAGAAGATGATCCTATATATCAAGACGATCGATATGCAGCAAAGCTAGCTTACGAGATTCCCGTAGCAGCTGGTAACTATAGAGTAAATCTGCACTTTGCTGAGAATTTCTTCACTGACTTTAATGACCGCATCTTTGATGTTTCTATAGAAGGTCAGAAGGTGTTCTCTGATGTAGACATTTTCAAACAATCCAAAAATGCTTTCTTCACAGGTAATAACTCAGCGCTAGTACTATCTGTGCCTACTGTGAATGTTAGCGATGGCAAGCTGAATCTTAATTTGGATGCCAGCGTTAACAATGCTCTCCTATCTGGGCTGGAAATCATACCACTAACTGGCCCTCAGGTGATTTTGCAACAAACACAAGGTAGAACTGAGGTTACAGAAGGAAGTGCTGGTGATAGTTACTCGTTAGTTCTGAATACACAACCGACAGCAGATGTCACAATTAATGTAGTTAAAGGCGATCGCTTAGTTACAGACAAGACTAGCCTGACCTTTACTCCTACTAACTGGGATATTCCGCAAACGGTAACTGTCAATGTAGTTGATGACAAAATAGCCCAAGGTGCCGACAATCTCACCATTTCTCATACTATCTCTACTACAGATAGCAACTATCAAAATCTCATCATTCCAGAACTTCCTGTCAGCGTCAACGATAATGATATCGTTGCTATCAGCTTCACTAAGAAAACAGTAGCTTCAATAGCTGCTCCCTCATCCGCAGCTTGGGGGCCAGATGGTAGATTGTATGTAGGTACTTACAGTGGTGAAATCAGAGCTTATACCTTTGATGAAAAGTACAATGTTATCGATACCCAAATCATCACCACAATTCAAGATAAAGCTGGCAACAAACCAAACATCTTGGGTATTGCTTTTAATCCCTATGATCAATCTGGTTCCCCCAGTATTTACGTTGCCCATACAAGGCTTTATGGCAACGGTGGTAGTGCATTCCCTAAAACAGAACAGTCATTTTATAGTGGTCAAGTTTCCATACTAGATGGGGCGAATTTCTCTAACTTGACAGCTTTAGTCACAGGACTACCAACTTCCAATCAAGACCACGGGATCAATGCTTTAACATTCGATCAAAAAGGTGATTTATACATCAATGTTGGTAGTAATACTAACGCAGGTGTCATTAACAGCAACATTGGTGGTTTACCAGAATCGCCTTTATCTGCAGCTATCTTGAAAGCGGAGATTTCCAAACCTGGCTTCAAAGGTGATATCAAATATGTTCTACAAAATCCACTACCACCTGGTTATGAAATTCCAGCAGGATTAACTTTTGATCCTGCAGATAGTCAAGCATTTGGTGATGTTGCCAATGTTGTACCGGGTACTGATGTTTCAGTATATGCAAGTGGGCTGCGAAATCCCTTTGGGGCAGTTTTTACCACCAAAGGATTGCTTTATGCTACTGATAATGGTCATAACCCAGACTTTGGAGAACTTTCTACCTCAGCTACAACTTCTATCCCTGCACCTGGTGCGCCAGATGAACTGAACCTGATTAAACAAGGCGAATACTACGGTTCCGCCAACCGCAATCGTGGACGCACTGATGATCGCCAAAATGTTTTTTATGGGCCAGATAAACCAAGCATTCCTGGTGTTTATACAGCGCCACTCACAACTTTTGCGTCTTCAACTAATGGAATTGATGAATATCGTGCAACAACCTTCCAAAGCCAATTGCGCGGTAATTTAATTGCCCAGCAATGGAACCAAAAACTTTACAGCGTGGCTTTATCAGCAGATGGGACACAAGTTATCAAAAATACAGTTCTCAATGCTGATTCTCCCGTCGCAGATGGTTTGAGTGTAGTAACTGGGCCTGGAGGTGCGATTCTGGGTATTGACTATGCTGATAATGTAATTACTGCTGCGATTCCGGATGATCTTTACATAGTAGATACTACTGTTTATGATATCTTCCCTTGGAGAGCACCAGCAGCAGGTGGTAATACATTTGTGATTGGCGGTAAAAACTTTGGTAACTTAGGAGATACTGAAGTTTCAATTGGCGGACAAGTAGCAAAACTAACTTCAGTTTCATCCCAAAGAATTTCCGGAATTCTCCCCAACTTTACCAACAACCAATTCATTGATCCCAATGGCGATGGACTGTTAGATGTACGTGTAAATAGTAATGGTAAATCCTCTGTAATTGCAGATGCATTCGCACCATTAAATGGCAGTGCAATCTTCGTTTAAGGAAACATAAAATGATACTGGTCGCTGATAGCAATCCTATCTGATTTATGAAATATAAGGTATGAACATTTCATCAATGATTTAGGAGTACTATTTAGTGGTTCTAAATCGGTTTTAAGATATCACGGGGACACAAATTATTTGTGTCCCTATTTTTATGAACAAACTGGAACGATTAGGTATTGTTACAATACTTGTCGGTTAAGGGCAAAAGGGGAAGGGGAAAAGGGGCAAGAAAAAACCTTTAACCCTTACCCTTTCACCTTTTCCCCAAACCAAATTAAGAGTTTAAAATCTTTAACCGAGCAGTATTAGGTATTGTTATCATGTCTGAACTCAAGAATACCATTTTGAACACATAACGTTGCAGATAGTTATAACAACAGAATCCACTATCGTTAAGTCAATAGCGGCTATTCTCAACTCAGTAGCGGCTATTCTCAACTCAGTAGCGGCTTTGCTCAACTCAGTAGTGGCTATTCTCAACTCAGTAGTGGCTATTCTCAACTCAGTAGTGGCTATTCTCAACTCAGTAGTGGCTATTCTCAACTCAGTAGTGGCTATTCTCAACTCAGTAGTGGCTATTCTCAACTCAATAGTGGCTATTCTCAACTCAATAGTGGCTATTCTCAACTCAATAGCGGCTTTCCTAATATTTCCTACCTCTTGTTTTTGCCTCTTGCCGTGCCGCTACAAAGAATTTATCTGCTGCAAACATTATTTGAATTGGTATAAATTTTATATTTTAGTGAAACGTGGTATTACTCTAAGAAAAAAGAAAGCGCTCAGGAAGGAGCAAGACTAAAATTGTCAAATCATGAAACTGTCTCTATAAACATTCCCAAGCTTTCGATTATTATTCCCGCGTTAAATGAGGCTGCAAATATTGCAGAGGCAATTATCACAACTCAGGGCAGTATAAATACTGAAGTAATTGTGGTTGATGGTGGCTCTCAGGATGACACTGTAGCTATAGCCCAGTCATTGGGTGTGAAAGTTATCTTCTCATCTCCTGGGAGGGGAGTGCAAATGAATGCGGGTGCTGTAGCTGCTAGTGGTGAAATTCTGCTGTTTCTCCACGCAGATACTCGCTTACCTGCTGGCTTTGATGGTATGGTTCGGACTGCACTCCAACAACCAAAAATCGTGGCGGGTGCGTTTAAGTTGCGGATTGATGCATCATCTTGGGGTATCAGGTTGGTAGAATGGGGAGTAAATTTGCGATCGCATTTTCTGCAAATGCCCTATGGCGATCAAGCTATTTTTATCACTAAATCGATGTTTCAGCAAATTGGCGGTTACCCTGAATTGCCGATTATGGAAGACTTTGAACTCATTCGCCGATTAAAACGCATGGGTAAAATTATCATTATTCCCGTACCAGTTCTCACATCTGCGCGGCGATGGTTAAAAAAAGGAATCTTTCAAACTACCCTGATAAATCAAATAGTAATTATCGCTTATCTACTTGGCGTATCACCTGAGCAAATTCGTAGCTGGTATCGCCAGGGAAAATTTAGAAAGATTTAAGCTGATTCTCAGGGAAGTAGAATATTTTGGTTGTAGATAGCAAGACGCTCAACAGTAAACAGGCTCATAACTGATAACTGAAAATGCAAAAGCGCCAATTGTATCCTAAACTGAAATTTTTACTATTAGGTTGTCTAGTTGCCACAGTCATCATTGCTAGCCAACGTCTCAACATCCAAGAAATTTTACATACATTAATCACGTCAGTGAACAATCTAGGCTATTTTGGCCCAATTGCTTTTATCGCCATTTACAACTTAGCGACTTTATTATTTATACCAGGTTCTATTTTAACTTTAAAAGGTGGTTGTTTATTTGGTGTATTTTGGGGTTCTATTTATGTCATAATTGCTGCCACCATTGGAGCTACTTTAGCTTTCTTAATCGGTCGCTATATCTCACGCGATTGGGTCGCTCAACAGCTAGAAAAACATCCTAAATTTAAAGCAATTGATTTAGCTGTAGCTCAAGCAGGATGGAAAATTGTGCTGCTAACTCGCCTCTCTCCTATCTTTCCTTTTAATTTATTAAATTATGCATTTGGAGTTACACAAGTTTCCCTCAAAGATTATATATTGGGTTCTCTTGGAATTATTCCGGGAACTGTGATGTATGTTTACATCGGCTCCTTAGCGACAAATTTGACGATGCTGAATACAAGCAATCATCCTAGTAATCCTCAAGCTCAAATTGGGGAATGGGTGATACAAATATTGGGATTAATTGCTACGGTGGCTGTGACTATATATATAACCAAAGTTGCTCAAAAAGCTCTCAAACAAACTGTAGCGACAGTTGAAATTACTGATGAGAGAAGTAACGAAAATTAACAAATATTTCGACTTTTTTTACGCTATTAAATTTCTTTAAATTATTATAATTATACACCACGATGAAAAATGCGATCGCACGTCAAACTGTCTTATTATTTACCTGCTCTGTGTTGTTGATAGCCTGTAGTCAAAGTAGTAAAAATACAACAGCCGCAACTAATAGTACATCGATATTAGAAACTACTAATGGCATTCCTATTGGTATTGCATTTGCTCAAACAAGTAATGTAGCATTACTCGGTCAAGAAGGCACTGATGGCGTAAAAATTGCTGAAAAATATTTTAATGCTAAAGGCGGTATCAATGGCAAACCAATTAAATTAATCTTTCAAGATACTGGTGGCGATGAAGTTGGGACTGTTAATGCTTTTCAAACTTTAATTAATCAAAATAAAGTTGTGGGAATTATTGGCCCTACTTTATCACAGCAAGCTTTTAGTGCTAATCCCATTGCCGAACGCAATCAAGTTCCAGTTATCGGCGCATCAAATACAGCTAAAGGTATTCCCGAAATTGGTGATTATGTGGCTCGCGTTTCTTCCTCAGTTGCTGTTGTTGCTCCTTATGCGGTGAAAGCAGCAATCAAACAAAATCCTAATATTAAAAGAGTAGCTGTATTCTATGCCCAAAATGATGCTTTTAATAAATCAGAAACAGAAATATTTCAGAAAACAGTTAAAGATTTAGGATTAGATTTAGTCACAGTTCAAAAATTTCAAACTACAGATACCGACTTTCAAACGCAAGCCAGTAGTGCAATTAATTTAAAACCAGATTTAGCAATTATCTCTGGTTTAGCTGTTGATGGCGGTAATTTAGTTAAACAATTACGAGAACTTGGATATAAAGGAATTATTATTGGTGGTAATGGATTTAATACATCTCATATATTTTCAGTATGCAAAGCTCTTTGTGATGGCGTGATTATTGCCCAAGCTTATAGTCCAGAATATCAGAGTGAAATTAACACCGCTTTTCGCAAAGCTTATTTTGACCAATATCGTAGAGAACCACCCCAAGTCAGCGCGCAAGCTTTTACGGCTTTACAGGTATATGTAGAAGCGCTGCAATCTTTAGATAAAAAAGGTAACATTACTCAACTTTCATTACCACAACTGCGTAAAGCATTAAATCAAGAATTACTCAAAGGAACTTATCAAACTCCTTTGGGTGAAATTGCTTTTACGCCAGTCGGTGATGTCATTCAAAAAGACTTTTACGTTGCTCAACTTAAGATGGAACAAAACAGGGTGAAAGGCAAATTTGCGTTTTTAACCGTTAAATAAAATCAAGTATTTAACTCAAATGAAATACACTGTTTGATAAATTTATTTGCTAAGAGGTTATTTATAAAGTAAAAATAAAATTATCGTAGGATGCGTTAGGCGCTGGTTTCCAATATAATTTGTCACGAAAGAACTATCCTAGCGCCTAACGCATCATCCACGCGGTGGTGCGTTACGGCTAAATTCCATTGTCTCTGTGTCCCAAATCCTTTCATAGCCGTAACACAACGCCACTTGCTATAACACGGAGGCAGCCGCGTGGGCGGGTTTCCCGACTTGAGCGGACTGCCGTGGAAACCCGCGCAACGCAGTGGCTCCCCTACTTAAGATTTACTGTTTGACAAATTTATTTGCTAAGGCATCTACCTATACAATCAGGTTATTTAAAAATGATATATTCTCATTATTTCAAAAAAGTAATTTTATTCGCATTCCTAGCAATCAATATTGCCTTAATTTTCAACAATGATACAGCCTTAGCACAAGCATCCACTACCTTTAATCCCCAAGCAATTTTACGAGATGCTTTGCAATGGATTGATAGCCTGGGTTCTGTAGGAGCGATCGCTTTTATTGGACTATATATTATTGCTACCGTGGCTTTCTTACCAGGTTCTATTCTGACCTTGGGTGCTGGTGTTGTCTTTGGGGTAGTTTGGGGTTCACTTTACGTCTTTATTGGCGCAACATTAGGAGCAACTGCAGCTTTTATTGTAGGACGTTATTTAGCGAGAGGGTGGGTTGCCAATAAAATTGCAGGTAATCAAAAGTTTGTCGCTATCGATAACGCTGTTGGGAAAGCTGGATTAAAAATTGTTCTGTTAACGCGACTGTCTCCAATATTTCCGTTTAATTTATTAAACTATGCCTTTGGGATTACAGGAGTTTCTCTTCAGGATTACTTTATTGGTTCTGTAGGGATGATTCCTGGAACGATTATGTACGTTTATATTGGTTCTTTAGCTGGTAATTTGGCGAGAATTGGCAGTGAAACTCAACCTACCAACCCAACAATACAATGGGCAATTCGCATAATTGGTTTTATTGCTACAGTTGCAGTCACAATTTATGTAACGAGGATAGCAAGGAAAGCTTTAGAAGAAGAAGTCAACAATAAATAAAAACTTAGCAACAATCAACAAATGTCTAATTTAGAATTTGAAACAGTGACAGTTCGCCCAATGGATGAATATAACCAAACTTTGGTATCCCACGTTCATCCACCAGATTGGGTAAATCCCAAACCTGCTGATATTTACGACTTAGTAGTAATTGGTGCGGGAACAGCGGGTTTAGTTGTGGCGGCGGGTGCGGCGGGTTTAGATTTGGGTTTAAAAGTAGCGTTGATTGAAAAGCATCTCATGGGTGGAGATTGCTTAAATGTGGGTTGCGTTCCTTCAAAAACTATTATTCGCTCGGCTCGTGTGGTGGGTGAATTGTGGGATGGTAAAGAATTAGGAATTAATATTCCTCAAAATATTGATATTGATTTTCCCGCAGTCATGGAGAGAATGCGCCGCATTCGCGCTGGTATTAGTCCCCATGATTCTGCTGCACGCTTTCAAAAGTTAGGCGTTGATGTATTTTTAGGTAGCGGTCGATTTGCTAGTAAAAATACTGTAGAAGTTGGCGATAAAACTCTGCGGTTTAAAAAAGCAGTAATCGCTACGGGAGCAAGAGCTGCACAACCAGGAATTACAGGAATTGAAAAAGCTGGTTATTTAACTAATGAATCGGTTTTTTCCTTAATTCAAAGGCCGGAACGGTTAGCAGTGATTGGGGGTGGCCCAATTGGTTGCGAATTAGCGCAAGCTTTCCGACGCTTGGGTTCTGAGGTAGTGCTTTTCCATCGCAGTTCTCATGTTCTTAATAAAGAAGATGCGGAAGCTGCGGAAATTCTGCAAAAGGTTTTAATTAAAGAAGGAATTCGCCTAGTACTGAATTGCAAATTAGAAGAAGTCGTCACTGTTACCGAAGGTAAGCGGCTGTACTTTTCTACCAACGGTCATCGCGATTCTGTAACTGTAGATGAAATTTTAGTGGGTGCGGGACGCGCTCCGAATGTCGAAGGTTTGAATTTAGAAGCAGTTGGGGTAGAGTACGACAAGCAGCGTGGTGTAAAAGTCAATGATTACCTGCAAACGACTAATCCCAAAATTTATGCAGCCGGGGATATCTGCATGAATTGGAAATTTACCCATGCAGCCGATGCAGCTGCGCGTATTGTCATTAAAAATACCTTATTTTCGCCCTTTGGGTTAAGTCGTAGCAAACTCAGCAGTTTAGTTATGCCTTGGGTAACCTATACTGACCCAGAAATTGCCCATGTAGGATTATCAGAACAAGAAGCCAAAGAAAAAGGCTGGAATGTCGAGACAATCAAAATTCCTTTTAGTAGTGTAGACCGTGCGATCGCAGATGGTGAAGAGTCAGGATTTCTGAAAATTCTCCACAAACAAGGCTCCGATGAAATTCTCGGTGCAACTATTGTCGCTCGTCATGCAGGGGAAATGATTTCGGAAGTGACTACAGCAATTGTCGGTAAGTTAGGTTTGAACAAGTTAAGCGGTGTCATTCATCCCTATCCCACCCAAGCAGAAGCGATTAAAAAAGCTGCTGATGCTTATCGGCGCACATTGTTAACAGAAAATACCAAACGCCTCTTAGGTTTTCTCACCAAATTGTCTTAATCTGCGTACTCTTTTTTCTCTGCGTACCCTGTGTCTCTGTGGTTCGTTTAATATCAACCGCAGAGCATTAAATAATAATTGCCATATTTGTGAATATCTTAATCTCTGCAACAATTAACATTGATAAAAACCAGAGATTTAAGCCAATAAACCTAATTTTTTACCGTTGTCTTTAGCTAACCGAATGAGGTTTTGTCTTTGCTTCGATTCAATTCCGACGCGATTACAAAAATTAGTGATTGTTTGGGCGTGTAAACCAATAGCTTTACCACGTAACTGATTAAATTTAGCTTTGCCCATCCATTCACGGAACAATATTACTAGTGGTGCAAACATTTTTTATCTCTCCTGGTTGTCAAAGTATTTGTAAATAGCTGGTGAATATATAGATATCTGCAGTGGCGATTAGCTAACGCCGCAAGCAACCAAAACTAATGCAGTGACTAATAAAGTAGCGACTCCAGCCTGGAAACCATAACGACGTTGTTCCTCATTTGAGGGATAGTCTGCGTAGTAGATTTGGGGTTCGTTTGCATAGTTGTTGAGAATGCCGTCTTCGTTAATGGTGGTGTACATAGTTTTTTGCTCTCGTTAACTTATGTAAATTAATGTAACGGAATTGTTACGAATTGACAAGAAGGCTTGACACAGAAAAACTAATACCTCTGATAAAAGGTATTTATAAAAGTGAACAAGAAAAATCCCTAGCTGAAAGCTAAGGATTGACAAGCAACTATGTCCAATGTGCGTTGGTAGCAGCGAAGGTTAGGACAGGGGTTAAAAACTGTTTTCCTTTCCCCTTTTCCCCCTTACCCTTTCCCCCACATTCCTGTTAAGCAAAGCGCCAGCGACCAACTGTACCATTATCTAAATCAACAAAGTATAAGTTACCGTCTGGGCCTGTGTTAATTTGCACCACAATTTGAGCATTCATAGCAAAGGTTTCCACTGATGTGACATTGCCAAGGGAATCGAAGCTGATATTGCGGACAATACCTTGACCCAAATCATTGAAGAACAAGTCTCCCCAATATTGTTCGGGAAATGCAGTGCCACTGTAAACATCACCCATGACGATCGCATTAATGCCAGCAGTGCCATGATTAAGGGCATAAATGGATGGTGTTGTAGTTTGTCCACTCGCATAAAAGGCTTGGGATTGGGGTAAATCTTTGTAGCCACTAGTCTGGAGGTTAATACCACTACCACCTTCATAGTAGGGCCAACCATAGTTTGCTCCCGGGCCACCTGCATTGATTTCTTCCCACTGCGTCCAACCTACGTCACCGATATAAATCTGTCCAGATTCCGGAGAGATGGTAAACCGGAAGGCGTTCCGCAATCCATATTGGTAAACCTTAGAACGGTTACTGTTAGGATCTCCGTTGTAGAAGGGATTGTCTGCTAAACCCTCACCAGTAATCGGGTCAATCCGCAGAATTTTACCAGATAAGTTATCAATATCTTGGACACGATATGTCCGCCAGTCAACTTGGTTGTAGGAAGTAGCATCACCATTGCTGATATAGAGTGCGCCGTCTGGGCCAAATCTCACTGTCCCAACGGAGTGGGTTGTGCTGTCACCAGCTAGGAAATCTTGGATATTTTCACCATTCGGCAAAATACCAGCTGGGGCTTCATTAAAGTCTACGGTGCTGTTAACAAATGCATTAAAATTGTTCCAAGTACTATTTTTACCCAACAAGACAACTTCACTACCAGGAATAGCGGTGGTGTAGTTGGTACTGGGATCAGCCGTGACTCGAATTAGGCGACCGGCTCGATTACCTTCTTGGTCTGGCCCAGCTAAACCACTATTTTGGTAAACTTCTGGAGGATCGTAGGTAAAGGCCAAGTAAACATAAGGATTGTGAATAAAATCGGGATGAACAGCAATATCTAATAAGCCGCGATCGCTGACATTATTAACTTGGCGAGATATATCGATAAAGGGAGTTGCTAGTAAAGCACCATTTTTGAAGACTTTGACAACTCCACTCTTTTCCGCCACAAACATGAGTTGTCCGTCAGGCAATTGTCCAGCAGGTGTCCAGTCTATTGCTGTTGGTTGTGCTAAACCAGCGATTACTGTGTCTGTATATAGTTGACGGGAATCTGGTAGCGGTTGTACTTGGTATAGTTGCTGGATTTCTGCTGCCCCTAACGCCGTATTATAAATTCGGACATCATCAATTTGCCCTTGGAAGTAGTTGTCAACTCTGCCTATATTGAGTTGTTGGGTTGTGGTTGGTTTACGTCCAGCAAAGTCATTTGTAGAGTACACTTCCTGGCCATTCACATAAGCCTTGTATGTGGTACCGTCAAATGTAGTTACCACATGGTTCCAGGCATTGAGTCTCAACACATTTCCTGTGGTAAAGGAGTTCCAGTTATTACCATCTCCAAACCCAGCATGAATTTGTGTTTGGTTATAAACCCAAATCCCTGGATAACGCTGGTTGTTGCCAGTACCTGGTGCTTGATATCCTAGAACGCCATAATAGCCATTATTTGTAATGTTGGAATAAATCCATACTGATTCTGTAAATGTGCCATTACTTAAATTCAGGGTGGGCTTGCTTGGTATATCTACGTAGTCATTAATGCCGTCAAAGTTTAAACTGTTGGGATCGTTAAAGTTCAACAGTGGTACTTTTGTAGTTGGGCCAGTGGGTGGGGCAATATTGACGTGGCTACCGTTGTTATTAAAACCGGACGAATCTACGACAGTAGCACCAATAGTACTTTCATCCAATTTCCAATAGCCTACTAATCCCGAGATATTCTCGTTGTCTACTATCGTAATTTGAGCAGTACGAGGTGCTAATAAACTTGCGCCACCAGTGATGTTATCAATTGCCAAACCAAAAGTTTCATTTGGTTCTGTCAAATTATCATCCAAGATAGGAATGACAATAGATTTGCGGGTTTCACCAGGAGCAAATACTAGTGTCCCTGTTTGTCTGATATAGTCTGCACCAGGAGTAGCGGAACCATCAACGGTTTGATAGTCAACTGTGACAGTACCTTCACTTCCTTGTTGTCTTAATACTGTGACAGTAGCAGTGCCATTACCTTCATTGACGGTGATCGTACTACTTTCCAATCCAATGACACCAGGGCCGGGGGTAGGAGTCGGAGGGGGAGGTGTGGGTGTAGTTTGCTGTGCGAGGGTGCTAATCTCTGCCGCACTCAGGGCACGATTATAAATTCGCACATCGTCAATTTGCCCTTGGAAATAATTATCAATGCGCCCAATATTTAGTTGCTGAGTTGCGGCTGGTTTGCGCCCAGCAAACTGACTAGTACTGTAAACTTCCTGCCCATTGACATAGGCTTTATAGGTAGTGCCGTCAAAGGATGTGACTATATGATTCCAAGCATTGGGTTTAAGTACATTGTCCGTACTAAAAGAATTCCAGTTACTACCATCGCCAAAACCAGCATGAATTTTGGTTTGCTCAAACACCCAAATACCAGGATAACGCTCAGAAGTCGATCCACCTGGTTGATAACCGAGAATGCCATGATAGCCATTATCTGTAATTTGCGAATAGATCCATACAGATTGGGTGAATTTCCCAGCACTTAAATTTAGGCTAGGATTGCTCGCTATATTTACATAGTCATTTACGCCATCAAAGCTTAAACTGCTGGGGTCTGTAAAGCTGAGGCTAGGAACATTTGTTGATGGGCCGCTAGGTGAGGCGATATTGACATGGTTACCGTTATTGTTAAAACCAGAGGAATCAATGACGCTGGCACCAATAGTAGTTTCATCTAACTTCCAATAGCCCACCAAACCGGGATTATTCTCGTTATCTATAATTGTGATTTCCGTGGTTTGGGCTGCTGATAACGTTGCACCACCAGTAATATTGTCAATGACAAAGTTAAAAGTTTCATTTGCTTCTGGCAGAGTGTCATCCAGAATTTGAATTGTGACAGACTTGCTAGTTTCACCAGCAGCAAAGGTCAGTGTGCCTGATTTACTGGTATAGTCTGTACCAGCGATTGCAGTGCCATCAACTGTATGGTAGTTAACGGTGACAGTGCCATCACTTCCCTGTTGCCTCAGTACAGTGAGAGTAGCAGTTCCATCAACTTCATTGACTGCGATCGCATTATTCTGCAGAGTAATTACACCAGGGCTAGGAGTTGGGGGTGTAGATGTTCCCATCTGTGCGAGGGTGCTAACCTCTGCAGAACTCAGGGCGCGATTATAAATTCGCACATCGTCAATCTGCCCTTGGAAGTAATTATCAACGCGCCCAATATTTAGTTGTTGAGTCGTTGCAGGTTTGCGTCCAGCAAACTGAGTAGTAGTATAAACCTCTTGCCCATTGACATAGGCTTTATAGGTGGTGCCATCAAAGGATGTGACTACATTATTCCAAGCATTGAGCTTGAGTACATCCTCTGTGGTAAAAGAGTTCCAATTACTACCATCGCCAAAACCAGCATGAATTTTTGTTTGGTCGTAAACCCAAATACCAGGATAGCGTTGACTATTTCCGGTTGTTGGTTGATAACCAATTACGCCATGATAGCCATTGTCTGTAATTTGCGAATATATCCATACAGATTGGGTGAATGTCCCACCGTTGAGATTGAGGCTAGGGCTACTTGGTACACTGACGTAGTCATCCACACCATCAAATCGTAAAGCACCATTAACCTGGCCAGTAGACCACTGGGGATTAGGATTATTTACCAGAGTGCCATTGTTATTTTGAATAGTATCAGTTGCAGTTAAACCGCTACTTTCATCAAATTGCCAACGTGCAACTAAACCATCATCAATAGCGAGGTTAGCACCATCATAATTAGCAATTGCAGCTTGGTTTAATACATCAAGACTTTCAAGGCTACCAGTTGCTACTTCTAAATTCCAATCTCCTCCGAGTTTAGAATTACCTGTGAGGTTATTGGAAGCAGCAATATCGGCACCAGTTAATTGACTCAACTGTTGGATAAAAGTCTCTCCTTCTGCACCTGCGCCTACATTACAGCCGTAGAATAATACATCAGTATCGGCAGTAAAAGCATTACTCCAACTTTTGAGCGCATCGCTGTATAAGCTGAGGTTTTGGGAATTCAAATTTGTATTGCCAATTAATACATCTCCTACATTTCCGTGGGAGACAATATGTACACTGGCAACGTTTTGATAATGCGCGAGTACATCTGCAATTTGTGCTACACCATCTCGGTTAGGGTCGAGTGTAAACAACTGTGCATTACCAAAGCTTTGAGTCAGGCTGGAATTGTTAGCCAGCGCAGCATCAATAAAAACTAAATTTTGGCTAGTAGATAACCCAGCATTATTTAAAGAATTGTATGTTCCATGAACCAAAGAATTTGGCTCTATATTTGGAGAATTTAACATTTTATTTTTAGTAGATCTAACCTCAATAAGTCCAAAAAATAATTATGTTTTTGGACTCATTGCTGTTGGGGAAGGGGACATGGGGAATGGGGAAGTTTTTGATTTATTGCTGTGTTTAAAAAATACAAAAGGCGAACGAATAATGCATTCATGAAAGTTGTTCATGGTGCAATAGTATTTGAAATAAAGCTTTTTAAGGCATCAGAGCATTGCTAAAGGATAAAAATTTGTTGGTTGCTCATGTGCAATGCAATATCGCAGAACATGAATATATTTCATGGCTGTACAAACGATAATGATTTGTTAATTTGGCAAAAATAGTTTTCGTAGATATACGCAGCAACAACGATATTTAACTTATAAATTAGAGAATTTTGACTTCAGTCCTTCTACTAATTAAGTAATTATCATTGGAACCTATATTTATCTTTGATGTCAATTTCTGTGATAGCTTTTCTTGAAACATTCACATTTATCCTGCTTTTTCACTATAAAAATTAAATTCTCTTGAAGACAAGCTCCAATTAACTAGAAAAAATACATATTTATGTTCAGCTTATCTGAGTAATATTTAGGAAAATACAAAGATTATTGGAGTATTTTTAAAGTTTATAAATCGATGGTTACAAGATTATTTATGTGCTAAATAAAGCTTTTATAAACATAAATTTCTTTGAAAGAAAGATATCAAGATAAACTTTATATTTGTGAGGCTATTTATACTTTTTGTAAATGATGCTTGATATAAGGTAAGTAAGAGCAAAATTATTAGCGATCGCTTTCTGATTGCTGGGTAGCTAATTGGTATTGAAGTTAAATGAGACAGGTAGGTAGGATACCCAACGATCGCAAAATTTAAGATACAGAATCTCAAGGTAACAAGAAGAAAAATCCTAAGTTGGATGTGGAATATCGCACTATCTTTTAGACTAATGGCAGCAAACTTGTTCAAACTGCCTTAGGAAGGTGGACTTTGTGACAGAAAATTATCATTTAACCTCTAACCTTCAGGATATGTCGCGTCGAGAATTGCGAGATTTAGTACGAACTCAGTTACAAATGCTGTTGGAAGAGGGAGATTTACGAGGCGCTAAAGCAATTTTGGTACCTGTACAGCCAGCGGATATTGCTGAGGCTATAGAAGGTTTACCAGAAGCTATGCACGCTTTAGCGTTTCGGTTGCTTTCTAAGGATGAGGCGATCGCAGTTTATGAATATCTCGATTACAGTATTCAAGAACAGCTACTTGAGGAATTAAAAAGTCAGGATGTGCGGGACATTGTCGATAAAATGTCACCAGACGATCGCGCTAGGTTATTTGATGAACTCCCTGCAAAAGTTGTCAATCGTTTGCTAGAACAACTAAGTCCGGCGGAACGTACAGCCACAGCGCAACTCTTGGGTTATGAAGCTGATACCGCTGGGCGCATCATGACTCCAGAATTAATCTCTCTGAAAGAGAATTTTACGGTATCTCAAGCTATAGAACGAATTCGCCGCCTCGCTAAAGCTAGCGAGATGATTTATTATCTTTACGTCACCGATGCTGCTAGACATTTAACGGGGATTGTTTCACTGCGGGAATTGGTAACATCCCAACCAGATCAAGCAATTGGCGAAATCATGACTCGTGATGTGGTGTTTGTCCACACTGATACAGATCAAGAAGAAGTCGCAAAATTGATTCAACGATATGACTTTTTGGCTGTACCTGTGGTTGATCGCGAACAGCGCCTGGTGGGGATTATCACCGTTGATGATGTGATTGATATTCTGCAACAAGAAACCACTGAAGATATTTACGCTTTGGGTGGTGGTGTGCAGTCAGGGGGTGATAATTACTTCCAGATGAATTTAATGGAAGTGGCACGCAAACGAGTTGTCTGGTTATTTGTCTTATTAATCACCAATACTGTGACGGGGACAATTATTAAATCCCAAGAAGATATTTTGGCTAAAGTCGTTACCCTGACAGCGTTTATACCCTTATTGACTGGTACTGGCGGGAATGTAGGGGCGCAATCTTCTACGGTAGTTATTCGAGGGATGAACACCGAAGAAATCCGGATGTTAGGGCCATTGCAGGTAATTGCACGAGAAGCGATCGCGGGTGCATTATTAGGTGCCATGTTAGGTACAGTCGCCACCGTCTGGGCTTACTTCCTCCAAGGAAAATTAGAAGTTGCGATCGCAGTAGGAACTAGTTTGGTCGCTATTTCTGTTTTAGCTTCAATTTCTGGTTCCGCACTACCATTTTTATTTCGCTTACTCCGCCTCGATCCCGCTTTAATGTCTGCACCATTTATCACCACAGCAGTTGATGTTTTAGGTGTTTTAATCTATTTCAACTTAGCGCGGGTAATTTTAAATTTATAAAATTTGAGTAATTATAGTAAATTAATTTTCGCCGCACTGTACTAAAGAAATATACCTGATTTCCTCTATTAGATATATGTATTGTGGAAGTTAGTAAGTTAGCTTGAAATCAGTAGCTCTCAAAGGTGACAAAAATGTTGAGAATATTAATATCAATTCTGATGTTTGTATTCTTATTCTTGTTTGTAACTTCTCCCTTTGCTGCCCTTGCTGGTTTAATGCTTATCTTGTTCATCGCAGGTGCTATCGTGCTATTAGGGAATATTTTCCAAGCGCTTCTGGGTACTGATGGGAATAGTTAGTAGAGAATTATTTCTTTTTGAGGCAGAAGACAGGATAGAAAATAAGATTTTTTATTTTTACAGCATATTTCAGGTAAATAAGGTATATGGGTCAATACGCTTGGCTTAAGCTCATTAGCAATTGATTTTTCAGTTATTCAAGAAGCCAGATCAATTGGGGGATTCTCCCCCAAACCCCCGATTGGGTGACGGTTGCGTCCCCCAAACCCCCTCCAAAATTATTGTTCTGTTTTTTTGTTGAGTAACTAGTTTTTTGGTTTTGTTAGCAATTAATTTTCTATGGGTAGGGGCAAAGCAGTGCTTTGTCCTGACAATTATCTGTACTGTAATTCTCTAGTTGTGTATCTTATTGAGTTGTAAAATGCTGTATATAAAAATCAGAAATTTGAGTGGATAAAGAACAGAGAAATAAAAATTTGGATAAAAAACGCAAATTTTAACAAAGATTGCAAAAAATAGGTAGGCGCACAACAATTTTGTGCTTTCACGAATTATTTAATGTCTCGCGAACATAATTTAAATTGGCAAAAAATCCAAATCTAACGGAAAGGCTGATAAAAATTTCTAAGCTTTCAATTATGATGATTACCCATTACCCATTACCTATTACCCAATCCCCAATCCCCAATCCCCAATCCCTTTTAATCTCTCATTAATCCATCTAACAAAACAGAAATCATTTCATTAACAATAAATTCCTTTGGTGCAGCATTAGCAAATGTAGTGGCAAAAGGCAGACTTTCGATTACAGACAGAAAGAATCCTGCTAGTAATTGGGGACGTACATTGCGAATTTCACCACGTTGTTGTGCTTGAGCAAATATTTGACAAATAGGGTCAAAAATGCATTCAGATGAGCAAGCAGATAACCTGGCAGTATTTTCTGCATCTAACAAAGGCATATCTGTATGTACCATGCTCAAAAAATGGATGGGAGGCTGAGAGATAAACCACGCACCAACTGCAGATAATTGCGATCGCAAATTATCCTCATTTTCACTAATGGCTTGCTGTAAACCCAAGCGATGGCGTTCAAACATTCGCTCGGTGACGGCTACAAAAAGTTGCTCTTTGCTGGAAAAATGATAGTACAAAGAAGCTTGACGGATACCAACTGCCTGAGCAATATCCCTCATTGTGACTGGATTGTAGCCTCGGGTGTGAAATAGGTGTTCTGCTTCATCAAGAATGCGTTCTCTTCCACTGGATGAGACTTGTTTTGGAGAGTTGCGATCGTCTGGCACTCCCAAACCTACCTAACGTTTAGTAGTCAACTTTTAAATATTATATTACACTGTCATCTAAAGGATGAAGTGTGAAGTATGAAAGCTGAAGTCAAGAGTTTTCTCAAGCATCAATGCATTAAATATGATTTTGGCATTTATTTTGTAAAATAATCTGCTTTTTTTTGCATCCAAATCTCCCGATTGATCGTCTGTGGTACAAATAGCCTGAACTAGCAAACGTGAGGGTAAATTATTGACAAAAACAACATTAAATTATATATAGTTATCCTGAATGCAAGATTTAGCTTTTGCATCAAGGTTTTTGCAAGTCAACACCCAAAACGAATATTTTTACAACTGAAATAGGATTGCTATAGTTTGTCCTTTCCTCACGAAATTAACTGCTGAGGATTAACACTGAAATGGGAAAAATACTCCATAAAAAAGGCTAGCTGATAGCCATGATTTCATGCCAGTAATTTATCATCAAGAGTTAATTCTGTAACCAAATGAGCCAATTATCGAATTTGCCAGAATCATCGCCTATTTCCCGCCGCACACTGCTCAAGTGGTTCGGTATTGGTGGTATCGCTGGAGTAACTGGATACTCTCGTTTCAGTAAGCCACAACCAACTGTTTTTCAAAGAGATACCCTAAAGTTACCAAGAATATTAAATCAACCAAAAAGTGTAGTAGTAATCGGGGGTGGATTAGCAGGTTTAGCCTGTGCATACGAATTGAGTCAGAGGGGATTTATTGTGACACTTTTAGAAAAATCCTCTCAACTCGGCGGTAAAATTGCTAGTTGGCAAATTGAGGCCGTTGGTGAAAAATTTATGATGGAACATGGTTTTCATGGCTTTTTTCCCCAGTACTATAACTTGAATGGTTTAGTGACAGAATTAGGGATCAAGGATCATTTTCAATCATTAAACTTTTATGCAGTAGTTTACCGCGATCGCAAATATCAACCCGAGGTATTTCGCCCCAGTCGTTCAGCCTTTCCTTGGAATATTATAGATTTAGCGATCGCTTCTCCCAACCGCTTAAAATGGGGGATTAATTTAGTTAATTTCAAACACTTGCAAGTTTTTCAAGCTATTACAGGTTTTGAGCGCGAAAAGAATTATCAACGCTTCGATAATATATCTGTTGCAGAATGGGTAGAATCTGAATTTCCCCAAGGTTTATACGATTTATATTTTCTACCTTTTGCTAAATCGAGTTTGAACGCACCAGACATGATGAGTGTGGGGGAACTGATGCAGTTCTTCCATTTCTATTTTTTTGGCAACCCAGAAGGGTTAGCTTTTAATGGTACTAAAGACGATATGGGAACTAGTTTAGTTAAACCTATCGCCAAGGCAATTTTAAATACAGGCGGTAAAATCATCACTGGTGCAAACGTGAGTGAAATTGCGGCTGTTGAGGGTAAGGTTGATTCACTAAAATATTTTATTGGCAGTAATAATAATAGCGTTCCTTTTTGGGTAAAGAAAAACTCAGTTGTTACTGACGAAAAAATCGAATATTTTGGTGCTGCTGATGAAGTATTTGCTGCAAGCGTTGGGAATCAAGAAGCGATTTCGCTTACCTGTACTCATCAAGGTTGTACTGTAAAAAAAGCTGATGATGGTAAATTCCATTGCCCTTGTCATGGTGCGGTATTTGCGGCTGATGGTAAAGTTTTAAAAGGGCCAGCACAACGAGATTTAGCTAAGTTTAAAATCGTTCAAAAGCAAGATACAGAATTACAACTGATAGCAGCCAATGAAGCATCATCATCTCCAGAGACAATTACAGCCGATTATTATGTCTTTGCGACTGATGTACCAGGAGTACAGCAACTATTTAAACGCATGAACGGGGATGTCGATGAAAAAGTGCGATCGCAAGTTGCAAATTTAAGCATCGCCGATCCATTTGCAGTGTGTCGTTTCTGGTTTGATCGCGATTTTGAATGGGAACAAAGCAATTTTACTTCTTTATCTGGCTACCAGCTAACTGATAGCATTACCCTGTATCACCGCATTCAAGAACAATTTATTGACTGGGCACAGCGTACAGGTGGTAGTGTGGTAGAATTACACGCCTACTGCTATAAAGAAAAAGAATTTCCTACTCAAGAAGCATTGTTAACTACTTTTGAGCAGGAATTATACGAAATTGTCCCGGAATTAAAGCAAGCAAAAATTCTGCATCGAGAATTAGTTAATCAGCATAACTTTTCTGGATATCCACCTAATAGTTACGCAGAACGTCCCGAAACTAGCACCAGTGTTGCTAATTTAATTTTTGCTGGTGACTGGGTAAAAATGCCATTTCCTTGTGGATTGATGGAACGCGCTGTGAGTAGCGGTTTATTAGCAGCCAATGAGATTTTATCGCGTGAAGGGTTACAGAGGCGATCGCTTTTATCTGTAAATCCAGAGGGGTTACTGCAAATTTAAGTTGATTTGCGAAAATTGCGGTGTCTAGATTCCCGACTTCTTTGAGAAGTCGGGAATCTAAATTTTGCAGTCATGATTTATGACTATATCTAAATACATACAGTTCAGTTAAGAAAATTAATTAATCATAAAACCAAAAAACTAGTACAAGTCGGCGTAAATAAACAGACCATCTGTAATTGCTAAAAGGCTTGTGCTATAACTATTCTTTCTTTTTACTTTTGACTTTTTACTTTTGCCTTGTTGTACTAGTTACTCAACAAAAAAACAGAACAATAATTTTGGAGGGGGTTTGGGGGACGCAACCGTCACCCAATCGGGGGTTTGGGGGAGAATCCCCCAATTCTTCTGGCTTTTTTAATAAGTGAAAAATCATATCTATTTAGCAGAATTTAACCCAATTACCCCAATAATTATCAACGCTATAGACATGAGTTTTATACTACTAGCAGATTCGTGGAAGAAAATAATACCAATCAGTGCAATTAATGTAGTTCCTAAACCAGCCCAAAAAGCATAAGCAACACTCACATCAATTTTTTGCAAACATAAAGTCATACAAGTAAAACAAAGCCCATAACATATAAAAATTGATACTGAAGGAACAATATTAGTAAATCCCTGGGACAACTTCATACAAGTTGTACCTACAACTTCAAAAATTACTGCTCCAATCAAGTAAAACCAACTAATTGACATATTGATAATAAAGGCTGGGTGAGGCTGGATGATAAATAAGAGCCTTTTATTATCTCTAGTCAAAGGCTAAAAAGCAATAAGTAAAAATATTGTGATTGATTAGATAAAATTTTCTTGATCAAGATACTTGTAGCAATTAAATATTAGGTAGTGTAGCGTAATTATTAACTGCTATAAGTATATTTCAACAACCTAATAGCAATACTATAGCGTTTCCTAATCTACTGAAATACAAATTTATCTGCGTACCCTTCGGGAAGCCGCTACGTGTCTATATCTTCTTTCATAGGCGGTTAATTTATTATTGCTCTACCTCACTAATATAGGAACCGCTACATATATTTGCGGTTTCTTTGACCAAGACATAATTTATATCTCTAATAGAGGGATGAGGAAGAAATAATCAACGATCAACCCCAAACAGCAAATGATTAAAGCCAAACACCGCCTATTTTGGGCGATTTTACTCTTAGTTACAGCGCTGGTAGTGACGCTAGTGCTTTCCTTATCTCAAGGTGCAGTACCTTTGAGTTTAGACGAATTGTGGCAAGCTATTCTGCACCAAGGCGAACGCATTAAGCAAACAATTGTCTGGGATTTACGACTCCCACGGATTGTTGCAGCTTTAACTGTGGGTGCAGCTTTGGGAATGTCTGGTGCATTGTTGCAAGGAATGTTACGTAATAGCCTGGCTGATCCTTTTATTTTGGGTATTTCCGCTGGCGCAGGGTTAATTGTCATTGTGATGGTGGTGTTGCAAATCTTCCCCGCAGCAATTCCTCTAGCGGCGTGGCTGGGAGCAATTGTTACATCAGCTATAGTAATTTTCCTGGGTCGTGCAGGGTCAGGAATTGCCGTGGAACGCTTGATTTTAGGTGGTGTGGCGGTAAGTTCTTTATTTGGTGCAGTGCAAAGTACGTTACTTTTAGTAGCAGAAGACGGTCAAATTCAAATTGCCCTTAACTGGTTAGTTGGGAGTTTGAACGGACGCGGTTGGAAAGAAATCGCCACGGCTGGGCCTTACATTATCGTGGCATTACTGGGCGGATGTTTACTAGCGCGATCGCTCAACGTTTTGGCTTTAGGTGATGATTTAGCTTTAGGTTTAGGCGTATCATTAACGCGATCGCGTTTATTAATTGGTGGTGTTGCAACTTTACTCGCCGCTAGTGCAGTCAGCATTGGTGGTTTAATCGGCTTTGTCGGCCTTGTGGTTCCTCACGGTGTGCGCCTCATTGTCGGCACAGATTATCGCTTCGTATTACCACTTTCCGCCTTAGCTGGTGCATGGTTACTCATCTTTGCCGATTTACTCTCTCGGCTGGGAGCCATAGAATTACCAGTAGGTTCAGTCACCGCCTTGCTAGGTTCACCATTATTTATCTGGTTACTTTATCGCCGTTCGGCTGGGAGTTAGGGACTGGGGACTGGGGACTGGGGATTGGGGACTGGGGACTGGGGATTGGGGACTGGGGATTAGGGACTGGGGACTAGGAATTTTAGATTTTAGAAAAATTGAATTACCAATTACCTATTACCAATTACCTATTACCAAATAATGCTATGCCTTTAGAATTACAAAACCTGACTGGCGGTTACACCTCAGATCCCATTATTCAAAACATTAACTTGACTCTCCAAACAGGAGAATGGTTGAGTTTAGTTGGTGCTAATGGTTCTGGGAAATCTACCTTATTAAAATTACTCAGTCGCATTCTTTCGCCACAGCAAGGAACAGTATTACTTGATGGCAAAGAAATTCACTCTCAACCACCACATTTAGTTGCTCAAAAATTGGCATTGTTACCGCAACAGCAAACTGTACCTGTGGGCTTAACTGTGCGACAATTAGTTAGCTTAGGACGGACACCCCATCAACCTTGGTGGCAATGGGAATTAACAGCTAAAGACAAGCAGAAAGTCGAAGCAGCTATTACTAAAACGCAACTAGAAAAATTTAGCGATCGCCTGGTTGAACAACTTTCTGGGGGTGAAAGACAACGGGCTTTTTTGGCTTTAGCTTTGGCACAAGAACCACAGGTTTTATTATTGGATGAACCGACAACTTATTTAGATATTAACTATCAATTACAACTCTTAGAATTACTCAAAGATTTAAATCAGCAACAAGAATTAACTATTGTCACAGTATTACACGAATTAAATTTAGCGGCGCGCTATAGTTCCCGCATTGCTTTATTAAAACAAGGTCAACTTTGGGATGTAGGTACACCAGCAGCCGTCCTCACGCCAGATGCGATCGCCCAAGTCTTCGGCGTGGAATCTGTGATTATCCATACGCCAGTCGGTTTACAGGTTTGTGCGATCGCGGCTGTGTGAAGGGGAGGGGAAGGGAAAAAGGAGAAATTATTATTACCCATTACCCATTACCCATTACCCATTACCCCTTCCCCCTCCCATTTGTTATATAACTTCCCATTCATGGGAACACTAGTTAATAAATGAGATTTTATTAACATAGTGAGTTTTAGTGTTATGGTGGCTGCATTATTTAAAATTCCAGGATACCAAATTGAGCAACAAATCTATGCGGGAGATAGAACAGTTGTCTACCGGGGAATTAGAAAGCTAGATTCACATCCTGTAATTTTAAAATTGATGCGGAGTGAGTACCCGAGTCTCAACGAAGCTATTCAATTTCGTAACCAGTACAATATTACAAAAAATCTCAATATCTGCGGTGTTGTTAAACCATACAGCCTGGAACAATATGGTAATGGTTATGTGCTGGTAATGGAAGATTATGGTGGTGTATCTTTATCCCATTACCTGAAGCAACATCTTGTTGGGGGTAAGTTACCTCTAGGCGAATTTTTTCCGATTGTGATCGCAATTACTACAACTCTGGGTGAACTGCACAGACAACGCATCATTTACAAAGATATTAAGCCAGCTAATATATTAATTCATCCTGAAACTAAGCAAATTAAAATTATTGATTTTTCTATTGCTTCTTTATTACCACGAGAAAGTCAACAAATACAAAATCCTAATGTTTTAGAAGGAACTTTGGCTTATATTTCTCCAGAACAAACTGGCAGAATGAATCGGGGAATTGACTATCGTACAGATTTTTATTCTTTGGGTGTAACTTTTTATGAGTTGTTGACAGGAAAGTTACCCTTTGAATCAGCCGATCCCCTGGAGTTGGTTTACTGTCATATTGCTAAAA
The DNA here is from genome assembly GCA_002368155.1 of Nostoc carneum NIES-2107. Classification (GTDB taxonomy): domain Bacteria; phylum Cyanobacteriota; class Cyanobacteriia; order Cyanobacteriales; family Nostocaceae; genus Aulosira; species Aulosira carnea. The sequence goes on from AP018180.1 coordinate 3,296,943, forward strand.
TGCCTATGGCATTGGATAACAGGAGAGAAATTCCCCAAGTACTGTCTGATATTGTCATGAAACTGATGGCGAAGAATGCCGAAGACCGCTATCAGAGTGCCGCAGGTTTAAGATATGACTTAGAACATTGTTTTAGTCAATGGCGAAAAAACAGCGCGATCGCACCTTTCGCACTGGGACAAAGAGATATTAGCGATCGCTTTTTAATTCCAGAAAAACTCTATGGACGACAAGGCGATGTTGAGAAGTTACTACAGGTATTTGACCGGGTTGCAGGTAATCGAGAACAGACACCAACTTCTAATTTATCATCTCAAAGTGAACTAGTTTTAATAGCAGGTTTTTCTGGTATTGGGAAAACTGCTGTAGTCAATGAAGTTCATAAGCCGATTGTGCGGCAAAAAGGCTATTTTATTGCAGGTAAGTTTGACCAGTTTCAGCGTAACATTCCCTTCTTTGCTTTTGTGCAAGCTTTAGAGGATTTGATGTCACAAATTCTCACCCAAAGCGATAGCCAAATTGCTGATTGGAGAACCAAAATTTTAGCTGCATTGGGGGATAATGCTGAAGTTATTATTGATGTGGTTCCGGAACTGAAAAGAATCATTGGTACCCCACAACCTGTCACAGAACTTGCTGGTAGTGCTGCACAACAAAGATTTAATCGCTTATTTCGCAAATTTATTCAGGTATTTGCTACTCCCGAACATCCTTTAGTAATATTTTTAGATGATTTGCAATGGGCAGATACAGCCTCATTGCAATTACTCAAAATGTTAATGAGTGAAATTAAAATTAGGAGTTTATTAATCATTGGTGCTTATCGGGATAACGAAGTTACAGATAACCATCCCTTAATGCTGACATTAGATGAATTACGTAATCTTCAAACTCAAGATAAAATCACCACAATTACTTTAGCGCCACTCACCGCTACAGATATCAATCATTTATTTGCTGATAGTTTAAGCTGTAAGTTAAAAGAAGCATTACCTCTTGCCAAACTAATTTATCAAAAAACCCAAGGAAATCCTTTTTTTAGCTTGCAAATTTTAAAAAGTCTTCATGCAGAAGGGCATATTAATTTCGCCCCGGAATTCGGCATTTGGCGATATGACTTGCATCAGGTAAATAATTTAACGCTTACAGATAATGTGCTGGAGTTTATGGTGCTGCAATTGCAGAAATTACCACCAGCTACACAAAATATCTTAAAGTTAGCGGCTTGTATTGGTAATACTTTTGATTTAGCAACTTTAGCAATTGTCTATGAAAGACCTTTGGTCGAAACCGCAGCTAATTTATGGTCAGCTTTAACTGAAGGTTTAATTATACCCAGAAATCAGACATATAAATTCTTCCACCAAGAAGGTAGTACATCTCAACTTCATAGCTTTGGCAAAACTTTTCATGGTGATGATTATGTTTATGATTTTCTCCACGACCGCGTTCAACAAGCTGCTTATTCTTTAATTGATGAATCACAAAAACAAGTTACGCATTTACGGATTGGCAAGTTACTCTTAAAAAATATTGCTACTGATACCCAAGAAGAAAATATTTTTGAAATTGTCAATCATTTGAATATAGGATTACAATTAATTACTGATTCAGCAGAAAAAGAGCAAGTAGCACGGTTAAATTTACAAGCAGGATGTAAAGCGAAAGCTGCCACAGCTTACACCACAGGCTCCCAATATTTAGCAATTGCTATGGAATTGTTAGCCGATAATAGCTGGAACACACAATATGCATTAACTTTTGCAATTTATAAAGAACGAGCAGAAGTTGAGTATTTAAATAGTAACTTTATTCAATCTAATGCCCTCATCCAAGAAGCATTAAGCCAAGCAAAATCAGCACTGGAGCAAGCTGAATTATATAATCTGTTAATTGTGCAGCATACAATGCAAGCTGATTATGCCTTAGCTATTGAGGTTGGTAAACAAGCTTTATCACTGTTGGATATTGATTTTTCCAAGGCTAATCTTCAATCTTTGATTGATGCCGAAATTGCAGAAATTAACGCTAGTTTAGCAAATCGCCCAGTTATTTCGCTTTTAGATACACCCATAAATACAAATCCCATTTATAGTTCTGCAATTAAATTACTCATTAATTTAGATCCGCCTACTTATATTAGTTCCGCACTGGATTTATATATTTTGGTGACAGCCAAAGCGACTAATCTGTCAATTAAATATGGTAATGTGGCGGAATCTGCTAAAGCCTATGTTAATTATGGTTTTCTTTTAGGTTCCACCTTAGGAGATTATCGTACAGGTTATGAATTTGGGATTTTAGCGACTCAAATAGCTGATAAATTTCACGATCAAGGTCAAAAATGTAAGGTAAATTTATTGCTGGGTAGTTGGTTACATAATTGGAGTAAACCAGCATATTTAGCAATTGCTATTAACAATGCTGGCTACCAAGCTGGCTTAGATGCAGGAGAATTACAATTTGCGGGTTATAATTTGTTTGGTAATATATGCAATCAATATTTTCAAGGTGCTAACTTAAATAATATTTGTGCAGATATTAGCAAATTTCTGCCATTTACTCACCAGACAAAAAATACTGTCATATCTGAGATATTACTGGAAATCCAACAGGTAATCGATAAATTAATTGACGATTCCTCACAGCCATCTGCAGCAGAATTACAGCAGATTAGCCAATCAGCTATGGCGCTGGCGATCGCGCATATTTTAAAAGCGCAATTAAATTATTTACAAGCACAATTTGATATTGCTTTACATCACATTACCCAAGCAGAAAAATATCTGCCCGCAATTTTTGGTTTTACGACTTCAGCTAGTTATCCTTTTTATCACTCTTTAATTTTAGCGGCGCTTTATCCCCAAGCATCTCAAGAAAGACAACGTCAATATTGGCAAACTTTAATTAACCATCAAAACCAAATCAAAATTTGGGCAAATTCCTGCCCGGAAAACTTTGAGCATCGCTATTTGTTAATTCAAGCAGAAATTGCGCGAATTACTAACCGAGAATTAGAGGCGATGGATCTTTATGATCGCGCGATCGCCTCGGCGCAAATTCATGGATTTACGCAAAATGTCGCTTTAGCTAAGGAATTAGCTGGGAAGTTTTGGTTCGCTAAAGGTAAAACCAATATTGCTCAACTCTACCTCAGCGAGGCGGTAAACGCTTACATCCAATGGGGAGCCATCTCCCAAGTTAAATTTTTAGAAGCACAATACCCACGCTTATTAAAGAAAACGCCAAATTTGTCGCCGCTAGAAACTGAACCTCGCCAAAAAAGCACTATATCCACAACTAGCATAAATTTCTCAGCACAACTAGACTTTGCGGCTTTTTTGAAAGCCTCCCAAGCGATCGCAGGAGAAATTCAACTCGAACAACTCTTAGCGATTTTAATGCAAGTCATGCTAGAGAATACTGGCGCAAAAAAATGCGTACTATTATTAGCCAAGCACCAGCAGTTAGCGATCGCCGCCACAGCTAGCTTTGATGGAGACAAGATTCTCTCTCAAATTCACCTCTCAGCCATCCCTTTAGAAGCTAGCCAAGACATCCCCCAGGCTGTCATCAACTACGTCAAGCGCACCTTTGCACCCTTGGTAATTGATGACATTGCTAGCGAATCTCGCTTTGCTAGCGATACTTACATCGCCTCCCAGCAACCGCGCAGTGTGCTGTGTACTCCCATCCTGAATCAAGGCGAGTTGATGGGTGTATTGTACTTAGAAAATCAACTGACAGCGGGAGTTTTCACCCGCGATCGCTTAGAAGTAGTGCAACTTTTAACCAGCCAAGCTGCTATCTCCCTAGAAAACGCCCAACTTTACACCGATTTATCGCAAACCACAGCCGAACTCCAACAAGCAAATACCCAATTGGCAGCATATTCTCATACTTTAGAGGAAAAAGTTGCCGAGCGCACAGCACAATTAAATGCTCAAACACAACAATTAGAAGCAGCATTTAAAAACTTACAAACTGCCCAAACGCAACTGATTCAAAATGAAAAAATGTCAGCTTTAGGACAGCTAGTAGCAGGAATTGCTCATGAAATTAATAACCCCATTAGCTTTATTTTTAGCAATCTTGCTCCAGCTACAGAATACATTAATGATTTAATCTATGTATTGCAATGTTACCGTCAACAATATCCCCAACCTACACCACAACTGCAAGAAGAAATTGCCGATATTGAACTGGATTTTATCACCCTAGACTTACAAAAAATTCTCCATTCTATGGAAGTTGGGGCAGAAAGAATTCGCGATATTGTCGTCTCATTGCGAAATTTCTCACGTCTGGATGAAGCTGAAATTAAAGCTGTAGATATTCACGAAGGGATTGATAGTACTTTAATGATTTTGCAAAACCTCCTGCAAGCGAAATCAGAACGACCAGAAATTATTGTCAGTAAACAATACGGAAAACTTCCTTTAATTGAATGTTATGCCGGACAAGTTAATCAGGTATTTATTAACCTAATTATGAATGCTATCGAAGCTTTAGATGATGCCATGATTCAAGGAAAGATGACTGAGATTCCTCAAATTTGTATTCGTACAGAACTGTATGAATTAGATAAAATCAAGATTTACATTGCTGATAATGGTATAGGCATTAGCGACAGCATCAAGCCTTATTTATTTGACCCCTTCTTTACTACGAAACAAGTTGGCAAAGGCACAGGTTTAGGCTTATCTATCAGTTACCAAATAATTGTTGATAAACACCAGGGAATATTAGAATGTCAATCAACACCAGGTGCAGGTGCAGAGTTTGTGATTACACTACCAATTCGGCGGCCCAGGTTTAATCTCGGTGTAGATATTTAACATAGATAGATTTTAGAATCTCACGATACCTTGTAATTCTGATAGCATCTGCTCTAAAATATCTGCCATAATTTCCTGATTCAAATCATGTAAAATTCCTGGGCCATTGAGAAACTCTTGAATTGTAATTTTTTGTTCTTTAAAGTCTTTCACAAAATCCCGAATTTCTGTAACTATATTCATTTGACCCTCTATTTCATCTAACATTTGATTAACAGAGTCCACTCCTGCTTTTGCCGCTTTACGATGATCCGCAACCATTGCGCCTTCGGGAGTATGTTTCGCCTGACGCAGTTCCCGTTTTAAATTCTCATATTGATTTTTCAAAATTTGGTTTTGCTGTTCGAGAGTCTTACATCTTCTAGTTAAATCATCTTCGCTATTATTATCAATAGATTCGCCTAATTCATGCTGACGTTCAATTTCTAAAAGTCTGGCTAAATCTCCTTCTTGGTAAGCTTTATTAATTTCCTTCATGATTTCTGTATGGTACATTTGCGTTTCGCTATCTTTCACCTTATCTGGATGAAAGATTTCCGCTAACCTGAGAAATGTTTGGCGAATTTTCCGAGATTCATCTTTTCTAGTTCCCGAATTATCTCCCCATTCTTGTTGTCTTTGGTGATGTTGATCGCGATTCTCCTCACTCTCTTCCTCGAAATCAAACTCTTGCCTTAAATTTTCAAAGAGTTCATCTAGTTCTGTATCTTCTTGCTTGCTTTCAATTTTGGGACTAATCACTCCTGCTAACTGCAGGTTACGATAAAGTAATTTGATATTTTTTAGGCTTTGTTTACCTAACTTCCTGGTAGTAAATATTTCCTCGAATAAAGCATGAATTTCCTGATCTATGTCAGTCATCTGTTTTAACTTGGGACTAGCACGATGAAATATCTCTGTTGCTAAAGAACGCATTTTCTCGACAAAATTTTTTAATTCTGTGCGCTTGCGCTTAATCTGTTTTAGTAGCGATTGATGTTCCTTTTCTAGCGCCCCTAAGTAGATATGTAACTCCGAAAGTGCTAATGGTGTAGCTGGAACTGAGTGAGATTTCGATGATTTTGTGCGCGGCATAAAATACCTAAAAAACTCAAGGGTTAAATAAATAACGCAACTATTAAGTTTATGAGTTATTAGTTACAGAAGATACTCTCTAGATGATACATGATTGCTGTAATAAGTACTCGCACAAAATTAGATTCATGCGTAAAGTTAAACCACAACAGGCGAGAAGTATATTTGATCAATCAAATACAAGGGTGCGTTCACACAGAGAATACGGCATCATCTAAAACTTTTGGTATTATAAAGCAGGAAGTTATTAAATTGTTGTAAAAGCTACATTTCCGCAATTGAACGCAGCTTTGTTAATTTCCAAGTACTACTCAAGACATAGAAGTTAAAGAATAAGAATAAATTTTAGGAAAAATTTAGGATTTTTATAGGCTTTCCCTTTCAGAATGAGCGCAATAGCTGTTGTAGTTCTGTGGATAATCAAGTACTATCTGACGAAATATAAATAAACCCCACTGGTTAGTTCTAGAGGAGGTGATGCCTAACAGGTTTTCCGTGCTATTTATGGTAATACCAAATGTAATTCTAGCTATGCAACTGTCAAAACCATTGATAGCATAGGATTTTCACAATTTAAATTACTAAGTAAGAGTTCTGATATTGCCATGTCTACTACTATTAGGTAGGTAACATTATGCATATGTCCATTTGGCTATTTATTGCCGCTACTTCTTATACTTTAGGTGCTATTATCCAATGGCTACAACTAAGAAATAAACTTACCGAGATTTACGAATATACTAATTTTCCCATAGTTTGGGCAGCAAATTTAGTTTCAATATTTGTCTGTTTTATTAAAGCTTTAGTTTGGCCTTATATTTTGTTGCTCGATCAGGAAAATTAGTACCGCTGTGCGGAATTCAAAAGTTCCATAGACGCGATTAATCGCGTCTGTACAAATTGGCAAAGCTGATATTTTGTCAGAAATCAAATCGGATTCCTATATATAGCGTTTCGTAGTTTAGAGACGTACAAATTTATCCGCGTGTATCTGTGTTTATCCTTTGTAATCGGCGGTTAATCTTTGATTGCTGTACCTCACCAATATGGGAAGCGCAATAATTTAGCTATGCTGGTGCGTTACGCTGCGCGACAACGCACCCTACGGTAATTTTATTTTTAAATCAACTCTAATATCTTTTGAGGGCTAAAGTTAAACCATCGCCAATAGGAACTAGAGAAATTGTTACCCTTTCGTCGTCGCGTAACTTTTGATTGAAGATCCGAATAGCTTGGGTACTTTCATCTTGAATTTCTGGATTGGCAACTCTTCGTGACCATAAAACATTATCGATCGCAATCAATCCCCCGGGACGGATCAATTGTAAAGCCCGCTCGTAATAACCGTCATAATTGACTTTATCAGCATCAATAAAAGCAAAATCAAAGGTATTAGCTTGGCCAGTAGCTAACAAATTATCTAAAGTTGCTAAAGCTGGTGCTAATCGCAGGTCAATTTTATCGACTACTCCGGCTTCTTGCCAATAAAGCCGCGCGACCGCAGTATATTCTTCGCTGACATCACAGGCGATAATCTGACCATCAGCTGGCAGCGCCAAGGCTACCGAAAGCGAACTATAACCCGTAAATACCCCAACTTCCAAGGTTTTCTTCGCGCCAATTAACTGCACTAGCAATCTCATCAACTGTCCTTGTTCGGGAGAAATCTGCATATTCCCACTAGGATGACTGGCTGTTTCTTGGCGTAATCTCTGGAGAATTTCCGGTTCCCGCAGGGAAACTGCTAGCAAATAACTATAGAGTTGTTCATTCAGTCCAAGAGTTCGCGTTGACATAGTAGATTAGAGAATTCGGCTCATCAACCGCTATACTATCGCTGGAGAGTGATCTGTAAAAAAGAACTATGTTGCGGTTAGTGTTGACAGCTTTACTAGTGCTATTGACAGCCTGTGGTACGATTGGGCTGCTACCCACTAATCAGTTAGTGCAAAAAGCGATCGCACTTCAGCTAGAACAAACGCAACAACAACTTACCCAAAAGCTGGATTTGGACTTAAAAGGCTTTGATATTGAAAAGCTAGCAATTAGCGAACAAAAACCTCTCACCATCGAAAATTTACCTGCTTTTCGGGTGCGGGGAACCTACGACTTAATAATTAAATTACCTAAGAGACGCTTGACGCAACTGCAACAACCTTTTGAAGTGTATCTGCAAATTCAACGAGAAGGTAAAACTTGGCGATTGCTTTTACCAGAAAGGGTAAACAAAGATACTCAACCTATTTGGCATAGCTATCTCATCTTGTAGCTAATTGTGCAATTCTAAAAACTATCATACGTATTACCGTAAAACTGCCCAAGCCTAGCCATCATTGAGGTAAGCTATTACGCTTTTCAATTACACAATCACTCGGATTGGGGACTGGGGATTGGGGACTGGGGATTGGGGATTGGGGACTGGGGATTGGGGATTGGGGACTGGGAACTGATGACAGATCAATCATTTGACTATAGGCAGGGGAATATGTATATTAATTTTTTCGTCAGTTCTATTGTCGGAATTTTAGTTATAGTACTGGGGACTTTTGGGATACTGCAATGGTTGCACATCCCGGCTGGTAGCTTTCTCGATTGGGCTATTGGTGGTGCAAGCTTTTGGTGGCTATTGGTAATTGTTACTGTACCCTGGAATGTGCATTTTCAGGCGAAAGAAGTGTTAGCAGAAGGCGCACAGTCCAAAGAAAAGGGAATTCCTGTAGATGAGAAACAATTAAAGTATGTCAAACTTTTAGCCAAGCGATCGCTGTGGTTGGCGATCGCTTTACATATCATTTCCACCATTGGACTTTATACCCTCGCCGCCACAGGTATTAGTGCTGTAGGATACATCAGTTCCGGTGCAGCTTTGTTATTAACCGTCCTCCGTCCAGCAATCCGCGCCTACGAATATTTATACACAAGATTGCGGATGATTCGCCAAGAATGGCAATATCCCCGTGAAGATATTGTGGAACTGCGCGATCGCTTTTCCATCTTGGAAGAAAAAGTCAAATCTTTGGAAGACAGGCTTGATCCAGAAAACTCTTACTCCATTCCTGCAACTCAACAGAGGTTTAGTGAAGAAACCCGCCGCGACTTAGCCAGAATCGTCGCCAATTTGGAAGAACTGCGCGCCACCAACCAAACCGAACACGAACGATTATCCAGAGAAGCCAGAAATGCGATCGCGCAACTTTCCACTGACGGACAATTTCTCGATCACGTTCGTGAAATTATCCGATTTTTCAAAACAGCGTAATTAGCACAATACAGCTTTACAAATTTAAGTTGGGCTTATATTCTTTTTGTGTCATTTTTCCTTTGTATTGATCTAGGAGAAATGGCATTGTTTTTAATCAATATTTAAGTTCATCAGCTTCATATCAATTAAATATCAGCTGATATTATTGACAATCAAGTAACTTGACGAGGAAAAACAGCAGCTAAATCTAGCGTTGGAGATAAAGGCAAAGGTAATTCCACTGATTGATTGGCTAAAAATATCCGTTTGAAGCGATAGCCAAAATTACCTTGAGAATCTTGATAAGGTTCGCTGTAAGCTTCTAATTGTTTAGCAACTAAATTAAATATCCAGTAATGAGGAATTTCAGCCTCAGCATATAAAGGCATTTTGACATTGCGATCGTAATCTAAAGATGAATCCGCAATTTCAATAACTAAAAATATATCTGGCGGCGTAGGGTGTGCAGATAAATAGTTATCTGCTGTCGAACGAACTATAGCAAAATCAGGTTCTGGTTCACTACCTGATGGTAAATTTATAGGGTCTTGGCACTGTAACTCAGCTTTTCCAGCGACTAATTTACCTAGTTCTCGAATTAGATTTCTGCAACAGGTTGTGTGTGCTGTTCCTTTAGCTATCATCTGCACTAGTTCGCCGCGAATGAGTTCGACACGTTCGTCTTCGTGGAAAAAACCTAATTCAATTAAACGATGGTATTCGTTCACTGTAAAGCGTCGCGTTGTTATCTGACTCAGCATTGGAGTTACAGTTGAGGTTTTACGTCTTTTCTATTTTTACAAATTTATTACTTTGGTGCGATTACTATTGGTAGTTTCAATCCAGCTAATTTATATTCCATATAAACGTTTGACCATCGCCGTAATTTTGGCACCATAATCTAAATCTGCTGACCAGCGCCCGGATAATTGATCAATTAATGGTGCAATTCCCCGCGTCACAAATCGAAATCTGGGGTCTACAACTTCATTTACTAAAGGTTCTAAACTAGCATAAGCTTTTAAATGTTGGATATGTGCCCTCACACCAATTCTGGCACTTTCAAAAGATGCTGCTTGTGTAGCACCGCCAATTGTCCCTAAACCAGCAAAGTTATTTTGCTCGGGTTTAATATCACCACCAAAGCGTAAAAATCCGGTTTCTACACACATTTGACAAAAGGCTATATCGTAATTAACTCCTTCTACGCTGGCTTCTTCTCGGTAGAGTTTTGGTATATCAGGAAATCGCACTAAAGCATTCTCATTATTATTCCTCAAGAATACTTGTAACTGCACTTCTGAAGTATTACCATTCGAGACAATTCTATCTAACTGTCCGGGGCAAACTACCAAAATAGAACGCAATTGTACAGTTTTAGTTGCCGCATCCCAACCCACAGAGACATTAAAGTCTCGCAGTTCAATTGCTTTGACATACACTACTTTATGATAGGTAATACGACGAACTTCGGGAACTTTTGATAAATCAACTCGCAAGCGGTCTGCTAAATCAATGGGAATATAAGCATTACCATTCACAAGTATGCCTTTTTCGGCGTAATTTTGCCCATTAACACTAATATTAATCGGAGGATAAGTTACCTCTGGTGTATTGCCTTGGCTAGGGTCAACTACACGACTCCAAGATGCCAAGCCATCGGCAATTCCTAAAGCAAAATCGCGGCGACGGCTTTGCAATAAAGACCTATCTTCAGGACTGCTGAGAAATCCTACTTGCATCAACAAAGCAGCGATCGCAGTTTGTCGGCAAAATGCTAACTTACCTAATCCACTATCAGTATCAGGTCTAACTCCGCGATTTGGTAATTGGGGTACACGGCGTACAAGTCCAACTAATAGCAGTTCCGCATTGCTTTTACGCTGATCGTTACTGGCAATATAGAAGACGCTAGCCCCGCGTACATTTGGGCTAGTAGCTGCATCAGCGTGAATTTCTAACGCCACATCGGTGGAACGTCCACGAGCATTAATCCAGGCTATTGTATCCGCTGCACTCAAATCATCGGGAACAGACAAAACTTCAAAACTCCGCGCCCGCAGTTCTGTTACAATCAAATCCCGCAACAGAATCATTTCTCTAGCTTCTGTTGTCCCGCCTGCGATCGTCCCTGGATCGATTCCGCCAGCTTCTTTACCACCGTGAGCAGCAGAAATAAAAATACGCCCCATCTTCAGTATTTCCTCTTATAAGACTCAGCCTCAGCCATGCTATCTATATTTCTTGGTTGAGCAACAACAATATAATATCCATCAGGAGTACCTAATCATTTCTCCTTTGTCTTTTCTCCCAAGTTGGTTGGGGATTGGGTACTGGTGATTGGGGACTAGTGACTGGGAAAAAATAACCTAATAACTCTTAGTTTTTGACTTTTGACTCTTGACTCTTGACTCTTGACAAACTATGCAAATCCCCCGCTTGCACCCGGATACAATTGAAGAAGTTAAACAACGTGCTGATATTGTAGATGTCGTCTCTGAGTATGTAGTTTTACGCAAGCGCGGTAAAGATTTTGTGGGATTATGTCCGTTCCACGATGAGAAAAGCCCTAGCTTTACTGTTAGTCAGACTAAGCAAATGTATTATTGCTTCGGCTGTCAAGCTGGGGGAAATGCGATTAAGTTTGTGATGGATGTGGGTAAGCGTTCCTTTGCGGAAGTGGTGCTAGATTTAGCACGGCGTTACCAAGTACCTGTACAAACTTTAGAACCTGAGCAAAGACAAGAATTGCAGCGTCAGCTGTCTTTGCGTGAGCAATTATACCAAGTTCTCGCTTCTACAGCACAGTTTTATCAACACGCCCTCAGACAATCTGCTGGGCAAAAAGCCCTACAGTATCTTAAAAGCGATCGCATTCTTAAAGAAGAAACAATACAGCAATTTGGCTTAGGTTATGCTCCCGCAGGGTGGGAAACTGTTTACCGTTATTTGGTAGATAGTAAACATTACCCAGTGCAACTAGTAGAAAAAGCGGGATTGATTAAACCCCGCAAGGAAGGGGGCGGTTATTATGATGTGTTTCGCGATCGCTTAATGATTCCCATCCGCGATATTCAAGGACGGGTAATTGGCTTTGGTGGGCGAACCCTTACCGATGAGCAACCAAAGTATCTCAATTCCCCGGAAACTGAGCTGTTTAGTAAAGGTAAGACTCTCTTCGCCCTGGATCAAGCCAAATCTGGGATTTCGCAATTCGATCAAGCTGTGGTGGTAGAAGGATATTTTGATGCGATCGCTCTCCACGCTGCGGGTATTAATAATGTTGTCGCTTCCTTGGGTACTGCTTTAAGTTTAGACCAAGTGCGCTTGGTATTACGCTATACCGACTCAAAACAATTAGTTCTCAACTTTGATGCGGATAATGCAGGTACTAACGCCGCATCTAGAGCGATTGGAGAAATTGCCGAACTCGCCTATATGGGAGAAGTGCAACTGAAAATTCTCAACATCCCCGATGGTAAAGATGCCGATGAATACTTACATAGCCATACCCCAGAAGACTATCGCCAACTTTTAACTAATGCTCCCCTGTGGCTAAATTGGCAAATTGACCAAATTCTCAAAGACCGTGATTTAAAACAGCCTACAGATTTTCAGCAAGTCACACAAAGCATAGTAAAATTGCTGAAAAACATAGTTAATAAAGATACGCAAAATTATTATATTTCCTATTGTGCGGAAATCCTCAGCTTGGGAGATAGCAGACTAATTCCGTTACGAGTCGAAAATCTGCTGACTCAAATTTCCCCTGCTAACAATACTTCTCAACCCATACAAATTAAAAAAAAATGGGAGAACAATAAAGCTTCCCAGGCTACAGTTACAACTAGCGAACGCGGTTTGCTAGAACGTGCAGAAGGCTTATTATTGCGGATTTACTTACATTGTCCTGAACAGCGCCAAACAATTTTAAATGCATTAGAAGAGAGAGACTTACAATTTAGCCTTTCTCATCACCGCTTTTTATGGCAAAAAATTATCGAGTTACCAATTCAGGAAATAGACTTAATTTCAAACCTGCAAGATAGATACCTAGAATTAGCTGAGGATTTGAATTTAGTATCTCATTTGTTTCATTTAAATGAGAAAAGCAAGAAAGATATCATGCGGACTCCGCAAGTAGTTCAGGCTGCGATCGCTTGTATGGAACGGGTAATGAGAGAAAAGCGCTATCGTCACTTTTTGGAACTATGGCAAGAAACTGATCCAGAAGCAGAACCAGAAAGATGGCAATCATATTATCAAGCTTTTTATAACGAAAAACTCCAACTTCAGGAATTAGACCGTCAACGCCAATTTTCCATCACAGACTTGGTTTAGTTAAACCTTTTTGCTCAGATCCCCGACTTTTTGAAAAAGTCGGGGATCTAAATCCAGCGAAGGTAGGGAGAATTTTTTTAATTCGGTATTATCTAGTTTTTTTGGATAAGAAATATAAAGTCTTGATGTATCAAATTTTCGGTGAATACTAAAGTTATTTAATAGTTGATTTTGAAACTTCTATGAATGATGATTCAAAATTCTTTTTAATGTTTGGTTCAATATTTGCGGGTATTGGCGGTCTATTTGCTGTTATAGGCATTGTTTTTTTCATTAATACTCACTCTTTTGTCAAAACAGCCGAATCTCTACCAGGAACTGTAATAGATTTCAAGTTACGTTCATCAAGAGATAGTAAGGGTCGATCATCTTCTGCTTATTATCCAATTGTTAAATTTACACCCAGTTCTGGTCAAGAAACTATATTTGAATCCCATACAGGTAGTAAGCCACCAGCATTTAAAAAAGGTCAGCAAGTAGAAGTTTTATATCACCCTCAAGACCCGGATTCTGCCATGATTAATTCTTGGTTTGAGCTATGGTTTTTGCCTACAATGTCTACTGGGTTGGGTTCAATTTTCGTATTGGTCGGAGGAGCCGTACTAGTTATACCTTTGCGGAGGTTGGTAAGTTTTAAGTAACAGACCCTTGTATCTTATACCAAGTTGAAAAAAGAATGCGAAAGATTGTAGGGGCAAGGCACTGCCCATACGCGACCACCAATTCGAGCAATAATCCAAGTAGCCCAAGCAAGAGAGTCAGGAGGATAGGGATTTTTTTGAAGTTTAGTGTTACCTTCTACAGTTGGTGCGTAGGCGTAGCCCGCCGCAGGCATCGTTAACAAGCATTGCTGTTGCTCGTGGGAAAAAGTAACAGTAGCAGGTAAATCAGGATTGTCCCGACTCTGAATGAGTTGTAAAATTCGCACAGCCACAGACAAAGCTAATAGGGTTAGTCGTTGAATGGCGGCAATCGACTCAAGCTGAGTGGTTTCGAGATTTAAAGCGGCAGTTTTGAGGATGGCAAATAAGTTGTTCAATTCGCCATCGCCATGTGTACCATCTAATTGATTTATAGAGCTTGTTCGAGACAAACAACTTGGTGGGTGGTCAACAATCGCGCCTTGAATTGGTTCAGTACCCAATGGCTGGTTGACTTCCACAGCTTCCACGGCATAAAGGCTGACACTAGGGGGATAATCTTTGGCACTCAATTTATCTGGACGTTAATCCTTGTTATTTCTGGCTTGCTTAAGTCTTAATTTAGTTAAGAATGACAAATTTTTTATATCTTTTGATAGATGTTTCAATCAGATTAATAGATAATTAGAAAAAGCTTCTAGTAGGTCTGGTACTAGAAGCCCGTCAAACTATTGCTTGGTAATTGCAGTATATGCATTTATGATTAACTGTCTCTTCTACTAGAAGCATTAGGCTGAAGCTTTAAAGACTGTTTCTAAAGAGATGGAATTACCAGATGCGGTTTTGACTTCTACTTTGAGGTACTAATCTAGTTTGAACTTATGGTAGAAGCACAATATTTTATTTCTACCTACTATTAAGACCGTAGCAACAAATTGCAGTTTACTTGCTTTGGAACTTATGGACTTTAAATACAGGTGGAAAAATGGCAGCAAGCCCAACCGAGATCAAGCAGCTACGAGCGAGCATTTGTTAGATGAAAGTCAGTTTGAAAACGAACAAGACCGCTCAATAGCTGAACAGATGGCAAGGAAACATTTAAACGTACCTCTAAGCACTGCCGATCAAGACCAATCTGTATTACCACAAGCTGCTCCATCTGAACAAAAGCAGAAGTAATACTCATGGGTGAGCAAAATTAAAAGCAGAGGTAGCATAGGAAAAAGAATCAGAGCTTTGTCTTTGCCAAAATTGGATAATCAAATTGCTACAACTCCTTGATTAAGAACTAGTTTTTGGGGAAACTTGTCTCTGTTACCTTATACCAACTTGAAAAAAGAATGTGACAGATTCTAGAGGGCAAGGCAGTGCCTTGCCCTCTAGAATATTATTGATGTGTCGCAAACATTATTTGATTTTCCATAAGAGACGCGATTTAAAGACGCGATGAATCGCGTCTCTACGTTAAACGCCGCTGTAGATGCTAAAACCACCGTCTACAGGTACAACTACGCCGTTGATGAAACTAGAACCAGCGCTGCATAACCAAATTACTGTGCTGAGTAATTCTTCAGGTTCGCCAAAACGTCCGGCTGGGGTATGTTCAATAATTTTTTGTCCGCGATCGCTTAAACTACCATCAGGATTTAGCAGTAAATCTCGATTTTGTTCGCCAATAAAGAAACCAGGTGCGATCGCATTCACCCGCAATCCGGCTCCATATTTTTGTGCGAGTTCTACCGCTAGCCAGCGCGTAAAGTTATCTATCCCCGCTTTCGCTGCTGAGTAACCCACCACCCGAGTAATTACACGGATAGCAGACATAGAAGAAATATTCACAATACAACCCCGAGGCTGATTTTTTTCTACCATTGCTTGACCAAAAACTTGGCTAGGTAATAAAGTCCCCACCAAATTCAGACTTACCACCTGCTCAAAAGCTGTGTGTGGCATATCAAAGAAAGTAGCATCAGGTGTAATTGTGGCAGCCGGGACATTACCACCAGCCGCATTGATTAAAATATCTATCTGACCCCAACGCTGTAAAACCGCATCTCTGGCGATTTCTAATTGCGCGCGATCGCTCACATCTGCCAACACCGCCACACTTTCCCCACCATTAGCGATAATATCCTTAACTACCGCCTCCGCCCTTGCCTCATTGCGCCCCAGAACAGCCACCCGCGCCCCCGCCAAACCTAAACCGCGTGCGATCGCACCACCCAACACACCCGATGCACCTGTAATTACTGCTACCTGGCCTTGCAGGCTAAAAAGTTTATCCAATATTAAATTCGGCATTAATAATTCCCCTCAAACTGTTTTCAAAGCCTTAGATCCCCCCAACCCCTACAAAGGAGCAATAAGAGTCTTCAAGTCCCCCTTAAAAGGGGGATTTAGGGGGATCTAGCAATTTAGAAGCCTAAACAAGTAATTTAAAAACACCCCCTAGCCCTATTCTCTCGACTCAGCACTCTTGTACAGACGCGATTAATCGCGTCTCTGCAATTTATAAGCATTCTTTGCGAGGTCGTAAGCTACAGCCGCAGCCATGTCATAGCCTTCCTCTTCCTCAATTAACCCGCGGACTACCAACCCTGCTAACCAATTACAAGCTACACGCCGCCAAACAGCGTGACGGGCGGGAATGGAAACGAAAGCCCGTGTATCATCGTTAAATCCAGCAGTATTGTAAAGCCCCGCAGTTTCCATTACCTGATTGAAGTAGCGCTCCATACCATTAACGCTATCGTGAAACCACCAGGGCGGCCCAAGCAATACAGCGGGATAATGCCCAGCTAGCGGCGCTAACTCCCGACTATATGTGCTTTCATCCAAGCCAAACAAAATTAAATGGAAGTCTTTATTATTACCGTAAGCATTTAACAACGGACGCAGATTTTGCGTCCACTCGATTTGTACAGGAATATCTGCACCTTTATCAGACCCAAATCGCTCAAAGATAGCCGGGTTATGGTTACGCATAATACCGCAATGCATCTGCATCACTAAGCCATCTTCCACGCTCATTCGCGCCATTTCCATGAACATATGACCAGTAAACTGCTCTGCATCACTGGAATTGAGCTTATTATTTAATGCTCTGGCAAAGATAGCTTCGGCTTCTTGGTCAGCAAGGCGTGCTGTATAAGGTGTAGCAGCACTGTGGTCAGTAGCTGTTGCACCCATCTTTTTAAAGAAAGCCCGACGTTCTTCTAAAGCTTGGATAAAAGCGGCGTAAGTATTAATTTCTCTACCTACAGCCCTTTCTAACTGAACCAGATTGTCCCGCCATCCGGGAACGTCTAAGTTGACAACTGCATCTGGTCGAAAAGTTGGTCTAATTTGGGTAAAATGCTCTCGGTGTAAGGATTGATGGTGTTCTAAATTATCGCTAGCTGCATCAGTGGTACAAAGCACTTCTATATTGAAGCGTTTAAATAAAGCCCGGGGTGAAAACTCTGGTAAAGCTAACTGTTTTTCTAGATAATCATAGATATTGCCAGCATTACGCGAATTTAAAGGCTCATCCACACCAAAGACATTGATTAGTTCATCTTTCAGCCACAAACCAGAGGGTGTACCGCGAAATAGATAAAAATGGTCTGCAAATATCTGCCAAATTTGGCGATGGTCAGTTTCTATGGGTGTACCATCTTTGGTAGGTATGCCGAGAGCTTCTAAAGGTATGCCCCGACTATAAAGCATCCGAAAAATATAGTGGTCGGGAATGATCAATAATTCCGTTGGCGAACCAAATCGGGCGGCGGGATTCGCTAACAAAGCTGGCTCTACATGACCATGTGGACAGACTAGGGGTAGAGTAGATATGTTGTCAAAAAATTGACGCGCGATTTGTCGCTGTACTGGTTCTGGAGCAAAACAGCGATCGCTTGATAAACTACGTTTTTTAGTTAACATCTTATTGTTCAATAAAGTTTATTTTGGTAATTGGTAATTGGTAATTAGTAATTAAATATTTCTGGTGTAATCTATGTTTTAGAGTTTATGTTTGCCGCTGATTTTAAAGAAATTAATATTAGCATTTATGAGACAGAATGGTTTCCATTGGATTAGCACAGTAGTGAAAAAATGAATACAATTTAGGTCTTTAATTGTTGAATCAGAGATTGCTTATTTCCGCCGTATTGTATTAGAATTTTTCAATTACTCATTACTCATTACTCATTACTCATTACTCATTACTCATTACTCATTACTCATTACTCATTACTCATTACTCATTACTCATTACTCATTACTCATTACTCATTACTCATTACTCATTACTCATTACTCATTACTCATTACTCATTACTCATTACTCATTACTCATTACTCATTACTCATTACTCATTACTCATTCCCCATTCCCCATTCCCCATTCCCCATTCCCCATTCCCCATTACCAATTTCCTCGCCGTAGTTCCTCTCTCAATTAAATAAGGAGATAAAACGCGATTTTCTACAGTTTTATCCTGTAATAAATCAAGTAATATTTGCATAGCTGCGCGACCAATTTCTAACATTGGTTGACGGACTGTTGTTAGCGGTGGCGTAATATAACCGCCTAAAGCAATACCATCAAATCCTACTAAACTTAAATCCTGCGGGACGGAAATACCTAATTTTTTACAGGCTAAGAGCGCGCCCACTGCTACCATATCGTTGTAACAAAAGATGCTTGTTACGTTAGCTTTGACTAACTGAGGTAGCATCTGTTGTCCGGTGACAACATCACTGGTTCTGGTATTATCTTCTTCTCTAATTGCTATCCAATCATCTATCTGTGGTAGATTAGCTTCACTCAGAACCGTTTGATAACCTTCTAGGCGTAACTGATTTGATAAACTGCGATCGCCTACACCCAAGTAGCCTATAGAAGTATGTCCTAAGCTGACTAAATGCTCTACAGCTAACCTAGCTCCTAAGTAATCATCTATTCTGACTGAGTGAAAAGATTCGGGTTGGTTTGCAGTTTGGCTATTAATAAAAATTGTGGGTGTAGCTATTTGCCCTATTTGCTGGGTATGGTTTGTATTAATTCGAGAATCAGCTACTAAAATACCATCTACCCGACGACGATAAAAATTATCAATCGCTGCTATTTCTTGCTCAACATTTCGGTGGGAAGTACTTAACAACACACTCAAACCTGAGGATCTAGCTATCTGTTCTATTCCTTCTACTACCTCCGCAAAAAACGGATCTGCAATTGAAGTTACTACTACCCCAATGGTATTAGTTCTTTGAGTTTGTAAACTTTGAGCAATCCCATTGGGAACATAGCCCATTTCCCGCGCTAGTTGTTTAATTTCTTCTCGCACTTTAGGGCTAATTAACGGACTATCTCGCAAAGCACGTGAAACCGTGGTATGCGAAACACCTGCTTTCCGAGCAATATCTTCTATGGAGATTTTTCTTTTGCTCATTTATTATCTTACTACGCTTTATGCACACGTGTGCATGATAATATTAATTATTAGGAAAATTGAGATATTTGTCAAATGATTA
Organism: Nostoc carneum NIES-2107; assembly: GCA_002368155.1. Classification (GTDB taxonomy): domain Bacteria; phylum Cyanobacteriota; class Cyanobacteriia; order Cyanobacteriales; family Nostocaceae; genus Aulosira; species Aulosira carnea. Next base: position 3,316,592 of record AP018180.1, read on the forward strand.
TTCTGGTAATGGGTGTTTCTGGTTCTGGTAAGACCACCATCGGAAAACTGCTAGCCGAAGCTTTACACTGGAAATTTAGCGATGCTGACAGTTTCCACTCACCAGAGAATGTAGAAAAAATGCGGAGTGGTATCCCCTTAACGGAGGCTGACAGAATACCTTGGTTGCAAGATTTGCAAACAGCTATTAAAACCTGGCTACAAGAAAATCAAAATGTGGTGTTAGCGTGCTCAGCATTAAAAGACAGCTATCGCCAAGTTTTGTTAGTGGATAGCAACCTCGTCAAAATAGTCTACCTCAAAGGGTCTTATGAGTTAATCCAAAAGCGCTTGCAAGAACGCCAAAATCATTATATGAGTGCAACTTTATTAGATAGCCAATTCCATACTCTGGAAGAGCCATTAGACACCCTATATATAGATATTTCAGAATCACCACAAGTAATTGTGCAAAATATTAGAACAGCTTTAGGAATTTAGAAATTGGTAATTGGTAATTGCTAGGGTGTGTTTTCGCGCAGCGCACTGCCGCATTGATGGTACATTATACCAATTTTAAAACATAATACGAAAGATTGTAGGGGCACGGCAATGCCGTGTCCTCTAGCGTATATTTATGTGTCATTCCACGTTAGGATTTGATTTTATTAACTTAATTTTGAATCTTAACTTTTGAATTTACCCCAGATTTTGACCAGCGAGAAGGTTCTAGTTGGTTAACATACTCCATATATTTAGCTAAAGGCTGATCGATACTCAAAAGTAATTTATGATTAAAGCGAATATTATCGTAAATCTTGCCGTCTTCATCTCTGAGCATATAGTAAGCCAAGCGAGTACAAAATAGCAAAAACTTACTGAGCAAATATCCCACAAATCCGTTACGTTTTGCAGTTACATAAATAGGTTGAATGCGCGTTCTACCAGGTGCTATGGGAGTATAAGCATATATCATGTGCAACGGCGGAAATAGCCGGACATTTTTCATCATTGTTAACAACCCAATACACCCATTAGCATAGCGCATCAAATATTCATAGCTAGAACCTAGAAATTTGTTTCCTAACCTTTCTCGCCAGGTGGTTTGGGGAAATTGTCCCCGCATTGTAAAGTCAATTTGTGTGCCTAACTCGCTACGATGTAGCGACAAATCCATTTTGATATCTAAATGATGAATTGTTTTTAAATGTTGAGCATCAATCCCATTCATCATACAAATATGGTGATGACAGCTTCTTTCAAATGCTTTATCAGGTTGAGCAACAATTTCTTTACCCTTTAATTCATCAAAATCTGCCACACCTTCTGGCGCTACAGCATCAGGATAAATCCAGATAAAACCATATTTTTCTGCTGTTGCATAAGCTTGAACTTTGGCTTGATTCGGAATCTCTGATTGGCAAGGAATATTTTTACAAATACCTGTTTCATCAAACGCCCAATGATGAAACGCGCAACGAATCCAATTCCCCTGAACTTGCCCAATTCCTAAATCTGTTCCCAAATGTGGACAGTAAGCATCTAAAGCTCTTACTCGTCCATCTTCACCACGAAATATGGTAATCCTTTGACCACAAATTTCTACAGATTTGGCTTGTTTTTGAGGTAATTCTTTACTCGTACAAGCAATATACCAGCCCTTAGCAACTATATTCCAGTTGTTAAATATTTGCATAATTACTTATTTATATTTTTACTTCATACTTCAGCCTTTAGAGGACTGATAATTATTCAATATTTCTTGTCTTTGGCGAATATCATCTTGATATTTACCTATGAATACCCTAAATAGCATTTTACCTAAACAGTAAGAAGCTCGCCAAGAAAACACAGCATCTTGTAAATCTATATGGCTACGCTCAAATAAGAAATGTCCGGTTAACCCAATTAGCTGAGTTAATGGTAAGCCTAAGAGTAACCATAAGTTTTGTAGCTTCCAAGCAGAAAACAGCAATCCGTAGAAAAAGAATATACCTAAGATATGCAAAGCTATATTAATAGGATGCTGATGTTTGAGAACAAAAACATCCCAATAATCTGTAAAAGGATGATCCAGAATTTGATTACTAATTTGATTTCTCAACTTGGCTTCCTATATTGCGAAAAGGTCAAACAATTTTGGATTTTGGATTGACTCCATAGATAAATCTAGAGGCTTGAGGATTCTATAGATATTGAAATGAATTTTATTTGCGTTCAAAAAATCGGCAATTTTCTGCCTGAACTTTGGGAATTATAAAGCAGAAAACCTTAATAATCCCAAATTATGCAAATCTGTCAAAATCTTCATTGCTCAAATCCCTTTAACCCTGATAGTAACAATTTTTGCATGAGTTGCGGACACAGCAACTTTGGTAAGCTACTGGGAAACCGCTACCGCGTCTTAAAACTATTAGGTGAAGGCGGGTTTGGCAAGACTTACGCCGCAGAAGACACAGGTAGATTTGATGATGCTTGTGTGATCAAACAATTCTTTCCTCAAGTATCGGGAACCGCCGCATTAACTAAAGCAGCAGAATTATTTAAACAAGAAGCAAAACGTCTGTTTGAATTGGGAGAAAATCATCCTCAAATTCCTAGGTTATTGGCTTATTTTGAACAAGGCTCAAGCTTATATTTAGTACAAGAATTTGTTCAAGGACAGACTTTATTGGCAGAACTACACCAACAAGCCTTTAGCGAAGAACAAATTCAGCAACTTTTAGTTGATTTATTACCAGTTCTGCAATTTATCCACGATCGCAACGTCATTCATCGAGATATTAAACCAGAAAATATCATGCGCCGTCAAAAAGATGGCAAACTGGTGTTAATTGACTTTGGTGGTGCAAAACAAGTTACCCAAACGAGTTTAGCCAGACAAGCTACAGGAATTTATACTATCGGTTATGCGCCAAGTGAGCAAATGGCAGGATTTGCTTCACCAGCCAGTGATTTATATGCCTTGGGTGCAACTTGTGCGCGTTTGTTAACTCAATCCTTGACTACACAAGATGCAAATGGAAACCTCTGCGATCGCCTTTATGATGCTTATAATGCTGAATGGTTATGGCGCGAAAGATTGCAGGAAAAAGGTGTAACGCTGAGTGATGAGTTAGGACAAATTCTTGATAAGTTGCTTAAACACGTCGCTAGGGAAAGATATCAATCAGCCACACAAGTTTTACAAGATTTAGATTCTCAGAAAAAAATTCCAGTAGTTTTACAACCTAAATCTACTCCGGTTCAACTCAGCCAAGAACGTAATACTTTACCCTTAAAAACTTTTGAGTTTAATACCAGAAATGTAAATGCAAGAGGTATAGAATGTTACTTACAATCTCGCAGAGCAAACTTCTTTATAGAAGACTTAGGAAAAGGAGTGATTCTAGAAATGGTATCTATTCCTAGCGGTACATTTATGATGGGTTCACCGCAAGGAGAAGGGTACGAACGAGAAAAACCGCAGCATGAAGTTAAGGTGTCTGGCTTCTTCATAGGTAAATATGAAGTCACCCAAGCGCAGTATCAAGCAATTATGGATAGTAATCCCTCCAAATTCAAAGGTGAGAAACATCCTGTAGAACAAGTAAGTTGGAATCAAGCAATAGAATTTTGTCAAAGATTGAGTAAGAAAACAGGACGCATCTATCGGCTACCTAGCGAAGCAGAATGGGAATATGCTTGTCGTGCTGGAACTACTACACCTTTTTCTTTTGGTGAAACCATTACCACTAACTTAGCCAACTATGACGGAAATTATACATACGATTTTGGTTCAAAGGGTCAATATCGCCAGCAGACAACACAAGTAGGTAGTTTTTCACCTAATTTATTTGGGTTATATGATATGCATGGCAATGTTTGGGAGTGGTGTGAAGATTATTATCATGAAAATTACCAAGGTGCACCTACTGATGGTAGTGCTTGGTTAACTGCTGGAGATAGTAGCTATCGACAGATACGCGGTGGTTCTTGGTTCAATGTTCCAGGTTACTGTCGCAGTGCAAATCGCAGCAGCATCGGAGTAGATAAGCATAACTTCTACATTAGTTTTCGTGTCGTTTTTAGCGCCTAAGGAATAAACATCACATCACCAACCAAAACTACAACCCCAATCAAGTGCAAATTTTTATCCTTTGCACAACACACAACTAGACCTTATATGATGGACTAACCGAATAAATCGCTTTAGAAGATTGGGAATAATAATGGTTTATTATTGACTCTTCATCTGGTCAATTAAAACAAAACGAATATCCCGCTTCTCTGCCATCAACTTAATACCTGGCTGTTGCAAATTTAAAAAATTTAATCCTATTTCTTTTCCACTAATTAAAAACTCAGTAGTAGCAATTTTATAAGTTCTTTTAACATCAAGTGGTTGACCATTAATTAACCAATTTCCTGAATTGGTTTCTTGAGTGACTTTGGCTGTTTGCAAATAGCCACCAGTACCTTTATTAAGTTGTCCTTGATCCAATAGCCTTTTTAACAGCGCTCCATTTATCTCTATCGCCACAACTTTACCGCCGAAAGGTAGTATGCGAATCACATCATATTGAGTAATTGGGCCGGGTGGAATCACATCATCAATCCGAATTGAACCACCATTAAATACGGCCAAATCGGCATCAGGTACTTCTTTCAACATCGCCGCTGCAATTAAATCTGTTAACTGGGTGGATTTATTGCGAACGCTAGATTCTAAACCATCTAAAGCAAATGAAAGTTTCGCAATTTGCTGATCTGGATTAAAACCGTTGGCGCGGAATGCTTGATAACCTTTTTCTAGCCATTCTCTGACTACCTTTGCTGTTTTTGGTTCGTCAGGAATTTTTTCGGTAATTGGTACTAGCCGAGAGTTAACTGCCAAACTTTTTTTGACAGTATCGTAAATCAATTGGTGAATGTAAACTGTACGAGCATTAGCATCAGCTTTAAAAATTGGGGTCAAATCTCGACCCCGCCATGCCTGGATATTTTCGTGCTCGTGACCACCCAGAATAATATCAATTTCTGGTACAGCTTCCGCTAGTTGGATATCGCTGCTATAGGGCAAATGGGTAATGGCAACTATAATATCCGCTTTCCCCTTCAGTTCCTTGACTTGCTGTTGAGCTGTTGCAATGGGATCTGTGTAACTAACGTACTTAGCTGGATTACTATTTAAGGTAAGACCAATTAAACCTACCCTGACTACAGCACCGCGATCGCCTTTGACATTCAAGACAATGGAACGCGGTACACTTTTGAAAGGCTGTCCTTTGCTATCTGATACATTACTCGATACCCAGCGAAAGCGAGATTCTTGCAATCTTTGATAGAACAGATGTTCTGGTAAATCAAATTCATGATTACCAAAAGTCGCATAGTCAAAGCCGACAGCATTCATCACCGCTACCATTTGCTGACCGGCTAGCGGTACACCATTAATTTTCGCAGTTCCTAAAGCCGAAGGGCTAAATGCATCTCCTGCTAACACCGTGTATGTACGAGGGTTGGCTTTGTAAAGTTGTTGACGTAGGGTAGCGACACGCGCCAACCCGCCACGAGTTCCCCCTTCTACTGGAGTGATTTCATAGATGTCATTTAGTTGCAGCAGGTTAATATTCACAATTTCCGCTAATGCCGGAGTAGTTAAAGCTACCGTCGCCAATAGCTGTAAAACAATGCTGCACCCCTTCGGGATTAGTTTCATATTTAGCTGGTAATCACTTTGAATCTACGGAATTGATTTTACATGAGTTGGGGAGACGCGATGAATCGCGTCTGTACAAGAATTCCTAATTCCTAACTCCCAAGTGCTGTTTGTCCCTGAGTACCATAGCGATTGACTGCGGAAATGGCGACGCTATCAATCTTGGCTGGAGAGTTAACACTATTGAATAAGTAGGAAGTTTGCGATCCGGGAAGGATGGTTGTATTCCACTGATTGCCAGTTTTGGTTTGCATTACCCATAACCAAGCTTTTTCTGGTGCTGGAGATTGCCAGGTGAGTTTATTGATTTTACCTGTTGTATCTCGCTCAACGTTGAGTACAGGTTGAGCAGGTTGTGTCTTGTCTAACCAGGGAGAAGCGGGAATCAGCGCAGGAGTAGAGTAAGCTTCCTTTTCTAGTAAATTGGAGATGCGATCGCGGTTTTGCATGATCGGCTTCATACTATAGTGAATGTTGCCTGTTGAGCCTGCAGAATTACGCGTTGACTTAATTTGAGAGATAATTTCATTGGCTGGCCAAGCAGCAGAACTGCGATCGCCTACACGACTAGTAAAATTACCTGGCCAGATATGTCTTCCTTGTTGGTTCTGCTGAATCCACCAATTGAGCAAAACCGGATAACTTTGTTGAGGCTTGTCAATTCTCCAATATAACTGCGGCGAAAAGTAATCTAACCAGCCATTAATTAACCATTGACGGGAATCAGCATATAACTGGTTGTAAGCATCAAAAGACCCGCCACCATTGAGACTCTTTGTCTGAGAGGGGTAGCCTGGCCGCCAAATACCGAAAGGACTAATACCAAACTTGACCCAGGGTTTTTCCTGTTTAATTGCTTGATATAGATGTTGGACTAATGTATTGATGTTTTCCCGTCTCCAGTCATCACGGCTGAGTTTCCCTCCAGTTTGCTGGTATTTCTGCCAACTGGGTGCATCAGGAAAATCTATCGTACCTCTACTATTTTGTTCTGGATAAGGATAAAAATAATCGTCAAGATGGACTCCGTCTATGTCGTAGCGCTTGACGACATCCATCACCACATTGACAGTATAGTCTTGAACTTCTGGTTCACCTGGATCTAACCAAAGATATCTACCATACTTCTTCACCCAATCGGGATGCGCTTTACTAACATGGTTAGCCGCTACTGCTGATTTTGATTGACCGTGACGGGCGCGGTAGGGATTAAACCAAGCGTGTAATTCTATGCCGCGCTTGTGTGCTTCATCAACTGCAAAAGCTAAGGGATCGTAATTTGGGAATGGTGCTTTACCCATTTCTCCGGTCAAAAATTCCGACCAAGGTTCATAAGCAGAAGCATACAAAGCATCAGCAGCTGGGCGTACCTGCAAAATCACTGCATTCAATTTTAAAGACGCAGCGCGATCGAGCATAGCAATCAGTTCTGCTTGCTGCTGTGATGATGTTAATCCTGGTCTGGAAGGCCAATCAATATTAGCAACTGTCGCAATCCATGCACCCCGGAACTCTCTTGTCGGTTGAGGCGGGAGAACCTGAGATTGTATTGGGGGAAAGGTTTCTGCGGAATAGACTGCGGGCGTAACTGCCAGTAGTAATGTAGTAATAAAAATTGCTATTAAATAGCAGTAACGTAGTTTTTTACGGAATAACAAGCGAAACATTTTGATCATTGGGAGTTGGTGAGGAGAAGCAAGTGAGAAAGGTGAGGGGGATGAGGAAGATGAGGGGGATGAGGGGGATGAGGGAGATGAGGAGGATGGGGGAGATGAGAGAGAAATAGCAAAACCCAATTACCTATTACCCATTACCCAATCCCCAGTCCCCATTCCCCATTCCCCATGACGACCTTATTTTATGAACCATTCGTTTGACAAGTAGCAGGCAGATCTTGTTCCCTGAAACTATTGCTGTGCCTGAAAAACTGATAAATTCTGTTTATAGAATGGAATAATAAAGGGTTAACAATATCCATTTCTTTCTTACCCCTGGAGAGCGCTAGCCAGCAATCGGTAATTATATTTCATGAATCTGATTTATTTTCTTTTACGTTCTTCATGGGGACTTGTTGCGATCGCGATCGTTACTGGATTCCTGAGTGGTGGTAGTAGTGCGGGATTAATTGCCCTCATTAGTTCTGCTGCTAATCCCGGTACCTCGTCACCCCTAACAGTTATAGCTTGGGGCTTTGTCGGTTTGTCCATAATTGCATTAGTTACCAGTATCATTTCTCAGGTGATGTTGGTTCGCCTCTCACAAAATGCCATTTTGCAATTACGGATGGGTTTAAGCCGTCAAATACTGGGTTCGGAGTTAAGCCATTTAGAACATTTAGGCAATCCTCGACTATTAGCAACTCTCACAGAGGATGTACAAGCTGTAGCGAATGCGGTGTATATCATTCCTTTCTTGTGCATTGATATTTCAATGGTTTTGGGTTGCCTGGTGTATATTACTTGGCTATCTTGGGTTGTACTGTTCTCCGTTATTGTTTTGATGCTGGTAGGTGTAGGTAGCTGCCAATGGTTGTTGAATAAAGGCGAGAAATTGCTGGCGTTAGCACGTGAGGATCAAGATGTTTTATTTAAGCATTTAGGCACCATCACTGGCGGAGTTAAGGAACTTAAACTTAATTATCAACGCCGTCAAATATTTTTAACCAAAAACCTGCAAACCACAGCCGATAACTTCCGCAATCACAATGTCCAAGGACTTACCCTATTTGCTACCACTACAAGCTGGGGAAAGCTACTGTTCTTTTTTGCGATCGGTTTTTTACTGTTTGCATTACCTAAACTACTAACTATTAGTCCACAAACTCTTTCTGGCTTCATCTTGACCTTTACTTATTTGATGTTGCCAATGGACAATATTATCAACAATCTGCCGCAAATCAGCAAAGCTAATGTCGCTTTGCAAAAGATAGAATCTCTTGGTTTATCTTTAGCTAGTCGTGCGGAAGTATCGACAACAGTACCGCCCAAGTTTAAATCTACTTGGCAGACTCTACAACTAAAGGGAATTAGCCATACATATTACACCGAGCAAGAAGATAGTAGTTTTATTCTTGGCCCTATTGATTTAAAATTGTCTCCGCAAGAATTGGTATTTATTGTAGGTGGTAATGGTAGCGGTAAATCGACTCTGGCAAAGCTAATTACTGGACTCTACATCCCTGAAAAAGGAGAGATTTTATTAGATGGTGAGCCAATTAACGAACAAAATCGAGAATGGTATCGCCAGCATTTTTCTGTAGTGTTTTCTGATTTCTATTTATTTGATGAACTTTTAGGCATAGAAAATCCTGATTTAGATATTCAAGCTACAAAATACTTAAAGCAACTGCAACTTGACCATAAAGTAAAAGTAGAAAATGGCAAACTTTCTACCACTTCTCTTTCTCAAGGACAGCGTAAAAGGTTGGCTTTACTCACAGCTTTATTAGAAGATAGACCAATTTATCTATTTGATGAATGGGCAGCAGACCAAGACCCATTATTCAAAGAAATATTCTACACTCAGCTATTAGCAGAATTGCGAGCTAAAGGTAAAACGGTGATTGCAATTAGCCACGATGATCGCTATTTTCATTTAGCGGATCGGGTCATCAAGTTAGACTACGGTAAAATTGAGTATGACCATGAATATGGCAAATAATTACTTGCTGACAATTTTTGTTATAAAAATAGTATTTGATTGATGAAATACACAGGTGCGTTAGCCTTTGGCGTAACGCACCCTACAAATGAAAAACTCCACCCACAAGGGGATGGAGTTTTAGGGCATCGGGAATGGGGAATGGGGCATGGGTAAGAGTTCCCAATGCCCAATGCCCAATGCCCCAAGTCGGCGGGCGGCTATCCCTCTTCACCCACAAGGGGATGGAGTTTCCCGCCGACTTCCAATGAATATCAAGTATTTTAGCGAGATTTAGATCCCCGACTTTTTGAAAAAGTCGGGGATCTGGGCAACAACGTTTACTTGAGTAAGTGCTACTCCACTATACAAATACTAAAAGTTATGGGCAATTTTACTCGCAAGAATCCTAATTATCAATTGGGTAATGTATTAGGGTTTTTGCTAGGTAGATTGTCTTTTTTAATCTGCGGTAGTGAGTTTATCTTTAGCACTGGTTCCTTCGGTTCAATTTGTCTTGTTTGGAGATTTTGAATTTCTCTCTCCATCAAATATTGCCCTTGTCTAAAAAATTGCTCGGAACTTGATGGTACTAAGTCACGAGATAAATGTTGCGCTTGTTGTGGTGTTAAGCTTGGTATTTGTTGAGCATTAACAGCATTTTGACCTGCTAATAAAAAAGCTGTTGAAAAACCCAAGGCTGTTACTTTTAAAAAGCGGGTAAATATCAGGTTCAACATGATTTATACCTCTCTACCATAAATGCTAGTTCAAACCATGTTGTATTGGTCTGACTATTACTAAAATAAAATGATTTACTGGTGATAACCTCCTGCTAATGGGTTAATTCATCAACGAATTCAACAGCACAATATTGAAGAAATTATCACAAAATAATTTTCTCTTACTAAAGAGTTGAGTCCGGATATTTAAATAGGACTTACGCAAGTGTCACATTTTTCTCGTTTAGGCTGTCAAGAGTCAAGAGTCAAAAGTCCAAAAAACCTGAATTTTTGACCCTTGACTGTTGACTGTTGACTCTTAAACAAGAAGTTTGGTGTACCAGTTGCGTAAGTCTTGTTAAAGTTAAAGTCTTGACTAAAAATTTATAAAATGTCGGCGGTAAACTTTCTTACTTTGTGGGTGGAGAGACACAGGGCATAGTGCCGCCATTACTTGGAAACTGCATCTGCTTGTGGGTTGAGTTTTTATACAGCAAATTGCAAGTTTGTGAGGTAAAGCTTATCGTCGATTGTAGGGCAACAAATATTGTTTTGCCCTAGTAGTCTGGCAACTCAACTTTGCTGGGTGAAGAAACGAACCACGAAGACACGAAGTACTCAAAGAAAGAGGAAAAGAAGAGAACTAGAAAATTTAATGCACCTAGCATAGTTCCCTTGTCAGACTACTAGCCATCTGCTTTATTTATTTAAAAAACGCTGTAATTTATCGAACATAATATAAAAATTGTATGTCAAACTCGCTGAGGGCATCGACAGCAGGATTAACAATTGTAGACAAGGCGCGCCAACGTCTGGGATGGACGAAAACCAGTACGGCGCGATGGTGGCAAGATGCCCATACTTCTAGAGCTACTTTACGTCGATTTTGGCAAGGCGATCGCATTCAGCGCGAAATCTTCATTGCTATTTGCGAAGCTGTTGGCATTACCGATTGGGAAGCGATCGCAGATGCTTCTGGGCTAGAATTAGAAGTTATTGCAGACTTCTCTCAACCCTACATTGATTGGCATGATGCACCGGATGTCGAAAGCTTTTATGGGCGCAATCAGGAATTGCAACAGCTAGAAGAATGGATTTTAGCTGGTTGTAAAGTAGTTACTATTGTTGGAATTGCGGGGATTGGTAAAACTGCTTTAGCGCTGGCTGTGGCGGATCGGATGCAGTCAAAATTTGATTGTTTGATTTGGCGATCGCTTTCTGCTGTACCTTCCCTAATATCGCTGCTGGATACGCTGGTGCATAACTTTGAGGAAACTGTTATTGCTGATATCCAGCAAGGAACAGCGCAATTTTTACACCATTTGCACAAACATCGCTGTCTGCTAATCCTCGATGGTTTAGATGGGGTTTTGTCGCAGCCAGAATATATTCAATTTATTCAGAAAATTAGCCGCGATCGCCATCAAAGTTGTATCCTGATTACCAGTCGCGAACAACCAAGCGCGATTGAAATCAACAATCAAACAGTTAGCTGTGTAAGTCTCAAGGGTTTACCAAAAGCCGAGGCTTTAGAACTATTGCAATCTAGAGGATTTACTTCTAAACAACTGGGAATTTCCGCCTTAATTCAACTTTATCGCGGTAATCCCCTAGCGCTAAAACTTGTCACCCCATTAATTCAGTCTGTATTTGCGGGGAACATCACCGCATTTTTGAGTCAGAATACCCTGGTGATTGGCGATCGCTTACGTTTTATCTTAAAACAGCAATTCCAGCAACTCTCGGAATTACAACAGGATATTCTCTACTGGCTAGCTATTTGGCAAGAACCTGTATCATTCTCGCGATTGCAAACCCATCTGCTGATATCCGTTGATCCAGCGATGGTGTTAGAAGCAATTATGGCATTAGAAAGGCGATCGCTTTTAGAAAAATGGGTGGGTATGGCAGAAGCCTCATTTACCTTGCAACCCTTAGTGATGAAAATTGTCACCGATGAATTGGTAGAACAGGCTGCAAAAGAGATGCAACAGGTAGCGCAGACTCATGAGATTCATCATTTTAAGGTTTTGCGAACCCATTGGTTACTGCGTCCCGGTAGCGATGATATTGTAGGCGATCGCATTTTGCATCAACTGCGCGAAAATCTCTGGCGGGTGTATGGTGCGACTCTACCAGAAACACTAAATCAGATACTATTGCTATTAAAGGATAAATCTCCTTGGGCGATTGGTTACATTGCTTGTAATCTCACAGCATTGCTATTCAAAAGTTGACAACATTTGCAGTCATAAAAAATAATTAACCGTAGATAGAAGATGATTAACGCAGATAAATTTATTTGTACTTCAGTAGCAATTCACGTAGGATGCGTTAGCGATAGCGTAAAGCATCTGATATTTTTTCTATATAATTCGTAGTTGATATTTTTCAAAATGCTTTTTTTAGATAAAGTTGTTTGGATTACTGGCGCATCATCTGGTATTGGTGAAGCATTAGCTTATCAATTTGCTCATCAAGGTGCAAAGCTAATTATTTCCTCAAGAAAAGAAGAGGAATTGCAAAGAGTTAAACAGCAAATAAAGAGCGAATGTTTAATTATTCCCTTAGATATTACCGATGGTATAGCTATAGAGAATGCAGTTACTACAGCGATAGCTCATTATGGCAAAGTAGATGTATTAGTAAATAATGCAGGTATCAGCCAACGTTCTTTAGCTGTTGATACTCAAGAAATAGTTGACAGAAAAATTATGGAAGTTAACTATTTTGGCACTATTAATATAACTAAAAAAGTTCTGCCATATATGATTAAACAAGGTGGCGGACAAATTGCGGTGACTTCCAGCCTCGTAGGAAAATTTGGCTTTCCGCTACGTTCAGCTTATGCAGCCTCAAAACACGCGCTACATGGATGGTTTGAGACATTACAGATAGAATTAAAACCAGAAAATAAGATTTTTATTACTATAATTTGTCCTGGTCGAATTAAAACTAATATTTCCGCGAATGCTTTAACTGCTGATGGCAGTTTATATCGGCAAATGGATGAAGGGCAAGCAAAAGGGATGACGGCTGAGGTTTGCGCGCAAAAAATCATCAAAAGCATTTATCGCCAGCAGCGAGAAGTTTATATTGGTGGTGCTGATATTTTGATGGTGTATTTTAAAAGATATTTACCATCATTATTTTATTGGATAGCAAAGCGCATTAATCCCACTTAATTTTACTCTTCCACTCCATGTAAGCAAGCTATTAAATCCTCTTGACTTGTAAAATCTAACAATGCTTCGCCTAAATCTTCTAATTGAATATTAGGTAATTGGAGAATTTTCTCTTACAATTCCGGTGCGATCGCGCCAAATTAACCGAAAAGTTGGCGTATAATTACCAACTAATAATAATTTCCTTAACACCTCTTGTTTGACTGATTCAAATTTAGCGTGGAATCTTCACAGATTAAATACCGGGTTCCGAAGATTGCTGTATTTAGCATCGTTTTTTAAATCGCATACTGCAACCACAAGATGTGACATTAGCAGATAGAGTTTTTGGCACTTATGTATACTTGGTAGTTGTGAAAGCTCAACGGGAGTCGGCGGTTTTTCGCAGTCATCATTGCCAAAAACTGATTTTCACAGGGGAAAGCGTTTAAGTGAAGATGACTATTTGGTGATTGGGTATAAGTTTTACAAAAACTGCTTCACCAAGGTAGCGATCGCATTGAGCCAAGAGTACTCAAACGCCGATCCAATTCATATCCTCCCATGACCAAATCTCGACACGCTATCAAACCCCAGATCGCTGCACAAAAACTTTAAGTAAGTGCCATTCCACTCTACATCTGCGATTGTATCTTTTTTGAAGAGTAAGTCCCTTATGTTCCCGCACGAGAGCGAAGATGATCGGGTATATGATGGCGATCGCCTAATATTTCTAACAAAGGGCCATTAACATCAAATTTCACCATACTTACCGACGCGACTAAAATATTCACTCGGTAGCGATAGCGTCCTAAATCAATTCCTAGTAAACTGCAAAGCAGAATCCGAATTGTAGCTTTATGGGAAACTACTAAAACATTACCTTCAGGATGTTTTTCTTGAATCTCCGCAATTACAGGCATAGCACGGTTAGCAATATCTACTGCCGTTTCTCCACCTATAGGCGCATTCCAAGCGGGTTCTGTCAACCATTTGACATAGTTCTCTGCATACTTCTCTTGAGCAAAAGATTTACTCTTAGTTTCCCATCTACCGTAACTACCTTCTCTAAGTCCATCACGCAACTGCATATCCATACCAATAGCATCACAGAATGGCTTGGCTGTTGCAATTGTGCGCTTCATCGGGCTAGCATAAACTGCTTCCCACTGCAGTTTTTGATAAACATCGGCGAAACTCTCCGCCATCTGTATCCCTTCCGCAGTCAACTCCGCATCAGTCTCACCGCAGAAATTACCACTCTGACTAAAAGTAGTTTCTCCATGTCGCAGTAAATATAAATTGAGTGTCATAGCTTGTATCGCGATTGTGATTGAGGAGTTTGTGCAACCATAAAATAACATCAATCTCGCAATCGAGTATGTACCCTTAGGACAAACTATTCAACCAAAAAAGTTAATTAACCACCAACTTTTAAAATCGCAAACATTATTGTGATTTGGTAGTATTTAAGTCTCAAGGTAGTTTCCCTTACCCTTTCCAATACTGCTCGGTTAAGGATTTTAAACTCTTAATTTGGTTTGGGGAAAAGGTGAAAGGGTAAGGGTTAAAGGTTTTTTCTTGCCCCTTTTCCCCTTCCCCTTTTGCCCTTAACCGACAAGTATTGTTACCCTTTCCCCTTTTACCCTTCCCCTTTTACCCGAAAATTATTGTGGGCTGTGCTGGCTATAAACAGGTACGGGTATTGCTATAGGTTTTTGTCATAAACCCGAACTTACCAACTGATAAATTTGCACTAATCTATTAATTAGGAAGCTTGAGATTAAGCTTTAAGAAATAAAAAGTTAATTGCTGACAACAACAAGAGTTTTTACCTACAACCAAGCTTGAGATTAAGCCTCCTCAACCCAAACATTGCTTCTTAGAGGTGATAGTATGGCACTTATGCGTTGGAATCCATTTCGAGATATTGACCGTTTAGAACCATTCCGCGAAATTGATACTTTACAACGGCAAATGAACCGCTTGTTCGAGGAATTAATGCCAACAACTAACGGTGGTGAAGGTATCGGATTTGGCTTCGTTCCATCTGCGGAAATGGAAGAAACTGATGATGCAATTCGCCTAAGACTTGAAATTCCTGGTTTGGAAGCAAAAGATATCAATGTAGAAGTAACTACCGATTCAGTTTCTATTAGCGGTGAGAGGAAATCTGAAACTAAGACCGAAGAAAACGGTGTAGCTCGCTCGGAATTCCGCTATGGTAAATTCCAACGGGTGATTCCCCTACCTTCCCAAATTCAACATGAAAAGGTAGAAGCCGAATATAAAGATGGCATTCTTAAACTTACATTACCGAAAGCAGAAGCCGACAAACAAAAAGTTGTCAAGGTAAATATCGGTTAATTAGGTTTTGGCTAAGGTTGCGATCGCACTTTGACTCATCATCGAGGTGCGATCGCTTTTTGTTGGAAGTGGGTAATTGGTAATTGGTAATCGGTAATTGGTAATCGGTAATTGGTGTTTGTTATTTTTCCCCTTATCCCCAGTCCCCAGTCCCCAGTCCCCCATCCCCAGTCCCCAGTCCCCAATCCCCAATCCCCAATCCCCAGTCCCCAGTCCCCAGTCCCCAGTCCCCAGTCCCCCATCCCCAGTCCCCAGTCCCCAATCCCCAGTCCCCAGTCCCCAACCCCTAACGCCTCACGGAATTAGCAACCTCAACTTCCCGATCTAAAGCTGCTAAGGGGTGCTGAGTATCGAGTCGTAATACCTGTGCTTCTAATTTGTCACAGCACTCTCTTACTAAACGCAAACCGTCATCTCGAGAAAGTTTGGCGGTGGTAGGTGTAAATTCTGCCAAAATATCCGCTTCTATACTGTGATAATGGTCTAGTTGCGATCGCAATTTTGTTAAATACTTTGTACCTTCGCCGCCATCTGTAATGGCAAATTGCAATACAGAATCGAGGTAAGCTTGAACTTTCGGGTGTTTAACTCCTTCTGTCGCTGCAGCATATAATAGTTCGCCATTTAAATATTCAAAATCTGGCACCCATAGGTAATCTCCGCTGACTTCAAAGGTATATAATTCCTTAGCTGGTCTAACTGTTAAGTGCTGGCTTCTGACTCGATGGGCAGCTTTTTCTAAAAGTGCAATTACAGCAATAATGACTGATGGATAGTTGCTGTCAATACATCTAATTTCTACAGTACCCAGTTTATTGAGCCTGATGGGATTCCATGCTGATTTAAATAAGCTTCCTCCCGCCTTTAAAAACTGCTGGCGTTCGATTCCGGCTTTATCTAAGGCTTGCAGCCAAGCATAATAGCGGGCAAATTGCTGCTCAACTAAGCTTTCCACGTTCTCAGCATAAGGCATCAATCCGCCGACTGGCTGTAAATAAGTATATACACCATCCCAACCAAAGATTTCGCTACCACGATAACGAATTGTGTGAGCAGCTAACCCAATCGCCTCACCCTCATAAAAAGGACAAGCACGTCCCAAAGAAATTAATGCTGAGTCAAAAGCTGTAGCCAAGTTGTAAATATTAAGTAGTTCCTCTCGCTCTGTTGCTGTAGAGTCATAGGATACAGCCACACGTGAATCGATTACCCCAGGCGCTACTTCTAAATGCAGGTGTACACCCGTACATTTCCCCGCGTGCAAAAAGCGATCGTAGCCTACTGTCCGCGCTTGGATATGATAATTCGGATGGTCGCGCATCACTGGCATAATATGCAAAGGGTAGCTAGACAGAGGATAAAGCCGCAAACCCATTTGTCGCGCTACAACTAACGCCAATTTGAGATTTTTTAAATACTCTGTAGCTAGCTCTGAGCCAGAGTAAGCTGGTGGAGTATTAATTTCTACAATACTTTTGACGAACTCTGGCACAAAGTAATTAGGGTTTAAGCCTTGAGTTTCCGCCATCAAATGACAACCCTGCAAAAACTCATCGCCACGATTGCTGAGTTCGCCTGTCTCATCTACTAGGAAAAACTCTTGCTCAAGACCCATGCGACGTTGTAATACATCCATAATCCCAAATATTTTGTTAATGAGGTTACGGGTCTTGCCAACGTTTGGAACTTCTTGAGAGAAAGGTAACTGTTCAGTTCAGCAGTTGAGCGATCGCATTAACTCCAAAACTGGAAGACCCTATCAGTAAATATCTCAATACCCAACAAGCTAATTGCTACCCGTGGGTAGTTGTGATTGATCAAAAAATAATGCTCAAATTCTGAACAAGCTTTATTGTCCTATATCAGCCTCCGCCGATATCACTTTCGCAACAGAGCTACAAAGTCGGGTAAAAGAAGATTTGGGGAAAGGTAAAGGGTTAAGGGTAAAAGGGTTCTGGCTTTCTCGTGAACTGATCAATATTACATCAAGGCGTTGGGCACAAATGAGTTGATGTTTTCTATAAATGAGAACTCGTTCATAGTAAAGCTCAACTCGTTTTTCATAAATAAGTTGATGTTTTCTATAAACAAGAGCTTGTTTATAATCAAGGTCAACTAATTTTTTATAAATAAGTCGATGTTTTCTATAAATGAGAGCTTGTTTATAATTAAGGTCAACTCGTTTTTTATAAATGAGTTGAGGTTTACTATCAATGAGAACTCGTTAATCAAAAACCTGAAGGTGTTAACTAAAAATGCCTTCAGGCTCGCTACAAATGGGTTAGTTTTAGCATTGACAATGATGCGTTACGCTGTCGCTAACGCATCCTACTTTTGGACTCTTGACCCTTGACCTTTTGACATCCTGACAAATTACCTACCAGCAGCAATTTTTCTTTCAATCACAGAAATTCGCTCTTTTGTTCCTGGGTGATCGCTTAAAAATGATGGTTGGGAAGACTGGTTAAGTAACTTTTTCAAGAATGCAGGCATAGCTTTTGGATTGTACCCGGCTCGTTTCATATACTGCAAGCCTTTGTCATCGGCGTTATATTCGGCTTCGCGGCTATTGGGTAAATCTACAGCCAGCTTGTAGGCGATCGCAGTGACAGCGCTTTGGTCTAAACCAGCTAGCGAAGCTGCACCTTGTGCTAGTTGGGTTTGCTTCAATTTATTGATTAGGTCGTTGTTGCAAATATGACCTATTTCATGACCCATCACTGCTGCTAGTTGGTCTTCGTTATCTGTTGCTTTTAATAACCCAGTATTAACATATACATAACCCCCTGTGGTTGAGAAGGCATTAATACTAGAATCTTGGACTACATAAAAGTGAAAAGGAATTTCTGAGCAGTTACTAGCTCTAGCTAACCGTTGACCAACACGGTTAACATAAGCATTAGTTTGAGAATTTGAATTTAATCTGTAATTTTGCTTGACCTGCTGGTGAATATTTTGACCCAGTGTAACTGTTTGCTTTGGGGAAACGTTGGAAAGTTGCAACAACTGAATTCCATTAAATAGTAACTGACCCCAGGGAACCGCACTGGCTGGCGCAAGAGAAGTTAATCCTACACCTACAGCAGTACCCATGCCGAGTAGTACAGAAACACCTTTACGTAATTTTGGAAGCATAACCAAAAATGAAAAGTTAACAACAAATGAAAAGTCAGGTTTGTGTAATTTACCTATGCAGTAAATTACAAGTTATTATCAAAAAATATTAAAAAATCTTTGATGCAATTATGCTAGCTAAGAGCTAATAGCAGTTATCTCATTTACCTTGATAGGTAATCTCTATTTAATATTTTAGCTAAAAAACTGCCAAACGAGCCAGCACAAAGGAGTAATTTGATTTGCTAAGTCATCATTTTACTATCAGTCCTGAGTCAGTTGCCCAAAGCGACTGGATGTAAAATGAATGAGCTTGCTTATATTGAATTTTTGAAATTCACGTATAAATTAACGTAGCGTCAGCGTAACGCACCCCTTTCAATGAGGATTTAAACCCCACCCATAACGGCACAACCTGTCTTAGCTTAGGGACTCTAATCCTCTGTTTAATTACGAATTACGAATTAGTAATTATGTTGAAGTTGTTAAATTTGCGTTCTGATAATCTAAATATTTTTGTTGTAATTTTTCGGGGACTGGGACAGGGCGATTATTTTGAGAACTGAGAAATGCTCCTTTTTGTATAGCTACCGCAGCTATCACATTGTTAGCTAATATTTCTGCTTGTACAGTCCACTTCAACCGCCCTAAACTACCTACCCATAAACGACCTATAACTTTATCAATCAGTTTTACTGGACGTTTATATTCAATTTCGGTACCAGCAACAATAGGTATATATCCTTGCTCAATTTGTTCATTAAGCGGCAAATGTTCATTTAAAAACTTTAAACGTAAATCTTCTAGCCATCTGATATAAACTATGTTGCTCACAATGCCAGCAAAATCAATATCATAAGTTCTCACAGGAATGGTAAGCTCTACTTCCAATGGTCTTTGCAAGTTGTCAATCAATAACATAATTTCTCCTGCTTATAAAAATTAAGACCATATGGTCTTTTTATTTACAAAAAAAGCATAATCAATGTAGCTATAGCTAAATACAGTTCAGTTAAGAAAATTAATTGATGACAAAACCAAAAAACTAGTTACTCAACAAAAAAACAGAACAATAATTTTGGAGGGGGTTTGGGGGACGCAACCGTCACCCAATCGGGGGTTTGGGGGAGAATCCCCCAATTCTTCTGGCTTCTTTAATAACTAACAAATCAATCGCTAATGAGCTTAACCCAAGGGTATTGAGCTATAGCTATGCCGTACAATCCACAGATAGAATGAGCTACAAAATTTGCAATGCTTAAACTTCCACTTGATAATTCAAGATTAATTCATCTCCTGGTAAGCCTCTAATACCCCAGTTATATTTAGGTGTTTCAAAAAAAGTAATCTCAATATCAGCTACAGCAATATTAAACTGTTCATTAATCTTTTGAAAAAGTTGGCGAATCAACTGTTTTTTAGTTTCCACAGAGCGTCCTTCAAACATCACAATCTCGATAATGAGATATTGCTGCGACCTATCCGAAGGATAGTAAAAATCATTTGCCTCTAGTGGAAAGAAGCGATGAAATCGTTTTTCAGGACTAATTTGTAATACATCAATTAAAGCACTATGAATAGTATTGGATAACTCCGCTTTAATCGGGTTTAATTTATCTGCTAAACCATATACTTTGACTTGTACCATGATTTTTTATATGAGCTAAAATTACGAATTTCTTTGATTATTGATGTATTGATTTAGGTGATTAATCGCCCTTTGCATATGAATCGTATCATCATATAACTTACTCATCATCATCGCTCCTTCTAGAGTTGCAATAATGATAGTGGCAGTTTCATCAGCATCTACCTCAGCGCGAATTTCACCTCTAGAAATTCCTTTTTCTATAATTAAGCGAATTAGTTCTCGCCAAGAGTTCATCGCTTGTTGAGTGCGTTCTCGTAAGGCGGGATGAGCATCATCACTTTCAATTGCAGTATTTAATATTGGACAACCTCCTTTGATGGGTGGGTTATCTACAAAACTGCTAAATACTCCAATAATGGCTTGTAAACGTTCAATAGCATGGCGTTTACTACGCAATGCAGCTCTAGTATGCTGAGTTACAGTGGCGATCGCAAAATCAAAAGCCTGTAGTGCTAAGTCATCCTTACTTTGAAAATGATTGTAAATTCCTCCTTTTTGCAATCCTGTCACCCGCATGATGTCCGAAATTGACGAGCCAGCATACCCCTGTTGGTTAAACAGTTCTGCAGCTTGTCGGATAATTTTTGCTTTGGTTTCTTCGCCTTTGGACATCTAAATTATTTCCGACCGCATGGTCTTAAGTAATTTATCATGGTCAAATCTCAAGGGTCAACAGTCAAGAGTCAAAAGTTATGATTCTTTCCCGTAGGCTGCTCGTATATATGGACTCTTACCCAATACTGCTCGGTTAAGGATTTTAAACTCTTAATTTGGTTTGGGGAAAAGGTTAAAGGGTAAGGGTTCAAGGTTTTTTCTTGCCCCTTTTCCCCTTCCCCTTTTGCCCTTAACCGACAAGTATTGGACTCTTACCTAACAGATTTCTATGTGTTAAAAAAGTAGAGTCAGTCTAAAAGATTACCGCACCGTACAAATTATTAGATTATTGCTGACGTACTCTTAAAGTTATTTTTCGTCGGTCAACTAAGTCTTGAGACTGTCAGGGTATGTTTAATTAGAAAGTGTAGGATAACATGATAGTGACAGACTCTAGCTACGTATTTGCTAAGTCACAAAATTCTCCGGAACTGAAAAGACTGCAAACAATTGAAAAAGTATTCGATCCAGCAACTCGCAAACGAATACTAGCAACAGGCCTAACAACAGGTTGGCGATGTCTGGAAGTAGGCGCAGGGGCTGGTTCTATTATGCGATGGATGGCAGACATCGTTGGTGAAAGCGGCAATGTTGTGGCTGTAGACATGGATACTAGGTTTTTACAAGACTCCCAGCCATCGAATGTAGAAATCTTACAAGAGGATATTCGATATTTAGAGCTAGAAAAGCATTCTTTTGATTTGATTCATGCACGTTTTGTTCTCGTCCATATCCCTGACTTTCGAGTTGCATTATCTCAAATGCTGAGTATGTTGAAACCAGGTGGATGGATTGTGCTGGAGGAGCCTGATTTTGCTGCTGCTAGGGCAATTGTAGGAAATTCACAAGTACTGCAGTCAGTGAATCGAGTTAATCAAGCTATCTTGCAGATGTTTGCGAATAAAGGACTTGATTATGCTTTGGGTGTGAAGTTACCTGCTATTTGCCAAAGACAAGGATTACAGCTGTTATCTGTAGACAATGATACACCCCTAGCTAATGGTGGTTTTGGGATAGCAACAGTGATGAAGATGTCTGCTATGCAACTTGCACAGGCTTATATTGCAACTGGTCAAGCTAATCATGAGGATATTGAACATTATTGCCAATTTGCAGATGATCCCAGTACTTGGGCTATTTATCACGCCACAGTAGGAGTTGTGGCTCAACAATCTGCATAATTTATTTGGGGATGATTTATCTTAATACCAATTCAAATAATG
The DNA here is from genome assembly GCA_002368155.1 of Nostoc carneum NIES-2107. Lineage (GTDB taxonomy): Bacteria > Cyanobacteriota > Cyanobacteriia > Cyanobacteriales > Nostocaceae > Aulosira > Aulosira carnea. The sequence goes on from AP018180.1 coordinate 3,338,805, forward strand.
TTGGCGACACATCAATATATTCTAGAGGGCAAGGCAATGCCTTGCCCCTACAGTCTGTCGCATTCTTTTTTCAAATTGGTATTACGCACAGATGCAAAGAGAAGAAGTTTTAAATTTCAATCCGTTAAATTTCATCCCATCATTGAGTAACTAAAAGATGTGACTCTCCACCATGCTACGAATCACATCTTTAAAGGTTGTCAACTAGACTTTGTTGTCACTGTTTTAATTAATTTTTTAGCTGGCACTTAACCTTTGCAATAATTCTGTATATTTATCGAAATAAGGCTCATTCTCAATCATGCCATTATCGGTGCAGGGATATTCATTGCCATCCAACCAGACTAGGGTAAAGGGATTAATTCTTTTCTCTTTTGCCAAAACTTTAGCTGCGAGGACAACTAAATAATTAGAGGTAACAATATCTCCACCTTGTAGTTTTAAGGCGAAGTCTTCTGCTAATCCATCGGGAACAGAGTCATGTTCAGCGTTATAGTAAAGTTTAGACATTGTAGTCATGCTTTGGAATAATGTTGGCGTTTAAAGTCCATGAAAGTGACTCCATAAATTAGTTATGTTGATGCTTTTACCCTGGCATACATAACGGCATTTATAGTTTCTGCTTTTTTGGTTATGCTTCCATCAAGCTAGGATTTCATTGAACCGATCAATTATATATATGACTTAAGCAAGTGTCATATTTTTTTCGTTGAGGTTTGTCTAGGGGAGGAATTTCGCTTTAGTTTGAAGGATTCAAAGTTTCGCTAAAAGTGTTTGGCATAATCAGCGCTATGTTGCTTGGGTAAGGTGACGGTTACAGTAGTTCCTTGACCTACTTGACTGGATAATGTAATCTTTCCGCCATGTAACTCCACACAAGATTTAGCGATCGCTAATCCTAAACCTGTACCGGGAATTGTCCCGACGTTACTTCCCCGGCCAAAGGATTGAAATAGGTGTTCTTGGTCTGCTATTGGTATGCCAATGCCTTGGTCTGTGATGGAAAACATCACTTCTGATTCTTTGCCCAGCAGCCGCACTTCTACAGTACCCCCTTGGGGAGAATACTTAACTGCATTGGACATTAAATTGACAAATATCTGCTGCAACAGCCCGCGATCGCCCCAAAAATCTTGGTAATTTCCACTGCTATGAAAAATTAATTCATGGCGATCGCTAATTAGTTCTTGCTCTTGTTCCATCAAATCACCGAAAAATTGCAGCAGATTCAGGGGTACAGGCTGAAATCTGGTTTTGTCGAGTTCGATTTGGTTGACCATCAGCATATTATCCACAAGTTTGGCCATAGACCTAGCTTTGTGTTCAATAATTCCTAGTAACTTCTGTTTTTTCGGATCGTCTAAATGCTGGCCATGTTTAATCACAGTGGATGCTGCTGCCAAAATCGAAGTTAATGGGGTGCGATATTCGTGGGAAACTGTGGCGACAATTTGAGATTTAAATGCATTGAGTTGCTTTTCTTTGGCTAAGGCGGCTTGAGTTTGGGCGAGTAATTCTGCTTGTTGAATTGCGATCGCTAATTGTACCGATAATTCATTGAGCATTTCTACTTCATCAGCTTGCCAACCTCGTTCTCCGGAACTGTGGTGAGCAATCAACAAGCCCCAAAGCTGATCTTCCTGCTGATCGTTGTTACTTAAATGAATGGGCGCTACTAAATTTTCCTCATTCTGAAATTGTTCTAGTAGCTGCAAATAAAAATTACTCCAGCCAGCATTGTAGAAATCAGACATGGGTAATTTACATCCCCAATGTTGGTTTTCGCCCCCCACCTGATTACAGACATTTTGGATGTTATTGTATGCTGGGAGCGCTCCGCAACACTCAATTGAGCAAGCTACAGTTTTACCTTCAATTTCGGAGGTGAACTGATAAACCATGACGCGATCGCATTTGAGCAGCTGCTGTACTTCTACTACTGCTGTGTTTAAAATCTGCTCTAAGTCAAGAGACTGGCGGATTCGCAGCGCTGTTGTGGCAATTAAACGCTGTCGTTCTCGATGTTTGTAGAGTTGGGCTTGTAAATAAGATTGCTTGGTGGCATTGCGAACAGCTAGTTGCAGTACCTCTGGTTTCAGATATTGCTTGACTAAATAATCTTGAGCACCCTGTTTCATAGCTTGGACGGCTACTTCTTCATCACCGCGTCCAGTCAGCATAATTACTGATATACAAGTATCCAGCATTGTCTGTTTTAATTTATCAAAAAAATCCAAGCCACTCATATCAGGCAGGCAAAAATCCAGCAGAATCACATCACAGCCAAATTCTTGACATAACGCCAAGCCGCTTTCTGCACAGTCTGCCTCTAAAATTTGGTAGGACTGATAGGGATCTTGTAAAAGATATCGACGATAGATTTTCCGATCCGCAGCACAATCATCAATGATCAGTAGCGTCGATGTGTCCAACATAAAAGTATGAGGATCTGGGAGATTAATAGAGTTTTTGAGAACTAGGTGATTAGCTATTGCATAATTCTAAAAATAATCTAAAATAAATATAAATAAAAGCTAAAATTTGTTGAAGAAACTTAAAGCGCTCGGCTAACTTGCCGGAAACATCACTCCAGTATTTAGTTATCAGCATTTAGTTGTCAGCAACTAGTGGGTAAATCCTAGAAATAGCCACTGAGAGGGGGAAATAACGTGACGCGAAGAGCCAAGCGATCGCGCAGACATAGAAATTTAGACACACTGAGAACAACCATCCAGTGTGAATATCCAACGCCAGCACTCATCGACGGATACAATTTGCTGCTGTATCCCGTTCCGCAACCGGAGTTGCTAGCTAGTATTTCAGCTATCGAATATACACAAAGCTACTCTCAGGCTGGCGGAGTATTAGCCTCTAGCCAATAAGCGACAAACGCTTGAATTGTCTTTTGGAGTTCTTGTGCATCCATCGGCTTAACAAGATAACCATTTGCACCCTTTTGGTAACACAATTCAATATCCTTAGGATTTGATGAAGTAGTGAAAACCACAATCGGGATTTCTTTAAAACAGGTGTCTTGCTTAAGCCTTTCTAAAATGTCACGACCATCAATCCCCGGTAAATTGAGGTCAAGCAGGATCACAGAAGGTTTAATACCCACAGAAGATTTTTCATTGTTGCCCTCTTGATAAAGTAAATCTAAGACCTCGTCTCCATTGGTACAGCGATAGATAGGGTTTTGCACAGCCATGCGACGCATTAACCGTTGCAGCATCCTAAAATCTTCATTGCTGTCCTCAACCACGAGCAGAGGTTCATGAAGTTTCGTTGTCATCAGTTGTCTTAACAAAATGCAATAATTAAAAAGATTTTTGTTACTTATCTTAAACTATTACAGCGTAAAATAAAACGTTGAGCCAAGGCCAACAGTAGACTCAAGCCAGATTTGCCCGTTGTGCAGCTCGACAATTTTCTTAACAATCGCTAATCCTGCGCCAACTCCACCCCCGAATTTTTCTTGGGAGTGGAGACGCTTAAATAAGCGGAAGATAGTTTCCCGATGATGTTCGGGAATCCCAATCCCGTTATCGCGCACGTAAAATACAGGTGCAGAATTTTCGCCTATACTATAGCCAATCTCTACCCATTGTTCTGGTTTATCGTTGTATTTCAGCGCATTGCCAACCAAGTTACTAAAAACTTCGTTCACCAACACAGCATCACAGGAAATTGTTGGTAAAGGTCGAGGAATGCGAATATCCAAAACGTGAGAGTATTGGCGACTAGCATAAAAGATATCAATTACTTGGGTGATTAATTCGTTCAGGTCAGTAGTTTTGGCGCGCAGTTGTGCTTTTCCTAACTGTGCCAGTCGCAACAAAGCATTAATCAGCGCTTCCATCCTTACTGATAAGGTGACTACTGTTTCTATGTATTCAATCGCCTCAGCATCCAGTACATTGGCGTAGTCTTCTATCAGCACAGTTGAGTAATTATAGATACCTCGCAAAGGTTCCTTTAAATCGTGAGATGCAGCGTAAGCAAAGGAACTGAGTTCGCGGTTACTGCGTTCTAACTCTAAGTTAATTTTGGCTAACTCATCGGCTTTAGAAAGTACAATCCCCACGATCGCATTTCTGAGGGCGATCGCACTATCCAGTTCCGATTTTTTCCAAGGTAGGGCAGTTAATTGTACTGTTTCCTGCCATTTGGCAAAGGATTTTCGCGGCCCCAAGGTGATATTACCATCAACATCAAGGTGAATAGAGTCATTGGGGTTTCCTGCCCAATTCACCGTTTGCATCACTTCCGGGCGAAACCAGAGAATGTAATAGCGCCGCACTTGCGAAATCCGCAGTAGCAACAAGCCGCTAGCAGTATCTTTAAAGACAATCCCATCGGGGTAAAGCTTGGCTAAAGAATCGGTATAAAATAAATTTTCCCGTACCTGAGTATCTGCCCATTCAATTAACGCCTGAACTTGCTCAAGATTGGGTGTTGCGCCCACCAGCGTAATTTCATTATCCAAACAAACTGCGGCACCAGCAGCACTGACAACATCCAGCAAGCGGATTTCTGGTTTAATCAAAGCATCAATAAAATTATCAGCTTGGGAAATGGAAGCTAATAATTCAGACTGGAGGGCTTTTAGCTTCACTTCATAATCCCATTCCGAATGACTAACTTTGTGCGCTAACTCTGAAGAGACAATTTGTCCGAGAAATTCGCAGATTTTTCGCACTTCGTAAGCAATATACTTGGGCGTGTGATGATGGCAAGATATTAAGCCCCAAAGCTTCCCTTCCTGCATCAGCGAGATTACCAATAACGCCCTCACACCCATATTTTGATGGAATTCCACACAACAAGCATCCACACCCCTGAGTACAGACAAGCTTAAATCTAGAGGTTGATGGGTTATGGGATGATTTATGGGAACGAGGTTAACTGCTTGAGCATTGAAATCTGGAATAAATCGCAGTTTGCAGCGAGTATATAACTCTCGACTCTCGACAGGAATATCTGTTTCGGGATAATGTAGCCCTAAATATGGTGGTAATTCCTCCTGTTTGGCTTCCGCAACGACAGCACCAGACCCTTGCTCATCAAATTGATACGCCATGACTCGGTCAAACCCTGTGATTTTGCGGAGTTCTCTAACTACCAAATCTAAGAATTCTACCAGATTAGCAGTGCTTTGCATTTGGGCGATCGCATCACTTACTAAAGCATGAAAACTCAAGAAACTGATTTCGGAAGCAGATGCGTAGGCGTAGCCCGTCGTAGACATCGCTTCCAACTCCACAATCAAAACATCTGCTGTGCGATGCACTATGCAATCAAAAAAACGCTCTTGATGATTAGTGATGATTGATACTTTACAACTGCTGACACTACCAATATTTTTTTCCCAGCACTGCTTGATAGTTGCAGTTTGTTGTTCATCAAATAAGCTGTCTAAAGATTGACCCAGCAAATCTTGAGTAGCTTTGCCAAAGTACTGCTGTGTATTGTTACTAACTTGCAGAATCACTAACTGGGAATTCAGTGCCAGTAGCACACCATGAGGTTGAATTGAGCCAGTTAGATGAATCGCTCTGCGATCGTGGTTAGTCAAAAAAGGATTTTGGGCTGTAGTCTCTTCTGACTGGCTCATATATTTACTATCATCGCAAGCTTATTCTTGCAATGCCGTAATTAAATTTTACATTTCTTTAAACCATAACAGAAAAATCTATACACAACGCAACAAAGCACGCTTAAAAATTATATTTTTTAGGGAAACTGCTGTTTAGATGGGTTTCCAACAGAATGTCTTCCTCTCTAGGTAATTAGTGCTAGCAACGTAGTTCTACTGAGAAGCAAGCTACGCGTAGCCTCTCCGCCAAGACAAGCAGCGCCACTCATTCGTTGTTTCCACATTGTCGTTTCAGAAATCAAAAAGTAAATTGTAATCGATGTTATTTATATTAATGACCAATGCTAGTATTTTTTATTCATGGTGTTGCTGAATCAAAAGTTAAATTTGCCCAAGATTTAAAATATCTGATTAAAGATGAATTATCACAACGTGGTCAAGATTTCCCATATTTCCATTCTGGATTTTATGCTGATGTTTTAAATAAAAAAGACAAAATATGGAATTGTATTGATAGAGATTTAAAAGACCTGAAATCACAAAATCCTAATGTTAATCTTCAAGATATATTTCGCGGACAAGAAATAAGAAGGGAATTTATCTCTGATTTTGTAGGAGATGCTTTCACATACCTTAACCCAGAACGAGGTGCGAAAATCCGAGAAGCAATTGCTGGGCATTTAGAAGATTTTATCAACAATCACCCTGGAGACAAAGATTTGCATATTGTTGCCCATTCTATGGGAACTATTATTTTATGGGATATTTTGTTTTCAGATAAATTTCAACCTGGTGATGCAGCATTTAAATTTCGTTCATTAATACTGGAAACAGTTAGATTAAAAAGCATTATTACTATGGGTTCACCTATAGTTTTATTCAATATGATGTTAGATATTAACCCTGAACAGGTTAATAAGTTTGCGCTGTTATTTCATCAACAACCTATTAGATGGGCTAATATTATTCATGCTTCGGATTTAATTGCCTATCCTATAAGCTCTAGCTTAAAAATCAATGGAGTTTCTAATTTATCAGTACAAGATAAATTTATATCAACTGGTGCTAATGATTTAGAAAAGACTGTACGTGGATTAGCTGAGTTTCCTGCTATTGAAGCCGCTAGTAAAGTAAATCCAAAAATCAATCAAGCTTTTTCTTTGGCAGCGATTGCTTCTGGTGCAGGAGATGGTCATACTAATTATTGGAAATGTACTCAAACCGCAAAAATTATTGTAGATAATATGTTGGGTGATGAGGAAAAAATAATAGATATAGTTATTGAGCGTCTCAAGAAAGTTTCTGGCATGACAATTACAGTATTAGAGGATACAGAGTCAGCACATAAAACAGAGCCAAAAATGGATAAGGCTTGGGAACAATACTTTGGTAAGGTTGATAAACTAAAAGAGCATTTTTATTTTGCAGATGGCAGTGGCCAACTAAGAATGCGAGATAATATTGCTCAAATACCTCATGTTTCTATCTATAATGAATTAGGAAATTGTCAGTTTAAGGGTTATGTTGGTTTAATTCATGCTAACGGACTAAGGCAGGAAATAGAAGCTATTAAACAAAAATACTGTTAAAAGTAAATTGACTTAAGAGTAAGAGGTTATTTATAAAGCATTGATGGAGCGTTACTACGCAAGTAATTTCAAAAATCAAATATGATAAAAAAGCGCTGCTTTTTGAGAAGCAACGCTGAACTTGAGATAATTAAAAAAATCTATCTTCCGCCAAAGTAAGATGCTAAAGCTTCAGAACCACCAATAAGTTGTCCATCAATAAATACTTGGGGAACTGTTGTTGCACCTGTAATCGCTTTTAAAGAGTTCGTAGTAACATCCTTACCTAAAACAATTTCTTCATAATTCAAATTATGCTCCTTGAGCAATTCTTTTGCACGGGCGCAGTAAGGACAACCTACTTTAGTAAACAGAGAAACCAGCTTCGGTTTTACAGCTTCAGGGTTAATGTAACGCAGCATTGTCTCAGCGTCGGATACCTTAAAGGGATCGCCTGGTTCTTCCGGTTCAATGAACATGTTGTCAATTACACCATTTTTGACAAGCATAGAATAGCGCCATGAGCGTTTACCAAAGCCCAGTTCGGTTTTATCTACTAGCATTCCCATACCTTCAGTAAATTCTCCGTTACCATCAGGTATCAAATTAACATTAGTGGCTTCTTGGTCTTTAGCCCATTCATTCATGACAAAGGCATCATTGACGGAAATACAAACAATATCATCCACGCCATTTTCTTTAAATACATTCGCCAACTGGTTATAACCAGGTAGATGGCTAGAAGAACAAGTGGGTGTAAAAGCACCTGGTAAGGAGAAGACAATCACTGTCTTATCAGCAAACAGGTCATCAGTGGTTATATTTACCCATTGGTTGTTTTTACGAGTACGAAACGTAACATTAGGAACTCTTTGCCCACGGCGATTGGATAGCATAAGGTCTCCTTAGATAATCTATTGATTGAGAGTTTCAAAAGTCAAAGGGCTTATATTATTAGCTTTTGCTCTGTTGTGTATGAGATTTCATTTCTGTCGGGATATACTAGTAAAATTGTCAACTTATTAACAACTTTCTGGAGTAGTAAAAGCCAGAGAATAGCCTCTAGCCTCTAACCCCGAGACTGAATAAAAGGTGCGATCGCAGCCACAAATTCTGCGGTAGATTCATAGGGTAGGACATTGCGCCCAGTCAATTTAGCTCCTTGTCCTTGGGGTAAATAAGCAAGGTAGTTAGCTAAACGTTCGTCTGGCGTTTCTGTTTGCCCTTCTTTGCTAATATTTGATGCTTTATCGCCAACAACAACTAATGCGGGTTGTTGAATAGCAGCGATATCATGACTATAATTCTGTCGCCAAAACCCAGCTAAAAAAGAAAATACTGCATGACGATTGGCGCTATTTTCTGCACCTTTAACTAAAGTATTTAACCATTCTTGATCGGCTGTCTCACTACTAGCAAATAGTTGACGAGTGGAAAAAGAACGCAAAAATTTGGGAGTGCGCGCATAGCGATAAAAAGCATAACCCAACGGTGAATCAAAGAGATTCCAAGCTAGCTTTTGCTGCCAAGCTGGAGATTCTTTCGTCATAATCGGCCAAGCTGGAGGACTAGCTAATACTAGGGAATCAATCAAGTTTGGTTCTATTTGCACTAATTTAATTGCACTACTTAATAACGCACCTTGCACTATGACAATTACAGGTGTTTGCACAACATTTTTTAAGAAATAATGCAATTGTTCCGCCCAATCGCTAGGAGTATAGGCGACGTGAGGCATATCACTTTCACCACATCCTAATAAATCAGGATTATAAATAGGATTACGATGCCCTGCTTGATACCATTCATGACAAAATCTTTGCCAAAACTGCCGTGATAATCCCACACCGATGGGATGAATTAATAGTAAAGGGATACCTTCAGAATTTACATTATTAGGTTGATGAACTTCGTAAGCACAGCGATAATTGTGCCAAGTGTAAAACTCTGTATAATTTGCTGCCATACGTTCAGATATCACTGAAAAATCATTTTTATCATATAATTACTCGCTATATTTGGGAATCTTATTAATAAATCTACTTAGATATGCAAAATGCAAAAATCTCCTTGGTTTTTCTTGAGCAGGATGGCATTATCAATATTCTGCGCCGAGACATTTGTGATGTTACTATTCCTGGTTTTACCAAAAATACCGGATTTGCTTGAGACTTTTTTAGATTCTACGCTACTGACAATCCTAATTACACCATCTTTATATTTTTTCCTTTACCGTCCCTTAAATCTTCAAATGTCAGAGCAATTACTGATAGAAAAAGAACTCAGAAACTCAGAAATTCATTTAAAACAACAGACTCAAAATCTAGAGCAGATAACACAAAAGCTTCAGCAAGCACCTCAATTGCTCCTCGCTGAAAAGATGTCTAGCCTAGGACGGCTAGTAGCTGGTATTGCACATGAAATTAATAATCCTGTAAATTTTATTTTGGCTAATCTCTCTTATCTGAGTGAATATTTTCAAGCCCTTGTAACTATTTATGAAATATATCAGCAACGTTATCCTCAGCTGGATTCTGAAATGCAAGCTTTGAATCAACAATATGATTTAGAATTTGTAGTCAATGATATCCCAAACCTTTTAGAGTCGATGCAAAGAGGCGCAAGACGTATTCATAAAATTGTCTTGGCACTGCGTAATTTTTCTCGTCTCGATGAAGCAGAGATAAAATCTGTAGATATTCATGATGGTATTGATAGTACTTTGTTACTCCTGCAACATCGACTGAACCCTCAACAGGATAATTCTGGTATTCAAGTTATCAAACACTATGGTGAATTACCCAATGTGGAATGCTATCCAGACCAGTTAAATCAAGTATTTATGAATATTTTGAGTAATGCTATTGACATTTTAGAAAATGATATTTCAAAAGATGAGCGCATTATTGAAATTCGTACGCATTCTTTACCTAAAAATGTAGTTGTCATTAGTATTAAAGATAATGGGCAAGGAATGAATGCAGAAGTTCAAAGACAATTGTTTGAACCGTTTTTTACAACTAAAGAAGTTGGAAAGGGAACAGGTTTGGGATTATCTATTAGTTATCAAATTATTGTCAACACACACAAAGGTTCATTAAAATGTATTTCAGCACCTGGCGAAGGGGCAGAGTTCGTCATTGAAATTCCATTATTTATAGATGCTAAAATTTGAGGCTGGTATAATGAGCAGCTATAGTATTTTGCGATTTAATACCCAGGATATGGATTAGTAATGGTAATTTATCTCTATCTAAAGAAATAGTAACTTACATGACATGAGTTAATTTGCTATAAAGACTTATCATGCATCTTACTGAAGTAGGAAATAATTTAACAATAATAAAATTTTATCCATGACTTACGCAGTTGGTACACCCATCTTCTGCTTTAAGAGTCAAGAGTCAACTGTCAAATGTCAAAAATTCAGTTTTTTGGACTTTTGACGTTTGAACGCCAGTTCACTCAACGGAGGGAACCTCCGCACGTGACTGGCTCCCCTTGACAGCCTAAACGAAAAAAATATGACACTTGTGTAAGTCCTAAATTTTAGGAAAAACCAGTCACTGATTAAGCTGTAAATCATCCCTAAGACAGTAGTTTTATCCCTTTATTTTATATATCAATTATTTTAGTAATTATATATTTTTGGCAGTATTGCATAATTTAAATTTCTTAAATAGCCAATACTGAATGCGGTAATTACCTCAATAAAATTAATTACACATCCTCTATTCCTTTGCCTTCACCTGGAACCTTAATTTTGCTCAAGCACTTGTTTACTAACTTTCAGTAATCACAGCGCTGAATATGCCAAGGAAAAAGTGATGTCTGCTTTACCTCTAAATAGTCAGAATCTCCCGTACCCCGATCCTCTACATCCCATCATTGTTCACTTTGTGATTGCGATGGTGTTTTTCTCGTTTTTCTGCGATGTTGTGGGCTATTTTACCCGCAACGTGCGTTTATTGGAGGTGAGTTTCTGGAATATGTTTGTGGCTGCGATCGCTATTTTTATGGCGGTGATCTTTGGTCAGTTTGAAGCGGGTTTAGCCAATATTTACGCAGCGGCTCAACCAACGCTGAATTTTCATACTGTTATGGGTTGGTCGTTAGCGGCGATTGTCGTGGCGATCGCAGCTTGGCGGTTAGTGATTCGCAACCGCCGTACCCAAAAAATACCACCTGCTTATTTAGGTGCAGCAACATTTTTAATTTGTCTGATGTTCTTGCAAGTGTATTTGGGAAGCAAGCTGTTTTGGGTGTATGGCTTTCATGTAGAGCCAGTTGTGGAAGCAATGAAGCGGGGAGTCTCGGGATGAACTCGCAGCTTATCGATCAGTTGGGATTAAAACTCACTGTTAACGGACTACCTTACGAAATTCCTCTGCATCCCCAACTAGTGCATCTAACATTGGGTTTATTTATTATTGCCATCCTCTTTGATATCGCAGCCACACTTTTTCCTATAGAAAAACCGATTTTTAAATTTTTAGGTCTTCCTGCTATCCGTGCGGGTCTGTTTGATGTCGGTTGGTACAATCTCCTAGCGGCGGCGACTGTAACTTTTTTCACTGTGGCGGCGGGATTTTTTGAGCTACTGCTAGCAAACCCACCAGTTAACGAAAAGAGTGCTTGGGGTTTGAGCGCTCCTTTAACAATGCTGTTGCATGGTTTAGGTGGCGTGTTGTTGTTAGCAACTATGGTGGGAATGGCTGTGTGGCGAGGCTTACAACGCTACCGTTGGCGCAAAGATTCACCAAGACAGGTGCAGTGGAGCTACTTGTTACTAGGAATTGTCATCCTCGGCATTTTATATGTTCACGGAACATTAGGGGCGCAATTAGGAGAAGAGTTTGGCATCCACGTTACTGCTGCAAAATTACTTCAGCAAGGTAAAAATCCTGATTTGTTACTCAAATAATTATGCTTGTCTATTATTTCATTGCGGGTAACTATAGCAAGAGTAATTTCGGTGTAAGTTCAGCTAGTTTATTTTGGCATTGTGTTGATGTTGTGTGATACCAATTCAATACCTTACTGCTACAAATTACTTCATCTGCTTGCCTATGCGTATCATTTTTAAAATGAAGCAGTATGAGTGTTTTTATTTTCCCATCTCTACATTTAGCGAGCATAAAATCATTCAAAAAATCGATGTTTCTCAGGAGTATTCAATGAACTTGTTATTACAACAATTACCAGGCTCAGAGCTTGCACCCAAAACAATTCAAGAAACCCCATCACCAGGTGCAGCACAAGACCCACTCATTGCCAAAAATCTGCAAAAAGGTCAGTATGTCGGCATTATTGGGCTAGCGATCGCACTAGTTGCGGCTGTGGGCTTTTTTAGCCGCAGAGTTGAATATGCGATTTTGCTAGCTGTTATTCTTAGCTTGGGTTTAATAGCCTTTTTCTTATTTCTCTAAGCAAATATGTTCTGAGTCATTTGTCAATACAAATGGCTCTTTATATTGGTTGATATATTGGGGAGTACGGGAATAAATAATTAACCGCAGATGGAAGAGGATAAACGCAGATACAGCAGATTAGGCGTGAAAAAATAGCAATTTAACTATCTAAAAATTTTGCAAGGGAAGAGATTTTATGAGCAACCCAGTTTATCAAACTGTGATTCTAGGTGGTGGCTTCACAGGTCTATTTACTGCTTTACATTTAGCTCACGAACATTATCCTCGCTCAGTCATATTAATTGATAAAAATGAGCGCTTTTGTTTTAAGCCATTACTGTATGAATATTTCGATGGCGAGATGGATAGTTTTCAAGTAGTACCCCGCTTTTCGGAATTACTTCAAGGTAGTGGTGTAATTTTTGTTCAAGATACCGTCGATTCCATAGACTTGCAGCAACGAGAAGTAAAATTAGCTTCGGGAAATTCCTACAGCTACAGTAATTTAGTCTTAGCTTTGGGTAGTGTGACTGGCTATCATCAGGTTAAAGGTGCAAAAGAAAATGCTTTCCCATTTTGGACACAAGCAGATGCGATCGCACTCGATAAACATTTGCGTGACTGCTTACAAAGAGCCTTGCAAACTGAAGATGCAGAACAACGCCGACAATTGCTAACGGTAGTCATAGTTGGTGGTGGTGCTTCTGGCGTAGAAATGGCAGCAACTTTAGCAGATTTTCTCCCGCTTTGGTATAGCGCTTTAGGCGGAAATCCTCAGGAAATCCATGTGGTTTTGCTCAATCATGGTGACAAAATTCTCGACGGCGATATTAACGATCCGCTACGCCCAAACGCCGAACAAGAATTACGAAAACGCACTGTACCAATCGAAATTCTCAGGGGAGCAGAAGCCACTGCGGTTGACTCCAACTCTATTGAATATAAAACTAACGAGCAAGTTAAAACTTTACCAACTTACACCACAATCTGGACAGCCGGAACTTCCAACCATCCCTTAATTCAAGACTTACCAATTCCCAAAGAAAACCGCGATCGCCATAATCACCCCCTAGTTACGCCTACTATGCAACTGCTCGACTTTCCCGAAGTCTTTGCAGGCGGTGATTGTGTAGCAGTTCAGGGTAATTCCCTACCACCTACAGCGCAAGTCGCTTATCAACAAGGCGCTACTATTGCCAAAAATTTAAAAGCGATCGCTCTCGGAGAAGAACTGAAACCTGTGAAAGTTAATATCCGGGGAACTCTCTTAAAGTTGGGGTTAAATGATGCTGCTGCTAACCTTTTCAATGTTTTTGAAGTTGCAGGCGAACCCGCACACTTAATTCGTCAAAGCACTTATTTAACACTATTACCAACACCAATTCATGATTTTAAAGCGACTGAAGAATGGGTACATGATGAGATTTTTCACCATCACTTAGACAATCAAGATGTTGGTAAAAAAGTTGTACAAGCAGTTGAATTAGTTGGTGCTGGAGTTGTAGGTGTTTTAGCTGCCAGAAGATTATTAAAAATGCTTGGTGATGACGACAAAAATCCGTAGGATGCGTTATTAACGCATCCTACAATTTCGGCTCAAATATTTACTTAAATATCATTTGTGGATGAATCAATTGATATCCAGCATCCTTAATTTTTTGATTTGATACCCAAGCATTATAGGGACGATTATTTTGCAGCGAAGCATCCCATTTAATTGGAGGTAGATTGTGCGTTATTAGCAAAGTTTCAAAAAATTCACGGCTAATGAGATGTGCATCGTCAACTACATTATAAATTCCTTGCCAATTGTGTTGGCGAGCAAACTCAATCACACCCACAATATCATCAAGATGAACCCAATTGGCGACATCATCACCATTACCTGGGCGACTAGTACCAGCAAGGCGACCAAATATTTTGATTAGTTCTCTACCTGGGCCATAAATGCCGCCTAATCGTAAAATACAAACTCGGAGATGTTCGCTAGCTGCTGATAGCAAAACATCTTCAGTTTCCTTCATAATTTTACCATTGGTAGTGCTAGGGTTAGCTGTAGTTTCTTCATCTACAAACTCACCTTTTTTGTCACCATAAACAGAATAACTACCTGTGTAGATGAGTTGCCGCACATTTGGAAATTCTGGCAAAATAGAGGCTAAAGTTTTGGCAGTTTGCAAATAAGCTTCTTCATAAAAATCAGCGCCTTTTGCACCCACACTTAAGAGCACTACATCTTGATTTGCTAATACTTTTTTTAGCCCATCTGCATCATTACCTTTAACTAATACAACTTTTTGAGCTACTTGTTCTAAGGCGGATACACGTGTTGGTGTAGTTGTGGTTGCAGTTACTACAAAATTTGTTTTTTGCCGCCAATGTTGAGCAACGGCAGAACCTACATAACCACAACCAATGATTGCAATGTTCATGATTTCTCACAACAAATTAATCTAGATTACTATTTTGCTAATTCGCTTTCAATAGTGGCAATTAATTCTGGCGAATATGGTTTGACGCTGCTTTTAAAACGAGCTACAACTTCACCTTGCTTATTAACTAAAAATTTTTCAAAATTCCAAGCAACAGGCCCCGTCGGCTCAACTGCATTGGTGAGACGAGTATAAAGCGGGTGCTGTTGGGAATCTTTGGCATGAACTTTATCGAACAGTTCAAAGCTAACACCGTACTTGCTTGTACAGAATTGTACAATTTCTTCGTTGCTGCCCGGCTCCTGTGCGCCAAAGTCATTGCTAGGAAACGCCAGAATCCGTAAGCCAGCGTCTCTATACTCTCGGTACAACCTTTCTAATCCCTCATATTGAGACGTGTAACCACAGTAGGAAGCCACATTCACAATTAAGAGTACTTTGCCAGCATACTCACTCAGTAGCTTATCCTCACCGTTGATGGTTTTGACTGCAATGTCAGAAATGTTGGTACTCATCTTAAATGGATTTTTTGATAACTATTGCCAAGTTTCCCACATTGCAGGCAAAGTTTATTGATGAAAAAGGGATTGGGGATTAGGGACTGGGGACTGGGGATTAGGGACTGGGGATTAGGGATGAGGGAGATGAGGGGGAATTACCAATGCCCTATGCCCTATGCCCTATGCCCTATGCCCTAACTTATTGATGAACAGAACCATCAGGCATAATAGCGCCGGCGAGGTTAGCTCCTATCAATTTAACCAGAAGGCGATCGCCTGAGCGAATCCGTGCTCCTGTTAGATCAGCGCCTCGCAAATCAGCGCCACTTAAATCTGCTCCAATTAAGTTGGCTGAACGTAAATTCGCTTCTCTCATATCTGCTAATAAGAGGTTAGCTCTAAATAAATTGGCTTCCGATAAATCTGCACCTCTAAGATTCACTTTGTGCATAAATGTATCGCTGAGGTTTGCACCTCTCAAGTTGGCAAAACTCAGGTTTCTTCCCGATAAATCTTTGTTGCTCAAGTTGGCTCGACTAAAATCTTTGCCACTCAAATCTGTATTTTTAGATGATGGTTCATAACCAGTTTGAGGTGGCTTTTTTGGTTGAGGCGGATGTGGCTGATGTGACGGATGTGGCGTTGAGTATGTTGTCGGTTGGTGCTGATGGGGGTGTGAGTATGTTGTTGGTTGGTGCTTAACCTTGATAGAACGCAATTTATCACGCGCTTCGTTAATTGCTTTTAGCTTATCTTGCGCCTTTTGTTGTAGACGGAGATTGTCTTGGGGAATGCGATCGGGATGCCATACAAAAACCAAATCTTTATAAGCCTGGTTTACTTCTTCAAGTGTTGCTCCAGGCTCTAATTCCAAGACTCTATAATACCGCTCCAACTCGCTCATAGGGTGTTTTCGTGGACAATTAAGTTAATAATTAGTGATGCATCCGTCTGTTGGCTTAATTATTTATTAAATTTCAACTTTTTCAGAATATTTTATATCTCATCTAATTTAAGATAGCGTATTAAAATACTCTCTCTAATAAAGTAGAGGAATTTTATCAGGTGCTTTTGTAATTGTAAAAGCCACCTGCCCTTTATTTTTGTGCTTAATGATTTGCTCTTTTAACATTGTCTAAAAATGGTAACAAATTTTTTGTTGCTTGACTGGACAATCAATTCTTAGCGACGCTCCTATTATTGTAGATAATCTCACTAGATAGAATACTGGCTGCTGATTCTGGGCTTAAGTTCATAGCAAGCCAAATTTGCCCTTTCTCCAAATTTGAGATGAGAGACTGGGGATTTCTGTAGCAACTACTTGTATAGCCAAGTCCCACAGAAAAAAGTTTCACATAGGTTATTATACAAGCCAAGAGTGACTAACTCAGTCCATAAATAACCTTTCTCTTAGCTTAAGGGCTATTAATCGGCCACTATGAACTGGCTACACCTAGAGGCAATATCATAATTCTTCATCTGTCTGGGTGTAAATACTTCATAATGGCTGATTTAATAAGTAGGGACTATGGCCTAAGGACTAGAAAAGCAAAATTTTCTGGCTTGGTTGTAGGATTTTACCGCAATCAACTGACTGATAAATAGATATTAGGTACTGAAAATTGGCAAGTAGAAGGAAGACAACGCAGATAAACAATTCAAAATCTGTTCATTAAGAAATCTATGTGAACCTTGACTTTTGAGTATAGACAATAAATTTTCTTTCAGTTTACTGTCCGCGGTTCATTAATGGTTACTTAATTGTTGGCAAAATTAGATAGTTAGGAGTCGATAGTTATGATTCATTTTTCTCCATCTGTCTATTTGTCCATTTATCCATTTCGCCAACGATTTATAGCTCTTAAATATGCTGCAATTGGAATTTGATAAACCTCAATACAAATCCAAAGAATAATTGCTAAATGTAACAAAAAAGTTAATATAGTCCAGATATATGGCAGCCAGGTAATAAATTCATGGGGAGTCGGGGGAAAATTGTAAGCGACGATGCCAATTAAAGTGGTAGGTAGGAAAATAAATGCGATCGCAGCTAGCCCATAGCCCCAACCGAGTTCCACACCTTCTAGTTGAGCTTCTGTCCAACTAAAACCATTCCAACGCCAAATTAACGGCGGTTGTCTGGAAGGCATTTTGAGTTGCTGCTGTTCTAGATTGACAGTAAAAATTTCTTGGCAGAAGTCACAAGCCATAGCTTCCATCAATGGCATACGAGTAATTTTACCAACTCGACAGACTGGGCAAGGGTAAGCGCCTTGGTAGTCGAAAGATGTAGCTAAAATTTTGGAACGACGCATCATAAAACAGAAGTAGGCTAGTAATGTAATTGAGTTGCTGCAACAGTTAGCGGTTACGGGCTAAGTAACGAGGCATGGGAGCAGGGAGCGGGGAGCAGGGGTGAGAATAAAAATATTCTCGGACTATATTTGGATAATTTATTTTCTGGGAGTCTCTAAGAGCGGAATCTTACCCATGCTCCACTTCTCTACGAGACACTACGCGTAGCTTACTTCCACAAAGTGGTACGCTTCGCGCAGAGGAGAAGGGCTTGTTCCCCCTGCTCCCAGCCCCCTGCCCCTTTTCCTCTTTTGATTATTACCTCCATAGCAGAATAATATATTTGCCAGTTTTGGCAGTCGTGGAATTGTCAAATTTTTGAAACTTCAGCAATTCCCATACCCATCACCTGAAAATATTTATCAGCTTATCTAAATCTTAATAGTTACAAGTCAGTCACAGGAAAACCCATAACCAAGGAATGATTTGTAGAGACGCGATTAATCGCGTCTCTCCAAGATTCCCCTTATCCCCCTGCTGCCTTAACGAGCAGCTTTTAACCGCACAAAACGAGACCAGGTCTTGACGCAAAGAACTGTGTCTGTTATTGTGGCTCTTATATTAGGTTTACATCGGTTTACATCAAAGATTATCTAGTTAAGTACTGTAATGATTTCTAGCAGCAAATCCTATTTTTATTTTTGGCAAAAGGCGGTTCACCGGCGGTGAATAGTTTCCTAATGGAAACCGCCAGGTGAACCGCAGAGCATCCTCTGCGGTTTTTGTTTTTTCAGGAGTATTTCGTCGTCATGATCTATTGCGGTAGCTGGTTTTATAGCTTTTACTTTTGGCCCAGAGCAAGTTCCGGGTAAATAGCGTCATGTCGATTCATCACAACGCACCCGGAACTCACAAGATGAGATTCCGGGTTTTTTGTTATCCATCAACCTCATAATCCAAACACAAGGAGAATTTCACCGTGATTAATGCTAAACTCGCCGCCCAATCCCATCCTAGCCATCAGACAATTGTCAAACTCTCAGAAACAGTCAGTTTCGGTGGTGAAGAATTAGTGATTATTGGTGGCCCCTGCACAGTAGAAAGCTTAGAACAAATGGAAACAGTTGCCCAAAAGTTAGCAGCTGCACCTGTACAGGCTTTGCGTGGTGGTGTCTACAAACCCCGCACATCTCCCTACGCTTTCCAAGGTATGGCAGAAGCAGGATTAGAAGTTTTGGCAGAAGTGCGATCGCGTTACAATATCCCAGTCGTCACAGAAGTAATGTCAATTGCTCAAATTGAAGTAGTCGCAGCTCATGCTGATATGCTGCAAGTTGGTAGCCGCAATATGCAAAACTTCGACTTACTCAAAGCTTTGGGACAAGCTGGGAAGCCAATATTACTTAAGCGCGGACTAGCGGCGACAATTGAAGAATTCGTGATGGCTGCTGAATATATTCTGAGTCACGGTAATCCTGATGTGGTGCTGTGCGAGCGAGGTATCCGCAGCTTCGATAATTACACCCGCAATGTACTGGATTTAGGCGCAGTAGCAGCTCTCAAGCAAATTACTCACCTACCCGTGATTGTAGATCCATCCCATGCCGTAGGTAAACGTGAATTAGTAGCACCTATGGCTAAAGCTGCTATAGCTTGTGGTGCAGATGGCTTAATTATCGAATGTCACCCAGAACCAGAAAAATCTGTATCTGATGCACGTCAAGCTTTGTCTTTAGAAGACATGGTGAATTTGGTTACAAGTTTAAAGCCTTTAGCCGCAGCAGTTGGACGCAATATTTCCGATTTAGGGGTGGGTGTAAAATCTGCCCCTATTTTTTGCGCGGCGGCGTAAGGTGGGGAAGGGGGAAGGGGTAATGGGTAATAAGTAATAAGTAATAAGTAATTCTCCCTCATCTACCTCATCCCCCTCATCGCTAATTAAACAGGAATTTCAATGACAAACCTAGCACCTTGCCCTAGAGAAGATACACAATTTAATTTCCCACAGTGCTGCTCGACTATAATTTGATAGCTGATGGAGAGTCCTAAGCCAGTACCGGAACCAACGGGTTTAGTAGTGAAAAAAGGATTAAATATTTGGGATAATGTGGCTTCATCCATACCCACACCATTATCTATAATTGAAATTCTGACTGCTTTATTATCTGCGATCGCTTCTGTTTTGACTCGAATATTTGGAGATGAAATGGTGGGGAAGGCAGATTTCAAAGCATCAATAGCATTGCTGAAAATATTCATGAATACTTGATTAATTTGGCTAGCATAGCAGTTGACTTGGGGTAATTTACCATATTCCTTAATGACGGTAATTTCCGGTAGATGATTTTCTGCTTGTAGCCGATGTTGTAAAATGAGCAAAGTGCTTTCAATACCTTCATGTAAGTCTACTGATTTCTTTCCCGCTTCATCAAATCGTGAGAAATTCCGTAAACTCAGCACAATATCACGGATGCGATCGCTACCACTTTGCATAGAACTGAGCATTTTAGAAGCATCTTCTTGCAGAAATTCCAAATCTGCTGCCTGAATTTTTTCTTGCAGTAATGCAGATGGTTGAGGACATTCTGATTGATATGCTGCTAGCAATTCTAAAAGAGTATTGAAATACTCTTGAGTATGAGTAATGTTGCTATGAATAAACCCAATGGGATTATTGATTTCGTGAGCAATCCCTGCAACTAGATGTCCCAAACCTGACATCTTTTCTGCCTGAATCAGTTGCGCTTGGGTTTGCTGCAACTTTTTTAAAGTTGCTTGTAAATAAATATTTTGCTGTTTTAATGCCTTTTCAGCTAACTGACGCTCAATTTCTGCTGCTGATCGAGCAGCAAAAATTTTTAAAATAGCTTCCTGTTCTTGATAGTTATGTTCTAATGGCTGAGTATGCAAACCAGCAATATGTCCTAAAGGCTTACCTTGAGGATCAAGAATCGGAATTCCCAGATAACTCTCAGCATTCAAGGTTATTAAATCTTTATCTTCTGGAAACTGTTGTTGAAGTAACTGAGGATAAATTTGCAGTCCTTGCTCATACAAAACACCACAAGGAGTCCCTGCTAAATCATATTCAAAATTTTCACCAAATTCTTTTCCTGCCCAAAATGCTAAAACTTTAGCTCGTGGCTGACTATCATTGACAAACTCGGCAATTAATGCATATTGAATGTGTAGTACCTCTGCTAAATAATGGGCGCAAGCTTGAAAGAATGCTTCTCCAATTTGGGAGGCAATCCCTTCCACAATCAGTTTCAGATCGATAAATTCTGGGTTCAGTTGTTGAGTAGAAGTTTCTGAGGATGATTGAGTCAGCATGGTAGCGATTAAGCCTTGAGTGGGAGTTATGACACTATGTTTTGAGGTTTAGTATTCCCATCTTTCAAGAAGCAATCTCTAGTATTAATCACCTAGAACGAATCTTCATATAGCAATCTGATTTCAGTTGTGAAA
This sequence comes from Nostoc carneum NIES-2107, assembly GCA_002368155.1. Lineage (GTDB taxonomy): Bacteria > Cyanobacteriota > Cyanobacteriia > Cyanobacteriales > Nostocaceae > Aulosira > Aulosira carnea. Next base: position 3,360,075 of record AP018180.1, read on the forward strand.
AACATCGGTTTTGGCTGTTAAATGTTGAGTGAAACAATAAATATTCTTATATAACTATATAGTGAAATTAAAGTTACTTTGTAGAGGCTTTCAAGATTCATGTTGGGGATTGGGTAATTGGTAATTGGTAAGAAAAATTACTCACATGCTTATCTTTCTTAGTCTACATCCTTATTAATTCGCCAACAATTTCATAAAGTTGCCAGTTTTATCAATATAGCCACTATAGACATCTTTCTCATCAATTTTGACGAGAGCTACTCCTTCAGAAAAAGGCTCGGCTTTGTCATATTCCATCCCAACAACGAGTTTACCTGTGGTATCAATGTAGCCGTATTTGTAACCCATTTTGACAGCTGCCATTCCTTCAGAAAAAGGTTCAGCTTTGTCATATGCCATCCGGACAACAAGTTTTCCTGTGGTATCAATGTAGCCGTATTTGTAACCCATTTTGACAGATGCCATCCCTTCCGAAAATGACTCCACCCAATCAAATTGAACCTTGAGAGTATTTTCTGGTGATGTACTTATCTCTGTATAATTATTGATGCGCCGATGACTAAATGTATTCTTTTTAATTTCTTTTGGGTCAAATTTTCCGGGTGGTTGAGAGTAAACACCAGATTTGAGAACATTAGCTAAAGCATAATTATCTTCTCGTAAACCTTCATAGAAAAACATAACTTCTCCTTGAATACCCAGACAACGATTAGTTTTGATGGCAGTTTCTAAATATTCCGGAGTAATTTTATAGGTACTTTTCTTTAGAAGGATAGCTGGAATTAGTTGTGGCAATTGCTGTTGATTAAATTGCTTAGATATTACCTTGTCTATCCCTATTTGATAAAGGTTCAATTCTTTATCATATATCTGTGGATGAATTAAATCGACTAATCCCCAATCAATCCAAGTTTGCGAATCTTGGAGGTAGTTTTCATAACACCAAGGATAATTATTCGGGGACATAGAAATAATTAAGTCGGGGTTGACATTAATTACTGCACGATAGAGGCGGTGTAAAAAATGGGAAAGAATATCCGCCCGCCATATTACCCATTGTCGCCATTGTTGTCTCCATTCTGAATCTTGCCAGAGTGGATCTAATGGTTCTTGTGGATCTAGAGGATTTCTTCTTTTTGGTGGTTTGGGGGGTGGTTGAGCAAACTCATCTTGATAGCGTTTAACAGTTTTTTCATCATAACCACCTTCCATAGGAAAAGCAGGCAGGTGATCGTCTCCTTGTATGCCTGCAATGCCGTCACCATATTTATTTACAACTTCTAAAAATATACTTAATATAAATTCTTGGATTTCGGGATCGAGGGCATTTAACCAATAATAATCATTGACAACCAGGGGTTTACCATCAACACCACAGGCAGCCCATTGAGGTTTTGCTTGAATAATTTTGCCGCCATCTCCTTTATAAGAACTCATAAAGCCATATTCAAACCAAGGAATCACCGCAATATCAAATTTTTTGGCTTCTGTAATTAATTCTTGTAAAGGATCTCGATTTTTAAATTCCTGACGAGGTTTTATCTCTATGCCAAATTTTTCTTTCATGACTTGGCTAGGATAATTAGTTGAGCCTTGATTCCAGACAACAGGAAATACAACGTTAAATCCAGTTTCGGCGAGAAATTTGATCGCCTCGGCAATATTTTCTTTAGAGTCTAATACTTTACTATCTGTTGTAGTGAGCCAAACGCCGCGAATTTCCATAAATGATATCGAGTTTGATGCTTACCTTGGGGTTTGATGTTGGATATTCGTGCCAATTACCAATTACCCCTTACCTAATCTTCAAGTAGCAAATTTACCATGTTAAATACGGCGGTGTGATGGGAATTATAAAAGAACCAGCTTAAAAAATTCTGAAGATTGCACGCATGTTCACATCTCCTACTGGTTTGACGCAAGCCGATCTGGAATCAGCTATTGTCCGTAACCCACTAATAGTTTCGCCAGACACATCTGTGACGATGGCAATTGCCCAGATGAGTGGGGTTCGTACTGTGTGTTCTTCTTCTAGGGAAACGGATAGTGAAATCGACGCTTTGCATCTGGAAGTGCGCTCTAGCTGCGTGTTAATTGTAGAAGCAAATAAGTTATTGGGCATTTTTACAGAACGAGATGTGGTGCGCCTGAGTTCACAAAAGCGATCGCTAGAAAATTTGTGCATTGCTGATGTGATGACAACTCCTGTAATTAGTTTGCGTCAATCGGCATTTACTGATTTTTTCTTTGCAATCAATCTACTCCAGCAGTATCACATTCGCCATTTACCAATTCTCGACGAGCAAGACAAAATTGTTGGGTTGGTAAACCATGAGACTTTACAGCAATTGTCTCGTCCGATAGATTTGCTGCGCCTACGCTTGGTAGCAGATGTGATGACTCCGCAAGTAATTACTGCTGCTCCCACTGTTTCTATGCTGGCTGTTACGCAACTGATGGCGGAATATCGGGTGAGTTCGGTAGTGATAGTGGAGGAGCGATCGCCTAAAACTCACAACCAAGTTTTACAAGTGCCGATTGGGATTGTCACAGAGCGAGATATTGTGCAATTTCAGGCGCTAGAGCTAGATTTTGAACGTCTGCCAGCAGCAACGGTAATGAGTACCCCTGTGTTCTCTGTCCATCCTGAAGAATCGCTGTGGAGCGTGCAACAGGTGATGCAGCAATATTTAGTCAAGCGGATTGTGGTGACGGGAAAGCAAGGAGAATTGTTAGGAATTGTCACTCAAACTAGTATTTTAAAAGTCCTCAATCCCCTGGAGTTATCACATTTAGTTGATGTCTTAGAAAATCGTGTGTCGCGCTTAGAAGCAGAAAAATTAGAATTGTTGCAAAATCGTAACAGCGAATTAGAGCAGCAAGTCCAAGAACGCACAGCGATACTCAAAGCCAAAGCCGAAAGAGAGCAATTAATTACGAATATTGCCACTCAAATTCGTTCTTCACTCAACCTGCAAGATATTTTAGACAGAACCGTCAAAGAAGTGCGATCGCTCCTCAATTGCGATCGCGCTGCGATTTGGCAATTGCAACCGGATGGGAGCATTATTGCGGTGGCGGAATCGGTAGCCAATGGTTGTGTTTCTTTTCAGAATAGAAAAGTTCAGGATATGTGTTTTGCTCCTGATTGGGTTGATGTCTATCGCAATGAACGGATTCGCGTCGTATCTGATATATACAAAGCTCCCATGAGTGATTGCCATCGCCAACTCCTAGCCAGCTTGGATATTCGGGCGAAAATTTTGGTGCCAATTATCCATAATGGTAATTTGTGGGGAATGTTAAATGTTACCCAAAGCTGGGAGCCGCGAGAATGGCAAGCTGAAGAAGCTATGTTATTGCGACAGTTGGCGACACAGTTAGCGATCGCGATTCAGCAAGCAACGGCTTACGAACAATTGCAAACGGAACTCACAGAACGGCAACGCACAGAAGCAAATCTCCGACAAAGCGAACAACGTTATGCTTCTTTGGCAGCAGCGGCTCCAGTGGGGATTTTCCGCACCGATGCTCAAGGAAACTGTATTTATGTCAATGAACGCGGTTGTCAGATTGCTGGATTAACATCTCAAGAAGCTCAAGGTAGTGGCTGGGTAAAAGGTATTAACCCCGAAGATCGCCAAAAATTTGCAGCTGAGTGGTATTCGGCAACGCAGGAAAATCGTCCTTTCCAGCTAGAGTATCGATTTCAACAATCTGATGGTACTATCGTTTGGGTATTTGGACAGGCGGTTGCGGAATATAATCAAGCCGGGCAGATTACAGGTTATATCGGCACCATCACAGATATTAGCGATCGCAAACTAGCCGAAGAACAGCTAGTTTACAACGCACTACATGATAGGCTCACAGGCTTGCCCAACCGTAATTTTTTAATGGAACGGCTAGAATTAGCGATTCACAGAGCCAAGCACCGGGAAAATTATTACTTTGCAGTTTTGTTTCTCGATATGGATCGCTTCAAACTGATTAATGATAGTTTAGGGCATTTAGCTGGAGATGAATTACTAACTCTCATTGCGCGAAAACTTAAATCCAAAATTCGCACCACAGATTTAGCTGCACGTCTCGGTGGCGATGAATTTGTTGTTTTATTAGAAGATTTGCGAGGTATTGAAGAAGCCATTTATGTTGCTGAACGTTTGATCCAAGAATTTCAAACACCAATTATGCTCAACGGCTATGAATTTTTTCTAACTACGAGCATCGGTATTGTATTTGCACAAGACAATTATCAGCAAGCTTCTGATTTACTGCGAGATTCAGATATTGCTATGTATCGGGCAAAGGCTCAAGGCAAGAGTTGCTATAAAATCTTTGATGCCCAAATGCATAATCAAGCACTCATCCGACTCAATATAGAGAATGATTTACGCAAGGCTTTAGAACGAGAAGAATTTATTGCTTACTATCAACCAATTGTTGATCTCAATACGCAGAATTTGATTGGCTTTGAGGCGTTAGTCCGCTGGCAGCATCCCACACGCGGATTTGTTTCACCATTAGAATTTGTTTCTATAGCTGAAGAAACAGGTTTAATTGTGCCTTTGGATCGGTGGATGCTCTACACTGCTTGCAAGCAACTAGCAACCTGGCAAACTCAGTTTACTAGCCAATTTCCCCTCAAGGTAAGTGTGAATCTCTCAGTTCAGGATTTGCGTAAAGCTAATTTAATTAAAGATGTCGAAAGCATATTGGTACAAACAGGATTAGATGGCGAATCTCTCACCCTAGAAATTACCGAAAGTATGCTAATCGATAATATTATGGAGACGATCAAAGTCTTAGAACAATTAAAAAGGCTGGGAGTACAAATTAGCATTGATGATTTTGGCACGGGATATTCATCGCTCAATTATCTACATCGCTTACCTGCAGACACTTTAAAAATTGACCGTTGTTTTATTCAGCAAATGCAAGAAGGTAGCCGTAATTATCAAGTAGTTAAAACCATAATTACACTCAGCAATCAACTAGGACTAGGAGTTGTCGCAGAAGGCATTGAAACACAACAACAATTACAATCATTACAGCATTTAGGTTGTGAATTTGGGCAAGGTTACTTATTTTCTAAACCTCTAGCTACTAATGATATTGAAACGTTATTGATGGGCATGGGGCATGGGGCATTGGGCATTGGTAATGGGTAATTGGTAATTGGTAATTGGTAATTACTTTTGTCCCCTCATCTCCCACCCTGCGGGTACTCCTACGCTGTGAGAAGGGCTACGCCCAACGGAGAACTCGCAGAGTAGCCGCTACGCGTCTACATCTCCCTCATCTCCTTCATCTTCCCAATCCCCAGTCCCCAGTCCCCAGTCCCCAGTCCCCAATCCCCAATCCCCAGTCCCCAACCCCTCCTTTGACTGATACAATTTCTATACCCAGGGGTAATAAGGAATCGCTGATGAGTGCTAAACAGCTAGAGCAGGTAAAGCAATTACAAGCTACCCTCACCAAGATGGAAGTAACGCTAAATGCGATCGCTGATGCTGTAGTCTGGGTAGGGGAAGACCGATGTATTCAATGGTGCAATGCTCAGTTTCAGTCTTTGGTTAACCAATTTGATGGTGCTGTCTGCGGTTTGCAGTTAACCGATTTACTTCCTTTAACACAAGCAGGACGAGCAGTTGCAGCAACATCCTATCCAGATGTGCGGATATTAAATGGAGAATACGCCACCACAATTTATCAGTTAACACAAAATAACCGTACCTTAATCTTAGAAATCTCTGGTAACTGTACGGTATTGCCTGATGAAAAATTTGCTGTACTGGTAATTCGAGATATTACTAAGGTACAACAAACTCAAGAATCTTTACAAGCGATTGAGGAGCAGTTACAAACATTAATTAATGCCACACCTGATATTATTTGTTTAAAAGATGGTGAAGGCAGATGGTTACTTTCTAATCAAGCTAATCTAGAATTTTTAGAACTCCCCGGTGTTAATTATCAGGGTAAAACTGACGCAGAATTAGCACAGTTTAGTAATTTTTATTATGATACTTTAAGCAATTGCTATCAAACAGATGAGGAAGCTTGGCAATTGGGATGTGTGCATAGAGTAGAAGAGATTGTTCGCCGCCCTGATGGGAAAGTCAGCATTTTAGATATGATTAAAGTGCCTGTATTTCATCAGGATGGTAGACGTAAAGCACTGGTAGTGTTAGGGCGTGATATGAGCGAACGCCAACAAACTCAGGCAGCTTTAGAAAATTCTCTATCTTTATTAAGCGCTATCCTAGAATCGATTCAAGATGGCATTTTAACGGTAAATAGTGTAGGAGATATCACTAGTTATAATCAAAAGTTCTTAGAAATGTGGTCAATTCCTCCAGAACTTTTGACAGAACCAGATCATCATACTAGACTGGCTTATTTAGCAAATCAACTCCTAGAACCAGAGGGATTTTTACAGCGAGTCCGAGAATTATATGCCCATCCAGAATTAGATACATACGATTTATTAGAGTTGCGCGATGGCAGAGTATTTGAGAGATATTCTTGCCCGCAACTAATCAAAGAGCAAATTATTGGTAGAGTTTGGAGTTTCCGCGATGTCACCGAACGCCATAAGGCGGAAGTAGCATTGCGACAAAGCGAGTTGCAATACCGAAGTGTGTTTGAAGCGATTAATGATGGATTATTTATTACAGAAATAGAGACAGAAACAATTGCTGAAGTTAACCCAGCGGCTTGCCAGATGCATGGTTATACTTACGAAGAATTTATCACTCTGCATCCATCAACATACATTCACCCAGACTCTCATCCGGTATTTCATGAGTTTATTGAAACTACAAAAGCTGGAGGACAATTTTATGGACAAGCCGTTGATGTTTGCAAAGATGGCAGCTTAATTAATGTGGAAGTGAAAGGCACAACTTGCATTTACAATGGCAAGCGGCACGTTTTGGCAATTGTACGCGATATTAGCGATCGCAAACGCACTGAGAAAGCTTTACGTCAAAGCGAAGTTCAGTATCGCGATTTGGTGCAAACAGCCAACTGCATTATTCTCCGTTGGGATGCTAATGGTAATGTCATATATTTAAATGACTACGGTCAAAAACTGTTTGGCTTTGATTTAAACGAAATTACAGGACGCAATGTTGTCGGTACAATTGTGCCTGAAACTGAAACCTCTGGGCGCGATTTACAGTGGTTAATGGTTGATATTTGCCAGCACCCAGAAAATTACCTGTTCAACGAAAATGAGAACTTATGCAAAAATGGCGATCGCGTCTGGATTGTTTGGGCAAATAAACCCATATTAGATGAGCAAGGAAATTTAATTGAGATTCTCTCAGTGGGAACCGATGCTACAGAACGCAAACGTATCCAAGCTGCTTTGCAAGCAAGTGAGTTAAAGTTTCGCACTATTGTAGAGAATGCTAATGACTTAATTTTTACCATCTCTCCCGAGGGAATTTTTACTTACCATTCGCCGAATGTGACTCCCATTATGGGTTACAGCCTGCCGGAAATCGAGGGACATTCTGTAGTCGAATTTACCTACCCGGAAGATTTAGCAATTAGCGCCGTAGGTATGCAAAAAGCCATAGCCGGAGAAAAGCAAACTGGTATTGAGGTGCGATTAAGACACAAAAACAATAGCTGGCGCTGGTTTAGTTTTAATACTTCCACTATTCACACCCCCAATGGTGAAATTGCGATCGCAGGTGTCGGGCGTGACATCACAGAACGCAAACAAGCCGAAGAAGCCTTGCGTCGCAGTGAATTAAAATACCGCAATATCTTTGAAAATTCCCAAGTCGGGATTTTCCGCACCCGTCAACAAGATGGATTAATTGTGGATGCTAATCAACGCGGTGCAGATATCTTAGGTTTCGCCACTGCTAGTGATTTGATTGGCAGATATTTCACAACCGAATTGTATGTCAATCCTAGCGATCGCACGCGGATGTTAGCAGAGTTAGGAGAGTCCGGCGAAGTTCGCAATTTTGAAATCGCTTTACGCCGCCTCGATGGCTCTATTGTTTGGGTATTATTATCAGTGCGCCTCAACGCTGAAGAATCCTGTTTAGATTCTGTCTTTACCGATATTAGCGATCGCAAACAAGCAGAAGAGGCTTTGAGAGTTGCTAAAGAAGCAGCCGAAACCGCCAACCGTGCCAAAAGTGCTTTCTTGGCAAACATGAGTCATGAACTGCGTACCCCTCTCAATGCCATCTTAGGTTATTCGCAGTTGATGGAGCGAGATACTAGTCTCAACTCAAAGCAACTGGAATCTTTAGCTACTATCAACCGTAGTGGAGAACACTTACTTAATTTAATTAATGACGTACTGGAAATGTCCAAAATTGAAGCTGGACAAATGGTGTTTCACCCAGAAGACTTTGATTTATATCTGTTGCTGCAAACACTGCAAGAAATGTTCCAAGTACGGACACAAGCCAAGCAATTATTCCTCAAATTTGAAATCGCCGCCAATCTTCCCCGTTATATCCAAACAGATGAAGGCAAACTGCGCCAAGTTCTGATTAACCTTTTGGGTAACGCTGTTAAGTTTACTCAAACAGGCGGAGTAACCTTGCGCGCGAGATTGGGGAAAGGAGATATGGGGGATGAGGGAGAATTAACTAATATCAATTACCAATTACCAATTACCCATTACCAATTACCCCTAACCTTTGAAGTACAAGATACTGGGCGGGGAATTGCACCAGAAGAAATACATAACCTCTTTCAGCCGTTTGTGCAGACTACTAGCGGTATTCAAACTAAGGAAGGTACAGGATTAGGGCTGACTATCAGCAGACAATTTGTCCGGTTAATGGGGGGCGATATTCACTTAAATAGTACTCTGGGACAGGGATCTACTTTTAGCTTTGATATTCAAGTCACTTTAGCGGAACCATTAGCAATTAAACCCCAGTTGCATAAAGGACGCGTACTCAAGCTAGATGCAAATCAACCAACTTACCGTATTCTGGTAGTTGATGACCGTCAAGAAAACTGCAACTTAATTGTGCAGCTTCTTAGTAGTGTGGGTTTTGAAATTGTAGCAGCTCGTAATGGACAAGATGCGATCGCACTTTGGGAAAGTTGGCAACCCCACTTAATTTTTATGGATATGCGAATGCCTGTTATGAACGGCTATGATGCAACAAAAGAAATTAGAGCCAGAGAAGAAAATACAAATACAAATCATCGCACAGTAATTATTGCCCTAACTGCTAGTGCTTTTGAAGAACAACAAGCAAGTATTTTAGCCGCAGGTTGTGACGACTTAGTTCGCAAACCATTCCGCGAGCATATAATCTTTGAAAAGATAGCTGAATATTTGCAAGTACGCTACATTTGCTCAGAAGATTGTAACGAAAATAGTATCAATAATCAGCAAGAAAATGTAGAATCTACTATTTTGGATCTGCACTCTGCTATCAATTTGATGCCTAGCGAATGGATAGCAGAAATTCATCAAGCAGCCATTGCCGTTGATGGCGATCGCATTTTGCAATTAATTGAGCAAATACCACTAACTCATGCTGAATTGGCAGATAAATTAACAAATTTAGTCCGGAGTTTCTGCTTTGATGAAATTTTAGAACTGACAGAATAAAAATAAAATCAAAAGATTCAGCGATGCAACAGGTAGGGACACAGCATCGATTAAATATCGGTTTTATCGAAAGTTTATGGATGCCGTGCCCAGATGACTAAATGTTTGGTGATATTTCCAAATCAATGGGCACGGCACCAATTAAATTGATGTTTTTTGGGGTTAAATGTCATCCCGATAATGTTCGGTAATATTTATGAATAACAAGTATATTATTTATGGTAGGGGCACGGCACCGATTAAATATCGGGTTTACCGAAAGTTTATGGATGCCGTGCCCAGATGACTGAATGTTTGGTGATATTTCACAATCAATGGGCACGGCACCGATTAAATATCGATTTTCACAAAAAATTGTGGATGTTCCCTACATCCAGATTTTGTGATATTTCCTAAATCAATGGGCACGGCACCGATTAAATGTCGATTTTATCGAAAGATTGTGGATGCCGTGCCCCTACAGAACATTTATCTGTCGCAAAAATTCTTTGAATTGGTATGATTTTATAAGTGATGTAAATTTAAAAATATAAACCTAAATCTAATTGCTCATGTGGTTGGCGATCAGGATTTTCTTCATCCTCTGCCCACGCACAAGGATTATTTATAATATATTGACGCACATTATCTAATCTATCTTGCCGGATAATACTTTCGTAATAATCTCGTTGCCAAATGGGGGGATATGGAGTTTTTCGCATTAAGTTAATTCGTTTGGTAACGGCTGATTTAAAAGCACGAATTACTGTAGGAATTGAACCTGCAATAGGCTTACCAAACTGTTCATCTTTTTGATTATTGTTATTTTTTAGGGGCAGGTCTTCAGAAAAATTATCTGCGGATGGAAATGATTGTGATTGCCATGCCCCCATAGCATCAGTAATAATGAGTATCCCATGCACATGATTTGGCATGACTACAAAAGCATCTAATTGAATGTGGGAAAAACGACGCGGAAGAGCCTGCCAAAAGTTGTAAGTAATTACACCCAATTGATTATATTGCATTTTCCCATTAACTACATTGCCAAACCAACATTGCTTTTTATATGTACAAATTGTTGTGAAATACGCGCCGATTTGAGTATAGTCATATCCTGGTAAACGAATTGAACGGCGATGATGTTTTTTGGGGTTAAATGTCATCCCAATTATGTTCAGTAATAGTTATGAATAACAAGTATATTATTTATGGTAGGGGCACGGCACCGATCAAATATCGGTTTTATCGAAAGTTTATGGATGCCGTGCCCATATTGCTAAATGTTTTATGATATTTCACAATCAATGGGCACAGCACCGATTAAATTGATGTTTTTTGGGGTTAAATGTCATCCCAATAATGTGCGGTAATATTTATGAATAACAAGTATATTATTTATGTAGGGGCACGGCACCGATCAAATATCGGGTTTACCGAAAGTTTATGGATGCCGTGCCCAGATGACTGAATGTTTGGTGATATTTCCAAATCAATGGGCACGGCACCGATTAAATATCGATTTTATCGAAAGATTGTAGATGCCGTGCCCCTACAGAACATTTATCTGTTGCCAAAATTCTTTGAATTTGTATAATTTTATAAGTGAGGTTATGGATGTTCCCTACATCCAGGTTTTACGATATTTCCTAAATAATAAACGCCTCTTCTTGCTATGCAGAAGAGACGTTTTAATTTCAGTATAATGCTTACAATTTAATCAATTAACAACTCAGTCAATGTTGTTTACATGACTTACACTTTTGCTAAGGCAAGTTCTGCTGTAAACATTTTTTTAGTTTCTGGGTGAGTTGTAAATTGTAAGTATTGAGTTGCCATTTCTGGTGTTAGCAGTTCAATCATGATTCTGTTTTCTATCCAGAATTCAATCACATCAAAAAAGGTTTCACGGGTACAACGTACAGTGCGCCAACCTTCGCGATCGCCAATTTTTTGAATTTCTTCTTGGCTAGCAGGTACAGAAATAGCTGCATGAATATCTACATATTTAGGAGAAGTAGCATTTTGGACAAATTCACATTGTTGATCGCCTTCACCTGGTTCTAATTGGGTACCTGAAGGATAAAGTTCAATGGCTGTACCATGTTCATCAAAAGGTATAACCATATAGCTACCTGGATGAGGAGGAAAGGGAACAGCTTCGGCTTTTAAAATTTCTGCCAAAACTTGAGCAACATGGTGAGGATTGTTAACAGCAAAGGAAATATGGTGAATCATAAAGTAACCTCAGTTCGATGTTTTATAGATTAGGAGACAATCGGGGAGAACTAGGGGAGAAAAATATCACTTTGACAGACTTACTGAGGTCGTCCATAATGAGCCTGACCTTGACCATCGGAAGTCACAAGTAAGAGGACATCTTGTCCATACTCGTTTTTATCAATTGACCATTTGTAGGTTTCCGGCTTGGCTGTATTTTTTCCGGTATAAGTGCGTCCAGAGTTGCAAATTTGTCCTTTGGATGAACTTTCTGTAGGTTGGAAGGTAAGCTGTTGATCGTTGACGCTAATTTTTCCTTTCTCTTGGATGAAGAGGTTAGAGGCGCAGTTGTAGGTATTGATTTGAATTAATCTATTTCGCTGGTAGTTACCATTAGCTGCGACTGTAAAGCGATCGCTTGAACCATTGGGTGCTGCTGACTGTCCTGTAATTTGGTCTTGGTACTGGATAGAAGAAATTCGACCGTAAAGCCACTCACCTTGAAGTTCAGCAGGTATCGCAGCGTCATTTTTACCAGCTTGACTAGCACTAGGGTAGACGAACAGGCTAGTACTGAGGGTTAAACCCAAAGCAGCGAGAAGACGTGCAGTTTTTGGGATTGAAGATAATTTTTGGCTAGTCATATAATTTTTACCTTTTGATTGATGTTTTGAGAATAAAAAATAATCGGGGAGAAATAGGGGAGAAAAGATGATTTTGTCTAAAAAAAATTGCCAGCAGTTGTATTAACTACTGGCAAACTATCTTGAGCATTATTTAGTTGAAAGTTCAAATTTAAGCAATAAACCGCAGATTGTACTTATCTAAAATTGGCTGCACCTTTTCCATATCTAGTGTCAAGCTATTTGCTACTTCACCCATTTCTTCATAAAAATTTTTGGCGTTACCAGGTGCAATAAAAACTAAAAATTTAGCAAAATCTGAACGAATTTTAAAAGCGTGGGCAGTATCGGCAGGAATATTCACAAAATATCCTGGGGTTGCTACCACGGTTTGTTTCCCAACTTGTAATTCTACCTCACCTTCTAGAATGTAGAATGCTTCTTCCCAAGGATGAGTATGTAAAGGCGGGCCGTTGTTTTCTGTGTCTGTAAATTCATAGATTGTCCAAGCCCCATTAGTCGTTTCACCAGTTGCTTTGGTGGTAAAATGTCCGCCTAACACAGAGAATTTATTACCTTCTCCTGGTGCTATAACTGTTGGTTTGTGCATGAGTGAATTTGACATATTAGCTACTCCTAGCTCTTTAATTCGTTAACTATTAACTATGAACTTGATTTGATATTTCCTAGATTAGAAATGAATCGGGGAGAACTAGGGGAGAAAATTAAGTTATGAAGAAGTTTTCTGTAAAAGATTATTAAGCTAGTGCATTAACGATAAAATTTCTATTCATAATTAAGAGCCTGATTCTGGCTCAGAGTTAATATTGTGATGCTCAACCAGCTATTCAATTCTCCGAAAGCCGACATACTAGTAATTGATGATACACCGGAAAACTTGAATCTTTTATCTGCCATGCTCACCGAACAGGGGTATAAAGTTCGCAGCGTGACTAAAGGTTCTACAGGTTTGCGGGGAGCGAATGCAGTTCCCCCCGACTTGATTCTGCTGGATGTTAATATGCCGGAGATGAATGGTTATGAGGTTTGTCAACAATTAAAGACAAGCGATCGCACTCGTGACATTCCGGTAATTTTTATCAGCGCTTTGGGTGATGTGCTGGATAAGGTGAAGGCGTTTGCAGTTGGTGGGGTGGACTATATCACCAAGCCGTTTCAACTAGAAGAGGTTTTAGCCAGAATTGAAAATCATTTGACTATTCGCAACCTGCAAAAGCAACTCCAAGCGCAAAATCAGCAGTTACAGCAGGAAATACACGATCGCACCAAAGCTGAGGAGAAATTTGCCAAAGTCTTTCGTTCTAGTCCCAACCCAATTGCGATCGCCACAATTTCGGAAACACGTTTGCTTGATGTTAATCCCAGCTTCCTGAAGATGAGTGGCTACAGTGTAGATGAGGTAATTGGGCATACTGTCACAGAACTTGATTTAGGTAAAAATACAGTAGCGATCGCCCAAACAATTCAACGTTTACCTGAAAGTGGTTCGCTGTACAATTTGGAATTTGAATTTTCTACCAAATCTGCCGAACTCAAGACAATCTTACTATCTATAGAATTAATCGATTTGGCGGGAGTACCCTGTGCTTTATTAATTGCCAATGACATCACCGAACGCAAACGCCTAGAAAATGAGTTTATCTCTTTAGTTAGTCATGAGTTGCGGACACCTTTAACTTCCACAATGGGAGCATTAGATTTATTAGGTTCAGGACAACTGGGAACTTTAACCGCACAGGGACAAAAAGTTTTGAGCATTGCTACCAATAACACTGAACGTTTAATTCGTTTAGTAAACGATATTCTCGATTTAGAACGGATGAAATCGGGCAAAATCTTCATGCGTAAAGCCAAGTGCAATGCTGCTGAACTGCTGATTACAGCCACAGAAGCCATGCAAGCAATGGCAGATAAACTTCAAGTCAAATTAATTGTCAATCCTGTAGCGGTGGAACTTTGGGCAGATGCGGATCGCCTGTTGCAAACCTTCACCAACCTACTCAGCAACGCCATTAAGTTTTCCGAACCTGGGGATACGGTGTGGATTGGTGCCACACTTTCAGAAAATCAAAGTATTGAGCCTCAAGCCGATGCACCTAGTTACCTTTTGATTACATTCCGAGATGAAGGGAGAGGAATCCCCGAAGATAAATTACAACTTATCTTTGAACGCTTTCAACAGGTTGATGCATCCGACTCCCGCAACAAAGGCGGAACAGGTTTAGGACTGGCTATTTGTCGGAATATTGTGCAGCAACATAACGGTAAAATTTGGGTTCAGAGCGCTTTAGGGGAAGGTAGCACCTTTTACGTACTTTTACCTTTAGCTGACTCTAATTAGCATCTGCTTACTACTCTAATCTCCCCCATTTCTCCCCGATTGCATTTTAGAATAGCTCTAGAGTTATCAAGCTAGTCAGCATCACATATCATGCAAGGATGGCACCATGAGCAGAAATATCTTGATTGTTGATGACGAAGAAGACGTACAGGCGATCGCAAAATTGGGTTTAGAATTGGGTGCTGGTTGGAATGTATTGACAGCTTGTTGTGGACAAGAAGCATTAAATATTGCTGCTAAATCACCAGTTGATGTCATCCTTTTAGATATGATGATGCCAGATATGGATGGGCGTACGACTCTGCAAAAATTAAAGGCTAATCCTGCTACTAAGGAAATTCCGGTTATTTTACTAACTGCCAAAGTTCAAGAATCAGATCAAGATTGCTTTACAGGGTTAGATGTCGCTGCTATCTTTGCCAAGCCTTTCCGTCCCTTAAAATTAGCAGGGCAAATCAGTGAAGCATTAGGCTGGGCTTATAGTGAAATAGATGGTTGAGATAAATTCGTAATTCGTAATTCGTAATTAAGAAAGCCAGAAACAGTAGGATGCGTTATTAACGCATCCCAAAAGCTTTCGGTGCCGAATTCTTAGCGTTAACTGATAATTTACCATTGCGGCTGTTCTTTCAGTAATTTTACTGAATTAGAAATCGATTTTCAAAAAGTGAAAAAATAGTTTAGTAATTATACGATGTTTTTCTCTGAAGATAGTTGTACTTTTAGAGGTGCAACAAATTAATCAGAGGAATTGGAGCAATGGAAGTACTAAATAAATTTCAATTGAATAACAGTTTATTCAATCAAATACGATATCAAATTGATGGTATCGAAATCCATAATTCTCATCTAGCTAAACTATTATGCACAATTATTCCCTCTCATTGCCCTTTTGAAAAAACTGTCAAAGTTTTAGGTCATACAGTTTTTCAAATCCCACCTTTGTGTAAACTTAACCCCTTCTATGAAGAAGTAGTTGGTCTGCGTTTTAAGTGTTTGTCATACTTAGTAGATGAATGTGGAGAAGATGTAACAAAATACTGCTAAGTATGTCGGCGAAATTCAAGATGACTGACTGAGGCTGTCATTTGTCTTTGGTCATTTGTCATTAGTCATTTACATAATTACCGAGTTTTCTAATTATTATCAGCAGTATTGTTATCTAGTAATAGCATTTGAAGATTTAGCTAACCTATTTTCATCGCATTCAAATGCTGAGATAAGGATGAAAAACATATTCATATATGAATATATTGAAAGCAATACCCTAATATTTTTCTTGATAAATAGACCTAGACCTAGACATAAAACCTTTCAGCTTTGAGAATGTAGCTGAGATTTAATTTATTGGTGAATTATGGCTAATTGGTATTAGTGGAGAAATTATAGCAATTTGCAACAAGAATACGACAGATTGTAGGGGCAAGGCATTGCCTTGCCCTCTAGAATATATTGATGTGTCGCAAAAATTATTTGAATTTGTATTCCTATCAAAATCCGATTTGATTTCTGAAAAAATCCCAGCACGAAAAGCTTTGAGGTTGATGCGTTACGCTATCGCTAACGCATCCTAAGTGAACTATATTACCAATGCCCTATGCCCTAATCATTTCACAAATAGCTTTAATTAAAATATCTGGCTCTACGGGTTTGGCAATATGCTTTTGAAAGCCAACTTTGAGAGCCTGTTTTTGGTTATATTCTCCTGCATAAGCTGTGAGAGCGATCGCTTGAATTAATCCGCCCTGTTCTGGTGGTAAGGCTCTCACTTTTTGCATCAACATATAGCCATCCATATTTGGCATTCCGATGTCGCTGAGAATGATATTAGGTTGAAATTGGGTTAAAGCTGTTAAAGCTTCATTTCCAGAAGCTGCCATGACGACTGTTGCCATTTCCTGCTCTAATAAAAAAGCGACAAATTCACGGGCATCTTGCTCATCGTCAACGACTAAAACTTTGATATCTTTTAAACTGAAAACTTGTGGCGATGATTCGCCATCCTGATTAATAAAAACGGAACTAGATATGAGCGGTAGTTGAATTGTAAAGGTTGCTCCTTGCTCAACTCCGGGGCTATCTACATAAATGGTTCCGCCATGCAATTCAGTTAAATGACGAACTATCGCTAAACCTAAACCCAATCCCCCAAATCTGCGGGTGGTTTTGCTATCTTCTTGGCGGAAATAGTCAAAGACGTAAGGTAAAAAATCTGGACTGATACCTTTACCATTATCTTTTACCTGAATTTGGGCATAGTTACCAATTTGCTCTACAAAAATTTCAACTTGTCCATTTTCTGATGTAAATTTAACGGCATTAGTCAGCAAATTCCAGACTATTTGTTGTAGCCTTGCCCCATCTCCAGATACTTGTAAAGTATCATCTGTGAAAACTGTTTGAATTTGAATCTGTTTTGCCTCTGCTGCTAGGCGCACGGTTTCTAAAGCAGATTCCACAATTGTCACTATATTGACTGGAGAAATTTGCAAAGCCAGTTTGCCGCGTAAAATTCGGGAGACATCGAGTAAATCGTCAATTAGTTGGGTTTGCAGTTTGGCGTTGCGTTCGATAGTTGCGATCGCACGTTGGCTGGTTTTGGTATCTAGTTTACCTGCCAGCAGTAGCTGTGACCAACCGAGAATCGGATTGAGGGGTGAGCGCAATTCATGGGATAACACCGCTAAAAATTCATCTTTGATGCGATTGGCGGTTTCGGCTTCTCCTCTGGCTGCTTGTTCCCGTTCTAGTAGTCGTTCTCGCTCTGCTTCTGCAAGTTTATGCTCGGTAATGTCAGTATGGGTTCCCAACATTCGCAAAGGTTTACCCTGGCTATCCCAAGAGACAATTTTACCTATGGAAAGAATCCATTTCCACGCACCTGATTTTGTTCGCAGTCTGAACTCGGCACGATAAATATCTATGTTGCCAGCAATATAATCTTCATAGGCTTGATAAGTTGATGCTAAGTCATCGGGATGCAGGCGATCGCGCCATTGAGCGTTGGTTTCCTGAAATTTTTCTGCCTCGTAACCTAGCATCTGAGCATATTCTGGGCTGACTACACCATCACCTGTTTGCACATTGAGGTCGAAAAGTCCCTGATTGGTGGCTGTTAAAGCCAATCGCAAACGTTCTTCACTTTCGCGCAGCGCCGTCTCCGTTTGCTTACGTCTAGTAATATCGCTAAACGAGATAGCTACCCCATCCCCTAGCTTCACTGCCATATTCCGGAACCATCCCGTAATCCCGTCGGCATTATAGAATAATTCAATGTCGTGGGCTTTGCCAGTTTCGACAACCTGGACATAGCGTTGAAACAACTCGGCATTAAATTGATTACCAGGAAGCACTTCCAGCAAATATGCTCCTAGCAGTTCTTCCACAGGATGCTTGAGAATTTCGGCTGCTTTGGGATTGACATAAGTCCAAACAAAATCCCTGATTCCTCCAGTTTGATCGCGCACGCTATCTAAAATAGTAAAAGCATCAAGGGAAAGTTCTTGACTGACGCGGAAGCGTTCTTCACTGCGGCGTAAAGCTTCTTCATCGCGTTTGCGATCAGTAATATCAAAAAACAGACCATCCCAAGCTTTACCATATTCAGTTTGTTCAGGACGAGAACGGCCCTGAACCCACTTAAGTTGTCCCGATGGTGTAATCAGCCGTCCTTCCCATCGCCAAGGTAGTGAATTAGCAATAGCGATCGCTACGGAATCTGTAAAGGATGGCCAGTCATCAGGATGAATTAAGCTGAAAAAAGCATTTGCATCCTGAAAAATTGCCTCTGGTGACAATTCCACCAATTCCCGTGCGCCGGAACTGACATAGGTAAAAGCAGCCGAACCATCGGTAGAGGGAGTATAGCGATAAACCATTCCTGGCATATTACTAACTAGCACCTGGTATCTAGCTTCGCTTTGGCGGAGTGCCGATTCTACTTGCTTGCGATGGGTGATGTCCCAACCGATACCCAAGCAACCAGGATTTCCCTCAGCATCATGGGCTAAATTAGACCAAATCTCCACATCGATTATTTGCCCATCTTGGCGCTGATGCTGGACTTCAATTGCATGGAGCGATCGCCCACTCAATACTGTTTGAATACTGGTTAGAAATTCTTGTTGGCGATGGGGAACGGTGGGCATAAATTGCCCAATTACTTCCTCTGCACTCCAACCATAAATTTGCTCGGCGGCGCGATTCCACAACTTGACAATCCCTTGGGGATCAAGAAAAGCAATGGCAACTGGACAGAGATCAATAAGAGTTTGTAGCGTCTGATTGGTGCGCTGTAGTTTTTCCTCTACCCGTTTGCGGTTAGTAATATCAAGCACAAAGCCAACAACGGTATTTTCTCCCGACATCACAGCACCATGCAGTATCGGAATCCGAGACCCATCCTTACGAATATACTCCTTCTCAAAAGGCGTACAGGCTCCAGTTGTGAGCAGCTCCTCAACAGCGCGATCGCTCGCCTCAAGGTATTCTGGCGGAGTCATCTCCCGCCAACGCATTCGACCAGACCTTAACTCCTCCTGGGTGTAGCCCACCATTTGCAGAAATATGTCGTTGGCTTCCAGGATGGGGCCATTTAAATCCGCCACAATAATCCCAATAATGTTGGACTCTGCCAAACAACCAAACCTGGCCTCACTTTGCTTTAATGCTCGCAAATTCGCCTCAGCCTTTCTTTTTGCTGCTCTTTGCGCTTCGTTCAGCGAATTGATCAGCAAACCTGCCATGATAAAAACGCTCAGTTGCACTAAAGTAGCAGAATTAGAAATACTCCATGAGTAAACAGGCTCAACAAAGAAGTAATGAATTACTACCGTAGACACAGCAGTTGCTAGTAGTCCTGGCCCTAAACCTCCATACCATGCACTCACCATGACTGCGACGAAAAATAGTGGAGTTGGCGTTGCATCCAGATACGGATTTAACTTCAGGTTAATCCCCAGTGCTAAGACAACTGATAATAAGGCAACGCCATAGTGTAACAGTTTGGTGAGCAATACCTTCCACCTGCTGCGATCGCCCTTGAGAAATTGTGAATATGCCTCAGTCATCAAACACTTAACTCCGTTTCTGGAAAGTACTGCTCTAGTAGTATCTGACTCTACTCCTGAGGATTAATGTCTGGTGCATTGTTCAATTTCTTGAACTGGTGTGAGGTTGCTTAAGCGTCAAACAATTTTGGATTTTGGATTGATTCCACAGATAAATCTGGGGGCTTGTACCATCAAGGAACTATTGGTCAATATATTAAGATTCAATGTAACTATCGTCACAGCAATTCTCAATTTTGTAGCCAACTGCTCTTAGAAGAGTTCGATTAGGAACGGAAAACTAAATAAATTCGCTAATTCTATAGCATTTGCTAACAGTGATTATCTTTCAGTGGGTGTATGTGTTTATCTATCCTGCGATAGAACTTGAAGAGTGCTGAGTTGTACAGACGCGATTAATCGCGTCTGTACAAGAGTTGTTTCATGCTTGGCTGTAAAATTTTTTCATTGGGACTGCCTTCTACCTTGCCATAACACTGAGCTACTTAATGAATTAATGAAAATCTTGCTGATTGAAGACGACGAGATTTTAGTAAGTGTCTTAGCAAATTCTTTAACCCAAAACAATTATGTTGTTGACATCGCGCCAGATGGATATGCGGGTTGGGAATATAGTCAAGCTTATAACTATGACTTGATATTAATTGATGTGGGATTACCAAAACTGGACGGTATTAGTTTATGTCAACGCTTACGTTCTGCTGGTAATTCCACCCCGATTTTGTTAATTACCGCCAAAGATGCAACTAGCGATCGCATTCGTGGGCTGGATGCTGGTGCTGATGATTACCTCATCAAACCGTTAGATTTAGGAGAACTGCAAGCCAGGGTGAGGGCGCTGTTACGTCGGGGTGATACTCCTGTTTCTCTAATGCTGGAAATTGGCGGCTTAAGCCTTGATCCAAGTAGTTGCGAAGTAACATTTAACAGTAAAACCCTGGATTTAACACCTAAAGAATACAGCTTGCTAGAGTTATTTATCCGCAACCCTTCCCGAGTTTTTAGCCGGGGAAATATTATCGAGCATCTCTGGACTTTTGACGACCCACCTCAAGAGGAAAGTGTTAAATCGCACATCAAAGGCTTGCGGCAAAAGTTGAAAGCAGTCGGCGCAGTCGATTGGATTGAAAATGTATATGGTTTGGGATATCGATTGCACCCTGCGGTGAAAGCAGCGGAGGAGCAGAGAAGAGAGGATAAACCAAAATTACCCGTCTCTAATATTCAACAACAATTCAATCAGGCAATGAGTAAGTTGTGGCATCAATATGAAGGGTTGATGCAGCAACGGATGGCGGTACTGCAAGAAGCAGCCGCCGCACTTTCTGGGGAGTTATCTCCAGAGTTACGCCAATCCGCAGAAAAAGAAGCTCATAAGCTAGCTGGTGTCTTAGGAATGTTTGAGCTAGAGACGGGTACTCAGATAGCGCGGGAAATTGAGCAGATTTTGGGGAAAAATGCCAAATTATCTGCGGCTCAAAAAACGCAATTGCGATCGCAAATTCAAGAGTTGGGTAACTTAATCAACTTGATGGGGCAAAAGTCCCATCCAACTACCAGCTTGAACGCAGAGGAAATTAGTCAGCGATTGCTATTAATTGACCCTAATCCGCAACTGAGTTCGCAGTTGCAACAACTTGTTGAGAACTTAGGCATAAGCTGGCAGCAAATTAGCAATTTAGAAGAGGCCCAAAACCTACTACAAACTACATCACCAGATTTAGTGGTGCTAAATGTCAGTGAAATGCGACATCGACAAGAAAGTTTGACGCTGTTGTCAGATTTAGCTACTCGCACTCCGCCTATACCCGTTTTGGTACTAGCTACTGATGAATTGGCAGAACGCGTAACTTTGGCGCAGTATGGCGCACGGGGTTTTCTGGCTCAACCTGTAACAGCTGCTCAAATTTGGGATGTTGCATCTCAACTATTACAGCGCACTCACGATTTACGAGTGAATGTCTTAGTTGTCGATGATGATCCTGTGATTCTAGCTGCATTGCGCTCAATGTTGGAACCTTGGGGTATGCGAGTTACAGCATTAGACAAGCCGTTGCGTTTCTGGGAAGTACTGCAATCTACCACACCAGACTTGTTGATTTTGGATGTGGAAATGCCCGATATCAGTGGCATAGAATTATGCCAAGCAGTTCGCACAGATCCGCAATGGCAAGAATTACCGATTGTGTTTCTCACCGCACACCGCGACATAGAAACCGTGCAGCAGGTGTTTGCGGTTGGGGGAGATGACTATGTAATTAAACCAGTAGTAGGCGCAGAACTGTTAGCGCGGATTAATCATCGCTTAGAACGCAGTCGCTTGCTTCAGTCGCTTTCTACTAAAGATTCGCTCACCGGATTAGCAAATCAGTTACAGTCTAGCCGCGACTTGCAGCAGTTAATTATTCAAGCCCAGAAACATCAGCATTCCCTTTGCTTGGCGATATTGAGTGTCACAGATTTACGCCAAATCAACAGCAAATATGGACATGAAACTGGTAACCAAGTATTGCAACGATGGAGTCGTCTATTTCAATCTACATTTTGTAGCGGCGAAGTTCTCGGTTATTGGGGAAATGGAGAATTTGTCATCGGATTTTCTGGGTTAACCAAACCAGAAGTCAAAGACCGCTTAGGTAATATCTTAACTACTCTCCGCCAGCAAATATTCACAGATGTCAATGGCGATCGCTTTCAAGCCGTTTGCAATTGTGCTGTGGTTGAGTATCCTCAAGATGGGCAAAACATTCAATCTTTATATCAAGCTGCCATTGGTCTTTAAAAAAGTTTCCCCCTGCTTGTAGAGACGCGATTAATCGCGTCTTGAAACCATTACTCACCAATGACCAATGACCAATGACAGCCCTCTCTAGCTATCTTTAATTACATTGCTTTACTTATGTGAAGTAATTTTAAAGCCTAATTATGTTCCTGATGAAGCGAAGCATCTGTCCGGAATGAAAGAGAGGATTTATGTAATAACTATGTATATTCCAACACCAAAATTATGAAAAATCTTCAGTATATAGATCCTAATTTTGAGCAGCTTTTCGCTGAAATTGACCCCCAAATAGCAAATTCCTTTACGGCAGCGCAATTAGCAGCTATACACAGGGGTTTTGGCTCTAGTTCTTGGAATCGTCATCCTTTAGACATTAGAGTTACAGTACCAATTCCTGGGTTAAGGTTTTATTTGGTATTGCTAGGAGGTTCAGAACGTCGTTCTCAAAAGCGTTTACGCTATGAAAAAGGTTTATATCCTTTTTGGACTATTAAAAATATCTTGTTTCTCATAGCAATTCTCGGAATTATATCTGCTTCTAGCTATACTATATTTTCTTTTGCTTTGTCTTCTCGCACTGACAAATCTAGGGCTTATTATCCAACTTCAATTCCTTGGATTTCCGACCAATCAGAATGTGAAAATACAAATAGAACCTGGCGTGATGGTAAGTGTTGGGATTATCAACACAGCCCCGATTTCTAAGAGACTATGAAATCTAAATACTGAGTAATTTTATAGGAATCCTATTTGATTTTTGAAAAAGATTACGAGAAAATACGGTTAAGTATACAAGTGTAAGAGTAGACAATGAGAAATCAGCATCTACAAACTGCATCACTGCCACTGGGAGTGGCAACTGCGATCGCAGAACTACAAGACTTTATCGCAGTTTGTCGCGATGCCCGTGAGGCAAGAAAAGCCTTGGCAGTCAAGTTGGTTTACCAAGATTACTTATACGAAGAGATTCAAGCAATTTTAGATGTCTCTTTAGGGTCGATAACAGGTTGGAAGCAAGCTTACGAGCAGGAAGGAATCAATGGACTCAGGCTGAACTACAAAGGACGAAAAAGCCACCTGAGTCACGAACAGCGAGAAGAAGTGTTGAGTTGGTTACAAACGAAGGACTATTGGGAACTGGGCGAACTGGAGTATAAACTAGCCTTTGAGTACGACATCGTTTATGAGTCAAAACAAAGTTACTACGACTTATTTGATGCAGCTGCCATCAGTTGGAAGAAAACCACAAAGCTAAACCCCAAAGCCAATCCAGATGCTGTTGCAGAAAAAAAAAAGAGATTGAAACATTGTTGGCAAGCAACCGCTCCGAAATCGAAGCCGGAAAATTGAGAGTATTGTTAATTGATGAGTGTCATTTAATGTGGGGAGACTTAAGCGGTTATGTGTGGGGGAGAACTGACCAGGAAATCACGGTTCCAGTCGTAAATGAGCGAGAGAAGCAAACATATTACGGAGCAGTTGACTATCTTGAACGAAAATTACTGCTGAAAGCTTACGACAGGGGAAATTCAAAAAATACTATCGATTACCTGCAATATCTGCTAACTGAGTCAGGCGACCAGCGATTGCTGATTTTTTGGGATGGTGCTACTTACCACCGTTCCAAAGAAATCCAAAGCTTTTTAGACGAACTTAACCAAGGTTTACCACCAGAAAAATGGAAAATTCACTGCGTTCGTTTTGCTCCTAATTGTCCAGAGCAAAATCCTATTGAAGATATCTGGTTGCAGGCTAAAACATGGGTTCGACGTTTTTGTGCTTTGATTCCAACATTCTCTCATTTAAAGTGGATGTTTGAGTGGTTTATTCGACACACTACCTTTGATTTCACAACTCTTCAGATGTACGGAGTTTTTTCAAAAATCAAATAGGAGTCCTATATAATTACAAATTGCTAAATTGATTATTACCAGGAAACTAATATGCCAAAAAACCGTTTTACCAAACCTAACTCACAACCCGATCCATTTGTACAAAAATTTTTCGCCCGTATTCCTCCCCAAACAGCAGCTACTTTTACTCCTGTCCAATTAGCAGAGCTAAAAAGGGTGTTTGAAAATCGGGTGAGCCGAAACCATGCTGTGGATATGAGGCTTTCCATTCCCTTTTTTAAAAAGCGTTTTTATCTAGTTTTGTTACTCGGTAGAGAAAAGCGTTTAAAGCCACGTGTTTGATACAGTATTTTTCAATTTGATGATGTAGAAATTGGCTGGCTTTGAAGCAGTTATCAGAAGAGATAAGCAGATTTTTTAGATTTTAATATGAAGTCCCTCACAATAGCTGGAACCGCAGCAACGATTTTTTGATAGAGTGATGCTTTGTCGAATGCTCTTCATCTTCTATGTCGTCCCAGGTATCGCTCCCTCAATCGCTGCAAACAGGCTTACCTCTCACTGCGCTTGCACCCATGCAGGATGTGACAAACCTGTGGTTTATGAAAGTAATTGCCCAATACGGCAGCCCTGACTATTTCTTTACCGAGTATTTCCGCGTTAATGAGACTTCACGGCTAAATCGTAGCATTCTGGCAGCAATCACCGAAAACGACACAGGCCGCCCGGTTTTTGCTCAAATGATTGGCGAAAGCATTCCAGATTTGGTCAGAACAGCAAAGGAACTCTGCAAATATAATATTGCTGGCGTTGACTTGAATATGGGCTGTCCAGCACCAAGAATCTATCGCAAGCAAGTCGGGGGTGGATTGCTGCTTACGCCAGAAAAAGTGGATCGGATTTTGGGAGAATTACGACAAGCGGTAAGCGATCGCCCTTTGACTGTGAAGATGCGTGTAGGCTTTGAAAATACTGATACTTTTTACAAGATTCTAGATTTGATTAATCGCCACAGCATTGATTTACTAAGTTTGCATGGTCGCACGGTCAAAGATATGTACCACGGCCCAGTCAAATATGATTTGATTGCTGAAGCTGTAAGGTGGGTAAATTGCCCAGTGCTTGCTAATGGTAATATTTACTCAGCGAAAAAAGCCTTAGAAGTACTTTCCCAAACTGGCGCAGCAGGTGTGATGGTGGGACGCTGGGCAATTGGGAATCCTTGGTTGTTTAATCAAATTCGCCAGGCTTTGCGAAAAGAAGCGATCGCACCCATGCCATTAGTAGAAGTACGCAACTATATTGAGCGTTTATGGCAAACCCCAGAAGCACCCAATATACCAGAGCGGGCGCGCGTCGGCTACCTAAAAATGTTCCTGAATTACATTGCTTTAAGCGTAGATACAGAAGGGCATTTCCTGCGGTTGATGCGTCAGGCACAAACCGAGGTAGAACTATTTAAAATTTGCGATCGCTTTCTCCTGTCTGATGAAACAAAAACTTTAGCCCTAGAACCCTATCAAGGCGTGTAAGGGACTTCCTAGAGACAGGGATACTTTTCGGTTAAGGGAAAAAAGGAGAATGGGAAAAGGGAAAGAAACAACCTTTCACCCTTAACCTTTAACCTTTTTCCCAAAAGCTATTTTGAGTTCAAAACGCTTAATCAAGTAGTATTGGGCAGGGGGAGAATAAATTACCAATGCCCAATGCCCCATGCCCAATGCCCATTTTTAAACTCCATCCCCTTCAGGGTGGAGTTTTTTTAGCTAGCTGTGACTCACACTATTAATAGATTGCTGCGCGCATAAAAGTTTGAGGTAAAGTTTTAATGAATATTGCTACCAGAAAAGAGCTGCTCATGACTAACAAAACCGCTGATACTGTATATCCAGTTGAAGAATTGCTGCGGGAACGGTGGAGTCCTTTGGCTTTTTCTGAGGAACCAGTGGAAACAGATAAATTATGCACTGTTTTAGAAGCAGCAGGATGGGCAGCATCTTCTTATAATGAGCAGCCGTGGAATTTTATTGTTGCTACTAAAGATAATCCAGTAGAATTTCAACGTTTATTAGATTGCCTCGCCGAAGGAAATCAAGAATGGGCGAAAAATGCCCCAGTTTTGATGATTTCTGTAGCCAAACTTAACTTTGAGCGCAACGGTGTAGAAAATCGGCACGCTTTTCATGATGTCGGCGCAGCGACGACTACTTTAGCAATCCAAGCAATGGCATTAGGGCTATTTATTCACCAAATGGCGGGATTTGATGTAGCTAAAGCCAAAGAAGTATACAGCATTCCAGATGGTTATGAGCCTGTGGCTGCGATCGCCCTTGGTTATCTTGGCGATCCGCAAACTCTTTCAGAAAGGTTACAGCAACGAGAGTTGGCGCTACGTAGCCGCAAACCTTTAGAAACATATGTGTTCTCTGGTAGTTGGAATCAAGTCTCACCAGTGATCACAAGCCAAGATTGAAGTTCTGCTGTCCAGAGTTGAGGTCACAAGAGGCAGGGGAGCAGGGAGCAGGGAGCAAGGGAGAAGGCTAGGGTGGGGCTTCTCTGCCAGCTACTAGCCCCTTTTCCTTCTGCCTCTTCGGTGAATATTTTCCTACTCAGGTGGGAGGAGTAATTATTTAGATCAGCTAATAATTAATTGTTCGGCTTTAGTGGTCTATATCCGATGAATATTGTTGGGCTGCGAGATACCCGACTTCTTCAAGAAGTCGGGTATCTGAACTCTGGCAAATTCTTATAGTCAACAAATAAGTTACCAATTTACATCTAATTAATTTTGCCTGGGTAGTGGAAGGGTGCGCTCATGGAAACTCCTAATCCGAAAATCAATAATTCCGTTTTTAGAAGGCTTTCAGGACAGCAAGGGCTGCTGGTAGGGTTGGGACTGGGTATAGTCTTAGCTATTGGCGGGATGACTATGTTTTCTCGTTTTGGTAATCAGCGTGCAGCTGCTCCTACTCAATCTGCTCCCGCCGCCAGTGCTAAAAATGCCGCATTGCCGGTGAAGGTTCAGCAAGTTACCACTAGCACAACTGAAGAAAGTACCAATTTTGTCGGAGCCTTAGAAGCACAACAAAAAGTAACGCTACAACCGCAAATTCAGGGGCGAATTGAAAATATTCTCGTGTCTAGCGGGCAACGGGTGCAGAAGGGAACACCGATCGCATCTTTGAGTTTGGATCAAACTCAGGCAAATGTTGCCAGTTCCATCGCCGCGGCCAATGCTGCCCAAGCAGGGTTAAAAACAGCGCAAGCACAACTACAACAAGCCCAGGCACAGCGTACTAAGGTAGCCGCAAATCTTCAGCTTCAGCAAACCCAATTGAACCGTACCCAACAATTAGTAGCTGAAGGAGCGTTGGCAACACAGCAGTTAGATATTGCCAGGAATAATGTGCAAAGTGCGATCGCGGATTTACAAGCTGCAGATAAGGAGGTTGCTGCTGCTAATGCTGGCATTAGGCAAGCTCAGGCGAATATCCGCCAAGCCCAAGCGGGTACGGCGGCGGCGCAAGTGAATGTGAATCTCAAACGTGTAGTATCACCGATTAATGGCATAGTCGGTGAATTTCCTGTAAAAATTGGCGATTATGTCTCTACTGGACAAACAATCACCACCATTATTCAAAATGATGCCCTGGATTTAAATCTCTCTGTGCCTTCCAATCGCTTGAAGCAACTGCGAGTTGGCTTACCTGTGCAGTTAGTCGATCCGACGACGCAACAAGTCATTGGTACAGGGGCAATTAACTATATTTCTCCTACAGTTAGTTCTAATCAACAATCGATTTTAAGCAAGGCACGTTTTAATAATTCCCCAGGAAGATTGCGCGATGGGCAATATGTGCAAGCGCGGATTATTTGGAATCGCCAACCAGGGGTATTGATTCCCACTGTTGCTATTTCTCGGATTGGTGGACAAAGTTTTGTCTTTGTCACAGAAAACACAACTGTTAACGGCAAGCCACAGCAAATTGTGCATCAGCGTTTAGTGCGTCTTGGCGATATTCAAGGAACGAATTATCAAGTTCTTGAAGGACTCAAACCAGGCGAAACCATTGTTACCTCTGGCATTCTCAAACTCAGAGAAGGCACACCCATTCAACCCCAATCCTAAATCCAGGAGACTTGAGCGTGTCGATCGCGAACAATTTTATCAAACGCCCGGTATTAACTACCGTTTGTACCCTAGTGATTCTGCTTTTGGGGTGCCTGTGTATTCCGCTACTACCGCTTAATTATCTGCCAGATATTGCCCCGATTCGGGTTCAGGTATCAGCGAACTATACCGGGGCAGATGTTGCCACCGTTGAAAGTGCTGTGACTACAACCCTAGAGCGGCAAATTAACGGTGTCGAGGGTATGCAATATATGACCTCGAACAGTTCCGCCGGCAGCAGTCAAATTTCAGTATATTTCGGCGCAGAAACTGATAAAAATATTGCTCAGGTTAACGTACAAAATCGCATCGCCAGGGCAACACCCCGCTTACCAACCAGCGTGCAACAACTGGGTGTGACAGCACAAACGGCTTCTACAAGTATTTTGTTGGTGTATACCTTCTATGCCGAAAATAACGAGTACGATCCGCTATTTATTAGTAACTATATTGACCTAAATTTACGCGATCAACTGCTGCGAACACCAGGAGTCGGTGATTTGACGATTTTTGGTGAAAAACGCTATGCCATGCGGTTATGGCTCGACCCCAATGCCTTGGCGAGTCGGCAATTAACTGTGGCAGATGTAGCCACAGCACTGCGATCGCAAAATATTCTCGCTGGGGCCGGAACTATAGGACAAGCACCCATACCCCCAGGCCAAAGCTATGAAATTCCGTTGCGGGTAAATGGTCAGTTCCAAAATGCGGCGGAGTTTGAGAACCTGGTAATTAAAGCTGGGAGTAATGGAGATTTAATAAAACTCCGAGATGTGGGACGGGCGGAACTCGGCTCGGAGACTTACGCCAGTAATGCCAGAAATAACGGTAAGCCAGCCATCGGGATGGCAATTTATCAATCGCCGGGAAGTAATGCGCTAGATGTGGCGAAAAACATTGAAGCGCAGATGGAAGAGTTAAGCAAAGAGTTTCCACCCGGATTAAAAACTCAGGTGGTTTACGATACCGTGGGGTTTGTGCAAGCTTCCCTAGAAGAAGTAGTGAAAACTCTGGTGGAAGCGATTGTTCTGGTTGTCTTGGTGATTTTTCTGTTTCTCCAAGACTGGCGCGCCACAATTATTCCCCTGGTGGCAATTCCGGTTTCCCTAGTTGGCGCATTAGCATTTGCTTACATATTCAAATTTTCACTCAACAATTTAACTTTATTTGGCTTAATCTTAGCTACAGGGTTAGTCGTGGATGACGCGATTATCGTTGTGGAAGCGATCGCCCGCAAAATTGAACAGGGAGTCAGGCCCCTGCAAGCTTCCTTTGAAGCAATGGAAGAACTGACGGGGGCGGTAGTTGCAACATCGCTGGTATTGATGGCGGTGTTTATTCCCGTGGCATTTTTCCCAGGTTCCACCGGGAAAATGTATCAGCAGTTCGCCTTAGTCATTGCCTTCTCTATTGTCATTTCCACCTTTAACGCCCTTACCTTCAGTCCCAGTATGGCGGCGATTTTGCTGCGTCCACCGCAACCCAAACGCGGCCCCTTGGGCTGGTTTTTTACCAAATTTAATCAGATTTTGGCATGGATTATCGATAGATTTCTGGCGATCGTCCGGTTTTTAATTCGCCTGCGTTATGCTGTCGTAGCATTGTTTGTGGTGGGATTATTCGGGACTTATTTTATGTTCACCCTGGTGCCCACAGGATTTGTACCCAATGAAGACCAGGGGATTGTCTTAGGGATTATTCAAGGCCCCGATGGAGTCGCCCTTAACTATACAGATGAAGTAATTACCCAACTTGAACAAGTTCTGCAAAAAGAACCAGAAGTTGATAACGTTTTTGCGACCTCCGGATTTGGTTTTGCTGGTAGCGGCTCAAATCGCGGTGTCTTCTTTGCCAAGCTAAAACCTTGGGAGGAACGCACCAACCCAGACCAAAGCGCCTCAGCAATTTTAAAGCGAATTAATGGCGCATTTCAAACTATCCCAGAAGCGATTATTACCGCAGTCAATCCGCCGCCAATTCAAGGTTTTAGTACCTTGGGGGGATTTGAGTTACAGCTAGAAGACCGCACCAATGGCAGATTGACAATAGATGACTTCTTCGCCAACGCCCAAGCAGTGATTGCTCAAGCCAACCAGCAACCATCCCTAGCTGGTGGTGTGTTTACGCAGTTTACCGCCAGTACACCCCAGTTTCAAATCGACTTCGATCGCAATCGCCTAGAAGCACTCAATGTTGATTTTCAACAAGCTATCAACACCTTAGGCGCAGCCATCGGTTCACAATATGTCAACGATTTTACTTTGGGACAGCAAAGCTATCGCGTTTACGTCCAAGCTGAGGGGAATTATCGGCGATCGCCTGATGATATTAATCAACTTTACGTGCGATCGGCAAACAACCAAATGGTGCGCTTGAGTGAAGTAGCCAAACTTACACCAATTACAGGGCCATCCGTTATCTCTCACTACAACGGCTTCCGTTCTATAAGTATCCAAGGTAGAGAAGCACAGGGTTACAGTAGCGGACAAGCAATCCAAGCCATGCAGCAAACAGTAACCGCCAACGCATTACCAGGCGTAGGTAGTGATTGGACAGGAACCGCCCGGGAAGAATTATCCGCAGGTAACTTGGGGATTCTGATTTTCGGCTTCGGGATTATTATGGTGTTCCTCACCTTGGCGGCTCAATATGAAAGTTATGTTGACCCAGCAATTATTCTGTTAACTGTACCTTTAGCATTATTCGGTGCGTTGAGTGCGCTATCGTTGCGCGGTTTGGTAAATGATGTTTACGCCAACGTCGCCTTAGTCATGTTAATCGGACTCGCCTCCAAAAACGCAATTTTGATTGTCGAGTTTGCCAACCAAGCCTTTGAGCAAGGAATGACAATTACCCAAGCAGCCTTAACAGCCGCCCAAGAGCGATTTCGACCAATCGTCATGACTTCCAGCGCCTCACTGCTGGGATTCTTCCCCCTCGTCATCGCCTCCGGTGCAGGTTCCGCCTCCCGTTGGTCATTAGGAACAGCATTATTTGGGGGATTACTAGTATCAACCGTCTTAAGTTTGCTAATTGTGCCAGTTTTGTATGTCATCATCAAGAATTTAGAAGAACGCTTCTTAAAACGCAAACCTGCTCATCAAAGCAAATCGCCTAACTCTGATATACAAGAGGAACAAGTAGCGGCTGGGGTAGGAAGTGGTGATGAGCGCAGTTCCGGTGATTCCAGGTAAATGGGAGCAGAGCAATACTGCTCGGTTAAGCGATTTGAATTCAAAATTGGTTTTGGGGAAAAGGTTAAGGGTTAAAGGTTTTTCTTTCCCATTTCCCATTCCCCTTTCCCCCTTAACCTTCCATATTTAACTTGCATATATTGGGCGGGCAAGATGCCCAACGCCACTTGCTACAACGCGGGGAACCCGCGCAACACAGTGGCTCCCCCACAATAAATATACAATTTCAGATTGTGCAAATTAGATGTGGTTTAGCTTAACAAAACCAAAAAACTACTTACTCAACAAAAAACCGAACAATCATTTTGGAGGGGGTTTGGGGGACGCAACCGTCACCCAATCGGGGGTTTGGGGGAGAATCCCCCAATTCTGCTGGCTTCTTTAATCAGTGACAAATCAATCGCTAATAAGCTTAACCCCAGCTAGGTGATATTGAAATCCTAGCCAAGAGCGATCGCAAATTTCTATTATGCCGACTCCGTACTTAACACACCTAGCTCTAAACCCATATCAGCTGATTAAAAAATTTTAAAGATTCCGATCCGACTTAGAAATACACTGAGACAATGAAAGTGTAACCCAATAATTTCATATCAAGTCCGGTTAATTAATCATGATGCGAGCATCTGTGCAAAAACAGAGTTTCTCTGTTTCCCCTTGCTCCCCGTAGTCTTCATGATAAGTCTTTAACCAAACAAGATATAACAGGGGTGTTGAGTATCGGAGCAAAGCAAATGAATGCCAAACTGATCGCTTTCTCTGGAATTGTCACTGCACTATTAGGCGCAGGAATAGGTTTTATTATTGCCTATTTACTTCCTTCCCCCTATACAAGCCCAATGTATAAGGATTTGGCGGAAAAATACGCCATTATCGGTGGAGTTGCTGGTTTGCTGATTGGCTCCAGTCAAGAAATGGTTCGCGAACTCAAGCAAGAACGAGATGCAGAAGAAGAATTACTGCAAGATTTAGATAAAGCTATTCGCTCAAGTACAAATAAAGAAAAGTAAGGACTCACAGATGTGTGTCCTTACAATCATCGATACCACGGAACTTGCAAAAATAAATTGCTGTAACGCATTTCAGTTGCATAGCTACTCATCAGGATTGTCCAGATTCAAATGTCAAAAATTGGACTTTTGACATTTCACCAAACATTTACTTTATGATTCCATGACTGCTAGCACAGATTTTGGCAATAATTTATCTTTAAACCAAATTATTCTTGCTGGAACATCGTTTAATTTCACGCCAGCTTTTTCTAAATTCAATCTTTCAGAAATTGCTAAAATTAAATCATCTCTTCCCGCACGTCGCACTTGCGAGAATTTCTTTTGTAAATATTCTGGTCGCCAATAACCGACAATTTCTAAAAGAAATGTGCGTCCATCGGGATGTACTAGGCGAAAATCAGGAATCATCACACTCCCAGGAATCGGAATTAAATCAACTTCTCGCTCTAATACCCATTCCGATTTCAGCGCATCCCATTTATCAGCGAAGGATGCCTCTAGCATACTATCGTAGGGTTTGCCTGGGGAATAGTGTGTTACTAAACCACATTCAGAATTAAGGGTAAAACGTCCAGTGCGCCAAGTGTTGGTGTAAGCGTCGCGGGTTTGTAAAGTGGAAGCTAGACTCCAGCGAGTTACATGGAGTAAGGCGGGGATAAGTTTAGCGATCGCTAATCCGTAACGCGTACTAGGATTAAATAAGCTGGTAGGGCCATCAATGGTAATGGTAAACCCATGATCGGCATCGCCTTCAATATAAGCCATCAGTTGAAATAACTTGAGATAGCGAAATAATAGCTTATATTCCCCCGGAACGTTGCGATGAGCATTTAATATTAATTGACTGGCTTTATAAAATACTCCCTGAACTTGCGATAAGTTATAGCGATGCAATAAATCTTGTGGTGTGGGTGCATCAAAAACCGTCAAAATTTTATTTTCATTTAAATCAGCATATAAGCCATTATGAACTTGTTCGGGTAAAACTTCTCGCTCAAGTTCATGAGTTAATTCATCGGCTATTTTATTCAGGGTAATTTGAGTTGCTTCTTTGCTAGTAACAGAGTTTGCAGCTAAAGCAAATACCCTTTCTCTTAACATGGGTGGTTCTAAGGGACTCACCACTTCAAAGGTGCAAAAACTGCTTTTAAGAATATAAGCCAAACCTCGTTTAACGCGGTAATCGGTGGTATCGCCTTCAAAATCTGTAAGTTGGCGTTCTAGCATACCTTGAGTTTTGCCAACTGCTGCTTGAAAATAGGCGATTAATTCGTTGGCTAAATTGATATGTTTATCATCAATTTTCAACCGCTTAGGAATAATTTCTTCACCATTGTGGCGGTGCATTAATAGTTCTGTCGGTAACATTTTTTAATTCGTAATTCGTAATTCGTAATTAAATTGCAATTATGTTAAATCAGATGAATCTTCGTTGCGATTTGTAGAATAATTAATTTCTAACTGTTCCGCAGCTTTAACACTTCTTTCTTTACCAGTTCCATAGACAACTTGCAAATGTCCTTTTTTACCTTTCTTCCCTTCGTGTCCTTTGCGCCTTTGCGGTTCGTTACTCTTCTCCATCCCTCTCCGCCGTGCCGAAGTTCTTTCCTCACTCGTATCTTCAGCGACTACTTCATATAAAATCGCCTGTTTATTGGCAATATTTCCCTTCCTTAAAACTCTCCCCAAACGTTGAATATATTCCCTTGTTGAACCAGTGCCAGATAAAATAATGGCAATCGCCGCTGCTGGAACATCAACACCCTCGTTCAACACATGGGAAGCTATTAAGGTGTTATATACACCTTCCCGAAATTTGGTTAATATTTCATGCCTTTCTTTTACAGGAGTTTGATGAGTAATTGCCGGAATTAACAACTCTTGGGAAATGCGGTAAACAGTAGCATTATCAGCAGTGAAAATGATAATTCTTTCGGGATGATGTTTCGCCAATAAATTTGCCAAAATTCTTAACTTCCCATCAGTACCCAATGCGATTTCCTTGGCTTCACGATGTGCTAACATAGCTCTGCGTCCAGTTTGCGATCGCGCGCTCATTCGCACAAACATTTGCCAACCTTGGATACTGCCTAAGGAAATCCGCGAGTCGCGTAAAAAATCGTTGCGGGTTTGGATTAATTGGTTGTACTTTTCTCGCTCATGTTGGGATAATTTCACCTTAATTTGCACAATTTCATGTTCTGCTAAGGCTTTCCCTGCTAAATCTTCAGCCCGTTTGCGATATACTTCTCTACCAATGAGGATATTTAAATCAGCGTGTTTGCCATCGGTGCGTTCGGGAGTTGCTGATAATCCTAAACGATAAGGTGCGATCGCATATTCGGCAATCACACGACTAAAATCTGTAGGTAAATGATGGCATTCATCGAAAATTATCAACCCATAGCGATTTCCCAAGCTTTCCGCATTAATCGCTGCACTATCGTAGGTAGCAATTAAAATTGGTGTTTTATCTTTAGAACCACCACCCAACAAACCCACCTCTGCATCAGGAAAGGCTGCTACCAAATGAGCATACCACTGATGCATCAAATCTAAGGTTGGTACCACAATCAATGTGCTGCGGGGTGTGGCTTGCATCGCCATCTGTGCTAAATAAGTCTTTCCCGCCGCCGTTGGTAGCACTACTACCCCCTGTCTCCCAGCAAGTTTCCAAGCCGCTAACGCCTCACTCTGGTGGGTATAGGGTTCCATTTCCAGAGTAGCTACCAAATCTAAGGGATAAAATTCCTTCGCCTCATCAATAAAATCAACTTCTTCCGCCTGTAGTGCTTCCACCACAGAACGATATTGAATTGCTGGTAAGCGGAACTTTTCTACCCGGTCATCCCATGTAGCATAATCCATCCAGGCTTTACCCCGTGGTGGTGGATGTAGGATGAGTGTACCGCGATCGAAAGTGAGTGTGGGAGTGCGAGCCATTGATAACTCAGTTTATACCTAGACTTTCATATTTCATTACTCATAACGCAAAATGTGCATAGTTGTGTTGGTTGTTATTTGATTATTTGCCATTGGTAAGTGTTTAGCAATGCTTAAAACCTACAAAATCTAGATTATTTCCGCTAAGGAATGCGGATTAAATAAAGTGCAAAACTGGTGACAGGTCATAGTAGATTGAAGAAGTGGGTTTGATAGGTGCAGTATCGTGATGAGAATCTACTAGACAATACTGGTAAACTTTTTTTGGCGAAACTTCTTGGACAGATTAACAGGTAACAGCAAAGAAGTGATAAAGGTGTACTAAGTTTTTTCAAAAATAAAATACGAAGCATATATCTTTTGATATATGCAAATTTCATTGAATTTTCATTTTTTAATGAAACGCTATTGATAGTAGAAACGACTGCTTAAAAGCGATCGCTAAAAATTATGTTCATCAGGGGAAAAATTCTGTTGTTAAGGCTTTACCGCCAGATGCTGCAACCGAGACGCTTGGCTTTTTTTGAAGCTTGCGCGATCGGTTTGGTTTCTGGACTGGCAGCAGTTGTAAGTAGGGAGGCATAATTATTTGTAGGATGGGTTAGCGATAGCGTAACCCATGCGGGTTTAAAACCTGATTACTCATCCCAAAATTATCTCATGTGCCACTTCCAAGGGCGGAATCTAGGGTGTAGATTTAGATTCGTTATCTGAGGCAGTTTGTAATCCTTTTAGCTGCGATTGTGCATCTTTATAGCCATCTTGATCGCCTCTCTGCTGAAATAATTTTGCGGCTTGCTGAAAATCTGCGATCGCGCCTTTTTTCTCACCCAATTTTGCCCGCAGTAAACCCCGATTATAATAGCCCAAGGCATAGCGCGAATTAACTGCGATCGCTTTGGTGTAATTTGCCAGTGCTACTTTTTTATTTCCCCATTCAAGATAAGCATTACCCCGGTTATTATAAGCAACTGCATTTTTAGGTTCTAGTTGAATCGCTTGGTTATAATCTACAATTGCGCCTTGATAATTTCCCAAAGAAAAGCGATGCATTCCTCTATGGAGATATGCTACAGCTAATTTTGGATTTAGCTCGATAACTTTGTTGTAATCTTCAGTTGCTTCTAAATTTTTGCCCAAATCGCTATAAACATCTCCCCGGCTGAGATAAGCTTCCAAATATTTCGGATTGATGTCAATGGCGCTATTATAATCTTGAATTGCAGCTTGACTTTGGTTATTCGCAAATAAAGTTAAACCCCGTTGATAATAGGCTTTAGCATCATGGGAGTTTAGCTCAATCACGGTATCAAAATCTTGAATAGCAGCTTCTTTCATTTTTAAGCGACGGCGGACAATACCCCGTTGTAAGTAGGCTTCGCTATACTTGGGATTAAAGGCGATCGCTTTGCTAAAATCTGTAATTGCTGCAGGATAATCTTTTAATTCTACACGCGCTAAACCCCGTCCATAGTAAGTATAAGGATTTTTGGCATTCAGTTTAATTGCTTGATTAAAATCTGCGATCGCTTGTTTATATTTACCTAATTCATAAAAAGAAAAACCTCTGTCATAATAAGCATTATCATCCCGCCGATTTAGCTGAATTGCTTTACTAGAGTCTGCTTGAGCTTTTTGATATTCTCCTAATCGATAAAAAGCATCACCTCGGCGATTATAAGCTTGTGCATTTCGCGGATTTAATGTGATTACCTGAGTCAAATCTTTAACAGCTTCTTGGAATTCACCTTGCTCATATTTTTCTATTCCTTGCAGGTATAATAACTTAGCATCACCAGCAGGTTTGGATGTTAGTGAAAACCATGCAGCAGCACCCACTGTAATCAAGCTAGCGATTCCAGCAACAATTAACCAAGGCTTTGGAATTGTCCGCTGTGGAGTACCATTTTTTAGGTGCTTGAGGTCATTTAATACTTCAGTAGCAGACTGATAGCGTTTGTGGTAATCAAAACGCACCATTTTATCGATAATTCTGGCTAAGCCTTTGTTGACTTGCGGAATTTTATCACGCCAAACAATTTCACCTGTCAGCAAATTTTTGTGCTTTGGTATGATAGCTATTTCATTATCTGTTAACCCGATGAGAGCTGCGATCGCTATCACACCTAAAGCATATATATCGCTGTTAGGTTGCGTGTTACCTTGTAATTGCTCTATGGGTATATATTCGAGATTGCCAACAATATTAGCGACAATTTCTTTAATAGAACCAAAATCAATCAAAACTAACTTGTTGTCTGATTCTCGGCGAATAATATTTGCTGGTTTAATATCCTGATGTATGATTTCTTGACTATGGATAAATACCAAAATTTCTAATATCTCAGTTAAGAGATGAATAACTTGCTCTTCCTCCAAGGGATTACCTAAAAAGATTTCCTCCGTTAAAGGCTTACCAGGAATAAATTCTTGTACTAAGTAGAATTCTTCATTTTCTTCAAAATAATTAACTAACTGCTGAATTTGCTCGTGTTTTTTACAGACTTTTTCTAAAGTCGCCGCTTCCCGTGCAAACAAGCGGCGCAAAATTTTTATATCTTGAGGATTTTTGTTGGCGGGTTGTAGTTGCTTCAAGATAAATTGACTGTTAGGAAGGTTTGTATCTTCCACCAAATAGGTTTGTGTCAATTCCCCTGTATTTAGAACCGCCAAGATTCGGTAACGTGCATCCAGAAGGTGACTATGCATGAAAATAAATATAGTTTTATCCGGAGTGATTTGATTATAGCTTGCGTATTATTACTGATGTAAATTTATTTAGTTAGATAAAAATATGCAACAGTTTATGGCTAACTTTAGGCAGTAAAATACATTATGCCGTTAAGTTAACGCCCCGCCAATGATATCAAAGTTGACGTGTTAAAGAAATAACTAATTTGAAAATAAGGCAGGAGGCAGAAAAAAGGATTAATATTTTCATCCTTGGTTGTGCCAAAACCTGGCATAAATGGCTAATTTGAAAATAAGGCGCTTAGGCTACAGAAGAATGATTTTTATGCTGATTAGGCAGTTTTACCGCAGTTGAACAGGTAGAAACAGTGCTAACGCTTCTACGGCTTCTTGTAGGGTAGCACCGCTGTATAGATGACTTCTTAAAAAAGGTTAGCACCTACAGTAAGATATCCAAATCGCGGTAGGGGATTCACCCTCTTGTAGTCACTGCTGTTAAGTGGGATTGATGATTAACTTATATTAAGTAGCTAAAACAATCAATTACACAGATGATTTCTCTGTTCCTCTTTCCACTAATAAACTTAATTTTGCACGAGTATTTATTAGTGTATGCAGTTCATAAGGTTTATTGAGTACTACTGTCTAAACTCAAAAATCTCAGCCAACATAGAAAATACAGAGTAAAAAATTATAATTTTTTACTCTGTATTTACCTATGTATCTGCACCCTCAAGATTCGTGATGCCCTTTGCTTTATTTCTGATAATCTTAGTTTTTTTAAACTAAGATTTCCATCTGTCTTCCGATAGGTTTGAATATATTCTATTGTTTATCAGATTCTATCTTTTTCAGTGGTTAATATCTATCTATTTTACCAGTTTATACTCATCAAAACAATGATAGGACAAAAGACTTAACTTGTTGTATTTATTACGTGTCGCGCTTAAATATAGAAATACAAGCTTAAAAATTTTGCGACATATTTGTAACTAGTTTCTTACATATAATCAGTCGGTTGGATACCTGAAAATGCTTGTGTAGCAAGGGTAAAGAGCAACGATTATCAGGGATACAAACTATACCAAGCTTTTTAAAAAATTAAATATTATTCTTATATATATTGAATTTATACAAATACAACTCTTCAACAAGAATCATATTTTATACGTTGATTAAAAGCTTCATATTTAATAGAAAGCCATGAAACTTTGCTTATACAAATCTATAGCCAGTAAAAAAAGCTTCATTATATTAAGTACAGCGCGTCTTGAAGCAGGCTAGAATGCATATAGTAAGCTTGATACCAATTTGTAATGTGTAGTTTATTAGCCATCCACCTGAGTGTAAGAATTATATTTGATGGCTAAAAAACTTTATATACCTTAATTTCTTCTTTCCTGTTCGCTTTCTACTTCAGTATTTTCTTTGCATCAAAACTGATTGACATAGCATAGTTTGCAGCACAATAATATTGTGTTTTAATACATGGCAACTACATAAAACAGACTAAGTAGGTCGGCGAAATTAAAGATAACAGGCTGAGGCTGTCATTTGTCCTTGGGGATTTCCAAAAAATAAATTATTCCATCTTGTGGGGCGGGCATCTTGCCCGCCATATAAACTGGGCGGACAAGATGTCCACCCCACAATAAATACTGGGATATTTTTTTATTTGGAAGTCCCTTGGTCATTGGTCATTAGTAAGAATTTTAAGCCTATTTACATTTCTTAACATAGTTTGATTTATTTCCACTGACTTACTTATTACTGATTTTTAAATTGCTCGTCTACGGGAATCTGATAGCCATTAGCAAGGCGATTAGTTGTATTTGCTGTAGCAACGATCGCTAACAATTCACCAAACATCGTATCAGTCATGCCCTTAGCACGTCCTGATGCTGAGTGTGAAGCAATACAATAATCACAGCCATTGGTCACGCTGACAGCAATGTAAATTAGTTCACGCATCAATGGATCAATCTCCCCTGGACTGGTCATAACTTCCTTGACTGTTTGCCAAGTGCGTTGCAGGGTAGGGGGATGATTAGCGATCGCTTTCCAAAAATTGTTGATATATTCAGTCTGACGTGTAGCGCGAATATCATCATATACCGCCCGCACTTCATCGCTAGCTTGTTCGTATTCTATTAAATTAGTCATTAGTCATTGGTCATTAGTCATTTGTCATTTGTCATTTGTCATTTGTCATTTTCCCTTGTCCCCTCATCCCCTCTATCTCCCTCATCTTTCTAATCCCCAGTCCCCAGTCCCCAGTCCCCAGTCCCCAACTTAAACAGTACTTTCTACCAGCTGGTTTTCTTGACGCAAATAGGCTTGAATGAAAGCATCAAGCTCGCCGTTCATCACGTCGGTAATGGCTGTTGTTTCAATGTTGGTACGCAAATCCTTAACCATTTGGTATGGATGAAATACATAGTTACGGATTTGGTTCCCCCAAGAAGCTTCCACCATATCGCCGCGAATTTCGGCAATTTCTTGGGCGCGTTGTTCTCTTGCAATCACTAGTAACTTTGCTTTGAGACGAGCTAAAGCTTTCTCTTTATTTTGCAATTGCGATCGCTCTTCTGTACAACGCACAGCCAGACCAGTGGGAATGTGAACAATTCGCACTGCTGTTTCTACTTTGTTGACGTTCTGTCCGCCTTTACCACCAGCACGAGATGTAGTAATTTCTAAATCCTTTTCAGGAATGTCTAGTTGTACAGAACTATCTATTTGTGGCATAACTTCCACCCCAGCAAAACTGGTTTGGCGTTTACCGTTGGCGTTAAATGGCGAAATCCGCACTAAGCGATGTGTACCAGTTTCCGATCGCAAATAACCATAGGCGTAGCGACCGGTAATTTCCAAAGTAGCCGATTTAATCCCGGCTTCATCACCTTCTGATTCTTCAGCTAAAGCCACCTTGTAACCGTGGGCTTCTGCCCAACGGGTATACATCCGCATCAGCATAAATGCCCAGTCTTGAGCGTCTGTACCGCCTGCACCAGCGTTAATTGTTAACACAGCGCCTTTATCGTCATAGGGGCCGGAAAGTAATTGTTGTAACTCCCACTGATCGAGTTCGCTATTGAGTGTGGTAATCGTAGATTCCGCTTCTTGCAATAGCGATTCGTCGGTTTCTAACTCCAACAACTCAACCACAGCCTTGGTATCTTCCAGATGAGTTTGCCACTGATGATACTGCTCAAGGTGGGCTTTCAGGTCATTAAGTTCTTGTAGAGTTTCTTGTGCTGTGGTTTGGTCGTCCCAAAATTCTGGTTGGGCGGAAATTTGTTCTAAATCTTGAATTTTCGCTGTCAGTGCAGGTACGTCAAAGATAGTCCTGGGTTTTACCCAGGCGGTAAGACAACGTTTCGATTTCGCGTTTGAGTTCTAAGACATCCATAGTGCTTACTAAAGATAAATCGCTCCCAATGGTGAGGAACTTGCTCTTATTTCTATTGGCTTTTTTGATTTTAGCTGTAGTTGAGCAAGTTCTCTCGTTGCATTTGTCTAAGTTGCTAAAATTACAGAAATTATTCAGTATGCATATTTGCTCGCGCTAGGGTTTGATATTGCTGTTGCAAATAGGCTTTGATCAAAAAATCAATGTCACCATTCAAAACCTCCGTTGCATCTGTTGTTTCTACTTGGGTACGCAAATCCTTGACTCTGGTATAGGGATGCAAGATATATTCACGGATGGGCTTTTTGAATAGAGATTTGATTCTGCCAGATTGAAGATCAGAAATATTCTGAATGCCTTGGACTTGCATGAAAGCCCATAGCTTACTTTGAAGAATAGCTAAGGCTTGCTCTTGATTTTGCATTTGGCTGATTTCTTGATCACACAAGACAGTAATTCCTGTAGGAATATGAAATGCTTGTACCCAAGTTTCTGGCCGGTTAACATTTCCACCATGCCAACGCCATTTAGTTATTTCTAAATCCTTGTCTGGAATTTTTAACTCAAAAGATTTATCTAAAATTGGGCTAACTTCTACATTGGCAAAGCAGGTTAATCGCTTACCGATACCATTTTGAGGAGAAGACCTGACTATTTTAATATGGTTTCCTTGTTCTGATTTTAGGCAACCGTAGGCGTAAAGACCTGTAATTTCCAATGTTGCGGACTTAATTCCTGCCCAATCTCCCAAAGATTCTGTAAGTTTGCGTACTCTGTAATTGTGGCTATTTGCCCAACAGTAGTACATTCTCAACAAAATCGCAGCCCAATCTTCGACATCTATTCCACCAACCCCGGCAGTAATAGTAAGATATGCGCTCTTTTGGTCGTAATATTCAACTAGTAACTGTTGTATTTCTAGTGTTTTAAGTTCTTGTTGAAGCTGGATCAGGTTAGTTTGCGTCTCATGCAATAATTGCTCATCGGCAGAGTATTCTAACAGTTCTAGAGCAGCTTTGATATCTCCTAGAAGTGAATGCGATCGCTGATATTTTCTCTTTTTGGCGTTGAGAGATTCAATCTCTCGAACTGTTGGATAGGCAATAAAGCTATTTTCCCAAAAATTAGACTGAGAAATTATATTTTCTAATTCTTGAATTCTTGCAGTTATTTCTCCCAGGTCAAAGACAATCTTCTGCTTTGCCCAGGATATTCGACAACCTTTCTACTTCACGTTTGATGTTTGAGAGTTCCAGCATAACTTTGCTCACTTACGGCTGATAACTTACTACATATTGTATTACAAAAATTTCTTCTTAAGTTGAAATGTCATCCAAATTAAAAAACCGTGGTTGAATCTCAACAACCACGGTAATAATTTATCAATTTTACTTACCTATGGGTGCTTAATCACGACCATTCAAGGCAATTAACAGCCGCAAAATAAAAATGAATAAGTTGATGTAGGTGAGGTACATAGACAAAGCCGCAGGCAAGTACTGATCGTTACGATAAGTACGTGGCAAGATGTAAAAATCAACCACAGATGCGCCGACGAACAAAAATACGCCCAAACCAGAAATAGCAATTTCTAGCCAGGTTGGTGTATAAACACCGAACAAAGCAAAGACAAACTGAGTCAAACAGACAACTACTAAGGCAATGATGCCGAGAGAGATGGTTTTACTTAAAGCCATCCCGTCTTGTTCCGAAAGATTGGAACCTATTTGGCGGGCAACAATAAAGGTAACACCACAACCCAAGGCAGCTAAACCAATACCTTGAATCCCGACACCTTGAGTTCTTAAGGCGACAAATACCAAGCCACTGAGAGTATATCCCGATAAGAGGCTGTAGGTAGCCAATAGTGGTAGCGCCAAACCTTTGTTGCCTTTTTCGGCAACATTTTGCGCCACAAAGAACAAAATTAGCTCTAGAATTACTGCACCAATAAAGGTGGGGAAGAAAATTCCGGGATTAGTACGGATAACTCCCAAACCACCGTAGGTTCCCAGTGCTGTGAGTACAAGACCGCCACCGACATAAGGAAGGGCATTGGCAATTACATTAGGGCCAACGAGGGCTTGAGTTCTAGCGTCCCGAATGGCATCACGAAAATTGCTGGTGTTGCTCATATTTAAAAACGTGTTTTACAGATAAACATTCTGCCTTACTCTCATTTTTACCAATATCTGCGGCTGGTAACCAGGGAGTACGGCTAGATAAATTATGTTTTTTGATGTATTTATCAAATCACAATGATAATTTTGTGCTTAAAAAATCT
The DNA here is from genome assembly GCA_002368155.1 of Nostoc carneum NIES-2107. GTDB lineage: Bacteria > Cyanobacteriota > Cyanobacteriia > Cyanobacteriales > Nostocaceae > Aulosira > Aulosira carnea. Next base: position 3,404,281 of record AP018180.1, read on the forward strand.
TATTCTTGAGTTTTTGGAGACTCTACAGTATTGTTCCTACTGACAGAAAATTCTTGGTTGTCCTGCCCCAGGGCAAAGGTAAGGATCGGTAATATTGAGTCAGTAAATTAGAAACAGCCAAAATAGTGCGATTGAGATAACTTCTCGATGTCCAGCAATCTCCGCAAATGCTGGTATGGTTAGTTCTGATAGCAGGATGGGCAATCTAAATTTATAGATAGATTGGCAGTATTTTTTTCTCATTCAACTCAGCAAGCAAGATACTCGTTGAGAAATGTATGTATTTTTAAGCAGAAATATTTAAGGTGTGTTGCCAGAACTCAAAATAATGAGCTTCTGCAAATTGTTGTGGAGAAAACTACTTTTACCAACAACATATATCAATAAAAAATCATGCGTGTAAATACTGAATTCAAGCTTCGATACCCTAATAAGTTCAGTATAACGACGATGGTTTATTCAGTCTCGTCTAAGGAAAATAATGACAGCTTTGATAACAATATACGCAACTCCATTTCTTCAGAAAAAGGAGTTACAACAAAGGAATTTTTATATGGCAGCAAGTGAGTCCTCTGTGCGAATAGATGGTATAGAGCTATTACACTTATACCACCAGAATCCTTCTATTAAACTTCGTAATCAACTTGTACAGCTACATACTGGTTTAGTACGGAAGATGGCTCACAAATTTAGCCATCAATGTAATGAACCTTATGAAGATTTAGAACAAATCGGTTATTTTGGTTTGATTAGAGCCATTGAACGTTTTGATCCCAGCCAAGGATATGCGTTTAGTTCATTCGCCGTACCATATATTCGTGGAGAGATGCTGCATTTTCTGCGCGATCGCAGTACTCTATTAAAAATTCCCCGGCGTTGGCAAGAATTATATAACGAGGGGCAAAAGGTTCGCAAAGAATTATCAATTGCTTTAGGTCGCCCTCCTAAAGATTCTGAAATTGCTAAACAGCTGCATGTCTCTGTTCAAGAATGGCAAGAAACTAAATTAGCTGCTCAAAATCGGATGCCTTTAAGTTTAGATGCTACAGCAGTTCATTATGTTGATTGTCAAATAACTTTAGGTGAAGCCCTTCCTTGTCCTCGTTCTAGTGCACTTCAGCAACAAGAAGAAGAACGTCAACAACTGCAAGGTGCCATCAGTTTATTAGAAGAAAAGCCGCGCATGGCAGTTGAATTAGTATTCTTAAAAGAACTTTCCCGTAAAGATGCAGCTAAAAATATTGGTACCAGTCCGATGACAGTAACACGATATCTGCAAAAGGGAATTCAAGATTTAATTTCCTATTTACAACCGCAAGCTGTTGCTAATGGGTCATAGTCAGTCATCAAAAGTCTATAGTTAATTAACTGTTGACTCTTGACCCTTGACCCTCAACTCTAAACTAATTACCTAGATTTTAAATCCGCGATCGCACCTTTAGTCATGGCAGCAATCGCTTTATCGGTCGCTTTTGGCAAATGATAATATTTACCTCCGGCTGTTTGCGCTAATTCTTTGGCAAAGCCAGTGGAAACAAATTTACTTTCAGTATCAATTACTAACAGTTGTATTCCCAAAGCGCGAATTCTCGCCGCAATTTCTAACAATTCGCTTTTGATATCTGGCTTTTCTCCTGGTTCCTGTGGTTCACCTAAGGAACGGGCTAAGGGTATATTACCCCGGCCATCGGTGATCGCTACAACCACAACTTGCCCAATATCTCCACTCATTTGAGCATTTAACCCAACGCGTACAGCTTGGGTTAAACCATGCGCTAAGGGTGAACCGCCACCACAGGGTAGTCTTTCCAAACGGTTACGTGCTAAAGCAATGGAACGAGTAGGAGGTAATAATACCTCTGCTTGTTCACCACGGAAAGGAATTAAGGCTATTTGGTCACGGTTTTGATATGCTTCGGTCAAAAGTTGCATGACTGCACCTTTAGCTGACTGCATCCGGTTGAGGGCCATGGAGCCAGAAGCATCTACTACAAATACTACCAACGCCCCGGCTTTGCGTACTAACCGCTTGGCTCGGATGTCTCCCTGTTCAACTATGACTTTGCGATCAGGGTGTCTTTCTCTACGTGCTTTTTGATACGGTGCTGCGGCTCTGAGTGTGGCATCTACGGCAATACGTCTCACCTTGCCTTTGGGCAACATGGGCTTAATGTAGCGTCCCCGGTCGTCTGAGAAGATAATACTGCGGCTACCAGACTTACCTTGCCTCTTTGCCATCTGAGCAAAATAAAGCACAGTATCATCAAGGATCACCCCTTCTGGATCGAAGATAAATTCTTCGGGGATGCTGGGTGGTTCTTGTTGTTCTTGTTCCTCTTGTTCTTGTTCTTCTTCCTGTTCCTCTTGTTCAGATTCGTCCTGATTTTCTGGTGGCTGAGGTGGTGGAGGGGGTGGAGGGGGTGCTTGTTGTTCTGGTGGCGGTGTCTGCACAACTGTGGCGCGGGGAACAATTACTAATTCCACAGCGCGGCGTAAGTCTTCTGCGTTGACAGTGTTGCGTCCATCTAAAGCCGCAGCCGCTTTTGCAACTCGCACCGCAAATAACTCGGCGCGGTGTCCTTGAACACCACCACGAATAGCTTCGTTTACCAAGTAAGCAATTTGATCGTGGGTAATAATGACATCTTTCAACCATTCCCGCGCCAGGATAATTTGAGTTTTTAGTCCGTCTAAGTCTTCGTTATATTGTTCTAGGAACTCTTGGGGAGATACAGAATAAGCGATCGCTTGTTCAACTGCTTGTACTCTTTGATCTAAACCCAGGACTCCATCTGCTGAGAGAGCGATCGCAATTCTATCTAGTAAATGCTCCCGTAATGCGCCTTCTTCTGGGTTGTAGGTAGCAATAAACAAAGGTTTGCAGGGATGCTGAAAGCTAATCCCTTCCCGTTCAATTTGGTTGCGTCCTTCCGATAATACTGTTAATAGCTGATTGCTAATTTGGTCATCTAATAAGTTGATTTCATCCACATACAGCACACCACGATTGGCTGTAGCGAGTAACCCAGGCTGAAATACAGTGTCGCCTTGTTGTACCGACTTTTCCACATCCACAGAACCCAGGAGTCTGTCTTCTGTCACCCCAAGGGGAATTTGCACAAACGGCGCAGGGACAATTGCTGTGGGAACTGCTTGAATATCTTTATCTGCGTATTCTGCTAAAAGTAGATCGTCCCAATCTTGGGGTTGATTGGGGTCACAGTTACTAATCGAACCTTCAACAACTTCAATGGGTGGTAGCAAGGCGTGAATTGCACGCGCCATCACAGATTTTGCCGTACCACGACGGCCTGCGATCGCCACTCCACCCAATTCAGGATCGACTGCTGCTAAGAGTAAAGCTAATTTAATCGCTTCTTGTCCGACTACGGCTGTCAGCGGGAAGGAAGTGACTTTAGGGGTGATAGTAGGCGCAGGCATTGTTTGGCAATATAGCTAGTCTCGGCTTTTAGCATATCAAGCTTCTGGCACATTTAGAATAAGTGTTGTGACAACTTTCCCCAAGGAGCAAGATTGATGAGTATTGCTCAGGCTAAACGCTTCACTCTAGACGAATACCACAGACTTACAGATTTAGGTTTTTTCCATGAGGATGACCATATTGAATTAGTCAACGGAGAAATCATCGAAATGGTATCGAAAGGTAAGGCACATGAAACTTGTTTAAGAAATTTGTGGAAACTGTTACCGAAGTTAGTAGAAGATAGAGCAACTTTGCAATCTCAAGCGCCAATTACAATACCCCCTAACAGCGAACCTGAACCAGATTTTGCGATTGTTAAAAACAAAGATGATAATTATCTATCGGCCCACCCAGCACCTAGTGATGTGTTACTGGTTATAGAAGTTTCAGATTCTTCTTTAGATTATGACCAAGTTGTAAAAATTCCCCTTTATGCTCAAGCTGGAATTACTGATTATTGGATATTTAATTTATTTGATAATCACCTAGAATGTTACAGCGAACCTTATGCAGATAGTTTAGGAAAATACGGTTATTCAATTAAGAGAATCGTCTTGCCTAATCAAACGATAAGTTTATCTTGTTTTCCTGATTTATCTCTTGATTTAAGCAAAATATTTCCGCCAAAGCTTAATTTTTAATTTGTTTATGACTTATAGTGATTTTAAACTAGCTGAGATTATTGATGCTTTTGGTTTAACTATCCACGAATCATCTGGAATGTTTGCCAGCATCCAAGAGCAAGAATGTAGCGATTTATTATCTACTATCCTCAAAGAAAATGTTGATTTAGCAGTCGCTATTAGTTCCGAGAAAGCTCGCAGCGAGATGATTATTAGCCCAATACTATTAGAAATTAGGCGGAAATTTAATTATGAAATCAGTTTATTTTCTGGAGTTGATTTTACAGTTGATAGCCAACGCGGACTCAATGGTTTTTGTGATTTTATCTTAAGTCTATCTTCCGAGCAGTTACTTGTACGCAGTCCAGTTGTTGTGCTTGTAGAAAGCAAGAATGAAAATTTAAGGTCTGGGTTAGCACAATGTATTGCCGAAATGGTAGCCGCCCAATTATTTAACGATAAAAATCAAAATCGCATCAAGGCTATATATGGTGCTGTAACTATCGGGACTATCTGGCAATTTCTCAAGCTAGAAGGAAATATAGTTTCGATTGATTTGAGCGAATATTACATCAAAGATGTTAAGAAGATATTAGGCATTTTGTATAGTGCGATCGCCGAAAATAAACAATCAAATTAATATTATTAATTTGATTAATTAGTGACAAGGTTAAAATTTCTCAATACTATTGAACAAATAAATCTAATATAGAATACTTAAATGGCTATTAGTAACCACGAAAGAGTTAACAGAGCTTTAATTACTTTAGGACAAGGTTTATATCCTTATATAAAAAAGAAAATGCAATCAGTACATGGTACTGGCTGGCTAGGAATTGCCAAATCTTATTTATCTGATGACCAAAGTTTAAGACGTAAACCAGAAGAAATTCTGCAAGAAGATGTCGCTGCTATATTAAAATTAATGATCAAGCAGTGGGATCAGGTCTTCAAGAAAAACTTGACTAATAGTGAACGAGCTCTCATTAGCGAACTACTGGAAGTACGTAATAAATGGGCGCATCAATCGCGCTTTTCTACAGATGACACATATCGCGCTCTCGATAGCATTGCTCGACTACTCAAATTTACCTCAGCGACAGTAGAAGCAGATATTGTAGAAAAACAAAAACAAGAAATTTTGCAGATACTTTCTCCAGAAAAAGCAGAAAAAGCTCTTATTCAAGAGAAATTAGCTGATATAAATAAACTGTTAATCTTCCGTGACGAAAGACTATTACGCCGTGCGCTTACCCACCGTTCTTATGTTCATGAAAATCCAGGTGAAGGTGAACATAACGAACGCTTAGAATTTCTGGGTGATGCTTTGCTAAATTATTTAAGCGGTGAGTATCTCTATAATCGTCACCCAGAAAAGGGAGAAGATGAATTAACAAGGCGACGTTCTGCATTAGTTGATGAAAAACAATTAGCAAAGTTTGCTATTGAGGTAGGTTTAGATTTTAGAATGCGCCTAGGAAAGGGTGCAATTAGAGATGGTGGCTACCAAAATCCTAATTTACTCAGTAGTACCTTTGAAGCAGTTCTAGCCGCTTATTATTTAGATAACGATTCCAATATTGAATCGGTACGCGCCATTGTCGCACCACTATTTGATTCTGTACCAGAACAAGTTGTTGTGATTCGTTCTAATGTAGATTCTAAAAATCGCTTTCAAGAATGGGTACAACGCAACGTTAGCCCAACTCCTCCCGTATACGAGACAGTACAAATAGGTGGTTTATCTCATGCGCCGGAGTTTTTAGCTAAAGTATTTGTTGATAAAAAAGAGTATGGAGAAGGAAAAGGACGTAACAAGAAAGATGCTGAAAAAGCTGCGGCTGAAGATGCATTAGCTAAATTAAAAAGACAAGGATTGCTGTAAATAAAATTTTTGACTAGTGCATAGATACAAAATTATCTTTTGCATTGAATAAAATTGGTGAAGAAAATTCAATTTATCTGGAATCATTAAACTACTCCTGGGATTGGTCAAGTTATTTCTACAACCTTAGTTTCTGACTTACCAGAACTAGGAAAGCTAACTGCTAAACAAATATCTCGTTTAGTTGGTGTTGCACCAATACTTGTCGGTTAAGGGCAAAAGGGGAAGGGGAAAAGGGGCAAGAAAAAACCTTTAACCCTTACCCTTTCACCTTTTCCCCAAACCAAATTCCGAGTTGAAAATCCTTAACCGAGCAGTATTGGGTGTTGCACCGATTAATCATGATATTGGTGAAGCAGTGCGTTCCTGTCGCCTTGCGTCGGAAAGCAACTGCTGAACCCGTAGGTTCAAAACAAAGGTAAGCGGATGATTCATGTTGGTCGTGCCCATGTTCGTGCCACTCTTTATATGGGTGCTGTGGCTGCTATGCGTCATAATCCTGTGATTAAAGCTTTTTTTCATGCTCTTTTTTGCCAACACGCGAAATTAGCAACTGGGGAAGATTCAGCGGCGAGGCGGATTGGCTGGTGCGGGCTGCAACCATCTTGACCAAGAGCCACAAGTTTTTTTGTCCGTACCAGCCACCACTGAATCTAGCGCAGCGTTCTCCAGTTGCGTCAACTTTTTTCTCGCGATCGCTTGACTTTTAAGACAGTCGCTACATCTCACATATGAGTCCTATAGAAACTCGTATTTTCTAGTCAGCACTCAGCACCGGAAAATACTGCATTACAATTATTAACAGCTACTTCACATTTCTTTAAATCATGCAGGTAACAACAGCGCCTTCTACCACTCCTATACCTGGCCAATACTGGCAATGGCGCGGGCAGAAAGTTTACTATGTACGAGCCGGAGAGCAACAAGCGCAACGTCCACCCTTGTTATTAGTGCATGGGTTTGGTGCTTCTACAGACCACTGGCGCAAAAATATCACAGGACTGTGCCAAGATTTTCAAGTTTTTGCGATCGATTTATTAGGATTCGGGCGTTCAGCGAAGCCGAAGTTAGATTACAGTGGCGACTTGTGGCGAGATCAACTGCACGATTTTATTAATGAAATCATCGGTCAAAAAGCAGTTTTAGTCGGAAACTCTCTGGGTGGCTATGCTTCTTTGTGCGTTGCAGCACAATACCCCGATAGTGCAGATGCTGTAGTTTTACTCAACAGTGCAGGCCCCTTTAGCATCGAAAAGCCAACATCTGAACCGGAAGCTTTGCAATCACAAATTCAGCCTCTCAAACAAGAATCAGGATTGCAAAAGTTACTAGGCGATGGTGTGAAGTGGATGTTTCAGCAACCTTTAGCCCAGTTTTTATTATTTCAATACGTGCGCCAACGTTGGGTAATTCGCCAAACCCTAGAGAAAGTTTATTTAGATAAAACTGCAATCACAGACCAGTTAGTAGAAGAAATTTATCGACCAGCTTACGATGCGGGTGCATTGGATGTGTTTGTCTCAGTTTTTAGTACTCCCCAAGGAGAAAAAGTTGATGTATTGCTCAAACAATTAACTTGTCCTTTATTGTTGTTGTGGGGAGAAGCCGATCCTTGGATGAATGCTAGAGAACGTTCTCAAAAGTTTCGCCAATATTATCCACAACTACAAGAATATTTTCTATCTGCGGGTCATTGTCCCCATGATGAAATACCAGACCAAGTTAACTCACTTTTACGAGATTGGATGTTAGGAAATACCCAGCTTTTAAGCATATAAGAAAGCACATTGAGACTGCAGAGGGATGAAGGGACAGAGACGCGATGGAGGGAGAGAGACGCGATGAATCGCGTCTCTACAATTTTTGACTCAGGACTTTAAAGCTAGTCACTCTGGTCAGAAAATAAAATTAGAAGAATTTTTTTTATTAATTATGCGTGCAATGATACTAGAGGCACCACACCAACCTCTGCAATTAGCAGACTTACCAGTGCCGAAACCCAATCCAGAGCAAGTATTAATTCGCATCCACGCCTGTGCTGTTTGTCGCACAGATTTGCATATAGTTGATGGAGAATTGACTCATCCCAAATTACCGTTAATACCTGGGCATCAAATAGTCGGTACTATAGAAGCAAAAGGCGATCGCGTTGAGCAATTTACTATTGGTCAGCGGGTTGGTGTTCCTTGGTTAGGGCACACTTGCGATCGCTGTCTGTATTGCCTTTCCCATCGTGAAAATCTCTGCGATTATGCTGAATTCACAGGTTACAATATTGACGGCGGTTATGCTGATTACACTGTCGCTGACCATCGCTTCTGCTTTCCTCTAGACCCCAGCTTCCCTGACTTGCAAGCTGCACCTTTATTATGTGGCGGTTTAATTGGTTATCGCGCTTATCGCATGGCTGGTGATGCAGAAAAAATTGGCTTTTATGGCTTTGGTTCAGCGGCCCATATATTGATTCAACTAGCTCGCTATCAACAGCGTCAAGTATTTGCTTTTACCCGTAGTGGAGATACAGAAGGACAAGAATTCGCCCGTCAGTTAGGTGCAGTTTGGGCTGGAGACTCAGAGGAATTACCCCCAGAACCCTTAGATGCAGCAATTATTTTTGCTCCCATAGGTAAATTAGTTCCCGCCGCTTTACGGGCAGTAGCCAAAGGCGGTACGGTAGTTTGTGCAGGCATTCACATGAGTGATATTCCCGCATTTCCCTACGAAATTTTATGGGAAGAACGAGTATTACGGTCTGTTGCTAACCTGACTCGTCAAGATGGCGAAGAGTTTCTCGCTTTAGCACCCAAAATCCCCATCCGCACAGAAATTAATACCTTTCCGCTCACTCAAGCAAATGAGGCGTTAGATGCCCTGCGGAGTGGCAAAATTACAGGGTCAGCAGTTTTAGTAATTTGAAAAATTGGTAATTGGTAATTGGTAATGGGGATTTATCCTCTGTTTTCTTTGCTTTTTTAAAGATGCTCAGACTATCATGCTCTACCTGTTTATAGAAAATTCGCTCTTTTTTTTGGTTACAACATTGATTACTGTAATCATGGGCTGGTTATGGAGGAATGCCAAGCCTATGAGTTTACCGCAACCTTTGCCAGGATGGTACAAAATCTGGTTTGGTACGATACAGCTGTTTGGAATTGTGGTACCACTAGTAGTCATGCTGTTGTGGGGTATAGCCTGGGGCTACAACAGCGTGTTGACTGTATTACTGTGGTATTTTGTGATGCTGGGGTTACAAATTCTCGCGGAAATTCTGACCCTAAGAAAGTTTCACTCAGTCACTTGGGTAATGGTGCCTTATTTATATTTGCCTTACCGTATTTGGCAGCTATATGAGGGTTTAGGAATTATTGGTTCGCAACCAGAACTAATGTGGGTAAGAAATTTATTACTGTTTGAAATTGTTTTGTGGACTGGTAACTATATTTTAGATGTGTCGCGGTTGCCAAGATTGTTTAACTGGCCAGTTCAGGAAGATTCTCAGGTTAACATCAACAATTAATTAGGCCCAGTTACACCGAACGATGTAAAGTTTTTTAGGAAATACATAATTAGCAATTACCCATGCTCGAACCAGCAAGCCCAAATAACAGATGGGTAAATACAATCGATTCTCAAAATCCTGAAGTTATTGCTCAAGCATCTCGGATTATCGACAAAAATATTTATTGCACCTTGTCTACTTGTTCGGCTGATGGCTATCCTTGGGTTTCGCCTTTATTGTTTGCCTATGATGAGGACTGGAATATTTATTGGAGTTCTGCGATCGCATCTCAGCATTCGCAGCACATATACAATAATCATGGCAGAGTTGCGATCGCAATTTTTGATTCCAGTATTTCTGAAGGTGCAGTAGAAGGTTTATATCTGACTGGAACTGCATCGGAGTTAAACCCAGACGCAGCCGAAACGGTATTGCAGTTACTTTTGCAGCGAGCAACTAAAAAGCACAATCGCACAGCATTAGACTATTTAAATGATTCACTCCGCAGGTTTTATCAATGTAAACCCCAAGAGGTTTGGATTACTGGTAAACGAGTAGCAGTTGGTAATCAATTAGTGGATACAAAAATTCAATTAAATTTGTCAAACTTAAGAGAAGCAAAATTGATTGAGCAATCACAATTTTGAATTACTAATTAAACTCGTCGAAATTTTAGATTCCTAATTTAATAGGAATTTCAATAAATTCTGATGACATATCAATACATTTATAAGGGCACGGATTGCTGTGTCCCTATATATTATTCGCATGATTTATTTAAATTGGTATAAAACTTAAAATTTTAAAAATAGTATTGAGAAACATTTCAGTGATGAATTTAAAACTTTCACCTTTTCCTCTTCTTTTATTTTGTCTTCCTCCTATGGATATAAATTAAGTGTTAATTCCTGCCATATCCGAGAACAAACTTATATTTTCTTGTCAAAATCAATTTATTTTATTTTGAAGTCTTAAAATCTAAATTTATAAGCTTAAGTGAGAATCTTCTCTACTAAAGTTTGAGACTGGGCAAGACGACAACAGTCAAATTATAGGTTCAAATCTAATTTTTAAAATAGGAGATGGACTGTCATGCCACGACAAAATGCTGCCCAACTTTTAAAAGCTGTAAAACAGGATCAAGCATTAAAGCAAAAGCTCAGAGCAACCGCAAATCCAGAAGCTTTCGTCCAAATTGCTAAAGAGCGCGGTTACGACTTCACAGTCGATGAACTAGAAACCGAACTAGACAAATTATCTGAAGAAGATTTAGCAGGTATTGTCAATCCTGGATGGGGGCCTAGACGGCACATTCATCCAAGATAATCATTGTCTATAGGAATCCGATTTAATTTGTGAAAAAATCTCAGCACGAACTTGATGCGTTACGCTATCGCTAACGCATCCTACTGAGATTGCAACTATAAGAATGGCAAGGGAAAAGGGAAAACTCTAACGCTCGGTAAGAATGGGCTTTTTAAGCTTGACTTCTCTGTGTAAAGTCAAATTGCTATTGCTTGCCTGAATGCCCTTTGTACATAGAGGCTAATCACAATTTATGATTAAGTAACTCCAACAAATAATACCAATTCAAATAATGTTCGCGACAAATTAAATTATTCATCAGGGCACAACATTGTTGTGCCTCTAGAACACCGATTCAGTATTCGGAATCATGACGAAAAAACCAGGTTTCATGAGTCGTAACAAGGAATGTTTCGTTGTAAAAGACGTTAAAACAGGGGTTTTCAGTCTCGTCTTTTATTAGTGAATCGGTGTTCTAGCCATCGTTGCCATTATTTTCACAAATTGGTATAAATTATTTCCTTGCATGGACTTAGCATGGCAGTTTTCCTTCCCTGCACTCCGGCTCTTACTTTGAGCAGATATTTTTGATAGTTGGAAGTTTCTTGAAAATCCTCTTGAGAGATGTGTGCCAATGAAAAAACGCCTGGGAGTGTTGCCGTGTTTCCACCCCAGGCGTTTTTTCTTTTCAACTTGCTCCTCACACACAACTAAAAAATATCATTACTGTCAACAAACCACAAGTAGAGTGAGTGACAGTTGATCAACTGTCCCAAGTACAGGAACTAAGCTAGTGTAAAAAGTGTCTTACACCAGTTAATACCATAACTAAGCCTAATTCATTGGCAGCTTTAATGGAGTCTTTATCCCGCAGACTACCTCCAGGTTGAACAATGGCTGTAATTCCCGCCTCTGCTGCTGCGCGTACGGAATCATCGAAGGGGAAAAAGCCATCACTGGCGAGAAAGCCGCCTCTGGCGTTGTCTCCTGCTTGTTCTAGAGCGATTTTTGTAGAGCCAACGCGGTTCATTTGCCCTGCGCCTACTCCTAGTGTAGTGCGATCGCGGCTGACAACAATAGCATTCGATTTAACGTGTTTACAAACTTTCCAAGCAAACAGTAATTCGGCTAATTCGCTTTGGGTGGGTTGGCGTTCGGTGACAACTTGCCATTTGCTAGTATCAGAAATCGCATCATCAGCGGCTTGTACCAAAAAACCACCTGCGATCGCTTTTACTGTTTCTTTGGGGCCGCTGGTCAAATCTGGTAAAATCAGGACGCGCACCTTGGATTTAGCAGTGAGAATTGCTTGAGCATCGCCTTCACAGCCTGGAGCCACCACACATTCTAAAAATGTTTTGGTTAATTCCGTTGCTGTCGCTTCATCAATCGGACGATTTAGGGCAACAATACCACCAAAGGCAGAAACCGCATCTGCATTAAACGCTTTTTCATAAGCTTGTTTGAGCGAATCACCCAAAGCCACACCACAGGGATTAGTGTGTTTGAGAATAGCTGCGGCAGGTGTATCTGTAAATTCTGAGATAATGCGGCGTGCTGCTTCTAAATCCACTAAGTTGTTGTAACTAAGTTCCTTACCTTGCAGTTTACTTGCAGCTGCCCAACCCGTGGGAGTACTACCTGTTTCATACCAAGCAGCCGCTTGATGGGGATTTTCGCCATAACGCAGAGATTGCAGGAGTTTGCCAGAGATGCTGTATTGTTGGGGTAAAGATTCACCATCCTGGGCTTTCATGAGGTAGGATGCGATCGCTTGGTCATAGCTAGCAGTATGTAAAAACCCCTTTAACGCACACTTTTGGCGGAATTCTAAAGAAGCTTCACCATTGTGTTGACGTAATTCTTGTAAATATTCATCATATTGGGCAGGGTCACATAATACAGTCAGATGAGCAAAGTTTTTTGATGAGGCCCTTAACATCGCCGGGCCGCCAATATCAATTTGTTCGATTGCTTCTGGTAATGTTACACCTGGTTTCGCAATAGTTTCTTCAAAAGGATAAAGATTAACTACAACCAAATCAATCGGACGAATTTGGTTATTTTCTAAATCTGTAATATCTTGCGGAAAATCCTTCCGTGCCAAAATTCCGCCATGAATTCTAGGATGTAAGGTTTTGACCCGACCACCTAAAATTTCCGGCGAACCCGTATAATCAGAAACCTTTGTAACAGGTATTCCCGCTTCTTTAATTGCTTTAGCAGTTCCGCCACTGCTAATTAAATCAAAGTTAAATTCTTCCACCAAGCTGCGGGCAAGGTCAATTAAACCAGTTTTATTAGATACACTCAGCAAAGCCAGACGCGCCATAATTCCCCAGTTTCCTTTGGTACAAACATTGAAAGACAGAAGATTATTTTACATGGGGGATTGGGGATTGGGGATTGGGGACTAGGGATTGGGTGATTGGTAATTGGTAATTGCTATCCGGAACTTTACTTTTCAGAATTTGGCTAGAAATTTCAGTTTCTATTAGAAAAGAAAGGCTCAAAGTTTGATTGGATAAAGGTTCAAATGTTTAGCTACGATTATTGTTTTCCGAAAGTGGCAGAACAGGGCTATTCTCCCCTTGTCCCCTCATTCCCAATCCCCAGTCCCCAATCCCCAGCCCCCACTTTGCATTAGGATTATTTTTTAACAGCGATTAGTTATTTACTGATGACTCAAACTTTAGAATTTATTTCAGTTCCTCCAGAAACCGAACAAGCACCTTTGGGCTTAATCGTAACTTTACATGGTTGGGGTGCTAATGCCGATGATGTGGCATCGCTATTGCCGTTTTTTGATTTGCCAGATTATCACTTTGTCTTTCCTAATGCGCCTTACCCTTATCCTTATGCCCCTATTGGTAGGGCTTGGTATGATCTGAGATCAGAAAATATGTATGAGGGTTTGCCAGAAAGCCGACAAATACTAACAGATTGGTTGCTATCTTTAGAAGGTGTTACTGGTGTGCCTTTATCGCGGACAGTTCTCAGTGGATTTTCGCAAGGGGCCGCAATGACATTAGATGTGGGATTAAATTTGCCTTTAGCTGGTTTAGTGGCAATGAGTGGTTATTTGCATCCTGATGCTGGCAAGGTAGCTGAAAATAGTTTTCCGCCGACTTTAATTACACATGGTACACAAGATCAGGTTGTACCCCTTTTAGCAGCAGTAAAAGCCAGAGAAACCCTAGAATCTATAGGGGTAGAGGTGCAATACCAAGAATTCCACATGGGTCATGAAATTGGTCAGCAAATGTTAGACCTGCTACGGAATTTTGTGGTGAATGCAATTGCCTAATGTCAATTGTAATTTTTTTACAAATTAACGTATAAATTCGGAAAATTTTTACAAAATCCACGCCATCTAATGAGTAAGATATATTGGGTGGCCGTGAAAAGCATAACCCAACCCATGCTGGGTACGAATGCTGCATAAGGGAGGGGCAAGCATTATGAAAACTCTAGGCATTTCCAGAAAAGAAATTGCTGCCATGACTGCGGCAGAAGTTGAGGAGCTAGCTGCACGTCTAGAGCTAGATAATTATAGCAATGCTTTTGAGGGTTTAAACGATTGGCATCTACTGCGAGCGATCGCATTTCAGCGGCCGGAGTTAGTGGAACCCTATATCCACCTCCTGGACTTAGAACCCTATGACGAAGCTTAAATGAAGGATAAAGGATGAAAGATGAAATTACCTGGCTGACATCTTCCATCCTTTTCCATGACTGTAGTGTCTATTCGTCAACAATAGTTTAGGCATCAGGATGAAGCATGAGGATGAAAGCAACTGCATATTTACCAAATACTCTTCATTTCAGCCTTTATTCTTTACTCTTCATCCTTTTTATCCATGCCTAATTCCACATCTAAAGTTTTAATTGGTGTAGGCGGGGGTATCGCCGCTTATAAAGTTTGTGAATTAGTTTCCTCGCTGTTTAAAACTGGGGTGGAAGTACGCGTCATTCTCACCAATTCAGCCCAAGCATTTATCACTCCCCTAACTTTAGCTACCCTTTCCCGTCATCAGGCTTATACAGATGATATGTTTTGGCAGCCAACTCACTCGCGGCCATTACATATAGAATTGGGTGAATGGGCAGATTTATTGGTGATTGCACCATTAACAGCGAATACACTCGCCAAGTTAACTTATGGCATGGCTGACAATTTGCTCACAAATACAGTGCTGGCTTCTACCTGTCCAGTGTTACTAGCACCCGCAATGAATACAGATATGTGGGAACAGCTAGCAGTACAGCGCAATTGGCGGCAATTGTTGACAGATAGTCGGTATCATGGAATGGGTACAGCATCAGGATTATTAGCCTGCGATCGCGTTGGTGCTGGAAGGATGGCAGAACCACCAGAAATTTTGACTTATATTCAATCGCTATTGCATACAGGCGGTAAACGCGATTTAGCCGGGAAGCGAGTATTAATCAGTGCTGGCGGAACCAGAGAATATTTAGACCCAGTTAGGTTTATTGGCAACCCTTCAACGGGTAAAATGGGTTTGGCTTTAGCTCAAGCTGCCTTGCATCGTGGCGCAAACGTCACCTTAGTACATGGCATAGCTAGTTGGAATGTGCCTTTGGGAGTGCAAGCAATTCCCGTAATTAATGCGGCAGAAATGCAGCAAGTTATGGGGGAATATTTTGCCAGTGCAGATATCATAGTCATGTCCGCAGCTGTCGCGGATGTCAAGCCTAGAGATTATAGTACAGAGAAATTACCCAAGCGATCGCTTCCTCAATCTTTACCCTTAGAATCTGTACCCGATATTGTGGGCGAATTAGCCAAACTCAAGCAACCTCATCAGCAATTAATTGGATTTGCTGCCCAAACTGGAGATATTATTACCCCTGCTTTAGAAAAGCTAGAGAAGAAAAAATTAGATGCTATTGTTGCCAATCCCATCGATAAAACTGATAGTGGTTTTGGCAGCGATAATAATCAGGCAGTATTTTTAGATAAACAAGGAAACAAAGTAGAAATCGCTCCTTGTTCTAAATTGCAAATGGCACATCATCTCTTTGATTTTGCCATCGGTAAACAAATTTAAGAAATTAATCAACCTCAGATGAGATGCACTGACTCTGGTAGGATAGTTACCGATTGAGTACGATAAAGAGATTACATTTTGTCACTCACACGTTCTGATCTCGAATCTAGACGCTTGCAACAGACTATTGTCAAGTCTGGGACTGGCATAATATTAAGTGAAGCACAGTTACAAGAATCTTTCAGCCAAACAATGAAGCAACATCAGCCAAATTCTGATGTTTGGTTGTTTGCATATGGTTCGCTCATTTGGAACCCTATCTTTAAATTTGCAGAGCAACGCGTTGGGAAAATTTACGGTTGGCATCGCCGTTTTTGCTTGTGGGTACCTCAAGGTCGTGGTACACCAGAAAATCGAGGATTAGTATTAGGTTTAGATAGTGGTGGTAGTTGTCGAGGTATTGCATATCGAATAGCTGCTGCTGATATATCGTCGGAACTACCACTGCTTTGGCGAAGGGAAATGGTAGTCGGTTCTTATATTCCTCATTGGGTAAAAGTATTTGACGGGATGCAACAATTCCCCGCGATTACCTTTGTCATTAACCGCCAGCATCGTGCCTATGCTAGTAAAATTTCTCCACAAACAATGATTAATAGTATTGCCACAGCATCTGGAGAGCTTGGTTCTTGTGCTGATTACTTGATGCAAACTGTTAACGGATTAATGAAAGTAGGAATAAAAGATCAGCAATTGTTTTGGCTTTCTCAGCAGGTGCTAACCCTGCAGAACCAGCTAGGTCTTAATATAAGTTCTGAGTAGCGACAAAAAGAGGCACTGTGCTGAAATAGAAAAATTGACAAAATCGAATTTATTAAAGTGAAATAGTAGGATTTGGAACTGCTATAGTATTTAAGAGTTTTGGTAATTGAGACCAATCTAAAAACTCGACCAAACACAAATTTCCTATTTTAAATTAATTAATTTATGTTGACGTTTACCCAACGTAAACCGCCTAATCATGATACTATAGTTAGTTTAAATTTACCTCTCACAGCCGAAGAACGCACCCGCAGCCGTCATCGTTTTGAAACGGAAGATGGTCAAGTTGTATTTTTGCGTTTACCTAGAGGTACAGTATTGCAAGATGGCGATATTCTCTTAAATGAAACACAAGATATTTTAATGAGAATTACAGCGAAACCAGAACCAGTTTTAACTGTTTTTGCTGACACACCACAGTTATTACTCAGGGCTGCATACCATTTAGGAAATCGCCATGTTCCTGTAGAAATTACAATTAATTATTTACGCTTATCTAACGACTCAGTTTTACAAACAATGTTAGAACAATTAGGGCTAGAAATTAAAGCAGAAATTTTACCATTTCAGCCAGAACAGGGAGCTTATGGACATCACGCTCACTAATAACTCTTTTTTAGCTATTTTGCAATTAACTAGCCCAGCTTTACCAGTGGGAGCATATAGTTATTCGGAAGGATTAGAAACCTTAGTTGAACAAAATACTATTACCAATCAGCAAAATTTGCAAGACTGGTTAGCATCTCAACTACGTTATGGAGCAATTCGCGTCGAAGCGGCGGTGATGCTGAGAGCTTATAAATCGGCAAAAATTGGAGATTTAGCTGCATTATCCTATTGGAACCATTGGTTATCGGCGGCTAGAGAAACCACAGAATTACGCAACGCTAGCTGGCAAATGGGGCGATCGCTCATGCAATTACTTGGTAAACTACAACCAGAAATTTTACCGATGGTGAATGCTGTGGGTAATCCTAGCAATTATGCGATCGCCTTTGGCATTGCAGCGGCTCATTGGCAAATCAATATTCAAGCTGCTGTACTAGGATATCTGCATAGTTGGGCTAGTAATTTAATTACCGCTGGTGTAAAGCTGATACCTTTAGGACAAACCACCGGACAGCAATTATTGCTAGATTTACAGCCATTATTAAATACTGCAGCAGTAGAAATTTTAGCCTTAGAAGATGATGAACTCGCCTGTTGTACTTGGGGCTTATCCCTTGCTAGTATGCAGCATGAAACGCAGTATACAAGGTTGTTTAGGAGTTAGGGATTGGGTATTGGGGACTGGGGATTAGGGACTGGGGATTGGGAGATGAGGGGACAAGGGGAGAATACCAATTACCAATGACAAATGACAAATGACCAATGACAAATAATACTTTTCGAGTCGGAGTTGCAGGCCCGGTTGGTTCGGGGAAAACTGCGTTAGTAGATGCTTTATGTAAGGCGTTACGTGAGTATTATCAAATTGCTGTAGTTACCAATGATATTTATACTCAGGAGGATGCACAATTTTTGGTGCGTTCTCAGGCTTTAGCAAGCGATCGCATTTTGGGTGTAGAAACTGGTGGTTGTCCCCATACTGCGATTCGCGAAGATGCTTCGATGAATTTGGCTGCAATTGAACAACTAGAGCAGCGATTTACTAATTTAGATTTAGTATTTTTAGAAAGTGGCGGCGATAATTTAGCAGCTACATTCAGCCCGGAATTAGTAGATTTAACAATTTATGTCATCGATGTCGCGGCTGGTGATAAAATCCCTCGCAAAGGTGGCCCTGGCATTACTAAATCTGATTTATTGGTAATTAATAAAATCGACCTTGCGCCCTATGTCGGTGCAGATTTAAATGTCATGGATAGAGATGCTAAGAAAATGCGTGGCGATAAACCCTTTATTTTTACTAATTTAAAAACTCAACAAGGGCTAACAGAAGTAATTGAATTCGTTCGCAAACATATTGCATGAGCTATATTTTTATTTTACCCATGTTAGTCAGATTAAATTAATTTATTAAAAATAATCAATTAATTTAATAGTGCAACTTCTCAATGCACATAAATTTCTGTTAATCTTTTTGCAATATTGCTGTAATTTGAGAGATGAGAATATCTAAATCAATAGGCTTTCTGATAAATCCCTTGATTTCCAAATGTTTCATATTTGTAATATCCAGTGAATCCATTGCTGTTACTAGAATAATAGCCATATCTTTCAGCCTATCGGATTGTTTTATCTGTTGAATAATCTCTAATCCGCTGATTACAGGCATTCGCAAATCTACTATTAATAATTCTGGTACCTCAGGGTTATTTTCTAAAAAAGTGAGCAATCCTAAACCAGAATTAAATATCTTACTGTTAAAACCATAGATTAATAGTGCTGATTTTAACCAGAGCGTACTCTCTACAGAGTCATCACAAATTAATATCTCTTTTGTCTTATTCATATAGAAGAATTATTGTGAATTATCAAAATTATTAGATGTCAAAATTTTATAGGTTGGTTTATGATTATAATAAAATACTTTTGAGTCTTTAATGATAACTTAATTATGAAAAATACTTGTGATATTAATCACAAAATATAGTAATTAAAATATACAAATCTAGTCAAAGAGATGCTTACATGAGGATTGCTGTATTAGTAGTTTAGTTGTCTTTATCCCTCTTGTGTCAGACTGGGAAAACCCAATCGCGGAAAGCCTTTGGGAGCTTTACTTTTCAGGTTTTGTCCACAAGTTTTATTTTCTAATAGAAAATAAAAGCTCAAGGCTTGATTAGATAAAAGTTCCAGTGTTTCGCTACGATTATTGTTTTCCGGAAGTGACAGAACAGGGTTATTAGGCGATCGCATTACTATAGTCACAGGATTCGGTCAAAAATCCTGGGTAAGTTGTAAAAGTTCTCTTTTAGCTAAAGAGTCGGGTTAGCAAAACAAAATTTATCAATGTATTTCCAGATAAAAGGAATAAATTTCTCCTTTTACGGAGAAAACCTGATTTCCCCAATTAAGAAATTTATCGGCAGAATGATGCTGATATGTACACCGAGATTATAATCTAGTACAAGCGAACTATTAAAATGATGGAATGTCTGACCTAATTCTATTTTGGCATCGCCGCGATTTAAGGATTTCTGATAATACAGGACTAGCCGCAGCCCGCAAACAAAGTCCTAAGGTAGTAGGAGTATTTTGCCTCGACCAGAATATTCTCCAACGGGATGATATTGCGGCAGTGCGGGTAACTTATATGATTGGCTGCTTACAAGCATTACAAAAGCGCTATGCGGAAGCGGGTAGCCAGTTGTTAATACTTCATGGTAATCCTATGCAAGCAATTCCCGCCTTAGCTACGGCGTTGAATGCCAAAGCTGTGTTTTGGAACTGGGATGTAGAACCCTATTCTCAAGAACGCGATCGCACTATAATTGATGCTCTTCAAGAAAAAGGCATTGCATTTCTAACAGAAAACTGGGATCAAATCCTGCACTCGCCAGCAGAAATTCGCACAGGTGGTAATGCCCCTTACACTGTTTACACCCCCTTCTGGAAAAATTGGATTAGCAAAGCCAAGGCTAAACCAGTAGAAACTCTGCAAAATGCTGAAGGTTTAACAGCCATTGAACAAGAAATTGCCCAACAAACTGGAGCAATACCACTACCAACCGCCAAAGATTTGGGATTTATCTGGGATGGTGAATTAGTTCTTCCCCCAGGAGAAGCCGCAGCGCAAGAAAGGTTAGAAGAATTTAGCGCCAGTGCGATTAATGAATACCAGGAACAGCGGAATTTTCCGGCTACGGATGGTACATCGCAACTGAGTGCAGCTTTAAAATTTGGTGCGATCGGCATTCGTACAGTTTGGCAAACTACCCTAGACGCGCTAGAAAATAGCCGTAGCGACGAAACCACAACCAGCATCCGCACATGGCAACAAGAACTAGCATGGCGGGAATTTTATCAACACGCCATGTATCACTTCCCGGAATTAGCTGAAGGTGCATATCGCGAAGCCTTCAAAAACTTTCCTTGGGAAAACAACGAAGAACATTATCAAGCTTGGTGTGAAGGCAGAACAGGTTACCCTATCGTTGATGCAGCCATGCGCCAATTAAACGAAAGCGGCTGGATGCATAACCGTTGTCGGATGATTGTTGCCAGTTTCTTAACTAAAGACTTATTAATCAGTCCGCAAATGGGAGAAAAATACTTTATGCAGAGATTGATTGATGGGGACTTATCTGCCAATAATGGTGGTTGGCAATGGAGTGCTTCTAGTGGCATGGATCCCAAACCTATACGCATTTTCAACCCAGCTAGCCAAGCACAAAAATTCGATCCAGATGCCGAATACATCCGCCAATGGTTACCAGAATTGCGGTCTATAGATACTGAATATTTAGTAACTGGTAAAATTACACCAATAGAACGCCGTGCGGTGGGTTATCCTGACCCCATTGTGGATCATAAAATTCAGCAAAAACAGTTTAAACAGGTTTATCAACAGCAAAAAAGCTGAGATGAAGAATTAATACCGATTCACCAAAATCCTCACACAGATAGATTTTGCGTAGGGGTTTAGCAATGCTAAACCCTATATCTGAGGTACTATAAGGTGCGATCGCATCAAAGTAGGACATAAATATTATAGTAATCATTCCAGATCATCAATATCTCTACTCCTAAACATATTTTCTAGATAAATTACCCTAAATAATAGGTTCAAACTAGATTTTTTTTGTCACTTTTAGAATTTCACAATTCTAGAAAAATATCAAATCCTTGCAGAAGATAGTAATTAACAGCAGTAACCTGCTAAATGCAAAATCTGATATTTTCAGTTACCCATGACCTTTTTATTAAATGCTCAGAATGTCTGCGATTATTTAGCTAGACATAATCTTTGTTCTCCAAGCGAAACAAACCACATTGACATAGAGTTAAAATCTGCTAAAAATTTTAATTTATTACTAACACTGCCAAATCATCAAAAGCTGTTAGTCAAGCAAGAAAGGCATAATCACGAAGGGAAAGCATCTGGCGAATTTTTAAGTGAGTGGCGCATTCAAGAATTTGTACAAAAATTTCCCGAATTAAATTATCTTCGCCCTTCTCTACCAGAGATACTGCATTATGATGCAGAAAATTCCATTATGGTAGCAAGATATCTAGACAATTATCAAGATTTAATGGAATTTTACACCAAAGAGAAAATTTTTGATAGTAAAATTGCTGCGGCAATAGGTAATTTCTTAGCTAATATTCATCGTCATACTTTCAACCATCAACAATATCAGGCTTTCTTATCGGGTAATGCAGATGATTCTTACACAGAACAAGTAAGAAAAATGGTTCAGTATTTAGAAATAATAGAACCAGAAATTTTTGGTTTAGTACCTACTGATGGGTTAAGATTTTTTGCACTGTATCAACGTTTTGATAGCTTAGGAACAGCTTTAAAAAATTTGGGTAATGCTGTGACTCCTTGTTGTTTAACTCACAATGATCTCAAGCTAAATAATATATTAGTTCATAACAATTGGCAGCAATCCACTAACAATGTTATCCGCATAATTGATTGGGAACGTTCTGCTTGGGGAGATCCCGCATTTGATTTAGGAACACTAATTAGTAGCTACGTCCAATTATGGCTGGGTAGCTTAGTTATCAGTAAATCTTTGAGTCTGGACGAATCTCTAAGTTTAGCGATGACTCCCCTAGAAAAGCTTCAGCCTTCAATTGCGACATTAACCCAAGTTTATTTGCAGACATTCCCGGAAATTTTAAAACACCGTCCTGATTTCTTGCTGCGTGTGATGCAATTTACAGGTTTTGCTTTGATTCAAGGGATTCAAGCAATGATTCAGTATCAAAAATCTTTTGGCAATACAGGTATTGCTATGCTTCAGGTTGCTAAAAGTTTATTATGTCGTCCAGAACAGTCCATACCAACAATTTTTGGTGCGATTGGTACAAGCGAATTAATTCAGCAAACCGCGTTAACTGCTTAATAGACTTTTTATCATTCAATCATTATGCAATTACTTAATTCTGTGCAAACTCAGCTTAAACCTGGCATCAATCAGCGCTTAGTCAATGTTCTGGAAGATATTGTTAACAATATTGAAATTCGCTCTGATTTTTCCATTCGCCATCCAGATTATCAACCCTTAGAAGTACCTGCTGAAGCTGTTGAACGCTTTCAAAAATTTCCTGCAGAAATGCAGCAAAAATATCTCAGTTTGCAGTTGCGAAGTTTTCTTTATGGTATTTATTACAACGGTTCAATGCAAAGTGAACTAACAGCCGACAAAAAAACAAAAAATTTACCCTTAGATTTGGAAAATAATACAGTTCTAGGTGTAGATGTAGTTTTTTATAAACAATTGCATGAAAGTAATTATGGAGAGGGTTATTTTCAGCCAGGATGGTCAATTTTAAAAGAAGAGAGTGATAGTAAATTAATAGTTAGCAAGGGTAGTTTGAAGCTGCACATTCAACGGGATAAACATTTAGCTTCATCTCATACATCTGCTGCTGTCGGTGATGTAGTTCCGATTAAAATGCCAAAAAATATTGTCCAAAACGGCTTTTACATGGCAGTTAGTAATGCCGGATTATCTCGCCATAGTGCAGAAAATCTACAGATTGTGCGGATATATTTCAATCTCACCCCAGCAGGTGCTATTGCTGTCATGGGTGACATCACACAGCATTTAAATCAGATAAATATACCTTTTCAATTTAAAGTTTTGTACAATCCCAAAGATTATAATCGCTACGATTCTGGAGTTTTGTACTTTGACAAAAGTGATTATGAATTGTTGAGACAATCATTAAAGATGATTTATCTCGAAAATCGTGAACATTTTAAATCAGAAATTCCTCTATTCACCAAAAAACTAGCACCAGGTTTAGGTTTAGCAGAAGAACCAAATCAAAAGTTTGCTGAACAAGAAAGTTTTGGGATGAATCGCTGTCAAATAATTGCAAATGGTTTACTTACTGCTTGGTATCAAGGAGATAATTCTCCTCAAAGACGGATAGCAGCAATTCAAGAGCAGTTTTTGCTGGTAGGAATTGATTTAGAATTTGTTCACCTCAACGCTAATTCTGAAGATATTTACCAAGTATTAGAAGTATCTTAGCTAATGTAATTAAAAAATATTTCATTGAAGTTTATCAAAAATAATAAAATGAAAATATCTGACTCAAAAATATCCCAAATAGTTATTAACGCTACTTTCTTGTCTGAAAACATCAATAACAAATATTACCAAAATATAAATTCTCAGCAACTTGACCAAAACCTAATTGAAAAACATCTGCAAACTTGGTGTCAAGCAATTGGCGGAGAACAACAACTGAAACAACATCTTCATTGGGATGGATTAGATTTAAATACCGTGCGTTCCTTGTTAGTAACAGCAGATTTTAGCAAAGATGATAAATTACCAGCTTGGGCAGAAACCCTAAAAGAATTAATTGAAAGTGGTATATCTTTACTAAATCTAGAAGCAGCAGAAAAATTACCCCTTGATTCGCAAAAACTTTTACCTTTTGAAGATTTTTATTTTCCATTTCTCTTGGTAGCACGCCGTAAATTATCTGCGGCGCTATCTCAAAATCATGATTTAAAGTTATTAAATATAGAAGCATATTTAACCTTAGAATATAGCTTACTGCAACAATTAGTAAGTTTAGGAACAGAAACATTATTATTTGAGTTTGATAAATTACGCCCAAATCAAGATTCTGCAAAGCAAGATAACCATACAGCAGAAAATAACAGTCGAATTATTTATGATCAATTTATTCAAAATCTGCTCGAAGATGGAGGATTGAAGTTTTTTGAGCATTACCCTGTTTTAGCAAGACTGATCTCCACTAATATTAATTTTTGGGTAACCAATACTACTGAATTTATCCAACGGTTACAAGCTGATATCTCAGAAATTGAGCAGACTTTCTCTGAAGATATAAACATTGGAAAAGTCAAGGAAATAGAAACATCCCTATCAAACCGTCATCATGGTGGAGGTAGTATTTTAGCTATTACCTTTGATTCAGGCATCAAAATTGTCTATAAACCTAAAGATTTGAGCTTAGATGTAGCTTTTAATAATTTACTAGATTGGTGTAATCAAAAAGGCATATCTTTACCATTTAAAATTACCAGAATTCTTCAACGACAAGAGTATGCCTGGATTGAATTTATTGCTCACCAACCTTGTGAGCATCAAGCCGCAGTCAACAACTTTTATAAAAGAGCGGGAATGTTATTATCACTGCTGTTTGTATTAGGCACTAAAGACTGTGGCTCTGAAAATGTGATCGCCAATTCTGAATATCCAATTCTGATTGATGCTGACATCTTAATGCATCCTCTAGTTAAAAGTAATGATGAATCAGAAGACTGGTTTCGAGATTCAGTTTTAAAAGCAGGATTTTTACCTGCTTGGGAAGGTAATACATTCTCAAAAAATGCTCAAGATTCCAGCGTACTAGGCAATATTTATCCCCAACAAGTCAATGCTTCTAGAGAGTGGCAATTTATTAATACAGATGGAATGCATCTAACTTCTAAAACAGCAATTATTCCTTCTAGTACTAATGCGGTAATTTTAGAAGGTAAACCTGTTTCGCCCAGAAACTATGTAGAGAAAATTGTCACTGGTTTTGAGGAGATATACTGCTTATTAATCAAAAACAAAGAAACTTTGTTGGGTGAAGACAGTCCTTTATCAACTATCAAATCATTAAAATCTCGATTTATCCCTCATCCATCCATACTATATGCTGTCGTCGCTAAAAACAGCCTCAATCCTCAATCTTTGCGTAATGGCATAGAATATAGCATTCTGATTAATAGCTTAATTGATACTTTTAGCCGTTCTTTGCTAAAAGTTGAAGCTAATCCAGAAAATTGGGCAATTTGGCAAGTAGAAACAAAGTCTTTGCAACAACAAGATATTCCCTATTTCTCTGTATGGTGTAATAGTGATGATTTAGAAATTGAAAAAAACAAAGTAATTAAACAATTTTTTACAACATCCAGTTACCAAAGGTTAATTACTCAACTGCAAAATCTTGATGAACAGAATTTAACTATACAAATTAAATTAATTCGGATGAGTTTTGATGCCAAGTTTGCTCATTTGACACAAAGAGATACTACTTTACAGGGCAATTTACCACAATTTCACTCACTTACTACAGAAGAATTACTCCAAGAAGCTGTAGCAATTGGCAATAGTCTTATTTCTAATGCGATTTGTAATTCTCATGGATGTAACTGGATTGATTTAGATTATATGTTCATGGCTAACCGCTACCAACTCCAGCCATTAGATGATTCTTTATATACAGGACGTGCTGGAGTTAGCTTATTTCTAGCAGCCTTAGCAAAAATAACTGGTAAAAATGAATTTAAAGAAGTCGCATTGTCTGCTTTATTACCTTTAAAGAAATCGCTCAAAAATTTAGAAAGTCGCCAAGAAATACTACAGTTAAAACTTGGTTTATCTGGCATTGGTGGTATGATTTACAGTCTAGTTAAAATTAGCCAATTTTTAGAATACTTCAGTATTTTAGAATATGCACAGCTTGCTGCCAAGCTACTAACAAAAGAGGTAATTGCAAGCGATAAAAAACTAGACGTTATGTGGGGAGTAGCAGGGGCAATTCAAGGATTATTATCTCTTTATCATCAAACAGGTGACCAAGTTGTGTTAGATATAGCAGTTACCTGTGGCAATCATTTATTATCGCAGCGAAATAATACCAAACCTAGAGCATGGGTAACAATAGAAAATAAAAAACCTTTAACTGGATTTGCTCATGGAGTATCAGGAATTTCTCTTTCTCTATTACGCTTATATGCTGCTGTAGGAGAAATAGCTTTTTTAACGGCTGCAAAAGAGGCAATAGAATATGAAAAAAGTGCCTTTGATAAATCAATACAGAATTGGCGAGATTACCCATCATCCGAACAAAATAATCTGTATGCTTGGTGTCATGGCAGTCCGGGAATTGGGTTAGGTCGTTTAGGTAGTTTATCAATTATACAGACAGAAGAAATTTATTCAGACATTAATCTTGCTTTGGAAACTACCCAAAATTATGGAATACCTCATACAGATATAGACCATCTTTGCTGTGGACATATGGGAAGAGCAGAACTGTTTATTTTAGCATCCCAAAAATTAGTTAATCAGGAATGGCTAAATATTGCTAAACAACAGCTTAGGTGGGTTATAGACAGAGCAAAAATAAATGGAGAATATGCTTTAAGTTTTCACTTGTATAAATCTGCTTATAGTCCTAGTTTTTTCCGAGGTAATGCAGGGATAGGTTATCAATTTCTACGTTTAGCATTTCCCGAAATTTTACCTTCAGTTTTAATTTGCGAATGAAATAACTGTTTGTAGTAACTATATTTAGTATCTCAAATTTTATATTGAATCAGCATAATTAGAATATTATGCTGATTTTTTAATGACTCAATAAAATTTAATGAAATAAAGTTCCAAAAAAGGTTTAGTTTTATCTTAATTACAAGTACTTTTGGTTTTTCTGGGAGTTAAGAATTAAATATATGTGCTTTTTATACGTTTCAACTATTTTCATTATGCAAATAGCATCCGAAAAATGTAATTTTTATGTCTCATAAATGCTTAGTTTATTTGCATACATCGTTATTTTTTCTGGTTATTATGTACATATAAATCAAAGTTTGTTTGATTTATAAATGACAATGAAAACAAGTAAACACTGGAGTTAGAACAAATGGCTAATATCAAAGTAAATGAATTACTACATCTCAGCCTAACTGGTAGTGAATTATTTAATGATTCAGAAAGCTTTTTAACTGAACTGAGCGATGAAACCGAACAAATGGGAGTAATTGGTGGTGCTTGCAACTGTTGTTGGTTCACCTCATGGAGCAAGTACTGTAAAACAGTTTAATTTCATAATTAGAGATACTATTTTTTTGTTAAGGTACCTCTAATAGAACATTCTATAGTGCTTATAAATTAGAATAATATATTTTTAATTTATAAGTCATGCTAACAACCAAGAATTACTGGAGAGTAAAAAATGGCTAATATCAATGTCAACGATTTATTGCATCTCAATTTAATTGGCAGTGATTTATTGAACGATTCAGAAAGCTTTTTGACTGAACTGAGCGATGAAAGCGAGCAAATGGGAATAATCGGTGGTGCTTGTAAGTTGCTGAGCTTGATTTGTTGTAACTGTACCTATGTTACAGAACATGTTATAGAATAACAATATTACAAGATAATTGGTTGTAAAAGCAACACAATTATTTTGCTTTCAGCTCCTATATAGGCTGTTAAAATATTAAGAAATATAGCCAGCAACTTCTTATTTAGGATGAACTGCTGGCTATTTTATTGTTAATTTAAATCCAGAACAAGTCTCTATTCTAAATGTTTAACCACCTCAAATTTTGCCACTTCTTGTTTCACCCAATCTGTAAAGAATTCTGATATAAGTTGATAACGCAAGTTATCACTCAATTCGGGTGTAATAATCTCTTCTACCATAATCAAATGTACGCCCTTAGACGTAATAATAGGCTTGAGAAGTTGAGGTGGTTTGGCGGCAAACACAGCAGCCGAGATTTCTGGGTTTAGATTCTTACGATTAACTTTTCCTCGATATCCACATTTGCGACGTAATTCTGTATCTTGGATGTACTGATTAGCTACATCATAAAAACTAGTTTCACCTTCCTTAATGGTATAAAACAACTCCATTGCTAAATCTTCATCATCCAAGATAACTTCGTATATTACCGCACCAGCATAGTCTAGTTGATTTTCAAAAAAATATGGTTCTACTTTATCTGCAAATAAATGTTGAGCCAACTTATTAGCAAACAAATTAGCTTGTACTATTTCTTCAAAATCATCCAGAGAAAGAGCATGTTTTTCTAACCATCTCCATGTATCTTCCGAACTTTCAAGTTTATTCATTAATCGGAAATTATCTGCTGCTTTTTGCAGTTCTTCAGTCTCTACTTGAATCCCCATCTCTGATACAGTGGTTTCAATTATTTTATGGGTAATAATCTTTTCAATTAAATCAGGAATGTGACGGTATTGTTTGAGAATATGCAGAATATCTTGGTTGCTGATTGTGATGGGTTGTAACATAATTTTGCTCCACAAATAACTGACAGTTACACAAATATCGGGTGAGCTATTAAGTTTTAGCTTCCTTGTTGTAACTGTTTGAATGGGTCTAGTAAAAAGTCAATAATTCGACGCTGACGCACAATTACTTCTGCGGTTGCTGTATCGCCAGGACGTAAAGGTGTACATTTATTTTTACTAGGAATACAATTACTTTTCAGGGCAATTTCTAAATTATATGCAGCAATTTTTCCATTAGGTGTATCAATTTCTGATGTAGTTGGAGAAATCTCTAATAACTCGCCTTCAATAATTCCATAATCTTGAAAAGGATAGGCATCAAATTTTAGTTTTACTGGCAATCCTTTGCGTAAAGAACCACTTTCAGATGTAGGCATTTGTGCGCGAATAATTAACGGTGAATTTTCGGGAGCAATTTCTGCAACCATTGTTCCAGGTTGAACAACTGCACCAGGACGCTGAATTGGGAGTTGAAATACTCTCCCAGCAATGGGAGATTTTAATATTCGTTGCTGTAATTGCAATTGCAAGCTGTTAATTTGACTATTAGTTTGAGCAATTTCTGCTTGTAAGGTGGTCGTTTCTGTGTCTAAATTTTTTAATTGCTCCTCACTTTTGAGTACAGCTAGTTTTCCTGAATGAGTTAATGCTTGATAACTACGTTTTTGTTCCTTTAAGCGCAAATATGCTTGTTCAATTTCTGCCTTGGCTTGGCGAATTGTACGCTGATAGCTACTCTGCTGTTCGGCTAGGCGAAGATTGGCTTGTTTGATATCGGATTTGCTTTGTTCGTATAATCTCTGCCTGTCTTTGGCGATATCTTGCTTATCAACAACATTAATTTCGGGAATAGCACCAGCTTGTTGAAGTTGGTTGTAGCGTTCTACTTCTCTTTGGGCGCTGGCTAGACTATTTTCTAATAATTTATTTGCCGTTTGAGTTTGTTCGATAGTTTGTCGTGCTTGATTAACTTGGGTAATTTTTTCGGTTTGTTGAATTTCGTAGGAGTTTTTTAAAGCCGTTAAATTTTGCTGGGCTTGCTCAATTTGGGCTTGTTTTTCTAACTCTTGAGCCTGATTTTGTTGGCGTTGAGTTGCTAAAGAGACGATGATTTGATTTTTCAGCAGATTTAATTGCGATCGCCTATTTAATTGTCCTTCTAATTTCTCCTTACTTTGGCGCAAATCAGACTTAACTAAGTCTGCATCTAATATCATGACAGGTTCTCCAGGTTTGACTAGATCACCTTCTTTGACTGGGATAGATGTAACTGTCCCTGGTACAGCACTATCTAACTTAAATGTTTTACCTTTTGGCTCAAGTCTTCCCCTAGCTGTACCAGTTTCATCTATTTTCGATAACATCGCCCAAGGTAAAGCAATAGATATAAAACTGAGCAAAAAATACAACATACCCCTAGTCCAAACTTGAGGTAAGCTATCTAGTAAATCTTTAGTGTATTCAGACAAATCATCAGGCAATTGATTGATGTTTGTAGATGATGTATCTGGCTGTTCGTAGTCATTGATGGTATTTGCTACTTCGCCGTTAAATATCTCGGACATAATGTCTTTTTTGGGGGAAATTTGCAATTGATGGCAATACTTGTCGGTTAAGGGTAAAAAGGGGAATGGTAAAAGGGAAATAAAAAACATTTAACCTTTTCCCCAAAGCCAATTTGGAGTTCAAAACTCTTAACCGATTAGTATTGAGTTTGATGCTTAAAAATACTTGCATATACCATTCCACTTAAATCTTGAGACAAATTAGCTGGATAGCGGGTTGAGCAATGCTAAACCCCTATGCAAAATCTATCTATCAAGAATTTTGTAAATTGGTATAAGGAAGCGAATAGGGAATAAAGATGTAATAAAAACTTTTCAAAAATCAAACATTTGAAGATATCACGCTTGACTGTGAAAGATGCTCTGTAGAAATCACAGTAATCATCAGTTGTAACTCTCAATCAGACTAGTTGAAATTTCCGAAGTGAGATATGCTGTAATTGTTCCATTTTTCTCATCTCAATTTAAGCTGATGCATCCAACTGTTGTTGATTGAGATAGAAATAATGTCCGCGTTTACTCATCAATTCTTGGTGAGTTCCACTTTCAATTAATACACCTTTATCTAAGACCAAAATTAAATCGGCATTTCTGACAGTGGAAAGACGATGAGCAATTACTAAGGTAGTTCTTCCCTTAAGAATTGTATTAAAATTCTTCTGAATTATTCTTTCCGATTCAGTATCTAAATGGGAAGTTGCCTCATCTAAAATTAATAAGCGAGGATTACCTAACAAAGCTCTAGCTATAGCGATTCTTTGTCTTTGTCCTCCTGAAAGCATTCCTCCGCCTTCACCAGTTTGAGTTTCATAGCCCATTGGTAATTTTTTAATGAACTCATCAGCACCAGCTTGAGTTGCGGCTGCAATGATTTCTTCTAATTTTGCACCTGGATTTCCTAAGCTAATATTGTCCCGAATTGTACCGCCAAATAAAAATGTATCTTGGTCAACTACTCCAACTTGTTGGCGTAAGGAACGCAAGGAAATAGTAGTAATATCGCATCCATCAATTAATATTTTGCCATCGCTAGGGGGATATAAGCCTAAAACTAACTTAGAAATGGTAGTTTTTCCCGAACCACTGCGTCCTACTAATGCTACCATCTGTCCGGGTTGAATATGAAAGCTGAGGTTTTCGATCACATTAGTATCACTTTCTGAGTGATAGCGAAAGGTGACATTTTCAAATTGGATGTCACCTTTAATTGCAGGTAAATTCTGTTTTATTTGCTTTTGTAAGTTTTCCTCTGGTTCGGCATCTAATACATCATTAATGCGTTCCATAGCAATTACAACTTCTTGCAGTTGGTTCCACAATACTGTTAAACGTTGGAAGGGCGCAATAATCGTATTTAACAGCATATTAAATGCCACAAGCTGTCCAATTGTTAACTGATTTTGAATGACTAGATGCGCTCCAAACCATAGCATAGCTGTAGTGGCAATTGCTTGAATTGAATTGCTAAAAATTTGCAAGCGATTGCTAATAACTTCTCCAGAAAACCCAGTTTTAATGGCTTTGTGCAATAACTCTTCCCAATGCCAGCGTACTGTTTGTTCTACGGCTGTAGATTTCACTGTTCGCACCCCAGAAATAGCTTCAATTAAATAGCTACTTTCTTGGCTGTAAGCACTAAATATCTCACGGGAAATCTTCTTTAAAAAGGGTGTTGCAACCAAAGCTAGTAAAAAGAATGGCGGTACAATTAATAAAGCCAGTAATGCCATTTGCCAACTGTACCAAAACATTAATCCTACATAGATAAATACTGTGAGTAAATCTAAGAGGATTGATAAAGCTTCTCCAGACAGAAAGCGTTGAATTTTACGATTTTCTTGGACGCGAGAAATAATATCCCCAACATAACGCGTTTCAAAGAAACTTAGAGGAAGTTGCAAAGTATGACGGATAAATCCGACAATTAAAGCGACATCTAGCTTATTGGCAGTATGGTCTAGTAAATATTGCCGCAAACCTGTTAGTGCTACACGAAATAAACTAAAAATTAGCAATCCTAAACCTACAGCCGTTAAAGTTAACTCAGAACGCTGCACCACCACTCTATCGAGAATAAACTGGGTAAATAAGGGGGTAATTAAGCCAAATATTTGGATAAACAAGGAAGCTAAAAAGACTTCTAGCAACACCAAGCCGTGAGGTTTAATTAACTCAAAAAATTGCCAAAAAGGTGTTGTACTTTCTTCCGTATCTTTTAAAAGGGCTGTGGGTTGCAGTAGCAGTGCATATCCAGTCCAATCTGCTTTAAATTCCCGATGAGTCAGGGTACGCTGACCAATGGCTGGGTCTGCAACTATGACATATTTATTGGTGATTTCATAGACGACTATATAATGTTTGCCCTCCCAGTGAGCGATCGCAGGTAATTTTTGCTTGGCTAATTGGTCGAGACTGGCTTTTACGGGTCTTGTGTTAAATCCGATACTTTCGGCTGCAATTGATAACCCACGCAGAGATGCACCGTTGCGATCCACATTCGCAATATCTCGCAAAAAATTGACACTAAAACGCTTTCCCCAATAACGAGACACCATCACCAAACAAGCTGCACCACAATCTGATGCACTCTGCTGGGCAAAATATGGATAGCTTTTGGTGACGCGTTGCCATAAATGCCCGACTCTTTGGGTAGGGTTGGGAAAGTAGGCTTTGCTAATCTGTTTCTGGGAATTATTGGCTGGTGGTGGGGAAGAACTGGTGACGGTTGGCTGTTCAACAAGCTGGGGAGATGGGGGTTCACTGTCAGACTTAACAAATAGGGAATTTCTTGCTTGTGCTTGGGTGCGTAAATGTGCGTAAATTTGTGGATATTTGCCTATCAATGGTGACAGTATTTCCCCATTCAAAAAAGCTAGGTGTAAATTAACACTGGCTCTGGCGGCATAAGCTTGAAAACCAGCCTCTCGAAACAAGGTAAATTCACCAAATGATTGTCCTACTTCCAAAGTTGCAATCAATTCACCTGCATGATCGAGTAATCTGACTTTACCTGCAAGTACAATGTAGATACCTGGTTCAACATCTGTTCCTTGCCAAAATTTTCCTACCTTGGGAGTAAGATATTTAACTTGTTGAAGGCAGTGCTGTAAGTCTTCTGAGGAGAGGGAATCACCCAAGACACTGCATAGTTGCTGCATAGACAGCGACTCTGAGATATATTGCGCCATGAAATTCTGAACTAGTACTTACTTTTTTTGCGTATTTATTTTTCTGATTCCCAAAGAAAGAATCCCGTAAGATTACGCGATTTTTCGGATTTAAGATCAGAAATCAAGATTTTTTGTCCTGCGGTTTTCTTGGTATGTTCACTCTGAGATGGAGTGGGTTTGGGGATGGTTGATAACCCCATTTGTTTGAGGATGCGTTTAAGATGGCGATCGCTAACTTCAATTCCCAATTCTTTCGCTAAATGCTTTCGCAACCAATTGACTGTCCAGCGTCTAAACCCATAGCCACAATCCCTAGGACTTTGAGAAAGTAACTGTTGTAAGCGTTCCAAATATTCCTGATTAATTGCTTTTGGGCGACCTAGAGGGCAATCTTGCCATTGGTGCGCCATCCCAGTACGCGCAATATGCATCCAATGTCGTGCTGTCGCCGGAGAACATTTTAATGTCTGACAAATTTCGGTTTGAGTTTTGCCCTCATCTGCCAACAACATAATTTCGATTCGCTGACGATAAGACTCAGGCAAATCATCTTGTAAATTTTTTTGCAGCTGCTTGTGCTGAAATGGTGTTAAATACTTACCTGTACCCATATTTGGGAGATTAACTTCAGGTTGCTCAAAATCGGTTGACATCACGGTATTTGGCTGTTGATTCCCTGTAGATTGACTGATAAACTTTTATGCACCCTGAGAGTTAAAGTAGAAATAACCGTAAAATTCGGTATATTCTAAGTTGTTTTTCGTACACTGCATAATGCAGACGTAAGTTTTTTTTGCCCAAAAGTCAATACTTTGGGAATTGATACTAGTAACTACACAGATAAGAAATTATTTTCCGTAAAGATTTTATTGAGTACAATTAAGCGGGCAAATGCGCGATCGCACAGGATGGGGAAAGGGGGAAAGGTGAAAGGGGAAAGGGAAAATACAAAACCTTTCTCCGACTTCTGCAAGCAGTCTATGATTTAGGGCGTTTAGTCGCAAATGAGTTGAGGTCAATTACCAAACCCCAAATGACAAATGACCAATGACAAATGACAAATGACCAATAACCAATGACCAATGACAAATGACAAATGACAACCGACATGGGATGCTTATTGAGCGATTAGTGAGATTTGCAGATGTCTGTTGTTTCTAGTGTCACTGTTACTGTTCCCGCCACCACTGCTAACTTAGGGCCTGGTTTTGACTGCATTGGTGCAGCTTTAACGCTGTATAACAAAGTTAAGTTTACACGTCTGGATACAGGCGGGTTAATTATTCAGGTCACAGGTAAAGAAGCAGAAGGGGTAAACACTGATGAAAGTAATCTGCTCTATCAAGCCTTTGTCAAGTTATATCAACATATAGAGCAGATACCGCCGAGTGTGAAAATTGAGATTGATTTAGGTGTACCTTTGGCGCGGGGTTTGGGTAGTTCCGCGACAGCAATTGTTGGTGGGTTGGTTGCGGCTAATCAATTGGCTGGCGAACCACTCTCTCAGTTGCAGGTGATGGAATTAGCGATCGCAATGGAAGGACATCCTGATAATGTGGTTCCTGCTTTGCTGGGGGGATGTCGTCTAGCTGCTACCAGTGCTGAGGGTTGGGAAATTTGTGATGTTCCCTGGGATGAAAATGTTGTTCCCGTGGTAGCAATTCCTGATTTTGAACTTTCAACTCAAGAAGCGCGGCGGGTTCTCCCCACAGAGTTCAGCCGTGCAGATGCAATTTTTAATACCGCTCATTTGGGTTTATTGTTGCGGGGCTTGGCAACTGGTAAGGGAGAATGGTTAAAGACGGCTTTGCAAGATAAGTTACATCAACCTTATCGTAAAGCTTTGATTCCTGGTTATGATGCTGTGAATCAAGCTGCTGTTGCTGCTGGTGCTTATGGCATGGTGATTAGTGGTGCAGGGCCGACATTGTTGGCTTTAGCAGATGCACAAAATTCTCAGGCTGTAGCAGTAGCGATGCAAGCTGCTTGGCAAACAGCAGGAATTACAGCTGATGTGCGATCGCTTTCTTTGGATAACCAAGGTGCAAGCAGCCTTAACGAAGGATAAATAGGAATTATGCAGCAGATTCTCTCAGAAATAGCAGGGCTTCGCCAACAAATTCAGGTTCTCCAGCAAGAACGTGCTACTCTCACTATTAATAATGTAGTGTCGAGCGAGAATGATTCACCCATCGCCATAGCTGAAGCTTACCGTCGCTTTGCTAGGGAGAATCCGCAATTAGCCGTGGAACTCAAGGGAATTGATGATGCGATCGCAGCTTTAGAATCTCAGATAGACCAAAAACAAGCTGAGTTAGCTCGTTGGCAAACTGAATCTAAACGACTTACCCTAGAGCAACAGCTAGAAGAAGCGAGAAATGTCGCACAGGTTCATGCTCAACGCATCAATCAACTTGCTGGAGAACTAGCCACAGAAATTCGCCTGTTAAAATCTTGCGCTGATGAGCTAAGTCCCTTGTATTGGCAGGTTTACTATAAACCATTTATTACTGGCTTTAAGACAATCTCAGTTCCTCATGTCCGTTCCGACGGCGATGTTTGGACAATTGTCAATCGCATCGTCTAAGGGACTTCCAACTCAAAAAATATACTATCGCTTTTTTGGCAGGGGGAGTAGGAGCGATCGCTCCTACTCCCCTCCGATTGCTAGCTTAAATTACTTGCTTTCTTAACTACTTCCTTTAACTCTTCAAAGGAGATACTACCGTCTTTATCTCCATGCATAGCTAGCAATTCCTGGGGGCTACTGACACCTGTTTCAGCCGAGATAATTGCACTTAAACCAGGGCTTAAAAAAAGCTCATTAATGGAGATTTTGCCATCTTGATCGATATCCAAGGTATTAAAAAGAGATTGAAGCTCTTGCTCGGTTGCCATGACTTTACTATTTGAATTAATTTTTCAATTTAATATGTCTTAATTAAATAAACTTACTATCCTGAGACATAAAAACGGGTATCGTTAGGGCTTAGATGTTATTTATAAAGTAAAAATAAAATTACTGTAGGGTGTGTTAGGCGCACATGGCGAGATATTTGTCATCTAAACGATAATTTCATCGCCTAACGCACCGTCTTATATATCGGGTTTGCGGTGCATAATCCTGCCGTATAAAACAACAATTAACGCTGTTGGGTAGGGTTGGCGGTGCGTTAGCCTTGGCGTAACGCACCCTGTTGATTTAACTCTTTAAGCTGTCGCCGCTAAACCGTTGTGTCGCAGCAAAGGTGCGGTACTCGGTTCACGTCCCCGGAAGGTTTTAAATACTTCCATTGGGTGCTTGCTACCACCCAGCGCCAGCACTGTATCACGGTAGCGTCTACCTGTAGCTTTAATAGCGCTTTCGTCTTCCAGTCCAGCTTCTTCAAACGCAGCGAAAGCATCAGCACTCAGTACTTCTGCCCATTTATAGCTGTAGTAACCTGCCGCATAACCACCACCAAAAATGTGCCCAAACGCACATAAAAAAGCATCTTCTGGTAATGGGGGTATAACGGTGGTAGTTTTGGCTATGCGCTGGCGGACATCAGCAGGAGTTTCCGCGCCACCAGGACGATAGCGAGAGTGTAATTCTAAATCTACACTGCTAAAGTGGAGTTGCCGCAACATCGCACTACCACTCATATAATTACGAGCTGCAATCAGCTTTTGGTAATAATGCTCTGGTAGCGGTTCACCTGTTTCATAATGCTTCGCCATACCAAACAAAGTGGGGCGTTCGTAACACCAGTTTTCCATAAATTGGCTGGGTAGTTCGACTGCATCCCACTCAACGTTATTTATACCAGCAGCGCCAGTATAATCTACTTTGGTGAGCATATGCTGTAAACCATGTCCAAACTCGTGGAAGAGTGTTTCCACTTCATTGAAAGTCATTAAGCTGGGCTTGCCATCAATCGGGGGAGTTTGGTTACAGACTAAATATGCTACAGGTAAACGCACGCTACTGCTACCATTTTCTGTAGTTCTACCACGATTAATGCAGATATCCATCCACGCACCACCGCGTTTTTCGGCGGGGCGGCTGTAGGGATCTAAATAAAAGTAGGCTATGGGTGTGCCTGTTTCATCAGCTATTTGAAAATAACGCACATCCTCTTGCCATACTGGGGCTTGACCATCTGCGGGGGTGACTGTAACGCCAAATAAGCGATTAACTAAGCCAAATAAGCCATCCAGTACTTGGGGAAGGGGGAAGTAAGGGCGTAATTCTTCCGCAGTAAAGGAGAATTTTTCTTCTCGCTGACGTTCCGCCCAGAAGCTAATATCCCAGTGTTTTAAATCTTCGGCTTCTTTTGCGCCTTTGGAGGCTGCAAAGGCTTTGAGTTCTGCTAAATCTTTAACGGCTGCATCATAACTGACGCGACGCAGTTCTTCTAACAGTGCTTCCACTGCTTCGACATTGGGAGCCATTTTACTAGCTAGGCTCAATTCCGCAAAATTGTTAAAGCCTAGTAACCCGGATAGTTCTTGGCGTAATTCTAATATGCGCCCAATTAGGGGATTATTATCTAACTCGCCGGATGCAGCACGACTAATAAAAGCTTTGTACAGCTGTTCGCGCAAATCTCGGCGGGTGCTGTGCTGCATAAAGGGGCCGTAACTGGGGAAATCTAAGGTGATGCGCCAAGGGCCATTTTCTGGTGTCGCATTTTCTTCCCCAGCCGCACGGGCGGCTTGGGCTGCTAGGCTGAGTAAGCTTTGGGGTAAGCCGTCGATTTCTTCTTTGGTGGTGAGGGTGATGCTAAAGGCTTTGGTAGCATCGAGGACATGGTTAGAGAACTTAGTCGAAAGTTCTGCTAACTCCATCTGAATAGCGTTGAAACGTTCCTTTGCTTCTCCTTCTAAGCCCACACCAGAAAGTTCCGCATCCCGAATTGCAGCTTCTACAATTCTTTGCTGGGCTGATTCCAAGCTATTCCAAGCATCACTAGCACGGAGAGCCTTAAAAGCATTGTAGAGCGGTTGGCTTTGACCCAGCTTGGTGATAAATTGCACTACATCTGGTTGCACAGCTTCATGAGCTTCCCGTAGTTCTGGGCTATTCTTAACACCCATTAAATGGTTGACTATACCCCAACTCCAAGACAGCTTATCTGAGATTTTGTCTAAAGGTTCTACTAAACCACTCCAAGTAGGCTGGACATTCTTTTCTAAAGCAGTAAGTTCGGAATCCAGTTCTGTTAACAGTTCCTTGAAAGCTGGGATTACTTGTTCCGCTTTGATTTCCGCAAAGGGAGGTAAGCCAGCACCCTTGAGTAGGGGATTCTGAGAAAGAGTAGCACTTTGAGTCATGATTGTGTGTGAGATGCGATCGCTCTTGGTTAATTATGATTTTTGTTTATATTCTTCTAATGTAGCGATCGCGGTGCGTTTTCGGGGGATTGGGGGTTGGGGAATGGGGAATGGGTAATGAGGAAGGGGCAAAGGGGAATGGTGCGTTGCGCTGCGCGACAACACACCCTACGTTTCATCAATAATAAAAACAAATAAAATTACTCTAAGCTAATTGCAAATGAGGACATTTTTGTAAGAAGCTAGATGCTTTTTGACGAGCATTATTATTATCAATATTTACGGGTGTAGGGCGGATGATGCCATTAAATAAATCATCCAAACCGTAGGGGGTAAAAAATTGCCATTCTCCTTGAGCATTTAACCGCACTCCTACAGCCGTTGCAGTATGTAACCATTGGGCGATACCGTCTTCTGTACTATTGTAGGTTCTTTCGCCATCACGCCAACGGGCAAAGCTAGCTTGATTTTTGACATCAAACTCGTGGTTAGGAAACTGTTCTTGGAGAATAGCTTTTGCTGTTTGTTCTTGGGAACGGTTTCCTTGGATATCGAAAAATGCAATATCAAAATCTTTGATGACTAAAGCGCAATCATTACCAAAAATTGCGCGCCAAACAGTGTTTCGCACCGCACCGCCTGCTAACCACCAGTCAGGTAGGTTAAGTTGTGCGATCGCTCTTAAAATTATCCCCACAGGTGAATCAGCCAGAATCATCTGTAAGCGAGTGTTACTGTTCATATCAAAGTTCAGATAATTTTTAGCTAGCAAGCGAAAATATTACCATTCATTTTTGCCGAAGTTTGTTTAATTATTCATTCGTAGTATAAATATCGAATAATTGTGTGCTAGTCCAAAAATTAAATTTAATTTTTAAATTCAATTTTTATTTTTGAATTATGGAAGACTTATTTGCCAGCATCAACCTGACTCTAAATCCGGAACTACCTTCTATTACAGAGTCACAGCAAGCATTGTTCACAGAACTCAGCATAGATGAAAATCAACCAGGGACAATTCTGCGTGATTTCCAATCTTTACTAAATTTTATCCAACCGCAAGGCGTAGAAGTCAGTAGCGTTAATCATCTTTTACCACTAAAAGTCTTATCAAAACTGAATTTACAATTAAGCCACCCAATCGATACTAAACTAAAACGTCCTGTACAAAAATCATATCCTTACATCAATGGGCTTTATCTGTTATTACGTAGTTCAGGAATAGTGCAAATTAAATCTCAAGGTAAAAAACAATTTTTAGTATTAGATGAAGCTGTTTTAGAATCTTGGTTTAAGCTCAATTTTACAG
This sequence comes from Nostoc carneum NIES-2107, assembly GCA_002368155.1. Taxonomy (GTDB): domain Bacteria; phylum Cyanobacteriota; class Cyanobacteriia; order Cyanobacteriales; family Nostocaceae; genus Aulosira; species Aulosira carnea. The sequence goes on from AP018180.1 coordinate 3,444,465, forward strand.
AACGTTATTTCACCTTATTGGAAGCTTGGTTAATTTGGGGAAATAACGAAATTTTGGGAGAACGCCAAGATGCATGGAATAATTTATTTAAATGTATTCAATTTTGGGCGCGGATTCCTGACCAAGGCTTAAAGTTTGCTAAATATGACGAGCAACAAGTTCTTGGTTATTATCCTGGTCTGCATAATATTGCTTTATTAGAATTATTTGGTTTACTAACCATTCAACAAGCAAAAGCTCAAGAAGGTAAGGGATGGCGCATTACCAGTGTAGAGCGTTTACCCCTTGGTGATGCGATGTTTAGGTTACTCTTCCCTGTAGGTATCACAGGCAAATTTGAGGAAGAGATAAATATAAATTTTGGGCAATTACAGCCTCATTTTCAGCCGTTCTTTCCTGAATGGCAAAATAATTTAATCCTTCCTAAACAAGGATTTACTGATGGTATTTATATTTTTAAAGTATCGGTTGCTAAATCTTGGCGACGAATTGCTATCCCAGCAAAAAGAGAATTTAGCTGGTTAGCTAACACAATTCTTGATGCTTTTGATTTCGACTACGATCATCTATATGAATTTAGTTATAAAGACCGTTTTGGTCGTACTTGTACAATAGGTCATCCCTATACAGAATCACCCCCATTTGCCGATCAAGTCCGTATTGGTGATTTACCATTAGAACCAGGGACAAGCATGACTTATCTTTATGATTTTGGTGATAATTGGCAATTTCATGTGCAATTAGAAGACATCCAACCACCAGATAACAAAATCAAAAAAGCCAAAATCTTAGAAATTCACGGCGACGCACCGCAACAATATTGGAGTGAAGATGATGATTGGGATGAAGATGAGTGAGGGACTTCTAACTAAAAATATACGGGGAACAAACATTGTTTGCGCCCCTACCCATGTACTTCATTTAGCTGAAACAAGCTGTAATTCTTTTACCCCTTACGGGGATGGAAAATATGTATGATATTGATTCAAGTTAACAGTGATATAAATTACACCATAGATTTTGTTTTAGCACCCATAACTTGTTTTGCGATCACACTGATTGTTTCTGTCCAAGGATGATTGGGATACTGTAAGCTGAAAATGCCACTACTGCCTAAATTAAACATTTCTTCACTCACAGGTAAAATTCCAGCTACAGGGGTGGCGTAAGTATTTTGGATTTTTTGCCGTAAATCACTAAAATTTAAAGATGGTAGTGCTTTGTTAACCACTAAAAGCATTTTTGGTACTTCTAATTTCTTAGCCACATCAACTGCTACGGCTGTCCCTTGGTAATCTTGTTTATCGGGACGCAGAATCAACACCAAAGTATCAGAAAGAATAATCGACAGCAAGGTTTCTTCGTTAATCCCAGGGTGAGTATCAATTAATAGATAATCTAGTTTTAAACGCTTCACTAAATGACGTAAACCATCATTCAGCAAGCGTGCGTCATAACCTTCGCGTAAAATCCGAGAAATATCACTCATCTTAATACTAGAAGGCAAGAGATAAATATTTCCCTGACGGCTAAATAAAGATGGTTTTTGTTTGAGAACAGAACTCACATCATAAACTGCATCTTCAATCGCACAACGTCCCCATAAATAATCATTCAGGGTATAGCGAATGCGTGCTTCCTCTAACCCAAACAAAACATGAATACCAGGAGATTGAATATCAGTATCAACAACTCCTACTCGCTTTCCAGAACGAGCAATTAAAGTAGCCAGATTACTTGTGACGTTTGATTTACCAGTTCCGCCACGGAATGAATGCACAGAAATTATTTCAGACACGATAAAACCTCAATGGTAATTAGTAGTTCGTAATTCGTAATTCGTAATTGGGGAAGGGGGAAAGGGGAATGGGGAATTAATATTTTTCTCCCTCATCCTCACTGATTCCCGTTGTTGCGTTTACTTCTCATAATCCTTGCTTCTTCTTGCAATTGTTGGAATGATTCTGATTCCGCAATTTCTGCGACTTGACGCGCGCGTCTTGTTTCATCAATTTCAATTCGTAGTTTTTGCAATTGCTGCGTCATTTGTTGTTCACGAGCATAAATTTCATGCATCATGCGTTGAAAAACTCTTCCCATTTGTCCTAATTCGTCATTACGTTTAACAATGGGTGTGAGCTTTTGACGGTCAAATTCTTCGGCTTCTTCAGAACTAATTTGAGCCATAGTCATTTTCTGCGCTAATTGTGCCATCGGTTTGAGGGGTTGTAGCACATTGCGTTTCAGTAAATAATTAATTAATAAAATCACTAAAGCAAAGATGCCAATAAACAAGCTAATAAATAACATAAAAGCTCGATTGGCATCATCAAAAACCCTTTTAGCAGGAAGATATATAATTTGTGTGCCTAGCACTTTATTGAGTTCCCAGCCAAAGCCATTTTCGGAACCGTAACTTAAAAGATGACTTTTTGGTGCTGCTTCAGGGGTGCTATGGCAACGTAAACAAGTCGAGTTTGTCATCACAAAAGGACGAGCAGTATAGAAAAGTTTCTCCTCAAAAGAGTCACGAAAACCAGAAATACTTTTCAGTTCCGGTTCATTACGAAACCTTTCAATAATCTGCATTTCAAAATTATCAGCCTTATCCCTTAAATTTGTCGGATTAATGTTGGCATCTTTATAAAAGAAATCTTTAAAATCTGGGTTTTTGCGAAGATTTTCAAATACTTCTCTAACTGCAAAGCTAGGAATAGTTTCCGGGATAAATGTCGATTGAGTATCCACCATCGGTAACAGCAGCGGACTAATCTTGGTATTTGTATAGTTCCTCACCGAACTCATCGTTTCTGCCACAATTTGGCTACGATACCCAATTTCGGTTTCCGCCTTCTGTTCTAGTGCATGAGATAACGTAATACCACTAACTGCGATCGCGCAGAGGAAAACCAGCGATAGAAGAAAGGTAAATTTAGTTGCTAATTTAAATCTGTTCAACATAGCTGTTTCCTCTTTGCTTATAAAATGGTTACCAATTCATGCACTTTAATTAATTGAATATTTTGAGTTTTTATTGGTTTTTAAATTATCCAACTACTAACCTTTGCTAATAATATTTAGTCACATATATTAATTAAGCAAGTTTAGCGGTGTTTAGATCCCCGACTTATTCAAGAAGTCGGGGATCTGGATAACAGGCAACAAATCACAATTCATAATTACGAATTACGAATTACGAATTGACGAGCTATGTCTATTCATACTGCGAGAAACGTGGAAATTCCAGGTTTTAAGGCAAACTCACTACTTTTGTGGGAACTAGTCCCCTTAGCCTATGACTAAAGTCTTAGTCCTGGCTAAACCCCATAAGCGAAAGTCAGACAGCTTCTCTTTACTTCGCTTAGACAGAATCCTAGACGTTTTTCAGATGTGCATAGCGGGGTTGAATTCGTACTATAGGGACATCAAGCAAGGAAAGCGAAAGCAAACAACAAACAAATCGCTCTCGGCGCTGGATTCCACACAAACTGAAACATTAAGGAGAAAACATCATGTCTGACAACAAACCAATGGAACTATCTGCTGAAGAATTAGATAACGTTGCTGGTGGTGCAGCTAGCTTAGTTGATGCATTCAATCTCATCGCCAATGATCAACAAATCGGTTCCACAGTTGTTGGTGCTAACGGTGGTATTTCCTCTCAAACCGCGCAACAAACTACTGTCTCTGCACAACAGTTGAAGGAAATCAAATTCACAGGCGAAACCTTACCTGGTATTCCTGAGGGTTTATTCTAGTCATTCCACATTCCAAACTGTCAACAAACCAAACAATTAAGGAGAAAACATCATGTCTGACAACAAACCGATGGAACTATCTACTGAAGAACTAGATAACGTTGCTGGTGGTGCTGCTAGCGAAGTTTTTGGTAGCAATTTCAACTTCAGTGATCAACAAATTGGTTCAACAGTGATTGGTGCTAACGGTGGTATTTCCTCTCAAACCGCGCAACAAACTACTGTCTCTGCACAACAGTTGAAGGAAATCAAATTCACAGGCGAAACCTTACCTGGTATTCCTGAGGGTTTATTCTAGTCATTCCACATTCCAAACTGTCAACAAACCAAACAATTAAGGAGAAAACATCATGTCTGACAACAAACCAATGGAACTATCTGCTGAAGAATTAGATAACGTTGCTGGTGGTGCTGGTAGTGCTGTTTTTGGTAACAATTTCAACTCCGTTGATCAACAAATTGGTTCAACAGTTCTTGGTGCTAACGGTGGCATTTCCTCTCAAACCGCGCAACAAACTACTGTTTCTGAACAACATTTAGCTGAATTGAAATTCACAGGCGAAGGTGTTACTGGTCTTCCTGTTAACTTCTATACAGCTTCCTAATTTAACTCAACAGTACAAATTTCAAACCACACAAAACATTAAGGAGAAAACATCATGTCTGACAACAAACCAATGGAACTATCTGCTGAAGAATTAGATAACGTTGCTGGTGGTGCTGGTAGTGCTGTTTTTGGTAACAATTTCAACTCCGTTGATCAACAAATCGGTTCAACAGTTCTTGGTGCTAACGGTGGTATTTCCTCTCAAACCGCGCAACAAACTACTGTTTCTGAACAACATTTAGCTGAATTGAAATTCACTGGCGAAGGTTTTCCTGGTCTGCCTGGTGGCTTCTATACAGCTTGATAATTATACGGTGCATCTATCAAGTAATTTCGCTAATTGATACAACTTAGACCAAAAAATTAAGGAGAAAATATCATGTCTGACAACAAACCAATGGAATTATCTGCTGAAGAATTAGATAACGTTGCTGGTGGTGCTACTAGTGCAGTTTTTGCTAGCAATCGCAACTTCCTCGATGAACAAGTAGGTTCCACAGTTGTTGGTGCTAACGGCGGTATTTCCTCTCAAACCGCGCAAAAAACCGTTGCCTCTGAACAATATTTAGCTGAATTTAAATCAACTGGCGAAGGTTTTCCTGGTCTACCTGGTGGCTTCTATACAGCTTCCTAATTCAACTCAATAGTACAAACTTCAAACAACACAAAAAATTAAGGAGAAAACATCATGTCTGACAATATGCCAATGGAATTATCTGCTGAAGAATTAGATAACGTTGCTGGTGGTGCAGCTAGCTTAGTTGATGGTAGCAATTTCAACTTCCTTGATGAGCAAGCTAGTGCAGTAATTATCGGTGCTAATGGTGGTATTGCATCATTCACTGCTCAAAAAACAGCTGTGTCTGAACAAAAATTGCAAGAAATCAAATTCACAGGTGATGATCTTCCTGGAGTTCCTAAAGGTTTCTTTTCAGCCTAGTCATTGAACTTGTACTGAATAACGCAAGTGCAGAGTTTACACTCACACCAAAATGAACAATACAAGGAAAATGACTATGACAACCGAGAACTTACAGCCTCATGAAGCGCTGGAATTATCCAATCAAGAACTTGATGAAATTGCTGGTGGTGCAACTACCGATGTATTTGGCAGAAATCTTAATGACCAGGAAAATGTACTTGGTTATGTAGAAATTCCGGCAAGTGGTGGTATTAAGAGCGTTACCTTTTTACAGAGCTTCTACTCTGAGCAAGAGCTTCAAGAATTTAAGCAAGCAGGAATCAATCCTTAAGATAGCTAGCTTACATTTCTCGGTTTGACGGATTGCAGCCGGAGGTGAATTAACCGAGTGGCTAGCAGGCTCACGGTAATTTCCCTCCGCCTCATTCAACTTTAACACGTCACATCAAGGAGCTTATATGTCAGGTGACGAAAATATTCCGAATGATGCAGCCATCGAACTAACGGATGAGGAATTAGATGAAGTAGCAGGCGGTTTAGATATGAAGTTGACATTTGCCAGCTTTCGTAAATCGACTACTGGATATGTCCATGACACATCACGAAGGTCAAGAGGCTCAACCCACTCGGCGTTTCAGTCAGAAACAACAGAATCGGCTCTACTTCAACTCACCATCATCGATGCAACAACTAAGGATCTCGAAATTATTGGCGAGTTGTTTGGAAATGCATCTGCACTCGATGGTTCTGCATAAAGGAAGTTTTTGAAATTAATGAATCGCAGTTGGGCAAGTTTTGTTCAACTGCTTTCTGAAATTGTTCTGGTGTCAACTGAAGGATGAAGTATGAAGGCTGAAATTACTCAAATCAATAGCAGATGGGTCATGAGTAAGAAAGAACTTAATTGTTTTAAATAAGAGGTTGTTTGAGAAGTGGTTGGCTGTGATTTGAGAGACTTCTTGATCCCCCCTACCCCCCTTTTTAAGGGGGGAAATACAATCAAATTGTCCCTTAAAGTGGGGATTTGTAAGAATCTAAAACGTTTTGTTACCAAATGCAGAACTTTTAAAACATCCTCTAAAGCTACTTCATTCTTTTTTCTATTAATCAATGTTGAATTGTCAATTAACACAAAGGAGAAAAAATCACAATGGAAAACGAAAAGGAAATGGAAGCACTTGAGTTAACAGTTGCTGAACTAGCAACAATTGCAGGTGGTATTGCTGTGGGTGAACCTTATCCCGGACAGTATCAGCCAGGTGATATTTATAATCAAGTGAATGAAGCGATCGCTAAACAATTTGAGAATATCAAAATTCCTAATTGGAAGGAGAAGTACGAATATTCTCACACTTACAACAGCGAATCATCCAGTTCATGAGAAGTGTTGAGTTTTGAGTTTTGAGTTCTGAGTATTAATGAGGATTCCTACTCATTACTCGTTACTCACCACTCAGCACTGGTTAAGTGATGGGGAGATTGATCGGTAGTTATTTCTGCACTCCCCATTTCTCTCCCGTTAGCAGAACAGAAGGAATTGAAATTATGACAGAAGTTCTACTGAAGGAACTCACAAATAGTGATATTGACTGGATTTTAGCAACGGGTCGGAGAGAAGAAATTACTGCCGGCACGATTCTCATCCGCCAAGGAGCACCGGTTGATGCGCTTTATATTTTACTCGATGGTGCATTGTCCGTTTCTGTTGCTCAAGCTGACGATAACCCAATTGGTAGGGCGTTTGCAGCCTTAGAAGGTGGTGAATTGTCAGGACGGGAGATTACAAGACTGACAAATGGGGAAGTGGTGGGAGAAATGCCTTTCTTAACATCCTACCAGTCTGCAACGACAATTAAAGCTGCGAAAAAGTCTTTAGTGCTGATGGTTCCGCAGCAGGAATTGGTGAAAAAACTCCAAGAAGATATTACGTTTGCGGCTCATTTTTATCGTGCGATCGCAGTTTTATTGGCTCACCGTTTAGAGCAAATTGTCAGCCAAATTGGCCAAAGCACGATTGTACTCTTCCAGCCGCAAATCCGCGAGATTTTATTTACATTTGCTGAATTAAGCGATAGCGATATCGGCTGGATGATTGCAGCCGGCGAAGCTAAAAGAATTTTGGCAGGAGAAGTTTTATTCCAAGCCGGACGACCTGTTGATGCTTTTTATATTTTATTAGATGGCAAAATGGTGGCTTCCACTGCCGAAGATGCTAGCAATCCCCTCACCCGCGCTTTTTCTAATTTAGAAAACACAGAAACCATCGAAACAGAATTTGCTAGATTATCGCGCGGTGACATGGTAGGCGAAACTCCCTTTGTGGAAGCCAGTCCCCCACCAATGACAATTCGCGCCATTGAAGATGCGATCGTCCTTTCCATTCCTCGTTGGCGATTAGCGGCAAAATTGTTACATGATGTGGGCTTTGCTGCCCGATTCTATCGCGTGTTAGCGATATTGTTAGCAGACAAACAGCAGGGAATTATCAATCGACTCGGTTACGGCAGAATTACATATAGTTCCGGTAAATCTTTAGACAGTAGTCTTACTTATGAAGATGAACTAAGTTCCGGCTTTTTAGCCCAAGTAACCCTAGCAGGAACAAGGTTTGATTGGATGTTAAAGCAGTTGAAGGCGAATTGAGGGATTGGGGATTGGGGACTGGGGATTAGGGACTGGGGATTGGGGAGATGAGGCAGAAATTCCAATTACCCATTACCCATTACCCTTTCCCCCATGCCCAATGCCCCATGCCCCATGCCCTATTTATATATTTGGAGTCACTATGGTTACGGCTCAAAAAAACAATATATTTCGTAAAGAAGCACTGGATCGTTTATCTTCCCCGGAACGGCTGGATCAATTGATGCAGGTGGTGCAGCCGAAGAAGTGGATTCCGTTGGCGGCGTTGGGTTCTTTGGTGGCGGTGGGTGTGGCTTGGAGTGTTTACGGTCGCATTCCCATTACTGTGAATGGACAAGGGGTAGTAGTTTTCCCTAGTAAGGTCGTGCCTTTTCAGTCTCCAAGTTCTGGGCAGATTTTGAATTTATTGGTGCGTGCGGGCGATCGCGTGAAGAAAGGACAGGTGATTGCAACTATCGACCAAACGGAACTGCAAGAAAAGCTGGATTTGGCAAGGGCGAAGCTGTTGCAACTGCAAGAACAAGACCGCAGTGCTAATTCGCTGCAAGCACAACGCACAGTTTTGGATCAGGGTGCAACGCAACAACAGCGTCAAGCACTGTTACAAAGTTTAGAAACTACTAAATCGGTCACGCCAATTCTCCGGGATAAGGGTTTAGAGTCGATTCGCCAAGAAAGGCGGACTTTAGAGCAACAGTTGGAAACAACGCGCAAGCTAGTCCCGACTTTTCAAGAACGGTTTGAATTGCGGCAACAATTACGCCGTGAAGGTGCTGTATCTAGTGATACCGTACTGCAAGCGGAGCAGGAATTTCTCAGTAGCAAAAGTCGCATTGATGAAATTCAATCGCAACTGAAACAACTGGATGTGAAAGAAGCCGATGCCCAAAGGCAATATTTAGCTAACTTAAACGCCACCAAAGAACTACAAGCCCAGTTAGCAACATTAGATACTAAATTAGCTTCCCAAGCCGAACAAGATTTAGCGATCGCTACCAATCGGAAAAAAGAAATTCAAGAAACCGAAAGAGCGATCGCGCAATTAAAATCGCAATTAAAAGATAGAAACAAAGTTATTAGCAGCTTCAACGGTCAAATATTAGAACTGACAGTTGTTCCCGGACAAAGCTTAGAAGAAGGCGCACGTATTGGCACCATCCAAGCCCAAGATTCCACTGATAAGTTAGTGGGAGTCGCATTCTTCCCAGTCAGTGAAGGTAAAAAGATTCAAAAAGGTATGGAGTTGCAAATTACTCCCTCTACTGTGAAGCGCGAACGCTTTGGGGGAATCGTCGCCAAAGTAACCAGTGTTTCGTCTTTTCCCGTCACCAAAGAAAGTGCATCCAGCGTTGTCGGTGGTGCAGAAATTTTGCAAGGCTTAACCTCCCAAGGGCCGCAAATTCAAGTCTTTGCTGAACTCGAGCCAGATTCCTCAACTAAAAGCGGTTTTCGCTGGTCATCTTCAAAGGGGCCAGAAGCCAAAGTCACCTCAGGAACCACCACCTCAGTCCGCGTCAAAGTTGACGAACAATCACCAATTTCTTTTGTCTTCCCCATACTCCGTTCTTGGAGTGGAATGTATTAAATGGGCATGGGGCATGGGGCATTGGGCATTGGGTATTGGGTAATTGGTAATTGGTAATTGGTAATTGGTAATAGTAATTTCTCACTTTCCCCTTATCCCCTTGTCCCCTTGTCCCCAATCCCCAGTCCCCAATCCCTCCTCACGACAAATCCTTACTGAACACGAACTATGTGGCGAACTCTTCAATCGCAGCTTGGGCTTAGATTAAAAAAAATTCGGCGGCTGATTAGCCCTCCCGATCGCCGTCGTCGCACTCCTACTCTATTACAAATGGAAGCGGTGGAATGTGGTGCTGCCGCATTAGGAATTATTCTTGGTTATTACAATCGGGTTGTTCCTTTGGCAGAACTCCGTCTAGCTTGCGGTGTGTCGCGGGATGGCAGTAAAGCGTCAAATATTCTCAGTGCAGCCCGGATCTATGGGATGCAAGCGAAAGGCTTTAAGGTCGATTTGGATGGGTTACGCAAACTCGAATGTCCTTATATTATCTTCTGGAATTTTAACCATTTTCTAGTTGTTGAGGGATTTAGTAGAGATAAGGTTTATCTCAACGATCCAGCTACTGGCCCCCGTACAGTTTCTCCCGCAGAATTTGATCAGTCTTTTACGGGTGTAGTACTAGTTCTGGAACCAAGTACAGAATTTCGCCCAGGTGGACGCAAACCCAGCCTCACGCTAGCCTTATGGGACAGATTGCAGAGTTCGTTGGGTGCTTTGGTTTACTGTGTGATCGCCGGATTATTATTAGTAATTCCAGGATTAGCTATTCCTGCCTTTTCGCAAACCTTTGTCGATCATGTCTTAATTGAAGGCAGAAATGATTGGTTGCGTCCGTTAATTCTCGGCATTATTTTAACTGCTATCTTAAATGGTTTTTTAACTTTACTTCAGTTGCAATTTTTACGCCGTTTAAAAATTAAGCTGGCTGTAGGAATGTCCAGCCGCTTTTTATGGCATATTCTCCGCCTACCAGTGAGTTTTTACGATCAACGGTTTGCGGGGGAAATTAGTAACCGGGTTCACCTTAACGATAACTTGGCGAATTTGCTTTCTGGCAGATTAGCTACCACAGTAATTTCTATTTTTACTGTCGTCTTTTATGGCGCAGTGATGCTGCAATATGATGTTGTTCTTACTTTAATTGGTATTGCCTTTGTCATCGTCAATATTACCGTGTGGCGCTGGGTTTCTCGGCAACGTGTCGATGCCAATATGCGATTAATGCAAGAACAAGGCAAAGTTAGCGGCGTAGCCATTTCCGGCTTGCAAAGTATGGAAACCCTGAAGGCATCAGGGCTAGAGTCAGAATTCTTTTCCCGATGGGCTGGCTATTATGCCAAATCGATTAACGCCCGCCAGGAAATGGATACTACTAATCAAACTGTCGGTGTTTTACCATCTTTTCTCACCTCCATTACCTCAATGCTGTTGCTGGTGGTAGGAGGGTTGCGGGTAATGGATGGCGTACTCAGTATTGGGATGTTGATTGCCTTTCAAGCCTTAATGCAAAGATTCCTCGAACCTGTGAATAGTTTGGTGAGTCTGGCTGGTGAACTTCAGGAAATGGAAGGTAACCTCAATCGTTTAGATGATGTTTTACATAATGCGATCGATCCGGGGGTGAGTGAAGAAACACCTCTACCCTCAGCTTATGATGTACCAAAGGCAAATGTGCGGTTGCAAGGTTATGTAGAACTCCGTAACATCACATTCGGTTATAATCGCTCCGCAGCTCCCTTAATTGAAAATCTTAATCTTTCGCTCAAACCCGGTCAACGTGTGGCGTTAGTTGGTGGTAGTGGTTCTGGTAAATCAACCGTTGCCAAGCTGGTATGTGGATTATATGAACCTTGGGCTGGAGAGATTCTATTTGATGGGAAATCGCGAAAAGATATTCCCCGTTCCATTATTAATCATTCGCTGGCGCTGGTGGAACAAGATATCTCGATGTTTGCTGGTAGTGTGCGGGATAATCTCACGCTTTGGGATTCGACAGTACCTTTTAGTAATTTAGTTCGCGCTTGTAAGGATGCAGAGATTCAGGATGTAGTGCTTTCCATGCCTGGTGGTTACAATGCTGACTTGGCAGAGGGGGCGACTAATTTAAGTGGGGGACAGCGTCAAAGGTTAGAAATTGCCCGCGCTTTGGTGAATAATCCAGCAATTTTGGTGATGGATGAAGCTACAAGTGCGCTGGATTCTGAGGCGGAGAAGTTAATCGATCGCAAGTTGCGGGAACGGGGTTGTACTTGTGTTATTGTTGCCCACCGCTTAAGTACAATCCGCGATTGTGATGAGATTATTGTGTTTGATAAGGGCAAGGTGGTGCAACGTGGTACTCATGAACAATTGCAGCAGGTGGAAGGGAAGTATTTGGAGTTGATTCGCAGTGAAGGGGAAGCGGTTGAGGCGGCGTGAGAAAGGCAAGAAAACGAACCGCGAAGGCACGAAGTACACGAAGTAAGAAGAAAAGAAGAAAAATTCAAAATTTGATTTACCCATCGAAATTAATAACATAAAACACTAATGCTTTGTGCCATGAGTTGTGCGAAGTAAACTCCTTCTTCATTTCTCTTCCTTTGTGTACTTCGCGTCTTTGCGGTTCGTTTTTTATAACCATCAGAATTAATGTGCTGAATTACTAATAATAATTTCAAAAATAAATGATTACGGCAGATGGAGTTACGGAAGATAATTCTCAATCCAAAATCGTATAAGGGGCATATTATGTTGGATCAAGTTCGCATTGTTAGCTTGCCGGGAGAATATTATCAAATCAAGGGTAATGAGCCGATTATTCTGGATGATCCGGAGACTATTTGGGTTGTAAAATCTGGTTCATTGGCGGTGTTTGCCATTCCGTTGAAGGAAGGGGTGGCGGAAGGTACTCGCCGTTATTTGTTTACTACTCGCACTAGACAGGCGATGTTTGGTATTCCTAGCGATTCGCAACCCTTACCTTATCAATTGGTGGCGGTGTCGATTGAGGAAACTGAACTTTTGAAGGTTTCGGTAACAGATTTCCGGGAATTTCTTGCTGATGGTAATGGCGAAGCTATAACTTTAATTGAGGGTTGGATTGAGCAACTGGGGCTGGCGTTATCTGTGATTACTCCCCCTGGGTTACCGTTTCAAGAGGAAGGGGTACGATATTTTTCCCTGAGTAATGGGCAAATTTTTCAACCACAGCGAGAGTTGGTATCTTGGGTACAAATCCAAACTGGTTATGCAACTTGGATGGGGTTTGAGGAACTGTTGATTACCTCGCGATCGCAATTTTTGCCGTTAAGTGCAGATATGTGGTTCCAAGCTGAGGATATGGTTGAGCTTGAATCTCTCAGTACTGCTGATATTCACGATCCTGATACTCTGCTGGCGGGGATGGCGCACCTGCATATATATATTTTGGGGAGTTTGTATCTTTTAGAACAGGAGGAAACTGAGGCAGAAGCCCAACGCTTTCAAGAACGCCAACACCTCAATTCTCAGGTGATGGAGGAAACGCTGAGTGAGTTAGCTTTTTTACTTAAACCTGCCGATAGTGGTAGTTTTGAGGTAGGGATTGCTAACGATCCTCAGCAAGCTTTGTTGATTGCGGCGGGTGCGGTAGCGCGGACTTTGGGTGTAACCATTCGTCCGGCGGCGAAGTCAGAAGATATGAAACGGATTCAAGATCCGCTACAAGCGATCGCCCGCGCTTCTCGTTTGCGGATGCGAACAATTTCTTTACAAGGTAAGTGGTGGAAGAAAGATAGCGGCGCAATGCTGGCTTACACCCTGGAAGATAATTATCCAGTAGCGTTGTTACCTGTATCGGATACCCGTTATGAAATGTTCGATCCCATTAGGCGATCGCGCACATTAATTAATAGTAGAACTGCGGCAAGATTGGCGCAGACTGGTTACACTTTTTACCGTCCTTTACCAGATAAAGTCCTCAGTACCCTGGATTTGTTAAAGTTTGCCCTGGAAGGACATTACAAGGAATTGATGGTTGTCGTGATTGCGGGTGTGGCGACGACTTTATTAGGGATGATTACCCCCCAAGCTACCGCCATTTTAATTGATAGTGCCATTCCCGATGCCGATCGCAGTTTATTAGGACAAATTGCTTTAGGACTTTTGGCTACAGCTTTTGGTAGTACGCTGTTTCAACTAGCTCAAGGTTTCGCCATTATGCGGGTAGAAACCTTTGCTGATGCTACCACCCAAGCGGCAGTTTGGGATCGGCTGTTGAATTTGAAAGCTTCGTTTTTCCGTAAGTTCTCCATTGGAGATTTAAATTCACGGGTAAGCGCGGTGAGTCAAATCCGCCAAAGGCTGAGTAGTACAGTTTTAAGAAGTATATTTACCAGTTTATTTGCATTATTAAATTTAGGATTGCTGTTTTATTACAACGGTTCCCTAGCATTAATTGCTTTAGTGGTAGCGCTGGTGAATATTGGTGTAACTTTATTTTCCGGTATTTCTACCCTGCGGAAAGTTCGCCCCTTACTAGAATTACAAGGACAACTTTTAGGGGTGATGGTGCAGTTAATTAACGGTGTTACTAAATTAAGAGTAGCTGGTGCAGAAGCCCGCGCCTTTGCTTTTTGGGGTAAACAATATAGTCAGCAAATTAAATGGATGCTGAGTACTCAAAATATTGAGGATATTGTGGCGGTAATTAATAAAATTCTGCCAGCATTAACCACAGCTTGTTTATTTTGGTTTGCCACTAGTTTAATTCAGGAATCCCAATCAGGAGGTTTATCTACAGGTGTATTCTTAGCATTTAATGCCGCATTTGGGACATTTATCGGTGGTGCTACTAGCCTCAGCAGTACAGTTGTAGATGTGCTGCAAATTGTGCCATTGTGGGAACGCGCACAGCCGATTTTGGCAGCTAAACCGGAAGTAGACACAGAAAAAGCTGATCCAGGACGACTTTCTGGGCGGGTAGTAGTCGATCATGTGATTTTCCGCTATCGTGATGACGGGCCTTTAACCTTAGATGATGTTAGTATCCACGCGGAACCGGGAGAATTTATCGCCTTTGTGGGTGCTTCTGGGAGTGGTAAATCCACACTATTCCGGTTATTACTGGGGTTTGATGCACCGGAATCAGGGACAATTTACTTTGATGGACAAGATTTAGCTGGGTTAGATGTTCATGCAGTCCGCCGACAATTAGGCGTGGTGATGCAAAATAGCCGCTTAACATCTGCCTCCATCTTTGAAAATATCGCCAGTGGTGCGACAATCACAATGGATGAAGCCTGGGAAGCAGCGCGGATGGCTGGCTTTGCTGAAGATATCGAATCCATGCCTATGGGAATGCACACTGTAATTAGTGAAGGTGGTAGCAACCTCTCCGGCGGACAACGCCAGCGTTTATTAATTGCGCGATCGCTTGTTTTAAAACCGAAAATCCTTTTATTTGACGAAGCCACCAGCGCTTTAGATAACCGCACCCAAGCAATTGTTAGCCAAAGCTTAGAACGGTTAAAGGTGACAAGAATTGCGATTGCCCACCGTCTCAGTACCATTCGCAACGCCGATCGTATCTATGTATTCCAAAATGGCCGTGTAGTTCAAGAAGGTAGTTTTCATCAACTCGCCAATCAATCAGGACTCTTTGCCCAACTCATGGCGAGACAGAAGCTTTAGTGGAGTGCGATCGCCTTTCTGGAAGAAATTATACCAATTTGCAAAAAGAATTTGACAGTAGGGGCAGGCAATGCCCGTCCACTACTTAAGATTTACTTTATAAATTGTCTCTAGGAATTATGGAATTCTCCAATAACTTCGATTTTACCCACAATGTTGTTGTTCAACTCTTCCAACTCCTCAGCAGGAATCCACCATTCTGTATGATATGAAGCGCCTACCTGGTGAATTTCATATTTATCCATAAATACTTTTTTAACCTCAAAGCGTGTCACATAACCCACGCCGCTGTCTCTAACATTCCATTTAGTTGCAATTTCCTGAGCATATTGCTCGTTTGTCACTGGATAAAAAATTGGCTGTTCGGGTAGTCTTGGAGGCCATTTAGTATAGCCGCTTTGTTTAACTAGTTCTAATTCTTTAGGGCCGGTAGGACGATATAAAGTTACTGTCTTGTCCATATCTAGATATTGACTAAAATAAACTTTAGTTTATTAGTAATAATTTTAATTTATAATTAATCGCCGTCATTTAAATATGCTAAAAATGTATTAGCAAAAATGGCAGCTTGAGTGCGATCGCGTAAATTGAGACGATTCAACATATTGGTCACATGGTTTTTGACTGTTCCCTCAGAAATGTAGAGTTGTTGGGCTATTTCGCGGTTACTAGCGCCTTGAGCAATTAGGCGTAAAACTTCTTTTTCTCTAGGAGTAAGTTCTGCTAAACTAGGCGGAATTTCTGGTGGTGGGGTTGGTTCTAAAGTCGGAAATTGCATTAATAATTTTTTGACTATTCCTGGCCCTAATTGAGTGTAACCTTTGTGAACTGCACGGATTGCAAAAGCTAATTCTTCTGAAGGTGTGTCTTTGAGTAAATAACCCATTGCCCCATTCTGGAGTGCAGCTTTGACATATTCATCATCATCAAAAGTTGTTAATACTAAAACTTTAATACCGCTAAAACGCTGTTGAATTTCTCTTGTAGCTGCAACTCCATCCATGATCGGCATTCTAATATCCATCAAGACTACATTCGGTTGCAATTCGGCAATTAAATTCAGCGCTATTGCTCCATTTTCTGCTTCGCCCACAATTTCTAAATCTGTTTCTAATTCTAATAAGGCTCTTAATCCTTGACGAATTAAATTTTGGTCATCTACTAGTAATACTTTAATCATCTATTCAGCCTCATTAGGGGAATATCAACTAGAATTTTACAACCCTCTCCAGGTGTACTGTTAATATTAAATACACCACCAATTGCTAAAGTGCGATCGCGCATACTTTGCAAGCCAAACCCAGTAGTATTTTGCTTAAAGTCAAAGCCTTGACCATTATCCTGAACAGTTAAATGTAAACCTCTAGGAGTTTTATCTATTTCTATCCTAACTTCTGTGGCTTTGGCATACTTAGAAACATTAGTCAATGATTCTTGAATGATGCGGTAGATGGCAATTTTAATTTCACTAGGTAAAGGATTATCTAAGTTAATCATGCAAATTGGTGAAAAACCATTGGCATGATGAAAATCTTCTAATAGTTGATTAATTGCTTGTTCTAATGATTGCTCTTGTAAAGGATGAGAACGCATTGTAGAAATCGATTGTCTAACATCTTGTAAGGCTTTAGAACCTAATTCCTTCGCTCTTTTCAAAAAATCATGAGCTTTATTAGGATTAGATTGCGACAATTTTAAAGCTGTTTCTAATTGCAGATTTAACGCTGTTAAAGAATGTCCCAAAGAATCATGAATTTCCCGCGCAATGCGATTACGTTCTTCTAAAGTTGCTTGATTTTCAATGCGGAGAGCATATTGACGCAATTTTTCGTTAGCAACAGCTAATTCTTCCCGACTTTGGCGTTCGGATAATACTGTATTCATTAGCATTAATACAAAAATTAAACTTAAGCCAAATAATAAAGATAAACTCAGAGTTAAAAATTGAAATCGTTCTTGGACTTGGGGAATAGGAGAAAAATTCTGCCACTTACGTTGTAGTGTCAGCCAAAATAAAAGAAATGATATAGATGTAACTATTAAACGCCCTGGTAACTGAAAGATTAAGCAACTACGAGTTACTAAAATCATATAAATAAAAGGAAAGAGTCGAGAAATCCTCCCACCTACAAAACCAGTGGTAAAAATCAAAAAAACTTCAATAGCCGTAAAAATTATTTTACTTATTTGGTTGCCGGTGGGTAATCTCAAACCCATCAAACCAAAAATAATTAAACAGCCAGTTGCAACTATTAAATTCTCAGGGCTGGGTTCGTGAAACCTACCAGCAAAACGTGGCGGTGGTGGGGAAGGCATAATCGCAGTTAGCATAGCAATTGCTAACAGTATCCACTCTAAATAAAGTAGAAATCGAAACGGATGATTGTTAATTTTTATTGGAGATTTCATAAAAGTAAAAGTTGATTAAATTGAATTAATAAAATTAGTTGCTTAAATTTTTAGTAAATAATACTTCTATATAGCCAGAGCTTGATTACTCAAATTATCTAAAGTATGGTTTTTATTTACGTACATCTACCGAGTTAATTGCAAGCCTTTTAAATAGAAATACAAAAATAAACTGCTAGTTCCGCAGTTTTTTCACCTTAATTTAATTTAGCTGAAATGACTAGTATGATTGCTCGTGAATGAATGATGACTAAAGTCATGGGTATATCCGTGACTTTTTCCTCATGTATTGGCTGAAGATGGGTTCGTATGATGGTGACATCAGAAAAGAAAACAACACACGAGGTCAATCATGAAAGTTAAAACATTATCCCTGGTAGCTGGCGCGATCGCTTTAACTTTAACAGCAACTCCCTTTGCTGCTCAAGCACAACGAGGTTTTTCTGGACATAAGCAAGTAGTTGCACAAAACACCAATGGACAACGTGGAGAACGCCCAAATAAAGGTGCTTGGCAACAATTAGGGTTGACCGATGCTCAAAAAACCCAAATTCAGCAAATTCGCCGCGATACCCGCACCCAAATTGAAGGAATTCTGACCCAAGAACAAAAAGACCAGTTAAAAGCGCAATTTGAGCAACGTCAAGCGCAAAGAGGTCAGCGTCGCGCGCAAGGTGCACAACGTCCCCAAGGTCAACAGCCAGGTCAGTTTGGCAAGAAAGGTTTTGAGTCTCTGAATTTAACAGAAGCCCAAAAAACCCAAATTAAGCAAATTATGCAGAATTCACAACAACAAATCCAAGCAGTTTTGACTCCCGAACAACGCACACAATTACAGCAAATGCGTGAGAATGCACGTGCACGCTGGCAACAACGTAATTCTAACCAAGGTACACCACAACCATAAGTAAAATCCTAAAATAAAGGCTTACTACCACTTTCTACCGCATTAGTTAATAAGTGTTAATTCCTAAGATTATCTTGGTTGTTTGTTTGTTCTAAACCATTGTTAAAAACTAAATTCCCAACTTTAGCCAAGAAGTTGGGAATTTGCATATCACAATCCACAAATAGAAGATGATGCAACCTGTTACTGCTTCCGCAAATGCCATTCCTCGCCTGCAACAACTCTTAGATTTACTTGACCGTAAAGCTGAAGCCAAAGGGCTAGCTGTGCCGCAAATAGTATACATCGAGAAATTGCAGTTGCTTCCTCAAGGCACTTTTGGCAGAACTTGGGCAGATTTATTAGCGCAAAATAACTTAAAACCCTTTACTACAGGCCCTCGTCGCAAACAACTCCACGATGGTATTCATGCGATTACAGGCTATGGTACAGACTTGATTGGGGAAGCAGAAGTACAGGTTTTTCTCTTAGGAACCAAGTTTAGCCCCATTAATTTTATGCTGGGGTTGGGACTACTACGCGCCATCCACAAACACCAAAATCATCGGCAAAAGTTTAGTTGGGACAAACTCTGGCAAGCATACCAACGCGGTTATCACTCCCATTTAGACCCAGATACTTGGCAACCAGAATTATTTTGGCACCTACCTTTAACTGAGGTGCAAGCGTTGTTTGGTATAACCCATTATCAATCATCAAAATGGCCGTAGAGACGCGATTCATCACGTCTGTTGATTTTAACCTTGTTACTTTAACCCCTAGCTTTTGCTGGGGGTTTTGAGTTATGAGTTATTCAAAACTCTTTGTTGGGTCAAAATGTCTAAAGAATTCATCATTGGTAGTAAAGTGCGTGTTGTCGCACTACCGCCTTACGTCAAAACAGCAGAACCCATGCCCATGCTTCGCCCGCCAAATGTGATTCAATTGGGAGAAGAAGGTATAGTGATGGATCATCGTCCTGGTGGATATTGGGGTATTCGCTTTGCTAAAGGGGCTTTTCTCCTCGATAGCCAATACATAGAAAGTACAGATGTCCCAGCCGAATCTCAGCCGGAATCAGAAGAAGAGTGAATAAGAACTGTAAACTTATGTTAAGTTATCATTCTTATCTGTACCATGATTTCTCGTCGCAATTTTTTAAGCATATTATTTGCCAGCTTTGTTGCTGTCATCAGTTGGCTGAACTTGACACCAACTGCTGATGCGCTGGGTGGAAAACTACCCGCCATTAATCAACCTGCACCAGAGTTTACCTTGCCTACTAACACAGGCAACGGTAATATTTCTCTTTCGGACTTGCGTGGTAAGTGGGTAGTTCTTTATTTTTATCCCAAAGACTTCACCTCTGGCTGCACCATAGAGGCGCGGCGTTTTCAGCAAGACTTACCCAAATATTTAGCCCAGAATACTCAAATTATTGGAGTTAGCGCTGATGATGTAGATTCTCATGCAGAATTTTGTGATTCAGAAGGGCTAAAATTCCCCCTGTTAGCAGATACAACTGGCGCAGTTAGTAAAGCTTATGGTTCTTGGATTGGTTACGTTTCTATGCGCCATAGTTTTATCATCGATCCAGATGGGATTCTGCGTGAGACTTTCGTTAAAGTCAATCCCAATATTCACAGCACAGAAGTACTAGCGCGGCTGGAGAAGTTACAGTCAACGCCTTCTTAGGATGATGAGGGAGATGAGGAGAAATCATACCATTTTGAAAAAACAACGCGACAGATGAGTAGGGGCACGGCACCAGTAAGATAATTGAATATTCCACAATATTTTGGTTGCCGTGCCCTTACAAAAAATTTATCTGTCTATTGCCTTCTTTATAATATGGAAGTTCAAAGTTTAACTCTTAATTAACGGCGACTAAATCTATAGAGGGCGCTGCTTTAATGCAGAGATATACCCATCCGATTTTATTTTTTGACAAGTCCAGAGTCAAAAATCAACAGTTCCCCCTTGTACCCAATCACCAGTCCCCAGTCCCAAATCCCCAATCCCCTCTTCAACAAAACAGGCTTTTGCTCTAACTATTTGCCTAGTCCCTAACTGATTCGCTAGGCTATTGATAATTCTAGTTACTCAGAAACTTGCTGTGTATGGATTTTGAAGGCGAAGCTACTACTACATCTGCTACAGAAAACAAAGAATTGCCACAGCCAGAGACTACTCCTAAGCCTTTGGAATTGCTGCGGGACACTGAGGCTTTGCTACGTCGCCCAGCTGTAGAATCTCTCACGCCGATTTTACCTCCCAAGTTGAGTAGCAAATTACAAACAGCCTCATCCGTAGCAGATAAATCTTTAAAACAACTAGCAGAAATTGATTTAGACGAAATTGGTGACTTTGATTTACGGCCTGCAAGGATTCGTGTTGGTTTAAGCTTCGTTGGTTTTGCCGCGTTAATGACAGTTATACTGTTGCTTCATTTCAGCACTCTACACTTAGAATTACGCACAGTGGAGCAGATGCGGCAATATTGGTATCAATATGTTTGGTTTGTTTGCTTAGGTGTAGCGGGATTGTTTGTCTTGGGTCGAGAAACAATGCGTCCTATCCGCAAGCCGAAACGGGTGAGAGCACAGAGGCTAGAAATTAGGGACTAGTACAAAAAGTCAAAAGTCAAAAGTCAAAAGTCAAAAGAAAGAATATTTATAGCACAAGCCTTTTAGCAATTACAGATGGTCTGTTTATTTACGCCGACTTGTACTAGTACTGCTGCGCGGAATTCAAAATTCAAAATTAATAGAGTCTCAGCATTTCCTTCGTTAAGAATGGGTAGTTTATTTACGTCATGCTGCGATCGCAATTTGCAACCATATATTGACTTGATAAAAGCTGTTCTCTAGAGAGATTGACTGCTGCCAATAAATTTGCTATTATAGAATCGATAAGGAAGAAATATACTGAATATGTCTATACCGAAACAATAAACCGCTTGCTGTCAGCAAGCGGTTTTATCGTATTTTAGTAATTTGATGGAATTAAACAAGTTTCAAATCGGGATACTCAGCTAACAAATCATCAGAAGTCAGAGTATCGCCTGCAGCTTGAGGAGTCCAAAGCACCTCAATAGCTAGAAGTTGCTCGCTAGGAATACCACCAATTTGGCGCAAGGCTTGACGCAAATCATCAGCACTGTTAATTGCGGGAATTGCAGACTTGCCCAGAGTTGCCACTAGTAAAGTGACGATAATATATTCTCCAGGGCCAGAGGTAATTAAATCAGTGGGATTTTCAGGATTTTCAGTACCAGGTAGAGCTTCTTTAGCTAGTGCGGCTCTAAGTTGGTTGTTAACGTTAGAGAGGGTTTCTTCGCTAAATTTGCTGCGTTCTGCTAGTGAGAGACGGTTGAATTGAGCTTCGGCTGAATTCAATTTAGCTTGTTGTGTACCACCACCAACATATACCCAATATTCTGGATGGCGGAGTAAAGCTAGGCTAGTTTCTTGCAGAACTTCTGCTCTTCCTTGTGGAGAGTTAGTATCAGCGGTTTCAGCAATGCGGTCAAGTTCGCCTTGTAAACCACGTGCTTGAGCTAATAATCCAACTTGTAAGCGAGTTACAGATACAGCGGGATTGCTGCTATAGCCTACATCGTCGGTGCTAGTATCTCCACTGCTAGCCCGGCGGAAGGCTTGCAGTATGAAATTAGCGATCGCAATAAAGATTAAGATGCTAAACAATCCGCCGAATCCGCCGCCAATACCCCAGAAAGGTAACAGGAAAGGAAATCCAAAACCACCACCAGGATAAGGGGCATAATATCCACCCCCTCCAGGAGGTGCATAGGTGCGAGGTGTGTAAGTGCGGCTAGAAGGAACTCTAAAGGAACCACCACCGATTCGTCCACCACTACGGGCGGCTAACGCTCCATCAGCGTGACCAAGTGCTAAAGTTAACACCAGGCTGAGGACAAAAACAGTTTTTAACAGCGGTTTGATGGCTAGTTGTAGTTTTTTACGCATAATACAGTTGCTTGAAAAACGGTATTGGTGATGATTTCTCCCAACGCTGCTAGGAGAGATTTGCTTGGTCAGTAACGCCAGCCCGTAGCAAGCAAGCGAGTGTTTGATTGGCAGTAGCTCTCTGTAATATTCATTTTTCTTGGCTACATATTCAATGTACCGCGTCATATCTTGCCTAGACAGCAAGCTTAGGGGGGATTTCTTGAGTAGATTACCGTACCTCAGATTCTTTTGCGATCGTGGGAATTTTGGGATCAATTAATCATTTGGGGACTGGGGACTGGGGACTGGGGATTGGGGATTGGGGACTGGGGATGAAGGAGATGAGGGAGAAATCCCTATTACCAATTACCAATTAGCCATTACCCCATACCCTGGCAAATTAGTTATCTGAATTACAGTAATTTGACTTGATAATTATCAAAATAGATTTAGCTGGCAAGTAATTGTGGTATTTACTTTTGAGATTTCCTTAACTACCATAATTACTGAGGAATTATTTTGCCGACTGCATCTAGCCTTTGGGATATTACTGAACCTAGAGGTGCGTGATTGTTGATGCCAATAAGCAACTTAATTTTTTCTGAAAACGACTGCATTTTTTTGGCATTTTGGCAGAATCTCAATTAGTTCCAAGATATTCTATTGATATAAACTCGATTTAGTAATTACCACCAACAAAAGTCTATGAGCAATTGATTTCGCTGGTAGTCCCAAATTTCAATGCTTGTTAATTAGGTAGACAGATTTTAAGTGGTGAACAATTGAAAAAAAAAATTAACAAATCTAATAATCGAATATCTCAAAATACTCTTTCAAAAAAATCCTGGCATTAGTATACTGCAAGCACTCAAAAAAGGATAAAAGAATATGCTTTTGTAAATCAATGTATTAAAAGTTCATCAGCCTTAGTGTAAATACTCTTGCTATGCCGAAATTAGTTACTGATGCTCAAAACTAATGTTAAAAAAAATATAGAGATTAGAGGTTGTTACGGGATAGCTGTTGGCGAGAATGAGAAAAGAGTGGAAAATTAGATACAGAGGAGGAAAATTTCCTATTGGTATTACCCAAAGGAATTTTTGCTCAATAGCTAGTGGAGGCTGCACCTTAGGCAAGTCTCATACACTACTTGTTACTACGGAGGATGGTGACCGTACAGGTGATGCGCCCAAATGTAAAAGTCACTGCTTTCTTCTTGCAGAATTGAGGCGAGTTAAGATGTGAATAGAGTCCAATAATTATGCTTTCTGCCTTATCCTTGAGTTCATACTTAAATCAGAAAAGATTTTTCCATTAAAAAAAATATCTGCTCAAGGATAGCGGTAAATTATTACTCATTTTTGCGCTCTGTTGATAGTAATAAAAATTAATTTTTTTTAACTATATTTATCACATTTATTATGGAACATATTTCACAACTGGCGGGAAATGTTAGGGAACAAACTGCATTACCAGACATTCTCGTAATATCCCGCAGTTTCTTGCCAAAAGAAGCAATTATTGGTGAATATATTTATAATCGCTGTCTGCAAGATCCAGAGCGGGTAATTGTTTTGACAGCTAGCTGTTCAGGCGATCAAGCATTTGATCGAGTGCAAAAGTTTCCTGTCTATCGCTGGCCTATTTTGAGAGATTGGAGTTTTTTCAATCCTTTAATCAACCTCATTTATTCATTTGTATTAGCAATCAAACTTTATTTTCGCTATCGTTATCGCTATATTGAATGGGGTCATGGCTACGAATTCCCTTCACTATTACTACTAAGTTATTTTTTACCGATTCGTTTTTTCATCTACCTCCACGGGAATGATATTGTTTGTGGCTTACGTAATCCCTTATGGCGATCGCTATTTAAATTGACACTAAAGCGCGCTGAGGGAATTGTCTGCAACAGTTCTTTCACCCAGGATTATCTCAGAACAAGGTTAAGATTAGAGACTCCTACCCACGTTATCAACCCAATGGTGAGGGCGGATAAATTTAGCCATGTAGTCAATCCAGGTAATTTGGGCGAATTACGTGCAAATGTCCGCCAGATGTACAATATTCCTGAAACAGCAGTAGTTATTCTCTCTGTAGGAAAGCTTGTCAAGCATAAAAGCTTTAACCGCATCATTGACAACCTACCGCTACTGCTGACTGTTGGCGTAGATGTTCACTATATAATTTGTGGGCAAGGCCCTTGTGAAGCGGAACTGAAATCCCTGGCTAATCGCTTACGAGTTGACCAAAGGGTACACTTTGCCGGAGAAATAAGCGATCGCGAATTAGCTGGGTATTATGCAGCCTGCGATATCTTTGCCATGCTGAATTTAGTCCAGAACAAAGCTAGCAGTATGGAAGGTTTTGGTATCGTTTACTTAGAAGCGAGTTATTTTGGTAAACCTGTAATTGCTTCTCGTTTAGGCGGAGTCATCGATGCCATTCATCATGAAGAAAACGGCATCTTAGTTAATCCTTATTCTGGCTATGAAGTATTTCAAGCCTTCAATCGCTTGTGTAAAGACCAACAGCTACGGGAACAACTTGGTCGCAAAGGCAAAGAGTTAGCCAAGCGCAAAACCCTTCACCGTTCGCTGTATAAGTTGGAGTAGGGATTGGGGATTGGGGACTGGGGAACTCGGGGCCCCCTCTGGGGATAAGGGGCAATGGGGACTGGGAAAAAGCAGGGGAGCAGGGGGAAAGATAACAAACACCAATTACCAATTACCAATTACCAATTACCCATTACCAAATGACAAACCTTATCCACCACCGACAATAGTGACAACTTCTAGGCGATCGCCTGGTTGCACTTTTGTTTGCTCCCAAAATTGGCGGTGTAAAATTTCGCCGTTGTACTCTACTGCGACTAAGCGGGGGTTGAAACCTAGTTTTTGGAGTAATTCGGGTAAAGGTGTTTGGGATGAGCAGCTATGGTTCTCCCCATTTACCTGAAGCGTGATTTCGTCAGACATAAAATGTCACAAATTTTTGAAAATTTTTTTTGATTTTGCAATTATTTAAGATTCTGGTTTAATGCGATTGAGTTGGGAGAGCAGATATTGAGTCACAAGGGTGGGTTGTTCTGCTTGCATGAGCGATCGCACTACCGCTACGCGTTGCGCGCCAGCATCAATCACGTCATTGATATTATTGGCATCTATGCCGCCAATAGCAAACCAGGGAATAGCACAATTTTTGGCAGCATAGCTGACATATTGTAAACCTGCTGCTGCCTTACCTTCTTTGGTGGGTGTTTCATACACTGGCCCTACGCCAACATAATCAGCGCCTTCCGCCAGTGCTGCTTGCATTTCTTCAGCATTTGTAGTGGAACGACCAACTATCCGATGAGAACCGAGTAATTGTCTGGCAATCTCAATCGGCATATCTTGCTGTCCCAGATGTACGCCGTCAGCATCTACTGCTAAAGCCAAATCTATCCGGTCATTAATAATGAACAGTGCGCCGTAGAGGTGGCATAGTTGTCGCAGCTTTCTGGCTTGTTCGAGACGAACACCATCATCAGCAGTTTTGTCACGGTACTGTACCAAAGTCAATCCACCTTTGAGAGCCGCTTCTACCGTTGATAGCAAATTTTCGGCTGGCGAAGTTACCAAATACAGACGCGATCGCCATAATAGTTGATGGCGTTGATAACCCAATAAATTGCTTTCTAAGGTATAAACCTGATACCGCATCTGCTTAAAAGCTTTACCCATATTAGGGTCATGCAGCTTGCCATATTCTTCTAGCACCCGCATTGCTTCTTGCACACGACAAAAGTTAGCTTGCAACACAGATTTGATGCTAGTGCGTTTTTCCTCATGAGGATGTGTTAAGTCTGTTCCAGCATCACCCGGTGTATCTCGTGCTGCTCTAAGTTCAGCTGTATGCCAATGAGCTATGTCTTGCCGCAAGCGTTTACACTCTCCAGTGAACTGAGCATTATTCAGTCCAAAGCGACACCACTCCTCAACAATTCGCAAGCCTTCACGAGCGCGATCTAAATTGGCATCTAAAATGCGGTAAACAACTTGCTGCATTTGCTCTGATTGGCTGTGTGGCTCGACCATTACAACAACCCCATTCCTGCTTTCATCAAAAGACGGAAAATCAACTATTCTAGTAATTGTCATTGATAAAATTGCTATTTTTACTAGAAATTTACTATGTACTCAAATCGTAAGAGTAGCAAGGATTCTATCAAATTAGCAGATATACGTGTCGGTTCGGATAAAGGTAATTTAAGGCTACAATTCAGCACTCGTATTAGCCAGCAGTTTTATCGCAAGCGACAAGCTTATAAAGGGTTGGGGAGAACTGACACGCCAGAAAATCTAAAATGGGCTAATCAACTAGCAGCCAGAATACAAGCTGACATCGATCATCCCGATGGTAGTTGTTTTGACCCAACACTTGCTAAATATTTAACGATTAAGCAATTAACTACAATTAGTCAGTTACAAAATTTGATACAGCCACCTCTGCTAGGTGAATTATGGCATGAGTTTGTGGATTGGAAATTGCAAACAAAGCAGATTCACAAAACTACCTATAAAAAGAATTTCGTTGTTTACACTAACTTGATGAATGAGTTTTTAGAAGCAGAGCTAAATCTGGATACAGCTAATAATTTAATTGAGCAGCTTTCAGCCAAACAGAGCAATCAACAACAAATTAAAAAGCTATTTAGTTTGTTGAGTAATATGTGCCAACGAGCAATCAGTAATCAGCAATTGACACAGGACTATTTTTTAGAAATCAAAAAAACTTATAATATCTCGAAAAAGCCTCAAAAAATTGCAAATTTTGAAGATTATAGGGCATACAGTCTAAAAGAGAGAGATTTAATCATTCAAGCATTCAGAAATTATGAACAACCATCTATCAAGCATGGTGCTGATTTAATCGAATTTTTGTTTCTCACAGGTTGTAGGCATAGTGAAGTATTCGCTTTGAAGTGGAGGAATATTAAACTCAATGAAGGTTGGATAGTTTTTAAAGAGGCATTCGATAGCAGCACTGGCATGACTAAAAGCAATAAAAATAGGCTTTTCAAAATGCAAGGCATGAGCAGATTAATTAATCTACTAATTAAATTATATGGCAATGGTAAAAGAGATAATGAATTAGTATTTAAAACTATTTCAGGAAAACAATATTCAAGTAATACTCTCACAGATATCTGGGCGGGTAATACCGTTGATGCAAAAGGTAAAGTTTACCACTATCCGGGTGTAGTCAAAAAGTTAGCAGAAGATAAGCAACTTGAATATTTAAAACCATATTCTACTCGTCATACTTTTATTAGTATTCAAGCTAATAATGGTGCTGACCTTAAGTTGCTAGCTAATAGCTGTGGCAATAGTGTTGAGCAGATTATCAAACATTACTTACAGTTCGATAATCTTGCTACATTGAAGGATATTTAAGAATATTATTTGTGTGCGCTTAAGAAATCAGGATAGTTATTTAACTGCCTGACATCACTCAGCTAATGGAGAAAAGAAAATGGTAATAGGACTTACGCAAGTGTCACATTTTTTTCGTTTAGGCTGTCAGGAGTCAAAAGTCAAAAGTCCAAAAAAACCTGAATTTTTGAACGCCAGTCGCCTCAAGTCGGGAAACCCGCCCACGGCGCTGGCTCCCCTTGACCCTTGACTGTTGACTCTTAAACCAGAAAATTGCTGTACCAGTTGGGTAAGTCCTAAGTAATTCAAACCTTTACCATTTTTCCTCTCTCCGTTAACAAAATATCGAATTAGCGCCCACTTTGGATTTGATCAAAGATTGCGCCATCGTCGAAAAACTTCTTCTGGGCAGCATTCCAACCACCCAAATCGCCAACTGTATAGAGCCGGGAAATCTTGGGGAATCTACTCTGTACTTCTTTAGCCACAGTAGAGTTCACTGGACGGAACCCTACTTTGGCAAATTCGCGTTGAGCTTCTGCTGTGAACAGAAACTTAGTGAAAGCTTCCGCAACTGCTCTAGTACCGTGTTTATCGACATTTTTATCTACAACTGCGACTGGAGCATCTATAGAAATGTTGGTTGCGGGAACTTCGTAGGAAGTGTCTGTCTTACCTTGTTGGGCTGCTAAAATGACTTCGTTTTCGTAGTTAAGTAAAACGTCTCCTTGGCCTTTTTTATAAAAAGCATCGCTGGATTCACGTGCATCTTTAGGTAACACAACGACATTTTTAAAGACCTGGCTGACAAAATTCCGAGCTTGAGTTTCATTACCACCATTTTTAGCGATCGCTCCCCACAATGCTAAAAAATTCCACCTAGCACCACCTGATGTTTTGGGGTTCGCTGTCACAATTTTCACCCCTGGTTTGGCTAAATCAGACCAAGTCTTAATTTTTTTGGGATTACCTGCACGGGTTTCTAGCGCTACAACAGAGTGAGTCACAATCGAATTATTGGGGTTTTCTTTTTCCCAACCAGGTTGAATTAAGCCAGCTTGCTCAATTTTTTTTGTATCTAGAGCCAATGCTAACGCTACAACATCTGCTTCTAAACCGTCAATCACCGCACGAGTTTGTGAACCCGAACCACCATAACTCTGACGGACAATCACATCCTGTCCTTTCTCCCGCTTCCATTTAGCTACAAACTGGGGAATGATTTTTTCATAAGCAGCCTTAGTAACGGCGTAGGAAACTAGGGTGATTTCAACTTTCTTGTTTTGGCTAATTAATTGAGTTTTCAGGTTCACAGATGCGGTCTGGGAAGCTTTACTGGCTGCATAAACAGGGAGCAAAGCACTAATACCCAAGCCTGCTGCTAGCAATAAAGCAGATGTTTGCAGTGAGGGTATTTTTAAAGACTTCTGAGATTCCTTGTGCGTCATGGTAACTTTAATGCCTGGTATATCTTGAAACACCTAAAATACTATCGAAATACAGTATTTAATTGGTAAAAATCAGATTATCAGAATGGTGCAAAGCGAATCAAGGGTTTTACACAAAAAATACTATTTATCTATCGATTAATGCATGTATTGTTAGTGCGTCTAACAGTTAGCAATCTTATGAATGAGTAGCGATCGCTCAATCAAATCATCTGAATTTATTTTGGTGTGAAAAATCTGCAATTTTTCAGTAAAAACAGGTTGAATTTTCTACACAAAATACTAAAACACCATATTCTCGATAGAGGATTCGCCGTTTACCTATTGCCTTTTGCTATCAATACCTGCGATTATCTTATATATGTGTATATACGGTATTTGCATAGAATCACCGTAGATATTTTAGAGGAGGATCTGGAATGAGTCTGTGGCCGCGCCCCCGGAAGCGATCGCAACTGAGTATTGAGCGAATCATCACTCGGTTCAAACTAAATTCGCTCAAAGGCTTTGTATCGATGTTTTTGGTAGGGACAATATTGAGTGTGGCCCTCGCCGCTTGCTCTGGTGGTAGTAATAATAATACTGCTACGGAAACCCCTGCGGCTAGTAACGTTGCTGCTAACAAACAAAATGTTGAATTAACTCTTGTTTCTTTCGCAGTTACCAAAGCAGCACACGAAGCTATTATTCCTAAGTTTGTAGAAAAATGGAAGCAAGAACATAACCAAACCGTCACCTTCAAACAAAGTTACGGTGGCTCTGGTTCTCAAACTCGTGCTGTAATTGATGGTTTGGAAGCAGACGTTGTTCACCTAGCACTAGCTGGAGATACCCAAAAGATTGAAAAGGCAGGGCTGATTCAGCCAGGATGGGAAAAGGAAGTTCCCAATGATGGTATTGTCTCTAAATCTGTAGCAGCACTAGTAACTCGTCCAGGTAATCCTAAAGCTATTAAAACTTGGTCTGATCTAGCAAAAGATGGTGTCAAGTTAATTACCGCCGACCCCAAAACCTCAGGTGTTGCCCGTTGGAATTTTCTGGCACTATGGAATTCAGTAATTAAAACTGGTGGAGATGACGCTAAAGCTTTAGACTTTGTCACCAAAGTCTATAAAAATGTGCCCATCTTAACTAAAGATGCCCGTGAAGCTACAGATGCTTTCTTTAAACAGGGTCAAGGTGATGCTCTGATCAATTACGAAAACGAAATTGTCCTAGCAGAACAAAAAGGTGAAAAAGTCACTGCTGTAATTCCTGATGTCAACATATCTATTGATAATCCGGTTGCTGTTGTCGATAAAAACGTTGACAAACATGGTAATCGTGAAGTCGCTGAAGCTTTTGTGAAATACTTGTATACTCCAGAAGCACAACAAGAGTTTGCCAAACTTGGATTTAGACCTGTAGATGAGACAGTAGCAAATACTAAAGAAGTTGCAGACAAGTTTCCTAAAGTGAAAACTTTAGGTACAGTTAAGGACTTTGGTGGTTGGGACGCAATTAACAAGAAGTTCTTTGCTGATGGTGCAGTGTTTGACCAAATTCAAGCCAAAAATAAAAAATAAACACTAGGGACTAAAAGTTAGGGATCAGAAAATAACTTTTGATCCTTAACTCTTAAATTTTGAGTACAGACGCGATTAATCGCGTCTCTTGGACTTTTTAAGCCTTTTGCATTCTTGACTATGGCTATATCTCCTTCTTTTGAAGCTGACCGCGAAACCCCGGGCTGGAAAAAATTTCTCAATAAGTTACGTCAGATTCCCTGGACTTGGCGAATCACTTTCGGCTACCTCACAGTAATGTTATTTCTCCCGATCGCGGCGATGTTTCTGAAAGCGAGTACGGAGCCGCCAGCTAGATTTTGGGAAATAGCTACTAGTCCTCTAGCACTAGCTACTTATAATGTCACCTTTGTTACCTCATTGTTTGCGGCTCTGCTCAATGGGGTTTTTGGGACTCTGATAGCGTGGGTTTTGGTGCGTTATGACTTCCCCTTAAAACGGATTATTGATGCTACCGTAGATTTACCGTTTGCCCTGCCGACATCGGTAGCAGGTTTAACATTAGCGACAGTATATAGTGATAATGGCTGGATTGGTTCACTGTTAGCACCATTGGGGTTGAAGGTATCATTTACCCGTACAGGGGTTGCGGTAGCAATGATTTTTATCTCGCTACCGTTTGTCGTGCGGACAGTGCAGCCTGTGCTTCAGGAAATGGAACATGAAATTGAAGAAGCCGCTTGGTCATTAGGTGCTTCTCAATGGCAGACTTTTTGGAAAGTTATTTTACCGCCTTTATTTCCCACAATTCTGACTGGTATTGCTTTGGGTTTCTCCCGTGCAGTTGGGGAATATGGTTCTACTGTAATTATTTCTTCTAATACACCGTACCAAGATTTAATTGCACCAGTGTTAATTTTTCAACGCTTAGAGCAGTATGACTATTCTGGTGCAACTGTCATCGGCATGGTTTTACTGATAATTTCCTTGGTGCTGCTTTTAGCAATTAATGTCTTACAAGCCTGGTCAAGAAGATATGACAGTAAATGAGCCAAGTTTTCACTCCACGCCATCAGATCAAGCTACAGTCAAGCCCAAACAAACTAAGAGTTGGGTTCCAGCACTTTTAATTGGGATTGCGATCGCCTATTTAGCGCTGGTGCAATATATCCCAGCACTCAACGTTTTTGTTCAAGCTTTTAGCAAAGGTATAGGCCCGTTCTTTGCCAACTTATCTAAACCCGCCTTTCTCCATGCAGCTTGGCTAACTCTGTTATTAGCGCTGATATCTGTGCCGCTAAATACAGTATTTGGACTTTGTGCAGCTTGGGCGATCGCGCGTCACAAATTCCCTGGTAAAGCGATAGTTTTAAGTATTATTGACCTGCCCTTTTCTATCTCGCCAGTAGTAGCAGGATTAATGATTGTGCTGCTTTATGGACGGAATGGCTGGTTTGGCCCTTGGCTACAAGCACATGATATTCAAATTATCTTTGCCTTTCCAGGCATGGTACTAGCTACATCATTTGTAAGTATGCCATTTGTCGCCAGGGAAGTAATTCCCGTTTTAGAAGAATTTGGCAGCGATCAAGAAGAAGCAGCCAGAACATTAGGTGCAAATGATTGGCAAACATTTTGGCGTGTTACCTTACCTAGTATTCGTTGGGGTTTACTTTACGGCTTAATTCTTACCAATGCCAGAGCAATGGGCGAATTTGGTGCAGTTTCGGTTGTATCTGGCAATATTGCCGATAAAACCCAGAGTTTACCACTGTTTGTAGAAGATGCTTATAAACAGTATGAAACTGAAGCTGCATTCTCTGCTGCTGTACTTTTGGCATTGCTAGCAGTTGTTACCCTGGTATTGAAAGAAATTCTAGAACGCAAGACCCGCATTAAGGATGTGGAATGAGTTGGTTGGGACTGGGGACTGGGGACTGGGGACTGGGGACTGGGGATTGGAGACTGGGGACTGGGGACTGGGGAAGCAGGGGACAGGGAAAAATTCTTAATTCCAATTACCAATTACCAATTACCCATTACCAAATGACAAATGACAAATAAAAATTCACTTACCAAACGTATTAGACTGAGAATTCCTAAGGACTATCACCAAGAACCTGTGATTTCTCGCCTTGTTTCTGAATATGGTGTAACTGTGAATATTACTGCGGCAATTTTGGGAGCTAATGCTGTTGGGGATGGTTGGTTTGACCTAGAACTACAAGGAACAGATGCACAAATTCAAAGTGCCCTGTCTTATCTTAATGAATTGTCTTTACAAGTCTGGGATGATACAAACCAAGGTAATTGGTAAGGTCTTCCATAAACAGCACTATTCGCTCAAATTTTAGCAGTTACAGCAATTTTAGGTAAATGAAGTACACAGGTAAGGGCACAATATAATATTGTGCCCTTACGATTATCTGTAGATTGCCTGAATAAAGACGCGATGAATCGCGTCTCTACAACTCTTGACCTTTGACTCAATCAAATTTTCTCTTGCTAAATCAATTTAATATTGCCAGCAATAACTTCATTAAGAGGTATTAATTTAAATTAAATATGCATAATTAGTAAAAGGTAGCAACCTCCAGCGATGGTAAAGCGTCTCATCTTTAGTTGTGGATGCGATAACTCCAAAGCGTCAAAAAGATACTAATGTGATTAAACCATAGGCATGAAATTTAAAGTTTTACTTGGCTCTTTACTTTCCCAGATTAAAGGACGACATTGGTGGGTAACTTTGCTGTTGTGGATAGCTTTGGTTGCACCAGCACAAGCATCTGTAATTCTACGCGTCGCCATTGAAAGAGATGTTAATCAGGTAAAAGTTGGTAGTTCCACCCCAGCAAGCATCAAAGATAGTACTGGTAGGGTTTTGGGTGAATTACCAGCAATGAATTCATTCTATGCCCAAGCTGTTCCTGGAGGAGTAGCTTTGGATAAATGGCAATCTGGTTTATTTTGGATTGAGCCAACAGGTAAAGGATTCGTTTATATTGGCGATCGCTGGTATCGTGGTAGAACTTTAGTTGTTGCTACAGAAAAAGGCTTAAGTGCTGTCAACTGGGTAGATATGGAAGAATATCTCTACAGTGTGATTGGTGGTGAAATGGATGCCCAATGGCCCCAAGAAGCACTCAAAGCACAGGCGATCGCTGCCCGTACCTATGCCCTTTACGAACGTGAAAAGCAACGTAATCGTAATCCCATTTACGATCTAGGCGATACTCCCGATCGCTGGCAAATTTACAAAGGTGTTAGTAGCGAAACTCCTACTACCTACGCCGCCGTAGATGGTACAGCTGGACAGGTACTAACCTACCAAAACCAAATTATTCTCTCTGTCTTCCATGCTTGTTCTGGTGGACATACCGAGAATGTCGAAGATGTTTGGCAAAGTAAGGAACCTTACCTGCGTGCAGTTCAAGACTACGATCAAAATATTAGTGAGTGTAGTTGGGTAAAAACCTTCTCGCCTACTGAAATTAGTTCCCGGATTTCTGGTGTAGGCAATGTTAAGGATGTAGTACCCGAAGCCTTCTCACCCTTCCAAAGTGTGAAAGTTCTAAAAATTGTTGGCGATAAAGGTACGAAAGTTTTACAGGGAGAAGAAGTGCGTACTGCACTCAGGCTGAAAAGTACCCGTTTTCGTGTAACCAGAGGTGCAGATGGCAGTTTTATTCTCCAAGGTTTAGGCTATGGCCATGCTTTAGGGATGAGCCAGTGGGGAGCCTACAATTTAGCTCGACGTGGAGCAAACCACCTCCAAATTTTAGGACATTATTACCAAGGTGTAGCCCTTACACCTATTCAAGCAAAGTAGTTTACTTATCAAGTTAATATCTTTATTGGCTGATGATTCCATTGGTAGGGGCGTAAAGCTTTACGCCCCTATGTGTATTTATAACAACTTTTGTGGCACGTTAAAAATAATCCCATAATACTCATAGCAATTTAAAAAAAGAATGCGACAGATTGTAGGAGCAAGGCATTGCCGTGCCCTCTAGAATATGTTGATGTGTCGCAAACATTATTTGATTTAGTATTAGAAGCGAGATAAATTCTATCAAATTTTGCAAAATATCCTAAAAACAACAACACCCAAGCTACGACCTGCTTAGTGATTTCCTCTCGTTTATCTTTGCACACGGGGCTACAATTACTAATTACATACTCGCTATGTAATTAACTTTTTGTATTATCCCCCTCTTTACAACATTGAGGAAATATTAGCTTTCGAGTTGGGTGTTGTTGTTAGTTGGCGATACTGACTATCTAACAGCTTTTTTACCTCTTAACTAACTGGACTTTGTCAACTTGGCTGTTGTATTCGCCGGATGAAGCTTGATTTGCTTCATATTTTTAAAATAGCACGCTTCATTCTGATAGATTCAGTATGAAAATAAACTTTACTTTTAAAAATATTTTGATTTATAAATGGCAACAATTCTTTTCAATAAATGCGCTAGATTCTCACTGCTTGAGGTTCAGATAATTTTAAGGGCATAAAAATGTTATGCCCCTAACTTATATAGCAAAATTATATGGAATTGTTGCAAAAACTTCTAAAAACAACAACACCCAAGCTGCGACTTGCTTAGTGATTTCCTCTTACTTCGGCGTTACAAACGGGGCTACAAAAATTATCTACATACTCGCTATGTAATAATAATTTACTTGTATTATCCCCCTCTTTACTATATTGAGGAAATATGAGCTTTCGAGTTGGGTGTTGTTGTTAGCTGACGAGACAGACGAATTAACAGCGTTTTTTACCTCTTAACTAACTTGGACTTTGTGAACTTGGCTGTTGTATCTGCCAGGGAAGCTTGATTAGCTTCATGTATTTAAAATAGCACGCTTCAATTATGATGGATTCTACTGAAAATAAACTTTACTTACATAAATGTTTTCACTCATTGATTGCAACATTTTCTTAAAAATAGAAAACCAAATATATAGCTAACCTAAATTATTGATGAGAAAATAGATTGCCTGACTCTACAGTTAGGGAATCCACGAAATAAAACCTCTGTTATAGATAAAAGGCGATCGCGGTTTTTAGCGAGAATTCAAGAGAAATATGCTCATGATTCTTTTAAGAAAACTAATTTACCACCTGCGCTTAACTTAAATTTTTGTCCGCGCCAGGTGATGGTGCTACCAACAAAGCCACTACACCAAATCGCAAAGTGGAACAAATCACGTACAGGAATAGCCCAAAAAAACTGTTTAGCGACTGAATCTTTGAGCATGGTTACGCCAACCACCCAAGCCATCAGCGATCGCATTACCCAGGTAACAGCGAGTACAACCCAAGCAAAGACTGATCCTCCTGTAGCTAGCAAAAACAGCAAGCTATTAACTGTACCGAAGGTAAACAGCAATCCCAGATAACCCCCAGGGCGAGAAACGCGGATACAACGCGCCCAACGGATTTGGCGTTGGATCACATCAGCCAAGCTGCTATCGTCTAACACATGATCGACGATGTAATCAGATAGCACTACTTGATAGCCAGCTTGGGCGGGTAAATAACCAAGTTGGAAATCATCCGCCAGATGATCGGCGATCGCATCAAATCCCCCCATTGCTGCTAGGGCTTGTTTGCGAATTACAATCGTAGAACCAAAGGCAAATTTAATCCCCTCCAGTTGGTTGCTGACTAAAACACCAGGATGAAAATCGCAAGCTGTACCAATAGCTTCTAAAATTGTTACCCATCCTTGAGCCAGAGAACGGTATAAACAAGTAACTACACCAACTTTATCGTCTTTGAATGGTTGGATGACTCGTTGCAAATAGTCTCTACCAACGCAAATGTCACTATCAGCGATGAGTAAAATTTCGTGTTTCGCCGCAGTTACAGCATTCGCCAAATTACTGACTTTCAGGTTAGCGCCAATAATGCGATCGCTAACCACCAAATCAATATCGACATCAGGAAACTGCTGGATAATTTTATTGATAACTTCTATCCCAGGGTCTTCGCGATCGCGCACCGCAAAGATAATTTGATATTGGGGATAATCTTGTTGGCAAAATGAAGCCAGGTTATTTTCAGCATCTCGATCAACGCCACAAATAGGCTTGAGGATGCTAATAGGGGGGTGGAATTCTAAATCTAAATCGCGAGGTTGGCGAAAAAAAGCGATCGCTGCATATATGGCAAAAAAGTAAAAAAAGATAGCTGATAAGCACAAGATAAATAGTAACGCTGCAATAATTGGGATTTGCAACCCGAAAACTGAACTCAACCCCACGTAAATCTCCTCAGTAAGTGCGCAATTCAAACAAAATATGTAAATTTTTGCAGGGGAAAGGATAAAGGTTTTTCCCTAATTAATATAGTTATGTTCAATCGCTTAGTAGGTCGGTGCCAAGAAAGATAACTAGTTAAGGCTGTCATTTGTCCTCTCTTACAAAGTTCTGATCGGAGGAAACCTCCGCTCAGACTTTGTGCTTTGTCATTTGTCATTGGTAAGAGTTTCAAGCCTTTTTAGATTTCGTAATCTAGTTTGCTTTATTTCCAACGGCTTACTTAATTAACTTAAACCGATTGCTAGCTTACCTGAAATATTGATGTGAAATAAATCGATGAAAAACCAAACTATGTTACGCACCGTCAATAAGCTTCAAACCCTTACTAATAACCAATGACCAATGACTAATGACAGCCTCAGCAGTTATCTTTAATTTCGCAGACCTAATTACATGAAACTATCTCAGCGCTGGAAATCTCTGGATGTATTTCGTGGTATTGCGATCGCCTCCATGATTTTAGTTAATAATCCTGGTAGTTGGGATGATATGTATCCACAGCTAGATCACGCCGAATGGAACGGTTACACACCTCCAGATTTTATCTTTCCATTCTTCTTGTTCATTGTCGGTGCAGCAATGCCTTTTTCCCTATCCAAATACACAAAAGAAAACCGTCCTACTAAAGCAGTGTATTGGCGGATTGGGCGTAGAGCTTTAATTTTATTTGGATTAGGGTTATTTTTAGCGCTATTTTCCTTAAGTCTGGATTTCTGGCTCAATGGTGCGCCTGCATCCAAATTCGCCACAATTCGGATTATGGGCGTATTGCAAAGGATTAGTCTCGCTTATTTCATCAGTGCGATCGCTGTACTTAACCTCCAGCGTCGTGCTTTATGGATATTAGCGGTAACCTTGCTCCTTGGCTACTGGGCTACAATGCAACTTATTCCCGTTCCTGGTTATGGTGCAGGTAACTTGACACCTGAAGGTAATTTGGTAGGTTACTGCGATCGCTTAATTTTAGGACAGCAACATTTATTAGCAGGAAAACCCTTCGATCCAGAAGGTTTATTGAGTACCTTACCTGCTGTGGTTACCGTTCTCTCTGGTTACTTTACTGGAGAATGGCTAAGTAAACAACCTCAGCAAAGTCGTACCAGCATCAATTTAGTTATTGTGGGGATGAGTTGCATTTTAGTAGGTCATTTCTGGGGATTTTTATTCCCTATCAATAAACAATTGTGGACAAGTTCTTATGTGATTTTTACTGCTGGTTTTGCATTGTTATTACTAGCCGCTTGCTATGAATTAATAGAAGTTCGCAATTTTAAGCGGTTAGGTTTTCCTTTTGAAGTGATGGGCTTAAATGCTATCTTTGCTTTTGTCGGTTCTGGTTTTATAGCCAGAATTTTAATTAAAACACACATTGGTAATGCTAGTGATGCACCGACTACATACACTTGGATTTACGAGCATTTATTTAAACCTTGGGCAGGTGCTCTGAATGGTTCTTTATTATTTGCCATAACAACCGTAATTTTCTGGTGGTTGATTCTTTATTTCATGTATCGCCGTAATTGGTATTTTAAAATTTAGTTTTTACTAATTAGCAATGCAATAGAAAACCTAGACAAATATAGGACTCAATACTTGTCGGTTAAGGGCAAAAGGGGAAGGGGAAAAGGTTTTTTCTTGCTCCTTTTCCCCTTCCCCTTTCACCTTTTCCCCAAACCCAATTCCGAGTTGAAAATGCTTAACCGAGCAGTATTGATATAGGACTTACACAATGCCGATCATGTCATTGCGGCCGAAAGGAAGTGTAGGGAAGCAATCCCAGGGTCAGGGGAGATTACTTACCTATCGCTCGTAATGACGGAGTTACGTTATTTTTGGGTAAGTCCTGAAATATAGCCAACTCATAAATAATTGATATAAGAATTTTATAGTTTATTTAATATTGAACTATAGAAAAGTGCGTTGAGCTTTTTAAATAGCAAGCTAGTTAGACAAATTGCAGTAAAATATATAAAGAAAGTGATGGCGATGTTTCCTCTAAAGAGAATGAAGTCAAAAGAATACATGAACATACCGTGAAGCAGATACAATTCAAAAGCAATATCTCCAATCCAATTGAGAAACATAGAATAGGTGTTAAATTTAAGCATCAAAGATACAAGTAATAATATTGCAAAAGCTGAAAATATACCTGATAGATTTCTTGATATATGCCCAGCAAGATTATAATCATCAGCTAGATTTAAATAATTTAATCCCACGATGATAATTGTTAATATTCCACATATACTTTCGATATAAATATTAGCTGAAACTTGTCTTTTGGCTAAGTATAATAGGAGCATTAGTGCAAGAATTATAAATAAGCAAACAGTTGCTAATGCTCCATGTTGATATGATATGTAGGCTAAAATTAAATCAATTATGGAT
Organism: Nostoc carneum NIES-2107; assembly: GCA_002368155.1. GTDB lineage: Bacteria > Cyanobacteriota > Cyanobacteriia > Cyanobacteriales > Nostocaceae > Aulosira > Aulosira carnea. The sequence continues at coordinate 3,483,980 of AP018180.1, forward strand.
AAGATGAATAAACCAATAATCATAGCCACTCCAACTATCAAAGGCTGACTGACAAATTTTTCAATTTTTGACGCAACAACTTGATAGTTAAGACCTAGCCAACAACCTAAAGGAAAACTAAAAGTATTTATTTTCCAAAATTCTGGGATTTGGGGAACTAAAAGAATTGCTAGCGACACAAAACCTAAGAACAATATTTTTAATTGTGTTGATAATTTTAAGCGAAATATTAAATAAGTTATCCCATACCAAAAAAGAATAAATATAATGAACCACATATTTCTATCTATAGTGGTAACATTAAAAACAAGATTCGAGAATTCAGTCAATATGCTATTAGGATTATGTAAAACAAGCTTTCTTAAACCTACTTCTAATAACATGGCAAATAAAAAGGGTATATAAACTCTAACCAGCCTTCTATTAAAAAAGTTTTTCAGTCCTTTTTTTTGCAAAGATAAACATAGACCAAACCCAGAAAGAATTAAAAATAATGTTACGCCAATAAAACCAGTGTTCCTAAAAACCAATAAATCTGCAGGATTGCTAATACTATGAATACTCAAATGATGAATAATAATAACAATCATCGATAAACCTTTCATTTGATTAGTTTGCAAAATTGAAAGAGGTTTATCGTTTAAAGTTTTTCTAAAAGTATTGATAGTTAAAGCTGTAAAGACAGCAAATAACAGTCCATTCAAGCTTATAGGGTTATCAACTACAAGTTTTGTGATATCGTGGTTCAAAAACCATGTAGTAGCTAAATTATGCTGCATGTTATTTTTAATAGCGAATAGTCTCAACTATCAGTAATGAATTAGTGTTAGATGCTTCTGATAGCTATTCCCCTGAAAAATAACTGAGAGGATTTCTTACTCTTGGTCACAAGAAATCCCAGTATTAGCACGGTCGATAGGATAGTATCAAACTTTGAATTAAACTTCTATACAAAAAACAGTGATTTATATAAAGAATTTATAAAGACAAGCTTCAGGCTAAGAAAAGGGTTTAGGAAGTTGAGCATTCATAAACCCTTAACGGAGAACATTACAGTGATGAAGATGTCATCTATACATTGCTCTTCACATTGCAAGCTTCCAGTTTGCTAAGTCAGCCAAAGAGCGATCGCGGTAACGTCCATAACGCTCTTGTTTATTCTTAATTTTTACACCCAATTCCGGGAAAATACCGAAGTTGGGCGGCATGGGTTGAAAGTGTTTAGGCGAAGCGGAACTGATAAATTCAAACAGCGCACCCATCATGGTTGTGGGTGGTAGAGTCAAAGTCTCTTTGCCTAAAGCTAATCTGGCAGCATTAATTCCCGCCAAGCAGCCACCTGCAGCGGCGGCGGTGTAGCCTTCAGTACCAATTAATTGCCCCGCCGCTAGTAAAGTAGGACGCTGTTTAAATTGCAGAGTGGGATACATCAATTGAGGTGCATTAATAAAAGTGTTGCGGTGCATCACTCCCAACCGCACAAATTCGGCATTTTCTAAACCAGGAATTAATTTAAATACTCGCTTTTGCTCACCCCAACGCAGATTTGTTTGGAAGCCTACCATGTTCCAAAGTTGACCGGCTTTATCTTCTTGTCGCAACTGTACTACAGCGTAAGGGCGTTCTCCAGTGCGGCTATCAGATAACCCAACTGGTTTGAGGGGGCCATAGCGCATCGTGTCTTCCCCCCGCAAAGCTTGTTCTTCGATGGGGAGACAGGCTTCAAAGAATTTCGCTGTTTCGCGTTCAAAATCCTTCAATTCCGTTTGTTCAGCTTTGCGAAGTTCTTCCCAAAAATGCAGATATTGCTCTTTATTCATGGGACAGTTGAGATAAGCCGCTTCGCCTTTGTCATAGCGAGAAGCCATAAAAGCAATATCGCGGTTAATTGATTCTCCTACAACAATGGGGCTAGCAGCATCAAAAAAGCTGAGGTATTCCATCCCCGTTAATCGACGGATATCTTCTGCTAAATCGGGACTAGTTAAGGGGCCAGTTGCCAAAACCACAATACCTTCAGGAATGGCAGAAACTTCACCCCGGCGAAATTCAATTAAAGGATGACGAGATAATGTTTCTGTTAAATCTTGGCTAAATTGTCCTCTATCTACAGCCAGCGCCCCACCTGCGGGAACAGAGTGTTCATCAGCTTTGGCGATGACAATGGAATTTAGCTGCCGCAATTCTTCATGTAATAATCCTGTAGCGCGATCGCTTGCCATTGCACCAAAGGAATTACTACATACTAATTCTGCCACGTGTTCTGTATGGTGGGCAGGACTAAAGCGATTGGGACGCATTTCATGGAAAATCACCGGTACACCAGCCTGGGCAATTTGCCAAGCTGCTTCTGTCCCAGCTAGTCCACCTCCAATTACTTGTATCGGTTGTTTTTCCATAGTTTGATTATAAGGGGATTGGGGATTGGGGATTGGGGACTGGGGACTGGGAATTGGGGACTGGGGATGAGGGAGCAGAGGAAGCAGGGGTGCAGGGGAGAATAGCCATTACTCATTACTCATTACTCATTACTCATTACTCATTACCCCATGCCCAATGCCCCATTCCCTAATTAATTAGCTTTACCATTCTCTTGGAGTTGCTGCAATTGCACATCATTGATCCAAATTGCCTGTTGGGGAACAGGAATAAAAATTCCGGCTTGGTCGAAGGCGATTTTGAGACGGCGGCGGTATTCTCGCGCCACATCCCATTGTTTCAGGGGTTGGGTTTTAATCCACACACGAATAATTAAACCGCGATCGCCAAAGTTATCAACTCCTAAAACTTTTGGTGTTTCTACTATCTGGTGTTTCCATATTGGATCTTCATCCATCTCTAAGGCAACAGTAGTAATTAATTTCAAAGCTTCGTCAACATCAGCTTGATAGTCTACGGGAATGGTTAAATCTGCCCTAGACCAACGGCTAGAAAGATTGGCAACAATTTTAATTTCACTGTTGGGAATGGTGATTAAGCGTCCTTCGGAGTCACGAACTTGGGTCATCCGCAAATTTAAATTCTCTACTAAGCCTCCTACAGTACCGACGTTAATCACATCGCCTAAGGCGTACTGGTCTTCTAAAATAATCAAAAATCCGTTAATCGCATCTTTGATCAGGTTTTGCGACGCTAGGGAAACGGCAACACCTACTAAACTCGCACCAGCTAATAAGGGTAGGATATCTATCCCCAAAGCAATTAATCCTAACAAAAAGCCAACCGCTACACAGGTAATTGTGGCAATACTTTTAGTTACACCTGAAAAGGTAGAAACCCGTAGCTGTAACCTTTCAGAAGTTTCTGAGGCGAATAAAGCACCACTGCTGATGAGAGTGGAGGTAAAACGGTCAATCAGCGCATAACTAAAACGTATTGCTACGTAAGTACCTAATGCTACAATCACCAATCTCACAGGAATTTGAGCAGCTGAGAGAATTCCTAATTGCAGGACTCTGGTGTAGGGAAATAAACCCAAAATCATGAATGTACCACCACCCCAAATTCCAGCTTGAGTTAGCTGAAATAGGCGTTTTTTAACTTCGTGTAAATGCCGATGTTGCTGTTGATTTAGTTGTGTGGTGATTGGTTGGGTTTGGCGAGAATTCGGGAGGGTAGGCTGTTTGACATCATGTTGAGACCGACGTTGCCAACGATATACACCCCAACTAGCAGCCATCATTGCTAAGGCGATCGCAGCTGCTATTTTCCCTTGGTCAATTAAAAATTGCGTGTTCCGTTCTTGTTTTGCCCTTTGTAAGGCTTCTTGTAATGTATCTACTATTTGATTGGCTGAAAGAGTGGCATCTTCCTCACGCAGTCTCGCGTCTTCGGAAGTCACGGTCATCAGGTATTGACCGTTGATAGTAATTACAGGTGCTTCGTTAACTTTTTCTACCTGAACATTGACTGATTGTGCAGCTGAACGCAGGTAATTTTGGCTAATTTCATCCAAGTTTTGTTGAATATTTTGCGATCGCTCTGGAAAATTTGTTCTAGTTGCTGCTATTTGGAACAACCTGCGACCGTCTAAATAGATCCAGCCTGTGACAATTCTATTATCTGAATCTTTACTTACACTACTAGGAGTTGGCAAGCTAGGTAAAAAGGGAATTTGGGCTGTAGCTTTGGGTACAGAGACAACAGCGATCGCCATTGAACTCATTAGCGCCAAAAATTGAAAGCGCACTCCAACACCTCCTTGCTTAACATCTTTTATCAAATACCTGCCCAGCTATCCTCCACAATAAATTTAAGTAAATGTACCTATCTAAAGTCCAATTTGTCCTTTTCGGTGGATGTGTTTAATTTTATTGCTTATCTATCTTTAGGCAGATGACATAGTACTTTGTTTGTTGTGAGCAATAACTACAGGAATTTTTGATATTACTCTGATCAAGGATAAATGAAATTTGGGCATTGGGCATTGGGCATTGGGCATTTGTCAATTGGTAATTAGTAATTGGTAATGGGAATTTCTCCCTCATATTCCTCATGTCCCCAGTCCCCAATCCCCAATCCCTAATCCCCAGTCCCCAATCCCCTCCTTGTTGACATTCCCCCCGATGAAAAGTCAAGCTAGTTTAAAGAGCCATTGACTTGGTTTGGAGATTACAGCCAAAAATGGCAAGTCGTGGAATAATCTAGTACAGTACGTAAGAGATTGCGTACCTTTTTTGACTTTTTAGAGGACATTTTTGATGACCGCAACTTCTCCCCGATTAAAGCACGAGGTTAAAGACCTCGCCCTCGCTCCCTTGGGAAGACAGCGCATTGAATGGGCTGGACGCGAAATGCCAGTTTTACGGCAAATCCGCGATCGCTTTGCTCAAGAAAAACCCTTTGCTGGGTTGCGCCTAGTGGCTTGTGCTCACGTAACTACAGAAACCGCACATCTAGCGATCGCTCTGAAAGCTGGTGGTGCAGATGCAGTTTTAATTGCTAGCAATCCGCTTTCAACTCAAGATGACGTAGCTGCTAGCCTCGTCGTTGATCACGAAATTCCTGTTTTTGCCCAAAAAGGCGAAGATAACGAAACTTATAACCGTCACGTCCAAATCGCGCTTGACCATCGTCCCAACATCATTATTGATGATGGTAGTGATGTCGTTGCCACCCTCATTCAGCAACGTCAACATCAAATTGCCGATTTGATTGGTACCACTGAAGAAACGACAACCGGAATTGTGCGGTTGCGCGCCATGTTCAAAGATGGCGTTCTCACCTTCCCCGCAGTGAATGTTAACGATGCTGACACCAAGCATTTCTTTGATAACCGCTACGGTACCGGACAATCTACCTTGGACGGAATTATCCGTGCCACCAATATTCTGCTGGCTGGTAAAACCATTGTGGTTGTTGGTTACGGCTGGTGTGGTAAAGGTACAGCCCTCCGCGCCCGTGGTTTAGGTGCAAATGTAATTGTGACCGAAATCGACCCCATTAAGGCAATTGAAGCTGTAATGGATGGTTTCCGCGTTCTGCCTATGTCAGAAGCTGCACCTCAAGGTGATTTGTTTATCACAGTTACAGGTAACAAACACGTAATTCGTGGTGAACATTTCGATGCGATGAAAGACGGCGCGATCGTCTGTAACTCCGGTCACTTCGATATTGAACTTGACCTGAAATATTTAGCATCTCAAGCTAAAGAAGTTAAGCAAGTACGCCCCTTCACTGAAGAGTATAAATTGCCAAGCGGTAAATCAGTGATTGTTCTAGGCGAAGGACGCTTGATTAACCTAGCGGCTGCGGAAGGACACCCCAGCGCCGTGATGGATATGAGCTTTGCTAACCAAGCTTTAGCTGTGGAATACCTAGTGAAGAACAAAGGTAAACTCGAACCTGGTTTACACTCAGTTCCTAGAGAAGTAGATGAAGAAATTGCCCGCCTGAAATTACAGGCTCTAGGAATTCACATTGATACCCTCACAGCAGACCAAATTGAGTACATCAATTCTTGGACTTCTGGAACCTAAAGCACACCCTAAAATTTAAGGGTAATTAGCATAACTTAGGTTTTTTGTGGGATGGGCAATTGCCTATCCCATTTTTACGAGATATGAAGCGCCAAAATTCTTAATAGAGAAATTGCGATCGCGCAGATACTATCTAATACTTGTCGGTTAAGGGCAAAAGGGGAAGGGGAAAAGGAACAAGAAAAAACCTTTCACCCTTACCCTTTCTCCTGCGGAGACGCTATGCGAACACCTTTTCCCCAAACTAAATTCCGAGTTGAAAATCCTTAACCGAGCAGTATTGAGATACCATCAACTCAAATGCGTTGGCCTAGCCTGCCGCAGGCATCGCGGCTGCAACTTGACAAAAAAGCTGATAAATTTATGATTTTACGAAGATGCAGCTAACGCATATTCAATATTTCAAGTCAAAATCATAGAAGAGAGTTAGCATTGCAGGTCACTACCATTAGCTACTGGCAACAAATATTAAAGTAATCATGACCAAACCTATTTCTGATAATTTTGATGAATCGCACCACCAGCCTGAACCACCAGAACAGTTTTTTCCTGCTCAACATCTCAAAGTCTACCAAACAAGCCCTACAGAGCAGCTATTAATTTGCGAATGTCAGAAATGCCAAGCACCACTATCTATTGAAGTGGTTTTTATGACACCCCAAAACTCAAAGCCTCGTCCCAAAGGTAAAACCGACAGCAAACCAGATAATAGAGCGCAATGTCCTAATTGTGGACAAATTCCCATTTATCTAGAGAGTTGTATTGTTAAATCAGTCAATCAATTACCAACTTCACCTTGGCAAAACAGCGAAAGTTAGATGTCAGCAATGAAAGATGTCCTATGAATGAGTCAAAAATCAAAACTTTTTGCATAAATCAGTTTTCATGCTGTAACTAAATGTTAATCATCATCATCATGTTCCTCAGTGGTGATTAACTCCTGATTGCCCTTTTTATTTTGACTACCCAGGCTAACGAAGGAGCGATTGAGCTTTTTAACTCCACTCAGCGTAATCAGCGTTAGCAACCCTCCTAATAATCCCATTTGCCACAAACCACAGCCAATTGCTGCACCTAATCCTGCTGAAGTCCAAACACAGGCGGCTGTGGTTAAGCCTCGAACTTTTGGCACATGAGATTTTCTAGGAGATTCTTGCAGAATTAATCCAGCACCCAGAAACCCTACACCTGTGGCTACACCCTGAATTGTACGACTTAAGGCATTGGTAGCTGCATAAGGACTGTCACCTTCAGCTTGTAACGGGATCATCACGAATAATGCTGCACCCATACTTACCAACATAAAAGTTCTCATGCCAGCCGGTCTACCTCCTTGCTGACGGTTAAAGCCTATCAAGCAGCCTACTAGAAGCGCCATCGCCAGTCTAAATGCTATGTGTGGCCAATCATTGGCAGTAATAAACATTGATCCCATTGATCTATCACTCCTAACAATAGAAGGGAATTTTGTGCCTCTTATCAGTAGGCTCAAGGCTCAACAAAGTTTTCCGTAAAACTTGAGTTTTTAAATTGTAATTAGTTTAACAACATAAAATCAATAAAGTTACCGTATTTACATAAATGGGTAACACAGGCTTGCTCGAAAATAGTTCTCAAGAAGAATTGACAACTCAACGCTGGGAACACTAAAGATAGTCTCAAGAATTTAGTGGTATGTTGAATATTCCCGGGTACAAAATCAGTGAAGAACTCTACAACGGCTCTAGAACTCTGGTATATCGAGGATATCGAGAGATTGACTCACTGAAAGTAGTGATGAAACTTCTGAAAAATTCTTATCCTAGCTTTAGCGAACTCTTATTATTTCGCAACCAGTACATAATTACGAAAAATCTCAACTCACCTTTGATTGTCCAAGCCTACAGCTTGGAAACTTACCAGAATGGCTATGTATTGGTGATGGAAGATTTTGGCGGGATTTCTCTGAAGCAATGGGGATTACAGCAAACCCAACAATCTTTACAGCAGTTTTTAATTTTAGCGATCGCACTCTGCGATATCTTAGATGTACTCTACCATGAAGGCATTATTCATAAAGATATTAAACCCAGCAATATATTAATTAATCCTGACACCAAACAAGTTAAATTAATTGACTTTAGTATTGCATCTTTATTACCGCGAGAAACCCAAACTTTAGTGAATCCTAAAGTATTAGAAGGAACACTAGCTTATATTTCTCCTGAACAAACAGGGAGAATGAATCGGGGAATTGATTATCGCACAGATTTTTATTCCTTGGGTGTAACCTTCTATGAATTACTCACAGGAGAGTTACCTTTTTTATCAACTGATCCCATGACAATGGTGCATTCTCATATTGCGAAAACTCCGCAGCAATTAGGGAATAGAGAGGAAATACCGCCAGTAATTTCTGATATTGTGATGAAGCTGTTGGCAAAAAATGCCGAAGACCGCTATCAAAGTGCCTTGGGATTGAAACATGATTTGGAATATTGTTTAGAGCAATTACAAGCAACTGGTAAGATTACAAGCTTTGAAATTGCCAGTAGAGATGTGTGCGATCGCTTCATTATTCCTGATAAATTATATGGGCGAGAAGCTGAGGTATCAACCTTGCTGCAAGCATTTGAGCGAGTTAGCCAAGGTGCAACAGAAATGATGCTCGTTGCCGGATTTTCTGGAATTGGAAAAACTGCTGTCATCAATGAAGTGCATAAACCGATTGTGCGCCAACGCGGTTATTTTATTAAAGGTAAATATGACCAATTCCAACGTAATATTCCTTTTTCGGCATTTGTGCAAGCATTCCGAGATTTAATGGGGCAATTATTAACAGAAAGTGATGCCCAAATTCACCAATGGAAAAGCAAGATATTAGACGCAGTTGGCGAAAATGGACAGGTAATTATTGATGTTATTCCCGAACTAGAAAGTATTATTGGTAAACAACCACCAGCAGTAGCATTATCAGGAACAGCGGCAGAAAATCGCTTTAATTTATTATTTCAGACATTTACGCAAGTCTTTACCACTAGAGAACATCCTTTAGTGATATTTTTAGATGATTTGCAATGGGCAGATTCGGCATCACTAAAATTAATGCAGCTATTAATGGCTGATACTAAATATCTTTTATTAATTGGTGCTTACCGGGATAATGAAGTTACTCTTGCACATCCATTAATGTTGACTTTGAGTGATATTGAAAAAACCTCAGCAACAATTAATACCATTACTTTAACAGCCTTGAGCCAATTAGAAGTAAATCAGTTAGTTGCTGATACACTCAAATGTTCAGAAGGTTTAACATGGAATATTTCTGTATTAATTTATCAAAAAACGCAAGGTAACCCATTTTTTGTTACACAGTTTCTCAAAGCATTATATCAAGAAGCCGTTATTAAATTTGACTTTGAAAGTGGTAGTTGGCAATGTGATATTGCTCAGGTAACAACGCAAGCCGTGACAGATGATGTTGTAGCATTTATGAGTTTTCAACTGCGAAAACTCACTTTATCAACTCAACAGATGTTGGAATTAGCGGCTTGTATTGGTAACTCTTTTGATTTAGCCACTTTGGCCATTGTGTCACAGCAATCACAACTTGAAGCTGCTTCTGCTTTGTGGCAAGCATTACAAGAAGGGCTAATTTTACCAATTAGTGATATTTATAAATTTTATGTCGGCCAAGAAGAGGAAAATATCACTGATGAAAATCCTCAATTTGTGACCTATAAATTTCTGCATGACCGCGTTCAGCAAGCAGCATATTCGCTAATTCCCGATGAGGAAAAGCAAGCAACACATCTCAAAATTGGTAGACTGTTGCTGCAAGATAGTTCAAAGGAGCAAACAGAAGAAAGGATTTTTGAAATTGTAGGTCAACTGAATTTAGGACAAAGTTTAATTACCGACACAACAGAAAAACTTTTGCTGGCAGAATGTAACCTCAAAGCCAGTCAAAAAGCGCTCGTTGCTACTGCCTATACGAGTGCTTTTGACTATGCCACTAGGGGATTAGCATTATTAGGTGAATCTGCATGGGATAAGCATTATTTGCTCACATTGCAGCTGCACAACTTAGCGGCGGAAGCTGCTTATTTGTCAGGCAATATTGATATTATGGAGCAGTATGCCCAGGAAATTCAGCAACAGGCTAAAAGTCTGACTGATACTATTAAGATTGCCGAAATCAAACTAGAAGCTTACACCAATCAAGGTCAATTTATTTTTGCCATTGAAATGGCATTGGATTTACTTAGCAAGTTAGGAATTAAACTTCCACAACAGCCTTTACCAGAAGAGATACCAGCAGCTTTTGAAGCGATCGCCAAGCAACTAAATGGGCGATCGCCTTCTGAGTTACTGCATCTACCAGAAATGACCGATCCCACTGTCTTGGCAGCTATGCGGATTTTAGTCAAGGTTGGCGTTGCCTCCTACACCTGCAATCCGGTATTGTTTCCGCTGGTAGCTTTGAAACAAGTGGAATTATCACTTCAGTATGGCAATGCCAACACTTCTGTGATTGGTTATGTCTATTATGGGCTGTTGCTATGTGCCTTATTAGAAGACTTCTCTACAGGTTATGAATTTGGGGAATTAGCGCTGCAACTGTGCGAAAAATTAAATGAAAAAGAGTTTTACGGACGCACTTTAGTTCTCGTCCATTTCTACATTACATTTTGCACCCATCACGCGCAAAAAACCCTAGCGCCCTTACAAGAAGCTTATAACCGCAGTCTAGAAGTGGGGGATTTACCCTTTGCAGGTTTTGCGGGGTTTACTTATTGCTTATACTCATATTTTACTGGTCAGCCTTTAAATGAATTGCTGCAAAATATCAATATATATAGTCATGGTATCGAGCAAATTGGTCAGCAGACAGCTTTAAACTTTATCCAATCCTGTCAACAAACAATTCTCAATTTATTAGGACAGGCTACTAATCCCGTTGTCCTCACTGGAGAAGCAATCGACGAAGCCGCTATGTTAGCAACCCTGCAGCAAATTGGTGATACATCAGGCTTATGGTTCTTGTTAACAAACAAAATTTATTTATGTTTCTTGTTTGGTGAATATTCCCAAACTTTAGATGTAGCACAACAGGCTAAACAATACTTGGGCGGTGGTGCTGCTACCTTGAATGTGCCCCTGCTGTATTTTTATGAATCACTGGCACTTTTGGCGACATCAGGCGATTCTGAACTGATTGCAGCTAATCAAGAAATTCTGCAGAAAAGGGCGCTTTATGCACCCATGAATTTTCAACATAAGTGCGACCTCATTCAAGCCGAAAAGTGTCGAGTTTTAGGTCAAAAAATAGAGGCAATAGAATTATACGATCGCGCTATTGCGGGAGCCAAAGAAAATGCTTATATCCAAGATGAAGCTTTAGCTAATGAACTAGCCGCCAAGTTCTATCTTGATTGGGGGAAACAGCGCCTAGCCCAAGAATACATAATTGAAGCCTACTACGCCTATGCTCGCTGGGGCGCAAAAGCGAAAATTGCCGACTTAGAAAAACGCTATCCGCAATTACTTGCGCCTATATTACAACTTACCCATTCCAGCTTATCCACTAACGAAACTATCCTGGCATTAGGGAGTGTGACATTGAGCAGTTCTCACACTTCTAGTAGTAATATCTCAGATAGTTTAGATTTAAAAGCCATTCTCAAAGCTTCTCAAACTCTCTCCGGGGAAATTGAACTCGAAAAACTGCTGTCATCATTGCTTTCTATCGTCATTGAAAATGCTGGTGCTGATAAATGCGTTTTAATGCTGTCGCAAGAGGATAGCTTGTTACTCCAAGGCGCAATGACTGCAGGACAGGAACCAGTTGTGTTGCAACGCCTTCCCATTGAGGATAGCCAGGATATTCCCCTCAAGCTGATTTACAAAGTCAAGCGCAACCAACAGACAATTGTTCTGGTAGATGTGACAGCAGATTCAACCTTAGCCAATGACCCATATATTATGCGTCAGCAGCCTAAAAGTATCTTGTGCAGCCCAATTTTGCATCAAGGTAAGTTGATGGGCATTTTATACCTAGAAAATAATTTAGCTATGGGAGCCTTCACTAGCGATCGCGTCGAGATTCTCAATTTACTTTGTACCCAAGCTGCTATTTCTCTAGAAAATGCCAAATTATTCCATGAAAGTCAACAAGCGAGACTAGACTTAGAACAAAAATCCCTAGATTTACAACAAGTATTGCAAGATTTACAACAAGCACAACTCCAAATTATCCAAAGTGAAAAAATGTCTGCGTTGGGTAACTTAGTTGCTGGTGTCGCTCATGAAATGAATAATCCTTTAGGATTTATTGCTGCTACTCTCCACCAAGTTAAACCGACAATTGCTGATTTGGCAGAACACATCCAGTTATATCAAGAAACTCTACCAAATCCAGGCGATCAAATCAAAGACCATGCTGCAGAAATTGATTTAGATTATAGCTTGGAAGACTTGCCAAAAATGATAGATGCAATGGTGATGGCGTGCAACAGATTAAAAAATATTAGTACCAGTCTCCGCACTTTTTCTCGTAATGATAGAGATGACAAAGTCCCATTTAATTTACATGAGGGTATTGATAGCACAATTCTCATTCTCAAACATCGCCTCAAAGCTAACGAACAACGCCCAGCTATTGAAGTAGCTACAAACTATGGTAATTTACCTTTAGTTGAATGTTTCCCTGGGCAATTAAATCAGGTATTTATGAATATTATTGCCAATGCCATTGATGCCTTAGATGAGGGAAATATAGGACGCAGTTTTGCGGAAATTCAAGCCAATCCCAACCAAATTACCATTACAACCTCAGTTGTGGAACAAAAAGCAATTGTCACGATTGCTGATAATGGTAAAGGGATGACAGAGGCAGTACAACAAAAGATTTTTGACAATTTATTTACTACTAAAGCGGTTGGCAAAGGTACAGGATTAGGATTAGCGATCGCTCGCCAAATCGTCACAGAAAAACATGGTGGAACTTTGACTGTAAATTCTAGCCTAGGTCAGGGCTCAGAATTTGCGATCGCTTTATCAATTCACGGTTAATTTAGGTAACAATGGTGAGGATATTTTAATTATTAAAACTATTTTTTCGCTCAGTTACAAGAGACTCTTAACCAACTAACAATGCCCGTGCTTGATTCTTGCAGTTCCAAAACGTTTATTTAATACTAATTTGAAAAAAGAATGCGACAGCTTGTAGGGGCAAGGCAATGCCTTGCCCTCTAGAATATATTAATGTGTCGCCAAAATTATTTGAATTGGTATAATTTTGATTTTTCATCAATCAAACTAATTAAACTTTAATAACTTTCTGAACAAATGGGTAACACATCGTTTACGATGCAGATATTTTGCGCTAACAATAACAATACAAAATAATTTTGGTCTGGTTCAATGTGGACAAAGCTGAGACAGGTGCTTTGGCAATGGCGTAGCTTATTGATTATTACTCCTAGTGTTACCGGATTGATTATCTTACTACGCTTTTCTGGTTTACTTCAGTTCTTGGAGTGGGCAACATTCGATCAATATATGCGTTTACGCCCACAAGAATCACGTGACGATCGCATTGCAATTGTGGGTATTGATGAAACAGATTTACACGAACTAATTGGTCAAGACTATGTACCAGATAAGCTTTTAGCTCAGTTACTCGTGAAATTGCAAGCGAGAAAACCAAGAGTCATTGGTCTGGATATTTATCGCGATTTACCTGTAGACCCAGGACATACAGATTTAGCTAAGGTTTATCAAAGTTATCAAAATATCATTGGTATCCAACAAGTAGTTGGTGCAGGCGTTCCCCCTTCTCCTTTATTGAAAGCTAAGGGACAAATAGGCGCTAATGGTTTACTGATTGATCCAGACGCGAAAGTGAGGCGTGGGTTTTTGTCGATTAGCGATCGCCAAGGGAAAAAGATATGGAGTTTTGGCATGATGCTGGCTTTACGATATTTACAGCCAGAAGGAATTCAGCCCCCAGAAATTGATGCACCTATATATCGCCTAGGAAAAACTACATTTCCGGCTTTTACTGCAAATGATGGTGGTTATGTAGGCGCTGATGCTAGAAGATATCAGATTTTATTAAACTATCGCGGGCCGAAACAGTCCTTTGAATCGGTTTCCATGTCAGATGTTTTGCTAAATCGCTTACCACCTAATTGGGGACGCGATCGCATTATCTTAATTGGGAATGTAGGAGAAATATTTGAGGATTTTGTTTTTTCTCCCTTTAATAGTGGTTTTCCTCTTGGTCTTGAACACACACCCAGAGTAGAAATCCACGCCAATCAGATTAGCCAAATTCTGAGCAGTGTACTTGATCAGCGTCCTTTAATTAAGACTTGGGCGAAACCATTAGAATGTTTGTGGATTTTATTCTGGTCTGGATTAGGTGCTACCTTAATTTGGCAATTAAGATACACCGGTGGAATGAGCAAAGTCTCATTACCTAAAGTATTTGCTCCTGCGATCGCCGCAGGTGGGTTAGTGGGTTTTTCTTATAGTGCGTTTTTAGCCGGCTGGTGGATACCAGTGATACCGCCATTATTTGCTTTAGCTGGGAGTGCGATCGCAGTTACCGCTTATTTTGCGCGTATGGCTGGTTCTATACGTAAAACCTTTGGCCGTTACCTAACTGATACAGTAGTTGCTAATTTACTAGAAAATCCCCAAGGTTTGAAGTTAGGGGGCGAACGGCGGAATATTACCATTCTCACCTCAGATATTCGCGGGTTTACAGCCATATCTGAGCGCTTACCCGCCGAAGAAGTCATTAAAATTATCAATCTCTACTTGGGATACATGGCTGATGTCATTACCCAATACCAAGGAACCATCGATGAGTTCATGGGAGATGGTATTTTAGTACTGTTTGGTGCGCCCACCCATCGCGAAGACGATGCAACCAGAGCGATCGCTTGTGCTGTAGGAATGCAATTAGCGATGCAAGCTGTTAACGAAACCATGAAACAACAAGGATTGCCTAATTTAGAAATGGGAATAGGGATTAACACTGGTGAAGTTGTCGTTGGTAATATTGGTTCTGAGAAACGCAGCAAATATGGAATTGTGGGCGACCAAGTTAACCTCACCTATCGCATTGAATCTTACAGTATTGGCGGTCAAATATTGATTTCCGAATCTACTTTCAAAGCGGTAGAAACAATATTAAAGATTGATGGGCAAAAACAAGTCCAACCCAAAGGTGTACAACAACCCATCACAATTTATGAGATTAGCGGTATAGGTGGCAAATATAATCTTTACCTACCTCAAGAAGAAGAGATATTTTTAAATTTACCTGAAGCAATTTCCTTACAATACACAGCTTTAGATGGTAAACATCTTAATGGTACTATCATGCAGGGAAAGTTAAGCAAGCTTTCATTAAAGGGTGCAGAAATCTATATTATTCAAGAAGAAATTTCTACAGTATTAACACCTCTAACAAATATCAAACTCAACTTACAAATGCCTAATAATGCAGTACTTAGCGATGATATCTATGCCAAAGTTTTAAAGCAATCAACCGATAATAGCTTTTATATTCGCTTTACCAATAAACCACCGGAGGTAGAGAAGCAGTTAAGTATCATCTACCAAAATTTGCACAAGAAATTGTGAATTATAAATAACTATAGTTCAGTTAATAAAATTAATTGCTAACAAAACCAAAAAACTATTAAGAAGTAAAAAGCAAAAAGATAATTCCCATAAATAAAGCGCAAAGTCACAGCGCCAGCTTCCGGCAAACTAAACTTTGCAAGAAAGGGGATTTATAATGAACGTCTTATTTCTCGCCCTATGCGTCTCGAAATAAAAACATTTATTTCGTTCCATACATGAATTTAGCGCGAAGTCAGAGCGCCGGAAGCCGAGGATCTGAACTTCGTAAGAGAGTGGCTTAAGACCATTATTCTTTTTCTTTCTTTTGCCTTTTAACTTTTTACTTTTGCCTTGTTCAGTTACTCAACAAAAAAACAGAACAATAATTTTGGAGGGGGTTTGGGGGACGCAACCGTCACCCAATCTGGGGTTTGGGGGAGAATCCCCCAATTCTTCTGGCTTTTTGAATAAGCGACAAATCAATCACTGGTGAGCTTAACCCAAGCGTATTGAATTATAAATTTATTATACAAATACCAATTTGGGCACAGATAATGGTCGCGATCGCTTCATTACTCAAGCCACAAATCGCAATTTCTTTTATTTACCAACATATATCAATTATTACCCAAAACTATTTCACCACGCTTCACCCAACTGTGTGAAAAACAATTCAACCAAGTGGATGACCTCAGTGTAGGAGGGTGAATTTTGTCAAAAAGAGGATTCTAGTAATAGAGAACATTGATTGCACTTAACTCTAGTGCGGAGAAATTATGAAACTACTCAAAGCTTTAGCAGCTTCTGCCGTTGTTGTTTCTTCTGTTGTCCTCTCCGCTGGAATTGCTTCTGCTCAAACAGCTGGTACTAACAGCAATTATATCGGTGTTGGGATTGCTGCTGGCGCAACAAGTGGCGGACAAGGAAATGATGATGCTCAATTTGGTGGTAACGTGCAAGGACGGGTAACTATGCCCAGAACACCTGTATCGCTTCGGGGTTCCGTTCTATTTGGTGGTGATGCCACTGCAATTATGCCTATAGTTACTTATGATGCACCCATCGCCAAAAATACTAACGTTTACTTCGGTGGCGGTTACTCGTTTGTCACCGATGAAGGTAAAAACACCCCGCTAGGTAATCAAAATGCACCCGTAGTTACCTTGGGTGCAGAATCACAAGTTGCCAATAACGTCATCGTCTATGGCGATGCTAAATGGGGTATTGACGCTTACAGAAACAGTGATGCCGATGCCGTTAGCTTCCAAACTGGAGTAGGTTATAGATTCTAATGGGCATGGGGCATAGGGCATGGGGCATTGGTAATGGGTAATGGGCATTAGTTATTTCTTCCTCATCTCCCTCATCCCCAATCCCCAGTCCCCAATCCCCAATCCCCAATCCCTACAACGCATTAATAAACTGCTTTACCTTGTCTACTAGCGGCTGATATTCGATTTCCTGGGCTAACTCTTGAGCATTGAGGTAGCAGGATAGCGCTAATTTTTTACGTCTTCTGGTGGCGTAAAGGCTACCCATGTTCAAGAGAGTCGAACTTTCTCCTAAGCGATCGCCTAGTTCTTGATATATTGCTATAGCTTGCTTGTAATATTTGAGTGCTTGGGCATGGTTTGCCAAGCCATTGTAGGTAAAACCAAGGTTATTTAAAGTGGTGGCTTCACCGGAGCGGTCTTTGAGTGCGCGACGTGTTAACAGCACTTGATAATAAAGCAATAGTGCTTGTTTGGGTTGCCCTAAATCACTATATATAGAGGCAATATTATTCAAGGTAGTCGCTTCGCCAACTATATTTTTAACAGCTTTTTGAATTGGTAATGCTGCTTGGAAATATTCTAGTGCTTGCTCTTGCTGACCTAAAGCACTGTAGGCGAACCCAATCCCATTTAAGGTTGTTGCTTCACCAGAAAAGTCTCCTAGCAAGCGACGCATAGCCAAAATTTGGTTTTGCAGCAATAGCGCTCTTTTTGGTTCTCCCAATCTGGTGTAAACCAGTGCTACATCATTGAGCGTGGAAACTTCGCCTTGAGCATCTTCTAATTGCCGGAAAATTTGCAGTGCTTTTTCAAAAGATACTAAAGCGAGGGAAAATTTGCCTATGCGACTGTAGGTAGAACCTAAATTGCTGAGTGCGGTGGCCTCGGCTCGCAAATTCCCAAATTCTTGAGCCAGGGTTAATGCTTCATTAAAACAATTCAATGCTTTATCAGGTTGCCAGCAACCGAGGTGAGCCAGTCCAATGTCATTTAATGCATAACCTTCTCTGGCACGATCTGGAATGATTCGAGCCAACTTTAAATTTTCGGTTGCAAGTAGAAGATATTCTTGAAATTCTCCTCGCTTGTAATAGCGGGTTGCTTCATCACGACGTTGTTCCCACTCGGTGACTGGATTTGAAGGTTGCGACATCTGACCTCGGTTGCACTAAAAGTAAATAGGCAGGTTTGCTAGGGCCGTTGCATTTGGAATTAACCCTTCTCAGGTGATAATTTCCAAACAGGAGATAAACAATATTCTCTATCTTTAGATATAAGACGTAAATAGAGTGAATATAGTATAATAACTAACTTAAAAATGCACCTCAGAGAAATCCTGTAGTTATTAAGTTGAGTGCTGTAGTTGAGGTCATGAAGAGAATTACAGTCACTAAAGTTAAGGAAATATTAAGACTTTAAAGCAAGATCCTGCTGATTTTTCGCGATCCCTCATATCTACTGAAGAGTTAATTTAGGCACAGATGCGATCGCTTTTTCTCTGTTATCGAACTCAGCATACAGAGAAGACTGAGATTATCTAGTAGCAAATTTAACTAAAAAACATAAATTTAACTTTGGCAAAGCTAATCAGGAACTTTAAAAGCTTTGTCAAAATCTCATAACTTATAACCATTTAATTTATTTATATGCGCTTAGGTATTATTGTTAGTGCTGGATTAGTAAGTACAGGGCTATTACTGGCTTTGGGTTTAAACAAACCAGCAATATCTCAATCTCCAACACAGATAGCACAGTCATCAGCGATCGCAAACACAAACTTACAGGAATTTAGACAGAATCGCCGGGTATGGAGTCAGCAAAGAATCCGCAACTATCGCTACAAAGTTAGTAGAAGTTGTTTCTGTACAGAAGAAGCTAGAGGCCCAGTAACAATTGAAGTGCGTAACGGGCAAACAACTTCAATTACCGATAAAAATGGTAAAAAAGTCAATCCTGAGTTATTTCAGGAATACAGTACACTGCCCAAAGTTTTCAATGTAATTCGGGATGCGATCGCCAAAAAAGCATCCAGCCTCAATGTAAATTACAACAAAAAACTCGGCTATCCGACCCAAGTTAACATCGATTACAACAGTCAGATGGCCGATGAAGAGTTATATCTCACAATCGAAGATTTCAAAGAAATTAAGTGATGGGCATGGGGCATGGGGCATTGGGCATAGGTAATTGGTAATTGGTAATTGGTAATAGGAATTTCTTCTTCATCTCCCCAGTCCCCAATCCCCAGTCCCCAATCCCTAACCCCCTACTCCACCTGCTGCCACAAACTTTGGTAGCCAGTCACCAACCGACTACCATCTTTAAAGACATGAATTTCTATCTGGTCGCTAGCCCAGGTAATTTTGTCTTGGAAAGCAGGATTAAAGATGTTAACTCGTTGATTGCTGGATGAGACTGGAGACGTAGGAGAATGAATCGCCAAAGATTCTACAAACGGCCCATCAATTAGAATATCTAGCTGCTCTAACAAATCTTGCGAACCTGGGGGAGCAGATTCCGATTGCAGCTGCTTTAAGGTAAAGCCAGTAAATGACATCACGTTTAATCCAGCAGCTTTCAGCTTCCGTGCTAAAGATGCCAATGCAGGTGCTTGCCAAAAGGGTTCTCCGCCAGAGAAAGTTACCCCTGTGTTGCGCGGCTTTTTCAAAATATTTTCAGCAAGGGTGTCAACGGATATCAATTGGTTGACCTCGAATGACCAAGATGCTGGATTAAAACAGCCAGGACATTCGCGGGAACAACCTTGTACCCAAACAACAGCACGACAACCAGGCCCGTTGACTTCAGATTCATCAACGTAGCCCATAATATTAAGATGCTCAGGGGGAATTTCCATAAGTTGTTGCGATGGGTGATTTGGCTGGGATTCCATCTTTTTCCTCCTTTGAAGCTTTAGCTGTTAAATAAACTCATAACTGACTATTCGCTCAGTAAAGACGCGATTTATCGCGTCTCTACAGGATTTAAACGTCAATCGATTGGTTTTATCCGAACCCTATTTTCTCCACTCCTAACTCAGCACTCTTGTACAGACAGAATTAATCCCGTCTCTCTAAACCAGCACAGCCATTCCTGGATAACGCACCGGGATTTTCATTGCATTGTGAATTTGATTAGCTAACGAAGCTAAGACTTTTGTGCTGACACATCTGAGATTTTGAACGAGGTAAGGCGCGGGTTGGAGAATATCGTTACCGCGTGCGTCTAATTGGCGTACCAAAACACGGGGACGGGCAGGAATATTGAGTTGGACTTCATCCGGTTGCAAAATATGAAGGATTTGGATGTAATCCATAATCCTTTCTGGTGTCCAAGGAGACAAGACCATTGTTTGAATAGCCAAATGTCCTGAATATTCCTGACGAAATTGCTCGATTCCTGCCACAAGGCTTGGTAGATTAATTGTCTCTACACAACGATTGACTTGCTGCAATTGATTTGACGAAATGGCATCTAGTTTTGCAGCGACTGTATCTGCCATGATCAAATCCCTACGCACTTGGGGATCGGATAGCAAGGTGCTATTAGTCAAAACCACTGTGGGCTTTTTGGTAATTCTTTTGACAACACCGATAATTTTCTCTAAATTCAGGGCTAGTGTGGGTTCACCACTACCACTGAGGGTGACTGTATCTACATGATCTAGTGATACAGTCTGCAGCTCATCAATAATTTGAGATGTTGGGACAAAAATTTGGCGTTCAGTCGTCATGGCTTCAATTTTTCCCAACTGGCAGTAGATGCAGTGAAAGGAACAGGTAGATTGTGAACCAATAGGATCGATGCCAAGCGATCGCCCAAATCTCCATGATTCTACTGGGCCATAGACAGAAGCACAGGAAGGATATTGTTTATATGCTGTAGCACTCATACTTGCTCCTTCATAAAATCAAACATACACTGGTATCAAAAATCAATCTAAAAATTTGGATTTAACACAAATTTAAACCTAGAAGTTGAGGAACTTGTGAGGTTAGCTCAAAAGGATAAAGGATGAAGGTTGAACAAAATTAATTCTTTGACTCTTGACTCTTGTACAGACGCGATTAATCGCGTCTCTCCAACTCTTGACTCTTTGAAATCAAATTAAAAAATCAATATGGCAATTAATATTCAGGAAATCAAAATTTTGGTGGTTGAAGATCAGCCAGAAGATTTAGAATTTTTAGCAGATATTCTTTGCTGTCAAGGGTATCAAGTTAAAAGCGTCAATTCGGGAAAACTCGCAATTAGTCAGGTAAATGCTTTTAAACCCGATTTAATTCTGTTAGATTTGCTCATGCCAGAGATGGATGGATATGAACTTTGGCAATATCTGTTATATGAAAAGACTACACAAAATATCCCGATAATTTTCCTGAGCTATCCAGAGGAATTCTTTAAAAAATTTAAATCCTATGAAATAGGTACTGTTGATTATATTGCTAAACCCTTACACTTAGAAGATGTTGTCTTACGGGTCAAGAATCAACTTTCTCTTGAAGACCTCAAACAACGATTAACAGCTAAAAATCCTCATTTATTAGCAGAAAGGCAGAATTTACAGCACAGCAACATATATATAGATGCAATGTTGCATAGTGCTAAAGTAGGCATTTGTCTGACTGATGAAAATGGATATTTTTTAGAGGTAAATCCTACATACTGTCAAATGTATGGATTTACCAGTGAAGAACTAATTGGTCAGCAATTTACCCTACATTATGCGAATTTAACAGCTGTTGCTAAATTTAATTTAATTCAGCAATATAAAAATTTTATTGTTAATGCAACTCAGTCAGAAAAAAGAGAATTTATTATTACCCGTAAAGATGGTTCGCGCTTACCTGTAGAAATGACTCAGGTAATTGGGCAACAGGATGATGGTAAATATTTTGTAGTCACCACACTCATAGATATCAGCGATCGCCAAGTTGCACAAGCTACCCAAAAATCTCGCGAACGCTATTTAGAAGCTTTGCTAGAAATTCGACGCAAATTATCTACTTTCGATGGCAATAAGCAATACTACGGCGAAATTGTGCAAATTTTGGGGATAGCCGCAAAAGTTAGTCGTGTATATATTTTTGAAAATCATCATACAGCCGGAGGCGGTTTAGTGATGAGCCAATGTGCGGAATGGTGTGCGCCAGGAATTCAGCCAAAAAATCATAACCCTGCGCTACAAAGCGTTGCTTATGATAAGTCGTTTCCACGTTGGGCTACCTTATTATCACAAGGCGAAATGATTTCCGACATTGTGGCGGAATGTCCGGAGTTAGAACGGGAGATTTTAGCTAGTCAGGGAGTTTTATCAATTCTGATTCTCCCGATTTTTGTCAAAGGTGCGTTTTTTGGTTTCATTGGCTTTGATAACTGTGTCGCCGCCCGTTTTTGGGAAAATGCGGAAGTCTCACTTTTACAAGCCACCACTGCAGCTATTGCTGTTGCTCATGAGCGCGCTCAAATATTAGAAACAGAAAAACAAGCACGTGCAGAATTAGAAAAGCAAAATCGCCAACTCCAGCAGCAAATTCGTATCAGCGAAGCTTCGCGGAAGGCGCGTCTGTTTGCTCTTAAAGCCAGTGAAGGTAAATATCGTCACCTAGTTGAGACTTCCCAAGATATCATTTGGTCTGTGGATATAGAAGGATTAATTACTTTTATTAATCCGGCGGTGAGAAAGTTATATGGTTACGAACCCCAAGATATGATTGGGCGGGCGTTTACTGATTTTATTCTACCTAGCCAAGTTACTCAGATGCAGGAAGTGTTTCTGCGTCTTCTCAATGGCGAGTCAATTTTTCAGTATGAAATTACCTGTACTACGAGAGATGGTAGCATCCTGTATCTGACAATCAATGCGATCGCTTTACATAATGATGAGGGCGAAGTTGTTGGCATTACTGGTACAGCTAGTAATATTACGCAGCGCAAACGCGCCGAACAAGCATTACAAGCCAGTGCGATTAAGCTGCGTCAGCATAATTTAGTACTTACAGAACTCGCTACCAATCAGGTGCTTTATCAAGGCGACTTCAAAGCAGCTGTGAGTCTGATTACAGAAGTAGGGGCAAAAAATATTGCGGTGGAACGAGCTAGTGTTTGGCTATATGCAGAAAACGAGACAATTTTGCAGTGCATAGATTTATTTGAGCAAAGCCAAGATCAACATAGCGAAGGTGTTTCCCTAGTCACCGCAGATTATCCGGCTTATTTCCAAGCTTTGCATCAAAACCAACTAATTGTCGCCCATGATGCCTGCACCGATCCTCGCACTAAAGAGTTCTTGGAGTCTTACTTGACTCCCTTAAACATTACTTCCATGCTAGATACACCCATCCGGCTAGGGGGAAAAACTGTCGGTGTTTTATGCTTGGAATCTGTATTAATTGCTCATCATTGGACACAAGAAGACCAAAATTTTGCCCGTTCTTTGGGAAATTTAGTCTCTTTAGCCCTAGAAGCAAGAGAACGCCGACGTGCTGAAACCGCACGCCGCATTTCCGAAGAAAAGTTAGGTTCGGCTTTTCGCTCATCTCCTGACCCGATTAGCCTCAGTATTATTCCGGAGATGCGCTATATCGAAGTTAACGATAGCTTTTGTTCATTTTTTGGTTATTCCCATGCTCAAGTCATTGGGTATACTAACCAAGAATTGCAGATTTGGGTCAATCCAGAAGAATATGCTTATCTGCAGCAAATTTTGCGCCAAACAAAAGCAATTCGTAACCATGAAGTTGATGTCCGTACAGCTACAGGCGAAGTGAAAACTACCTTGTTCAGCGCGGAAATGATTGAAATTGATGGGCAACAATACATACTGGGTACAGCTAAAGATATCACTGAGCGCAAGCAAGCTGAAAACGAAAGCCGTTTATTGCTGTTAACTACCCAAGCAATAACTCGCGCCATTGATGTAAACACAGCTTTAGTGGTGATTCTGCGCTTAATTTGCCAAAATATCGCCTGGGATTTTGGCGAAGCTTGGATACCAAGCGATGATGGCAAAATTTTAGAACATACTCTCAGTTGGTACGGTGAAGATAGCAGCTTAGAAGAATTTGGGTTAGAAAGTAAAACTATTAGCTTAAATCTGGGCGAAGATTTGCCAGGGCGAGTTTGGCAACAGAAACAACCAGAATGGTTGGAAGATGTGTCTCGTGTCACACAGCCTATTTTTTTGCGATCGCCACAAGCAGCTAGGGTAGGATTAAAAGCTGTATTTGGTGTGCCAATTGTAGCTGGTAACAAGGTTTTGGCGATTTTGGCATTTTTCAAAAGCAGCCCGGTACAAGTTGATAAGCGGTTGCTATTGCTAGTATCTGCGGTTGCTGCCCAGCTAGGAGGATTAATTCAGCGAAAATTGGTAGAAGCAGCCCATAGAAAGAGCGAAGAACGTTTGCAATTAGCACTAGAAGCCAGCGATTTGGGATTATGGGATTGGAATCTCACCAGTAACAAAATTTATCGTGACTGGCGCTGGAAGAAAATGCTGGGCTATGAAGAACATGAAATTGAAGATAATGTCCAAGCTTTTGAACAATTAGTCCATCCCGAAGATTTATCTTTAGTTAACGCAGTTTTAGCGCAGCATTTGCAAGGTGTCAGCCCAATCTATGAAGTAGAATTTCGGATGCGCTGCGCTTCAGGTACTTGGAAGTGGATTCAAACTCGCGGGCAGATTTTTGAGCGTGACGAACAGGGTGTACCACTGCGAATGACAGGTACAAACAAAGACATCACTGAACGCAAAGCCTTAGAAAAAGAAATCGCCCTGAGAGAAGCGCGCCTCAATGCCTTTTTCTCTGGTGCGCCTGTGGGAATGAGTATTTTAAATAATCAACTGCGGTTTGTGCAAATCAACGAATTACAGGCAGATATTAATGGATATCCCCAAACAGACCACATTGGTAAGACTATTCAGCAAATTATTCCCCATATTGCCCCTGTGGTCACTCCATATTACGAGCAGGTACTATCAACTGGGAAACCAATTCTCAACATAGAAGTCAGCAGCCCTGCACCCAAGCAACCAGATACGGTACGTCACTTTTTAATTTCCTATTTTCCCATTCCTGGTGAAGACGATCGCCCTTCTGGTGTGGGTACAGTCATGGTAGAAATTAGCGATCGCAAATATGCAGAGCAAAAACTGCGTTTAGCTAACGAACGCTTACAATATCTCCTGACTTCTAGCCCAGTGGTGATTTATAGCTGCAAAACCTCTGGGGATTTTGGCACTACTTTTATGAGTGAGAACGTGAAGAAAATGCTCGGCTATGAAGCGCGAGAATTTCTCCAAGATTCGAGTTTCTGGTTGCGCCACGTCCACCCAGAAGATGTGGAATCTATTTTGAAAAAGTTTTCTGAGCTGTTTGAGCAGGAGTATCGGTCTTACGAATACCGCTTTTTACACGCTGACGGGACTTACCATTGGATATACGAGCAAGTGCGGTTAATCCGCGATGAGGCGGGAAACCCAATCGAGTGTGTGGGTTATTTAGCAGATGTCAATGTGCGGAAGTTAGCAGAATTAGGTTTACAAGCCAGTCAACAACGATATCAACTGTTAGCAGAAGCCTCACCAGCTTGTATTTTCCATACTGATGTAGATGGCAATGTTTTATATTTTAATCAACGCTGGAGTGAAATTACTGGGCTTTCCTTAGTCGAGTCTCTGGGTAGAGCTTGGGTAAAAGCGATCCATCCAGATGATTATGATGCCGTTTTGTTGAGTTGGGATGTATCTAGGGCAAACAAAAGTCCCTATAAAATGGAACATCGCTTTCTCAGCCCTGATGGTAGGATTGTCTGGGTAATTTGTCAGGCATTGCCAGAAATCGGCGAAGATGGCGAAATTAAGGGCTATATCGGCACAGTTACAGATATTACCGAGCGCAAGCTAGCAGAAGAAGCCTTACAGGAAAGTGCCGAACGGGAAAGAGCGATCGCCCAAGTGATTCAAAGGATGCGCCAAACCTTAGATTTAGACATGATTTTCGCCGCTACCACCCAAGAACTACGACAAGTACTAGACTGCGATCGCGTTGTGGTTTACCGTTTCCATCCCGATTGGACTGGTGAATTTGTCTCTGAATCGGTAGGATTTGGTTGGTCTTCGCTCATAGAAGCACAAAAAAATGACCCTTCTCTCACCGAAGGCGCTTTAGCAGAAGGGCGTTGCATCTGGCAAATGTTGGAGAGTCTGCAGCAGGTGCGAGATTCAGATCTGAACACTATCCCAGAGATTGAGTATACCCAAGTTGCCAATTTTCGCTATGTTGCAGACATTGACAAAGTCAAATTTCAACCCAATTACATCAACTTTTTAAAGCGCCTGCAAGCTAAAGCTTATATTACTGTGCCTATTTTATGTGGCAATGAAGTGTGGGGATTATTAGCTAGTTACCAAAATTCTGGCCCCCGCCAATGGAAAACAGAAGAAATAAACATCGTCGTCCAAATTGGTAATCAGCTAGGAGTTGCTTTACAGCAAGCGCAATTGCTGGCTCAAACTCAAAGTCAGTCACAAGCATTACAAGCAGCTGCGATCGCAGCTGATGCGGCTAATCGGGCTAAGAGTGAATTTCTGGCGAACATGAGCCATGAATTGCGAACACCACTCAACGCCATTCTTGGTTTCACCCAAATTATGAGCCGGGAAAATACCTTATCCAGCGAACATCAGCAGCACTTAGCAATTATTAATCGTGCTGGTGAGCATCTGTTGAATTTAATCAATGACATTTTAGAAATGTCCAAAATTGAAGCTGGTAGAACTACTTTGAATGTTACAAGCTTTGATTTAATTCATTTATTAAAAAGCTTGGAAGATATGTTGCACTTCCGGGCTGCTGCTAAGAACTTACAGTTGCTATTTGAATATGCTGATGAGCTTCCCCAATATGTGCAAACTGATGAAAGTAAATTACTGCAAGTTCTGCTCAATCTTTTAGGAAATGCTATTAAGTTTACTCATCAAGGTAGCGTCATACTGCGGGTAACATCGCAGCAAGCAGAGCAAAATCAATCTCATCTCACTCAAATTTTATTTGAAGTTCAAGATACTGGCCCTGGCATTGCACCCCAAGAAATTGATTTATTATTTGAAGCCTTTGGACAAACTGAAACTGGCAGAAAATCGCAACAGGGAACAGGACTAGGTTTAGCCATTAGCCGCAAATATGTACAACTAATGGGTGGAGATATTAGCGTTAGTAGTACTTTAGGTGAAGGGAGTAAATTTACTTTTGATATTCAAATTAACCTCGCTTCAGCTAGGGACATTCATCTCCAACCAACTAAAACCCCTGTTATTGGTTTAGCACCTCATCAAGAACAATATCGCATCCTAGTAGTTGATGATGCTAGAGAAAGTCGTTTATTGATAGTCGAGCTATTAACATTTATCGGTTTTGAGGTGCAAGAAGCTACTAATGGTAAAGAAGCGATCGCTCAATGGCAAGAATGGCAACCACACCTCATTTTTATGGATATGCGGATGCCAATTATGGATGGTTATGAAGCTACAAAATTTATTAAAGCTTCCGAAAGCAAACTTTCCATACCTCAGCGCCGCACTATCATTATTGCCTTAACTGCCAATGCTTTTGAAGAACAGCGTGCCGCCATGATCAAAGCTGGCTGTGATGACTTAATCAATAAACCCTTCCGCGAAGAAATCTTACTAGAAAAGCTGAGTACTTATTTAGGAGTCAAATATCTTTACCAGCAAGACAGCAATCAATTAGTCAAGGCGAACCTTAATAAAAAAGAACAAATTCTCACTTCTACCGAATTACTGCCTTTGTTATCGCAAATGTCACCGGAATGGCTCACCCAGCTCTACCATGCGGCGGCTCAGTGCAGCGATGGTATGATTTTAGACTTGCTTGAGCAGATTTCCACAGAAAATGCTGTTTTAAAAACCTTTTTAACTGATTTAGCAGATAACTTTCAATTTGAAAAAATTATGGAACTCACAGAGCAACCAGATATTTTGAGGCAGGGGGGCAGGGAGCAGGTGAGCCAGCGCGGTCTTGGGGGTTCCCCCCATGAGTGACTGGCGAATCCGAAGGAGAGCAGGAGGAAAATAAATTACCAATGCCCAATGCCCAATGCCCCGTGCCCAACACAATTTTTACCCCCTCCCCAAGTATGAAAATCTACCCGCCTTATTCTCTACTTGAAATTTAAAAATCCCTGAAAACTATTTGTCTAGGTACTATTGCCAAATTTTTATAAGCAGATATACTGAATATATAGAGACTCAAAAAAACTCTCGCATCTACAAAAAAGTGAGAAGCTAGCTACAAGATATAGCAGCTAGCTTCTAAGGGTATCTACTGTTTTTTGTCTTCAGCCGCTTACTGCTCCAGTTCTCATACTAAGTTTGTCATTTTTTTTTGTCAAGCTGTCATTTAATTAAGACAAAAAAAAATGTCTTGCATTTGTGACTTCATGAGAGAAAATAAAAGACAAGCGTAATATTCAGGATTTCGGTATATGACTGACAGAAGGCGTTCTGATGATTACAAGCAAATCAGCGGCTATATTCCCCTAGATTTAGCGCTGGAGTTCAAGAGCATCTGTGCTCGTTTGGGTATTTCCCAAAGCGATGCGATCGAAGAGATGACCCATGAGTGGATAGCCCAAAAAACGGGTTCTCGCTCGAACAGTTCTCGAAATGCTGCTCCCAAAACCATTGCTGATTTAGTGCGAACCAATATGACAGAACTGAAACGCTGTGGAATAAAAAACTTATCAGCGTTAGGCAAGGGTGAAGTTTTACCTACACCAGGAGACTTTGCAATTATCACATCGGCTTTAGCCATCCCGGAGGAGGAAAGAGTAAAGATTTGGGAAGAAACTTTTAAATTGTCCGTATATCAAGATACTAGGGGTGTAAAAGTGTATAGAGATTCTGGAGGTGTCAAAGAAGATGAGTGTGAGTATTCTTAGAAT
This sequence comes from Nostoc carneum NIES-2107, assembly GCA_002368155.1. Lineage (GTDB taxonomy): Bacteria > Cyanobacteriota > Cyanobacteriia > Cyanobacteriales > Nostocaceae > Aulosira > Aulosira carnea. Next base: position 3,512,820 of record AP018180.1, read on the forward strand.
CCTCAACTTGCCGGGATGGAATTATAAAATGTCTTATGAAGGAGTTTCAATTGTTGCTCCTACTAAGCGTGATGCTACGCAGCTTGCTCAAAGCTACGGAGACGCTCTCAGTGAAACTGCATACAGAATTAATGGGAAAGTGCGGATTCGCTGGCGAGGTTGTAAGAACCCAATTGAATTTTTTGGGTGGATGGCGACGCAAGAACCGCCAACATCCGCAGAAACTGCGGAACGGATATTACAATATCAAGGTTCTGTGTTTTGTAGCCAGTTGCAAATACCGTCAGAATTGTTGTACCGCATGGTAGCTGCTGCAGAAAATGAGCGTCCTGTGAGTATTGTTAGACAAGATACTCGCAAGCAAATCATTGTCAATCAGCCAATGGCTGAGATGCTAGAGACACCACCAGAAATTGCGACTCAGAGGGTAATGACCCAATTTTGGCTACCTGAGGATTTAGCAGAACTGGAACAAAGGTTACATAATGATCGCCAGTTCACCTGGACATATTCTGCGGGATTGAATGAGCGCGCTTGGGCGATACTCACCACTCAATTCGAGGCTTTTGAGGTTGATGGTATTTGGTATAGACAGGGAACCTGTTTATCAACGCCTCAACTTGTGCCGATTCCACCAGGAGTATTGGAACAGGCTTAAATAAATAATTTGACTCCTTCAAGAATTTAAAAATCATCAGGTGCGTCCTTTTTTGTGCAATTTCAGGGTGCGCTCCTTCAAAATTTGGAATTTTAGATTTTGCGTACTCCTGCGGAGAAGCAAGCTACGCGTAGCTTGTCGTTGGCGCAGCATCTCGTAGAGAAGACAAAAGTTGCAAGGAGGGTTTCCCTACGTAGCAAACTTTTCAAGAAGGATTTTGGATGAAAAATTTGGAAATTAAATAATACAAAATTTAATCAAGAATTCCTGCAATTATTCTCAAGTGATTGAGAGTTTGAACTAGAATTTCCTCTTTGTCTGTTATTACTCATCGTTCGCGTAATAGATTCTGAAAATAAAGAATTCATCAAAATGGTTAAAAGGCTTATAACAAAAGGATTAATCGCATCAAACTTTTATCCATATACCCTTTATAGGCGTGGTTAGTCCACAGTGCGATGATGGTGCGATCGCACCGATACATTCAGATTCCTACTAGACCCGTCCTAGAACTTGCAAGCCAATATATTCTTCCCACCTTGATATCCTTTATCACCCTCTCTTCGAGACGCTACGCGAACAAATTTTTGTTCAGAATCAAATTTTTTCTGTTGTTCTCTAAATAAATTTATGTCTGATGTTGGCCCAGGAAATCCTACTACTACATCAATAATATCTTTGCCATTTGGCAGACATACTAATTGACTTTTTAAAGTATGTTGTTTTTTCTTGCCTGAATAAAACTTTTTTTGTTCTTCATTGTCAGATGGTCTATCAATAGGAGCCAGCCGCGTGCGGGGGTTCCCCCCGTTGAGCGGACTGGCGTGCTGCTCTAGGCTATCTACTAAGAGTTGAAAATTCGTCATATAAATTGCCCCAAAACTATAGTTTTGAGGCAATTTATAAACCCTGATGGAATAATAGGCATTTCTATTTCACATCAGGCGTAACTTATGTTCAATTAATACTAGTACAACACGACGTAAATAAAGCCTAACCTTTCAAACAGCCAAAAGCCTTGATATATGGACATTTTGACTTTTGACTTTTGAACGCCAGTTGCTACAACGGGGGAACCCCCGCAACGCACTGGCTCCTTTTGACTTCCGCCTTGCATTACTAGAAGTTGTAACCAACGCCTAATGTTAAACCCACGCTGGTGTCATCAAAAAAGGCTGCATTCACAGAACCTGTAGCTGTAAATCGAGAACCTAAAGGAACATCTATACCACCAGTTACCAGAGGAGCAATATCAGTATCACCGGAAGTATCGATAGCTACACCAGCACCTATAAAAGGAGCGATGGGGAACCGTTGCTGTCCTGTAACTGGTTCTGCTTGTGGTCTGAAATCTAATGTTACGGGAACCAACACTAAGGTATTATCCCCAAATATCGCTGATGGTCTTACTGAGATATTACGTGTCAGACCGAGTTTACTAATTACTGAGAAGTTACCAACGCTGAGAGCATTAGTACCTGTCAAACCAATGTTACCAGCAACACCTACATAGCTAGGGCCACCAAGGGTGCTTCTACCAGGTGTTACACCCCCAGTTGTGCCGCCAGTGGTACCGCCATTCGTGCCACCTGGCTGCTGACCAGTCAGATTAGGTGGAATTAGGACTTGGTTAATCGCATGGATCACACCATTGCTAGCTTGCACATTTGCCTGGATGACTCTTGCACCATTAACTGCAATTTGATTGTTAGCAGCATCAACTTGAACATTTACAGGTTCATCTTCAATTGTCTTAACTTGCCCAGTTGACAGCTGACTAGAGGTTAATTGACCGGGAAGCACGTGGTATCTTAACAGCTTAATCAATGTTTCTCTATTTTCTGGTTGCTGTAATTGCTGTAAAGTCCCAGGTGGTAAAGCTGCAAATGCTTGATCAGTAGGAGCAAAAACTGTATAAGGGCCTGCTTGTTGTAAAGTATCAGCTAAACCTGCTGTCTTTAACAAAGAAGTTAGTGTGGTAAAAGAACTGCTAGATGCAGCTAAAGAAACAATATCAGTGCCACCAGGTTGAGGAGTGCTAGTAGTACTACCTGCAACAATATAGCTAGCAGCAGGAAGGTTGCTAGCTATAGGTTGCGCTTGTCCTTGTCTAACTAAAGCTTGATACAAAATTGCTGCTGCTTCAGCACGAGTGAGAGATTGTTGTGGATTGAGTTGTTTAACTTCTGGATAGTTAACTACAATATTGGCTTGTGTTGCAGCTGCCACACTATTGACGGCATAACTGGGAATTCCTGCAGCATCTGAATAGTAAGTGTTCAATACATTAGATGCATTATCGTTACTAGTTAAACCTAAACCACTTGTAATCGCAACGATCGCCTGTACCCGAGGAATTTGTTGATTGGGTAAAAATACATTTCCTGGATAACCTGACATAAAGCCTGTTTCGTAGGCTTCCCGAATCGCATCTGCTGCCCAAAAGTTGGACGGAACGTCAGAAAATCCGCCAGCAGGTAATTGCCGAACTGAGTTTTGATTAAAGGCTTTTTGAATCATGGCTGCAAATTGAGCCCGAGTCACAGCCTGATTGGGCTTAAAAGTACCATCAGGAAACCCTGCAATTACGTTTCTTTGCGCTAGGGCTTGAATAAATGGACTCGCCCAGTAATCTGAACCCACATCAGACAAGCTTGTTGTTGCTTGTGCTGTAGTAGTTGGTGCTGTATTAACTGGCGTTGTAGTAGCTGGTGCTGTAGTACCTGATGTTGTCTTACCTGTTGATGGAAAAGTATCTTGAGCCGAGGCAGGTATAGAAATGACAATAGGAGTTAATGTAGCAGCGATCATCCCCAAAGCGAGGAAGCTGCTTTTTACTGATGCACGGAACCAATTAAACATGAAAATATCCTCCAAAAACAAGTAGAGTCGTTTCTCAATTCCCTGATTGAATCTTGGAAAGTGCTGTACGCGAAATGAAGTGGAAACACATCTTGAGATGATGCTGGGGTTTGCCTATGAGCTAAAACTACGAGTGCGAAATGTTAAATAATAAATTTTCTATAACCACCTACCATTACATTTCATTAATGTATTTTTAAATGCTTGCCTGATAGAGGCAAATTTAACTGTGTGATGAGAGTTGAGCTTTTCCAGAATCACAGATTAAACTCAGCAATAGTAAGACTGCTAAGAGTATCTGGCGAGGTTTCCCAAATAAATAGAATTAATACAAATTCTTAAATTTATTTAGGTTGAGTAACGGAGTCTGGAAACTACAAAGTAGGTATTGAGGTTGTATGACTAACTTGAAAAAGCTTAATTACATTATTTTTCAGCAGCATGAGTCTAGTATTTATTGACGAAAAAGCGCATTATTTTGATATTTACTATTTTTTATTGATCGCTTGAATTTAACAACTAGCTAAAGGCTAGACTTATCAGCCATTTTTTCCATCTTTAGGTAGTTGACAAAAAAGCTAAAAGTTTAAGATTAGAGGCGAATGGGTAAGCTTAGGACTAAATGAGCGATCGCACTTCCACTGTTTATGCATGATTTATGCCTCATGAGACTCCACAAAATTCGCTCATGCACAATTTTGCAGTCACAATAACGATTACTGAGATTTCGAGCTTTGCTTAGATAGTATCTTGATTGCTAGGTTTAGCGTAATTATCAGTTTATATTTCTTTATAAAAGAATTTTTATTAATTGATGCTTGATTGTTAATTTACTGAGAGATTTATTTTACATATGAACTTAATATTATCAATTTGCCATGATAAAACGCTGATATTTTAGTCCCAGTTGCTAGATTTTATGAAATCCAATTCAATTAATCAGGACTTACGCAACTGGCACAGTGATCCTCTGGCATAAGAGTCAAGAGTCAAAGGTCAAGGGTCAAAAATTTAGGTTTTTTGGACTGTTGACATTTGACCCTGGACAAACCTAAACGAAAAAAATATGACATTCGCGTAAGTCTTATTAATATCTAAATATCTAACTAAAGGTAGTGTTGAAATTTATCCAATTATGGATAGCCATATCTTTTCTACTAAGAGATGGTGAGGGATAAGTATTATAATTGTCTAACTTAAATGGTTCTTTAGTACCTGTTATGCCAAAAAGTTAAACTAAAAGCCAAAAAAATGTAATGAACTGTATCAAATTATTATCCTAACCCTTGCTGTACTTGACATAGAAAGAATATTTATTGTTCTCTGTAGATAGAACCAGAATCATTTTTATACATTTACATTCATGGTGAAGAAAAGAGCAATAAAAATTCTCACAGACATTTTGGATTTAAAAGATGTAAAAGTTATATCGCAACGTATCCATGAAGGAATCGGTATTATTTTACAAACTGAATCAGTTAAATCATATAGTGTTTGTCCTCATTGTGGGACAAAAAGCGAGAAATTACATCAAAATCATCGGCACATTGTTAAAGATTTACCTTTGGGAGAGAAACCAGTATTTTTAGAAATAAATAGACGACAATTCAAATGTGCTAAATGTAGAAAGCCTTTTAGTGAAGACCTAGAATTTGTAAGTAAGAAAAGAACATATACAAAGCGGCTAGCAGAAAAAACAATACAAGAAGTGATAGAAAACGATATCCATAGTGTTGCATCGAAGGGAATAGTCACGACAGAAGAAATAGAAAGAATGCTAAAAGATGCATCTGGTGAGTATGATGATTCAAAACCTTCGGGATTAAAAAGACTTGGAATTGATGAAATAGCTTTAGTAAAAGGAAAAGGTCATTACTGTGCTGTCTTAATAGATTTAGACACATCTAAACTTCTGGCAATTCTGAATGGGCGAACACAAGAAATAATCAAGGAAGTACTGACAGGATGGGGGTTTGAGGTTTTAAATCAAATAGAAGAGGTCAGTATTGATTTGTGGCAAGGTTATAAAAACTTAGTTACAGAATTAATGCCTAATGCTCAGGTGGTGGCAGATAGATTTCATGTGATGATGCAAATAAATAAAGAACTAGACACACAAAGGAAAAGAGAAAAGAGAAATATAGAGGAGCTCATTAAAAAAACAACCTTAGCAGGTAAAAAAGCTGAATATGAAATGATATTAGCGGGCTTGAAAAACAGTAAATATCCCTTACTGAAAAATAAAGATAATTTAAATGAAGAGCAGGTTCAAAAACTTATACAAGTTAAAAGCGTCTCGCCAACTTTGAAATTAATGCATGAGTTAAAAGAAAAAATTAGAAAAATTTTCAACTTCACAGGAGATTGGTATACGGGAGTCTTTAAACTAGGTATGTGGCTATCGAGAGCCAAAAAATATTTTCCTCAGAGCAACAATACTATGATTCGTTGGTTTGATGAAATTATTGCTTACTTTGATCATGGGACAACAAGTGGTGTTGTTGAAGGAATTAACAACAAATTGAAGCTTATTAAACGCTCTGCTTATGGATTTAGAAATTTTGAAAACTTTAGAGTTAGGTGTTTGCTAAACTGGACTTAATTTATTATTTTGGCATAACAAGTAATGAAGAACCACTTAAATTAGTTTTTGCTGAGAAGTTATTTGCAAACAAATGATAATCCTATATTTCTCTACATACGGAAATATTCATTGTTAGATATATAACTTTAATTTATTTTTAAGATAAGCCACTAATACTAATTAGTAAAAATAATTTATAAAGCTATTATAAACTTTCTATGAATTCAGAGATAAATACTTGGACAAACCAAGAAAAAAGTACATACAATACATAACCAAATCATCATCTTGCTTACATATTAAGCTTGCTAAAAATATATGAGTACCATGTTTAAAAAGGTACAAAATAAATTTCTCAGAAATATCTATAATCTACCATTTTTGCAGCATCATGCAGAGATTGAGTATCAAAAATTAGTGAAAATGCATATCGCAAATTTACCGCTAATCTCTGCGACTGATCAAAGTATCGTTGAAACTCTAAATACTGAAGGAGTCGTGATTACTTCATTAGCGGATTTGGGAATATCATCGAGTTCTAAGATGTTTCAAGCAGCAGAAACCTTGATGCCTGAAATCCCACCAATGCTTACAGATAATCACAATGAATTCGTTGTTCATGCAACTTCCCAACAAATTATGGCACATCCAGAGATTTTTCTTTGGGGAGTAGAACAACGTTTAATTAATATAGTAGAGAATTATCTGAGGTTACCAGTAGCCTATCATGGAGCATATTTTCGTAGAGATATTGCCAACCAAATAGAGCAAAAATCTAGGCTATGGCATATAGATAAAGAAGATAAAAAAGTACTGAAAATTATTGTTTATTTACATGATATGGATGAAGATAACGGGCCTTTTCAATATCTCCCCATATCTGAAACAGAATCAGTAACTCAATTACTTAAATATCATCATGGCTATATTCAAGATAAAACTATGCAACAGGTAATATCACCTGCTAACTATAAATCTTGTCTAGGCCCAGCAGGTACAGTAGTCTTTGCTGCCACTGGTAGCATCTTCCATCGAGGTAAGTTACCTGTAAAGTCTGATAGATTTGCCATTTTTTATGACTACACTTCCCGAAAGCACAAACTGTCATTTTATAGCACATCCTCACTACCCCAGGAAGATGTAGCTTTACTGGCAAAAAAGCTTTCCCAAAAACAAATAGATTGTCTATTGGGGTAATAAAATTTTTAAAAGAGTCAAGAGTCAAGAGTCAAGAGTCAAGGGTCAAGGGTCAAAAGTCAAGAGTCTCAAACTTGAAGATGAATGTTCCAACCTGATGAAGGTTTTATTTTGAAGCCTGAACCTAAAATTGTTTATGGTTACTTAGCTTACAAGCTAAAACACATCTAAATTACTAACTACCCGTGAAGTTTCCCTTCGTCATTAGTCATTAGTCATTTTTATGTACATAACAAGGAACAAATGACAAATAACAGTCTTAAACAGAGAATGTACAACTTGAATATACACCAGCTTATCGTGACCTTAGATTAACTTTTTAATATCGCCAAACGCACGGTAGAAGCCACCACTAGCTGACTCGCGGATTTCTTCTACAAGATAACGCTGTCCTTCTTGGCGAATATCTTTAGGGAATTGTACTTTCCAGTTGGGGTTGTACCCTGGCGAGACAACGCGGACTCTCAATTTATTTCCCTCTTTGAAGCACTCAACAATTACGCCTTGGCTGCTATCTGTTGTAGTTTCGACAACAGCAGAAGGTGCTGCGCCTTCTCCTTTTGGTGCTTTAATAATAGCTGCTTGGGGAATTGTACCTGCTTGAGCCGCTTGAATCGCAGCTTCACTAGCATCTATACAAGCTAGAGAACCATCGGTGGTAACTATATAGATGTGATTCTCAAAAAACTGCATTGATAAAGCTGAAGCACAGCCAGTAGAAAGCTTCCACAGGCGTTCTCCTGATTCATTGAAACAGTAAATGGATGAACTGTTATCACCAGCAAACACATACTTACCATCTGCTGCTGTAGCGCAAGAATAAACAGATGCGTCGCACTTGTAAACTGGGCCAGCTTTACCTTGCTTGCTAAAACAGTAAATTTTTTGGTCGCTTGTACCTGCATAAACGGCTGATGTTTCTTGCCAACCGAATAATACAGCACCACCTGTTTGTTGATGCCAAAGCATCCGACCTTCTTGATTATCATACATAGTCACACCTTGAGAGTGACCGTGATAGACACCAGCTTCGTCACAACGCACCATCCAGCCAGATTGACCTTGACTTAAACGCGTCCATTGTGATTCATCTTCATGATCGATTGTCGTGACACCACCGTTAGCATCGGAAACGGCTAACAAGCCATTGTTAATATCCAGCCAAAAAATATCGACATTTTCATCAATATTATAGGCAACCCTTGGTAACTTCCCTGTCAGGTCGTAGACGTTGCCATCATCACAGCCAGCATAAATCCAGATATCATCAGCCACTAAACATTTCACACCATCAGGCAGCTTAAACTGGTTGATAACTTGACCTTGATGATTCAGCGCAAAAACTTGACCTGCTTGATTACCTACCCAGCAACGATTATCGTCAATAAAAATGCCAAAGGCTGCGGAATTGGAGTTAAATTTCCAGAGGATTGGCGCTTGTTGTGCTGTCGAGGTGGTACTGGTAACTGCGCGTCGAGTCACCGAACGCTTCTGACGCACACCCATAACGGCTTGTTCGTAACCTTTCGCCAATTTTTCTTTAATCTTCTTATTGGCTTCGGCTTTAGCTTTATCTGGGGTAGGGTAAGTTTTCGTCTGAGTTTGCCCTGAGTCGCCAATACGACCATAACGTATTGTCACCTCAGTATCTTTGATGATGACTTCATAAAATTTATGGGAACCTCCATCTGCTTCAGAAAGCTCTAGGTAAGTCTTTTCTTCAGCCATGATATTTAATCCTGAATACAAAGTTGGGAAGGTGGAGATTTTGGCTTGGTTGTAAATGCTACCTTTTGCAGTGTCGATTAACCATCATGCTGTTGCAGGTGGTGGACAGAAAGTTTCACCAAACTTTGAACCTTTACTAGAACACTCAAATAGATGTAGACCTAGTTGCTGGGAAAGTTCTTCGCATACCTTAACCCCGCGCACGCTGTTACCCCGCACATCTAATGGTGGCGAAAATACCGCAATTCCCATTTGATTGGGAACAACAGCCAAGATTCCGCCGCAAATACCGCTTTTCGCAGGAATACCGATTTTATAAGCCCACTCACCAGCAAAATTATACATGCCGCAAGTGTACATGACACTCAATATGTCTTTAATGTAACAACTTTTTACTGCCTGTTCCTGAGTAATGGGGTTAATACCTTTGTTTGCTAAAGTTGCCGCCATCACTGCCAAATCACGGCAATTTACCATCACCGCACACTGCTGGAAGTATAAATCTAGTGACTCTTCAATATTTTGATCAATCATGCCAAAGTTGAGCATGAGATGGGCCATGGCGCGGTTGCGATGTCCGGTGCTGCGTTCGGAAGTAAATACAGAAATATCAACGAATACATCATGACCGATGTATCTTCTAAACATATCCAGCATCCGGTTGAGACGTTCGGTAGCACCAGCACCTTTGATTAAACTAGTGGTGGCGATCGCACCTGCATTTACCATTGGATTTAATGGTCGATTGGATTGCTCATCAAGGATAATGGCGTTGAATGCATCTCCTGTCGGTTCTACACCAACCCTAGTTAACACATAATCTCGTCCATGATCCTCAAGGGCCAATCCGTAAGCAAAGACCTTAGAAATTGACTGAATGGTAAATAGTTGCTCATAATCGCCAACTTCATAAACCTGACCATCTACCGTCACAATACAAATGCTAAACAAGTCAGGATTTACCTTTGCTAGTTCTGGAATGTAGTTTGCTACTAGACCATCTCGCAGCGACTTGTACTGGGAATGCAATTCCTTGAGAACATCGGGAAATGGCGATGCGACTATTTCTAAACTTCCTTGGTGTGCCATGAGGCTTACAGCTTGCTTTAAAAAATCATACTCAATCAACTACTGTAGGCAAAAATGTGGTTTTATTTTCATGTATTGGGGATAAGGGGAGAAAGGGGAAGGGGGAAAAGGGGAAGGGGAAAAGGGGAAATTATTATTACCAATTACCAATTACCAATTACCCATTACCTATTACCCTTTCCCCTTTCCCCAAAAACAAATCGATACCATCTCCTGTGACCTATACTTTAAGCCAGTTCATCGCTGCTGATGTATCTAGTTAATGACCCTTGCTGATGGCTTGTGTCGTTTTTGAGAGTACGCAAATGCAAACATGTTATATATTATACATTTATGTTTTTAAAGTATTTATACTGAGTCATTCTAAAAGCTGAAGTTAATTAGATAACTTATTTTTAACTAAAAGTGAATTTATCCTTATCGTCACATATGTAACAAAAATAACTTTTTAAGTTATTATTAAGTTAATGTGAGGTTTATATTTTGTATTCTGTAATTCTTGTTACGAAACAAATCTGAAGATTTATAAAATAAAATAAAATTAAGTTTTATAAGTATATATTCGCAAATTTTAAAATGATTAGTTATAGATTTTCAGCCAATGTTTTGCGTCAATCTCGAAGGGTTGAAAAGCTACATATATAAGTATCCTGGGTGAAATATTTGGTAGCATCTCGCTCAATTTCCACCCCTGAAAATGTTAATTTTTCATAAGAAAAGTATTACTTATCAAAAAAAACGTTACATAGCCGAAATCCGCATTTGAGAAAGCTTTGAGCCTTGAAAATAGAATCTAATTTTGCTAAAGTTACCAAGACTTACGCTAAAACCCTGATCCCCAAGCTCAAAGGTTCGTGTTAGTCTGTTGCAGTTACAAAACAGAAAAGTGAAAGCGGAACGAGTTCGAGTTGAAGGGAACAACACTTTTACTGGTGCATAATCCCACGAACCGTAAAACCTCTGTTCTACAGTCGCTTTAAAATCGGACGCATGAATCAAAGACATTTGTGGACTATTGTCGCCGTGTTTCTAACTGTTTTAGGGATGCCCTCAGTTGGACGCACTCAAACAACCAAGGGAGATGCTCTTGCTTCTCAACCATCACCAGCAGGTGAGGTTGTCAAAGTAGGAGAGTACCAATCCCCAGCAGGGAAACCAACCTCTGATGCTGCGATTACAGAAATTCATTCTCACAGCGTTGCAGGTCGTAAGGCGGCAACCCTTTTTATCCGAAATATTCCTGTTATTACCTTTCTGAGTTCTTTATCAGCCGAGAGTAGTGATAGCAAGGTTGGAGTAATTGACAACCCTGGGGGCGTACAAGGTTACGCCCCTCTTGCTAGCAACACAATCAAAGTGGCAAGTAATGGGAATTTGACGGATGTAGGTAACCAAATCAGCGCTACTCACGATGACCCAGTAGAAAGAGCTGGTGTAATAGCAACAAAGATTAACCAGCTGCTGCGGGACGGTGTAGATGCCAGTCAGATTAGTGTCAGCTGGAAAGGAGGCGGCGAAGGGAAAGTTGCCATTCAAAGCCAGAACAAAGGTGCCTCCGATCTGCAAAAATCAGGCGATCGCTATACGATCAAAATCAAAGGCGAAGAATTGGTGGAAATCAATGAAAACACCCGCCTAGCAAATTCCACCAATGATTTAGCACAAGATGCATTGCAAGCCACCAACCGGATGCGGAGGCTCATCGGTAATGCATCTCCTATCAGCGAAATTGCAAATTTACCAACTCGTTCGCCATTATCATTACCCAAGTTGCCACAGCAAGTTGCCATTGGCCCAGTGCGAATTACCCTCAGTGGCATTGCTTCGTGGTACGGTTATGATGGCTCTGGCAGCCGTACTGCTAGTGGTAAGAGGTTTCATCCCGAAGGCATGACTGCTGCCCATCGTAGCTTGCCCTTTGGTACAAGAGTGCGTGTAACTAACACCCGCAATGGTCGTTCTGTGGTTGTGTCTATTACTGACCGTGGCCCATATATTCGGGGTCGAATTATTGACCTGTCTGCTGGTGCGGCGCGGATTTTAGGAATGATGGGTAGTGGTGTTGCACCCGTTAAGATTGAAGTATTAGGCAGATAAAAAAGGCTGAAGGGATTAAGGCTGAAGTCTGAAGAGTTCCCTTGTTCTCTTTGTCTTGATCCCTAATTCTCGGAACTTAATACTTTTTTATAAAATTCCTACCCACTTTCAACTCTCTACTCTTTACGTTTCGATTCGCTATCACTTAAATTCCCCTAGTTGAACAAATCTTCCCCCAGTTTCAGAGATAAACTAACGGGGGAGGGATCGATAAAAACTAGGGGTTTTTTGTGCGCCTGCTGACAACAGTTGCAGCTTTAAGCTGCTTTTTAACTCAACGCCGCTTGGAAAGTAAATGTTTGGTTCCAGATGATCTGGTTCTAGATGAAATGTCTAGCTGGGATCGGACTGCTATCGGTTTGGTACCAACAATGGGAGGGTTACATCAAGGTCATATAAGCTTGATGCAACGAGCGCGGCAAGAAAATTCTACGGTGATTGTTAGTATTTTTGTCAATCCACTGCAATTTTCTCCCAATGAAGACTATAACAAGTACCCCCGGACTTTAGAGCTTGATATGCAACTGTGCGAACAAGCTGGGGTGGACTTAATTTTTGCTCCGACTCCGGAAGAAATGGGAGTTTCGCAGAAGAGTATACAAGAATCGAAGGTTACACAAGTAATCCCTCCTTCTGCTATGATAACAGGCTTGTGTGGTAGTTCTCGGCTAGGTCATTTCCAAGGTGTGGCCACAATTGTGACCAAGCTTTTTAACTTGGTACAGCCTGACCGAGCCTACTTTGGCCAAAAGGATGGTCAGCAACTAGCAATTATTCGACAGTTAGTAGCTGATTTGAATTTTCCGGTAGAAATTGTTGCTTGTCCAACGCTGCGCGAAGCGTCGGGTTTAGCCTTCAGTTCTCGCAATCAGTATTTGAGTGCATCGGAAAAACAGCAGGCGGCGGTTTTATATCGTGGCTTGCAACAGGCTGAAGCTGCTTTTAAAGCGGGGGTTCGCAACAGCGAGGAGCTGATCGCGGCAGTTCGCCAAGAAGTAGCAATGGTCACTAATGCTTTAGTGGAATATATTGAATTGGTTGAGCCGAATACATTGATGTCGTTAGTTACAGTTAAGGAGGAAGGAATGCTCGCGATCGCAGCTCGTCTTGGTTCTACTCGGTTGATTGACAATATTTTATTAAGCGATCGCCTACCCATCATCGCTATTGATGGCCCAGCCGGCGCAGGTAAGTCTACTGTGGCGCGGCAAGTGGCAGCAAAACTAGGTCTGGTGTATCTAGATACCGGATCTATGTATCGCGCTGTTACTTGGTTGGTGCTACAACAAGGTATTGCCATAGATGATGAATGTGCGATCGCGGAATTAGCTAGTTCTTGTGAAATTCAACTGACTCCTAGCCAAGATTTACAATCTCCTGTGCAGGTTTGGATTAATGGAACTAATGTTACCCAAGTGATTCGCACTGTAGAGGTAACATCTAAAGTCTCAGCCATCGCTGCACAGACTGCGGTGCGTAAAGCCTTAGTCAAACAACAGCAAAGCTGGGGGAAAAGAGGTGGTTTAGTTGCAGAAGGAAGAGACATTGGAACTCATGTCTTCCCGGATGCAGAAGTCAAAATCTTCTTAACCGCCTCTGTAACTGAACGTGCGCGTCGCCGCCAGGAAGACTTTAAAAAACAAAATCTGCCGGAAGTTAATCTAGAACAGTTAGAACGGGACATTGCCGAACGTGACTGGAAAGATAGTACGCGCAAAGTTTCACCTTTGCAAAAAGCAGCAGATGCAATCGAAATCCAAACCGATGGATTTAGCGCATCTGAAGTTACGGCTAAAATCGTTGACTATTGCCAACAACGTATATTACAGTTGTCATCTCTTTGATTTACCTGGGAACTGGGGACTGGGGATTGGGAACTTAGGAATGGTATTTGGGGATTGAAATTGAGATTTAGGTTTTCAACCCCAACCAATTTGCGAAAGACGCTATTCTTCGGTACCTAGTCGCCAGTCTCCAAGCGCTAATTTTTGACTTAACCGTACAAACAAACCTGGGAAAAATAATCCTAGCTGCGACTTGCTCATATAGAGCCAACCATTGATGAAGACATGCATGTCTGCGAAAATTTTGCGATCGCAAATTAATATGTCGCTAGCAACTAAATTTAGTAATATTTGAGTATAAATTGATTTCTAGATGAATTCATCTAGCTAAAGATAGATTTTAAATCATTAAACTAATATTTCCAGGGCTAGAAGTTTTTAGCCTGAGGAGTGGCGCTAAATAGAATGGTTGAACATGGCTATTTAAAACTGAGGTGAAAACCCAACTAATATTCCTTTGCCAGCAATAATCACCATCTGAAAGGCTAGACCGAAATTCAGCGCAGCATAGCACAAATAACTAACCAGATGAAAATACCTTAAACACCTATTAATCTAGTCCTTTTGACTTTTGACTTTTGACTTTTGACTCTTGACTTTCACCAAGCAGCATCAGGCCCCATCTCCCACTATTAGGGTGTCAATTCTAGATCTGCCTTCAATAGTGAGTTGGTGAATTTTGTATTTTTCCCCATAGGATTGCTGATTTTACCTATTGCAAAAAATCTATAGTTTTAAGTTTCAGTTTGGTAGTAAAATTACCATGTTAAGTTTTATGTTCCAACATTTAGGACATAAAATTTCTGAGCATAAAAGCTGTAATTTCCTAAACAACTAAATAGCTTTAAACTGGAAAACGGTAAAGAGAGGATTTCACACAATGGCATTTACACAAGCCCCCCTACCCTACGACTTTAATGCTCTAGAGCCGTATGGCATGAAAGGCGAGACTTTTGAGTATCACTACGGCAAGCATCACAAAGCTTATGTAGATAACCTCAATAAGCTTGTTGATGGTACAGAACTTGCTGATAAATCTTTGGAAGAGGTAATTAAAATTGCCTTTAAAGACTCCTCCAAAACCGGAATCTTTAACAACGCGGCTCAAGTGTGGAACCACACATTTTTCTGGAACTCACTCAAGCCAGCAGGTGGTGGACAACCTTCCGGCGCACTAGCCGACAAGATTGATAAAGATTTTGGTAGCTTTGATAAATTCAAAGAAGAGTTTTCTAACGCTGCTGCAACTCAGTTTGGCAGTGGATGGGCTTGGCTGGTTGATGATGGTGGTACTTTAAAAGTAATCAAAACACCAAATGCAGAGAACCCCATAGTTCATGGACAAAAGGCACTGTTAACCCTAGATGTATGGGAACACGCCTACTACATCGACTTTAGAAATGCCCGTCCTGCATTTATCAAAAATTACCTAGATCAATTAATTAACTGGGATTTTGCGGCTGAGAATTTAGCCGCCTAAATATGTAAGGTTATAGGGTAAAGGGGAAAGGTTAAAGGGGAAAGGTGATTTCTCTTTGTGCTTTTCCCCTTTCTCCTTTTGAGACTGCAGGGGGGCAGGGGGCAGGGAGCAGGGGGAGAAAGAGTGTTATTATCTCACGCAGAGGAGGACACTTGCGTGGGCGGCTTTGCCGACTTGAGCAAAGTGTCCGTCGCGCAGAGACGCAGAGGAAGAAGCCAGAGTATCTTCTTCCCCATGCCCAATGCCCCATGCCCCATGCCCATTCCCAAGATGTATACTTAAAAACAGCCCTTCCCAACCCTGGCAATGACTGTTAAACCGCAGAAAATTCTGATATTAGCCGCAAATCCCAGCAATACATCACGATTGCGCCTCGATGAAGAATTGCGTGATATTAAGGAAGGCTTGCAGCGATCGCTAAATCGAGAGAACTTTGACTTACGGTATGATTTAGCCGTCCGTCCCAGGGATATTCGCCGCGCTATTTTGGATTATCGACCGAATATTATCCACTTTTCTGGGCATGGTGCAAAGGAACAAGGACTAGCTTTTGAGGATGAAGCGGGAAAATCACAGCTAGTTACGGGTGAAGCATTAGCTGGGTTGTTTGGACAGTTTTCTAAGCAAGTAGAATGTGTGCTGTTGAATGCTTGTTACTCCGAAGTCCAAGCTGAGGCTATTTCCCAACAGATTAATTATGTAATTGGGATGAATGATGCGATCGCAGATAAAGCCGCGATAGAGTTTGTTGTGGGTTTTTACGATGCGCTTCTGGCTTATAATCCCGAATATGATGAAGGTGCACCTGTAGAGTTTGCTTTTAATATTGCGCGGAATGCAATTCAGTTAGCTGGTGTCTCTGGCGAGTTGATTCCTGAACTTAAAAAAAAACCCATTTAACCCCCCATCACCAACCTTTAGGCAATCTTACCAACGTCCCAGAGTTACCACCGCACTTTTTACCCCGTGAAGCAGAACTTGCACCCTTAAAACAGAAAGTATTATCACCAACAAAGCAACCTGTGGGGATTACAGGGAAAAGTCGCCGTGTGGGTGTGCAAGGAATGGGCGGAATTGGTAAAACAGTCTTAGCTACAGCCTTAGCGCGGGATGAAGAAGTGAGAAAGGCGTTTCCTGATGGGGTATTATGGGTAACATTTGGACAAACGCCTCAGATTTTAACTTGGCAATCCTATCTGGCTTCGGCGTTGGGTGACAAGCAAGCGGCGTTTACTGAGGTGGGATTGGCGAAAGCGCGGTTACGGGAGTTGTTTGCAGATAAAGCTTACTTACTGATTTTGGATGATATCTGGCGTTTGGATGATGCGACGGCGTTTGATGTGTTGGGGGAACGCTGTCAGATGTTAATTACTACCCGTGATGGGGCGATAGTCACGGGGTTGGGAGGGGAAGAGTATCAGCTGGCAATTTTAGGTGAACAACAGGCGTTAGAACTGTTGACGAAATGGTCAAATCAACCAGAGATTTTGCAACCTAGCCCGCACAATGATGTTGCTTTGCAGGTAGCGCGAGAATGTGGGTATTTACCTTTAGCATTGGCGATGGTGGGCGCGATGATGAGAGGAAAACCTGCAAATCGCTGGCAGAATATTTTAGAAAAACTGCGGTGTGCTGATTTAGAGAAAATCAAACAACAGTTTCCCGATTATCCTTATCCCGATTTACTCAAGGCTATTGCTGTTAGTGTGGCAGCTTTGGATGAAAATTGCCAACAGCGATATTTAGATTTTGCGGTGTTTCCGGAAGATACACCTATACCCGAAGCAGTTTTGCAGACTTTTTGGCAACCCTTGGGGTTAGATGAGTTTGATAGCCAAGATGTCATTGATGAATTGGTGAGTAAATCTCTGGCTTTGCGGGATGAAGCGGGAAATTTGCGGTTGCATGACTTGCAGTTTGATTATGTCAGGAAGCAGTACACGACCTTAGCAACCGAAAGTGAGGGGATAGGGGTTTTACACAATCGCCTGTTAAATGCTTATAGCGAAAAGTACCCCGCAGGCTGGCATAGTTTAGAAAATGACGGCTATATTTGGGAGAATTTAGCCTATCACTTGCTGGCTGGGGGAAGGGATGGGGAATTACAACAACTGCTGTGTGATTTTCGCTGGTTACAAGCGAAGTTGGAGAACATCAATATAAATGCGTTGCTAGCGGATTATGATTTTTTGCCCCAAGATGAGAATTTACAGTTAATTCAAGGTGCGTTGAGGCTGTCGGCACATATTTTAAATGAGGATAAACAGCAATTGGCGGGGCAATTATTAGGGCGGTTGCTGGGTTTTGAAGGTTCAGAAATTCAGAGATTGTTAACGCAGGTGCAGCAATGCAAAACCCCTGGCTTGCTTCCGGAAACAGCCAGCTTAACTTCCCCTGGCGGTTCCTTAGTACGTACCTTAGTCGGTCATAGTGACTCGGTAAATGCAATTGTTCTCACCCCAGATAGTAAGTACGTGATTTCTGCTTCACGTGACCACACCTTGAAAGTTTGGGATTGGCATACTGGTGAACAAATACGTACTCTAGTGGGCCATAGTTTTTCGGTAAATGCAGTAGCCATGACTCCAGATGGCAAATACGTGATTTCTGGTTCCGGTGACAACACCCTCAAAGTCTGGAATTGGCAAACTGGTGAACAACTGCGTACCTTAGAAGGTCATACTAGCTTAGTAACAGCAGTAGCCCTGACTCCAGATGGTAAGTACGTGATTTCTGGTTCTGTTGACTCCACCCTCAAAGTCTGGAATTGGCAAACTGGTGAACAACTGCGTACCTTAGAAGGTCATAGTAACACGGTAAAAGCAGTAGCCCTGACTCCAGATGGTAAGTACGTAATTTCTGGTTCTGATGACGAGACCCTCAAAGTCTGGAATTGGCAAACTGGTGAACAACTGCGTACCTTAGAAGGTCATAGTTTCTTGGTAAATGCAGTAGCCCTAACTCCAGATGGCAAGTATGTAATTTCTGGTTCTGAAGACTACACCCTCAAAGTCTGGAATTGGCAAACTGGTGAACAACTGCGTACCTTAGAAGGTCATAGTGACTTGGTAAATGCAGTAGCCCTGGCTCCAGATGGCAAGTACGTGATTTCTGGTTCCGGTGACAACACCCTCAAAGTCTGGAATTGGCAAACTGGTGAACAACTGCGTACCTTAGAAGGTCATAGTTCCTATGTAAGTGCAGTAGCCCTGGCTCCAGATGGCAAGTACGTGATTTCTGGTTCCCTTGACACCATCCTCAAAGTCTGGAATTGGCAAGCTGGTGAACAACTGCTTACCCTAGAAGGTCATAGTTCCTATGTAAGTGCAATAGCCCTGGCTCCAGATGGCAAGTACGTGATTTCTGGTTCCCTTGACACCATCCTCAAAGTCTGGAATTGGCAAGCTGGTGAACAACTGCTTACCCTAGAAGGTCATAGTTCCTATGTAAGTGCAATTGCCCTGACTCCAGATGGCAAGTACATGATTTCTGCCTCTTGGGACACCACCCTCAAAGTCTGGAATTGGCAAACTGGTGAACAATTGCGTACCTTAGAAGTTCATAGTTCCTATGTAAGTGCAATTGCTCTAACTACAGATGGTAAGTATGTGATTTTTTGTTCTGATGACGAGACTTTCAAAGTCTGGAATTGGCAAACTGGTGAACTACTGCTTACTCTAGAAGGTCATAGTTCCTATGTAAGTGCAATTGTCCTGACTCCAGATGGTAAGTACGTAATTTCTGGTTCTGATGACGAGACCCTCAAAGTCTGGAATTGGCAAACTGGTGAACTACTGCGTACTTTGGTGGGTCATCGTGAGTCGGTAAAAGCAGTAGCCCTGACTCCAGATGGTAAGTACGTGATTTCTGGTTCCCTTGACACTACCCTCAAAGTCTGGAATTGGCAAACTGGTGAACAACTGCTTACCCTAGAAGGTCATAGTGACTCGGTAAATGCATTAGCCCTCACCCCAGATGGCAAGTATGTGATTTCTGGTTCTGATGACAACACCCTCAAAGTCTGGAATTGGCAAACAGGGGAAGAACTGCGTACCCTCAATGGTCATAGTTCCTTTGTTTTGGCGATTGCCCTCACCCCAGATGGCAAGTATGTGATTTCTGGTTCTGATAACAACACCCTCAAAGTCTGGAATTGGCAAACTGGGGAAGTAATTGCCAGTTTCATAGGAGATAGTCCAATATTTTGCTGTGCTGTTGCAGCCGATGGGGTGAGAGTTGTTGCAGGTGATGCATTAGGACGGGTGCATTTTTTGCGGTTGCAAGGCACAAAAGAGTAATTCGTAATTAAGAAATGGGGATTTTGTTTGAGCCAGTTGTGGCGAATGGGGATAATATGGAGTCCGGTTAGGCAATTTTTATGGCAAGCGTTGCACAACAAGCCGCGAATTGTGCGATCGCCTGTTTTAATTTCTTTCCCATCACGATGACTGTTGTTAATTCACTCATCAGCCGCCATCAAAGTGCGATCATTCTTGCTCATTGTCTCAAGTTTCAAGCAAAAAGCCGCAACGTTGAAGATAAAAGCTGCAATTTTCCGCATCAAAGCCGCAATGTTGAGGATAAAAGGTGCAACGTTCAAGATAAAAGCCGCAATGTTGAGGCTAAAAGGCGCAACTTCCAAGATAAAAACTGCAATGTTCGAGATAAAAGCTGCAAGCTTCAGGCTTTGAACTCCAACCTTCAGGCTTTGAAGTGCAAATTCCACCTTCTGAAGGTGAACAGTTGGTTATTTTTCCTGGTAATACCAAATAAAATAATGTTTGCGACACATCAAATCTATTCTAGAGGGCAAGGCAGTGCCTTGCCCCTACCATCTGTCGCATTCTTTTTTCAAATTGGTATAAATTAAGAAACTTCGACGAATTGAGGTCTTGGGCTTTGAATCTATTCCCTATTTTTGGTGAATCGGTATGAAAGATTTTTTTCCCATTCCCCATTCCCCATTCCCCATTCCCCATTCCCCAGTCCCCAGTCCCCCTTAACCAACAGCAATCATCATGCATAGGGCATAGAAGTGCGATCGCCTACTTAAACTATGCATAAAAAATGGCCACTTACGGCTACGTCTTGTATCGTAAAAAGTAATGGCATCATCACAAATATAAAAATCATGGATAGTAGACAGCTGGCTCAATACATGGAAGCCACGGATAGCATCGCTAAACCTTGGCTATTAGTACAACTTCGCCTCAAAAAACTCCAAGAACGTCAAGCCTTGATTCCTCAAGATGTCTATGTTGAGGAATTAGAAGATATCTTCCAAGATATGATGAATTTGGGTGAATGGTGGCGCGGTATTGAAGATGAGGTTTTTTGATTAGTTGTTAGTCAAAATCGCCTCAAGTACTCAGTTTGCCGTACTCTTGACCGCTTTTAAGTGCATTGTAGTTACAATCAATTGCAGACGATACATTTAATGTATCGCTCCCTGATCCCTCCTTGCTTACCTTTTCTGGCTTGTAAGGAGGGATCAATTGTGAGTGGGGATGAGGGGGAAAAGGGGGAAGGGGAAAGGGAAAAGGGGAAATTATTATTACCCATGACCAATTACCAATTACCAATTACCCATTACCAAACCCCAACATTCACCGATTTACGCCGATTTGATATTTTAATAAAATAATCCCATCAAAAGACTCGCAGAAATATAAATGGACTGGATTACTTTACTGCGATCGCTACAGTCTGATTTTATTAGAAGGTTAACTAGTGGTTGTCTGCTTCATTGCGAAACAGAAGGTCAATATAGTGAGTTAACTATAATCTCTGGAGAAAGGTTAAAAACTCTCCGAGATTTTTGCTGGCTGATGGCAGAAAAGTATAAGCGTACTTCGCCAGTCCGGGATGTTTTTATTAGCAACTTAAAAGGTAAACTCGGTGAGGAAGTTGTTAAAGAACGGTTAGCTGATTTTATTACAGAAGTAGATTATGAAAAAAAAATCGGTGGTGATGGCAAGGTAGATTTTACCCTCACTGCTGAACCCTCAATTGGTGTGGAAGTTAAATCGCGTCATGGCAGTATTGATAGAGTTAGATGGTCTGTTAGTTCTGAAGAAGTGGAAAGAAATGCAGTTGTTGTCTGCGTTTTAATTCAAGAAGAAGTACATGAAGCTCAACAAGAATATCACCTTTTTTTAGCTGGTTTTCTACCTACGCAAATGATTAAGCTGAAAAGGGGAAGAATAGCATTTGGCATTAATCAATTACTTTATGCTGGGGGTTTATTCAGTTATTTAGAAGAGTTACAAACAGCTAAACTTAAGGATAAACCACCTACAATTTATCAATATAATTCGCAGCAGGATCTACCAAAAATTCAACCTACTAATCAAAATAATCATCAGATAATCAAGCATTTAGCTTTGCCGGAAGCAGAAGAAGTTGTATTAAATCGCACTGCTGATTTAAATACATTGTATGTAAATCTAGGTGATAAATCTTTTGAGCAAGGCGAATCTGATACAGCAATTATTAACTACAACCAAGCTTTGCAACTGAATCCTGATAATGCCGATATTTACTACAAACGCGGCATGGTGCGTTACCATTTAGGCGATTACGAGGGTGCGATCGCAGATTATACTCAGGTTATCCAAATTAACTTCAATTACACCAAAGCCTATACCCAGCGTGGTTTAGCGCGTTATCAACTAAAAGATTATCAAGCGGCAATCGAAGATTATACCCAAGCCATTAGAATAAATCCTGATGTTGCTCTTACTTATATGAACCGTGCTGATGCTCGTTCTCATATTGGCGATCATCAAGGTGCAATTGAAGATTATACACAGGCAATTAAGATTAATCCTAATTATGCTGTTGCAGATAAAAATCGAGTAATTTCGCGTTATTTGTTAAAAGAACAACAGCGATTGACGCATTCAATTAAAATTGCTCCTGATGATGCTGTAGCTTTCTATAATCGCGGTAATACACGTGCAGAATTAGGAGACTATGAGGGTGCGATCGCAGATTACACTCAGGCAATTAAAATTAACCCTAATTACGCTGATGCATATTACAGTCGTGGTAATGCAAGGTGTGATTTAGAAGATTACCAAAGCGCAATTTTAGATTATAGTCAGGCGATTAAAATTAATGCCAATTATATAGATGCCTATTATAATCGCGGTAATGCTTTAGTAAGTATGGATGATAAAACAAGAGCATTAGCCGATTTTCAAAAAGCCGCAGATTTATATTGGAAAGCTGGTAAAATAGCCGAACATAAAGATGCAAAAGAAAGAATTTTAGAGTTAGAAATTGAAGAATCACTAGATATTTTAAATTTCTAAAATATGAATTGCTTATTATATCAATTCAAATAATATTGGTGACACATCAATATATTCTAGAGGACAAGGCAATGCCTTGCCCCTACAATCTGTAAAATTCTTTTTTCAAATTAGTATTAGATAATCTGCAGGCATAGAACCAGCAATTATCAGGTTTTAAGTGCAATATCTCAATGTGTTCGCACTGCAATTTTTTTTGTATTTAGTTAATATATCCATCTTTTTGATGCTTAATAACAACACATTATCAAGGCATTATTAATAAACATTAAGTTGTTTAAAGCTTCATGTAAACTTCATGATACGGTGTTGTTTTTGTAAAGTAATGTAATCAAAACAATTCCCATGAAGTATAAACGCCAACTGCCACAATCTTTGGCACTGTTATCTTTATCAGTGGTATTAGGCGCTGATTTAGCAATCACAGACATAGCTCCTTCAGCTAATGCCCAAACTACTGTACAGTCATCTTTTGGTAATAGTGTGCCATTCACTTGTGGTGATAGTGAAGCCACAATCAAAGCTAAAAATGGCCCCAGGGTCATTAGTGGGAGCAAAACAATCTACATCGGTTATAGGCAAGTATCTTCTAATAACAAAAATCCTCGCATCATCCTTTTTAATAATGGTGTCAAACAATGGTGTCGGGATGATTACGAAACCACTGGTGATGATGGTTCTGGTTATGGTTTGTTTTGGGATGGCGGAAGCGTTTTGTATGGCGTATTTTCTGCTACTGGTAGCCAGCCAGGAAATGATTTTCGCCGCTTTGCTACTGGTCGATGGCTAAGTAGTTATGGTAGTGGCGGCGGCCCAAAAGTAGCAGTTATAGCCAGGATAAATCCCAGTAATGGTGATGTAAACTACGCGACATTTCTCACGGCTCAAAGGCCGAGTGATGGGCAAACAAACTCTTTAGTAGTCAACCAATTGTTGTGGAATGGTGTAAATTTAACTGTAAATGCAACTTCTTGGTGGACTCCCCGCCGTCCTAATAAAACTGCAATGAATTGCACTGGTACATCACCCTACAAATACACAGCTGTCTTCACTGGGGATTTAACAAAAGTGAACTCAGCTTCAGCTGCTACTTGTAGTTAAAGGGAATAGTTAACTGTTGACTGTTGACTGTTGACAAATGACAAACCGCATAATTTGATACTAAAATTTGGTCATCAATTAAGTATTTACCTATAAATAGGGTTATGCGGATGATATTCGGTTTAAGAAATTTCAGTGGTGCGTTTGCCGCAATTTTGCTAGTCAGCAGCAGCTTATCAGGTTTAGCGATCGCATCTACCAATCCTCAGCCTCAGAAGATTGCCCAAAGTCAAGTCCAAACCGTTGATTCTCAACCACATCCGGTTTTTAAGGCGATTTTACCAAGATTAAAACAAAAGATAAAAATTAGACTGTTATTACCTAAGTTTATTCCTGAGTCGGATGGAGCTAACCCAGTTTATGCCATTGTCGAAAACGCTACGCTGAGGAAATACGATATTTTACTAGGTTTTAGCCCCGATTGCACTGGTGGAACAGCTTGCCGTTTAGGTGTTGTGACTGCGGAAGCTGTAACGCGTAGAACCCCTAAGTTGATTGGGAAACGAGTTGTATTAGCTAAGGGTATCACTGGCTATTTTGTAGATTCTACTTGTGGCGCTAATTGCTCAGATGCAACCTTGACTTGGCGACTTCAGGGTGTGCAATATACTGTAGGTTTGAAAGCAGGCGATCGCGCTTCGTTGATCAAAATGGCTAATTCTGCGATCAATCCCTAAAACATCGATCCAGTTGTGCAGTGGGTTGTTGGTGTAGATTTTAAGGATGAAGGAAAGCGATATGCAACGCAAAAATTTATGATTCAAGCCTTAGGTAAGCTGGTATTTGATGATTTTATCGCTTGGTATCCAGAGAACTCCCAACAACACTATGAACTGCATGACGGAGTAATTTTTGAGATGACTCCACCTAGAGGATGAGAATTTTCATCTGCCAGCATAGATGTACTTAATCATAACTAATTAGTCTTTTAAAGAAGCACCTAAATTCAGGATTAACCAGTAAAAAAATAACCAATGTAAATTGTTAGCTAGATGCTAATCATCACTTAAGTGTTAGCAATAACACGGATGAGATAGGGTAATTATAAAACTAGAATAAATCTTTCAGAAAAGGTTAGACAAATTCAATAAAATTCAAATATCAATGAATTAATAGAGCAACTAATGTTTACTTCCTGGAAGTAATAAATTCCCATGAGAAATCAACTGTTAACTTCTTTGCTGGCTGCTACTCTAGGAACTAGTATTCTATCTATAAGTACTGCTGCTAGTGCGTTTGATCTAAAAAGCAGAGACCAGGCTCCAAACGAATTTAAAAGTATTATCCAAGACTTTAGGGCTTTTGTTGGTGAAGAAGGTAAAACTTTAAGCCCTGAAACTATTCAAGCCAAACAAGTAGACCTGTCTAAATTACAACTGAAATTTGACCATGATGTAAACGTATTCTTTATCGGTGAAACTGCCGGAGGATACCGCAACCGACTAGATTTTACAGCGACTAATGGTACCACAGTAACTTCAGGTAAAATCTTTGGTGATACTTCTTGTAGTACGAATCAAAGTATTGCCAATTTTAGTAAATTTTGCCCTAATCCTAACGATGCATTAGCCAGTGAGCTTACACCTACCGATAAGCCTTTAAATGTAGGTGACTGGACAAATATTGGCTCTATGAAAGCTGGTACTAACTTGGACTTTTTATTGGTTGCCAATGATGTTAATGGTGGTATCAGTGGCCCAGATAAAGATGGAAAGACAGTCAAGGGCGTTTGGAGTTTAAATCAAGCTTTGAATCCAGACGGTTTACAACATGCCGTTTCTTATTATTACAAAGACTACTTAATACTAGGATTTGAAGATTTGTGGGGAGGTGGAGATAAAGACTATAACGATGTAGTATTTGCCATTGATATTGGTGCAGAAAACGCTCGTTATGTTGCTGGTATTACTCCTATACCAGAACCTTCTGCAACTATGGCATTATTTGGTATTGCTGGACTGGGCTTACTCAAAACTCGTCGTCGCCGTAGTACTTCACTTGTTAAAGTTGATTCTGGGCTTTGAGTTGCAAGTATCGCTCAACCAACTGATCTGTAATTTGGTGTGCTGGTGCATCGAGTACCAACACACCTTTTTGCTTTAATTGGGCAAATGCAACTTGTCGCTGTGCTAATAAATCTAAAGCGACTGCGCGAACATAAGTATTTGTCACATTTTCAGTGAAGGTATGCGCTAGACGATCAACTTGCGGATCGCGGAGTGTGACGCAAAATGGTAGGTAACGAGGCGCTAGACGCGAAAGGGCGGCGAGAAGTTCGGTAGAAGCAGTGACATCAACTATATCGGTAATTAATACTACGAGTGCGCGCCGAGTCTGCCGTTGTACTACATTGGTTACAGCCCCTAAATAATCAGATTCCAGCAATACTGGTTGAATTGGTGTTAAGCGATCAATTAACTGGGGGAGATAATTTTGACCCCGTTCCGGTGGAATCCACGTATGCATTTGTCTGTCAAATACACCCACTCCGACGCGATCGCCTCGATGTAATCCGGCTAAAGCTAAGGATAAAGTTGCATTCAATCCCCAGTCAAATCGCTGCAAACCTTGGACTTTGGCTGTCATTAATCTTCCGCGATCGAGCAAAATTATTAAAGTTTGCTCTTGTTCGGGTTCTAACACCCTAACTAAAGGCGGTGTATTACCATAAGCCCCTACACGTCGGGCTGTGGCTTTCCAATCAACCAAGCGTAAATCGTCACCTGTGCGATAGTTTCGCAATTCAGCGAACTCTGTACCAATACCCATGCGGCGTTGGCGGATTGATCCAGATGATTGCAATGCTAAACGAATGGAAAGCGATCGCAATCCCACTAAATCTGGATAAACTTTCACTCGCAGATTTTGCGGAATTTGCCAATCATCCCAAGCTAATCCCCACAATCCTAATTGTCTTACCTGAAGATTTCCCCAAGCAAATTCTCCTCGTTGTGTGGGGTGAACTGTGTATGACAATTCCTGAGTACTATTCATCCCTACAGTAGTGCTGAGTTCCGGTGTAGAAACACCAAAGCCTGTGGGGTAATAGTCACGAATTTTAATTACAGCATTGGTATTTGCCGATTTTATCGTTAGCACCACGGGGTTATCTCGACCAATTGATAAGCGTGACGGAATTTGGCGGCTAACTTCGACGCGATCGCGTCTGACTCGTAAACCATCCACCACCATTAATGCGAGGACGAAAATATCAAATAAAAGCGTAATACCGATACTTGTGGAAATACCGAAAAGCATCGCCAAAATAGGTGCGATCGCAATTCCTATAACTAATAATATATAAACTCTATCTGCTGGAACCATTTTTAAAGGATGAAGGATGGGTAAGAAAAGGGAAAAACCGTTAGATAATAGGGAATGCTCATTTGAGTATGGTTTACGAGCAATTAAACTATATCAATTTTTGCAAGATGATAAAGAGGATGTATATCAAATTAGGGACTTCTAAGAAATAAAATATAAAGTAATTAAAATTATAATTATTACAGGGTAGCCGCAAATGCTCCCTAAGCTACTATGCCTAGTCCGCAAAACCTGCCGTTCCTAGAGTCTGTCGGTTGGCAACTAAATAATGTCTATCAATTGACAGAGAAAGAAATGATCCAATTATATCAACGCAATTGGCATCACCAAAATACTTTCAATAATTTTCAGAAATCAGAAAAAGATTTTGTACATTATTTAGCTAAAAAATACAACTCTTGGATATTGCCAGATTTAGAAATGTTTCAACTAGAACATCATAATAAAATACTTAAAATCCTTAATACTTTTAATCCAGAAGTTCTGCAAAAAGCTAATGCACACTTTGCTGGTGGTACGCTCTTGGCATTAGAATATGATGAATTTAGACTGAGTAAAGATATTGATTTTCTCTTTCCCTACGGAACTGAAAATTACAGATATTTAAGAACATTGGTGTACGATGAAGGAATTGCGGCATTATTTCAAAGCTCAACAGATATTCGATTAGGTGAAAGTACAATAAATCAATATGGCATCCGTTTTCCTGTTGCCGTCAATGAAACAAATATTAAAGTAGAAATTGTAGCCAATGGAGGTTTTACCTTAGATCCCCCTGTTTATCCAAATTGGGCTAATATTCCTTGCCTAAGTATAGGTGATAGATTCACATCTAAACTTATGGCTAACGCCGATAGATGGAACGATTCCAGTACACAATCTAGAGATTTAATTGATTTAGCAATATTGCGCGTCAATCATGAAATTCCTTTAAGGGCAATTGCTAAAGCCAAAGAAACTTACGAAGTAAAAAAGCCCCTACTCAAAGCAATCAACAATTTTATTGATCGAGAAGAGTATAGAGATAAATGTTTTAAACAGTTGAATGTACCTGAAAACAAAATTCCAGTAATAATGAATGGAATAAATTTGCTTTTTGTTGATTTTAATTAGAGGCTATTTTAAAAGTTTTGAGTAGTCAAATTTTATGCTAATCGCTTCACGGTGATCAGGATCATGGGAAGGTAAATAAACGGTACCAGCCAACAGACAGTCGCTAAATTTATTTTTTATTCCCCAGGTGAAAGAAGATTAATTTCATCCTTTACCCTTTATCTTGGTACTGGTACTTGATTAATTACAGAAGCAATTACTGCATCAATTTGTAACCCATCAAGCATTGCTTCTGGTTTCAAAATTAAGCGATGACGCAATAAAGGTGAGGCGACAGATTTCACATCATCTGGTGTGACAAAATTCCTTCCTGCTAACCACGCAGATGCTTGGGATGTCTGCAACCAAGCACCAGCAGCGCGAGGTGATGCACCCAAAGCTAATTCGGGGTGTTGGCGTGAGGTTTTGACTAACGCTAGTAGATAATCAATTATTGATTCCGATACTTTAACTTCTTTAACTGCTTGCCTTGCCTGCAAAATTTCGCTTACTGTTGCTATAGTTTCAAGCCGATTAATATCTCCTCGTCTTGCTGCAAACCCTGCTTGACGATTGAGTAACATTTGCTTTTCTGCTGCTTGATCGGGGTAATCTACAGCTAACTTAAATAAAAATCTATCTAACTGCGCTTCTGGTAAAGGATAAGTACCCTCAAATTCTAGGGGGTTTTGTGTAGCAATTACCCAAAATAATTCTGGCAAAGGTAAACTTTCACCATCCAAAGTTACCTGCATTTCTTCCATTGCTTCTAACAACGCCGCTTGTGTTTTTGGCGGTGTGCGGTTAATTTCATCTGCTAATAGTACTTCGGTAAAAACAGGCCCTTTTTTGAGAGTAAAACTGCGGCTATTCAAATCAAAAATATTTGTACCAGTGATATCTGATGGTAAGACATCTGGTGTTAATTGAATCCGCCGAAAATCTGCTTGAATTAACTGCGCTAATACCTTAACTAAGAGTGTTTTACCAGTTCCAGGGACTCCTTCTAAAATTATATGTCCTCCAGCTAGCAGTCCTACTAGTAACTGTTGTACTAGGCTAGATTGTCCAACAATTATCTGGTTAAGTCCTTTACCCAGGCGAATTAAAACAGAATTTATTTCACTCATATTAAACTAATTTATAATCCGTAATTAGTAACTATTTTTGATTGTTCGCCATTGCCTCAACCAGCTTAACAGGTCTCGTTCACGCATGGGTCGTTTTTGGGATTGTAGCTTTAAGACTGTAGTTAGTTCAGCAGAACTTGCGCCTGTTTTCTCTAGCCAGACATCGATTAACGCTTGGGGTTCTAGTAAAATTGGCCCTAATCCTAAAGCCTTTTGCAGTTGTAGTTGTTCTTCTTTACCCACCATTTCAACCACAAAATCGCTGGATTCGGCTTTTTGTAAAACTCCTGCTAAAGCTTGGATATAAGCTGCGCTGTTATCTAAAACTGGTACAGTTAAAACTTCTGGCTTACCAAAGCGGCGATTTTGCGCCCAAATCAAGACTATTAATAAGATACCTACCTGTAACAACGCCACAATCAAAGGCTGTTTAGCAAAATAACTCAATAAGTTACCTTTGCCTTCTTGTTCTCGCACATCAGCATCTTTATAACCGTGAATGTATTCATTCACAAAAATGGCGTTCTTTTGTTTGGTAACTAAATCTGCAAGAAATTTAAAATTACTTAAATAATCTTGATAAGCATTAGCTGCTAAATAGGGAGTAGTGGAAAAAATCACTTTTCCCTTACCATACTCTTCTTCCCACACTACAGCACCGAAGCGATCGCCTAATTTAATTTCTTCTTTATCGGCTTTATCATGCCTTCTAGTTGTATCAATTTTCACATTTCCCAAAGGGGATTTTTGCATAGTGTGAAAATCAGCTGCAGTCACGGGGTAACGCACACCTAAAATTATCAAGGTATTACCTTTTTGTAACCATTCCCGTTTTGCAGAATTGATAATTGGAGAACCGAGACTGCTATTTACCTCTAGCAATGTAATCGGTTTTTTTTGCGCTTCGATATCACTCCAAGGCTTTTGCCAACGCTTGATTATAGTTCCCTGCTGCTGCATATAAGCATACCAAGCACCATAGCCATCAGCAGCACGGTTGTAAGTTGAACCACTATTAATTGTGCTATTGCGGGGAGCTGCTATCAAGCTTAATACAATGATAATTGCCAGTGCAATCGCCCCCAGCCAAGCCAAGCGGTTTGAGCGCTTCATGTAATGTACAGCTTTATACTTAAATTATGGATATTGTAGATAGTAATGCAGTAATGGGGAATGGGTATATTGGTAATTGGTAATTGGTAATTGGTAATAGTATTTGTCGTTTATTCTTTCTCCCTTATCTCCCTCATCCCCCGCATCTCCCTCATCTCCCTTATCCCCAAATCCTACTCCCCCGCAATCTCCCGAAACGCCTGCTGGCAATGCTCATAATTTTCTGGCAGAATTTCCGCATCGCCAAAACACAATTGTTCGTGCGTCGTGATTAATGTTTCATAAGGCTGGATAGGAGTTATAGACGATCGCAATAATTGCAAATATTCGCCATCAGTGCGGCTGGGTTTGTGGCTAATAACGCTGCTATCATGCAAGCGCTGTAATATTGCCATATATAAGCAACGGCAAGCTTCTTGGTAATTACCCTGACGATAATATTCTTGCGATCGCGCTAACCATAAAGGCACAGATAACTCAGTATCGCTGATATTTGTAACAGATCTATAACGATTACCTCTTCTATTCAACCAAGAATATATATAAGGGTTAAATTCTCGCCACAACAGCCAAAGCAACCAAACTACAAATAAACCTAATATCAACCAAAATAGAAATTTTAACAGTTCACTTAACCAAGGACTAATTGACCATCCGGGGGGCAATTGTGGTAAAGCTGATTCTAAGCGGGAAAATTGGTACTCAATCCATTCTCCTACTTGTTGCTGTAACTGAGAAAGTTGCCAATCCCAGGTATTTTTTTCAAAAGATTCTGTCGGCATAGGTATTGGGGACTGGGGACTGGGGATTGGGGACTGGGGATTGAGAGACAAGAAGATAAATTCCTATTACCAATTACCCAATGATAAACAGCTTTTGACTCTTGACTCTTGACTCTTGACTCTTGACTCCAATATTTAGCTATTAGAAAAACTCGCTAAAATCTTCTCAGATTGTTGGCACAACTTCTCATGATATAGACCATTACTCGCTAATAAGCCACCCCATTGACTAATATCACCAGTGTTGTACTGTAATGGTGTACCATCAAAATGAGTGAACTTACCGCCTGCTTCGGTTAAAATTAATTCTGGCGCTGCTATATCCCAATCTTTAGGCGCAGATGAGCCAGATAAAGAAATATAAATATCTGCCTTTTGTTCCAGAATAGTAACAATTTTACAACCAACGCTACCAACAGATTTATGATTTTTACAGGGTAAATTTTCTAATAAATAATTTAATCTTTGGTTACGGTGAGAGCGACTGACTACTAAAGTTAAATCTTCTACAGGCTTTGTATCTAAGTTTAAAGATATTTGTAAGGGAATAGAACTATTACGAGTTTCGACAAATGTACCGCCGCCCTTGGTAGCATAATATAACTTTTCGGCTTCTGGTAATGCTACAACAGATAGTACTGGACGGTTTTCTTTTACTAAAGCAATGTGAATTGCATAATCTCCAGTTTTATCAATAAAATCTCGTGTCCCATCTAAGGGGTCAATAATCCATACATATTGAGAGTTATTTTTACCTTGTTGTGATTTATAAGTTTCCTCACTAATATAAGCAAAATCTGCGTTACCTAAAGCTGCTTGTAAATTGTCTAAAATATATTGACTAGTAGCGATATCTGCAGCAGTTACAGGTTCATTTTGTTTATATTCAATGTCTAAATTAGAGTCTTTAATAGTCCCGTGATAATAAGACTGTAATATATCTGCTGCTCCCCATCCTACCTGACGAGCGATCGCTAAAATTTCTTGTAAATCTTTCATTCATTTCGCCTTGTATTCAGTGACATTCTCTCGCCTCTAGTTTCTAGCTAAGTAAGTCGGTAATTGCACCAAACTATGTTAAGAAACGTAGATAGGCTTGAAATCCTTACCAATAACAAATGACCAAAGACAAATGACAGCCTCAGCCAATTATCTTTACTTTCGCCGACTTACTTAGCCTCCATCCAACGGCGTGTACCGAAAAATTGGCAAGCATTAGCGGCGACTTTCGCAGCCTGAGCCAGCGCATCAGTAAAACTTGCTTGTAAAATATAATGACAGAAAGCACCGTGAAAAATATCTCCAGCACCCAGTGTATCAACTGGTTGAATCTGTGGCACATTAACAACGCCACTATCGCCGCAACTTAAGTATTCAATTGGTTGTTCGCCGTGGGTAATGGCGATGTGGGGAATTTCAAAAGCACTAAGATAGGCGAAAACTTCTACGGCTGTGCGACAGTTGGGAGGATGAAAATTAGCAGAACAAATCGCGTAATCAACAAAAGGTAAGAGTTCCTCAAATCCACTTTTCCAACTACCACCATCAATCACAATTGGGATATTCTGAGCCTTAGCCATTTGAGCAAGTTCAATACCCACAGCCATTTGATGCCCATCAATCAGCACTATATCAATGTTTTGTAAAATATCAGGCGGGATTGAGGAACTACTAGCTTGAGTTTTCACTGCATTAATAGAAACTACTGCTCGTTCGCCTGTAGATTGGGTAACAATGATGGAAGATACAGGTATAGCAGCATTAGTGGTAGGGTAAAGATCCGCGATCGCTACTTTGTAAGTTGCCAAATCTGTACGAATTAACTGCGTCATCGGGTGAGACCCCACTATACCCAACACAGTAGCTTGATTACCTAAATGGCTAAATGTAACAGCCGCATTTGTAGCCGGGCCCCCTGCTGCCACAGTATAGTCAGTAGCAACAATTTTCTGATTATTCTGGGGAGGCGACTCAGCCAAGTAAATCAAATCCAAGGTTACTAAACCTACAAATAAGGCGTTATTTGTCATTTGTCATTTGTCATTAGGTAATTGGTAATTGGTAATAGGAATTTTTAATTTATTTTTCCCCCTGCACCCTGCTCTCCTGCTTTTTCCAAATCCCCAGTCCCCAGTCCCCAATCCCCAATACCCAGTCCCCATGCAGACAGATCCAAAACCAGGAACACTTTACGTTGTCGGTACACCGATTGGCAATCTGGAAGATATCACCTTTCGGGCGGTGCGAATTTTACAAAATGTGGATTTAATTGCTGCTGAGGATACACGCCACACGGGGAAACTTTTGCAGCATTTCCAAGTTCAGACTCCCCAAATTAGCTATCACGAACACAATCGTAGTAGCCGGATTCCAGAATTATTAGAGCATTTAGCTAATGGTAAAGCAATTGCTTTGGTGAGTGATGCGGGTATGCCAGGAATTTCCGATCCGGGATATGAACTGGTGAGAGCTTGTATAGAAGCGGGGATAACAGTAGTACCAATTCCGGGGGCGAGTGCAGCAATTACAGCTTTAAGCGCATCTGGTTTACCTACTGATCGGTTTGTATTTGAAGGCTTTCTCGCCGCTAAAACTCAACAACGCCGAGAATATTTAGAATCGTTGCAAACAGAATCTCGCACAATAATTTTCTACGAATCGCCCCATCGTTTACGCGATACGTTACAAGACTTAGGAGAAATGTTAGGTAGCGATCGCCAAATTGTCCTCGCTAGGGAATTAACCAAATTTTACGAGGAGTTTTGGCGGGGAACTATTGCTGAAGCGATCGCCCACTACAACCAACGCGAACCCCAAGGCGAATATACTCTTGTGGTAGCGGGAATCCCACCCAGTCAACCCCAACTGACAGAAGCTGAACTCAAAGCTGAACTAGAACAATTAATCCGTCAGGGAATATCGCGATCACAAGCTAGCCGTCAATTAGCAAAATTCACTTCCCTATCCCGCCGTCAACTCTATCAGTTAGCCCTTTCTATCGACATTAGCCCTGAATAATCATCGTGGCTAAGTAAGACGGTGGAAATAAACCCCGCTATATTACGAAACGTCAATAAGCTTAAAACTCTTACCAATGACCAATTACCAATTACCAATGACAACCCTCTCCAGCTATCTTTAATTGCATCGCTCTGTATCTTTTTGTTTCTAAACCTTGACATGACTGCAAATTGCTTGGTTTGCTATGCCGTAGATTTACGTATTACAAATATGAAATTTAAATAAATTTAACTGCTTGTTTTGTAGGCATTGAAAAACTCAAGTATAATCATAATTAAAATAATAATTGCAGCCATTAAAAATGCAAAAAAATTATGAGTAGGCTGTTAATCAAACTAATAGGTTTAGTTCTAGTTTTTATAGGTATCTACTTTTTTGGACAAAATATTATTTTTGTTAGTGGATACTATTCAATTTTCTCGCGCAACTTACCTGCTACCGCGTCAGTCTTAGCAATTATGGCAGGTTTAATCACCTTAATGTTTTTCGGACGAGAAGCACGTAATTTGGGATGGGGTTTATTAGGTCTTGGGTTAGTGTTAGTTTTCTTAAGCGGTGGAGTATTTTTTAGAGCCACTAGCTTGTGGAATTTATTTGTTGCTTGTGCCGCTTTATTAGCTGGATATAAATTACTTAGTCAAGGAAGAATTAACTTTTAAAATCTCTAAAAGCAGCAGTTTTAAGTAATAGTTAATAAAATTACTGGTTACAAATATTACCACGCTATATTATAGCGGGAAAACTGGTAGAGTGCGATCGCCAACCTTCAGTAGTCCCAAAGTCAGGAATTACTGAAGATTGGTATAGGCACAGAGAAACAACCTCTACAGGAGAGTTTCCTAGCTAAACCAGGCTTTCAAAACCCCGAATTTTCTGTTCGTTCCAGAAGGCTAAACACAGTTGGTATAGTCGCAAAACTATATCTACTTAATGCCAAAACCCAAGAGTTTACTGCTAATAGTGATTACATCAATTCAGAAAATTATGTTTTTTACCGATTCTTAGCTTGGGGAGTTTTGCTAAGTTCGGGGCTGCTATTACAATGGAAACTGATCGATATGAGGATAAATCAAGAATGACCCAAGTGGTTTTAGGAGAGAACGAAGGAATAGATTCAGCACTGCGTCGTTTTAAACGCCAGGTTTCCAAAGCTGGAATATTAGCTGACGTTAAATACCATCGGCACTTTGAAACCCCATTAGAAAAGCGTAAACGTAAGGCAGTAGCAGCTAGACGTAAACGCCGTTTTAAATAAACTTATTACTGGTAGTGCTAAAGGCTGGCTTGTTTTAGATATTGCCTACCGTACTCACTAATTGATGTTACTGAAGGTGCGGAAAGTATCGAAGACAAAACAACCTGATAAGGAACAGAGATGGCTGCTAAAGTCTAGCCTGGAATCTCTTAAAGGTTGCAAGGCCTCCAGACGCTGTATCCAACTCATGGGATTTTGATCCATACATTTAGCAATGAATGTACCCC
Source organism: Nostoc carneum NIES-2107 (assembly GCA_002368155.1). Classification (GTDB taxonomy): domain Bacteria; phylum Cyanobacteriota; class Cyanobacteriia; order Cyanobacteriales; family Nostocaceae; genus Aulosira; species Aulosira carnea. The sequence goes on from AP018180.1 coordinate 3,548,720, forward strand.
ATAGAGCAACGGCGAGCGAGTTTTGCAGCTCCGACTTAGGCCTGTGGGCAAGTCGGAGTAGTACACGCAAGCAAAAAACACTTCCATGACTGTGAAAAAAAATCACATAGACTTACCGCACCCCTGATTGGGGTGTGATTTAGTCTATTTGTATAAATTTGCTGGGTTTGAATTGTCTGAGTATGGTTGGATGGAGTAGGCGACAATCGCTGCCCATCAACCAAATTAAAAAAATTAACTAAGATTCAGAAATCTCTATAGTGCGGCTGTTACAACGGTTCATGGCTTTTTCCACTCCTTGTTTGAGAGAGAGTTCTATACACTCAACTACAAACTGAAGTACAGCAGACATTGTTTGATTTTCAGCAGCAGTAAAACGTCCTAGCACATGGGAAACAGCCCCGGAATCATCGTTATTACCCGCACCTTTTGGTTTACCAATACCGATGCGTAACCTGGGGAAATTTTGTGAACTTAAATGAGCGATCGCACTTTTCATTCCATTATGACCCCCAGCGGAACCAGATAAGCGCAAGCGGGTCTTTCCTAAAGGTAAATCCATCTCATCATAAACTACCAACACCGACTCCGGCGGTAATTTATACCAACTAGTTACAGCTTGTATTGCTTGTCCTGAGCGATTCATGTAAGTTAATGGCTTCAGCAAGCGGATTTTACCCCCCACAGGCGCAACCCCTTCACCATACTGGCCTTGAAACTTTTTATTTTCTGCTAACGGAATTTGCCAAGCACGTGCAAGCGCATCAACAGCCGCAAAGCCAATATTGTGGCGCGTTTGATCATATTTAGGCTCTGGATTCCCCAACCCGACAATTAGCTGAGGAATCACCAAAGCTGGTTTTGTAACAGCCTCTGTCATTTTGAATCTACTCTATCAATTTTGGATTTTAGATTTTGGATTTGGGAATAATTCCATCAATAAATGGATGAAGTTTAAGGATTTGAGAATTGTTTTACCTACAAACTTGAGGTAAATGGTTCCACAAAGTTATGAATGTAGCGTCTCCTTGGGAGAAGACTTAACGCTGCATTCGCAATGACAAAGATATATTGAATTTTGCATCAGCACTTATGCTTCTCAAATCACAAAACAAGCTAAAATCGGCAATCTAAAATCTAAAATTGCCAGTCAATCTATATGCATCACCTTTCTAGCTTTTTGGTGAAGAATCAGCAGTGTCATGCTGTACTGGTGCTGCTTCGATTTGCTTGGGTTCAAGTTCAGCAGTAGTTTTCACAGCTTGTTCTATTTGTTCAGCTTCCCGCTTAAACTCATTTTGAAATTCATTTGAGGCTTCTTGAAAACCCCGAATTGCTTTACCTAAGCTACGCCCAACCTCTGGAAGCTTTTTTGGCCCAAAGATTAACAGTGCTACTACAAAAATTACAGCCATTTCCGGCAGACCAATACCAAATATATTCATGGATTTTTCCGATAAATCTACAGGTGAAGCCAAACAACAGGAAGAACATCATCTTCCTACTTATATTATGTTGGCTTGTTTTCGACTAATTTTTTCACTATCAAATCACAAAAAAACCCGGATGAGCCGGGTGTCGCTGCGCCTATTCTATAAAGTCAAGAGCTTTGTCAAGATTAACGACCTAAAGAACGCCAATCTACAAATACATCTTGGATGAGGATGGTCTTGTTATAGACTTGTAGAATAATCAGCAGAAAAACGAAGAATAATAGCATAAAAACAGCCATTACAGGTGTTGTTCCCCAACCCGGAGCAACTTTACCATACTCAGAGTTCAGGGGTCTCAGTATATCTCCCAACCTTGTCCTTTGTGCCATAGTTCACCTAAGATTACTTGCCAAAGCTTTTTCTTATCTTCTGTAATATTCTTTGACACTCACGTGATAAAAATCAAGTGATTCTTGGTTTCACAAGGTTGTTTACTTTAACAGGAAGTATCCAATTAAAATATATGCACCTTATTTACGCCAGTTGGTTTAACTTTGAAAACCAAAGTAACGCACTGACTACCAAGCATAAATTCCGACGTGTCCCGCCGTACTTGTACTAATGAGTTTTTGTGTTTGGTTTCGTAAGCTAACCAATCGTGAGATTGATTGCCGCAGTATTTCAACTATGAAACACTTTTTGCGTTGCTTACTTATTCTTGATTACATTACAATAACATAATAAAGACTCTTTAAAACCTGCTTAGATTTTTGAGCAGAACACTTAATTCACAGTCTTTTCAAGGAATTTTCTGATAACATATTTTTTAATTATGGAACCATCTGTAGTTCTCATTATTTCTGTCGCGGCCGCTGTTATTGCCATCACTGGCTGGGGAATCTATATATCATTTGGGCCTCCTAGTAAAGAATTAGCAGACCCTTATGAAGACCATGAAGATTAAATCAAGGCTGAAGGGTAAAGGCTGAAAGCTGAAATTATCCTACCAATAAGAAGTTCAGAAAAATCAGGGTTCAATCCCTGGTTTCACTTTAAAACTAGCAATTTTCCAAGGCTGGATATTCAGGTTTTCCCGGCGAGATGAGACTTTCGTAGTTGTAGAACGCTCCAATAAATCTACGCTATCTCCTAAAATTAAACCGATATCACTGTGTAACGATAACTGGGCTGCGTCTCCATGACATTCATAACAACGCAGAATTAATTGCTGGGAATCAGCTTCAGCTTGCTTGAGTGTCATCAAGATTAAATTCTCAGCCGATAAATTTAGGAAACTCCTTATGGGAGGAGTGCTGAGTTCTGAGGAGCCAGTGCGTTGCGGAGGTTCCCTCCGTTGTAGCAACTGGCGTTGCTGAGTTCTGAGTGGGTTAATAATTACTTGGAGTGGGATGTTCAACTCATAGCCACGTTTGACAGTTTGGGCTGATTCCCAGCTACCAGCGTGAGGGTATAAAGCATAGGTAAATTCGTGAAAACCTCTGTCTGCTTGGGGATTTGGCCAGTTAGGGCTGCGTAATAGCGTTAGGCGTAATTGATTAGGTTGGCTGTCGTAACCGTATTTACAATCATTCAGCAAACTGACACCGTAATAATTTGGGTTTGGGGAATTTTCTGCTGTCGCTTCCTCAGTTAAATCAGCCCAACGCAAAGCCGGAACTTCCCACTTAGCTTTTTCTGCGGGGGTTTGCGGTTTGGTTGTGCGGCGAATTGCGCCACAGGGAATTTCATAAGTAGCAAAGTCTGCTTCGATATTGAGAGGGAAAGCTGCTTTTACCAATACATGATTTTCTTGCCAATTCACAGTTGTGGCAATTTTGAGTATGGCTTCTCCCACTGACAATATATAATCTTGGCAAAATTCCGAGTTCCCCAACTGGCGCACCACTCGTAAGCGACTTTGTACCGCACCTTTTTCTAGCCACTCAATTGATTTGAGAATAGTTGGCGGTAGGGGATGTTGAGCATAATTGGGGTCGATATTCCAAGCATCCCAATATTGGCCGCTATCTTGAAAAGCTTGTAGTTGATTACCTGCACCACTTAACACTTCCCGTTGCTGAGTTTTATCAAATACGCTAGCTAAATCTCCAGTGTTGGGGTTCACAGTCACTCGCAGGAATTCATTTTCTAGTACCCAGTCAGATGGAAACTGCTGTGATGCGGGAAGGGAGGAAGTAGGAACCAGCCAAAATAGGCGATAGCCGACGGATGGAATATCGCTGGCGAAAAATAGTAGAGTAGATGATTCACTAATTTGAGATGGTATTTCCTTACCAGCAACATCGTAAACTTGCCATTGTTGGTTAGCAGTTTCTGTTTTGGGTAAGCTGACAGAAACAACCTCAGAACGTTGCCAATTCAAGGAATTGAACACCACAACAGGCAAACTATCTGGTTGTGGTGGTTGTGGTAGGGTAATCTGAGATGCGATCGCTAATAATGATGCTTGTAATATCTTCGTTCCTACTTCTTCCACTTGCTGCCATTGCGGTAGAGCATCAATATACACTTGAGTAATGGAAGAACCAGGCAAAATATCGTGAAATTGCTGAAATAATAGCTGCTTCCAAGCTGTTTCGATTTCTGCTTTCGGATATTCCACACCACAGCTAATATTTGCCAAACTCGCAAATAATTCTGCTTGGTAAAGTAAGCCTTCACAACGCCGATTCCAACGTTTTTGATCCCCGTGGGTAGTGTAACAACCGCGATGGAATTCTAAATAAAGTTCATCGTCCCAAACCGGGTGGTGGTTTTGACTGATAGTTTCTTTTATTTGCTGAAGATATTTTTCTGCGGTAGTAAATTCTAAATCTGGGAAGAAGGGTGAAGTTTGCCAGCGTTGGGCAGTTTCTAACATATCACGGGTAGGGCCGCCACCATGATCGCCGACACCGGGAAGCCAAAGAGCATCTTTTAACCCAGTTTTAGTTTCCCATTCATAGGCATAATTTGCCATCTTCACCGGGTCGATACCTTCACCAATAGCTGCAGACATCAGACTAAATACTTCACTACCGTCAGGCGATCGCCACCAAAAAGCCCCATAATCAAATTTAGTAGTATCGTTCCACTGCAACTTTTGGGTAACAAAATATTCCACCCCAGCGTTGACGAAAAACTGCGGTAAAGTTGCACAAAAACCAAAACTATCAGGAACCCAAACGATAGGCGACAGCTTACCAAACTTCTCTTCTATATAGCGCTGACCATACAATAGCTGACGCACAATGGATTCACCAGCAATTAAATTTAAGTCTGGTTCCACCCATGTACCGCCGATAACTTCCCAACGTCCAGCCGCTACAGCTTGTTGAATTGCTTTAAATAAATCGGGGCGATGTTCTTCAATCCAAGCATACAGCGCTGGTGTGGAATGGCAGTAAATTAACTCTGGAAAATCTGCTTGTAACTTTAGCGCAGACTCAAAAGTTTGCTGTGCTGCATTCCAAGTTTCACTGACAGGCCATAGCCATGCTAAATCTAAGTGAGCATGACCCAATAAGTAGATTTTAGATTTTAGGTCGCACCTTTGGTGCGCTTCCAGGGAAACTTGGATTTTGGATTGAACAATATTATTACGAATAGACGAGAGAAGTGTTTCCCAGTCTTCTTTTTCTTCCTTCGTGTCCTTTGTGACTTCGCGGTTCGTTATCTCCCCTACCAACCCCGTCAAAACCTCTAACTTTTCTGGCGCAAACCGTTCCAAATAAAGCTTTACCACAGCCAACTCATTAGCGACAAAACCCGCATCCGGACGATTATAATCAGGAGATTCGTAAACAAGGAGCGATCGCACTAACGCACCATGATCATGTCCCGGACTCACTAGCCGCAAAGCCACAATAAATTCTTCACCTGGTGTTACCCCCTGACTCAACAGCACTCTCGGCGAACAATCAAATAAATCTCCCTCCAGCACTAATTTCCCATTTACATAAATCTCAGCAGCATCTGCCCACCAAAGCAATGCTAACCGCAAAGATAACCCAGCCAAGGGATAACCCTGTAAATCTTGGGGAACTACCAACTTTTGCGCCAACCACAAAACTTGCTTTCCGGTTGTCCAAGCAATATGGCCTTTAGCGTTTAGCTGCACGGGTGTCCATGTAGACAAATTTGATGCAGTAACCTCAGTAATATTGCAGTCAGATTCCTGGTATAGCCAGGTAAACTGAAGATTTACTTGACAACAAGAGCGTAATCGCTCAATTGCCTCTGAGATTAATTTAGTATGAGATTCACTTACTGGAGGGGTCATATTTTGGCTAAGATCAGGAAACTGACTATAATTAACAGTTTGGCGTTTTGACTGTGCGGTGGGAGTCTCGTAACTCAATCAAGCTCTAACTAACAAATCACTACCATGTCTTCCGGTTCCTCTGGTCGTTATCAAAGCAGAATTTTTAACTTCGTCCACCAGCAATCTCGGCGGTTGACAGAACAGTTGGAACACACCATTAGGTATGTACAAGTTGCCACAAAATGGGGTGTTGAGTTAATACTTTACCCTATATACCTGCTATTGCAGCCAGATCAATCATCAGAGAGAACTCTGTCTAGTAAAGAACCGCCCAGAAGGTTACAGTTAGAAGCCGAAACTCCACCACCTGCTGACACCCCCATTCAGAATGTACTAGAGACTGTCAAAAATTTGCCATTTACGGAAACTACAACCACACCCTCAAACAGTATATCTACAGTTAAAAAACCTTTAGTTTTTTTAGAATCCTTGTGGTTGCAATTTTTACCCACAGCACCAAGCAATAACTCTACTTCTTCTCAATCATTGACTATTTTAGATAATCCGGCTGGCAGTCTCAACCCCTCACCGCAATATGAAATGGTGCAGGGAATTGCGACAAATTTAGAAAATCGCAATTTATTACTCATTACTGCCGATAATAAATCTCTTGATATCTTAACCCCTCAACAGCAAGCAAAATTAGAAGAATTAATTATTAGTGAAGTTGCTAACTATTGGCGTGCTTGGCGTTTATTAGAAACCAAAAAACAAGCTAATTTGTTACCAGAAATTGAACGCTTATTAACCAAGCTGACTGGTGGGAATCCAGAAGAAATACCAGCCTTAGCGCCTGGCGATGTAATTGAAGAGGTAGTAGCACCAGAAGCTTTACCAATTGCTCCAAAAGCGTTAGCATTTTTAGATAAAGTTGTTGCCAATTGGGAATCAAATATAGTAGTACCAATGCAACAACGTAGCCAAGACATTATCCAAATCGCTCAAACTCAATTTAATATATTTCTTTACGGTAAAGAACAACTAGCAGCTAGAGGGCAATTAACAGTTCCGGCTGATAGTTTAGAAACTCAAATGCCAAATATTCCGGCGTTGATAGCGGCGGCGATAAATTACTTTTTTGGTATTGGTAGCGATAAAAAATTAGGTAATAAAGAAACGAAAAATCAACTTCCAGGTAAAAAATTACCCCATCTTCCTACTAAATCGCTTAAAAATAATCTAGTAGTAAATGAGGTTTCTACCCCAGACCCTTGGTTGACATGGGATGATTTATTTGGTGAGTCTGAAACTGCTGTAGTAGATCCTGCTAAAGCCTCTGCAGAAGCAAATCCTGCTTTACCCGCCAATCCATCAGCAATACCTGCTATACCAAAAAATTTAGTTAAGAGTTATCAAAACTTTTTACAACAACCACAAAAAGATGATGGGTTAGTACAACAGAAAAAACCTACCCGAAATCTTACTTCTACTCAGAAAAAATCTAGCAAAGTTACTGCTAGTAAGCGAACTTCTTCATCTATTTCTCAACCTAAAACTCAAACTAGCAGTGTTAGTCAAAAAGGCGAAATTTCTCAGCGTCAGCAAATAAACCAAGTTGAAGCACAGCCAGATTGGATAGAAACTAAAGCTACCCTAGTTGGATATGAAAAGCACATCTTAGAGCAAATTCTAGAATGGCTCGATACTATTATGCTTTGGTTAGAAGAAATAGCTTTAAACCTGATTAGTTTTTTAAAAGGTTTATTGCGAATTAAATAATAATTTCATCCTTTTTTACTCAGGAATTATGCAGCTGGCACACATATTTTCTACGGTAGCAGTCAAGATTCCAGAGTCAAGGGTCAAATATTGGACTTTTGAACGCCAGTTCACTCAACGGAGGGAACCTCCACACGTGACTGGCTCCTCTTGACTCTGGACAACCACTGTGCGAAAAATATAACACTTGCGTAAGTCCTATTACTATTAAACTTGCTTGAGTAATTTCTGGACTAATTCAACAGCGAGAGTTTTGTACCCGAATTTTTCAAATAGAACCACCATTTTATCTGCTTCATAGCGCATTACTTGCCCTTTACCATAGCTAGTATGAATTACATAGCTATTAATCGGAAAAGGTTGAAAAGTATCTGTCTCAACAGTAATTCCCGCTTGGCAGTTGTCGCAAAAACTACATTTATTTTCTACAGGTTCGCCAAAGTTGAGAATTAGAAATCGTCGAGTTAACCGCAGCAGCTCTTGCTATATTTTGTTCTTTGATTGCTTCTACTTGGTCACGTTGGAGAGCCAACAAGGGAGAAATAACTATTGTCATACCAGGAATTAATAGCGCTGCAATTTGATAAATTGCCGATTTACCTGAACCCGTAGGCATTACAGCTAAAGTATCTCGACACTCAAGAACTGCTTTGATCACTTCTTGCTGTGCAGGACGTAAGCGATCGTAGCCAAAGGTTTGTTGAGCAATCTGGTGAAGATTTTGTCGCTGTTTAGCCATAGGTTATTGCTACCACTTGTAAGGTTCCCCATCACTACTAACTGCGATTTTATTCCCCCAGATTTTGAGGTGTTTCTGTCTATGGATGGGGGTCTGAAATAGCTAGGTAGAAATATTCTTAGTGATTGGGGGATGGGATCACCTAACAAAAGACAACAATTGTTTTCTCAACCCTAATCCCCAGTTCCCAATCCCCAGTCCCTAGTCCCTAGCTCAAATGGCAAGTAATATGCAAACCGAAACAGAAGCGCGATCGCTCGCACCAGCAGTTCAAGGAATCGCTAATACTCTTCGTCTCACAGGCTGGATTACCTTCTGGGTACAGTTGGGATTAGCTGTGGTTTCTGGCTTATCTTTGCTGTTTGCGGCGACTGGCCGAGGTTTTAGCGATCAGCCGAATGCAGGCCTTGGGGTGGGCATATTTTGGGCTGCATCTGGAATTATTGTGTTGTTATTCAGCATTTATTGGAATTTCCGTTACACGCGTCTAGGTAAACGTTTAGCAAATCCTAATCCGGCTCTACATCCCAGCAAAGCAGATACAGTGAGTGCAATTCGCCTGGGAATTATCGCCGCTTTAATCGGCATACTTTTAACTCTTTTGGGTGCTGGTTCAACGCTGGGTGTATTAGTAGCAAAATCTATCTCCCAACCTCCCGGAGTTGCAATTACTGACCCTTATAAAATTATTCGCGCCCTTGATGTCTTTGTAGCAGTAGCGAACATCAACGGAATTGCGGCTCACTTTGTTGGTACTGTCGCTTCGCTATGGCTATTAGAACGGGTACATCAACACTAGAACAAGAAGGTTGAAGTATTAAGTATGAAGTATCAAATAAAACTATAGCTACGAAAGGTCATTACTATCAGATGCCTATAATACTTGCCCAGAAAGCCTTTTATGGATGAATAGGCAATATTATAGGGTATAAAGAATTACATAGATGTTTCTTCAATAAGACTTACGCAACGCCGATAATGTCATTGCGACCGCAACGAAGTGTAGGGAAGCAATCCCAGCGTCAGGGAGATTACTACGCTATCCCTCGTAATGACGGAGTTACGTTATTTTTGTGTAAGTCCTGTTCAATTTTGAATTCCCCCAAGGGGTTGACTATTCTATTTGTAAAACAACCAAAGTCATGTCATCGGTATTTTGTTTTTCATCACCAATGAATTGTTGAACTTGGTCAAACAAGTAATCAACTATTTCTTCTGGCCCATCACAATACCGACAAGCAGCGCTGAAGGAAGCAACGAAGTTTTCTTCATCAAAGCGATCGCCTCCAGCAGCGGCGGCATCTGTTAAGCCATCTGTATAGTAAATAATCGTATCCCCAGGTTCTAGTTGTGCCTGGGCATCTTCATATTGGCTGTTGGCATCTAAACCAATCAGCATTCCCAAGGTATCTAACCGAGATACAGTTTTTGTGGCTGCGTGCCACCATAAAGGCGGATTATGTGCAGCATTACTATAAGATAAAATTCGGGTTTCGGGATTATATTCTGAATAAAATAGCGTCACGAATCGGTGCGAATTTTCTAAATCCGCATACATAACTCGATTTAAATTTTGCAAAATCCGCGATGGCGAATTACCATGCAATACTTCTCCCCGCAGCATTCCTCGCATCATGGTCATAATCAGTCCAGCGGGAACTCCTTTACCCATCACATCCCCAATCACCAAACCCCAAGAACCAGTTTCTAAACCACTTTTATTATTGGAATTAATTTGATTTTGATTGGTAGCAATAAAGTCGTAGTAATCTCCGCCGACACGATTAGCAGGTTTACAACGTGCAGCTAAGGCAGCACCAGGAATTGCAGGACATTGGCGTGGTAGCAATCGGCGTTGAATTTCTGCGCCAATTTCTAATTCTTGATCTAAACGTTCTTTCTTTCTTAGTTCTACTGCTAGTTCATCGTTTTCGATTGCCACAGCAGTTTGATCTGCAACTAGCCGGACTAATTTTTGTCTAGTTTCTGTCCAGCTATATTCAGGGTCACGGCTTAAAACATATAGCCATCCCCGTTCTGTATGCTTCACTAAAATAGCAGTGCCAAATATTTGTACATCTGGCCCCAAATAACGATGCATCTGATCGTCTAAAATTCCCGTGGCGGTTGCTAGTGGGGCGCTATTTTGTAAAAGTGTAATTTGACTAGTAGCTGTTTCTAAAGCTTTACGAATATTCCGACGCTGACCGCTGTCTTGCCAGTGTAGTTGTTCTAGTCTGACTTGACCATTTGGCTTGTAAAGAAATAGGGCGCTGCCATCCCCATCTGTAACTCTGGTTGCCATCAGCGGTATCAATTCCAAAAATTGATTCAAATTATTAAAACTTCTGAGGGCAAATCCTAAAGAACTTAACAAATCCTGAATTTTGTTCTGTTCTCGGTGCAGCCTTGCCACGAGTTCTTTCAATGCAACAACTGGAGTGACATCCGTTGTAGCACCATTATTACTATCAGTGGGTTGAGAGGGCAGTTGAGACACAATCACAGGTATTATTACATTTTAATAAAGGCAAACTTTTAGATTACTGAATCAATCCTTTGGTTTGAGCATTGCTAAACCATATTGGGGCAAGATTTGTTATTTTAGCAAGAGTAGAAAGACGTAAGCCATTAATTATATTAAGTATTGCATTTGCTGATTATATTTCTTGTGAAAGAGAGTAATTATAACTAATGTGTTTTTCTTCATAAACTACAACGTTAAGCTCCGCAATTTCCGGCAGACACTAGCAAAATTGTAATTTTTTCATAAGCTAATTACTCGGTAGTATGTCTGACAACAGAAAAATTCTTTTTGACGAAAATAATATATTACGTTGCCAGTAGGATTTTTAGGGGTGAGGGGTCTGAGGTCTGGGGGGTATGAGGGTCTATCGGGAGGTTGAGAACCATGAAAATGGTACCTATCTCCAAGTTAAAAATATGTAAATAAATTGTGCTGGAAGTCAGTACTAAAAGCAATATTCCTGGGCGATCGCACACCTTTGAGAATATCAGCCCTCAAATTTTCAGCCTAAAGGCTGAGACAGAATTTTGTATTTTTATAAACATATTTTACACCTTTAAATTTTGAGCAGAGAATAATTGTGGACTTCATAAAAAGTAGAGACTGATAATACCCTTAAGAGTTTCTACTGATTGCTGACAACAATGTACTGTTGACGGAGCAATTATGCAAAGGGTTCTGGGTACCCACTTTGCGTAAAAAAGAGCCTAACTTTACACAGGAATGCCTAAAACTTTCTTCTGGTGAGGGTTTAAGGACATCTCAATCTTAAAATTCCAAAACCTCTACACCCTGATACCCTAAAATTTTTTTTTCATGTACCTGTAAAGTCAAGAAAACTTGTCAGGCTGTAATTAGCTTGGTAGCTAACCTCAGGTATAGCAGCCTGTCACCTCTGGAAAAGGTGACAGAGTTTTCTCTGCGGCAAGTAACTATCGTCATGCTACTAGTAACTTCATCATGAGGAAGTTTAAAACGCAGCATTAGAGTAGAATTCTAGCAAAGGTTGCACAAATGTGGGAAAAAACAATTTTTTTCAGATTTACGCAATAGATCAGAATTTGTTCAGACTGAGAATTCAGTCTGAATATATAGGGGCACAAAATTTTGTGCCCCTACCTTTGTACTTCATACACCTGAAATACGCTGTATGAGTTTTTCAAGAGAAATCCTAAATGACATATGATCAATCAGCCATTCAGAAGTGCTTCGACAAACTCGTAGCTAGAAAAGGGACGTAAATCTTCAATACCTTCCCCAGCACCAATAAAGCGAATCGGTAAACCTAACTGCTGCACCACAGCCAGCGCCACGCCACCTTTTGCAGTACCATCCAGTTTGGTTAACACCACACCACTCAGTTGGGCTGCTTGAGAGAAGACCTCAGCTTGTCGCAAGCCATTTTGACCTAAAGTAGAGTCGAGAACTAGCAGTGATTCGACTTTGGCATTAGGCGCTTTTTTGTCGATAATGCGGCGAATTTTACTGAGTTCATCCATTAAATTCTTCTTGTTTTGCAATCGCCCGGCGGTATCAACCAGCAGTAATTCAGTGTCCCTAGCTTGGGCTGCGGCGATCGCATCAAACACCACGGCGGCTGGATCTGTATTTTTCCCTGGGTTGGAAATCACTTCTACGCCGCTTCTGGTACCCCAAACCTTCACCTGTTCTACAGCCGCAGCCCGGAAGGTATCAGCAGCACCAATTAAGCATTTATAACCAGATTTTTGGGCGAGGTGGGCGATTTTACCGATAGTCGTAGTTTTACCGGCACCATTCACACCTGTAATTAACCAAATATTTAAGGTGTCTTTTTCTGGCGCAAAGCTGGGTTTGTAGTTTTTCTGAACGGGATTATCCAACATATCCCGGATAATTTCTTTCAGATAAGCGATCGCTTGTTCTGGAGGAGTAACTTCTTCGCGTAATTTTTTCTGTAGCGCACTGATAATTAAATCTGTCGCTTCCACGCCCACATCAGCTTGCAGGAGTAATGCTTCAATTTCCCCTACAGCCGCTTGGTTTAGTGGCCCTTGACCAACGATCGCCTTCAGTTGGTTTAATATATTGCGCCGGGTTTTATCTAATCCTTGGCGTAACTTTTTCAACCAAGTAATTTCTTCTAGCGAAATATCCTCTGCCCGTCTACCTTGAGCTGCTAAGATTTCTGCTGACCAGACAAAACCTTCATCAAATTCCAGTCCAGGAATTTCTGCTGTGGTTTCGGAAGAGGGGGTTGTTGATGTTATCGCCGCTGGCTGTACTATCTCCGGTTCTGGTACCTCAATCGCGCTGGCGATTAATCTTTCCTGCTTTGCTTGTCGTTCCGCCGCCGCCCGTTCTAAGAAGGATAAGTTTGCTGCTGGCTGTGCTGTTTCTGGGGTAGTCACAGATTCTTCGGTGGTTGTTGTTTCTACCGCACTCACTGTTAATTCTTCTGGGCTAGCAACATCTGGCATTGCAGCAAATTCTTCTATAGAAGTCGCTACAGTTTCTGGTTCGTTAGTAGATACTTCGTCAACAGTTTCTAAGGGTTGCGTAGTTTCCGCAACTGCCGCAGGTTCCTCTGTAATTGTCTCACTTACAGTGGCATCTAATTCACCTGGTGCTGTTTCTGCAACTGCTGCTGGTGCAGTTTCTACTTCAGCCTCAGCAGCAGGTGCAGTTTCAGCCTCTGGAGATTGCTGTTTTTGCTGAATATTTTTATAAGCGGCTTTCGCAAAAGCTAACAAATCTGCCGCTGTATCTGGTGTAGTTGACGTTTCTGCTGGTTCTGGTTGGGGTTCTAAAACAGCAGGGGTTTCTTCCTGCTGTTGTTGGGAGGGAACATCAGAGGAATCGTTATGTTGACGGCGGAACCAATTAAAAACCATTGCAGCTAGTGATATTAGTTGTAATTTCAGTAAGAGTTATTAAGTTATGAGTGTAATTGAATTCCTGACTGTTTCTTGGTGGGAAAACCGCCTAGAGTAATCACTACTCATATCTCACCCTTAACTCAAAACTTAACACTAATAAAACGTTATGCAGTCTTTTTCTGCTCTGTGAATCGGCGCAGTACACCATTAATAAACCGATGACCATCGTCTCCACTGTAGCGTTTTGCTAATTCCACAGCTTCATTGATAGCTACACTATCGGGTAAGCCTAAAAACAGCATTTCTGCAACAGCAATTCTCAAAATATCTCGATCAATTTGAGCTAGGCGAGTAACTTGCCAATCTACGAGTGCAGTCGCAATATGTTCGTCGATAGTACTGCGTTCCTCGGTCACTGTCTTAACTACTTCGATAGCGTATCTGCTAACTTTCTTATCTTGATTGGCGAGTTGAATCAGTTCGGGAAACTCTACGGCTGCACCCAATTGATTGATCGCGGTTTGGGTAGCTGCGATCGCTTCTTGTAACATTGTCCGCGCAGTATTCAAGTCAGAGGCACGGGTTTGACTAGTTAAAATGCGATCGTGACTGCGTTGCAGTTCACCAGCTGCATTATCCAAATTATCTTGGACTTCCGATCTCAGGGTACGTACTGCCGCTAATACTAACTTAGGCAGTTGTTCTTCTGTGAGTTTCTTCGGGTTAACAGGCAACTGACTGAGGCTTAACAGCGCTAGTTCACGCGCCAGCTGCTGCGGTTTACGGTCTTGCATATAAAGTAAGTTGGAGTTAGTTAAGACTGAATAAAAGTAGGGAGAACGGAATCAGGAGTCTATAGATTTTGCTATAGTCAGACAACCATATTATCTATTTGTTGGTAACTTTCTCCGAATGATGAGAATTTTCTGCCAAGGGAATCATTTGTGACTTTGTTTCTAGGGCTGTTACGTCCTCTTGAGAAATAGCTATCAGTGTATTAGGGGCAACAATGCCACCAGAAACCACTATTTTAAAAGCATCTTCTATGGACATGGACAGGGTTATCACCTCATCTTCCGGAACAACCGCATACCATCCAGTAGTGGGGTTGGGAGTAGTGGGGATAAATACACTCAACATCGGACGCGACATTTGAGCTTGAATCTCATTGCTGATGATACCCGTCACAAAAGCGATCGCCCATATTCCTCGCCGAGGATACTCTAGCAAAACTACACGCCGAAATTTGCCAGGAGAATCTTTGAGCAGCGTTTCCAAAAGCTGTTTCAGGGTTTTATATACCTGTCCCGCTAAAGGAATCGCTTGTAAAAGCTGTTCACCAAAATCTAGTAACCACCGCCCCACAATATTGCGCGCCATCAAGCCAATTAACAGAATACTCAGCAGTGGTACAGCTAACCCAACTCCCAAATTCAGTATATTTACTAGTATAGGATGCAATCCCTCAAACGGGTTGAGTTGTTTGGGAATTTGGGTAAGAAAGTTAATGACCCAACTAGCAATGGTAATAGTTAGCCAGATTGTAGTTGCTAGGGGAATTACTACTAACAACCCAGCAATCAGGTCATTTTTTAAGTCCTGTTTTAGGCGATTCATTACCAAGTCCCGATTCTCCTTGCTTAGGCTAGTGGAACTTTTGCGATCGGTCTTGTTACCAACCGACTTATTCAAGCGCATAGATATAACTTGAGGTACAAGCTACCACAAGCAAATCTGGCAACCGCTTTTAATTGCATAATAGATCGCTACGAAGTACTATCGCGGCTCGTTTGGCTGAGAAAATGTTACTTTTCTTTATCAGACTTGTAAATTATTATTGCAAGTTTCTTAAGTTCTCATCAGACTAGCGTGCCTAATGAAATGCTGCTAATACCTTTGAAAGTACGAGCAGAACGTGGAAAAAATGTGTTTTCGGTTAAATATGTTTTGGACAGACAAGAGAAAGTTTTCTAAAAAAATTATATAAAAAAATATTAATTGCTCATAATCGAGATTGGGGATTAGGAAGATGAGGCAGACAAGTCTTGACTCTTGTACAGACACGATTAATCGCGTCTCTCCAACTCTTGACTCTCAACTCCAAATAACACTACATCATCTGGTGTACTTGTTTGTGAAACAGATACTTTTGTCTCTAAGCTAGGGACGGGCATATGCCTCATTTCCCAGACTTTCAGCAAAATTAGGTATTCGTAGAATGCCTGTAATGTACACCAAGCCATGCCAGCGCGTCCATCCAGACAACCGCCCAATAAAAAATACATATAAAAGAAGCGTACCAGTGGTCTAGCAGGTAATCGCAAAGATAAATCTTTTAAGGCGCGCCGTTTTTCTACCTCTGACTTACCAAACAACAAATCTCGCCATTTAACATCACCTTGTTCTAGTTGATGCAAGGTCTCTATAGCTTCATCAGTAGAATAACGGTTATGCTTTTCAATCCAACGGCTCAAACCCTTGCTACAAGTATAGTGAGGATAAGTTTCTTTTAAAAAGCTGGTTGCACCATTACAAACTTCACGTTCAGTATGACCGTAATCTGTAAACCACACTTTACCATGACGGAACAGACGTAGTTGATAACGCGGATATTGGGTACTGTAGCGAATCCAACGATTCATAAACATCACACGTTCTGCAACGTAGTAACCAATGTAGTCTGGATTTTGTGTTGCTTGTTCGCATTCTGCAAACAGTTCCGGTGTCATACGTTCATCAGCTTCTAGAATGTACACCCATTCATGCTTGGGCATGATAGACTCTAGCATCCAAGTACGCTGTCGCCCGTGGCTTTCAAAAGGGTGTTCAAAGACGCGAACTGGATAGCGATGGGCAATTTCTAAAGTGCGATCGCTGCTGCATGAATCCACAACAATAATGTCATCAGATAACATTGCTGACTCTATACAAGCAGCAATATCTAATTCTTCGTTATAAGTCAGTATATAAATAGAAAACATTCTCTACTCTTAGTAAAAATATTTATACCCAATCAAGCTACATAGTAGTTAATTTCATCCCAGTTCCCCACAGTAAAAACCCAGAATCAAGGCATGAAAATCCCTCTTATCTGGTCTCTAGTTTTCATGATTTTAGACATTAATGTAATAAATTACACTTTTTATAGCACAGCACGGCGTAAGTAAGCCACCCAGTCTTCAACAACGAAACCCTGACGCTGTATACCTGCTTGAATTTTGCATTCACGGCGGTACTAGCCCCTTTTTATGAGAAAAGGGTAAAGGTATTTCCCCTTTCCCTTTTACCCTTTAACCTTTTCCCTGCTTAAGGCTGCTTATCAATACTGGGTTTTTCATTTTGAATCAGCAAATTTTGCATTGCTTAACGAGGTGCAGGAGTTTTGCGTCCACTACTTTGGAAAGTTCCCATACCTTTTAATCCTGTCCAGCCGATAATGATATAACCAAGAGACAACAGCAAACTGCTAATACCAGTGCGGATTCCAGATTTCCAAGCATTGTCTCTAGCTTGTTTCTCGGCTTCTTCCTTACGCTGACGCACTTGGCTGAGTTGTTGATTGCGTAAAGCCTGAACATCTGTTTGTTCTTGAATAGCCTTATCAAGTACTTTCGGATCTGCCTTAGCTTTCTTGAGTAAATCTTTAACAGCTGGGGGAACTTGAGGACTTTCTAGCGCTTGCTTATATTTTTGCTCGTCTTTCAGTATTTCAGTTAACTGAGTTTTAGTTTGATTCCGCAGTTGTTCTAGCTGTGCTTTTCCTTGATCAGTATTCAGTTGTGCTTGCAATTGCGATAAGCGATTATTAAGTTGATTTTCTGCCTGATCTGCATCTTGGTTAATTTGATTAACTGCTTGAGTCTTAGCTTGATTTACATTATTGAGATGCAGGGGGAAAATTAACAAAAACATTAAGCCTAAGATACTTGATAGAACGAAGGCAGGAAATCTTAAATCGAGACTAGGGGTGCGATCGCTATCACCATCAGTCTCTATCCAATAAGCCGCAAACAGTATCCCAAAGCCTACCAATGGTACAATCCCCCGATCCACAAGAGCTGTAGCCAAATTAATTTGCCATGTGCGATCGGTTGGTTGGAAGGGTAACAACAGAATCGCAAAGTCTAGCAAAAAGGACAAAATGAGGACAATGCCCACCACCTTTAATGTCAGGGCAGTGTTTACGGTAGTAAAACGTTTCACCATAGTTTTTTAGTCTTTGAGTAAATCAGAGTGATTGTCCTATATAAAGTTACTGGAATATTGCTCCCATAACCGTACTTGTTATATGGCAACAAAAGGTTGATGTCACACAATTAGATCATGTCGGTACTCGATGGCTGAAAGCCGAGTCCCAATACTTGTCGGTTAAGAGCAAAAGGGGAAGGGGAAAAGGGGCAAGAAAAAACCTTTAACCCTTACCCTTTAACCTTTTCCCCAAACCAAATTCCGAGTTGAAAATCCTTAACCGAGCAGTATTGAGCCGAGTCCCACAATCAATTATCAATAGTTACTACTTTTGACCATTGACTAATCAACGCCAAATCTTACCCTTAATCGGAAATAAGCATAGAGATTTTGGGTCTCTTGCAATGAAACTACACCAAAGTAGCACTTGTCATCATAAGTGTCCTCAGAAGTTACCTAGTGTTTTGCAACACTTTTAGTAAATTTCTCCATATTTCTTCACTCATCACTGAGTTTTGTCAGCAACTTCTCTAGCAATAGTTTGTTCCCAAATTGGCAGATCTTCAGGACGGTCAACATCAGCCAAGATAGGTAAGTCAGTGTGTGATAAATTAAGCTGCTGAGCGATGTCTACAGTTTGTGAGAATACTTGAGAAGTTCCCCAGTCGATATTAGCGAATAATTGCGGAATTGATTGCCGTAACCCAATTAAGTAGTATCCCCCGTCCATTGCAGGGCCTAGAACTAGGTCAAAATTATCTAGTTGCTCAAACGCCATTGCTAGCAACTGAGAATTTACCCCTGGACAATCTATACCAATGATTATGACTTGTTGTTTACCATATGCAACAGCATCCGCAAGCGATCGCATCATGCGATCGCCTAAATCACCTTCACCTTGAGGCTGGTAAACTAAATCAGACCCCAACCAATCCTGCATAAGTTGTAAATTTCCGCCTGCAAACCGCACTTCAAAAGAAATAGCAAGCGTTTTTTGCAATGCTTGAACTTGCAATATCGTATATTCAGTCATCTGCTTTTGCAGATTAGCAGCACCCAATTCACCTAAAGCAGGTATTAACCGGGTTTTGGTCTTCCCTGGTTCTGGATAACGAGTAAATATAATTAGGTGCTTGAAAATATCTAGTGATTTCAGAACGGAATACCTTACTTGTAATCAATAAAAATTATTTTAATAGCAATACTTGCCACTTTGATTTGCTTTTAGGTGTTCTTTTCCAGTTCGCATTGCTCCTAACACTGTAGAAACATAGATACAACGCTTTGTCTGAGAAGTATGCTGACTATAAAAAGTTATCTGCCCTAACGTTCTGAGAGAAGTTTTGGTACACTCATCACCAATTGCGTAAACAGGGCAACCTTGGTAGTTAAACATCACTTTCCACATTTGGGGGGAAGTTGTTTTTGCTAAAGTTGTCTCGTAATTACCCTTATTGTTTTTTTCTTTGAAAATCTGAATATTTGGGTGAAGACTGTACCAAAGATTATCGTTGTTTTTAACAGCATCAGGAATAAATTTGCTAGTTTCTGCTGGATGAACAGTCCATTGCACGATACCATTGTTTTCGCGCAAGCTAACTTGCCAAGTCAGTTTATGGTTGATCGCTTGGCTTTGAGCTTGGCGTAAGGCTTGATGAACTTCTTCTTGAGCATTATTAAGACGACGAACTTCTACAAAACCTAGCCAACTGGGTATTGTAATAGCCGCTAATATACCAACTACTAAAATCACAACTAACATCTCTAGTAAAGTGAAGCCGCTACTAGAGGGATTTTTCAAAAAAAATTTGAGATTAACTAACCTTAGGAAATTCACAAAAATATTTTGAACAACTTTAAGCAACTGATATGTTAGTCATTACATTAACCAATGTCTACTCTGTATTTGTAAACATCAATGACTATTTATCAAGATATCCATGTTGCCAAAGATAAAAAGGACTGATAAAACTACTCATAAATAGTTGCATTTCACAAGATGCAACTAATTCATTTTTAACTTGTGAACGATATTTCAATAAGTGCAAAATTATTTTACGTAAATCATTGATGAGGTAAGCGAAAAATGCTATTGGCTTAGCGCAAGGTTTTACACCTAGCATTCTAGTGACATAACGGCTAAGTCCAATTCCTGTAAAAAAGGGTATTAAATAATCTTTTTGTAACCGCCAACTTGGTATTTCATGAAAAATTTTCATGTTGGGATTGTACCAAATCTCCCACCCAGATTCTTGAAGATAAGATAACATTTCCAAGTCTTCGCTGGTGAGCATATTACCTTTGACTCTACCAGTTAAAATAACTTTATTGGGTACACTTTCTAACCAAGCTTGTCTACGCACAACAAGTCCAGCCGAAGGAGGTAATAATTTATTAGATGCTTTATAAAGCAAAGGTACATCACCACGCTTTGTAATTGCCAAAAAAGGCTCAATTCGCTGAAAATTTTCTGGGGGTTCAACTTCCCATTGAGCATGAATTTGACTAGCATAAGCTCCAGCTTGAGGATGGTTTTGTCCAAAAGTATAAGCTGCGGCTACCCAGTTTGGTTCTGGATAATTATCATCATCTAAGAAACCAATTAATTCGCCTTTAGCCTCTTGCACGGCTCGCTTTCTAGCGTATGCTGCTCCTTGTCTAGCTTCAAAACAATATTTTAGAGGGTAAGGACATTGCCAATTTTCTTGATAGCTTTGAATAACTTCTGCTGTGTTATCAGTGCTGTTGTTGTCTACAACAATAATTTCCCAAGAAAAATTTTCAGTATCAAGTTGATTTTGCAACTTTTCCAGTAATTTAGGCAATCTACTTGCACCGTTAAAAGTTGGGATAGCAACAGTAAATTCAATATTCATAGCTCTCTACTGATTATCAAAACCTACCTTATAAATCAATTGTTAACTTGCGGTACTGTTTTGATGTTCAGTTGATATACTGAATTAATTAACAATTTCTGTTAAACCCGCTTAATTTGCCAGTTTTTAATTACATTCAGTATCTTTTCCTGTTTTGATAGAACCTAATAAAGTTTTGACAATCACACAGCGCTTAACACCTGTAGGCTCAGTAGGATTACCTGATTTTGCTAAACTTATAGCTATAATCAAGCCTTTATCACCAATTTTATTGTTTTGTACAGATGTTAAACTGTTAGTGTTAGTAGTTATTGGATTATCAAAAACTAAAGCACCTGTGTAGTCAAAAGTAATTGTTTTTGCGGTAGTAGAGGCATAGGATACAGTACTACTGCTAGTAGTGGTGTTTGTATCAGTCAGGTTTGTTCCTAGTACTATTAACCCTGATTGAATTCCTAAACCTTCACCTAAAACGCGCCAATAACCATCAGCAACATCTTTTGTAGGATAGACAGCTATTTTGGGAATGTTATTGTCAGTGATAAAACTGACATTATAACTAACTTTTCGCCTTTTGGCTTCTCCCTGAGCTTCTTGAATTGCTGACACAATCACATCGTTAGCTTTATTTATCGTTTGTCTTTTACTAAAACTCAGCCAACTAGGAGCTGCGATCGCAGATAATATCCCAATCATCACTACTACAACTACAACCTCTAATAGACTAAACCCAGAACTCTCTGAGGGAATAGTGGGAGAGTCTTTTAGTTTTTGAAAGAGAAATTTAAGTTGATAGTTATGTATTTTTTCTTTTAACGCTAAACTATACATAGCAGGCTGACCTCAATGAGTTGAATAAATGTAGTGTAGACCCCAAGTATATGAGTGAAAATTGCTAATTGCCTAACTATCATTAACGCAGAGCTATTAGCATTATTAGAAATTAATCATTATGACTTATTATTTGGTGAATACGAATCCTCGTCCTTGTACTCTGGCGCTAGCTTGTGGAAAATAAATTTTTCTGCTTTCACTACTTTGATCAAAATTCAAATTCGTATTTTGAGCACGAGCAAGAGCATTACCACGTAAATAGATGTCTGCTACAGTTTTACTCGAGTCTACACATACGTAAAAACCACGTGTTTTAACATTATCTGTAGCAACATCATCTCCGCTACCAGAGAATTGTGGAACCATTTGACCAGTAGAGCAAGAAGGCGCTGGGTTAGCTGTAGTAGCTGTAGTTGTTTGATCAATATAATCAACAAGAGTCAAAACTTGTTGATTATAGCTTTCGTCACTTTTTGTCCATTGATTCATTTTGGTTTCCAGGTCTCCTTCACCGTCTAAACTAAACATCTTAAAACCAGCATCCCTAGTGCTGCTTATATCTGTATCAGTTTGACCATAACCATTACTAATTTGAAATCTACCAATCCGAGCAGCATTAGACCATGTAGAATCATTATCTTTAATTACATAGTAAGCAACTAAAGAGTAGACAAAGGTATCATTAGCACCACCTTCAACAGTTAGTCCACCTGCAATATACTGTCGCTTCCAAAAGACAAGCACAGGAAAATATTTATCTTTTTGATCATACTTAGGTAATTGGCTTCTAATCGCAGCTATGCCATCAGCATCATAGATATAAACTGCTTGCTGCATATCTCTGTTAATGTAGTCAAGTGCTGATCTCATTTCTTGTTCGGTAGTTGCCTTTGCTTGTTCTTTACGATCATTCTCAAGAATACTGATCATAAATCCCAACAAAGGCGTAATGATTAGGGCAGCTAAGATTAGACCAACAAGTAGCTCAATTAAGGTAAACCCATTGACTTTTTGTTTGAATCCAACCTTTTTTATATAATTACTCGAAAAATATTTATAAAAACTCATAATGCTATGTTTTCTCCCTAAAATTGCAGATATTTAGCATTGAGATTGATGAATCAACTCAGTCTATTTTAGAAACAGAAGCTTACTAAAAAATTTGATTGGCTTAGAGCTTAATTTATCAAATGCACACTAATGATAAAAAAGGTATGGTTCCCAGAGATTATTTATAAAGGAAAAATAAATTGCTATAGGGGGAGCCAGTCGCGTAGGTGGGTTTCCTGACTTGGGCAAACTAGCATTGTTTAGGCACATATCTTCGATATGATTTGTGACTAAAAAACCCTAGCGCTTAATGCATTGCCACATAATATGGTGCTTTACGGCTCAATTTTATAGTCTCTAAGTCTCAATTTTTTCATAGCCGTAAAACACCTACTTAAGATTTACTTTATAAATGGTCTTTCAAGGTATAGCTATTTTCTAGCTAGTTATTCATGCCAGGTTTTGGCACAAACCTTGCCACGAAAATCTGTCTTTCCCATGCCCCATACTTTATGACCATTTTCAAGTTAGAACTAAGAACATGTAGATTGCGGATTAGTTTGTTGTAAACGCTGGCAAAAATCACTAAATGTTACTCCTTTTGTAATTTCTGTTGTCATTTCTACTAATGGCGTTTTGCGATCACCCAATCCCCCAGTAAAAGTTGCTTGTTTATTAGGTGCTTTTTTCAAGTCCCCGCCGTCGCTACTAAAACCATTTGCTCTGTAAACACGTATACCTAACTGGTAGCCCTGATCAGCGCTGGCGGTGGAAACTTTGTTATAGCGAAAGGCTTGAATCACAAAATTGTTGGCATTAGTGGTGGTACAGTCATTATCATCAACAGAGACACAGTATAAATTAGTTGCAGGGACAGTACAGGGACTACTTTTAGTACCACAGGTTAAACTCCCCGTGGCAGGAACAGGTTGACAAGCAATTACGGCTGTTGGGTCATTCTTGCTAGGACAATCTGCTGGGGGAGTAGAAATCTCAGGAGGAGCGGTAATTACTCCAGATCGGACACCATCGATGTAGCTTTTGGCAGCGTCAGTTGCAGACTCAATCCGCTTTGCTTGTACTCTGGTTGCTACAGATAAGATAATCACAGGCGCGATCGCTGCCATTAGAAGAGAAACAACTACCATAGCCACCAAAGACTCAATGATGGTAAACCCTGATTGATTAGAAGTAGATATTTGTTGCTGTTTGTAATGAATCATAATTCAGCAATTGAGGTAGGTTATATCAAGGGCAGCTAGGACGTTGGTCTGAGCTAATGGCATACTTGAAATCATCGCCATACTTAGTAGAATCAGCTTCTTCGTAGCCACCAGTACTGTCATCTTGAGCAGCACATAACAAAGTTTTTACCCAAGTATCGTCTCTACCCACTTCCCTGTAAAACTCATTAGGAGGGTTAAGTGTTGGTGCTGTAAAGCGCTGAGAGAACAAATCAGGTAACTGAGTTAGCAAGGCGACATCGTAACCCCAAGAACGGCTAGATGGTGTGTAGAAAGGAGCAGTACCTACGGTGTTACTGCCATTAGTATCTTTATTCACAGTAGATGTATAACCTTGGGTGTATCCAAAATTTGTACTACCGCCGCTAGAAGAAGTAATCACTTGCCAAGGCGCTGTGGCATAAGAACTACGCTTAAATTCAATAAAAGAGCCACTAGCTTCATGAGTTCTATAATTACCTGCACTTGTTTCCCAACGTTCTAAATAACGTACAAAGTTCTCTAAACCACCACCAAATTCATTCGGACGGCTTGGGGTATCACCTTGGGCGAATACTAGATTTGTTTCTGTGTTTGTGGCATCTGGTAACCAATTAGTAGTAGATGCATTTCTTACATCATTACCATTACCTGTTTCGAGAGGATAATTTGTAGTTGTTGTAGTTGTTGGATAGTGAATTTGTAATACTGGTACTAACAGAGGTTGTTCTGTTGCTCTATTTCCTTGGAGAGTACCAAAATCTGCTGTTACCGTATTTCCTTTGAGACTACTAACATTCAGAATCGACAGAGGATACTGGGGATTATAACTGTCTTCTCCTGCATTATTAGTTCTAAACCATAGAGTATTGTTGCTTAGTCTGTCAGGTCTTTGAGCTGCACCTGTATCTGTTGTATCGTATTTATCGTAGTCAACAGTGTTAATAGTGAAGGTATTAGAGTAGGGTAAATACTTCACTGCACCACCAACAATTCCCAAAGGAATTGGTGTTTTGTCGTTGTCTAATACTAATTTATTATCTATCGGCGCTGATGGAACATTAGTTAAGGTGGTACCATCCTGCCTGGCAACGTTTGCAACTGGAAGATTAGTTGTATCGTATCTTAAGAATGCAACTCTTCTTGGGTAAAGTTGGATTAAAGGATCACTAGAATCGGTTGCTGGTCTTGCTGTAGTACCTGCCCATAGCTTAGTCTTATCGAATGATGTAATAGCAACTAATTCATTTGCTTTAATTGCTTTATCAGCAGCACTAAATCCAGCTGTTCCATCGCCGTCATAACCAACGACCCAATCACTTGGTGTACAAGCTGTTACCGTTAACTTGGGGCAAATTTCCATGACATACTCAGAAAATTCCACCCGACGCTGAATTGGGGTTACAAAGTTGTTGAAGTACGAACTATCTGTGGGATTTGATGTATTAGCAGAGTATTGAGCATCTTCAAAGTTGTGGCTAGTGACAAAGTTGTTATCCCAAAAGCCATTTAATCTCGCTGCCACAGTTGCGGTAATGTTGCTTTCGATAATTTCATCATCAGTACTGCTAATTGTACCGTCACCATTGATATCAAACTGAAAATCTGATTCCTTTAGCTTATTTGGTTCTGTGGCGGATACTGCTGTCTCAATAGTGCCATTATTATTCAGGTCATAACCCACAGGATAATTACCATAATTATCTCTCAAGGCATAGTCGCCTTCATTCCGATAGCCTTCTTGGAAATTACCAGACAAAATAGTAATCGCATCAGCCAGAACTGTTGCTGGTCGCCAAGTTTCACCTGTAGTGCAAGTAGTAAACTGATCTTTACGGCACGCAAAGTTCGGATCTAGATCATCACGAGTATAAAAGTTATCCCATAAATGATCGGGGTCTGGATTTAAAGCCTGTTCAAATTCTTCTTTGGTGTGGACATTGAAATTACCTTTAATATACACAGGCAGGTTAGACACCAAAATTAAACCTTTCTCTTCTGCCTTATAAGTAGCGTTACGACTCAAGTTGCTGCCATTAGTTAGCATAATGCCGTTAGGTCGTCGCGTAGGATCTAACTTAAAGTCCTTGGAACTTGTATCTAAATCCGCACTAGTGGCTGTATTTGGGGTGCTAGTACTGCTTAAATCTGGTAGTGCATCATCACGAGTTGCATAAATAATGCCACTATTTGGAAATAAGAACTCTCCATCATTTTTAGCTTTTGTTCGTAGCAAATTCAGATCCAAAACAGTGGTACGAATTTCTAAAGGCTGACGCAGTTCCACATCTAAGTCATAGTTTGTTGAGCTTGTAACTTTATCTATTGCTTTAATCTGTCTAGCATCAAGAAAAGTCTTTTCATAAATAGCACCATGAGGAACTGCAGTATTTGCTGGCGCACCAATACTACCATCTAAGATTTTTAAGGCACACATTGCTGAATCAACTGCTGACTGCTGTGCAAGTGTAAGATTCCCTGCATTATTTAATGCATCTCTAAGAGGTTGATTTACCCAACGTCCATTGGGATATTTCAGGTCTTTTTGGTAGTTCAACTCTGGCATATAGTCGTCTTTTTCTAGGGAAGAAGCTGAGTAGACAATACCGTTAAGGGATTTGTTCTCTGCATTCCCATTAGTATCAATAGCGCCTATTCCTGTTAAACCTGTCAGATCATTCGGTGTAGCTGCAAAGTCTTCACTTCTGTTATGTGCTGTATTTTCGTTAGTAGGGTCGTAATAAGTGGCGACACAAGCTATTGGTGTTTGAAGGGTTGCTGGTTGAGTTGGATCGTATGCTGAATCTTGATAGTGATAAACCGCCGTAGCTCGCATTTGCAAGTAGGGAGTGTTGTCATCAGGTAAACCCTTTGCTGCAGTATCCACACCCATAGCCATCGTATCTGGCCAGACTATTTGTTGGGTATTAGTAAAGGTGTGGCCAGCAGGATTGTAATTTTTAGGTAAGTAAATTCCTGCACCTGTTACCACTCGTAAGCCACCAACAACATCTAAAGGGCCTGTGGGTTCTTGAGTTGCTGCTTTTTCCCAAAATCCATCCCTGTCTGTAACCCCTAAGTCATCTAATAAACTAGCTTGGGTGAAGCGTTGACGAGTATTGGTGGTGTCATCCCATTGTTTATCAACAATATCTTGTCCTGTATTTGAACTAACAAATGCGGAATTTTTGTACCAATATTGAGGTAAGCCATTACCAACCAGAATGCGATCGCCAATCCTTAATTCTTCTTGTACACTTTGAGCTTTCAAAGTATTTGGATCGGTGGCTGCTAGCTGAATCTTATCTGCATTACCCTGTGTATGAATTGCTATCCCAGCATAATTAGTTTCAGTTGTCCCGTCAGTAGGTTGCAATGGAAAAGCCCATTCATCTATCGGTCTGAGAGAGTTACCTGAGTTACCACCTGTCTCAAATGGGCTATTGGTTGAATAGTCAGTACCATTAGTTGTCAGTGCAACAGTACTACTACTATTTGCAGATACCTCTGTATAAGGAACACGCCTTGTCCGCTTTCTGAAGTAAATCCTTAACTGTTGCTCTTGTGCTTTGGATGCTGTGAGAGTTGCATCATTTGCCATAGCATTCTTAATTCCCTCTTTTACCTCATCCGGAAGAGAAGAATTTGGAGGATTTGAGGCTGGATAAAGAGCAGTTGTGGCTTCTACTAAGCGGGCAATTCTTTGAGCATAAGCCTCATCGTTATAAGCTGCTGCACTTCCATAAACGTTCGTAGGTACAGTTTTATTTGTGTTGTTAATAGAAGCAGTTGTAACAGTATAAGGACGCTCATCTTTAAACAAATGTATTTTTACGCCATTTTCCTTATAATCTGATGGTTGTGAATTTTCATTTACACGGCTATCAATCACATTACCAGCAACAATAATTTTGCTATTTTCCTGTGTGTAGTAGCATGAGTAGGGACTGCTGACTTGATAGAACAAAATACCATCGTCATACTTTTGCATTCTTGTCAGCAAATTGCCATTTGTAAATACACGTCCGTTCAGATATAAACCGGCTCCAGGTGTAATTTCTAAATCGTTCTCGTAGATTACTGCATTATTTGTTAGTGGAAGTCGCTCTCGGTCTTGCTGATATTCTAAAGATGTAAAGCCTTTGTTTCCTGTAAATGTCTCATATTTAGTATTATCTAAATCTGTTAAATTTGTGATAGGTACTGTAGTGGTATAAACAAAAAGGCTTCTTTTTAACTTACTACCGACTTTATACCAGCCTTGACTACCTACCAAGTCAGCGCTAGTCGCAACATTACTTTCACATTTACCTGCTGTAGCGCCTTCATCCATTGGTTGCGCTCTTGCTTCTAGAGGACTTCTTGGTCTATTACTAGTAGGTGTCCGAAAATAAATTCCGTAGAGAGTAAAGCTATCAAACTTACCATCATTATCTGTATCAACAGGATATTTCCAGGCTGATTTTAGAGTCTCTTCATCTTCTTGAATACCTGTTGTATCATTAAAGTCTTTCACTAACTTTAATTGTGTCTCATCACCAAAAGTATATTCAGCAATATTGCTCTCAATAACTTGTCGCAATGAGAAGTCGGAGGGAGTTGAGCGTGGTAATCTTGGGTCTTGAAAGAGTTTATCTAATTTTGATTTTGCGCGATCTAGCGCTGGTGCAGCAGATCTGAGAACAATTTCATTGACTCGAACATTACTAGCATTTTTAGATCTTTCAAATGAGCGGAATAAAATTGCAGTCGTCAGTAGGACAACTACTAACGCTACCATTGCCACCGTTGGTAATACAAAACCAGCATTGACAGATCCGCGTTTTCTCCTGGTAGTAAAAATAGCCCGAAGCAACCAAATAATTTGCTTTTTGGTTTTAGATAAACACTTGCGGGTAAAATTTTTAAGGAGTTTTGTTATTGCCTTAACTATCTGGCGTTTTCGACTCATAACTGCTTTCCTGCCCAGTGATTTTACGGTGGTATTAAATTTTTAGCTATTGCTAACTAGATTTTGATAAGTTATGTTGAGAAAAATAGAAATTTTATTTATGTAGTTAGTCACCATATTTTTGCCAATACAAAATACAGTGGCGCTGCCATAAATATGATCAATTTGGATTGATTTGATTTTTATATCATGGGTAAAGTTTGCTTTATTAATCGGAAAATACGGATTTTTCCAAAATTATTTAATTCAGTTCAGTTTATAGAAAGTAAAGCTGTAACTTCACATTAACTTTGTAAAAATCTAGTCATCTGCAAGCAACTTCATGAAGATAGTGTTAGGAGAGTAAGCTTATATTACCCACCTAATAACGGAAAAATATCAGTCAGGCGCTAAAAATATTAAGCAATTAAAAACCTCCCCAATTTGGGGAGGTAGTAGAGCCAGTATTCTCAGAATTAGCTATAACCTTGGCATTAACCTTGAACACCAATCTTTTTTTCAGAAGCTGATACCATTTCGCTTTTTGATTAAGACTTGGCGTTGCTGAATGCAAGCTACAAAACAAAAGTCATTTTTGGCATTTAATCCACTAGTGTGGATGTTGTTAGTTTAGCCCCAGACTTATAGCCTGCAAGCGATAAGACTTGAGTGTATCAGGCAGCTTTGAGGATATTTAGCCTATTTCAAAAAATTGATGTTAGTAATGATTCAAGTTAATCCCAGCTTCTTTGGCCATTGCTTCCAAGCCCTTGATTTCTAAGGTTTTGATTGCTTTGGTGGACAGCTTCAGTTTCACCCAACGATTTCCACTAGGCCACCAAACACGCTTGGTTTGCAAATTTGCTTGCTGAAGGCGCTTGGTACGGCGATGAGAGTGAGAAATCGCAAAGGCGTTGTTTGCCTTCTTTCCAGTTAATTCACAGCGACGAGACATGGCAACTATCTCCAAACTACATATTTCAAGACAACCTTTCTATTGTATGAGCTTTGGCGTAAAGAATGGGTAACACCCCAAATTTAGGATGCGTTACTTTCCTAGCGCATCCTACAGGAATTGTGATGATTTAATGATTTACTTGTTCTGTTAGCTTGGTTAACACCTCATTTGAGCGCTCAACAAAGGATTTCATTCCTTCACCGTCAAAGCCTTTCTGAGACATTAACGCTAAATCGTAGACATGTTGGCAAATCATGTTCACCAATTGCGCTGTTGGGGATAAACCATCACCTTGGATAATACTACCTTGACTGAGATTAGCCAGATTTTGAATTAAGGGATGAGCAGTATTAACTAGTAAAATATGGTCTTCAGGAAACTCTGTAGTTTGCTGCTGCATCATGGCGTTCATTTCTCGCAGACGACGGAGAATTTCTGGTAGTAGTACCATTGCAGGTGGAGTTCCTTGCGGGTTATCCGATTTTAATGCTTCAGTGCGGATATTGACTTTGGGTTTGTTGAGGGCTTTTTCAAATAATTCTTTGATCACTTCACTCTTGGTTTTGTTGGTTGTGGGGTCTACAATTTCCCCAGATTTATCATCCAACAGGGTGTTATCTAAGTCTGAGTCTACCCGTGTGAATTTTACATCGTTATATTCCCGTTCCAGGAAGTTGATGAAGTGGGTATCAATGAAGGAGTCCATAAATAGGACTTCCAAGCCCTGATTTTTATGTAATTCTACGTAGGTAGCTTGTGATGCTTCATCAGTGCAGTAGAAAACTTTGTTTTCGTGGCGTTCTTTGTTGCGTTCTAAGTATTCCTTGAGAGTGGTGTAGGGAGTGCTAGTTGCTGAACCCTCAGTGCTGGGTGCATTTGGGGTAACATCTTGCCAAACATCTCCTTCTTGGGACTGGACTTCAACTGCGGGAGTTGACGCAGGTTTGTCGGCAATTTTAGCAGTGCTGCGGAAGATAATAATATCTTCCACTTGTTTTTTGAATTTATCATCATTGAGCACACCAAACTTCACAAAAGTGCCGAGGTCTTTCCATGCACTGATATATTGTTCGCGGCTATCGCGGTAAAGTTCTTTTAAGCGATCGCCTACTTTCTTAGCAATGTAGTCACCGATTTTGCGAACAGTGCGATCGCCTTGCAGGGCACTACGTGATACGTTTAAAGGAATGTCAGTACTATCAATTACACCCCGCATGGGCATGAGAAATTGGGGAATAATTTCTTCGCAGTTGTCGCTGACAAAAACTTGATTGCAAAATAGCTTGATTTGTCCCTTAGTTACATCCACATCAGGTCTCATTTTGGGGAAATACAGAATTCCGTTGATAATAAACGGATAGTCTGTATTTAGATGTACCCACAGCAGAGGTTCTTCTTGAAAAGGATAGAGATAGCGGTAAAACTCTAAATAATCTTCCTTGCTGAGATTATTGGGAGATTCTCGCCAAGGTGCTTTTTGCTGATTTAAAACTTCACCTTCCAGTTTGATTGGCACTGGCATGAAGTCGCAATATGTCTTAACAAGAGTTTTAATGCGTGCTGATTCTAAATATTCTTCTTCTTCAGGTTGCAGAGTCAGGGTGATGGTAGTACCGCGAGTTGTCCGGGATGATTCTTCTAAAGTAAACTCTGGTGAACCATCACAAGACCAATGTACT
Source organism: Nostoc carneum NIES-2107 (assembly GCA_002368155.1). Classification (GTDB taxonomy): domain Bacteria; phylum Cyanobacteriota; class Cyanobacteriia; order Cyanobacteriales; family Nostocaceae; genus Aulosira; species Aulosira carnea. The sequence goes on from AP018180.1 coordinate 3,580,058, forward strand.
GCTTGCGCGTCTTGGTAGGAGAGGGTATCAATTTCGACTTTTTGCGCCACCATAAAGGAAGAATAAAAGCCAAGACCGAAATGACCGATAATTGGTTGGTCTGATTTGCCTTGATACTTGTGAATAAATTCTTCAGCACTAGAGAAAGCAACTTGGTTGATGTATTTCTTGACTTCCTCTGCGGTCATTCCGATACCGTTATCGGAGATAGAGATGGTCTTGTTATTTTTATCTATGGCTATTTCAATTTCTGGTTCGCCAATCTCCCCAGTATATTCTCCCGCACGGGATACCATCTTTAGTTTTTGAATAGCATCTACAGCGTTAGATACTAATTCCCGCAAGAAGATTTGGTGGTCTGAGTAGAGAGACTTCTTAATAATGGGGAAAATATTCTCAGTATGAATACTGATAGTGCCTTGTTCTATCATAACCTAATTTTAGATAAAAGTCGCTTGTTGAGGATTCTAAGGGTATAGTTTAGTGCGATCGCACTAGTTGAGAGGATTGTTTACCCCCATTCCGAAATGCGGATTTCCCTACTTCTTTTATCTGGTTACACAACTTAAACAATATAAAAAAATCGTCTTTAGTGTCCGCTTCAAACAAACTATGCTTGCTATTTCTTATCCAGCACCTGTGTAACTTTCTATAGCAGGCTAGGCGTACAGAAATTTCTCAAATATTTCATAGATATGACAGACTTGTAAAAAAGTTAACATTTATTGCTAAACTCAACTTACTAGCGATTGTAAATTTTTAACTCAAATAATAGGTCACCAACTTTAATTATGCTGCTAGCATTATCTGTATCAATGAGATGATATGGTACCCATATTTGATTTTGAATTTCACGTAGGATGCGTTAGCGATAGCGTAACGCATCAATGTTCTTTTCGTGCGTTACTGCTTACGCCTAACGCACGCTACATGAATGAGATTTTTTCATAAATCAAATCGAATTCCTACATAACCTATTTTATAATTTTTGATATTCTGATTTTTATTCTAAAAAAAGAAGTAGCTCTTCAGTATATTTTTTTATATTAAATGAGCGTTCAAATAATTGAATACAGTTACATGAATATTCCTGATAACTATTTTGGATTTTATGTATTGCTGGAATTAACTCATCAATATCTTCTATAGCCACTCCTATTTTATTTTCTTCTACATATTGCTGCAAATTAGTTTTAGTTTTTACAATTACTGGCTTGCCACATCTAATAAACTCTACAAGTTGTCCTGATGCTTTTGATATGTAGTAATGGTTTACATCTGCTATAGCATAACCAATAAAACCAATATCACATAACTGAATTATTTCAGATAATTTATCTGGAGATACTCTAGAAGAGTTAATATGCGGAGAATTTTCTAAACTTTTAAGTAATATTTCTATATCTGGAGTTAAAAAACCTTGAATAAATAAATTAAATTTCTCTAAATTCTGCTGATGACATATTATTAATTCATTGCTAAATCGCCAATTGGCAATAGTACCACTTTGCATAATCACAGGGAGTTGAGATTCACAACTGTATTTATTTTGCAATTTTATTGGTGGTAATGATACTGGTAAAAAGAAAACACTATTGGGCATTCCATCGTAACTAATACTTTTTAATAATGCCTCTAATCTTTCTGAATCCTGAATTATTATTTTCTGATTTTTATGCAGAGTCTTTCTGGTTATTAAAGCAATATTTTTTTGTACTAACTGCTGATTCTTTTTCTCATCATAACCAACAAAATCATGGCTCCACAAAATTGTTTTCTTTTGAAAAATTAAATAAGAAATATTATACAAAAAATTATCGATAGCTAATACAAATTTATAATTTTGATTTTTTTTTGTATACAAAGCTATTAAGTCTTTTAAAATATTTATTACTGGCTTATAATTACCTTCTTTAAGTTTGTTATTAAATTGTTCTGTCCAAATCCCACGTTCATGTCCATAAAAGTAATCAATGTCATAATCAACAGACAGTTCATTAATCAAATATCTGACATGAGGGTATAAATCATCATCATTAGGAAATGGGCTTACTAGTAATATCTTTTTCTTGTTCATGGGTTTTTAACTAATAATAAACATATTATTAAAATAATTTGACAATAAAGACGCTACCCCATGTATTGAAGTTTAGTGGTTTACCTGACATCCATTCCATATGATCAATTATTTTTAAACCCATATTATTTAACAAAAATTCTAGTTCTGGTTTAAACAAGTAGCGCATTTGATGAGTTTCTCGAACTTCTTTAATAGCATCGCTATTTTTATCTTGAATAAAGATTTGATAGTTAACATCTACCAAATTTTCATTAGGATACATCTTAGGTTCAGCAATTCTAGTAACATAAATTTCTGAATCTTCTAGTCGTTTGACCCGAACCTCTGGTGGTTCACTTAATACAGCTGGCCCATACCAAATATCAAAAATGAAAATTCCTCCGGGTTTTAGATGTTCTTTGACTGTAGCAAAAGTTGCTAGTAAATCCTCATTTTTCGTTTGGTAGCTGATGACATGAAATAAAGATAAAACTACATCAAAACTTTTATGCAATCTAATTTGGCGAATATCCCCGTGGAAAACTTGCAATTTAGAAGCTGAATTTTTTGGTAGCTCACAAATACGACTTTTAGCTTTTAGTAACATTTCCTCACTAAAATCTACTCCGTCAATTTGATAACCTTCTGCAGCTAAAAGTGCTGCATGTTTAGCTGTACCACACCCTAGTTCTAAGATAGTTTGTGCTTCTCGTGAATAAGTTTTAATGAGTCTATGAATAAACTCAACTTCTCCTGCATAGTCTTTATCGCGGTAGAGTAAGTCATAGTAGCGGGCATAGTTAGCAAATATAGTCATAATCTTCAGTTTTAAATTTGCAACATATTCCAGAATTATTTAGAACTCATTTGTACTAATATTATCTTCATTTAAGAATATCTCTAATTGTTATTGCTACTTGCTCAATCTGCTCATCAGTCAACGCCATTCCACTCGGAATATAAAAACCACGGCGAGCGATTCTCTCTGCTACAGGACATAATACATCTTTAAATAAACCCATATTTTGGAAAACAGGTTGTTCATGCATACACCAGAAAAATGGTCTGGTACCAATTTGATAACTACTCAAGCGATGCATCATATATTCTGCATCAAAAGGTACACTATCATTCAATACAAGGCCATACACCCAATAAATATTTTCGGCATAGTCAGTTTGGCATATAGGTAACTGTAACCCAGGAATATCAACTAACAGTTCTGTATATCTCCTTCCAATATGACGTTTGCGAGCTACAAACTCATCAAGGCGTTCTAACTGTGCAATCCCAATAGCGGCTTGTAAATTCGTCATCCGAAAATTCCAACCTAATTCTTCATGGACAAACCGTTTTTGAGGTTTAAAACACAAATTACGTAAACTACTGCATCTGTCGGCTAATTTTTGATCATTGGTGAGTACCATTCCACCCTCACCAGTTGTGATGTGTTTATTGGGATAAAAACTAAAAGTACTGATAGTTCCAAAACTGCCACATGGTTGTCCTCGATACATCTGACCATGCATCTCGGCAGCATCTTCAATAATATGCAGTCCATATTTTTCAGCTAGTATCAGTACTGCTTCCATGTCTACAGGTAATCCATATATATGGACTACCATAATAGCTTTGGTTCTTGGTGTAATTTTCGCCTCAATCTGACTGACATCTAAATTCCAAGTTTGAGGGTCACAATCTACAACTACAGGTATAGCACCGGCGCGAACTATGGCAGATGCACAGGAAATGATTGTAAACGTAGGAAGAATTACTTCATCTCCAAAACCAATATTTAATGCTGCAACTGCCACATCCAAAGCTACAGAACCGTTACTAACAGCAATCCCATATTTGCGGTTAACTCTTGTAGCAAATTGCTCTTCAAATTGTTTGACAAATGGCCCTTCTGAAGAAATCCAGCCACTATCAATACACTCTAATAAATATCGTTTCTCGTTACCGTTGAGTAATGGCTCATTTACCGGAATAGGATTCATTAGTTACTCCCTTTAACTACTTTAGTTTGAGCGGCAGTAACACCTACAAATCGGGTTTTATCCTGCTCCCCGACATAAGGGCCTTGCTTTACTTCCAGCATCTCAATTTCTTCTAGGACTTCAAAGCCATGTCCTCCTGTTACTAAAAGTATGGTGTCGCCTGTTTCCAAAATTCTACTTTCTAGATATTGCTTTTCGTTGTTGTAAAAGTCTACACGCAGCTTACCCTTTTTAATAAACAAAACTTCTTGAGTGTATTGTACGTTTCTAGCTACAGGGTTATGAACATGGGGTTGAATAATTGTTTTCACCGGATGGTGCATGTAGGCCAATTGTTGAGAAAGGTCGTTGGTCGTAAAAAAGTGAATACCCATTTCATCAAAATGCCTGGGAACAATTATAGCTAAAATTTGACCTTGATAGAGAACTTGTTGAATCACTTTGGTTATTCCTTAAATGATAAATCTGTGGTTTTGGTATTCATTACCTAATAGATTTAATGATTGGTCATTAATTTGCAAATAAATTTTGAATCTACTAGAAAGCACCTCTTTTGTTGCGTTTTAAATAAAAATATAAAAAGGGAAATAATATTCTAAAAATAGCTATAAATATAATTTTTTTCTGTTTGAAAAATCCAGGATTATATTGCAAGGTTTTCCAGAGAAATACTGTAGATATCCAACGGTCTACTTTATCTGGATTTACTTCTAAAGATTTAAAAGTCAAGTATATATAAATGTTAGATATTGTGTATTTTTTTAAATGACCTAATGATTCGGCTCTGGGAGTAGAAAAAGCTTTGTTAATTACCGTTAGGCAAGTCCTTTCTTGCCTTTTAAGATTGGCAGACATTGAATTCATAGAAAGTCTATATAATATTTGTACTTCTGGAACTACTACAAATTCATATCTAGCTGCTAAACGCAACCACATATCCCAATCTTCAGCTGCGCTAAGTGACTCATCAAAACCACCAACTATAGCAAAAACTTCTTTACGCACTAAGGGGTTAGAACCATTTTCTAGGAAATTACAAAGTAACAGTTTTTGATAAACATCACCTGTGTCTGTGGTATGTCTACCAGATTTTACAAACTTACCATCTGCATCAATATAATCTGTCCAACTATAGGCTACGAAAGCCTTTGGATTATCTTGCAGCGCAGTTAACTGAGACTTCAATTTATTAGATGTCCAGAGATCATCAGCATCAATAAAAGATATATACTCACCTAAGGACAATGCTATACCTCTGTTACGGCTAGCAGCAAGACCAGCATTTGGATAAGAAAATATGCGTAATCGAGGTTCAGCAGATTCAAATTTTTGAATGATGTCTAAAGTGGAGTCTTGAGAACCATCATTAATTATGATTAGCTCCCAATTATCAAAAGTTTGATTCAAAATAGATTGAACAGTTTCAAAAATTGTTTTCTCCCCATTGAAGACTGGAAGCACAACGGAAATTAAAGGTTGCTCAAGATTGTTAATTAACATACTAATTTGGGGGTAAAAATGGATCACTTTTTAGATATCCCAGCAAAGTACTTGTGTTACTAATATAAGGAATTTTGGTTAACCAAAAATTAGCACATTTACTTGGTAATGCAATAATTACAGCAATTTTAATTAATGCTTTAAAAATAACTTTTGTAAAAATTATAGAAGGGTCAGTTTTAATAACCTGAGCCAGAAATTTAGCAGCTATCCAACCTTTATTACGTGCTGGTTGTCCTTCAAGTGTTCTGTAAAGCAAACTTTTATAAGTGTTAGCAATTGAATATGGTTTTAGATATTGTAGTGATGTAGGGGTTTGATTAAAAGTACGTTCAATTACTTGCAAACATGATTTTTCCATATTATGAACATCAGCGGACATTGAAGTAGCTGATATGCGATATAAAATTTGTACTTTTGGTACTAATGCAAATTGATAATATGCAGCTAATCTTAACCATAAATCTGAGTCTTGAGCATTAGTTAGTAATTCATCAAATCCGCCAATTTTAATTAACTCCTGTTTCCGAATCATGACATTGGAGCCACTACCAATGAAATCATCTAATAAAAGATATGGATATACATTACCTGTTAATTCTACTTTTCTGCATGAACGTAAAAATTTACCTGTTTCATCTATGCAATTAGTCCAACTGTAAGCTAAAACAGCGTTAGGATTTTCAATTAATGCTTGATATTGTGCTTCTAATTTATCAGTCGTCCATAGATCATCAGCATCTAAGAAACTAATAAATTCGCCGACAGAGTGAGAAATACCCCGATTGCGATTTACAGCTACATTGGCTTTAGGATAAGAAAATATTTTAAGGCGAGAATCTTTAATTTTAGAGATAACTTCTAAAGTCTTGTCTGTAGAACTAGCATTAATTACTATTAGTTCAAATTGTAAGAATGTTTGATTAAGAACTGAGTTAATAGTTTCATTAATGGTTTTTTCTCCATTAAATACTGGAATAACTACAGATATAGTAGTCATATTTTATGGTCGATAGATAAGCTATTTTAAAAGATAATTTCTATATTAACCTACTTTGTATAACAGCATCATCAGTATATTTTCAGTATTTAATTTCGCATTCAAGCCTCACTATAAAGTGACTTTTAAAAATCTACGAATTTTTACATGAAATACATAAAAAGGACTTACTAATGTAGCCACAAGCCGCTCCATCTCACAAGCAGCAACAATATCACTATTAATTATTTTGTGATAAATAATAAAGTGCAATATGACTTTCACCATATCATTGAAAAAATATATAAAAAAAGCTAAAGGACGTTGCCAATTTTGAATAAGTAACATCCGCAAATGAAAACGAGCTAAACCAACTCCACGCATTAGAGAAAGTAAATAAGCTTTTTCTAATCTACATGCAGGAATCAGGTGATCTACTTCCATGCGTGGGTTATACCAAATTTCCCACCCAGCTTTTTGAATATAAAATAATGCTTCAGCATCTTCACCACCTAACATAGATGTTCCGATTCTACCAACCAAAAAAGGAATTTCTGGAACATTGTCTTTCCATGCTTGACGACGAACAACTAAACCAGCTGTAGGAGGAAATCCATGACGAGGCAAATATAAATGTGGAATTTCGCCTCTTTCGGTAATTGCTAAATAGAATAGAAGTGGCCGAATATTATCTGGTGGTTCTACTTCAAAAACACCATGAACTTTACTGGCATAAGCTCCCACTTTGGGATTATCCAAAGCAAATTTATAAGCTTCTAGAATCCAATTAGGTGCAGGCAAATTATCGTCATCTAGGAAGCCGATAATTTCACTTTTTGCTTCCTGAATCGCTTTACTTCTAGCAAAGGCTGCTCCTTGCCGAGTTTCCAAGAAATATTTTAAAGTAAATGGCGCATTCCATTGCAATTGGTATTCTTGAATAAGTTTTGCAACGCCATCTGTACTATTATTATCAACTACCAAAATTTCCCAATTCAGGTTTTCTATACCAGTTTGGGCTCGTAATTTTTCAAGTACTCTGGGTAAACGCTTTTCGCCATTGTAGGTGGGGATGGCTACAGTAAAGTCAACGTACATGATGAACTATACATATATCTGAATATATTTGATAGTTTTATTGTTCCCAGTTAGTACTCTAGAAATTCAAAATAAATTACTTGGTAGTGGATTAATATTTGTTCACAATTACCTATTCTCTCAGAACGTCTATCGACCAGCCTACTCTTTATAGAATGCATCTAGCGATTCAGGAGTAAGCTAATCGGCGTTGAGGTCACATGATCAAGGCAGGTAAGATACCCACCTCAGCATATTTTGATGAAATGGCAATATGCAAATTAGATGTGTTTTAACTAACTAGGTGCTGTAATCACCAATGCGAGTATCTTGAGGCTCTTACTGTTTTTTGTAGTGTAACTTACTCAATCAATAACCAAAGAATCCCCCCAGCTACCAATACACATACAATTCCAGTTAAACCGGCTAGAGGTTTTTTGTTCTTACCAGTCAACCATTCCGATACTTTATCTGTGTAAGTAATTAATCCTACTGTATCTATAGTCGCGATCGCCCATACCCATCCGGCGTGAAGTCCCCAAGCTATACCCAAATTACCGCGATCAGCAAATCTGGCTAAGACTAGTACCATTCCCATCAGCCACAATCCAGGGAGTTGGGGGATGGTTTCTCGTTGTTCCCAGACTAAGTGCAGCAGGGCAAAAATTAAGCTAGAAATAATCGCTGCTAGCCAAATTGGGTATTCTCTTGCTAATTCAGTGAAGAGGAAGCCGCGAAAAACTAACTCTTCTATGGCACCAACTAATAACGCTATCAACAAAATTGGTAGTAAGTTGGGTAAAATCAATTGGAAATTTGATTCTTGCCATTTACACCAACCCAACCAAAATTGACAGATAAATACAATAGTTAAGCTCATCACTCCTAAGCCAAAGCCTAAAAGCAAAGAGCTGAAAATTGAAATATTAGCAACCAAGCCGTAATCAGAAAGCGATCGCAATCCTAGCGAACTCATTCCCCAGATAATTAGCGGGGCTAATAGATAAAGGGGTATTAATAAGGGCAACTTTTGTTCTGGCTGTAAGGCTTTTTGAGGTTGCCATTTGAGCACCATCGCAATTACTGCTGCTATGGGTAACCAACATCCTACCCAAGCTATAAAAAAAGCCATCACTACAAATACTACTGGTGCATTTTGAAAAAATGCTAGTAGGTTGTCGGCTGATGGCGTTATCAATGTGATTAAAATAGGCATGAAAAACACGACTAACTTTTTGCAACAATAGATTTCTTGGTGATTATTCAAGACTCTACTAAAGTTAGTGACTTATGCAAGAGGTCAAATCGTATTTTTATCGATGACAGAATTGTCAATCAATTTTGATTTTTAGATTTTAGATTGGCCCCATACCATCGAGATTGGGCTAGACGAAGCGATGAGCAATTTTAGATTGGCTGCACTTAGCTTACTACTCGCCAAGCGTGTATAAGTACGTTTGCTTATACCATAATTCAACTTTGGATGCGAATTTTAAATTCTAATTTCCAAAATTTCAAATCTAAAATTATGCGATTAAACTACAGCCGCGAGTTGGCTGTAGTTGTAGAGATAAGTTATCCAGAATTTACTTTCAACCTACCTCTATTATTAGCACCGCTTATTCTTCGTCTTCGTCTTCTAAATCTTCTTCTTCTAAGTCATCAACATCCAAATCATCCTGGGTTAATTTTTTGTCGCTTTCACCAAGTTGAATCAAGTGAATATGCTTGTAACCCAGTCTAATTTCAAATTCATCGCCTGGCTTTAAGCCCATTGCTTTGGTGTATGTAGCACCAATCACAATTTGACCATTTTGATGAACGCTAACACGGTATGTCGGTTCGCGGCCTCTTCCATCTTTGGGTGCTTCTGGGCTGAGTGGAATTCCTCTAGCTGATAGCAAAGCATCATAAAAATCAGTGAGATTTACACGAACCTGATTATTCTTAGTAACAGTGTAGTAGCCGCACTGCTTTGCTCTTTCTCGACGTGGTAAATTGGAAAGCTCTTTTACTTTAGCAAGCAATGCTTTTCCGGTTAATGGTGCGGTTGCAGTTTCAGTCATTATGCTCAAAATTTCCTTACTTTCTCCAAACTGATAAACGATATTGTCTTGTGCCAGCATTTAGCTTTTTAGCATCTGCACAGAGCAACTCTTGACCCTTAAGGTGAGGGTACATTCCTGCTTATAGGGGGAAGCTATAGCGCCTCTATTATGGTTATCCACAACAGATGAGGTTTCATGGTAATCACAGGTATTAATTTCGGTGATTTTACGTCAGTTTTAACCATGATCCGCCAAGGAAAATGAAATTATTTTTTCTTTTGGCGCTACTTTAGCGGCTTAACTTTCAGCCACCTTTACAAATTATGTGAGTCCTACGGCCAATAAGTCGTAGACCAAGAAATTGCAGGTTTTCCACTTTCAGTGCTTGCTTTTTTGCTCTTGAGTTATAGGGTTTACCCTAATATTACTCCAGAGCTTTTAACAGCATTGGATTTGAATATGGTCATACAGGCCTACACCCTTTAGTCCTGCTAGTAGAGACATGAAATTTCTTGTCTCTACATTACAAAATAAACAAAGCAGCAGTAGCCGCGCTTGTACGGCTATTGATACTGGTTTTGTTACTTCTGTAATTTTATATTAAATACTAGCATGGACTAATAATAGCAAAATAGTTGTTTTATTTTGAATTAAATTTAACTGGTAAACTTTTATTTAAATGTACTAGCTTGGGGAAGTAAAAAACGCTGATGATTTTTCTAGGGTTTGATAGCAGTGGTGAGTATTGCTATGGTGCTTTGATCAAAATTCCTCTAATTTAGACTGCCAGATTTGACACCTGAGTTAAATCTAAGATTTGCTTGATTGAGACGAGTAAAAAATCCCTGAGGATTTTCGTCCCATTGATAGCCAACAGATAAAAAGCAGATAGAGGATTCTCTAGGTCTATCTGTGGGGAGAATGAATTTTTCTACATCTGTCTAGTGCATTATTGCCACTACTTGACTTCATTAGCGCTTTAACACTTCTATATAAACAAAAGGTGCCATTTGAGAAGCATTTGAGGTCTTCTCCCAGCTAGGACTTGATGCTGTGAACATCAGGATGTAGTGCTACCCTAAGGTAGATTTAATTTATCTATTTTTCCTTTCGAGCCAACTTCCATGTGTCCTGATCTGGCTAACCATTTTTTACCTATACTGCCCAACAGGCCAATTAAATGTAAAGTAGCAATTACGTTTTTTGATGTTAGGTCAAGAGTCGGACACAAATGTAGCCTGCTGTGCGTCTAGGGCTAAAATTTTAATGCTAATCCTGAAACTACTACTACGCGGAATTTTAAATTTATCTGGAAAAGTCTACTTGGTCAAGCAGAGTTAGCAACGTCAGTTAAAATCTGGGAAGCTTACCCAAGATAGTGGCTCATTATCAAAACTTTTGACGCAATTCAACTTCCAAAAACTTTACATCATGTAGCTTAAGAGTAGTTTTTGGGTGGTACTCTATTTTGCATCTGTGTACTAGAATTATTAAGTTTTCAATCATCAGTCTATTAACAGCTAGCCGGGAATCAAGAGCCAAAAGAGTATAGCTCATTTTTTAGAGTAACCAGCCTGTAGTGATGAGTTTTCAGGCAAGTAGATAATTTCAAAATTTTGGTTGGTAATAATGGAAATTCTATTTAAGGTCATTCGACAAGAACAAAATTCCTCCCCTGTTGTAAAAACTTACCTGTTAGAGGTAGAACCTGGCAATACAATCTTGGATTGTCTCAATCGCATTAAGTGGGAACAAGATGGAACTTTAGCATTCCGCAAAAATTGTCGCAATACAATTTGTGGTAGTTGCGCTATGCGAATCAATGGCCGTTCGGCTTTAGCTTGTAAGGAAAATGTTGGCAGCGAAATAGCTAGATTAGCAAAAATTCCATCCCCAGGAAGGGAAGCAAATGGAATTCCAGAAATCACGATCGCACCACTTGGTAATATGCCTGTGATTAAGGATTTAGTAGTGGATATGGGCAGTTTTTGGAATAACTTAGAAGCAGTAACTCCCTATGTGAGTACCGCAGCCAGACAAGTTCCAGAAAGAGAATTTTTGCAAACGCCACAAGAGCGATCGCTCCTCGATCAAACAGGTAATTGTATTATGTGTGGAGCTTGCTACTCAGAATGCAATGCTCGTGAAGTTAATCCCGATTTTGTTGGCCCCCATGCCCTAGCCAAAGCTTACCGCATGGTCGCAGACTCACGCGACCAAACAACCGAAACTCGCTTAGAAAATTACAACGAAGGTACTAAAGGAGTGTGGGGTTGTACCCGTTGTTTGTATTGTGATGCAGTTTGCCCAATGGAAGTAGCACCATTAGAGCAAATCACTAAAATTAAACAAGAAATACTCACTCGTAAACAAGCCGATGCTAGCCGTTCAATTCGCCACCGCAAAGTCTTAATTGACTTAGTAAAAGCAGGTGGCTGGATTGATGAACGTCAATTTGGTATACAAGTCGTCGGTAATTATTTTCGCGATCTGCGAGGATTGCTCAGTTTAGCACCCCTCGGTTTGCGGATGATTGCTAGAGGTAAATTCCCCCTTTCCTTTGAATCTTCTGAAGGTACCCAACAAGTGCGATCGCTAATTGAATCTGTGCAAGAGGAGGTAGGGGCTAGGGATTAGGGACTGGGGATTGGGGATTGGGTGATTGGGGACTGGGGACTGGGGACTGGGGAGATGATGGAGATAAGGGAAAATAACAAACACCAAACACCACACCCAATTACCAATTACCAATTACCAATTACCAATTACCAATTACAAATGACAAATGACACCCCTACCCATTTACTTACCTTGGATCTTGCGGTATATTTAGCGGCTGTCCAAAACGGTCATAGACTAAAATATCCCATTGCCCATTATTACTAGATTCAAAAGCAATCCTAGTACCATCAGCGCTAATTGTGGGATTGCGGACTTCTGCTTGCAGATTTGTAGTTAAATTCCGCAATTGGCGTGTTTCCCGGTCGTAAAGTACAATAGCCGATCGCCCTTGACGACTGGCCCCAAAAACTACATAACGGCCATCCTCAGAAACACTGGGGTGAGAAGCAATAGTATCTAAAGAATTTAAACCTGGTAAATCTACTAAATTGCCAGTTATCCGATCAAATAAGTAAACATCTTGACTGCCCCTTCTGTCAGAAGTAAACACAATATATCTGCCAGCAATTTGAGGATTTAATTCTGAGGCTAAACTGTTGAGACTGCGACCCCCAGGATCAAACGGATAACTCAAAAGGCGTGGATAGCCAAAACAACCAGTCAATAGACTGGAGCAAGCAAATATTGAGATAAATATAGAGCGTTTCATAATATTTAATTGTGCGGCTGGGGCTAGCCAAAAAATATTCTTGAACCCCCTTGATGATTTTAAAGAAGCTAGTCAAAAAATTACAGACTAATTTTGAAGCGTTAAAAGTCTGCGATCGCTTTTTCTAGCTTTACCCTATTGAGAATTAGGCGGTGCAACTGTTGCACCATTGGGAATATCTAATTCAATATTTGGCCCCCGGTCTAGGACTTCAACATCCCACTGACCTCGGCTAGCTGTTTCAAATACCACATAGCGCCCGTCGGGGCTGATCCCTGGTTTTCTCACCCAGCCGCGATAGACTGGGGTGAGGATTTGTGATTGTTGAGTAGCGCGATCGTAAAGCGCTACTACTGGTCTGCCTTGGTCGCTAGTTAGATATACAATGTAGCGCCCTGTGTAGCTCAAGCTAGGACTTTCGGCAATAGTTTCCGGTCGGTTTAAGCCTGGAGTGCGAATAAAACTTTGGTTCTGTAAGTCGTAAATTAAAATTTGGTGACTACCGTTACGATTGGATACAAACGCTAAAAAGCGCCCATTTCCACTCAAAGTCGGTTGCTCCTCTGTATAACGACTGTTGAGGGACGTAGGCCCAAGTGGAATATCACTAGAACTACAAGAGACAAGCACACTTGCCAAGCTAAAAACTAGGCTCCAATGAATCGGTCGTTGGAGCCAAAATCCCGGTGTAAATTTTTTCACCTCAACTATTTTCCATCGCCCTGACTATTTTAGATATCATCAAAATTGGTTGAATTATCAGAATCATCATCTGTTCTTCCAATTGGTTTGTATTCTACATAATCAGTTGGTATAGCCTCATCATCTTCACGCTCTCTGCGAGCTGGTGAATCATTAACTGGACGACGCTTCCTAGTTCTGGGGGTGACATCTTCATCACGAATTTCTGGACGCTGCGGTGTGTTATTACCACGGCGAGAAGGTTTTCTAGCTTCACTTCCCGAACTTTCCCAATCATCAACTTCTCTAGAAGCAGAACCCCAACTTTCCTCATCCAATCTATCTGCAGGACGGTTCCCAGAACGCCCGCCGGAACTGCGGCGACGGCTTCTTTCCCCTGAGTCCTGTCTTTCATTACTACTGCTGGGACGTTCTGAACGACGGGGAGATTGATCTGTATAATAATCATCACGAGAAGAGCGATCGTCTCTGCTAGCACGAATTCGAGGACGTACAGGGCGTTCCTCTTCCTCATAAGGCAAGGGATCTAAATCATCATCCACCTCAGCCTGATAATCCCGTCGCCGTCTGTTATAAGAATATTTGTTGCTAACCTCGCGTTCTTCATCCACAATTGGAGTATTACGCTTGGCTTGCTGGGTCGCGATACTACGTAAGCGAATACTTTCTACTGCAAAAAATACAGTTGTGCCCACTAAAAGTAGCTGACCAAATTGCAAAATTGGGTCTAATCGCCAACCTTGGAAGATTAAAATAAAGCCACAAAGTAAGCCTACCGCTGCAAAAAAGATATCTTGATCTCGTGACAGTTCGGGACGCACAGTCCGCAGAAAATACAGTGCTGCCCCAGCCACAGCCAGGAAAATTCCTAGAATACTGGCTGAGTTTGTCCCAAAATTAACCTGAGCCAGAATACTGGCTGAGTTCAGCCCAAAATTTATCATTGCTATTTTTCCAATATCAAATCTATGTTAGCGAGTCACAATTAAAATCACTACTCTAATCAAGCACAATATATTTAAGCTTCAAAGCCACTGGTAAAGAAGCTTTGAAGCTATCCACCGAAAGCTAAAAAATTTTTTGTCTGTCAGCTAAGTATACCTTGTCCTTTGTAAGAGGAATTGCTGCTCTTGGTGCAATCAGGTAAATAGCCAACAGACAAAGGTTTATGAGAGTCAAGCTGACCCCCGCCAAGATTATGAACGTTGGATTTTATCTTTTTGGCTAATGAAAATCAAACCAACTGTCGCAGGGATAACGACAATTAGAGTACCCCACAACAGACTCCAAAGAAAATTTGCTAAAGCAGGTGTCATAGTTCTCAACCTTTTTTTACACACTTCATCATAATTCTAATAGTGTATTACTTCCTTGAGAAGCCTCACAATCATCAGCTACAAAAGGACAACGGCCCTGATAAATAATTAAGTTAAGGGCTGCTGGATATTTGCTTTTCCATCTCTAAGAGCAGGTAACAGCATTTGGTTAAAATTATAGAGAGTGGTTTACAAAGCTTAAAATTTTAGCAATCTTGCCTAGGTTGTTTCTGCATTCACAGATAGTACTTCAAACTAATGACTGTTGTTAACCTAACTACTTGGATTCTCAACCCTTTATTGGGATTGATGATATTTTTGTTCATTTTTCGCATCATTCTCACTTGGTATCCGCAAGTGGATCTAAATCGGTTCCCTACTAATCTCATAGCTTGGCCCACTGAACCTTTTTTAGCTTTGTTGCGAAAACTAGTCCCACCCATCGGTGGAGTAGATATTACACCTATTCTTTGGGTTGGTATTTTCAGTTTGCTACGAGAAATTCTACTTGGTCAGCAAGGATTACTGACCATGATTTCTCATCTAAGTTAGGGCATGGGGCATTGGGAGTGCTGAGTTGCAGAGACGCGATTAATCGCGTCTGTACAAGAGTCCTGTAGTATAGATTAATTTTGCAGTTCTTCTCCAATCCCCAGTCCCCAGTCCCTAGTCCCCAACCCCTTACCCGTTTAACTCCTGCACGAAATTGGTGTAAACATTACCCTGCAAGAACTGTGGGGTTTCCATAATTTTTTGATGAAACCCAATAGTGGTAGGCAATCCCGTAATGGCGCATTCCCGTAATGCCCGTTTCATGCGGGTAATGGCAGTGGGACGGTCTGGCCCCCAAACAATTAACTTGCCAATTAGCGAGTCGTAATAGGGGGGAATTTGGTAATCGGTGTAAACATGGGAATCAATCCGTACACCAGGGCCCCCGGGGGGAAGATAGCCGCTAATACGTCCAGGTGAAGGGCGGAAGTCGTGGTCAGGATCTTCGGCGTTAATTCGGCATTCAATTGCATGACCCTTTAAAACTACTTGGTCTTGAGTCAGCTTCAGCCTTTCGCCTTGAGCAATCCGGATTTGTTCGACAACTAAGTCTACTCCAGTAATCATCTCTGTTACAGGATGTTCCACCTGAATCCGGGTGTTCATTTCCATAAAGTAAAATTTACCGGATCTATCCAAAAGAAATTCGATAGTACCAGCCCCGGTATAGTTAATAAACTGGGCAGCTTTCACAGCAGCCTGACCCATTTTATCGCGCAGGTCGGAATCGAGTGCGGGGCTGGGGGCTTCTTCTAAAAGCTTTTGATTTCGGCGTTGAATCGAGCAATCCCGTTCACCTAAGTGGATAACGTTGCCGTAATTATCCGCCAAAATTTGAAACTCAATGTGGCGTGGACGCTCAATAAATTTTTCTATATAAACGCCAGAATTACCAAAAGCTGCACCCGCTTCACCTTGAGCAGCCAAGAAAAGTTTAACGAATTCGCTTTCAGAACGTACTAAACGCATACCCCGGCCACCACCGCCTGCTGTGGCTTTAATCATGACTGGATAGCCAATGTCTTTGGCAAGTGCTAATCCTTCTTGCTCAGATTCGACTAAGCCATCACTACCAGGTACTGTAGGTACCCCAGCTTTGTACATCGTTTCTTTGGCAGTAGATTTATCCCCCATTAAGCGTATCGCTTCAGGAGTCGGGCCAATAAAGGCAATGTGATGGTCAGCACAAATTTCTGCAAACCGGGCATTTTCTGCTAGAAAGCCATATCCAGGATGAATGGCGCTGGCATTACGTGTTAAGGCGGCAGCAATAATATTGGGGATATTCAAATAACTTTTACTGCTGGCGGGTTCGCCAATGCAAACCGCTTCATCGGCAAGTTGGACATGTAAAGCGTTACGATCAACAGTGGAGTGAACCGCAACTGTCGCAATTCCCATTTCTTCACAGGCGCGGAGAATGCGAAGGGCGATTTCTCCCCGATTAGCAATTAATATTTTGTCAAACTTCATTTTCTAGTTTCGAGATCAGTACCAGTAGATTGACATTCTCTCCCATTCAACTTGCAACAATGCTTTCCGCCTCATTTC
Source organism: Nostoc carneum NIES-2107 (assembly GCA_002368155.1). Lineage (GTDB taxonomy): Bacteria > Cyanobacteriota > Cyanobacteriia > Cyanobacteriales > Nostocaceae > Aulosira > Aulosira carnea. The sequence goes on from AP018180.1 coordinate 3,597,173, forward strand.
AAATTATGACAGGAGATTTCCCAACCTCCTCCAAGAAGAGTCTATCAGCCCTTGGGTAGTCTCCCAAAGGCTAGGATTTGGCTGAGAATGCCTACGGGGGTTTAACTAGATTAACAATATTTCTATTGTTAGTCTCCTGCTGCATTTACCCGAATTAGGTTTGTACAAGCGTACTTTGTACCCCACGTTGGCATACCCCTTTTAATATCTCTCGGGAAGTGACTATATTTCTGTCAGTCTAGTATCCACCAGCAGAAAATTTATGCTATATTCTATTTTCAGTGATAAAAACCGTGCGGATGTGGCGGAATTGGTATACGCGCACGCTTGAGGTGCGTGTGGCTTTGCCTTGCGAGTTCGAGTCTCGCCATCCGCATTTTTTAGTCGATAGTAAAAAGTCAAAGGTCAATAGTCAAGAGTCAAAAACTTGAGGCTGTTGACCTTTAACTATGGGAGCGAAATCCAGAGTAAGGGGAAAATGGCTAGGGGCTACGGGAGAAATAAAGGTTCCTGGGTCAAATACTAAATACAATGTGGCTAAAATCAATCTGAAATTTCAAACTGTTCAAAAATCACTGACAATTAAACCAATTCAAATAATGTTGGCGACAGATCAATCATTTGGAGGGAAAGGCGTTGCCTTTCCCCTATGGTCTGTCACATTCTTTTCTCAAATTGGTATTAGCTTTTGAAATTTTGCCCGTAGCGTATTTTGAATTCCGCGTAGCGGTACTAGTTTTTTATGCTTTCATAGAAATAGGTGAACTTTTGTAAAGAAAGAAGAACATTGACTGCAACTTTTAGTCCGACAAACAACTTAACACTGCCAGCAGCATGGCATCGCCTGAATCCAATTTGGCAAGGTGGAGAGGACGTAATTAGGAAAAGTTTGCCCCACTCTCAGCTAGCACCAGCTTGGCAATTGCTGCTTTTAGGCGATGGCTCACCTACACGCCATTTAGAGTTACTGACAGGCGAGCCAACGGAAGTTGATGTAATTGATATGTCGTTAATTGGTATGGACTCAGATGCAGCTCCCGATTTAATTCAAGTTGTACCTGGCCCCAGGCTGCGGCGACAGGTTTGGTTACGTACTGCGTCTGGTCAGCGATTGGCGTATGCTACTTCTTGGTGGGAAGCCAGCCATGTAGATGAGTATTTACAAAACCGTTCTTTACCGATTTGGGCAAGTTTAGCTCGTCTCCGTACAGAGTTGTATCGAGATGTTCAAGGGGTCTACTATGGTTACTCACCTGCTTTAGAGTCTGGTTTTGAGGTGGATGGGCCTTTTTGGGGTCGTCACTATTTGTTTTGGCACCACGGACAACCTCTCACATTAATTTACGAAGTTTTTTCGCCTTATTTAACTAAATACTTGGGCCCGATGCAGTTGAATTCTAGAGATTAGAAAAAGCTCAAATTAAATTTGATTTCTTGCCAAGTTTTGCTGGGAAGTCTGAAAGCAGAGTTCACCAGATTCAGTATGTCTATAGAGTGAAAAAATCTCAATAGTCGCCTGGTAAAGAACATCACTCATCGATATATACTTAACATTTTTAATTTTCCTTTCTCCAGGTAAATAATTCAGTATGCAAACTCAATCAGCCTGTAATGATGGCTGATAATTTTATTTGTACCTACTTTGTCACATAACAGGTTATCTAAAACCTTCTGAGTAACTGCTGGGATCAAGCCTGTTTGAAGATTTATTTAAAGTCAGTATAGGTGGATTATGAACAATGGCGCGTGTTAGTTCTAGTCTTTGGCTTTGCTTTGTTCAGCAGAAATATTAGCTCCACATTCCGCATAATTTGGTTTGGGGAAAAGGGTAAAGAGGAAGGGTGAAAGATATCGTCTTTCTTTTCTACTCTCCCTTTATCCCTGAAATGTAAAGGTACGAGCACCCTTAGCCTTCTCCTTTTTTTATATTTATATTTTTGAGGTTACTAGTATAAAATTCAGGATATTTTTATACTTGTCATCAGGTGTTTAATATCAAGCTACACTGGTAAAATTTAAAATTTTGCTGAAGAGTAAATCATCAATCTCCAATGGTGATATGCTTTCTTCACTTCTATATAAAATAACTATTTCATAATAATGAATCATGTGCTTTTGATGCTGAAAACAGGATATTTGATATATCAGCACTATTGTACTATCCCTAAAGTGTGTGTCAAAAGTTAGTTAAATTTTATTTTTAAAAGCCTTAGCTGTATGTTTAAATAAATTACTAGTAAGCTCCAAAAGTAGACAATAAAATTTGAGATAATACTTTCTTAGATAGAAACTTTGCCTAAATGAGGATACTAAAAATATTTAAACAAGGCTAATACTATAGAGTAGGAGTTAAGCTTTGCCATGTTGATGTAATGATTGGCAAGTCTCATATTTATAGAAATTTCAAAAAATACAATTACATATTGGCTAGCAAAATATTTCTTGAACAAACAAATATATGATTAGAGTTCTGCTAGTAGATGACCAAGAAACTATTCGAGAATATTTAAGGTCATTGATTGAAAAAGAAACAGATTTAGAAGTAGTAGGAGTTGCAGAGAATGGAAAAGCTGCAATTATCAAAGTCGCTAACTTACATCCAGATGTCGTGCTCATCGACATGGAAATGCCTGAGATGGATGGTATTAATGCGACAAGGATTATTAGTGAAAGATTTCCGAAGACGAAAATTTTGGTATTAAGTGGTTATGACAAGCATCAATATATTAACGCATCTCTCAATGCAGGAGCCTGTGGTTATATATTAAAAGACGCATCCCCAGAAGAACTAAGAGACTCGATTCGCCTGGTTGAGAAAGGCTATACTCAGTTAGCGCCTGGTTTAATTAATAAAATTATTCCTCAGCAGCAACTATCTAGTTCGGAAATTTTTGATTTTCAAAAAAGTGCTGCATTACCGAAGCCAGGAATGCTACTCCAAGAAGATACTCCGCTTTTATTAGATGTAATTCAAACAGACGAAGTTTTACCTCATACAACTCGTTGGGTAAAAGTAGGAGGGAAGTTTTTAATTGGATCTGTTGCCACAGCAGTTATTTTATCTGCAGTTATTCAATATCAAGTAACTGTCAAGGCACCTGCGACTGTTCGTCCTGCTGGAGAAATGCGTTTAGTCCAATCAGCATCAGAAGGAACTGTAAGAAGAATTCTGGTGAGAGAAAATCAGGTGGTAAATAAAGGAGATATTATTGCCACTATTGATGATAGCGAAATCCAAATTAAAAAAAGTCAAGTTCTAGCGAATATCCAGCAGAATGAAATGCAACTAATACAATTGGATGCTCAAATTCGTGCTGTAGATAGACAAATAAGTGCAGAAACAGAGCGAAATAAAAAGGCGATCGCAGGTGCAACGGCACAATTGCAGCATACAGAAAGAGAATATCAGCAAACTAAAGTTTCATTTAGCGGTCAACTAGACGAAGTTAGGGCAAATATTAAAATTGCCCAAAATGAATTACAAAAAGCAGAATTTGATTTGAAATCAATGCACGCGAATATGAAAGCGACAGAAGCAGCATGGAAAGCTGCTAAACTGAAGCGCGATTACTATCTCGGTCTTGCTAAATCTGGATCAATTTCTAACAATCAATTAGAAGAGGTGCAACTAGCACTAGAACAGCAGGAACAAACTTTATTATCGCAAAAAGCGGCAGTAGAAGCTCAAAAGCAAGTCATCGAAAGGCAGCAACAAACTGTAGCCGCCGCTACTAGCAAATACAAACCAGCAGTAGCCGCCACCAATCCTAGTAATGCTGTGTTAACAGTTGTAGAAACAAAAATTGCTCAAGAACGTGCTGCTGGTGTAGGAAGTTTGGCAAGCTTGCAGCAAGAAAAAAATGGTCTGCTCCAGCTAAAAATCGAAATTAAAAATATCATTGACAACGGTAAAAAAGAATTAAAACAAATAGATAAACAACAGCAAGCAACTATCATTCGTTCTCCTGATAAAGGTACGATTTTGAAGTTGGAATTGCGAAATCCTCAGCAGTTAGTGAGTGCAGGAGAGGTAATCGCACAAGTTGCTCCTTCTGAGGCTCCTTTGGTGGTTAAAGCTAAGGTCAGCGTTGAAGATATTGGTAACGTCAAAGTCTGTAAAGTGCAACCAGTTACAGCTTGCCAAGAAGGTAAAGTACAAATGCGGATTTCCGCTTATCCTTACCCAGATTATGGGATTTTAGCTGGTGCAGTGAGGAGTATCAGTGCCGATGCGATTACACCTCAAAATAATGCTATAACCACAACTGCGCCTCACTATGAGGTGACTATAGAACCGGAAAAACTTTATTTAAAAAAAGGCGATCGCTCTTATCCCATTCAACCAGGAATGGAAGTCAAGGCAGAAATTATTGCTCAAAAAGAAAGTTTCTTGACGTTTATTCTTAGAAAAGTACGGCTGTTGACTAATTTATAGCTTCTTGGGGACTGGGGACTGGGGATTGGGGATTGGGGGTTAGAGATTAATAAATTGCCGCGATCGCTGCGATGGCACAGTAGAGGCAACTGACTTGCAGCTGTGTCAAGTTAGTTATATCCTCATAACGCTTGGGGTAACGGAGCGACTTTGGTATTGTCCAGCAAAATCAACTAAAGTGTGTTAATAAAATGTGTTAGCAAAGCTAACTAACTAGTAAAACAGTGCTTTTGACATACTGGGAAAAGTTGATCAACAAAGGCTGATAAATGTTCAGGGTGGACAAATTAAGATAATTTGCTGCCCTAAAGAATGTCTCAGCCTTTGATTTACTTGGCAAATCAAGTAATGAGTTCGCAAGTATGAGGTATGGGTCTCGATGGTACTGCCTAATGTGTCTGTTGCGATGAAGAAAAAAATTAAGAAACCGTCTCTGGTGCTGACGCTTTCGGCTGCTGGGTTGTTAATTGGTAGCGGGAGTGCAGCATACTGGCTATTAACCCAGGGGCAATTATTTTCTAAAGATTTACCAGTAGGTGCAACTATTATTCCTCAAGATGCCCTGTTTGCGGTTTCTCTCACCACAGATCCTAAACAATGGCAGCAATTGCGGCAGTATGGGACAAAAGAAACCCAAGCAGAAATAGATAAAAATTTAGTGAAGTTGCGCGATCGCTTTCTTACTAATAATGGTTATGACTTCCAGAAAGATATTCAGCCTTGGGTAGGCAATGAGGTAACGATCGCCATTCTCGCACCCCAAGCTACTCAACCACCACCAAAGCCAGTTTCTACTAACCCAGAGCCTACTAGCAGTCAGCAGTCAATGGTAATGGTTCTGCCTGTAAAAAACCCAGAACAGGCTCAAAGCCTTTTGGCACAACCTAAAAGCTTAAAACAAGGGAAATGGATTGACCGCACATATCAAGGTTTCCCCATCAAGCAAACCGATGGACAAACGGGTGGAAACCTCTGCGCTACAGTCTTAGATGGGCGGTACTTGGTAATCGCCGATGATCCCAAAGCTACAGAACGAGCTATTGATGCTTACAAAAATAAAACTTCTTTAGCTACAACAGGCGGATTTGCTGATAATTTTCCTAAAATTGCTAGTTATCAGCCTTTTGCTCAGTTTTATGTCAATGTGCCAACGGCTGCTAGGATAGCTGCAGCTGCGCCAAATCGTCAGTTACCCGCCCAAGTTTTAGCGCAGCTGCAAAATAACCAAGGCTTGGCAGGGACAATTCAATTAGAGCCTCAAGGGATACGTTTAAAAGGTGTTTCTTGGCTGAACCCGAATAGTCAGCGAGTGCTGGCAGTGGAAAATAAGGCTGGGAGAATGCAAAGCATGGTGCCAGCAGAAACCTTAATGATGCTTTCTGGTGGTAACTTACAGCGTTTTTGGTCAGAATATGCTTTAACATCCCAAGGAAATCCCCTATCGCCAATCACGCCAGAACAACTGCGAAGTGGAGTGAAGTCCCTAATTAATTTGGATTTGGATCGGGATTTACTGCGGTGGATGAAGGGTGAATTTTCTTTATCAGTCATTCCCAACACCCCAAAAGATAGTTCAACAGGAGATTTTCGAGCTGGATTGCTGTTTATGGTTAAAGCAAGCGATCGCACTTTGGCGGAAACATCCCTCAAACAGCTCGATGATGTGATGAAAACTCAATACCAGTTCACAATCCAACCAGCATCGGTTGCAGGTAAACCGGTTACCAACTGGGTTGCACCTTATGGAACCTTAACTGCTACCCACGGTTGGTTAGATGGAGATGTGGCGTTTTTCATCTTCGGTGCGCCCATTGCCGATAAAATCGTTCCCAAACCCACGAATACATTAGCTAGTACAATTCCTTTTCAACAAACTGTACCCACAGAACCAAACCCAACAAATGGGCAATTTTTCTTAGATGTTGAACAAGCAGCGAAAAATTTTCCGCTACCGAATATAATTCCCAATCAACAAACTTGGTTAGGCGCAACCCGTTCCATTGGCGTGACAACTGCTGTGAGTGATAATCGCAGTACTCGGTATGATATTTTCTTTGCACTCAAAAAGGTGGAGCATTCGTAGGGGATTGGGGATTGGGGAGGCAGAGGGGCAGGGGGCAGGGAGCAGGGGGGAAATTCTTAATTCCAATTACCAATTACAAATTACGCAATGCCCAATGCTTCATGCCCCATAACCTTTGACTTTTGAAAAACCTATGACCCAATATGCTCTAAGCAGATAGGATCAGAACAGTCAGAAAAAATAATTTTAACGAATCCACTGGGGAGAACACTTTATGAATCTGGTTGTACTCCAGAACTGGCTGGACAATGCCTCCTTTGCTGTCTTATTCCTCACCATGCTGGTGTATTGGGCAGGGGCAGCTTTTCCAAATCTTCCAGCTATGGCCGCTTTGGGGACAGCTGGAATGGCGATCGCTAATTTGTGTATAGCTACTTTATTAGGCGCAAGATGGATAGAAGGTGGTTATTTCCCACTCAGCAATTTGTATGAATCGCTGTTTTTCTTGACTTGGGGAATTACCACTATTCATTTAATTGCTGAAAATTCTAGCCGCAGCCGCTTAGTAGGAGTGGTAACTGCCCCTGTAGCTATGGGAATCTCGGCTTTTGCGGCTTTGACATTACCATCGCAAATGCAGGTTTCCGAACCTTTAGTACCTGCGCTGAAGTCAAATTGGCTGATGATGCACGTCAGTGTGATGATGTTGAGTTATTCCGCTTTGATGGTGGGTTCATTGCTGGCGATCGCTTTTCTGATTGTGACTCGCGGTCACAATATCCAACTACAAGGCAGTTCTGTTGGCACTGGCGGCTATCGCAGTAATGGCTATAAGCTACACAAAGCAGGTGAATTAGTTTCTGAACCACAAATACCTGCTGTAGAAAATAATGGTAATGGTTTTGTTCGCTATGAAAGCAATAGCAACGGTAATGGTAAAACCGCAGTTTTAAATTTAGTCGCTGCGCCGCAATCGCAAACCGTTACATCTGCTGAACCTCTATCACCTCAACGTCTTAGCCTTGCGGAAACATTAGATAATATCAGCTATCGCATCATTGGTTTAGGATTTCCCTTACTCACAATTGGTATTATTGCGGGTGCAGTTTGGGCTAATGAAGCTTGGGGTTCTTATTGGAGTTGGGACCCTAAAGAAACATGGGCATTAATTACTTGGTTAGTTTTCGCCGCCTATCTCCACGCTAGAATTACTCGTGGTTGGCAAGGTCGTCGCCCTGCAATTTTAGCTGCTAGTGGTTTTGTTGTTGTTTGGGTTTGCTATTTAGGTGTGAATCTTTTGGGTAAAGGTTTACATTCTTACGGTTGGTTTTTCTAAGCAATCTATCCCTTTCTCTGATACTGGAGAAGGGGATAATTAATTTGTAAGCAATCAAAAGCTTAAAGAATTGGGAAAAACTCAAGAATTAAATGCAGTTCCAGGAGTAAATAAAATTACGAATTACAAGCAAAAAAGCAGCTTGATGATTAGCTAAAATTGAGTCAAGCTAACCAAACGAAAGCGTCATGACGGCTATTATCATCAACCTTAATAAGGTACTACATGACTCAAGCCTTACCTAAACCCATAACATACGAAGAGTTTATCGAATGCTATCCCAATGATGGCAAGCGCTACGAGCTACATAAAGGAATAATTGTTGAGATGCCACCCCCAACAGGAAAACATGAAAATGTTACCGGGTTTCTGACAGTGCAAATCGGGTTTCAACTTTTACAGATGGGTTTACCCTATCGCATACCCAAAACAGCATTTGTCAAAACAAGAGATTCTACCTACTCTCCAGACCTTATCTTATTAAATCATGAAAATTTGGTCAATGAACCTTTATGGGAGAAGCAATCAACTGTAATTAAACCTGAATCTGTTCCATTAGTGATTGAAGTTGTTAGCACTAATTGGCGCGATGATTATCATGATAAATTTGGAGACTACGAGGAAATGGGTATTCCCGAATACTGGATTTTAGATTATGCTGCTTTAGGTGGTAAAAAATTTATTGGTAATCCTAAAAAGCCTACTATTTTTGTGTGTAAATTAGTAGATGAGGAATATCAAATGACCCCATTTACTGGTAATAACTTAATCGTTTCTCCCACTTTACCCCAACTCAATTTAACCGCCCAGCAAATATTTGATTCGGCTTTGTAATTGTTGGATTTCACTCCGTACCAGTACGGAGAAGCAAGCTACAACCAAACCTAAGCATCTGTTTCATTTTTTTCTGGAATTGGTATAATATTTTTTATATAAAGCTTTACCACTTTAAAAAAGAAGCTTCAATTCCCTGTTCTCGCCTAGTTTTACTATCTTTTTCAAACCAAGCTATTACTTGTGATGTTGTTAAATCTTCAATAGCAACACCATATTCTTGGGCAATATGCTTTAAAAGCTTTAGGGATGAAATTGTTAATCTTGTTAAAAATTTTTCTGGAGAAGACAACAAAGCTGCGTCTACTTTTGCTGATTCTTCCAAAGTTAAAAACTGTTCGGATGGTGACTGTGGTGGTAGATTCATAAATAAATTTTTATCAAGAGTCGGAGAGACGCGATTAATCGCGTCTGTACAAAAGTAATTTTTTATTTGTTAATGGGTAATGGGTAATTGGTAATGGTTATTTCCCCCAGTCCCCAGTCCCCAATCCCTAATCCCTCGCCTTCACCAAATAGCCACAACGATGTTCACCATTGATAATCCAGTGGGTACGCTCGACTGTACAATCTGGTAAGACGGCGGCGAACATTTCTAATTCATGACCGCAAATACTGGGGAAGGATTCGGCGACGTTGGAGATAGCGCATTTATGCTCCATGAAGATGAAGCGATCGCTCTCTAATAATTCTTGGGAATCTAAGGGGTGAAACTCTGCCATAAATCCTTCGGCTTGTCTGAGTTCCACTAATTTGGCTAGCCGTTCGGCGATGGAACCTTGACCTAAGCGATCGCGGTATTCTTGGGCTTTACGCTCCCACTGTTTTTGTAAGATTGATGTGACTTGGTCTTTGCCTACTGTTTCTGCTAAGGTATCCAGCAAGGAAACAGCAAAATCACCATAACTATCACCAAAGCGATCGCTTTGTTGTCGATGTAGGCGATCGCGTCCTCTCGCACTCAATTGATAAATATGTTGGGGTCGTCCCATTCCCGCCTGCACTGTGGTGGAATACAAAATTAGCTCTTCCGCCTCCAAATCCTTGAGATGGCGGCGAATCGCTTGGGGACTAATATCTAAAACTTCGGCTAGCTCAAAAGCGGTTGCTTGTGAGTGTTTCTGGAGATATTCCAGAATGTCTTGCTTGGTGGAGGACTGGTGGGTAGTCGTCATCTTTTTGGGGAGACGCTCTGCAAACGTCCAAAAAATTTCTAGGAAAATTTGACTTAAACAACATTGTTGTTGTTAATTTAGCGTAAAATGAAGATACATTAAACAACATTGTTGTTGTTTTAGTCTCAATTCCTATTGTAACAGCCGTGTAACCACTCAGTAACGCGAGATGGGAATCGGCTCAAACCAAGCCCGTCTCCGAATCCTAGAGAGAGATCCTAAAGAACACGAGAGATTACTACCGATGAGTGCCACTGTCAAAACCTTAGTCAACCAACCTTACAAGTACGGCTTTGTCACAGATATTGAAGCCGACACTATTCCGCGTGGACTAAACGAGGACATTATCCGCTTAATTTCCGCCAAGAAAGAAGAGCCGGAATTTATGCTGGAGTTTCGCCTCAGAGCGTATCGCCAGTGGCTGAAAATGACAGAACCAACTTGGCCTAATGTCAAGTATCCACCAATAGATTACCAGGATATCATCTACTATTCAGCTCCCAAGCAGAAAAAGCAGAAGCTGGAAAGTTTGGATGAAGTTGATCCCACCCTGTTAGAAACCTTTGAAAAGCTAGGTATTCCTCTATCTGAGCAAAAGCGCCTCGCCAACGTCGCTGTTGATGCAATTTTTGATAGCGTTTCCGTCGCCACAACCTTTAAGGAAAAGCTAGCTAAAGATGGCGTAATTTTCTGCTCAATTTCCGAAGCATTGCGGGAACATCCAGAGCTGATCAAAAAATATCTGGGTAGTGTCGTTCCGGTAGCTGACAATTACTTTGCGGCTCTCAACGCTGCTGTATTTAGTGATGGTTCCTTTGTCTATATTCCTAAAGGCGTAAAATGCCCAATGGAACTGTCTACCTACTTCCGCATCAACTCTGGTGATACGGGACAATTTGAGCGGACATTGATTGTGGCTGAAGAAGGTAGCTATGTTTCCTACCTGGAAGGTTGTACTGCACCCATGTATGACAGCAACCAACTACACGCCGCTGTAGTAGAACTAGTTGCTTTGGATAACGCCGAAATTAAATACTCCACTGTGCAGAACTGGTACGCAGGCGATGCTAACGGTAAAGGTGGAATTTACAACTTTGTTACCAAGCGTGGTTTGTGTCAGGGTGTGAATTCCAAAATTTCTTGGACTCAGGTAGAAACAGGTTCAGCGATTACTTGGAAGTATCCCAGCTGTGTATTGGTTGGTGACAACTCTGTGGGTGAATTTTACTCGGTGGCGCTGACAAATAATATGCAGCAAGCCGACACAGGTACCAAGATGATTCATATTGGTAAAAACACTCGCAGCACAATTATTTCTAAAGGGATTTCTGCGGGTAACTCCAGCAACAGCTATCGGGGGTTAGTGAAAGTTAACCCGAAAGCGCAAGGTGCGAGAAATTATTCGCAGTGCGACTCTATGCTGATTGGCGATAATGCCCATGCCAATACTTTCCCCTATATTCAGGTACAAAATAACAGTGCCAAGGTAGAACATGAAGCTTCTACTTCCAAAATTGGGGAAGATCAGCTATTTTACTTTGCCCAAAGGGGCATTTCGGCAGAAGATGCTATTTCGATGATGATTAGCGGCTTTTGCAAGGATGTGTTTAATCAGCTACCAATGGAATTTGCGGTGGAAGCTGATAAATTATTGAGCCTGAAATTAGAAGGTAGTGTTGGTTAATATTCAACCGCACTGAACCGTTGACTACGAACTGAGAGAGAGAAGAGAGAGAGAACATGATTGTGGAAAATAGCGAAGTTGTACTGTCAGTTAAGGATCTGACAGCTACAGTTGATGGGACACCAATTCTGAAGGGTGTAAATCTGGAAGTTCGTGCAGGCGAAATCCATGCGATTATGGGGCCGAATGGTTCTGGAAAGAGTACCTTTTCTAAAGTATTGGCGGGACATCCAGCTTATGAAGTCACTGGTGGCGAGGTAATTTTTCAAGGACAAAATCTGCTGGAATTGGAAGCAGAAGAACGGGCGAGAAGTGGTGTATTTTTAGCGTTTCAATATCCCCTAGAAATTCCCGGTGTCAGCAATTTAGATTTCTTGCGCGTCGCATATAATTCTCGCCGCAAAGCACAAGGTTTAGAAGAACTGGATGCTTTTGATTTTGACGATTTGGTAGAGGAAAAGCTAGAAGTGGTGAAGATGAATCCCGCTTTCCTCAGCCGCAGTGTCAACGAAGGATTTTCTGGTGGTGAGAAGAAGCGCAATGAAATTTTGCAAATGGCGCTGCTAGAACCGAAGTTAGCAATTTTGGATGAAACCGATTCTGGTTTAGATATTGATGCACTGAAAATTGTTGCTGGTGGAGTAAACCATTTAGCTAGTCCTGACAATGCCACAATTTTGATTACTCACTATCAGCGCTTACTCGACTATATTGTGCCCGACTTTGTGCATGTGATGGCACACGGAAGAATTCTTACTACTGGTGGTAAGGAATTGGCGCTAGAGTTAGAGTCTCGCGGTTACGACTGGATTCTGGAAGAAGCTGCGGTTGAGGTGGGTGTGTAATGACTATTCAAGTTTCCCCCAGTTCAATTTCTAGTTTGCTAGATAGAGATGACTATCTCAGTGGATTGTTAGCACAGGTAACAGCACAACCAGCAGCAGGTTGGTTACAAGACGTTAGCCAAGCTGCTGCAAATGTGGTGCGTCATTCCACTGTTCCCACCACCCGCGATGAAGAATGGCGCTTTACAGATTTGTCAGGGTTGCGAAAGGTGGAATTTCAGGTAGAGAAGCAATTAATCTCTACAGATATTGCTGCGCTCACTCTACCAGAAGCCGCTAACAGTCGTTTGGTATTTGTTAACGGTGTGTACGCACCAAAATTATCTGCAATTGCAGATTTACCTGCGGGTGTGGTTGTTAGTAATTTGACAGCTTTACCTGCAGATGAACAGGAACGGGTGCGGCAGTATTTAGCTCAAACTGAAGGACAGCAAGAAGTTTTCACTGCTCTGAATACTGCTGGTTTGACTGATGCAGCCGTGGTATTGGTGAAGAAGAATGTAGCAGTTGCAACGCCAATTTACTTGTTATTTATTACAATTGCAGGGGAAACAGCAACGATTTCGCAGCCACGTTGTTTGGTGGTAGCGGAAAGCGGTTCACAGGTGACTTTAATAGAAGAGTTTACGAACCGCAGAGGCGCAGAGAACGCAGAGGAGGAAGTTTACTTCACCAATGCAGTTACGGAAATTTGGCTAGGAGAGAATGCGGAAGTAAGTCACACTAGAGTTGAGCGTGAAAGCACAGAAGCTTTCCATATTGGTAAAACTGCGATCGCTCAAGCTCGTGATAGTCGCTATACCTGTCATGCTATTAGCTTTGGTGGCAAGCTGTCACGCCATAATTTAGAGATTTTGCAAACTGGCGAACAAACTCAAACCACCCTCAACGGTTTGACAGTAATTTTTGGTAATCAGTTAGCTGATACTCACAGTGCGATCGCCCTCAATCATCCCTATGGTACAAGCAAGCAATTGCACAAATGTATTGTAGGCGATCGCGCCCATGCTGTATTTAACGGCAAAGTTTTTGTCCCCAAACCAGCACAGCTCACAGATGCAGCACAATTAAATCGGAATTTGCTACTATCATCCAAAGCCAGAGTTGATACCAAACCCCAACTAGAAATTACAGCAGATAACGTCAAATGCGCTCACGGTGCTACCGTTAGCCAGTTAGAAGATGATGAAATATTTTATCTGCAAAGTCGGGGCATTGATGAAAACGCCGCCCGGAATTTGTTAATTAACGCTTTTGCTGCTGAAATCATTAATCAAATACCAGTTCCCTCTCTCAGGGAAAGTTTGTTAAACACAGTCAAGAGTCTTAAGACATCTAATGACTAAGGACAAATGACATAGGACAAATGACAAATCATTAATTACCAATGACTTTTACTTCTACCAAAACCTTAGCCGATCAAGTACGTATTGACTTCCCAATCTTACGTCAGGTAGTCAATGGTAAACCCTTAGTTTACCTGGATAATGCTGCTACTTCCCAAAAACCTCTGCCAGTACTCAATACCCTGCGAGATTATTACGAGCAGTATAATGCCAACGTCCATCGGGGTGCCCATATTCTCAGTGCTAAAGCTACCGATGCTTATGAAGGTGCTAGAGATAAAGTAGCCAAATTTATCAATGCTGCATCGCGTCAAGAAATTGTTTACACCCGCAACGCGAGTGAAGCGATTAACTTGGTAGCTTATAGCTGGGGAATGAACAATTTGCAGCCAGGAGATGAAATTATTCTCTCGGTGATGGAACACCACAGTAATATAGTTCCTTGGCAATTTGTGGCACAAAAAACGGGTGCGGTACTCAAGTTTGTCGAACTGACACCAGAAGAAACATTTGATTTAGAACAGTTTAAATCACTGATTTCTGAGAAAACAAAATTGGTTTCAGTGGTTCATGTTTCTAACACCTTGGGTTGTATTAATCCAGTCCAAGAAATAGCTACGATTGCTCACAGATACGGCGCGAAATTCTTAATGGATGCTTGCCAAAGTGTCCCCCATATGCCTATTGATGTACAACAAATAGACTGTGATTGGTTAGTAGCCTCCGGTCATAAAATGTGTGCCCCAACTGGCATAGGATTCTTATATGGCAAGTTAGAATTACTAGAAGCAATGCCACCATTTTTCGGTGGTGGTGAGATGATTGCAGAAGTCTATTTAGACCATTCTACCTATGCAGAATTACCCCATAAATTTGAAGCGGGTACACCTGCAATCGGAGAAGCGATCGCTCTTGGTGCAGCTATAGATTATCTTACTAGTATTGGTATGGATAAAATCCATGCCTATGAAGCCGAATTAACAGCTTATTTGTTCCAACAATTAGAACAAATTCCCCAAGTGCGGATTTACGGCCCCAAGCCAGATGCTAAAGGAGAAGGTAGAGCCGCTTTAGCATCGTTTACAACTTCCGAAGTCCACGCCAACGACTTATCTACATTATTAGATCAAGAAGGCGTAGCCATCCGTGCTGGACATCACTGCACTCAACCATTACACCGCTACCTAAATATTGCGGGAACTGCACGGGCAAGTTTATCTTTCTACAATACCCGTGAAGAAATTGATATTTTCATCAAGGCGTTGAAAGACACTCTGGAATTTTTCGCGGGAATCTTCGGCTAAAAATCGGCAATATTCTCAAATTAATTGTGTCAACTATTAGCTATGTATGAGGCTAATAATTGGCACAATTTAATTTTTAATTCTTAATTTTTGTAGGGTGGGTCTCTACTTAGACTACATCATTTGTAATTATCAATTTTGGCTATATACTAATACCGTTCAGTTAACGTCAAAAACCTCAAAATGTGTAGGTTAGGTTGAGCAAAGCAACTTAACATTTCCGAGGAGCTTGTTGGATTTCACTGTGTTAAACCCAACCTACAATTTATCCTTAACTGAACCGTATTGGACTATGTACTTATTTTTAATAAAATTAAATCAAAAATTGCTTTTACAGTGTAATCAGGATAAGAACCAATATCTTTTAAATACTTGTACATATCATCATTGGTTATTTCTATATCAAAATCTTGTTCCACAGCCATAATCACTTCTGTCCCGTCATATTCATCAGCACCAAGGTCATGACTTAGATTAGCATTTAATGTAACTTTTTCTATATTAATATTTAGAGATTCTGCAATGCTATTTTTAAGAACCAAAAAAATAAATCTATGATCCAAATTAGAAATCATATATATGTCCTTATAACCAGGACAATTGATTGTAAATTCTAACAATAAACTCTTTACGCTTTCGCGGATTTGCTTAATTTGTTTTTTACGCTGATCTATTTCCTTTATGATTTTCTCTTTTTCTTTATCTTCTTCTATTTTTCTATCTTTATGCAAGAAGGATTTTTGCTTATCTATAGAATTCTTCTGTTCTATTAGATTTTTGATATCTTGCTCCAATTGTTGTATTTTGATAGTCAATTCTTGACTTTGGCATTCTAGTAAATATATTTGATTATCTATTTTTTTAGTAACAGACTCTAGATTATTATTATCTTTTTCTATTTCCTCAGATAGGTTATTAATTTTATTCCTACTCAATGTAAGCATTAAATTAATGGCTCTGGATTGAAGTTCTCCACCTTCAGTTTGTATAATTTTAATTAATAATTCTTCCCCAATCTGTCCATATTTTAATATTTCCGGCAGTGCAGCAATCCTTTCTTGTTCATATTGTCCATACAGTTTTGACATTAACAAAGGAAAATTGCTTAAAGACGGTTGATTTGACTCATTTAGCATAAGCCCTCTTACTGCATAATCAACAATAACTGTATAGTATGCGTATTATATTAGTGACATAGGAAAAATTATAGGTGGTTAGCCTAACGAATAATACATCTTACTTGACTGATACCAACAAAATGAGGCATGAGACGAAAAGAAATAAACCACCGATGAAATGGATTTTATTATTGTCCTAGATGCTCTGTGACACTTCATTAGTTTTTTTTCACTTAACTATTCAGAAACTCCACAAAAACTGATAGCGTCAAACAAAGGAAGAAATTATTGTGGATGTGACAGCTTGAAAACGCGATCTAATTATTGGCAACTGCTACCCTATATCCGAACCCAGTGGCAAACTATCATCAAGGGATTTATTGGCATCTTAGGATATGTGCTGGCGACATTAACACTCATCAATCTCGCGGGTAAATTGGCAACGCCCTTTGGAGAGGGTAATGTAGTAGCGATCGCCCAATTAGCTGGCATCTGTGCTGTAGTATTTCTAGTACGTGGCTTTTTTCAGTCTGTGCAAGATATCTACATGGCGCAGGCTGCTTTAAGAGTAGCTTTTCTCCTCCGCAAGCAAGTTTATGGACATCTGCAAAAACTCAACCTCAGCTATTTTGAAACCGCCAAAGCTGGTGATTTATCTTACCGCTTGACTGAGGATATTGACAGGATTGGGGAAGTCGTTAACAAAATATTTCACGATTTAATCCCCTGTGTGTTGCAATTGCTGGCAATTCCCATCTACATGATTTACTTGAATTGGCAGCTCACCCTAGCAACGGTGATTGTGGCTCCATTAATGGGGATTTTGATTGGTTGGTTTGGCGAAAGGTTACAAAAATATTCTCGTCGCAGTCAAAATCGGGTTTCTAGTTTATCGGCTATCCTCACAGAAGTATTCAGTGGAATTCGCTTAGTCCAAGCTTTTGCAGCCGAAACCTACGAAATGGTGCGGTTTAGCCATGAAGCAGAACACAGCCTCAAAGCCAAATATTCAGCCGAACGCCTCAAAGCCATTCAAATCCCCATTATCGGCTTTCTCGAAGCTTTAAGTGCTTTATCACTGTTGTTGGTGGGAGGATGGCAAATTTCGCAACGCAACTTAACTGTAGGCGAATTTTTCAGCTACCTCACAGCAGCAGCATTGTTAATTGACC
Source organism: Nostoc carneum NIES-2107 (assembly GCA_002368155.1). Taxonomy (GTDB): domain Bacteria; phylum Cyanobacteriota; class Cyanobacteriia; order Cyanobacteriales; family Nostocaceae; genus Aulosira; species Aulosira carnea. Next base: position 3,614,445 of record AP018180.1, read on the forward strand.
CTATTGGTCATACTACTAATAATTACAACGAATTTAAGCAAGGCGAGGCATCCATTGACCGAGTTTTTGAATTATTAGCCATTCAACCCACAGTTTTAGAAAAGCCTAATGCGATCGCCCTCCCACCTGTACAAGGCAAGGTAGAATATCGCCATGTTTCCTTTGCCTACAAAGCTGGTGAATCTGTCTTAAAAAATATTAATTTATTAGCATTACCAGGAGAAGCGATCGCCCTTGTGGGCGCTTCTGGTGCTGGTAAAACCACATTTGTAAATCTGCTACCCCGTTTCTACGATCCGGAATCTGGGCAAATATTAATTGATGGTGTGGATATTCGCGATGTCACCCTTTATAGCCTGCGGCGACAAATTGGTATTGTTCCCCAAGAAACTATCATGTTTTCTGGCACAATTGCCCAAAATATCGCCTTTGGGCAAGATTCCTTTGCAATGTCAGAAGTAGAAGCAGCCGCGAAAATTGCTAACGCCCATAATTTTATTACCCAGCTACCAGAGGGTTATGATACTTGGGTAGGTGAGCGTGGCGTGAATTTATCCGGTGGACAAAGACAAAGAATTGCGATCGCCCGTGCTGTGCTTCTCAACCCGCAAATTTTGATACTTGATGAAGCCACATCAGCCTTAGATTCTGAATCAGAAGCTTTGGTACAGGAGGCTTTAGAAAGACTGATGCAAGGACGGACTGTATTTATTATTGCTCACCGATTAAGTACAGTGAAAAGATGCGATCGCATTTTAGTACTTGAACAAGGTCAAATTGTCGAATCTGGAACCCATGAAGAACTGTTAGCATTTCAACGTCGCTATGCCAGGTTTTATGCTCAACAATTTAGTTAGTGATATGTGAGTTGGGGCGATCGCATAATTTATTATTAGCCACCGCTCAAGTACAGTGAAAAGATGCGATCGCTTAGCATCAAACCAAAACACTCATCTATTTTTTGTACACTCTGATTAAAGGTGTCACCTTTGGTTGTTCGGGATTAGTTAGGTTTAATCTATAAGCCGTGTTTAATATATTTCCTGATTCATCACCTTTGACTGTAACTATATAAGTTGCTGGTTGATCAGGATGTTTTTCAAGTTTTTCAATCACCTTGTCTTGAATAATCGACACATCTCTTAACCTTTCTGGTAGCCGAACATTAGGTTTCCAAAGACATAAAACCCCTGTAGAATTGGAAAATTTTAGTAATTGTAGAGTGTATTTTTGATTATTAACTTGAAAGTGAGATGTTGATAATACTCTAGCTTGATTCCGTGGTGGTATTTGCCGAAATACTTCGCGTGTTCTTTCATGATAGCCACAGTTTCTATCAATAATGGGTTCCCCAGCAAGTGCAGGTATTGATAATGAGGATATACTGACACTGTAAAAACTTAAACTTGTTAAAGCCAAAGCAGCAAGTTTAGACAAGGTAAACATAATCTAAATTTTCTAATGATGTATCGCAAAAATATCTTTCATCCAGAGGATGTAAACAATTTTATCTAACTTGTGATCAATCCAGGCTACAGGACTAATATAAAATTATTATTTAGTCTCAGTATCATACAAAATCCACCGAAATACCCGTTAAATCAAGATAAATTGGTCGTTATATCAATGAGAGATGCATTGGTGGTTGAAGCATTTGCATTTTGTTCCAAATTGGGAAAAATTATCCCATGATTCAGGAGTGTCATAAATTTAATTTATTAAAACAGTCCGAATTAATATGTTATTTAGCAATATTTCAATAAGGAAAAAATATTATGTATACAGTATCTAACAATAAGATTGATACAGGACGATATTGTGAAATTAATGTAGTTCATCATTGCAATTTATCATGCCGTGCTTGTACCCATTTATCCCCAGGTATTCCCAAATATATTGCTGATCCAGAAAATATATATAGTGAGCTTTCTATTTTATCCAAATCTTATATTCCCAGAGGAATTAAATTAGTTGGAGGAGAACCTTTACTACATCCAAATATAATTCAAATAATTGAAGCAATCCGTGCATCAGATATAACTAAGTTTGTAAAAATGGTAACAAACGGTCATTTACTCGCAAAAGCACCGGATCTGTTTTGGGAAAAAATTGATGCTATAGAAATTTCACTTTATCCAAGTAAACCCCTAAATCCTGAGATTTTAAAAATATTGAAACAAAAAGCTAAGGATTCTAAAACCATTTTAGAGATTTATAATTGGGATGACTTCCGTGAATCTTATTCAGAATTAGGAACAGAAAATACAGAATTAGTTCAAAAAATTTATTTAACTTGCGCTGTAGCTCATATTTGGCGATGCCATACTGTTGCAGAAGGCTATTTTTATAAATGTCCTCAATCTGTATTTATTCCAAAAGTTATTAAAAAAGAAAACCTCCAAAATGACGGAATTAAAATTACCGATTCTGAAGATTTTTATGAGAAATTACTAGCTTATTTACAATCAGAAGAACCTTTAGGATCTTGTTCTCATTGCTTAGGTTGTGTAGGAAAAAGATTTACCCATGAGCAAATGAATCCTAAGCGATGGCGTTCTCCACAACAGTTTACATCTGAAGAGCTTGTGGATTTAGATTATTTAATCTTGATAGAAAAACAACCATCTCAAGCCAAAGGATGTCATAGAGAACTTTCTTTACCGGAAAAAATTACTAATATAACAACTAAGTTATTTAATAATTATCGCAAGTAATAGTTGCTTTTGAGCCTTGCCTAAAACAATTATTAGTAAGGCACAACAATGTTGTGCCTCTATCAATCTGTCGCATTTTTTTCAAGTTTGTATAATTTGCTGGGTGAGCGTCGCTCACCCAGGGTTTTGAATTTTTTCCTGGTCTTTTTGCTCTCTACTTAACTTAGCTGCTGAGAGAAACGGCTGGAGTCATCATTTGTTTTTGCTGTTCTTGTATCCAGCCTTCAAACAGTTCATTAAGTAGCCTTGCTTTCATTGGTTCATCTAGTTGTGCGGGGATAAATTTCTCTAGCTGCACAATCACAAACCATTCAGCGATGCGAGTTGGTGGTAAAACTTGTCCTGGTTGATTATTCGCCAGTAATTGCGCCATTGCTGGATGAAGTTGGTTGAGTTCAATTGGCCCAACTAACCCGCCTGTTTGCGCCTCCGGGCCTTTAGAATATTCTCGTGCCACATCTGCAAAGGATTGTTCTTTGGCTTGAATGCGGAAATATAGTTCTTGAGCGATTCCCATATCTTGGGTGCGTAGCAGAGAATAAATTACTTTATCCAGCTTTGCTTTCGATTGGAAAAAATACGCTTCTAGCTTTTTACCCCAAGTTTCTTGCTTAAATTTTTCTACTTTCAGCTTCCGCACCGTCAAATCTGCTAGTTGCTTTGGAATCAAACCGTGATATTCCATCCATGCTTTGACATCGGCTTCTGATGTTAACTGTCTTTCCCCAAAAAACTGTTGTTGAGCAGCAGCGATTTCTTCCGGGGTACAATCTATGGATGCGATCGCTTCATCTATAATTAATTCCCTTCGCAACTGTGGCAGCATTTGGTACCCTGCCAGTAAGGGAATTAGTTCGTCAGTCGTGATTGTACGGTTACCAATTCTTAGTACTTCAGTCATTAGCTTTTATATATATCAAAATATATGTTTTGTAGAATTTTACACTCTTTAGTTGAACAGTATGTACAACCAGCCCTTACATAAATCATGCTAAAGGCATTTTACTAGTAATCCTTTATACTTTTTTGGGTTAGATAGTCATGTTTTCTAGGTCTGGAACAACCTTTTGGTAAAGACTGTTAATCTCAAACCCAAAACTGGCTATCAGTTGCCCCTCTGTTATACCCAATACAATTCTAATTTCAAAAATATGCAGCCTATTATGAAGTTTAGGCGAAGATAATACCAAGGTCACTAGGCAAGCACAAGTGCAATATGGTAACACCGCCTTTGTTTCATGACTCAGGCCACACACATCTCAACAGCACAAGTCAAGCACATCAGCATTCCAACCTGCCAAAAGCTTTGAAATATAAACTTTTTGACTTTACTTTGGTTAAAAATTTCTTGAGTTGATTAGTCTTAAGCTACTACTCTTTATATATGGTGAGCGCGATCGCCTTTTAGGCGTAATCATTGTTCATACCAAGCAATAATTTCCAAAGGTTGGGCTATAAAGACTCTAAATAGCTCAAAAGGTCTGCCATTTCTTGGGCACTAGGCTGAAACTTTGGCATTGGTGGCGTTTCACCACTAATCACTTGGCGAATCAGTCCATAACGCGATTTATGCTTGGATACACCTTGCAAGCTGGGGCCTACTCGCCCATCGGCTTGCCAGCCATGACAACCAGCACAATTGATTTGAAAAATAGCGTTACCTTGAACTGGATCTCCAGTTAAGGATAGAACTTTTTTCACATAAGGATCAGAAGCTTGCACCATCTGAACACCAAAAATGCCCAAAGTGATAGCTAGCATTACGGCAAGAGCCAGCAAAGCGATCCGCTGAATTAAATTTTCAGGTTTGGTAATCTGGTTATCCAAAAGGTTTGTTGTGAAAGTTGTAGGTGTGCTAAGAATTTTTCATTTCCTACACATAGCTTAAAAGTTCTTGATGCTCACTGCAAGCATGGATGATACTTTTAGTTTGATTATTCATTCTCCAAAAACGCTGTAGAGAGAGGCATTCATCCCGAATTTGGTAAAATCAAAAACAGGAAACGAATGTTTAATAATTGCAAAGAGGAGATTTACAGTGGTTGAACCCCTGCTCTCAGGTATCGTCCTTGGTCTAATTGTGGTTACGCTCTCTGGTCTGTTTTACGCTGCCTATAAGCAATACAAGCGCCCCACTGAACTGGGAGGCTAGGGATTAGGGACTGGGGACTGGGGATTGGGGACTGGGTAATTGGTAATTGGTAATGGGAATTTCTCATTTTCCCCCTTGTCCCTTCCCCCTTCCCCCCTTCCCCCCTTCCCCTGACTCACTCGATCATCCTATAAAACGTCAAAGCAGTATTTCCATAAACTTTCTGGCGGCAAATTTCCCAGTTAGGAATGACTGGCGCAGTCCAATCTTGGGCACTATGTTCAGCCGCAATTTCGCCTTCAGCCTCTAAAAGCTGGTAGTTTGCGATCGCTTCTAAAACTGGTTGATATAATCCGCTAGCATAGGGCGGATCAAAATAAATTCTGTCAAATTTTTGGTCTGATAAGGTTTTTAACTGCTGGAGTACATTTCCCCGCAACAATTTCCATTCTTGGTCAGCACTCGCTACTCGCTGCCAATTCTGTTGAATGATGTTACAGGCGCGGCTCGATTGTTCAATACCGACTACTAAGCTGGCTCCTCTACACAAAGCCTCTGCGCCCATTGAACCGCTACCAGCACACAAATCTAGCCAACGACACCCAAATATTCTTTCCTGCCAAATATTAAAGACAGCCTCTCGTACCCGCGCACTGGTAGGTCTGGTATCTTTACCAGGCAAGGTTTTTAACTGACGATTTCCGTAAATTCTCAGAGTCATTAGTCATTAGTTATGAGCCATTAGTCATTGTTCATTGATCATTAGTCATTGCAAAAAGACAAATGACAAAGAACAAATAACAACTGACAGACAACTAAATTGTATTATGCTGCTATTTGTTCGCGGACTTGAGCCACAAAATTAGATAAGATTTGCAATCCAATATTAGATGATTTTTCTGGGTGAAATTGCACTGCCATGAGATTATCACGAGCGATCGCAGCTGTAACTGTTTGCTTCCCGTGGGTAACATTTGCCGCGCTAATTTGCGGATCTGTTGGTTCAACATAGTAAGAATGAACAAAATAAACCCAAGGATTCGCAGGCAAATGCTCCCACATAATACTTTTTGGCTGAGTTATTTCCAGCTGATTCCAACCCATGTGAGGAATTGTAATTTCTGGTTCTGGACGAAACCTTTTAACTGTTCCTTTAACAATTCCGAGTCCTCGTTGTGTACCTTCGGCACTCGATTCAAACAGAATTTGCAATCCCAAGCAGATACCCAAAAAAGGTTTACCTGATGCGATCGTATCTTTAATAGGTTGTTCTAAACCACGCGCGCGCAGGTGTTGCATGGCTGGATCAAATGCTCCAACTCCTGGCAAAACTACTGCATCTGCTTGTTCTAATTCCTTAAAAGAATGAGTGATTTTAGGAGTTGCTCCAGCTTTTTCCAAGCCTTTGCAAACTGAATGTAAATTTCCCATATCATAATCTACGACCGCAATCACTGGCATTGACCTGCTCCTTGTAAATTTATTATGGAGAGTAATTCTATTTTAAATAATATTTCTTATGAAGAAAAGATTTCTATTAACTTCTTTTGACACTTGGCTCGAAGATCAACAGTCAAATTCTTCTGATGATTTATTACAAGAAGTCACCAAACTAGAAACACTAGCTCATCATTTGACTTATTTACGTCATTTACCTGTAGATGTGCAGCTTGCTAGTAATGTTGTAATTCAAAAAATCAATGAACTCCAACCAGATTGTATTATCTGTTGTGGCATGGCTGCTAATCGGATGCAATTAACTGTAGAAGTTTGTGCAACTAGTGCAGAAAGTGTTTTGCAAACAGGAGTGGATATAGAAAAATTAGTGTCTGAAGCCAGGGGAATTGAGATTAGTCACGACTGCGGTAAATTTGTCTGCGAAGGTCTTTATTATTCAGTATTGGATCATTTACACCAATCCCAACTGCAGGCAAATTGCATTTTTGTCCATGTTCCAGTTTTAAATCACGAAAATTTGGTAAACATTGTTGCAGATTTCGTATTAATTATTAACAAACTGGCACTTTCATAAATTTGCCCGCGTCTTTATGGAGGAAAAAATAGTTAAATTTATGTTGCCATTGTTACTAAGTTTGACACTTGCTCAATCAATTTCGCCTACACCACCACCAGAAGAAGTAGTACAACCGCAAGTTGTTCGTCCTTTACCAGGCAATCTTGATAAAGTTCCAGTATTTAATAGCAATAGTCCAGAATTAGTCTTAAAGAAAGGGATTTTACTCTCCACTTTTCCGCCAGATGGTAAAAAAGTACCAACAGCTCATCTAAATTTTCCCTTTCAAGGAAGATTTGATATTTTTGCTCACCATATAGCTAGAGCTGAACCGCCAGAAAATTTACGCTCGCTATATTTAGGAATTATCTTGCATAATCCTGGTACAACACCAGTAACTATTAATGTGCTGCAGGGAGCAACTTATTTAAGTCAGCCAGATGCACCTTTTATTTCGTTACCATCATTCAGTGAAAATACCTTAGGTACAGTTTACGCTGGCCCAGGCGATCGCGTTACTAGCGATGTCCTGCGAGGACGACGACAAGAAATCTTTCCGGCTCAAATTGTGATTCCTCCACAGGGAAGTCAGATGTTATTAAATCTGCCAATTCCTGTGAAAGGACTCACCCCACCTTTAAATGGTCGCTCGACATTAATCAGGCTACGCAGTAATGGCACAGTTTATGCAGCTAGTCTCGCCATGTTTGCACAAACAAATGCCGATGGTAGCGAACGTGCCCCAAATTTAGAAGAGTGGCAAAATTTACTTAATAATAGTGATGTAGCTGGCCCCAGAGATAAAACTCCCACACCTTTAGAAGAGACTGGTAAACCGAGAATTTACGGACGTGTAGCGGGAGTAGCTAGTGGTTCTCAGTGGCGAGCCTTATTAGTGGATGAGCCTAAAGCTAAATATTTAACGATTCCTCAACCTGGTCAAGCCTTTTCTTACGCTTTGAGTACCGTGCATGGTGGTACCTTGGGAACCAATCAAATTCAAAGCGCTAAGATGCTGGTACGCTATCCTGACACCGCATACCGCGCTCATGGTAATTATGGGATTCAATATAGTCTCAAATTGCCGTTGTATAACAATACCCAAACTCCGCAGACTGTAACTGTATCAGTCCAAACACCACTCAAAGAAGACCAATTAGTCAAACCTGGACTACGCTTTTTTAATAGACCAGCCAAGCAAGTATTTTTCCGAGGAACGGTGCGAATCCGTTACAACGACGATCAAGGTAAGCCACAAACCAAGTTTGTCCACTTAATGCAAACTAGAGGCCAAGCTGGAGAACCCTTAACTTTATTAAATATGCCAGCAGGCGATCGCAGATTGGTACAAGTAGACTTTCTTTATCCACCAGATGCTTCCCCACCGCAAGTATTAACCGTTGCAACTCAGACAAAGGGACAATAAGCTACCTGATTATTTTAGGTAGTGTGTTACGAATTTTAAGAGACGCGATTAATCGCGTCTCTACAACTTTTGACTTTTGACTTTTGACTTTTAATTATTTTGGTCGGTATTCAGTACCATCCGCACGAAAACCTTTTTGTTGTAAAACAACTTTATTGTTCTGAATAATTGTCAGTTCCGTGTCAGCACCAGGAATAAAGCGGACTTGATAAGTATATCCATCCTTAGATGCGATGTAGGTTGTCCAAAGACTATTAGTTTCGGTTTTAGGTAACTTTGCTGCTGGAGCGCTATTTGTAGTCTCGCTCTTGTTGTCGTACACATTTATATATGCCTGACCTTTACCGTAAACTCTCACGGTTTTAGTTTCCGTCACAAAATACACTAGCGTATCTGCTTCTGGAGGATTTTTATCAGGCGCAGGCTTGGTAGGAGCAACGACTGAGATCACATCTTCACGTACCCAGCCGACTTCGTTTGCTTGTTTACCAAATTGCACTTTGTACCAAGTACGAGTATCCCCCGAGGGCTTTTGCTTGTCTAGAATTTTGACGCGATCGCCTGATTTACCTTGGCGAATGACGTTACCTTCTTTAATTACGGGTGCTGAACGAATATTAACTACGCTCGTGCTAGTAGAATTAGTCTTGAGAATGCCTTCGCTAGATAGAATTTGGTTGGAATTTGTCATATTCTGATGCAGCCAGATAAGGATTTCTTGACAATAGATGCTTCAAATGATACTACTGGTTTTCCGAATTGGGAAAAAATATACTTAAATTTCTTAATAATGTACGCAGGTTTAAGAAACTGTATGGACTGGAATATGGCTCAGTTAAAGGTCAAATGATTTTTGTACTCAGGAATTTACTCCTGAGATAGGCATGATATTGAATGGTTGCAGAGTTAGGTAGCCCTTTATTCTTTCCTATTGTCTGTCCCTAGTTACACAAGTAATTTCAGCAATCAAAGCAGATTTCACATTATTTGAAACCCTTTGCTGATTTTTTTTGACCTTTACTTTGAGGCTTAGATTTTTGCACTTCTGCTATGGCTGCTTGAAATAAGTTATGCAGATGTACAGGAACACTAGCAATTTCTGGTAAATCTGGCTCTAGAGGTTTACCGAATTCTTGTAGAAGTGAATCCAAGTCATTTGCTAGACTAAAATCTGGACGTTGTAGAAAAGTTTGTAATACCTTTTCTAATGATGTGGGATACTCTTTAGCTAATCGATGCCAGATAAAAGCATTGATACTCTTATCTTCCAAATAAGAGCGAATTAATTTCTCAGCGCCTTCAACGCTCTGCCAATTTTCGGCTGATAAAATTGTTTTGAATTTACTATATGTTGGTAAAAATATTTGTCCCCAACGGGGATGGGAAATTGCTGTAACTTGTTCAGCTTTTTTGAGTTCAGCAGGTAAATCCACTTTTGGCATGACCATCTTACTGCTACCATTATTGTTAAATATCTGAGAGGCTACATTAGAGTCAGCACCCATTTCTTTAACTGCTGCTTTGATTTCCTCTTGGTCAATACCAGCATCCTGTGCCATCTCAGCTAAGGGTTTGGAAGTATCTATACCTGTATTTGCTAGTAATTTTTCTGTAATTACTTCTTGAAACTCAGCAATTTTTTTATTGAGTTGATATCCCGGTAATGTAATTTCATCTTGCCCAAAAAATTCCACAAACTGCTGATGGTATTGAACAACAGAGTTCCAAGCTTCTGCTAACAAATCGGGAGCATCGCTATAAAGATGATTTTTATAGTTTTCTTTAAAATTACCAATAGCTACAGCAAGTTTTGGTTTACCTAATTTACCCATAATTGTATAGTTACCAAAAAATGTCCAGTAACTATCAGTAACCGGAGAAATCCGTGTGAGTAAAATTTCTCCTTCTTTTAACCGTGATATTTCTTGTAGAGTTTTAGCATTATTAGGCTTAACAATGTAATGTTTATCTGTAAGCCAGTTTCTTACCTCAAAACCATCAGGTAAAATTTCCGTGATGGCAAATAAGCCCATAAAACTACGATGCCAACTCCTAATGAGATTGCGATCGCTTTCTGGTAAATCGGTATGGCTATCTATAAACAATTCTAACGGAGAGCGATCGCCAACTTTTCCTTCGGTAATAAAGCTGTCAATCACTAAGTCTTGCTGGGTAATGTTCCCATTACCACTGCGTAAATTTCCCGCAGCATAGCTTTCCAGCGCTTGTGCTAAATCGCCTTCTGCTTCCAGCACAAAATCTACTATGGCTTGTTTAAGTGCGTGCGATCGCTCTAAGATTGCATCCACAAGTTTATCTCTCTAACCAACAGAGGTAGACTATAGCTTTTGAGACTATTAGCGCATCTAGCAATAGCTAGATTTATCAAGATGCAAACTTAGCTATTTCAGCTTTTTGTTTCTCTTAAACTAGATATAAGGCATCACACAAGGTAACTATACATGGTTGCAACTCCAAACTCCAGCTATATTTCCCCAGAAGACTATCTCAAAGCAGAAGAAACCAGTCCCATTAAACACGAATATAGACATGGATTTGTTTACGCAATGGCAGGAGCAAGTAATACCCATGTAATTATTACTGGTAATATGTTTGCTATGCTGAGAAATCATTTGCGCGGGAGTGGATGTCAAACTTACATATCAGACACCAAAGCACATATTGAATCAATTAATATCTATTACTACCCTGATGTCATAGTCAGTTGCGATCGACGAGATAGAGAATTTGACAACTTTTTACGCTATCCTTGCTTAATTGTAGAAGTTCTATCACCTACAACAGAAGCTTTTGATCGTGGTGATAAATTTGCTGACTACCGAAAAATGGAGTCCCTTCAGGAATATGTGCTTGTCAGTCAAACCCGGATGAACGTAGAGATTTTTCGCCGCAACCCAGAGGGACAATGGGTACTTTATACCTATAGTCCAGGGGATAATATACATTTCATCAGTGTAGGTTTTGATTTTGCGATCGCAGATGTGTATGAAGATGTTACTTTTGAAGGTTCTCAATCTTAAGGCTAAAGTGCGATCGCTTAATCTTGATTAAGTATTGATTGCTACCTTTAACCTAATTTCAAAATTTTTAAAATATGCTTTTGAAATTCTGCTAATCCGCCTTTGCTATCCCAATATGCTTTGAACGTAGGTAAGGTTTCCAACTCCATCACTTTCCCTCCTTCAAGATGAACATCATAACCAAATATAATGTTTTGATCTGGCGTAACACTCCAATAATCTGCCATCCAAACTACTTGAACGAGACGATAAATATTAAATTCTGTATCAGGGAGCTCTTTGTATAAAGTATTGTTCAAAAGTCTGACAATATGAGTTACTTTAGCACGCTGTCTAAGAATGATAAGTTGACCTTCCTTTGGCTTACGCGCATTCTCTTCATACTCTTCTTTTTTCCAATGTAGGCGAAAAATTTTTAAATCAGGGTTAATATCTTGATAAGCCCAATACTTATCATCTCCTTGATGATTTATATTTTTAGTCCACTTAAGTTCTGTTAAATCCATAATTTTTACAATTATTAACTGAACATAAAACTTCAACTGATACAGCAATAGTGGCAGTCATAAATGCAAAAGCAACAGCTATTTTAGTCTTTGGTTTAGACATAAATTATCTATCTTCTTACATTATTAAAATGTATTTTTTATATTTATTTCCTCAGTATATTTACGTGAATATTTAGAGAAAAAACCAGGCGTTGAAATTAAAACTGATAGGATGACTTAAAAAATTGCTCCTAACAAAAAGCCTTCTCTTGATTAAAAGAGAAGGCTTTTCGTGATATTAAAAGCCTGGCATCGAGCTATTGTGGCATAGGGCAACCCCTAGACTATCGTGGCCGCAGCAGCGTTTCACCTCTGAGTTCGGGATGGGGTCAGTGTGGTTCCACAGCGCAATAGACACCAGGAAAACTTGGTGATTGGGGACTGGGGATTAGGGACTGGGGAAGATTTCTTGTTACCTAGTCCCCAGTCGCTTACACAACCCTGAAGACTGCAAGCAACGCGATATGCAATAGTTGTGAGGTCAAGCCCTCGGTCTATTAGTACTCCTCTGCTTCATGCATTACTGCACTTCCACATAGAGCCTATCAACGGGTGTTCTGCCCGTGACCTTACCCACTTGCGTGGTGAGAGCACTCATCTTGAGGTGGGCTTCCCACTTAGATGCTTTCAGCGGTTATCCGCTCCGCACTTGGCTACCCAGCGTCTACTGTGGGTACAATAACTGGTACACCAGCGGTGCGTTCCTCCCGGTCCTCTCGTACTAAGGAGGACTCCTCTCAATGCTCTTACGCCTGCACCGGATATGGACCGAACTGTCTCACGACGTTCTGAACCCAGCTCACGTACCGCTTTAATGGGCGAACAGCCCAACCCTTGGGACGTACTTCCGCCCCAGGTTGCGATGAGCCGACATCGAGGTGCCAAACCTCCCCGTCGATGTGGACTCTTGGGGGAGATCAGCCTGTTATCCCTAGAGTAACTTTTATCCGTTGAGCGACGGCCATTCCACGCTGCGCCGTCGGATCACTAAGGCCTACTTTCGTACCTGCTTGAGTGGTCACTCTTGCAGTCAAGCTCCCTTTATGCCTTTACACTCGCCGCACGGTTTCCAAGCGTGCTGAGGGAACCTTTGCGCGCCTCCGTTACCTTTTGGGAGGCGACCGCCCCAGTCAAACTGCCCACCTGAAACTGTTCCCCAACCGGGTAACGGTTGCGGGTTAGAATTCTAGCTTCGCCAGAGTGGTATCTCACCGTTGGCTCCATATTCCCCACAAGGAATATCTCAACGCCTCCCACCTATCCTGCGCAAGCGAAGCCCGAACACAATTCCAGGCTACAGTAAAGCTTCATAGGGTCTTTCTGTCCAGGTGCAGGCAGTCCGTATCTTCACAGACATTCCTATTTCGCCGAGTCTCTCTCTGAGACACCATCCAGATCGTTACGCCTTTCGTGCGGGTCGGAACTTACCCGACAAGGAATTTCGCTACCTTAGGACCGTTATAGTTACGGCCGCCGTTCACCGGGGCTTCGGTCGCCAGCTTCACTTTCGCTGACCAGCTTCCTTAACCTTCCGGCACTGGGCAGGCGTCAGCCCCCATACCTCCTCTTTCGAGTTTGCGGAGACCTGTGTTTTTGGTAAACAGTCGCCTGGATCTCTTCACTGCGACCCACTCTCGTGGGCACCCCTTCTTCCGAAGTTACGGGGCCATTTTGCCGAGTTCCTTAGAGAGAGTTATCTCGCGCCCCTTGGTATTCTCAACCTCCCTACCTGTGTCGGTTTCGGGTACGGGTAAGATATGTTCATCACATCACTAGCTTTTCTTGGCACTATCATTGACTACGCGGAGTTCGTAAACTCCTCCCAAACCAATCAGGGTGTAGCTATCTTTCATGCGTCCCTAGCAATGCTCCCATACCTTAGTCAGGGATTAGTCACCCTGTGTCCATCGACTACGCCTTTCGACCTCGCCTTAGGTCCCGACTAACCCAGAGCGGACGAACCTGGCTCTGGAACCCTTAGGGTTTCGGGGTATGTGATTCTCACACATATTTGCGCTACTCAAGCCGACATTCTCACTTCCGTTTCGTCCACAGCTGCTTGCCGCTACTGCTTCTCCCTACCACGGAACGCTCCCCTACCGATTCATTTTTCAACAAATCCCACAGCTTCGGTACATCGCTTAGCCCCGTTCATTTTCGGCGCAAGAGCGCTTGACTAGTGAGCTATTACGCACTCTTTCAAGGGTGGCTGCTTCTAGGCAAACCTCCTAGTTGTCTATGCACTCTCACCTCCTTTCTCACTTAGCGATGATTTGGGGACCTTAGCTGGTGGTCTGGGCTGTTTCCCTCTTGACAATGAAGCTTATCCCCCACTGTCTCACTGGCAATGTGTGCTTTGGGTATTCTGAGTTTGTCTCGATTTGGTACCGGTCTCCCAGCCCGCACCGAAACAGTGCTTTACCCCCCAAATATAATCATTACCGCTGCGCCTAAACACATTTCGGGGAGAACCAGCTAGCTCCTGGTTCGATTGGCATTTCACCCCTAACCACACCTCATCCGCCGATTTTTCAACATCGGTCGGTTCGGACCTCCACTTGGTGTTACCCAAGCTTCATCCTGGACATGGTTAGATCACCAGGGTTCGGGTCTATAAACACTGATTATCGCCCTCTTCAGACTCGCTTTCGCTTTGGCTCCAGCATTCTCGCTTTAACCTACCAGTGCCTATAAGTCGCCGGCTCATTCTTCAACAGGCACGCGGTCATCCGTTTAATCGGACTCCCACTGCTTGTAAGCTGATGGTTTCATGTTCTATTTCACTCCCCTCCCGGGGTTCTTTTCACCTTTCCCTCGCGGTACTGGTTCACTATCGGTCACACAGTAGTATTTAGCCTTACGAGGTGGTCCTCGCTGATTCACATGGGATTCCTCGTGCCCCATGCTACTCGGGATTCAGCTACTATCTTTAAGTTTTCAACTACAGGACTTTCACCTTCTTTGGTGCAGTATTTAGCTGCTTCGTCTAACCGCTAGATTCGACATCGCTGTCCCACTACCCCATTCGGTAAACCAAATGGTTTAGGCTCTTCCCCTTTCGCTCACCACTACTGAGGGAATCTCTGATTTGATTTCTCTTCCTCCAGCTACTAAGATGTTTCAATTCGCTGGGTTGGCTCTTTCCTGCCTATATATTCAGCAGGTAGTACATAGGGTTGCCCCATTCGGATATCTCCGGCTCACAGTCTGCTTCCAACTCCCCGGAGCATTTCGTCGGTAACCACGTCCTTCTTCGCCTCTGTGTGCCTAGGTATCCACCATCAGCCCTTATTAGCTTGACCACATTACAATTGGTTTTCCAACTTGCAGTCTTTCGTCTTTGGCCTTTCGTCTTTTTTTTGACTTTTGACTTTTGACTTTTTTGACTGCCTGCTATTTATCGCGTTACTATGCAGTTTTCAAGGTTCTGGCTGGACTCTCTCCAGCAGTTTGACTGTTATTGAAGTCAATTGCTGAATTCATCCACAATCTTTTATCTCACCACATTCTCTTCTGGCTTCACAAAAGCTACTTAATATTTTTCTTACTTTTGTTACTATCTCCTTTGAGATTATGTGGAGGTTAGCGGACTCGAACCGCTGACATCCTGCTTGCAAAGCAGGCGCTCTACCAACTGAGCTAAACCCCCATCAATAATTCGTAATTTCTAATTCGTAGTTCGTAGTTAATTACGAATTACGCATTCCTAATTACCAATTACTTTCAGGTGGGCCATCCTGGACTCGAACCAGGGACCTCACCCTTATCAGGGGTGCGCTCTAACCACCTGAGCTAATAGCCCATAATTGAGAACCTCTCTATAGTTTGAAAGCCTTAACTATTCCTGCGACCGACCTAGAGTAGACCATCTTTGTCTCTATTGACTGTTTGCAATTGATTTCAAAGTTGGGTAGGTCTCCCTAAAAGGAGGTGATCCAGCCACACCTTCCGGTACGGCTACCTTGTTACGACTTCACCCCAGTCACCAGCACTGCCTTCGGCATCCTCCCCCACGAATGGTTGGAGTAATGACTTCGGGCGTTGCCAGCTTCCATGGTGTGACGGGCGGTGTGTACAAGGCCCGGGAACGAATTCACTGCAGTATGCTGACCTGCAATTACTAGCGATTCCTCCTTCACGCAGGCGAGTTGCAGCCTGCGATCTGAACTGAGCCACGGTTTATGAGATTTGCTTGCTATCACTAGCTCGCTGCCCTTTGTCCGTAGCATTGTAGTACGTGTGTAGCCCAAGACGTAAGGGGCATGCTGACTTGACGTCATCCCCACCTTCCTCCGGTTTGTCACCGGCAGTCTCTCTAGAGTGCCCAACTTAATGCTGGCAACTAAAAACGAGGGTTGCGCTCGTTGCGGGACTTAACCCAACATCTCACGACACGAGCTGACGACAGCCATGCACCACCTGTGTTCGCGCTCCCGAAGGCACCTCTTCCTTTCAGAAGAGTTCGCGACATGTCAAGTCTTGGTAAGGTTCTTCGCGTTGCATCGAATTAAACCACATACTCCACCGCTTGTGCGGGCCCCCGTCAATTCCTTTGAGTTTCACACTTGCGTGCGTACTCCCCAGGCGGGATACTTAACGCGTTAGCTCCGGCACGGCTCGGGTCGATACAAGCCACGCCTAGTATCCATCGTTTACGGCTAGGACTACTGGGGTATCTAATCCCATTCGCTCCCCTAGCTTTCGTCCCTCAGTGTCAGTTGCGGCCTAGCAGAGCGCTTTCGCCACCGGTGTTCTTCCTGATCTCTACGCATTTCACCGCTACACCAGGAATTCCCTCTGCCCCGAACGCACTCTAGCTATGTAGTTTCCACTGCTCTTATGAGGTTGAGCCTCACTCTTTAACAGCAGACTTACATTGCCACCTGCGGACGCTTTACGCCCAATCATTCCGGATAACGCTTGCATCCTCCGTATTACCGCGGCTGCTGGCACGGAGTTAGCCGATGCTTATTCCTCAGGTACCGTCATTATGTTCTTCCCTGAGAAAAGAGGTTTACAACCCAAGAGCCTTCCTCCCTCACGCGGTATTGCTCCGTCAGGCTTTCGCCCATTGCGGAAAATTCCCCACTGCTGCCTCCCGTAGGAGTCTGGGCCGTGTCTCAGTCCCAGTGTGGCTGATCATCCTCTCAGACCAGCTACTGATCGTCGCCTAGGTGCGCTCTTACCACACCTACTAGCTAATCAGACGCGAGCTCATCTCTAGGCAGCAAGCCTTTTACCTTCCGGCACATCCGGTATTAGCCACCGTTTCCAGTGGTTGTCCCCGACCTAGAGCTAGATTCTCACGCGTTACTCACCCGTCCGCCACTATCTCCGAAGAGACCGTTCGACTTGCATGTGTTAAGCATACCGCCAGCGTTCATCCTGAGCCAGGATCAAACTCTCCATTTTGTAGATAAAGTTCGTTTAGCTCTTTAAAGACTGATTTATACCTCAGTCAGGTAATTCTCTTTACTGACGCAGGGTATATGTTATATACTGGCTTTCAAACTATATTGTTTTCAAGGTTCGGTGTCCCTACCAGCGCCGCTTTTCGCGCTCCGCTCTCAGGCACTTATCTAATATATCGAGCCCACATCCGTTTGTCAACTTTTTTTGGGAAATTTTTTTCGCGTTTGTTTTTCGGCTCTTACCAGCCTTGTACACTCAGTCTTTTGGGCTATATTATTGCTGGATGTTCAATAGGAATCTATTAACTTGTGACCAATGTCCCTGTTTTGCCCCCTTGCCTGGTACTCGATCCCATGTTGTATAACTAGTGGCTTCCCGTAGGGTAAGCGCAAGAATTGACTTTCAGCTTTGTCCAAAAGTTTGAATTCATCCTGCAAATATGCAATGCCCACAGCAAAAAATTTTTATCCTTGCTTTTGCTGAGAAGCACAGCAATTGTTGCTTGCAGAGGATGGGAGGCTGCCGCTAACTTTTAGATGCGGGAGTAAAGTCTCTAAAATCAATGGAAACGTGAACTGGCTACTCCCTTACTTTGCTGGCTTTCCGTTGCGTGATCGCTTTGTCAGACTGAACCGCTCACAAGTGCTACTGCATTAACTATATTGATGGGTTTGCTTGGATATTGCCAAATATTGACTGGCACTGTAAAGCAGTTTGTTCTTCTTAATAAAAGTAGACAAGTACCTTGCACCCAGACTAAATAGAAGAGCCTGGGGTTGGGGGGATTTGCATTTATATACATCTCTATAGAGTTGCCTAGTATTTATTGGCATTTAAATTTAAGGCTTATTTCGACCAAACATAGCTTCTAGCAAAATTGTTGCTGCGCTTGTTTAGCCACAACCATGAATAATTTAGCCATAGCCGAAGAAATTGCTCCATCTCAGCAGATTGCACCACAAGACTAAGTACACGTCACCGTAAAAAAGGGTCGGAAATTATGCGGCAATCACGAGGTCACTTGGAGTAATATTCTTGGAGTCTTGTTTCAGGCATTTTGCAAGAATTTTCAAAGTTGACTTTTCACTCCAATGAAAAGGGTGCGCGACGGTATTCCATTCATCAATAAAAGCTTTCAAACGTTGCAAGAGCGCCTTTTTATCAGCAAAGTCCGCGATTTTCAGATGTTTACGTTGGAGAATACTAAACCATTGCTCAACCTGGTTCATCCACGAACAGTGGACAGGGGGATGATGAAATACAAAACGTGGGTGTTTCATTAACCAAGCTTGCACTTTTTTACCTTTGTGTACACTCAAATTGTCCAATACCACATGAATTGTTGTAATGTATGAGGGAATATCCTTGTCCAGATACTCAAGGAAATCAATAAATTCTTCTTGACGTTTACGCTCATAAGTCAGTCCCCAGACTTTGCCTGTGCGGGTATCAAATGCCGCAAATAAATTGACTGCCCCTTTACGTTCATATTCATGCTCAAGCCTTACAGGTAAATCCGGTAAGGCTGGTAGAGTCTTGGCTTTGCGTGGTCGAGGTTGTAAATTCGTTTTCTCATCAACACACAATACCATTTCATTCTCTTTCAATGGTCGAGTGTATAAACAACTAATTTCTTTGATGCTTTTAACAAATGCTTCATCTCTTGGAGCTTTTGGTGATAACCACAAATGATGCCGCCAAGGTTTTAGTTTATTGCTGTTTAAAATTCGCGCCCTCTGTAGAGGCGGAAATACTGCCAACTATGGAAGCTGTTATGACTTGACGCGCTAATTCTGTACAATCCCACGCTCGTTAAAGAACGCTCCATCATATCAGGACGCTCGCAGGCGATCTTGACTAGGTACAATGCAACTTGAGGGGGAAAAAACCGGGGGTCTGCCCGGTCGTTTGCCATCATATAATCCTTCGATACCTTGCTCTATAAACCGTCTTGCCCACTTTCTCAGGTGACGTTCTCCCATTCCTACATAAAGACTTGTTTTACTAAATCTTTCCCCTGATGCCAACATTAATATTGCACGGGCGCGTTTTGCTAAACCCACAGGAGTTGTTGATGGGAGCAACCAACTGTTTAATATCTCTTGTTGCTCTCCAGTTATTTCAATCCGGATACTTGAGATACGTCCCTGCATATTCTGGTTTCTCCTGCCACCCTACAAAAAATATTTTCCTCTATTTCCGACCCCTTTTTGCGGTGACTTGTACTTAGCAAGTATCGTTGCCAATGCCAGCTTTCTCCAAGATCGACTCAAGACAGAACAATTTTTGATCGATGGTGATTGCATCAATTAACAGCAAATTAACCGCAGGCTTGATCGCTCGTGTCAAGTTGTGGCACAAGGTAACTGGGAGAAGTTACACAAACGCTTACAGTGGCAGGGTTGTTGTGGGAGTAATTGAAAATGGTCATAGGGCATGGGAAAGACAGATTTTCATGCTTGGTTGTGCAAAAACTTGGCGTGGCTGACTAGAAAGACGCGGCTGGCGAATAGAGGGTTCGTCTTGAAAAGCAGGCAAAGTAGAGGGAGCAGGAGAAATTCCCATTACCAATTACCAATTACCCCATGCCCAATACCCCAAGTATCCAAGAAAGTTGAGGTAAATGTCAAAATTGGGACTAAAGCCTCGTACAATTGATATCACTTATGCTTAACTCAGGAGAGTGTAGCCATGCCGATGGCGGTTGGCGTAATTGAAACTTTAGGTTTTCCTTCTGTCTTGGCTGCCGCAGATGCAATGGTTAAATCTGCGGCAGTTACACTAGTTTATTATGGTCAAGCGGAAAGTGCTCGCTTGTTAGTTGCAGTTCGGGGTCACGTTGCTGAAGTTAGAACAGCAGTGGAAGCAGGAATTGCAGCTGGAGAACAAGTAAAGGCTGGTACAGTTATCACCCATTACATAGTTCCCAATCCTCCAGAAAATGTGGAAACCATCCTTCCGATCCACTTTACTGAAGAATCTGAACCTTTCCGTATCTTCTAAACAAGTTCATCATAAAAATTTGTGGCTAAGCTTCGTACAATGTAACTTGTAGCGCCACATAGGTTTATTCATACAGGAGATTGTTAATGTCACTACAGGCAGTTGGAGCATTAGAAACTAAGGGTTTTCCTGCTGTTTTAGCCGCAGCGGATGCGATGGTAAAAGCAGGTCGAGTTACCCTTGTTGGTTATATCAGAGTAGGTAGCGCTCGTTTTACAGTCAATATTCGTGGCGATGTTTCCGAAGTTAAAACCGCGATGGCGGCTGGTGTAGAAGCAGCCGAAAATGTTTATGGCGGAACTTTGGAATCTTGGGTGATTATTCCTCGTCCCCATGAAAACGTTGAAACTGTTTTACCAATTGGTTATACAGATGCAGTACAACAATATCGGGAATCTGTAGAAAACCCCATCATCAGAGGCAACGGGCGCTAAGGGATTGACAACTTAAAAAGTATCCTAACGTATTTAGGCAGGGAGTAAGGAGCAGGATGACAAACATTCCTATCCTGTCCAATAATGGGGATAATTTATTTTTTAGAGTTCTCTAAATCTAAATTTATCGGTTCATACTAACAGCAGCCTACACTTACCACTCGTGCAAGTGTAGGTACTTTAGTAAGATATACTGACGGATGCAATTACCATTGAGGCGCTTTGGTGAGTAAATGGATGACTGATTGCTGTTCTATTGGTTGAGAAAACAGAAATCCTTGAGCAAATTCACAGTTTAAGCTTCTCAATTGGTCTAACTGTTCTCTAGTTTCCACACCTTCTGCGATCGTTCTCATGCCCATTGAGTCTGCAATCCCAATCATGGCTGGAACTAAGCCCATGTCTTCTTGATTTTCCTGCATCCGTTTGACAAATGACTTGTCAATTTTTAGCGCACTCAGTGGGAAGCTATGCAGGTAACTTAAAGAAGAATAACCTGTACCAAAATCATCCATCACTAATTTAATACGACGCTCTTGTAATTGCTGGAGAATTGTTTTCACGGCATGAATATTCTCCATAATTACGCTTTCTGTAATTTCTAGTTCTAAGTTCTCGGGATTGACTTTGGTTTCATAAAGAATTTCATCAATTTGAGCAATTAAGTTGGGTTGTGAAAACATCCGCGCACTTAAATTGACACTCATAGTAATGGGTTGGGTAATTTCTGGGTGATTTTCCCACAAATGTAATTGTTGGCAAGCTGATTGCAATACCCAGGTGTTGATATCACTAATCAAGCCTGTTTCTTCTGCTACTGGAATAAAATCGGAAGGTGGAATTAGTCCCCGAAGGGGATGTTTCCAACGGACTAGGGCTTCAAAGCCAGCTATTTTACCTGTATAGAGCGAAACTATGGGTTGATAGTAAACAATAAATTCTTGTCTAGCTACAGCTCTGCGTAAATCATTTTCTAGCTCTAAAAGCTGGATAGCTTCTTGATACATGATCGGGTCAAAAACGTGATATCTGGCTCTCCCTAAAGCCTTGGCCCGATACATAGCTGTGTCAGCATCACGGAGCAAATATTCGGGAATATCGTATTCTTTATTACCCCAAGCAATGCCAATACTGGCATTCATAAATACTTCATATCTAGTCAATTTAAATGGCAGTGATAGCTGCTGCAAAATATTTTCCGCAACATCCAGTACCATATTCATATTTGTGGGGTCTTCTAGCAAAATGCCAAATTCATCACCACCCAATCTGGCTAGAGTATCATTTTCTCTTAAAGATGTTTTGAGGCGGTGAGCAATGGCTAATAGTAATTCATCTCCTACTAAATGACCTAAAGAATCATTGACAACTTTAAAGCGATCGCAGTCTAAATAAAGTAGGGCAAATTGATAATCAGAGTTTTGTTTGGCTTGGTTTAAAGCTTTTTCTACGCGCCTAATAAATAAAACTCGGTTAGCTAAACCAGTTAGAGAATCGTGCAATGCTAAATCTAGCAGTTTACTTTGTAATTGTTGGCGCGAAGTAATTTCGCCTTGGAGCTTTTGCAATGCGTTCTCTAACTCCCAAGTCCGTTGTTTGACTCTTTCTTCAAGTTCAATGTTGAGCTTGATTACTTCTAGTTGTGCGGCTCTGAGTGTCAGTTGATTTTGTACGCGAACTAATACTTCTTGCAATTCAAAAGGTTTAGTGATGTAATCTACACCTCCTACCTGAAAGGCTTTGATTTTATCGAAAACATCATCTAAGGCACTAATAAAAATTACCGGAATATTTGTAGTCATATCCCAGGCTTTTAAACGTTGACAGACTTCGTAGCCGTCAACTTCTGGCATCATAATGTCCAGTAATATTAAGTCTGGCAAGACTGTTTGGCAAGCAGTCAAAGCCATTTGCCAGTTCAAAGCTTTACGGACGTTATATCCTTCTCTAGTCAGGAGCGAGGATAAAACTCGGAGATTATCTGCCATATCATCAATGAGCAGGATATCTTTTTTGTCAGGTTCTAACCGCTCGTAGTTCATTCTGCGTTTGTTGTAAGTAATTCCATAATTTTTTCAAACTGATAGTTGTTAGCTAAATCCCGCAGCAGTTGAAAACAGGGGCTTTTTTCTGGGGGGATTTGCTCAAGCAACTGTAAAATCATGTCATCGCTACAGCTAGCTGCAGCATGACGTATATTAGCTAACCACTGCTGTGACATCTGTGATAAATGCCACATAAGTTCAGCTTCTGTGGAAAATATTTCTGTTGTTGGATTGATAACTGCTGTTTGTAAGCTAGCTACTTGATTGATATATTCTACACCTAGATGTTCACTGACTTTTTTGAGTAAAACTTCTTTCGTAAATGGTTTGCGAATAAAGTCATCACAACCTGTTGAGAGGATGTTCTGTCGTTCTTCTTCAAAGGCACTAGCAGTCAAAGCAATAATAATAGTATTGCTATTGGTGCTGAGGGGCATTGTGGAGCATTTGTAAGCTAGTTGCAAGGGCCTATCTAAATAACTCTTTTCTTTAGCTTTGATCGCTCTTGTGGCTTCATAACCATCCATAACTGGCATCCGCATATCCATAAAAATCAAATGTGGTTGCCATTCCATCCATTGGGCGATCGCTTCTTGTCCGTTTGTCGCCTCCTTTACGACAAATCCTATAGATGTCAGTAATTTCACTAGTACCAGCCGATTATCTCTAGCGTCGTCAACTACTAAAATGCGGTATTCTGGTTGACCTGGTGCTAAACCAACGATTTGGTCTTGACATTGTTGCTGTTTGACTTCGCTGGCTGAGGCGGGGTAAATTTGAATATCAAAGGTAAATTTACTACCCTCCCCTAAAGTACTAGTCACAGTAATATCGCCATCCATGAGTTGCACATATTTGCGGCTAATTGCCAAGCCTAGTCCTGTTCCCTGTTGGGAGTTTCTGCCAGTTTCGGTTTGCCCAAAGGCTTCAAATAATAAATCAATTTCTTGTGGTGCAATCCCAGGGCCAGTATCTTGAATCTCAAAAATTAACGATTGGCAAGATTGATGCTCGTTTTCTAGCTCCCAATCTCCAGACTCCAGTCTGACACGCAGTGTCACTATACCTTGTTGAGTAAACTTGATAGCATTACCTAATAGATTGAGCAAGACCTGACGCAGTTTACTTTCATCAGTTTGCAGATATTGGGGAATATTAGGTGCATATTCAAATACCAGCTGTAAATCCTTGGCAGCAGCCCGGAAGCGCAACATTTCTTCCAAGTTGCCTAAAAACCGAATAAAGTCAAAACTGTTGACATTCAAGGTGGTTTTGCCGGCTTCGATTTTTGACATCTCTAAAATGTCGTTAATTAAATTGAGGAGATGCTCGCCAGCACGATTGATAATGGCTAAATTTTCTTGATGTTCAGCCGATAAAGAATTGTCATGACTCATGACCTGGGCAAAGCCAAGAATAGCATTCAGTGGGGTACGTAGTTCATGGCTCATATTGGCGAGAAATTGGCTTTTGGCACGGTTTGCCCTTTCAGCTGCAATTCTGCCCCTAGCGGCAATTTTTTGGGATTGAATCAGTTGTTTTTGGGTAGTTTGCAGCTTGTGGATGACTTTGAGCAGTTCTTGGGTGCGTTTTTTGACTTGTGATTCTAACAGGCGGTTGTATTCTGCTAATAATTTGTCGGCTTGTTTCCCTTGGGTAATATCAGTAGCAGTGGCGATCGCTAAATCAATCTGCTCTGATTCTTCCATGATGGGCATTGTTAAAGCCTCTGGCACAATTATCTGTTGTGGTTGGGGAATTTCTAAATTATCTAAGTTGATACTTTCCCCAGGTAATGCTCTTAAACCAGACAGGCGTTCTCTAACAACCAGCCGCTTGCCATCGCCACTGCGGTTTTGCTGCTTGGTTTGGGCAAGATAAATCCGATAAATTTCTAATAATTGTTCAGCAGAAAATTCAGCTACCATTCCTTCAGCCAGCATTTGTTGACTAATGTAATTCATATGAGCATGATTAGCTATTTCTACTGGTGTGGTTGCTAATAATTTACGAGGTTGAATCTGACTGTCCCCTAAGCTTTTATTTAAAAATCTCTGCTTTGCTTGCCAGGTAGTAATCGACCTTTGCAGTTGCTTTTCCATATAATTAAATGGGTAAGTCAGTATCCCGAGTTTTTTGACTGGAGAAATTTCTCCTGTAGGTTCCCAGATGCTGTAAGTAATTTTTTTGGTTGATTGATTTAATCGCAGAATTTGCTTGAGTAGCCAACGAGTAGTTAAAATACCTAATTGAGTAACCGCTAAAAAGGCGGCTATAGATAATAAAAGAGAAGTGTCGTTGTTAGCATTAATTTGTTGGATGACATCGGCTTCAGAAACTACTACGACAATCAACCAATCCAAGCCAATATCGTCACGCCAGTTTTTTACCTGTACAAAATAACGTCCTTGTGTGGTAGTAAAGCTAATTTGTTGTTTACCAACAATGAATCCTAGACTGCCAAAACGTTTGAGTAAATATTCTGTTGTCAATTTGATTAACTCATCTTGACTATCTACTGCCAATAAACGTTTTGCTTGACCTTGAATCATACTGTATGGTGGTTGATTTTTAGAGTCAGCTACTATTAGCCCAGAACGCTCCAAAATAAAAATTCTTCCTTCCTGACCAACGTTTAATTTACCTAAAAAATTCCTCATGTGTGACAAGATGAAATCTATACCTACCACTCCCAAGAACTTGTTAGTGCGATCGTAAAGTGGGGAACTTGAAGAGATAGATAAAACTTCTGGCTGATTCTGCAATTGTGAAATTTGGCTCCAGTATGGCTTACCAAAATTCACTGCATTTATATACCAAGTTTCGAGGCGAGGATCATAATCTTTTACTTCCTGAAGATGGGTATGATTTTTTTGGCTATCTGTGGCGTAAATATACAGTTTACCAATACCCTTTTGTTGAGAAATTTCCTTAATCAAGAGTCTACCGTTATCTAGCTGTTGAACACCGATAAATTCACCTTTGGGGTTAGCAAATTTGTTGTAGTTAATATGAAAAAACTGCATCTGTTTTCCCAGGTAATTTTGGGTTGCTTCCACATCAGTATGTTTGAGCAAACCTACCTGCATCACATCCCAGTTAATTTGATTAATTTGCTGGGGAGTGATTAAGTATTGGTCGAGGTGGTGTTCAATGCGATCGCAGATTTCACTTTCTAACTGAATTGCCAGATCTTTTACCGCTTCTTGTCTATTTTGCAACCACAGATAGCCTATAAGTCCCGCCGATCCACAAAATTGCAACACCAAAGGCACAATTAAAATAGATTTGAAGGGCATTATATTGATATATGCCTGTTCAAATAAGCGGTTGAGAGATTTGACGTGATGAAGTTTAGATAACATTGTGGTGTGATTTGATCCCCATTGTTAACCTATGGGTCTTCTTGCCATATAAATTACAAGGAATATAAGCATTAGTACTACTTTTTTTAGGAAAAGTTATTATGCACTTAACCTAAGTTTGTATAAAAGAAGTTAGTACTAGTGTTTTTAATACTATAGTTTTGCCCGATGTGGTTCCTCCCCAATTAAATTTTCTTGTGTGGTTATTACACTTGAATTTGGTAACTTTTCAGCGGCAATACATTAGCATTTTTTTCTCTGGTGAACTACAAAATATAGTTATAGTCATACAGATGAGCATCTATATTGGTTTAAATTTAACCAATAGACTACAGTATGGGGTGAAATTATGAATGTCACAATAGACACAATACCCCAAAGAAAACTTTGTATTGTTTACCCGTGAAGTACTCAGTCTTTAAATCTTGGTTTTGGGCAAACAATCATACATATTCAATTACAAAACCGTGAAAATTACTAGATAAATTTTCGATTGAAAAGTAAAGAAATTTAGGAGATTTTTACTTTTTGATTTTCTTTTTTAAGAAAAATTAATTTTTTCACCTATGATTGCAACTTCATTACCAATTTGTAACATTGCTTCAAATGATGAAACAGAGGTGATAGTATTGACACTCAATTTATAAAAATGATTAAAGCGAGATAAAGTTACCCAATCAGGTAAAGTTGCTTGTCGTTGTGTGACAAATATTTTCTGAAAGTTAGCATCAGCGACTCCAGAGTCAGGATTGCGTGTTGGTACCACACATCGCTGACAAGGCTGAACTCCAACAAAGTCAACATTTCCTATACGAAAAGAGACTGTCTGATCGCTTTGTGAACTAAATAATTGGTCTTCCCAAAAAGCAGGTACACCACCAATTTCCAGATTGGCGCGCATCCGACGGCGCATTTGTTCTACAGTGACACCCGGAAACCAGGAAGCCACTTCTGTTAAGGTTGCGGTACTAATTACCGTTGGTCCAAGACGCTCTGTATCATCGGGGAATCCTTGAACAGAATTTTGCTGTATTTTCACAGGGAAACCGAAAAAATCACTTAAAGTTGCTGCTAGCGCCTGTTTGTCTCTATCGAGATGAAATACTTTTTCTGAGGGACTTCCAGGTATTTGCAGATATAGAGTTCTATTGGAAAGTGCAAATTTAGCTCGCAATGAATGAATTTTGGCATGGCGTTTGCCATTAACGAAATTACCGCGCTCATCCAAGATGGCAAATTCACGGTCAAATTCTAGGGTACCGCTAGAGAGAACTCTAACTTTCTCTAATTCCACACCATCAAAAGACTTTATCGGGTAGAGTAAAATTTTGGCTAAGTAGGGCTTCATAGGAATTTTAGATTTTGGATTGTGGATTTTAGATTGTGGATTTTTTGGACAGTTGAGCTAATACCTTGGATGGTTGATCCCATTGAGCAAATTTTAAAAAGCCTGATACCAATTCACAAAAGTCTGTAGCAATGC
The DNA here is from genome assembly GCA_002368155.1 of Nostoc carneum NIES-2107. Lineage (GTDB taxonomy): Bacteria > Cyanobacteriota > Cyanobacteriia > Cyanobacteriales > Nostocaceae > Aulosira > Aulosira carnea. The sequence goes on from AP018180.1 coordinate 3,642,022, forward strand.
TCAATTCCCATTCACTCCCACCCAAATATTTCTATCATTATTAAGTGAAATAAGATGACAAACATCCCGCCAGGAACTCAGTTCTAGGCGGGATAAACATCAATATTTTTTGGTTTAGCGGGAAAAGGTGAAATGCAAACTCAGTATGTTTGAGCTGATCCTTAAGCTACAAAATGTAACTGAGCGATTAGAGCATTAATCAGATGATGAGTAATTGGGAGGCTATCTACTACCATCGCTAAACACAAGAGCATCATGTAAGAGATGGAATAGAGAAATAATTCTCTAGCGATTGTTCTATCTTCTGGGTTTTGCAGTAAACGCCAAGCTTTGCGGATAAATACATAGCCCAAACCAACTGCGATCGCAGCATACAAAATTCCACTAGCATTTAAGGGATAAACCAATACTAGTGTTGTTGCCACCGTCGCCAGAGTGTAATACCAAATTTGCTTCACAGTTGCGGGATCGCCAACAACTAGAGGTAGCATCGGAATCCCGACTTTAGCATATTCATCGCGAATCATCAAAGCTAAAGCCCAAAAGTGAGGCGGTGTCCACAGAAAGACGATCGCAAAAATTACCCAAGCTGGCCAACCTACCGTACCTGTCACAGCCGCCCAACCTACTAAAGCGGGAATTGCCCCAGCCGCACCACCAATCACAATATTGTTAGTGGTATGGCGTTTCAGCCAATGGGTATAAACTACAACATAGAAAACTATGCCAGAGAATGCGAGTAGGGCGGCTAGTAGGTTAGCAAAAACAGTCAGTAAAGTAAAAGAAATTACAGCAAGAGCGATCGCAAAAATTAAAGCGCCACGCGGCTGTACCTTACCAGAAGGCATAGGACGATGGCGTGTCCTCTCCATTTCGTAATCAATATCGCGATCGTAGATACAGTTAATGGTTTGGGCACTAGCAGCAGCAAAAGTGCCACCAATCATAGTTACTAGCAACAACCAGATGTCTACTTGTCCCTTAGCGGCAATCCACATACTGCCAGCGGTGGTAATTAAGAGCAACGGAATGATCCGGGGCTTGGTTAACTGGTAGTAGCTTTGAATTACCTGTAGAAAATTTTCGTGGTGGCGAGAGACATTAGTCTCAATCATTTTGGCTCGATTTCCTTATTTTTCAACGTATTTGCAGCCCCTGCTCATACCAAATCGCTGTTAAAAAGGACTAAGGGAAGATGAGGGAGATAAGGGAGATGAGGAGGATGAGGAGAATGACTACCTCTGTTCTTCCTGCTCCCTCATTGCCTGTACTCAGTCTGTCTCATAGAGACTAGCGAAAACATCCACTGATAGTGAGGTATAGATAGAGACAAGGGTTTATTTTGGTTCCACCACTTCTAGTTGCTAAGGTGGGGATTGGGGACTGGGGATGAGGCAAGGGGGCAGGGGGCAGGGAGCAGGGGAGAAATAATTCATGACAAACACCAATTACCCATTACCTATTACCCAATGCCCTATGCCCCTTCTTTAGTTATAGATGCGACCCCTTTGCTGGTACAGCTACAGGGTAGGTATTGGTTTCACGACTAGCAACCCAGTCGCGTAATGCTAGGACTGTGAAAACGACTAAAGTACCGAGTAAAGCTGCGCCTACAGCTTGGTGAGAGACAGTAAGTGGCTCAACTTGCAGGCGTAATTTGAAAGTAGCAACTCCCAAGAGAATTTGTAACATTAATAACCCACCAGCCATATTTGCCAAGCGGCGCAAAGCTGGGTGGAGTGCAGGTGTCAGCCAAGATATCAATACCACTGCTAAGGTTGCCACTGTGGGTGGTACTAAGCCAAAGATGTGACTGTACATGACAGTACAGAGTTGGGATGTGCCTAAACATTGGTGGAGCGCCCAACGAGATCCCACCAATGCGCCTAGAAGACTTTGTAGATAAACTAACACGGCGGCAGTTAAACCCAACCAAGGCAAACTACCAACATTGCCGGTTCCTTGATAAGGGGTGAGTGCCGTACCAATAATTAGGAGGGTGGTGAAAAACAACAACGCCGTTCCCAAGTGGGCAGTCACAATATCAAACCGTAATAGTTCAGTGACAGTCAGCCCTCCCAAGACTCCTTGGAAGACAATTAAAAACAAGGCGAATGTAGATGCCCAAGGCAGCCAATGGGGTAATGCGCGACGATACCACCAGGATAGACCGGCAAGTGCGATCGCGCTCAGACCAATCAAAGCTGCGTCCAATCTGTGAAACCATTCCAAGAAGACTTGAAAATTCATTTGCTTGGCTGGCACTAATTCTCCATAGCATAAAGGCCAGTCTGGGCAAGCAAGTCCAGCGTTCATTACCCGCGTGGCACTGCCTATTGCCATCAAAATTAAGGTGGCGATGCAGATCTTCCAAACAAAACGACGAATTATTTCTTGGGGCTTTTGCTGGGGATCTGTTGCTTCATTTTGTTGTTGTAGGACAAATTCGCTCATGAACGATACCTTCTGCCCGCTCTTGGTAGAGCTATTTAAAATTATCAGTTTGTCAATCACGACCCATATAAACCCTAGCGTATACGACCAAGGTTGATAGATTAGCTTTCAGTTATACGTTTTACTTACACTTTGAATCACTCTAGCTACTTTTAGCCAAAAGCTTTAGGTATTTTTTAAGTTCTCAATTTTTCGTTAATGGCAACTAATTTTACTATCTAAATTTTTTCTTAAATTTTTACCATGATTCACATCTATCCTGAGCTATATCTGATAAAACTCTTGTACTCAAAATTATTTATGTAGCCAAAAAAATTAATAAAAATTTCAGACATTGGAAGACCATAATTGATGACCTACACTACCTTAGTAAGTGGGTACCTTTGAGATAACGTAGTAAATTCATTTAAGTGAGCCGTGAAAATTCCAAGTTCGATCTGGACATTACTAATTGGCATTGTGTTAACACTTGCCAGCCTTTGGTACGGTCAAAATCACGGTCTGTTGCCAACAGAAGCCTCTGATGAAGCCGTCTTGGTTGATGGTCTGTTTAACACGATGATGGTCATCTCTACAGGTATCTTTCTCATTGTCGAAGGTGTTTTAATTTACTCTGCATTTAAATATCGTCAAAAACCTGGTGACAATGAAGACGGGCCTCCTGTAGAGGGAAATGTACCTCTAGAAATCCTCTGGACGGCGATCCCAGCAATTATAGTTATTGGTATTTCTGTTTACAGCTTTGAGGTTTATAACGAAATTGGTGGCTTCGATCCCCATGCCATCCATGATGCCCCGGTGACTCAAAATATGTCGATGAAAATGCCAGGGGCAGCAATTGCCGCAACGTTAAACGACACACCACCCAGCAACGAACCTAACCTCAATCAAGAAAAATCTGATGCGGCGATGCAAGATCCAGGTACCGCTGCAGTTCGCAACGCCGATCAAATTCCCCAAAAAGTCGATGCGCCGGGAGTTGGTAGTGTAGCTCCTACCATTGGCGAAAGTCCTGACAAAGCAGGTAAACCCCCAGAATTGTTGGTTAATATAACGGGTCTGCAGTACGCCTGGATTTTCACCTATCCAGAGACAGGTATTACCACCGGGGAAATGCATCTTCCCATCGGGAGGGAAGTGAAAATCAATATGACAGCTAACGATGTCATCCATGCCTTTTGGGTACCAGAGTTTCGCTTAAAGCAAGATGCTATTCCTGGTAGACAAACCGAAATTCGCTTCACACCTAGAACAGCAGGCGATTATGCCTTAGTTTGCGCCGAACTTTGTGGTCCCTACCACGGTGCTATGAGAGCGCCAATCGTGGTAGAAACACCAGAAGCCTTTGATCAATGGCAAAAAGAGCAGCAAGTAGCTAGCCGAGAAACTCTAAATCAAGCTGTTGCTTATAATCCTGCAAATCTCTCCCCCGATAAATTCCTCGCTCCTTACACCAAGGACATGGGAATTAACACAGAAATACTTCATCAAGTTCACAAATAATCAACAGTCCAAAGTCCAGAGTCCAAAGTCAACAGTCAAAAGTCCAATGTTATGGCTATTAACCTTTGACCCTTGAGTACAGACGCGATTAATCGCGTCTCTCCAACTTTGACCCTTGACCTTTGACCCTTGACCCTTGACCCTCTCCTCCTATGACACAAGCCCAAATCCAAGAAACCGCTAATACACCCGCCCTGGCTGAAGAACCAGGGGTCAGGCATTGGCGAGACTACTTTAGCTTTAATACTGACCACAAAGTGATCGGGATTCAATACCTAGTCACTTCGTTTATTTTTTACTGTATTGGCGGCGTGATGGCGGACTTGGTTCGCACAGAACTAAGAACCCCAGAAGTAGATTTTGTCACCCCAGAAGTCTACAACAGCCTATTTACCCTGCACGCCACAATCATGATTTTTTTGTGGATTGTACCCGCAGGGGCAGGGTTTGCTAACTTCCTCATTCCCCTGATGATTGGGGCTAAGGATATGGCATTCCCTCGGCTCAATGCTGTGGCTTTTTGGATGATCCCCCCTGCTGGCGTGTTATTAATTGCCAGTTTAGCGGTGGGCGACGCACCAGATGCCGGCTGGACTTCTTACCCACCCTTGAGTTTAGTTACAGGTCAAGTTGGTGAGGCTATCTGGATTATCAGTGTCCTGCTGCTGGGTACGTCATCGATTTTGGGGGCGATTAATTTTCTCGTCACCTTGTTGAGGATGCGTATCCCAGGGATGGGAGTGCATCAAATGCCTTTATTTTGCTGGGCGATGTTTGCGACCTCAGCATTGGTACTGCTATCTACCCCTGTACTCGCAGCCGGTCTGATTCTGCTGTCCTTTGACTTAATTGCTGGCACAACATTTTTTAACCCAACTGGGGGCGGAGATCCTGTTGTTTACCAGCATATGTTCTGGTTTTATTCCCACCCAGCCGTTTACATCATGATTTTGCCCTTCTTTGGAGCAATTTCTGAGATCATCCCAGTTCATTCTCGCAAACCGATTTTTGGTTATAAAGCGATCGCCTATTCTTCCCTGGCGATTAGTTTTCTCGGGTTAATCGTATGGGCGCACCATATGTTTACCAGCGGTATTCCTGGTTGGTTGCGGATGTTCTTCATGATCACCACAATGATCATTGCCGTACCCACAGGAATTAAGATTTTCAGCTGGTTGGCGACAATGTGGGGCGGAAAAATTCGTCTCAACAGTCCCATGCTATTTGCTATGGGTTTTGTTGGCACCTTTGTGATTGGTGGTATCAGTGGCGTAATGTTAGCAGCAGTACCCTTTGATATTCACGTTCACGACACTTATTTTGTCGTCGCCCACCTCCACTACGTATTATTTGGTGGTAGCGTTCTGGGAATTTTTGCCGCCATTTATCATTGGTTCCCGAAAATGACGGGACGGATGCTGAACGAATTTTGGGGTAAAGTTCACTTTGCTTTGACAATAGTTGGTCTGAATATGACCTTCTTACCAATGCACAAGCTGGGTTTAATGGGCATGAACCGCCGAGTTGCTCAGTATGACCCCAAATTTGCATTGCTCAATGAAATTTGCACTTATGGTTCTTATATCCTGGCAGTTTCTACAATTCCCTTCATCATCAATGCCATCTGGAGTTGGTTATACGGGCCCAAAGCTAGTAATAATCCCTGGAATGCATTAACCCTAGAGTGGATGACAACTTCTCCACCCGCAATCGAGAATTTTGACAAAACCCCAGTCTTAGCCACAGGCCCCTACGACTACGGTTTGGAAAATGCTGACAAGGGCGTACCCCTCTACGATCCCGATCCAGTCTTATCTGCTGGCGTAAACTCCGTGTTACGCGCCCAACCAGACGAACCATATCCAGGGATCACAGCAGAAAAAGAATAAATTGGGCATGGGGCATTGGGCGTTGGGTAATTGGTAATTGGTAATTGGGATTTATATTTATATTCTTTCCCAATCCCCAGTCCCCAATCCCCAATCCCCAGTCCCCAGTCCCCAGTCCCCAATCCCTTTACAATTATCCTTTTTAATATTCATGCAAAGTCAAACTATTGACCCAGCACAAGCTGAACTGAATCATCACCATAGCGCGGAAGCTGCACATGCGGGTCACGAAGAACATCCCGATCATCGTTTGTTTGGGCTAATTGTGTTTCTGATTGCTGAGGGCATGATTTTCATGGGGTTGTTCGGAGCATATCTGGCTTTCCGTTCTATCTTACCTGTATGGCCGCCAGAGGGAACACCTGAATTAGAACTTTTGCTACCAGGTGTTAACACCGTTAATCTAATAGCTAGCAGTTTTGTGATGCATAATGCTGACACTGCTATCAAAAAGAATGATACCAAGGGGATGCAGACTTGGTTGGCAATTACTGCCGCTATGGGTGTAATTTTTTTGGTAGGTCAGGTTTATGAATATACTCATCTAGAATTTGGTTTAACTACCAATTTATTTGCCAGCGCATTCTATGTGTTAACTGGCTTCCACGGTTTGCACGTAACCATCGGCGTGTTAGCAATTTTAGCTGTACTGTGGCGATCGCGCGTTGCTGGTCATTACACTAACGAAAAACGCTTCGGTATTGAAGCTGCGGAAATTTACTGGCATTTTGTTGATGTAATTTGGATAATTTTGTTCGGATTGTTGTACATACTCTAAGTATTAATAAGTAGTTGTTCACTCCACGCGAATAACTACCTAACCCCCACTGGGGGTTTTTTTATGGTTATTTTCTGTCATGGGATAATCACTGAGTGATTATAGTTGCTGCATCTCATGGTGTTAGCTCTGTGATATCTCTAGAATTTACGCATTTGGAGGCGTAGATTTGACTAAAGCAATAGTAAATCAAAAAATATCCTCAATTTTCTTGTTTAATCGGCATCTTGCTAATTGCATCCTCTAGTTGATATTTATCTGCAACAGTATCCAGATAGCAGGCTCATCTATATTTTGATTCATCGTATTATTTTTTACTCTGTTCTAAATCAAAGTGAAACGTGCTTTGTTTTTTTTATACATTCATAACCATATTGAATTTTAGCTAGATTGTATACTAAAGTGTGTTTAATAAGATATTTGGAGATATCAGACTATTAACTTTAGTCCGATATAGGTGTAACTACAGCAATAATAAAAATTAAAAGGATAAAATATTTGGTTAAAATTATATTGTGATATTAGCGCCCTTAAAATCTCTAAAAAAATCATAGAATTTCGCCACTAAACTAATATCTAGCCTGGAAAATTTTTAAATTTAAATATCAAGCAACTACGCAGGCATTCAGGCGGAATGTCAAACACAATCTACCACCAAAATTTAACTTGTCAGCTATTTTAGATAGGTTAGGATATGTCCCATGCGTCAGTACCCTCGCATTAGAAAAACACTCCGAAATCGCTCAAATCATGTGACGCACTTAAAAAGTAAATTATCTGGTGGTATTACTTATTTACTATCTGGTGATGTAGGAAATAAACAAGAGAATAGACAACAGCAACAGTATCCTCTAATTAAAAAAACACTACGGAATCGCTTTAAGATTGTCCAACTTTTAGCCAGAGGAGGTTCTGGCGATACTTACTTAGCAATTGATTTGGATTTACCGGGTAAACCATTTTGTGTTGTTAAGCATTTTTATCCTAAACATCCTCATCCTGCTGTTTTACCGATAGCCAAAACCCTCTTTGATCGCGAAGCCGAAATTTTATATCAGCTAGGCAACAATCATCAGCAAATTCCTACCTTGTTGGCTCACTTTAATGAAGATGGAGATTTTTATTTAGTTCAAGAATTTATTGATGGTTATGACTTAACCCAAGAAATTATACCTGGTAAACCTCTAAGGGAAGATATAGTCTTAAATTTATTGAAAGATATCCTGGAAGTGTTGGACTTCGTTCACCAACACAAAATAATTCACCGGGATATTAAGCCGCAAAATATTATGCGGCGGAACTGCGATCGCAAAATTATACTCATTGATTTTGGCAGTATTAAAAAAGTAGGTAATCCGGGCAATACCCTAACTGTTTCTGTCGGTACTCCTGGCTATATGCCAACAGAACAGGCTAAGGGTAAGCCAAAACTTAGCAGCGATATTTATGCAGTAGGTATGATTGGGATTCAAGCTTTGACTGGTTTAAAACCCGAAGAATTACCAGAAGATCCCGATACAGGCCAAGTAATCTGGCGGCACAAAGCAAAAGTTAGTGATTGGCTAGCAGATGTTTTAGACATCATGATTAGCGAACGCCATAACCAGCGTTACCAATCTGCCGGAGAAGCTTTGCAAGCACTGATTCCCGATATAACGTTGCCAAAGTACTCAGAGTTGAGTGTTCCAGATGAACAACCTGATGAGGATTCTTTAGTCGTTTACCGCAAGTTTATGTTGCTGCTGGGTCTGGGTTTTGGAATTATTACTAGTGTATTACTAATAGCTCTAATATATACATTTTTGAGTACAAGTTTATCGCCACAAAAACAACCAACTCCATCACAAACATTCATCGAAAAGTTTAATAATCGTTCATCTATTAATATAGATATGTCAGTAGGTTAGAGATATATAACTAATACTAATTCTCTAAAATAATGCTACATATAAACAGTAATCTGTAGTCATGATTTAGAGATATGGCATAAAAACTAGGAATTATAATTAGGTGATATCAGTGATCAATAAAAATATATTTGGCTTGCTTAAATCAAGAAGATTCAATTATAAATGAGTGATTATAAACTAACAATTAAAAATGTGTTTTATACCTTGCATTTACCCCAAATTGTTTCAAACTAACAAATAAAAAAAATAAAAAATATGGACAACACAAACCAAAAAAAAGTTTTGATCAAGGAAGATATTAGTATCTTTCTCAAAGGTTTAATTATTGGTAAAGTCCTAACACTGATGGTGATAGGAGGATTGCTTTGGTGGTTGCTTAAGCCTGAGTTCATGGCTCGCAATAATACTGATTCATCTAATCCCAATGTGGCTGATTCCTCTAATCAAAATTTACAGCCCACCTCGAATGCTATATCCACCTTTGGATCACTTTCCGATGTGCCCAATGATTCATTTAACTACGGTGGTAGCACTGCTTGGGCACCGATTAGGCAAGTTGTAGATTCTCAAATCCTCAGCGCACGCCCTGAACTAAAATTGCGCTACTTAGATCCTGTAGATGGTAGCCCTGGTTCTAGTTCCGGTATCAGAATGTTGCTGGATGGAAAATTAGACTTTGCTCAGTCTTCCCGCCCCCTCACAGATGCAGAAAAAGCCATCGCCAAAGAGAGAGGTTTTACCCTTGAGCAACGTCAGGTAGGCTTTGATGGGATAGCAGTAGTGGTTAATCCATCGTTGAACTTGCCAGGTTTAACAGTTGACCAATTGCAGCAGATATATTTGGGGAAATTAACTAACTGGAATCAGGTAGGAGGGCCTAATCTACCCATCACAGCTTTTTCTCAACAACCAGAGAATGCAGACACAAACATCTTCTCTAGTAATGTCGAGTCAACAAAACAAGCACTGGGTTCTAATGTCAAATATGTCTACTCCACTACAGATGCATTGCGTCAACTGAGCAAAACTCCAGGCGGGATATATTATGCTTCTGGCCGTGCTGTTGTACCTCAATGTAGTGTGAAACCCTTACCACTAGGCCGGACTGCTACCGATTTCGTTTCCCCTTACCGTCAACCTTTTGTATCACCTGAACAATGTCCGCGCCAACGCAATCAGGTTAATACTGAAGCTATTAAAAATGGTAGCTATCCGATAACCTCTAAGTTGTTTGTGATTATTAAACAAAATAAAGGTCAAGCACAACAGGCTGGCAATGCTTATGCCAATCTTGTACTTACCGACCAAGGACAACAAGCTATTGAGCAAGCTGGGTTTGTTAGAGTTCGTTAGTTAATACTTGAATAGACTGCTGGCGAAATGTGAGAGGTTATCTTGTTTCGCCAGTGGTAAAATGCGATCGCACTACTTCTCTACAAAAGCTGATCTAGTTTCAGTGACATTAATTTGTTATCGACGACAAAAATTTGTCAACGCGGACAAATAATGTGGCAATCGACAATATAATTTACGAATGTACAACAATAAAGCCAGCAGTCGGATTTGAACCGACGACCTTCCGATTACAAGTCGGATGCACTACCACTGTGCTATGCTGGCGGACTGAGGTGTTGCTCTTAAGCACTAACCGATTTCTAATCATAGCATAAACAAAAGATTTGTCAAGAAACATAATTAAAATTTTTTTGAACCTACAAGCGGCAGGAAAATCTGAGGAATTTATTTCGATGCAACCTCTGTATTTTGCCAAGTTTTCACATTCAAGAGCGGTTTGCAAGTGTGACATTTGTAGGACAACTAACAAAAATCAAGCATATTAATCACCCATAAAGTTGATAAATTAATAGTCATAGCAAAAGCTAACTTTAATCCTAGGCTAGACACGAAAACATCTGGTAGAGTTTTAAGGCGATACTTTTTTGGTAGGACTGGCTAAAGGAACACAAAGACATCATTATTATTTACAGATCACAAGCATGGCAGCGTTGAACGGACGAGATTTATTAAGTCTGGCGGATCTGAGTTCTACAGAACTTCAGGAACTCCTACAATTAGCAACTCAACTCAAGTCAAAACAACTAAAGCTACACAGTAATAAAGTGTTGGGATTATTGTTCTCCAAAGCTTCAACTCGCACACGCGTGAGTTTTACTGTGGCTATGTACCAACTAGGTGGACAGGTAATTGATCTCAACCCAAATGTGACTCAAGTGAGTCGTGGGGAACCAGTGCAAGATACAGCTAGGGTGTTGGATCGATATCTGGATGTGTTGGCAATTCGTACGTTCGCTCAACAAGAGTTGGAAACTTTTGCTAACTATGCCAAGATTCCTGTAATTAATGCGCTAACTGATGCAGAACATCCCTGTCAGGTATTAGCAGATTTAATGACAATTCAAGAGTGCTTTGGTAGCCTCAAAGGGTTAACTTTAACCTACGTAGGTGATGGCAATAATGTCGCTAACTCTTTAATGTTGGGTTGTGCTTTAGCAGGAATGAATGTCAGAATTGCGACACCTCAAGGCTATGAACCAGATAATAAAATTGTAGAACAGGCAAGAGCGATCGCTAATAATCAAACTGAAGTTCTCCTGACTCACGATCCAGAAATTGCTGCTAAAGGGGCTGCTGTTCTCTACACTGATGTCTGGGCAAGTATGGGTCAAGAATCAGAAGCAGATGATCGCTTCCCAATTTTCCAAGATTACCAAATTTCCGAGCAGTTATTGAGTCTTGCTGACCGCGAAGCCATTGTTTTACACTGCCTACCAGCCCATCGTGGTGAAGAAATTACCGAAGCCGTCATTGAAGGTTCGCAATCACGCGTTTGGGATCAAGCTGAAAATCGAATGCACGCCCAAAAAGCTTTGTTGGCTAGTATTTTAGGTGCAGAGTAAGGAGAGGCTAGAGGTTTGAGATGGGGAAGCAGGGGGAGAAAGAATTATTGTCTACTTTTAACCCCTAGTTTTTGAGCATAGAGTTTTCTGCTTAAATCTCAGATTCTTCCCTGTTTGCTTTTGAGGAACCTATTTTTCAGCATGGATGAGGTTTAAATATATTTTTCATCCTCAAGCACTTATAAAAAACGACCTCATCCTTTATTTCCTGTGATTATTGTTCGCTATATAGCATTTCTATTTCATTTGTGAAACCAAAAGTACATTTGTACCTGCTTTATTCCTACTTCTTACCTTAACCAGTAATTTCACAACTCATAGGGAATCGCTATATTTACAAATCAATTTCAAAATTAAATCGGATTGCCATATATTCTTTTTAGTTTTATCTTGCTTATATGGGATTTTATGTAGTACTAATGTTCTAGGGACATTTGTAATTACTTCCCAACAAAATTATGGAACGTTTAACCGAAGCTCAACAAGAACTTTATGAATGGCTGGCAGAATACATCCGAACGCATCAGCATTCGCCTTCAATTCGGCAAATGATGCAAGCGATGAATTTAAAGTCACCAGCACCAATTCAAAGCCGTTTAGAACATTTACGCACTAAAGGGTATATTGAATGGACTGAAGGGAAAGCGCGCACAATTCGGATTTTACGTCCTGTAGCAACAGGTGTACCAATTTTAGGTACTATTGCTGCTGGAGGTTTAATAGAACCTTTCACAGATGCTGTCGAACATTTAGATATTACTAATTTTGCCTTACCTCCCCAAAGTTATGCTTTGCGGGTAGCTGGCGACAGCATGATTGAAGATTTAATTGCTGATGGTGATTTAGTATTTTTGCGTCCAGTACCAGAACCAAATCAACTTAAAAATGGCACCATTGTTGCTGCCAGAGTTGAAGGACATGGTACTACATTAAAGCGTTTTTATCGCAGTGGCGATCGCGTGACTCTCAAACCCGCAAATGCTAAATACCAACCAATTGAAGTTCCGGCTATGAATGTACAGGTGCAAGGTTCTTTAATCGCTGTTTGGCGTGATTATAACTAGGGGTTAGGGATTGGGGATTGGGGATTGGGGATTGGGGAGGATGAGGGAACAAGAGGAGAAAAGCAATTACCAATTACCCAATGACAAATGACAAATGACAAATGACAAATGACATCTTATGTACCTGACGCTAAATAGAGTGCAGCAACTGCCCGGTTTTCGTTTACGATTACCATTGTTAAGGGAAAACCAGGGCAGTTATCAAACTCAAAAATCATTACCAGGATGCCCAAAAATGCCGCAATCTCTGCAATTGCGGCAATATCAGCGCCAAGCTATGACCAGCTGGTTTGCTAACAATGGCAGAGGTACGCTCAAAATGGCTACTGGTAGTGGTAAGACTATCACAGCATTGGCGATCGCTTGTGAATTATATCAGCAGATTAATTTACAAGTTTTGGTGGTGGTTTGTCCCTATCGTCATCTTGTCACCCAATGGGCGCGAGAATGCGAAAAATTTAACTTGCAGCCGATTTTAGCATTCGAGAATGTCCGCAATTGGCAAAGTCAACTCTCTACCCAAATCTATAATCTGCGTTCTGGTTCCCAAAGGTTTGTCACTGTGATTACTACTAACTCCACTTTAATTGGAGATGGTTTTCAGTCACAGGTGAAATATTTCCCCGACAGAACTTTAATTATTGGCGATGAAGCCCATAATTTAGGCGCACCAAAGTTAGAGGAAAGTCTACCACGCCGGATTGGGTTGCGGTTGGCGTTGTCTGCCACACCTGAAAGGTACTTTGATGATGATGGTACCCAATCTTTGTTTGATTATTTCGGCCCTGTGCTGCAACCAGAGTTTACCTTGAGGGATGCGATCGCTCAAGGTGCTTTGGTACATTATCTTTATTACCCGATTTTGGTGGAATTAACAGAAGCCGAAAGTATTGCCTATTTAAAATTAACGCGCAGAATTGGGCGATCGTTACTATATCGGGAAAGAGAAAATGGCACAGTCGGAGATTTTGAAGCTAACGAAGATTTGAAGCCATTGTTAATGCAACGTGCCAGATTAATTGGTGCAGCAGAAAACAAGTTAACTGCTTTGCGGAAATTAATGGCAACTCGCAAAGATACTACTCACACCCTATTTTATTGCAGTGATGGTTCGCAAGAGGTGGGACAACGTTCATCGTTGCGTCAACTGAAAGCCGTTGCTAAAATTCTCGGCGTAGAATTGGGATACAAAGTTAGTACTTATACTGCTCAAACTTCCTTACAAGAAAGAGAAGTTTTACGCCGTCAATTTGAAAGCGGAGAATTGCAAGGTTTAGTCGCCATTCGTTGTTTAGATGAGGGTGTTGATATTCCTGCAATTCAAACTGCGGTAATTTTATCAAGTTCCGGTAATCCTCGGCAGTTTATCCAAAGGCGCGGGCGCGTTTTACGTCCCCATCCGGGGAAAGAACGCGCCATTATTTACGACATGATAGTTTTACCGCCAGATTTAGAAAGGGAAACTATAGAAGTAGAACGCAATTTGTTAAAGAAAGAATTGCGGCGCTTTGTAGAGTTTGCCGATTTAGCTGACAATGCCGGCGAAGCGAGAATGAAGTTACTTGCTTTACAAAAACGGTATGGTTTATTAGATATATGAACCGCCGATGGACGCAGATAAACGCCGATGATTTATCTGTGTTTATCTGCGGTTTTTTATTGCTGTTTGTAAAAATTTTGGTAATAGTGAAGAATGAGGTTCAGAAGTATGGAATAATTAAATTATCTTCTTTATAATGGGATGTAAGTCAAATTTTTAAAGTTGCAAATACTCCATTATATTATATGCTTTCAGTATACCAGCAAAGCACTTTTAAATAAAGCCCTTTATACTAAAATTTTTTTATTTCTACCGCCAATTTGTGAAAAATTAAAGATAAGGCAAAGGGTAGAGCAGGAGATGCGATCGCATTCTAAGATACAGGTAAAATAAAGAAACAATTATCTACCATCCGCGATGTCACCAGAGCAAAATATCGATGATGTGCAGGAGCCAATTACCAGCGCCCCGCCGGAAGTACGGCAGATTATTGAGCGGGTATGGAAGCTGGAAAAAGGCAGACTAGATAAGAGAATTAACAGCCACATTAACGATGAAATCTTGGTGATTATCAAAGAAGAGGTGCGATGAAACTGACTTCAATTAAGCTGTGCAATTTTCGCTCCTTTTATGGTACGACACCAGAGATAGTACTTTCCGGCGGAGATGTACTTAACACTACGATTATTCATGGCAATAATGGTTCTGGAAAAACCAGTTTACTCAATGCCTTCACCTGGGTATTATATGAGAAGTTTAGTGCAGCATTTGCCTCGGTAGAACAGCTAGTTAATAAAAGAGCGATCGCAGAAGCTAAACCAAAGCAAGCTATTGAATGTTGGGTAGAAATTGGCTGGGAACATGAAGGTAAACGCTACCGTGTAAAACGTTCCAGTCGGGTTTATAAAAACGAAAGTGATTTTGAAGCTGGGAAAACTCAATTAACCATGTGGGTAGGTGGCGATGATGGTAAATGGTATTTCCCACCCCAGCAACCAGAAGATATCATCAATCAAATTTTACCTGCGAGTTTGCATCAATATTTTTTCTTTGACGGCGAACGGATTGAAGAAATTGTCCGTTCTGATAAAAAAGCGGAAATTGCCGAAGCGACAAAGATATTCTTGGGTGTAGAGGTAATTAACCGTTCAATTAAACATTTGAGTGAAGCGAAAAAAAGTTTAGAGAACGACTTAAAAGCCATTGGCGATTCGGAAATTAAACAGCTTTTGCGCCAGCAAGAAAAGATAGAACAGGAAATTGAACGTATTACCCAACGCCAAACCGAAATTAAACAAGAATTAGAATATCAACAAACCTTTAAAAAAGAAACGAGTAACCGCTTACGGGAACTGAGTGCAGCAAAGGAATTACAGGAACGCTGTCAAAATTTAGAAGCGCAGAACCTAGCGTATAAAGAAGAATATAAGAAAACTCGCGAAGCCCTAAAAAAAATTATTTCCGCACGAGGTTATACAGTTCTCCTAGCTGAAACCACATCCCAGTTTCGGCAAGTTATGCATGATTTAAAACAACGTGGTGAATTAACGGCGGGAATTTCGCGGGAGTTTATCAACGAGTTACTCAATTCGCAACGTTGTATTTGCGGCACAGATTTAAATATCGGTAGTCATCCCCATACAAATGTGACTCTCTGGTTAAATCAAGTGGGTTCTTCAGCAGTAGAAGAAACAGCTTTTCGCATGAGCGCCCAAGTGGATGAAATTGATAAACAAGCAACCGCATTTTGGGAAGAAGTTGACAGAGAACAAGCGAGAATTAATCAATTAAGGCAAAATATATCGCAAATTGAAAGCGAATTAGATAACATTCAAGACAGATTGCGGAAAGATGCTAATGAAGAAATTAGCAGTTTACAGAAACGCTTAGACGGAATCGAAAATAAAATAGATGAGTTAAATCGAGAACAAGGTGCTAATCAACAACAAATTGCCCACTTCACTACAGAAATTGAAGCATTAGGTAAACAAATCGCCAAGCAAAAGCTAAACGAAGAACGTCAAGCATTAGCACAGCGACGAATTAACGCCACCCAAGATGCAATTGAACGGTTAACAGAAGTACGAAACCGTCAAGAAAAGCAATTTCGTCTGCAATTAGAAAAGCGAGTACAGGAAATATTCGCAGAAATATCTTTTACGCCTTATATTCCCAAAATTAGCGATAAATATGAACTGACGCTAGTAGAAAATACCGCTGGAGTAGAAGCACCAGTTGCAGCTTCTACTGGCGAAAATCAAATCCTCAGTTTATCTTTTATCGCCAGTATTATTGACAGAGTCAGGGAATGGAGTGAAAAGCGAAAAATACTGATGTTACCTGAAAGCAGCACCTTTCCCATTGTGATGGATTCGCCTTTTGGGAGTTTAGATGAAATTTCCCGGCGACATATTGCTCAAACAATTCCCAAGTTAGCAAATCAGTTAATTGTCTTAGTCACAAAAACCCAATGGCGGGGTGAAGTTGAAGAGGAAATGGCAGATAGAATTGGGAGGGAGTATGTGCTAACGTATTTTTCTTCCAAGCCAGATTGCGAACAAGATTATATTGAATTGGGTGAGGAAAGATATCCTTTGGTAAGGCAAAGTCCTAATGAGTTTGAGTATACAGAGGTTGTCGAGGTGAAGCGAGATTGGTGATGAAGAGAAACGAACCGCAAAGTACGCTAAGAACAAGAAGAAAAGAGGTAGAAGAGAGAGGATCAAGATTTTTATCGCTACTTCTTTGTGTTCTCTGTGCCTCTGGGTTTCCTTATCCTTGTATGCTTTAATAGCCTAAGTTTCTGCTAACTACTATTAATGCTTCTACCATTGATAATCACCTCGCTTTTAATGACTGAGGTTGTCAATTATATTACCGAAGATGATGCCTTCGGTTGGTTCAACCACTGTGGTCTATTTACCTGAAAATTGCTGTAAATCCTGTACTGGAGTCAAAACAAACACCTGTACCATCTTGTTCTGACCACACATATAATTGACCAGCTATATTAAAGTTATGATTCCCTGACTCTGAACCTGTAGGCGGCATAATCGATAAGTAATTAGGGCTTGCTGAAAAATCAAGAAAAAGTGACAGTCTCTGGATTATCAGACCCTAGAAGTATATTCAGGTGCAACAAAAGAAAGTAAAATAGCCCAAAATCCTTGCATCACAGTGGTCAGTCCCACCACTGTGTATCGGAAGTAACCATGTACCGAAAAGAAGAATCAACTCCAATTGCACCGTCAAACTTCTTGCTTCCATTTGAGGGAAAGTTGTCATCAGAAAATCGTTGGGTAATCATGGCTGATTTAATACCCTGGACAGAATTTGAAAAGGAATATTCTTCATCTTTCTCCGCAGATATGGGAGCGCCAGCAAAATCATTTCGGATGGCGCTAGGCGCATTAATAATCAAAGAAAAGCTAGGGATAAGCGATAGAGAGACAGTAGAACAAATTAAAGAAAATCCTTATCTACAGTACTTTATAGGGATGTCATCTTATAGTAATGAATCTCCATTTGACGCATCAATGTTAGTACATTTTCGCTCAAGAATTAGTGCTAACCTAGTGAACAAAGTGAATCAAGAAATGGTGAAGAAGATGCTAGAGACAACATCTTCTCAAGAGGCTAAAAAAAAACCGAATTAGAAGAAAAAGAGGTAAGTGAACCAAAAAATCGGGGAAGATTAATATTAGATGCAACTTGTGCGCCTGGAGATATCAGTTATCCGACAGATTTAGAGATACTAAATCAAGCAAGATTGCAGATAGAGAAAATTATAGACTTGCTTTATGAACAAGTGAAAGTCAAATTAGATAAAAAGCCAAGAACGTATCGAAATATAGCACGGAAGGATTATCTAGAAGTAGCCAAAAAACGTCGTGTATTTCAAAAAGATAGAAGAATAGCGATAAAAAAACAACTGCAATATATCAAAAGAAACTTCTCACATATTGACCAGTTAATTATTGCCGGAGCCAGCCTAGAACCATTAAGTAAGAGACAATATAAAACTTTGTTAGTTGTTGGAGAAATTTATCGTCAACAACTATGGTTGTATGAAAATAAAAAACAGAGTATTGATGACCGAATCGTTAGTTTAAGCCAACCACATATCCGTCCAATTGTCCGGGGAAAAGCCGGGAAAGCCGTGGAATTTGGGGCAAAATTATCAGCTAGTTATTTTGAGGGATATGTATTTTTAGACCATATTAGTTGGGATAACTTTAATGAATCAGGAGATTTAAAAGCACAAGTAGAAGCATATAAAAATTACACAGGTTATTATCCAGAATCCGTTCATGTTGATAAAATCTATCGCACAAAAGAGAACCGAGCTTGGTGTAAAGAAAGAGGTATTAGAATCAGTGGAGTTCCTTTAGGAAGACCTCCAAAAACTGTGAGTAAAGAAAAAAAGAAGCAAGCTCAAGAGGACGAAAGGATTCGTAATTCTATTGAGGGAAAGTTTGGACAAGGTAAAAGAAGGTTTAGCCTGGGTAAAGTGATGGCAAAACTGTCTCATACTTCTCAAACAGCAATTGCTATTACTTTTTTAGTCATGAATCTTTCTACTCACCTGTCACGGGTTTTTTATGCCTTTTTAGGTCTATTTTGGAAAAATAGACCTTTTTTAGCCAATGGCATAATTTAAATTTATGATTTTCCTAGCTATAGGCAATAAAAAATTATATTTCACTTTGCTTAGATAACTAGTCAACCCTTAAGATTGCTTTTTTATGACTTTTTCAGCAGACCCTAATTAATTTTGTTTAATTACTTATCTTTATTCTGACCTAAACAAGCAAAGGCGCAAAGTTTTACCTTCGCGCCTTAACAGCAGACAGTTTGAAGTAATTTGACTTATTTGTTAGGCTGAGGAGTCAAGCGCAGATAGGGTTTGACTTCTTTGTAGCCTTTGGGGAATTTTTCCTTCAATACTTCTGGATCTTTGAGTGAGGGGACAATTACACAATCATCTCCATCTTTCCAGTCAGCTGGTGTTGCCACACTGTAATTATCAGTTAGTTGCAGAGAATCAATTACCCGCAACAGTTCATCAAAATTACGTCCAGTGCTGGGAGGATATGTGAAACTTAGACGTAGCTTTTTATTGGGATCAATAACGAAAACAGATCGCACTGTCACTGATGCATTGGCATTAGGATGAATCATATCGTAAAGGTCAGAAACCTTACGATCTGCATCTGCCAAAATCGGATAGTTGAGACTGGTGCTTTGGGTTTCTTCAATATCACCCACCCATCCGTTATGGGATTCTACATCATCGACGCTGAGAGCGATCGCTTTGACATTGCGCTTGTCAAATTCTGGTTTCAGCTTGGCAACTGTACCTAGTTCAGTGGTGCAAACAGGTGTATAGTCAGCAGGGTGTGAAAACAGCACAACCCAGCTGTCACCTGCCCATTCGTAAAAATTTATGTCGCCGTGTGTAGAGGCTTGCGTAAAGTTGGGTACTGTATCACCTAGACGGAGAGTCATGAGAACTTCCCTGTAATTAGAAAGGCATTAAGTATTCTACTATGTGATCGTCACATAAAACCCCGGTTCATCAATCGGGTTAAGTGCCTGGTAAAGAAATGTTATGTTACGTAATTTCCCGCAAACAAGCTCAATAATAGTAGGGCATGGGGCATGGGGGATATGGAACAACGTTGTTAACGTAGAATTTGCTGGTATGCCGAAATGATTTGGCGAGCGATCGCATTCCAGCTGTAATGTTGTAATGCATATTGCTGGGCGTTGAGTCCCCGACGCTGGCGTTCTGCGGGGTTTTGCAAGGCTATCTGTAGTAAATTGAGTATTACCTGTACATCTAACTCCCCAACCCATCCCGATTCGCTTTCACTTACCTGCTGACAAATATGCACCTGATCGGAAATTACCACAGGTATCCCTGCTACCATCGCCTCAGCCACCGCAATACCGAAATTTTCATAGTAGGAAGGCAAAACAAAAACATCAGCAGCTTGTAGTAAACTAGCTTTTAACTCACCTGTAACGAAACCTGTAATTGTAGTGTGCGATCGCAGTGGCGAATTTTGGATTTGAGAAATGATACTTTGTTCATAATCTGGATCTTGGGGATTTGTCCCAGCTAAAACAAAGTGAAAATTACAACCAGCAGTTAACAGCTTTTCTAGTGCCGGAATTAACAAATTCAACCCTTTTTTGGGGTCAATTCGCGACATGAATAATATTACAGGTACATCTTTGGAAATCTCCAATTTTTGCTGATGTGTTGCTAATTGTGGCGGAACCACACCCAAAGGAATCACCAAATCTTGCGTCGCTACCCCAAATCTCGCTGATATTTTTGCTTCTTGATGACTAGTAAAATGAATAGCCGCCGCACCAGCTATATTTTGACGTTCAATAATTGCTGCATAAAGCTGTTTTAATAACTTTTTCTTCCGTAAATCAGATGGATCGAGAGTGCCTAAAGGACGCAAAATATAAGGTAACTTTTGTTGACGGCAAACAGTTGCAGCCGCACTACTCACAGGAGAAAATAAAGCATGAATATGGGCTATATCATACTCAAAAGCGTGACGTTTTAACCACTTAAGTAAATCTAGCGAAAACTTATAACGGCGAAATGGCGCACAACGGAAATAGATAATTTCATAACCATCTTGTTTTATCGCTGCATTTAAAGGAACATCTAAAGGTTTTTGTCCAGTATCGCCATTACTATCAGTTGTAATTACCGTAACTTCCACTCCCTCTTTTGCCAAAGCAGGCGCTAACCCTAATACCATTTGACTAGGGCCGCCATAAATAAGAGAAATAGAAGGAACAATATGTAATACTTTCATAATTTTATCCTTAACATCAATAGCTCTGATAAAATCTCCGCACCCCTTTACGTTAAAAAATAAAATTCAACAATCTCTAATAAAATAAAATTCAGTTAAGAAAATTAATTGATAACAAAACTAAAAAACTAGTTACTCAACAAAAAAACCGAACAATAATTTTGGAGGGGGTTTGGGGGACGCAACCGTCACCCAATCGGGGGTTTGGGGGATTCTCCCCCAATTCTTCTGGCTTCTTGAATAAGTGACAAATCAATCGCTAATGAGCTTAACCCAAGCATATTAATCTCTAATAACTCTTGACAAGTTCCCTATAAAATTCTAATTGCTGCTGTGCTAAAGCCTTATTTGTATATTTATCCATTGCTTTTTGATAACCCATAGCCCCAATTCTCTGCCTTAATTCTGGATTATCAATTAATTGCGTTAAGCAATTAGCTAAAGCTTGGGCATCACCTTCTGGAAAAATCAAACCAGCATCCCCAATAACATGAGGAATTTCCCCAGAGTTAGAACCAATCACAGGCACTTTACAAGCCATCGCCTCAATAATTACATGACCAAATTGTTCTTTCCAGCCAACCGCAGTTAATGTTTTAAATTTGTAAGTGGTTTCAGATGGCAACATTAAAGTATCCATTAAATTGATATATTGTGGCACTACATCATGGGGAACACTTTCAATGATTATCGCTCTATCTTGAATCTGATTTTCTGCAGATATTTTCAGTATTTCCGCCTGTAAATCTCCTCGCCCCAGCAACAGTAATTTCCAAGGTTTATTTTTGATAGATATTAATGCCCGCAACAGAGTTAACAACCCCTTCTCTAGTACGAATCTGCCAACAAAACCAACTACAAACTCATCGGGGAAAATCCCCAATTTAGCTGCTAATTCTGGTTGAGTTTGCGGAGTAAAAAGACGTTCATCTACACCCAACTGTGGCATCACCTTAATCGGCCCATGATAGCCTCGCTGTCGTAAAACTTCTGCCCCATCCTGATTACCAGAAATAATACCGTGGCTATTATCTAGGTTAAATTTTTCTAATAAAGCAACTGGAAACTTGAGTTCGTACGGTAAATTCCACCAAGTAAAAAATATATTTTTCGCCTGCAAACCCAAGATTTTATTTAAAATAATCATCTGAGTATAAGCTAGCCCCCTAGAAGCTTGTTCAACTTGAATAACTTGGGGTCGAAACTGCTTTAACAAAGATATCAAATCAGCCCCAAATGTTAATAACCCTTGATGATTTTGGCTAAAGTTAGAAACCGGGACTATTTTAAATGCGCCTTCATCCCTATATTCAGTTTCAATAACTTTATTTTGTACGCCACCAGGTCGCCAACGTTTAGGAACAACAACAGTTACTTCAATTCCTGGTTCTAATTGCGATAAAGCGCGTAACTTTTCGCAGTTTAGATCTACAATATAAGTATGACTAGCAACTAAAATTTTCATATTTCATTTAATTAATAAACGTAGGGTGCGTTAGCGACAGCGTAACGCACCATCAACTATTGGAATATCGCCCTAACACACCCAACAAATTGGAGATTTTTTCAATAGGAATTCTCTATATCTGCGTTTATCCTCTTCCATCAGCGGTTAAGATAACTAAAACTCCGGATCAAGCCGACTATAAATTTGCCCATCATTCCATAATGATTGAATGACAGTCCCCACAGCCTTGAAAAAACCCAGAATATAGAAAAAGCCACGAGTAGCGATTTTGATGGGAGAACCACTTTTATGACAAGGAGGTCGCCCTAGTACGTGACAATCAAATAAACGGGCGTAGAGGCGTAAAGCTTGGGTAACAGTGAGGTTTTTCAGCCCCAGTAGAAAATGATTGTGGTAAAAAGTGAGTTGATACTGGAGCGATCGCATACTAATATCATGACAACCTCCAGTTTCTTCACCCAAATGCACTAAATCGGCTTCTGGGTCGTACCAAATCTTATATCCTGTATGTCGCACCCGCAAACAAAAATCCGATTCTTCCCGTACCGCACTACCGCGAAACCTTTCGTCAAATCTCAGCCCATATTTAGTAAAAATTTCCCGACGGAAGGACATATTACAACCCCTAGCAGTTAATACCTGCTGGGGTTTGATGGTGTGGACTAAATCTATGTGATACCAAGCAATTCCAGGATCCATTGCTTGGGGAGGTAAATATTCAATTTGCAAATCTCCCCCAGAATCACCTAATTTCATTCTGTCAAATACTCTGCCAGCTACAGCCCCCACCTCTGGATTTTGCAGATAGTTTTTCACATGGGCTGATAAAAAGCCGGGTTTTAACTGCACATCATCATCAATAAATAAAATTATTTCACCCTCTGACCGTCGCACCCCATAATTTCGTGCGCCTGGTAAACTCGCCCAATCTAGGCGGAACCATTTAATCTTACCTGCTGTTGCCATTTCTTCAAGATAAGCTTGAATTTCTGGTTCATGTTTTGGGGTTTGGTCTACAACTATAACTTCAAAATTGAGATAATCTTGTTTGAGAACATCTGCAATACTATCTCGTAAAGCTTCTTCACGATAATAGGTAGGAATAACAACAGAAATTAAAGGTAAATCACTCATAGTTTTTTATATAGAAAAATAAACCGTTAGTTTAAACCTGCAGCTTCTGTATACAAACTGTCAAATAAATCATTTTGTTTTTCGGCATTATGGGAATTTTGCATTTGATTTAACGCGCCAGTACTGAGATATTCATAATGTTCTTGTTTATCTGTTCGCTCCAGAAACTGTAAGATTTTCTGCAATGCTTGCTCTGCTAAATAATCATAGGTGCTATTGACAATTTCCCAATACTCATCAGTTTTAGTTTTTTCACCATGTAACCAATCATTCCAATGGCGAATTTCATTTAGTGCTAATTTTAAGTGATAGCCATTTTCATCATCATGAACAAACTCTGGTAAGGCGCAAACATTAGTAGTAATCGCCGGAGTCGCTACCGAAAATCCTTCGATTACACTATAGCCGTAGGTATCATGTAAAGTAGCTAAAATTTGAAAATGACTTTGGGCAAGTAAATCTAAAACTTTTTCATTGGGAAGACTTTTGTGAAAAATTACATTATCCAAATCTAATAGTTTTAAATCTGCTGTATATTTTGACTGGTCAGGAAAATCGGTAGGTACTCCGGAACCACATCTTAAATTAGAAATGATATGTACCTTAATAGGTAACCCTAAAGCCTCAGCTTTTTTGGCTAATCTTAAAGCGACAATTCCACCTTTTCTCGCTAAATGGTTACCGACAAATATCAGTTCAATGTTTTCGCCATTTTTATAAGTTTTAGGCTGATTAGCCTTAATAGCAAAATTAGGATGAATAACAGTTAATTTATTTTTTAATTTTTCGCTAATCTTCCATTCCGAAACGCGATTTATCAACCTCATTTTGGCATAATCAGAGATTGCAATGATTTTTTGACAATTTTTTAGTGCTAAACGGTTATTTAAAATTGGATAAGCTATTTCTTCTAATTTATTTTTGGGATTTCTATATAAAAATCTATGGTCTTCAAAAGTAACGAACCAAGGTTTATTTGTATATTCAATTCTATTGAAAGCGTGAACAACTTGAAACTTTTTCCAGAAAGGCTGCCAATAACTAAAGCTATTTAAGGGATACCAAATTTTTTCTAAAGGATATCTTCCGGAGGGAAATTGTTTAGGGCGAATTAATATATGTTGAGATTGGCGCGGCAGGTTAGGAGTACTAAGATGTTTTTCTCCTGCTATAATTACTTTTGCCATTTTTGATATATTAAAATTAAGAATTATTAGTCAAACTGAATCTAGCCTAGTCTACAGTTAGGTATCTGCCATCAGGGAGTTTACGGGAGTGTTCTAAGTAGTTCTTCGCAGTGATTTTGAGGAGGTTGATGAACGAACCGCAAAGTACACAAAGTACACAAAGAAAGAAGGAAAAGAAGGGAAATAGAACAGTTAACTCACCCAGCAAAATTTAATGGGACAAATTACTAGTACTCCACCACATTAATTCTGATGGGTACACGCCAGAGCGATCGTATACTAGTATAAGCTGGATAATTAAGGCATTAGTAAGTTGGATATAAAAATTTATTCATCATGGCTATCAAACATCAAGTCAACTTAACCATTGAGGATAAAGAACAACTTGAACAAATTACTAAAAAAGGAAAAATTCAGGCAAGAAAACTAAAACGGGTGCAGATACTATTAATGTCATCTGCTGGATATAAAGATGAAGAGATAGCCAACATAATAGGTGTGAGTGTAGCAACTATAGAGCGAATTCGGAAAAAATTTGTATCGTCAGGATTGGAGTCAGCCTTAAATGAAAAACCCCGTCCAGGTAAAGTAAGAAAGTTAAATGGGACAGCAGAGGCTTTTTTAGTTGCTACCGCATGTAGTAATCCACCTTCAGGGCGAGAATGTTGGACAATGGAATTACTAGCTAATAAATTAGTACAACTTGAAATTGTAGATAATATTAGCGATGAAACTGTACGTCGAACTTTAAAAAAAACGAAATCAAGCCGTGGCTAGTAGAGCAATGGTGTATTCCAACAGTCAGTCCGGAGTTCGTGTGGCGAATGGAAGATGTCTTAGATTTATATGCTCAAACAGATGATCCAAAACGTCCGAGAGTTTGTTTTGACGAGCGTCCGGTACAATTACTTGGTGATACAAAAGTTCCCATACCGGCAAAACCAGGACAAGCAAGACGCGTTGATTACGAGTATGAGCGCTTGGGCAATTGTAATTTATTCACGTTTATAGAACCAACAAAAGGTTGGCGACACATTAAAGTTACAGATAGAAGAACTGCGGTAGATTTTGCTCATTGTATGAAAGATTTGGTAGACATTCATTATCCAAAAGCTGAGTTAATTAGGATTATTATGGACAACCTAAATACTCATACGCCATCTGCTTTATACCAAGCTTTTCATCCCGAAGAAGCTAGAAGAATTTTGAAAAAACTAGAGTTTCATTATACTCCTAAACATGGTAGTTGGTTGAATATGGCAGAAATTGAATTGTCAGTTCTTTCTCGCCAATGTTTAAATCGACGCATCCCAAATCAGAAAATTTTAAAATCTGAAATCGCTGCTTGGGAGCAGACAAGAAATCAAGAAAAAGCAACTATTACCTGGCGGTTTACAAATGATGATGCTCGTGTCAAGTTGCAAAAATTATATCCAAAAACACAGGAATCTGACGAAATTAAAAATCTTCAACAGCCAATGTGTGATTGTGCGATCGCTCTGGCGTGTACCCATCAGAATTAATGTGGTGGAGTACTAGGTAAATTCTACCTTGACATTAATTCGGCAATTATAGAGGACGCTTTTTATTTACTTGATTCTGTGCTTCGCTACTTGCTTTTTCCTGTTTATCTATTAGTGGTAGTTTAAATAGAATTCCGGCATAAAACCAGTAATAAACAGCGACCGGATCGACATCTAGGGGATAATAGTAAGTGTTGTAGCTAATAAATAAGACAAATACCCACAAAGCAGCAGCATGACTGCGTAAATTCCGATTTTTGATGGAACGATATGTTTTGAAAGCTGATGTTGTGAGGGCGGTGACTAAACCTAAAAATCCTAACACTCCCAAAGTTCCTACTTCATACATTACTTTAGGATAGTAAGTTTCTATCAGTTTGGTAGAACCCATTGAACGAGCAGAATTAGTAGCCCTTCCTAAGCCATTTCCTAAAGGGCCAACATTTTTTAAGTTGTCTTCAAATTGCTGAATAATAAAATCTTGGGGTGGTGAAGCTTCCCAACGACTAGTAAAACTCTCGGTTCTTTCTTGGACTACAGCCGGATTAGTAACCATTGCAATCCCCAAAATTACAGCTAATCCTATACCAATGGGAATAAAACGTTTGAGGTTGGCAATTTGACCAGTTAAAAATAGCAAAGCCACAAAACAAGTTGGTACTAAAGCTAAGGCAATTCTTTGTCCAGAAATCACCGCATTAATAAATACTGATGCTAAGGAACCTAACCCAATTAATCGCCAAAAGATAGAAGGATCTGTGAAGCCAGTAGCAAAGGTAAAAAAGGTACTAGAAATTAAAAACCATGCCCATTGCCAAGGGGCAACAAAGGTTCCTGGTAAACGGATAACTCCTTCTTCTGGACTATATAATAATGAGCCACCAAAATAACATCGAGCCTCTAATGTTGCTCTAAATAAGGAATCACCTTCTAAACCCCTGGTACCTTGGCAGACCCCAGTTAGTAGTAATAAATATTGAATAACTCCCAATACACAACAGATAAGTGTAAGGACAACCTGTAGCCGTGATAATAATAGGAAATCTTTTTTATTCCGAATAAAATAGTAAGCACAAGTAATTAGGGGTACATAACCTAAAAATACTTTTAATCCTAAAATTCCCAGACCTATAGGAAATTCTTGTGGTGCTTTTTGCAGCGGCCCTACAGCGGGTGGATTGAACTGTTGTCCAGCATTCACAAAAACCAAAGTTAATAAACAAAACCCCAATAAAATCAACAGAGGTGTTTTAATTGCTTTGGGAATAATGAAGGGTAATCCTTGCTTACGACAACTTTGCCAAACTCCTATTAAAGCAGGAACATAGAAAGCGTCTTTAGCCAATTGCAGTACAGGACTATTGCCCAGGTAGTAAGTAATAGTACCGCCAAAAGGGATGTAAATGATAAAGGCAAGCAGGGCTTGACGAGGATATTTATAAGATAAAGCTAGAATAATAATTCCTAAAACCCCAGGAACTGCTACCTTAATTCCACCAACGAAAAATAGCAGGATACCAAAGAAGACACCGCTAAAAGAGGCTGAGGTTAGTAAACTCGTGAATTCTTTTTTTGCGATGTTAGCTTGGCGCTTTTGGGCTAACTGTTCTTTCAGACTCAGCTGAGGTGTATCAGATTGCGATCGCTTTTTTGATTTGGAGGATTTTTTCTTGGGTTTCGCCATGAGTTTCAGTTCTGAGTGCTGAGTTGTGAGTCTATGTAACTCAGCACTTCAGCACTGGTTATCCTAGATGTTGCTGGACTTGTGATACCAATTCATTTGTCCAATGGTTAGTCAGTTCCGCATTGGCCGCTTCCACCATAACCCTGATAACTGGTTCTGTGCCAGAAACACGGACTAAAATTCTGCCAGCATCACCCATTGCTGTTTCTGCTTGGGCGATCGCTTTTTGTAAAGGTTCGCAATCTTTCCATGCTAAACGGCGATCACGATCTAGTACTCGCACATTCCGCAACAGTTGGGGGTAGGTTTGGAAGCTTTGGTCTACCATGTCATGCAGGGAAATGCCAGCTTCTTTAATTAAGGCCGCTATATGTAAGGCTGTTAATAAGCCATCACCAGTAATGCCATAATGACGACACAAAATATGACCGGATTGTTCGCCGCCTAGCATTCCACCATGACGCAGCATTTCGGCTTGTACATACTGATCACCTACAGCGGTGCGAATTAATTGACCACCAATTTGTTGCCAAGCCTTTTCAAAGCCTAAATTGGCCATAACAGTAGAAACAATCAAATTCTCAGGCAATTGTTGCTTTTGCTGTAGATGGCGACCCCAAAGGTAAAGAATGTAATCGCCATTGACTTGTCTACCTTTACTATCTACAGCCAAAACGCGATCGGCATCACCATCGAAAGCAAAGCCCACATCAGCATTGTGTTCTTTCACAGCAGCTTGCAAAAATTCTAGGTGAGTAGAACCACAGTTAACGTTAATGCGATCGCCATCTGCTTGATTATGCAGGCAAATTACCTCTGCCCCCATTTCTGTAAATACTGCTGGGGCTAACCCAACCGCTGCACCCCAAGCTAAATCTAAAACAATCTTCATCCCTTGCAGATTTACTTCACTCTGTAAGGGTTGTTTCAAAGCCTCGCTATAATCT
This sequence comes from Nostoc carneum NIES-2107, assembly GCA_002368155.1. GTDB lineage: Bacteria > Cyanobacteriota > Cyanobacteriia > Cyanobacteriales > Nostocaceae > Aulosira > Aulosira carnea. Next base: position 3,670,866 of record AP018180.1, read on the forward strand.
CCAATTAACTCTTGGCGTGAATAATGCCGTCCACAATGACTCACATTCGCAACGGCTGACATATTACCGCGCAGTCCCGCCTCAATTTCGGCTTGCAATGCTAGGGGTAACTTGGCACCATTCCCACCAAAAACTTTAATTCCATTATCCTCTGGGGGATTATGGCTGGCAGAAATCATCACACCACCAATGGCATCACTCACACTGGTAAGATAAGCAACGCACGGAGTAGGGCATAATCCCAAATGCCAAACTTCTACACCTGCTGCGGTTAACCCAGCACTCAAAGCCATTGCTAACATATCGCTGGAGTTTCGAGAATCCTGTCCCAGAATAACTGGCCCTGGGGTAGCAGCATGACTACGCAACACAATCCCCGCCCAAAAACCTACCTGCAATGCTAAAGGCGCATTCAGTAAGTCTCCAACTTTACCGCGAATCCCATCTGTACCAAATAAAGGATTTTTGGGCAGTACTATTAAATTCCGCTCTGAATTGCTTTCAATATTATCTGTCGCAGTCAAACCTTTTTGAATGCCACTTTGAGAACGAGTTATAGATGAAACCATAATTTTTAAAACTCCACACACTCACACAGGAGAATAACACTTTACACTTTGTTAAACAATTTTGGGGAATGGGGCATTGGGCATGGGTAATTGGTAATTGGTAATTGGTAATTGGTATTCTCCCTTTTCCCCCTCATCCCCAGTCCCCAGTCCCCAGTCCCCAATCCCCAGTCCCCAATCCCCAATCCCTAGCCCCCACTATATACTTCTTTCTTTGAGAGACAATTGATTTTAAACAGACTGTTATTCAGTAAAAATACTTATGAATATTCATAGCTAATTATAAAGATTTCCTAAGCGGTTCATTGCCTGAAATTGATAATTAGTGTCTGCAAGCATCACTAATGTTGATGATCGGCTTGACTGTCAACTTAATTATTATCGCTAAGTATTAACACGTTAAACTAATGTATACTGTAAAGATATGGTAAAGAATGCTAGTAGTTATTACTCATCCTGCAATAAGACTATTTTTGCCTAAAAAAGCCGATTAAAGCCTAAATGAGGCCATGCAAACTCTTCAGTAAAAAGTGGGAACAAAAGTTCACTACGGCTGAGTCTGTTAACTAGGCAAAAAGTAAAACTTCTGTTTGCTTAAGAATTTTTAATATAAATTCTCATCAAATGGTTCTAATGTAACGTTTTAATGGCCTTTTTTAGCCAGTCATAAATCGACACTCCGATAGTTGACCTTTTAAAGTAGAGAAATTTAGCATGAGTAGCAATTTAGCAAGCAAATTGCGTGTAGGCACTAAAAAAGCCCATACGATGGCAGAAAACGTAGGTTTTGTCAAGTGCTTTTTAAAAGGGGTGGTAGAGAAAAGCTCATATCGCAAGCTAGTTGGTAACTTCTACTTCGTCTACTCAGCGATGGAAGAGGAGATGGAAAAACATCGCGACCACCCGATTGTTAGCAAAATTTATTTTACCGAACTCAACCGCAAGCATACCTTAGAACAAGACTTAAGTTTTTACTACGGTAGTAATTGGCGCGAGCAAGTACAACTATCTCCAGCAGGAGAAGCTTATGTACAGCGTATCCGCGAAGTATCTGCAACCGCACCAGAGTTGTTAATTGCCCATTCTTACACCCGTTACTTGGGCGACTTATCTGGCGGTCAAATTCTCAAAGGTATTGCCCAAACAGCCATGAACCTGAATGATGGCCAAGGTACTGCCTTCTACGAATTTGCAGACATTAGCGATGAAAAGGGATTCAAAGCTAAATATCGTCAAGCTTTGGATGAGATGCCCATTGATGAAGCTACAGCCGATCGCATTGTTGATGAAGCTAACGCTGCTTTTGGTATGAACATGAAAATGTTCAATGAACTAGAAGGCAATTTAATCAAAGCCATCGGCATCATGTTGTACAACACCCTCACCCGCAAGCGTACACGTGGCAGCACTGAACTCGCTACCGCCGAATAAGGGAAGCAGGGGAAGCAGAGGTGGCAGAGGAAGCAGAGGAGGAAACTTTTAAGCATCGTCTTCACTCTGAAATTGACAATTAAATTTTCCTAACCTTTAGGGGCAATTTCCCTGGGGTCACCTGATAAAAATTAGGCGATCGCAGAGAAGTTGCCCCTCTTGTCATTGGTCATTGGTCATTGGTCATTTGTCATTTGTCATTTGTCATTGGGTAATTGGTAATTGGTGTTTATTCTTTTTCCCCCTGCTCCCTCCCTGCTTTTTCCCAATCCCTAGTCCCCAGTCCCCAGTCCCCAGTCCCCAGTCCCCATTCCCCAATCCCCCGCAATCAGGGAAAATGCAAATGGGCAACATTCTAATTAAACAATGGCTACAAAAATTCCTGTCACAGTAATCACAGGCTTCTTAGGTAGTGGCAAAACCAGCCTGATTCGCCACCTGCTACAAAATAACCAAGGACGCAGAATTGCGGTGTTAGTCAACGAATTTGGCGAACTGGGTATTGATGGCGAATTGTTGAAATCTTGCCAAATTTGTCCCGAAAATGGTGATGGCGGGAGTAATATCTTTGAATTGACGAACGGCTGCTTATGCTGCACCGTGCAGGAAGAGTTTTATCCCACGATGCAGGAGTTATTAAAGCGTCGGGATAGCATTGATTGTATCGTTATCGAAACTTCTGGTTTAGCTTTACCAAAACCGCTAATTAAGGCTTTCCGCTGGCAGGAAATTCGCACTGGTGCAACGGTGGATGCAGTGATTACCGTCGTCGATTGTGCGGCGGTAGCAGCGGGAACATTTGCCAGCGACCCAGAGGCGATCGCAGCTCAACGCCAGGCAGATGATAGCCTAGAACATGAGACTCCCTTGCAAGAACTGTTTGAAGACCAGCTAGCTTGTGCAGACTTGGTAGTTTTGACGAAAACTGACTTAGTGGATGCTGAGATTAAAGCTAAGGTTGAGGAGTTAGTCAAACAAGAGTTACCGAGAGTAGTGAAGATTGTGGAAAGCGATCGCTCTCAACTCGACCCATCTATTTTACTGGGATACCAAGCTGCCGTTGAAGATAACCTCGATAGCCGTCCCAGCCATCACGACACCGAAGAAGACCACGATCACGATGATGATATTACCTCAACTCACGTGATTTTAGACCAGGCCTTTGACCCCGAAAAACTGCAAAAACAGCTAGAACAACTGGCAAACCAACAAGAAATTTATCGCATTAAAGGTTTTGTGGTTGTGCCAAACAAACCCATGCGCTTAGTTATGCAAGGTGTCGGGAACCGATTTGATAAATTTTACGATCGCCCTTGGCTACCAGAAGAGGCTAAGCAAACCCGCTTAGTTTTTATCGGTCGTAATTTGCAAGCTGCGGAGATCGAATCGCAACTTGTAGCATTTTGATGTTGTAAAAGAAAAAACTTGACTTTTTAGACCAAATTGTATGTCTGGATACTATTTGTTGACAAAAGTCAAGGTAGATTTAACCAGTGCAAAGGAGTGTCAAGGGTGCATTTACTAAATATTTAGCCTTTTCACCGGAATTGTAACGAGAATTCAATAAATCAATGCGATCGCCTGCCGAGTATACATGAACGCCAAACCGACAAGTGCGATGTCTACGATGGGCTACGCCTACGCATGAGTTTTATCACATAAAAAATCTACCTCTGTTTTGTTAATCACAACAAGAGGTAGGTTTGTGTGGAGAGGATACAGAATCAATAAGTGATTAGAGAGTAATTGAGTTACCTATGTTCAGCGTTTAACCTGATTTAAGATGAACTTCTTTTACATAGAGTTGATATATATTGGTAGCATCAATAATTAACATTTCCCGGGAAAGATATTGATGGTATCTCTAGAGTAATTGAAGGAAAACTAGGGAAGCTAGGAAAACTAGGAAATGTTGGTTGAGGATTTGTTGGATTTGCTATAAAGCCAGAATCGGGATTGCTATCATAAATTTTTTCTTCAGTACTAACTGTTGCTATTCCACCAGCAACGTTATCTAATTCAGCTTCAGAAAGTTCAATAGTAATAATATTTTTGATTGTTGCAGACATCATTTTCTCCTGATAATTTAATGAGTTAATGTGTAATTTCCAATTTGAGGTAGATGCAAGAACCTGGTATTGATGAAATATTGAAGTGTGATTACACCAGGTTGTTAATTTTACGAATTAGTTACCAACGAACAAACCTTGACCAGCGTTGCTGAAGATTTCTTGAGCGTTAACTAGGGTGGTTGTACCAGCACCGCCAGGGCCTGCGATTGTTTGTTGACCAACTGCGAGATTTTTTTGTTGGAAAGTGCTGTCAGTACCTAATGAGAGAGTTTGACCACCACCTAGAACAATTCCGCCAAAACCGCCGGCAACGTTATCTAATTCATCTTCAGAAAGTTCAACAGCAGCGATATTTTTGATTTCGTTAGACATGACTTTATTCCTTGTAATTTAATCAGTTAATGTGTGAATTCAAATGAGATGTGGAAGAAGAAACCTGGTGTTGATGAAATATTGAGCTTTAACCAAACCAGGTTGCCAATTTTATGAATTAGTTACCGACAAACAAACCTTGACCAGCATTGCTGAAGATTTCTTGAGCATTAACTAGGGTGGTAGTACCCGCACCACCAGGGCCTGCAATTGTTTGTTGACCAACTGCGAGATTTTTTTGTTCAAAGGTGCTACCAGTAACTAGTCCTAAACTTTGACCACCACCAAGAACAATTCCACCAAAACCGCCAGCAACGTTATCTAATTCATCTTCAGAAAGTTCAACAGCAACGATGTTTTTAATTTCGTTAGACATGACTTTATTCCTTGTAATTTAATCAGTTAATCTGTGAATTCAAATGAAATGTGGAAGAGTAAACCTGGTGTTGATGATATATTGAGTTTTAACCAAACCAGGTTGTTAATTCTACGAATTAGTTACCAACAAACAAACCTTGACCAGCATTGCTGAAGATTTCTTGAGCATTAACTAGGGTGGTTGTACCAGCACCACCAGGGCCTGCGATTGTTTGTTGACCAACTGCGAGATTTTTTTGTTGGAAAGTGCTGTCAGTACCTAATGAGAGAGTTTGACCACCACCAAGAACAATTCCAAAACCGCCAGCAACGTTATCTAGTTCATCTTCAGAAAGTTCAACAGCAGCAATATTTTTGATTTCGTTAGACATGACTTTATTCCTTGTGTTTAATCAGTTAATGTGTGAATTAAAATGAGAGATAGAAGAGAGAACCTGGTGTTGATGAGATATTGAGGTTTTAACCAAACCAGGTTTTTAGTGAAGAGAACTAGTTACCAACAAACAAACCTTGACCAGCGTTGCTGAAGATTTCTTGAGCGTTAACTAGAGTGGTTGTACCAGCACCACCAGGGCCTGCAATTGTTTGTTGACCAACTGCGAGATTTTTTTGTTGGAAAGTGCTGTCAGTCAATAAACCGACATTTTGACCACCACCGAGAACAATTCCAAAACCGCCAGCAACGTTATCCAAGTCATCTTCAGAAAGTTCAACAGCAGCGATATTTTTAATTTCGTTAGACATGATTTTGCTCCTTGTGTTTAACAGTTAATGTGTAATTTCAAATGAGATGTGGAAGAGGATACCTGGTGTTGATGAAATATTGAGTTGTAATCAAACCAGGTTGTTAATTCTACGAATTAGTTACCAACAAACAAACCTTGACCAGCACTGCTGAAGATTTCTTGAGCGTTAACCAGGGTGGTTGTACCAGCACCACCAGGGCCTGCAATGGTTTGTTGACCAACTGCAAGATTTTTTTGTTCAAAGGTGCTACCAGTAACTAGTCCTAAACTTTGACCACCACCAAGAACAATTCCACCAAAACCGCCAGCAACGTTATCCAATTCATCTTCAGAAAGTTCAACAGCGGCGATATTTTTGATTTCGTGAGACATGACTTTACTCCTTGTGTTTAATCAGTTAATGTGTAATTTCAAATGAGAGATAGAAGAGAGAACCTGGTATTGATGAAATGTTGAATTGTAAGCAAACCAGGTTTTTAATTATGAGAATTAGTTACCAACGGTTAGTATTTGTCCGGCATCACTGAAGATTTCTTGAGCGTTAACTAAAGTGGTAGTACCAGCACCGTTAGGGCCTGCAAATGTTTGTTGACCAACTGCGAGATTTTTTTGTTGGAAGGTGCTACCAGTTCCTAAGGAAAGGCTTTGTCCATCACCTAGAATAATTCCAAACCCACCAGCAACGTTATCTAGTTCATCTTCAGAAAGTTCAACAGCGGCGATGTTTTTGATTTCGGTAGACATGATTTTTTTCCTTGTTAATTGTGTAATGTTTTAAGATTTAGCAGCTTGTGTAAACCAGGTTATAATTTGTTTTATCTTGGTTATTTTCGCTGCGCTTTTCGTTTCGCTTCATGTGTTCATAGTAGGGAATTTAGCCAAGGAACGTAATCGGAAGAAAGTTCGGATTGCAAAAAGATGGATCTCAATCAAACTGTCTCCAACTAAAGTTGGATATCGAAAGATGAGGGAACTGGTGAAGCGTAGACACGCAGTGGCTTTTTAGAAGACATCGCTCTCATGGTTGCATTCTCAACAGCCGGAAAGCGGCTCAACACCTTTCCCCTTTACCCTAGTGTGAATAAAGACTTGTTGCAGAATGCTGGAAAATCTGATCGAGTGCATGGTTCTCAGATATATGAATAAGAGAGACCGTTGATGGAATTTGCGAAAATGCTGGGACGTTTTAAACTTGCATCTCAATTTACGCTGCTACTCACGCTCATTTTTATTGCGGGAATTGGGCTGGGTGGATTTGCGTTATCTAAAGCACTGGAACAAAAAGCTTTAGGAGAGATGAACGCACGCGGACAGATGGCAATACAGATAGTCAACTCGGTCAGAAGTTACACCAGTAATGATATTGCGCCCCTAATTACTCAAATTACCGATCCGCAAAATGAATTTATCCCCGAAACTGTACCCAGCATCGCCGCTAAACGAGTCTTTGATAATCTCAAAGCCGATTGGCAGTATAAGGATTTGATTTACAAACAGGCGACGCTGAATCCTACGAATCTTAATGACCAAGCTGACCGCTTTGAGGCAAAATTAATTGAGCGGTTTGAGAGCGATCGCACTTTAAAAAGTCTCTCGGATTTACGCTCCCAATCTGGAGAACAGTTATTTTACACGGCTCAACCATTGGTGGTTAACAGTACTAGCTGTCTTAAGTGTCATGGTAGCCCAGAGCAAGCACCCAAAAGCCACATCGCACGCTACGGTACTCAAAACGGTTACGGCTGGAAGCTAAATCAAATTATTGGTACTCAGATTATTTATATTCCGGCTAGCGAAGTCTTCGGTAACGCCCGCAACGCACTTTTCCTGTTCATCAGCATATTCATTGGCATTTTTGCATTAGTTCTAGTGTCCATTAACTACTTACTTAAGTGGAGAGTAATTCAACCTTTAAAACCGATGGCTCAACTTGCCCAAACAATTAGCCGCGAAACCGTTAGCGCCACCGAAGTCCGAGATTTAGAACGCCAAGGACTCACCCAAATTGCCCAACGTACCGACGAACTAGGGCAACTGGGAAGGGTATTTCAGAAGATGGTACGCGAAGTTTGCGATCGCGAACAACAATTATCCGCACAGTTACAGCAATTACGTGTAGAAATCGATAATACTAAACGGATAAACGAAGTTCAGGAAATTGCTGAGAGCGATTATTTCCAAAAATTGCAACAAACAGCAAAAGAGATTCGCAATCAATATGGAAATCCTGAAGAATAAGCCCTAACCCACACCAATACTGCTCGGTTAAGGATTTTAAACTCTTAATTTGGTTTGGGAAAAGGTTAAAGGTTAAAGGTTTTTTCTTGCCCCTTTTCCCCTTCCCCTTTTCCCCTTAACCGACAAGTATTGTAACCCACACAGGTGAGAACTGTAATCTACAGCATCAAAGATAATTTCTATTACTAAATATCGGAGTCAAAAAAATGGCAAAAATTATTTCTATTCACTCATTTCGTGGTGGTACAGGTAAATCTAACGTAACTGCAAACCTCGCAACTGTATTGGCTCGTGGGGGTGCGCGAGTAGGAATTGTAGACACAGATATTCAATCACCTGGAATTCACGTCCCCTTTGGTTTAGATGAAACTAAAATCAAATACACACTTAATGATTATTTATGGGGACGTTGTGCAATTGAAGCCGCCACCTATGATGTCAGTTCTGTATTTACAACACGCAAAGGTTGGTTTACCAATAATCGCGGCAAAATATATCTAATTCCATCCAGCATTAAAACTGGAGAAATATCTCGAATTCTGCGTGAAGGATATGATGCGCGTTTACTCAACGATGGATTTCGCCAACTCATGCAGCGTTTACAGTTAGATTATCTATTTATTGATACTCACCCTGGTATCAACGAAGAAACTCTACTTTCGGTGATTATTTCAGATATATTGCTGGTAATTTTACGTCCCGACAAACAAGACTATCAAGGAACAGCAGTCACAATTGATGTGGCACGTAAATTAGAAGTTCCGAAAATGTTATTAGTAATGAATAAAGTATTGCCCAGCTTGAATACTCCATCTTTAAAACAACAAGTTCAAGATATTTATAAAGTTCCTGTTGCTGGAATTTTACCTGTTTGCGAGGAAATGTTTCATTTGGCTAGTAGCGATATTTTCTCTATGCGTTATCCAGAGCATCCTTGGACAAAAACCATCAGTGTCATTGCTCAAAGTTTAATGGAAAATAATCAACCTGTAAATAATAATATATTCACACGAAATAGGAGATAGGTAAGGGATTAGGGATTGGGGATTGGGGACTGGGGATAAGGGAAAAAGACAGCAGATTGAAAATTAGCAGCAAGTAATCGCACGGGTACAAAATTTTGTGCCCTTACCGTTTTTTTAAATTCAAAATTCTACCAGATTGGGATAGGTAGAGGCACGGCACCAGTAAGATAATTTGATGTACCAAAAGACTGTGGATACCGTGCCCTTACAAAGAATTTATTTGTCGCAAACATTATTTTAATTAGTATATTTTTGTTTAAAAATATGGAAATAGCATTTTGTTCAATATTTTAAATCTAAAATAGGTAGTAGGCTAATATAACGGTAATACCAATTTTAAAAAAGAATGCGACAGATTGTAGGGGCAAGGCACTGCCTTACCCTCTAGAGTATGATGTGTCGCAAACATTATTTGGTTTGGTATAACCTTAATTTTAATAAAGCTCCTCAGATCAACATTGAGGAGCTTCGCCATATTAAAACAGCTAATGACTCAAAATAATATAAATCTACTAAATAATAGAGTCTTCTGTCTAAAGCAATGCAATTTTATTAAGTAAATTTGTATTATAAAATACAATAGCTTTTAACATAGTTTAAGTTGTGGCATCGCGTATGATATCAACAGATGTATTGAAACATCTGTTGATATCATCAAGTTCAATTTCTATGCGTTTTGAGTTTGGGGAGTATGATAAATACCCCAATATTCAATACCTTGACCGCGTAATATTGGTTCAGCGCGATTAATTTCTGCTTCTGTACCATCAAGGATGAGCAGATAATAACTCTGTTGCAGGCGATCGCTATAAACTCGCCCGCGTTCTTCTGGGATACCTAAATCACCAAGTGCTTTCACCAAATCCTGATTTGCGGCTGCACCCACAGCAACACCAGCCACACTACTAACTAATGCCACACCCACAGAACCGGCTGCTAATACGGCTCCTAAACTGGGAAGTGCGAGACTAGTTAAACCGACTAATACGCTACCCCAAGTAGTTGCTGTTAGTGTATCTGCTACTGGTTCTGTAGCATTTACATCTTGGTCACCGATGCGATCGCTCATTTGCGCTCCGCCTACTTGTTTGCCTTTCTCTACGTCTTTCCCAATGATAGAAACTCTCTCCATCGGAAAGTTAGCAGCTTTCAATTCATTAATTGCCTGTTCTACTTTTTGAGAATTGGCAAATACTCCTAATGCGTGTGTAGATTCTTTAGTTATCATATTTCCCTCTTGTGAATTTGAATTTTAAATTTTGAATTACTATTACTGTTTTTTACTTCTAAAAACCGAGGTTAAAGCAGATTTAATCGCGCAAGGATTGGTGAACCCAATTGCTACCCTTGGCTGTACATTGGTGACAAATATCACCATAGCCTTCGCCTTGGTCATTGCAGACAATTAATCTCGCTGCCAAAATCTGAAAAGTTTGATGGCAAATTAAACAAACTTGGCTAGTTTTTTCTGCGTTGCATTCTATTTGAAATTGCATATTTTTTCTCTTAATTAAAGGCAGTTAAATAAATTAATTCTTGAGCAAAGGGATAAAATAACTTGCAGAAAAATGATTAACGTTTCTGACAAACCGCGCCTACAAATAGATGCGGTTATTTATAGAAAAGCTGTTCTTTGAGCGATAGGTGCATCATTTTTTGGTAAAGAAAGCTACTTTATCTTGACCTTGGGTCATATAAGCACAAGCCATGTGTGATGAGTTATACGCCCAGCCTATCCGTCCTTGACGGTCTAAAAGGATGCATCCAGCCTCACCTTTAACTTTAGATTTCAAAGCCTCAATCGCCATCTGTGCAGCTTCATCTGGATGTCTGTCTCCAGTTAAAAAATCGATCGCTGTTTTCGCCAAAACGACTGGGATAATCGATTCACCGTCACCTGTGGTTGAGCAAGCACCTAGTTTATTATCAGCATACAAGCCAGAGCCAACAACCGCAGTGTCACCGACGCGACCTTGTTGCTGGTGTGTAATTCCGCCTGTTGAAGTACCAGCAGCTAAGATACCATCAGTATCTAAAGCTACACAGCCTACGGTATTGGGGCGATCGCTTACTTTCTGATCTTCCTTCCACTGTTGCCACTGCTCTTCGGCAATTAAGTCTTCTTTTTTACACATTTCTGCTCCGCAATCTATGGCGAAGCGTTCTGCACCCCGCGCTACTAGTAGCCTGGGTTTGTCATCCATAATTTTGCGTGCTATTGAAATTGGGTGACGGACACCCTGAACTGCTGCAACTGCTCCCCAGCTTAAAGAACCTTCCATAATCGCCGCGTCTAACTCTACTTCGCCATCGCTGTTGAGAGTTGCACCCAGACTGGCGTTAAATGTCTGGTCTGCTTCTAACACGCGGATAGCTGCTTCTACGGCTTCTGCAGCACTACCACCACTAATTAGTACTGCCCAACCTGCTGCTGCTGCTGCTGTACAGCCTGCATTATTAGCAGCAACTTTGTCATCAGAAATGGTTTTTGCTCCACCATGAACGATGATCGTCGGTATCATAGAATTTCCTTAAATTTGATGATGGATCTCTGTACTCAGCTGCGCTAAAAGTTGAGCAAATTCTGCCGTAATAAATCTATCTCCTGGTTCCCGTTGCTCGTAAAGCTGCTGTAATCGTTTGATTTGGCTGACTCTTATTCCCTGCGTATTGCCATAAATATTTTGCATACTGTTAACAGTTGAAAAACTTATTTAAATTTGGTGTTTTTAAATCAAAAATGAAGGGTAAGTTCCAATACTGCTCGGTTAAGGATTTTCAAATCGGAATTTGGGCGTTGCATAATAGAGGGATGAATTTAGGTGCGCTACTGTGAATTGTCCATACTGCGGCTCTACTGAGATTAGGAAAAATGGCTGGCGACGAGGTAAACAGAATCACATCTGTACTAATTGCGATCGCCAATTCATTGATATCTACAGCCCACCAAAAGGATACTCAGATGAGAAGAAAGTAGAATGCTTAAAAGCATACGTTAATGGTGCAGGCTTTAGAGCAATTGAACGTCAAACAGGGATTCATCACACGACGATAATTAACTGGGTAAAACAAATCGGCGAAAAGTTGCCGGAGGCACCGCCAACAGATAAAATACCATCCGTTGGGGAATTAGATGAACTAGAAACTTTTGTGCGGTCAAAAAAAACAAAATTTGGATATGGACGGCGTTAGACCACTTTAATAGGGGAATTTTGGCTTGGGTTGTAGGAGACCATAGTGCAGAAACCTTTAAACCTTTATGGAATATTGTTAGCCTCTGGGGATGCTATTTTTACGTCACAGATGGATGGCCTGTTTACGCTAGTTTCATTAACCCAGGAGACCATATTATTAGCAAAACATATATGACACGAGTAGAAGGAGAAAATACACGTTTACGCCATTATCTGGCACGTCTACATCGCAAAACATTATGTTACTCCAAATCTGTAGATATGCTTAAGCTATCAATTAAATTGTTACTACATTACCTGAAGTATGGAGAAATACCCGTATTTAGCTAATTCATCCCGCATTTATGCAACGCCGGAATTTGGTTTGGGGAAAAGGTTAAAGGGTAAGGGTTAAAGGGTCAAGAAAAAACCTTTAACCCTTCGCCTTTTGCCCTTAAACGATAAGATTGGGGTAAGTTCTGTTCAAAGAAAGGTTATATTATGCCTACTTAATTTATAAATATCTCTCTTAAACCTTAGTTGAATCTATCAATCGGCATAAGATTGATTATGCCTCTACAACTTGATAGCTTTGGAATTAAGTAACTGCTCAATCATTTAATTCCTGAATATTCTCTGCCTATATACAGATGGCAGTTGCCACCAAGATACATGGGGATACTCATGATGTTCTTCATGGTAACCAAAGTGATAGCAAGCGATGAATGACCAAAAAGCTGGCAAGGCAATTGTTTGGCTGCAATAGGGATGAATATATCCTGTTTCTGGTTCTCGATGAGGTAAATATGTGCCGAAATAAAACAGTTGAATTGAACTTAAAATTGGCGGAATGCTCCAAAATAATACGAGATTTATTTCAGAGATATGCAAAACATATTTAGCTAAATTAAATACGATACTTAGCAATATTAATTGTTGCCAACTAGAGTATTCTAACATGAAGCGAAAATACCATAATATAGGATTTTTTTGCTGGCTATCATGAAAATCAGGGTCAAGTTTGCTAGCAGGATGACGATGATGTAACCAATGCTTTTTTAACATCTTTTGATACGGGAAGAAAGCGTAAAGTGCTACAGCTAGCGACCCAATAAAATTATTAATTTTCGGATTTTTGCGAAAAACCGACCCATGCATAGCATCATGTGCAGTAATAAATAGCCCTGTATACAGGAACATTTGCCAAACTATCGCTATGGGTATCAACCAAATTGGGAAATTGACATAGTTAATGCTAAGTAACAAAGCTAAACTACCTGCCCAAAGGCTAATAATTAGGATAGCAATTGCTAACCCATAAATACTATCTTGCTGAGTGGTAAATTCTTCAACTTCCACATAATAGCTAAGTGGTTTTTCACAAATATTCAAGCCTATACCCCTTTTAGTTCACAAGTAAAATTATAAAATTAATTGTAGTTATTCGGATTTTTTCAAAAAAATTAAAGTCTTATAGCAAAACTACTTAAATTAATATCTAATTTAATGTTCTTATTTTATCGATGATAGTATAGTCTAGGTTCTATCTTTAGGTGCAAAAGTAACATCATCTCCGTCTAACCTAAAGATAAATACATCGATATAAGAAGCATAATCATCTAATAATTTGTATCGGATAATTCTAAATTATGGATGTATATATAAAAAATTTATATCTCCTTCATCAAAACTACAGTGAAGTTGGTAATTGGTAATTGCTAATTGCTAATAGTGATTGGCAATGTGGAATTTTATTTCAATCTCATACCAATTTGAAAAAGGAATGCGGCAGTAGGGGCACTGCAATGCAGTGCCCTCTAGAATATATTGATGTGTCGCCAACATTATTTGAATTGATATAAAATCCAAAATCTTTTAGCTTCTTGCTTCCAAGTAGCGAGAAATTGCATGATCGAGGTGTGGCATTAATTCAGCGCGACTGCTACCGAGAACACTGTAAGCTGGGCGGGGAGCGATGAAACCTAGTTCTTGGCTAGGTACAGAAATTAGACTATTGACACTCACACCTGCTTTTTTCGCTGCTAATCGTGCTAAATCGGCCCAAGCGACAGCGCCTTTATTAGCTAAGTGCCACAAACCGTTTTCGCCATCAATCAGTAAATCTAGGCTGGTATGCACCAAATCCGGTACATAGGTAGGTGAGACGATCGCATCTTTTGCGGCGACAAAAGTATTACCTGCAGCTAATTGTCTCAGGGCGATGGTGACGAAGTTATACTCATCCCACGGGCCGAAAAATGCGCTGGTGCGAATTACTAAAGATGCTGGATAAGCTTGCAATACAAGCTTTTCTGCTAAAACTTTGCTGCACCCATAGACGTTGAGGGGAGCAACTGTATCGGTTTCCACATAAGGATTAGACCCAGCACCATCAAATACTAAATCTGATGAGAAAGTTAGCAGTGCGATATGATGTTGAGCGCAAGCAGCAGCTAAATTTGCAGGGCCTTCTGCGTTTACTTTTAAACAGATGTGGGGTTCGCGTTCTGCATCGTCTACTCGCACATATCCCGCAGCATTCACAACTGCCCAAGGTTGTAATTCGGTAAGTACTTGCTCAATGGAAGCGGGATTGGCAATATCCATATCTTGGCGTGTCAGCAGACGATATGAAATTCCCCGCACTTCACACAACCGCGCAAAAGCCTTGCCAAGCGTTCCTGTGGCTCCAATTATTGCTAGGGGACGAGAACTATTACCCCCTCTGCCCCTCTGCTCCTCTGCTCCTCTGCTGTTACCACAGCTAACTGCTGGGTACACCAAACGCCCTGGACGATGCCACCACCCTAGGGTTTCGAGGATGGGGTGATTGGGTTTACGTCCTGCAGCTAAATCTTCCACCATTTTGGCGATCGCAGTTTTTCTCGGACTTCGCGAACGCAAATCAAATACACCTGGCTCGTAGTATCCTACACAACGAGTTAGTAAACTATTCCAATCGTAACTGCCCAGAAGTGCCCAAACCGTTACCGCACGCACATCTGCGCCCTGGTCTTTGAGTTCTTGGGCTGCATTCCACACTTCATGGAGCCAGCGTAATTGTTCTTCGCGGGTGCAACTAAGGTGAACTTCTGTGACAGCTATGGGTAGTTGATAGCGTTCCCATGTTTCTTGCAGCAATGTGCGCGGCCCTGCTAAACCTTCGGTGCAAACTCGCACAGCTTCCACATCTGCATAATTGTCCCGCCCATTACCACCATGCGTCCAGGCGGGATAATTTTCTAGATGTTCATCTAAAAAGCGCTCGCTTGTTAGGTAATGGTTAATGCCGATAATGTCAGGGGGACAGGTATTTTGTACAAATACTTCCAGTTCAGCTTCGGTAACACCACAGTAGCGTAAGTAACCCCACATGGGATGAGTGGGAGTGATTCGACCACACAATAAATCTAAACTTAACCAGCGACGCTCGTTTTCAAATTCTGCTTGATAAGTTAGCTTGGGTGTACTGTAAGTCTTACCCAAATCTTCGGTTTGTACCAATTTAGCATTGGGGTTAACTTCGCGGATAGCTTGCATTGAAAGTGCGATCGCTCGACATTCCCCCAATAAAGCCCGGGCAAAAGTTAAAGCGTCCCGGCCGTGAGGATACCAGTGTCCGTACATCCCACTGAATCTGGCGGTTGTTAGTGGCTCATTGACAGGCGTGTAATGCGTGACCCAAGGATAGCGTTCTGCCACTGCACGGGCAAAAACCGCTAATTTCTCAGGAAATTTTGGGTCTATCAAGCTGGTATCACGCGGCCCGCTACCATGATGTACTAATCCCACAATTGGAAGGATACCCAGTTCCCGCAAGCGTTCCAAGCGTTCATCTGCCCATGACCAATCAGCATTCTCTAAACCATTAGGTGCTATCCGTTCCCACAGTACCGGATAGCGAATTGCCTGTATACCTAGTTCAGCGAATAAATCTAGGTCATCCAAGCGCGTTGCATGACCATTACGTTCTAACTGATCGAAATACTCTTCACCCACACGATTAACCGTACACTCGACACCAGCCCACACTTCTAAGGGAAGTGACGATTTGAAAGCAGAAGCCATAAGTTACAACTCATACCAATTTTAGATTCAAGATCCTTTCCATGTAGGATGCGTTAATAACGCATCCTACCCGTGTTTTCAAGCTTTAACTGCAATTTGCTTGTACACAGAAAGAGCCTGAGCCACACATTGATCCATGTTGTAGTATTTGTATGTTGCCAGTCGCCCGACGAAATAGACTCCTGGTGTACTATCAGACAGCGCCTTATACTGCTTGTACATTTCGTTATTTTCTGGACGTGGCACAGGATAGTAAGGATCGCCCTCAGCTTTGGGAAACTCGTACACAATACTAGTTTTATTGTGTTCCTGCCCAGTCAAGTATTTAAACTCCGTCACACGGGTGTAAAGCTGTTCGTTCGGATAGTTGATGACTGGCGCTGGTTGAAACACAGCAGTGTTGTG
Organism: Nostoc carneum NIES-2107; assembly: GCA_002368155.1. Classification (GTDB taxonomy): domain Bacteria; phylum Cyanobacteriota; class Cyanobacteriia; order Cyanobacteriales; family Nostocaceae; genus Aulosira; species Aulosira carnea. The sequence continues at coordinate 3,687,343 of AP018180.1, forward strand.
TGTCTCATGCTTAAAATCGAGCGAACGGTATGGTAGTTTGCCGTAGCGATAATCAAAGAATTCATCCACTGGCCCTGTGTAAACCATCTCCCGGCAAGGAATGGCTTTTTGAATCTCTTGGTAATCTGTATTCAGCATTACCTTGATATTCGGGTGATTGAGCATATTCTCAAACATCCGTGTAAAGCCGTGCCGTGGCATTGCTTGATAAGTATCTGTAAAATAGCGGTCGTCGCGGTTACTACGCGTTGGTATCCGGGCAATTACGGATTTATCTAGTTCTGAGGGGTCGAGTCCCCATTGCTTGCGGGTATAGCCTCGGAAAAACTTTTCATACAGTTCTCGACCAACTTTGCTGACTACCACATCCTCGCTAGTACGGATTTGTTCTATGGGTTCCGCAAGTGATTCATAAAATGCCTTCACCTCAAATGAATTTAGATTCATACCATACAACTTGTTGATGGTGTCGAGGTTGATGGGGATAGGAACAAGCTGCCCATCTACACTGGCAAGAACGCGATGTTCGTAAGAACGCCATTGTGTAAAGCGTGAAAGGTATTCAAAGACTTCGCGGGAGTTGGTGTGAAAGATATGCGGGCCGTATTTATGTACGAGAACTCCATGCTCGTCATAATGGTCATAAGCATTGCCACCAATGTGATTGCGCTTGTCTACAACCAGCACTTTTTTACCAGACTGAGTTGCTAGACGTTCAGCAATGACGCTACCGGAGAAACCAGCACCTACAATTAAGTAATCGAAGACAAAATCTCTAGTAATGATATTTGGTGCTTGTGTACCTACCGCCCCTTTAGAGTTAACTTTATCTTCGGTATCACGGGTTGCGATCGCAGAATCAATCAGTTTCATCATCGAGGCCCAAGTGCGATCCCAAGAAATCTTTTCTAAAAATGTATCTACTTCCGTTAACCATTCTGATGTTCGGGTATCCTCTCGCATTGCTTTTTCGGCGGCGGCGACGAACTCAGGAACTGTGTCTGCAATTCGCACCAGCTTCGACTCTCCATAAGGACGCACCACATCTTGAATTGATGTAGAGACTACAGGTCTACCTGCGGCGAGATATTCTGGAGTTTTGGTAGGGCTAATAAAGCGTGTTGACTCGTTCAGCGCAAACGGTAGCATTGCTAAATCCCACCCTGCTAAATATGCAGGTAGTTGTTTATAGTCTCTACTACCGAGATAATGTATATTCTCGCGCTGTGGTAAAGTGTCTGGATCGATTTTGACTACTGGGCCAATAATTACTAAATGCCAATCTGGACGGCTATCAGCAATCCCAGCAAGTAATTCTATATCCATCCGTTCGTCAATTACGCCAAAAAAGCCCAGGCGGGGATGGGGAATGTGGGCTTGATCTGCTGGTTCTTGCAGATGTCTCGCTTGGCCAAAGTGTGGCACATCTACACTGCTAGGAAAGGCATAGACGTTGGGGTGCTGGTTTACCTTACTTTCGTAAAGGCTTTGTCCCCCTGTAAATACTAAGTCTGCAAGGCGGAATAATTCAGCTTCGTAATTCTTTAAAGTCGGTGATGCGCCTTTGAATGCAGACAACTCATCCATGCAATCGTACACTACAGCTTGGGGTTGCAAGTGGCGAGTAAAAGCGATCGCCATTGGCGTATAGTACCAACAAATGTATTTGTTAATTTTCTGTTCTGCCAACAACCCATCAATTAGTACTTGTAAATCTGCATTGATTGCTTCTTGGCTAAGATTCTGTGGTAGATGTGGCACAACCACAACTACTCCACTCCCATCTTCATTAATATCTAATCTGGCTAAGGGATCGGCAGAAAAAATTGGCTCCTCAATAAAGAATACTCGTTTGCCTTGAGCACAACGGCTCAGAAGATGTTGTGGTCTTTGATAAACAAAATTCCAACGTAAATGAGATAAACAAATTATATCGGGAGTATCTTTAAAGGTTTCTGTTGGTTGAGTTTTTTTATGGGATGAACTGGAATGTAGCAGTGATGTACCTAATGATTGCGTTTCGTCTATTTCTCTTCGTTTTGTTTTAGCTGGCTGTGCTGAAATAATATTACTGACACCGTTGTTTTTGACTTTAGCTTTTTCACTGGGCATAAAAGCTCGCTCTTGTTCCTTAAATTTATTAATCCTGCTAGCAAATCTCTAATACCTTTTCGCTATAAGCCAGCGCCAGAATCACTTTCAGCAAAAGCTTGTAACCTATTTTGGCGCATTTTTATCTCGAATTGGTATAACAAATATTTTGGAGGCTTCTTTATAAAAGTAATATTTAGACTTTGTACATATCATCTATCAAAGTAGATATAGGTTAAATATATTCTTAAATCTCAAGTATTAGAAAGATATAAATATCAAGAGCAAAAAATAATTAATCAATACATATATAAATATATGTATTGATGTCGGATATATCTAGAAAATTGAAGGTTGCGCTATGTAAGTATTAACTAATCAATCATGAAAATTATTTGTAGCTTCTAGCACACATGATTTTATGGTTGCTAGTCTTTTTCTAAATTTACTAATAAAATCAGCTTAAGTCTGTTCGCTTGCGTACATAAGGAATTTAAATTTATCTCTAGAATCATCTGTATCGCCTGCGGGGCTGGTGCGTTAGCGTAGTGGACTGACACAGCTAATTTGGTGCAATAGCAAAGTTCATTTAATCCGCGTACCCTGCGGGAAGCCGCTGCGCGTCTATATCGGCGTTTATCTGCGGTTCATTTCATCAAATCTAATGCATCATTTTAGGTGTGTCAGTCCAATACAGGACTTGCGTAAGTCCTATATTTTATTAAATTGTTATTTTTATCACCTTGATTTGTAATAAACTTCCAACAAATTTCAGTCAGTCAAATCATTGGTTGGATTTTTTCTGGAATGGCAAACAAGTATTAGCAATTTACTCCTGCTGGTATATCTATTCCCTCAGCCTTAGGTAGGTTAAAACCTGTTTGACCATGCATAAAATTCTTTTAATGCAATTGACAAAGATTAGGTTATTGCTTCGATGATTGACATTAATGTTTAAGTTCAAAAAAACTGCCAGAGCTTTTTACAGATAAATTTGACCATTTTTTATAAGAAAGATAAGGATAATAATGATTTATTTAGAACACTTTGGCTTCTTTTTCCTGATATTAACATTCTTGATATTGACATTTAATGAAATGAGCATAGCTTTGGATGAATTTGATATTGAGAGTTTTTCTTTATGGACAGGTATTGCTGCTGTAATTGCAGGTTTACCGATGATTTTCTATCGAGTTTTAGCATTTTAATACCAATTCAAAAAATGTTTACGACAGATAAGGCATTTAGGATGAAGTCATAACCAGTCAAAGAAGCAGCAATTTTAGGAGTGAGTTCAGCTAGGAGTTGAGCAACTCCTCTAGTTCCTCGACACTTTCTTCAATCTCGATATGCGTTACCCCTGCCATCACATACCCTGAATGCTACTTCTGCCTATATTTACCATCTGTCGCATTCTTTTTTCAAATTGGTATCACTTACTTAAGCGAGATTTAGATACCCGACTTTTTCAAAAAGTCGGGTATCTCAGATCAACGCACCATAAATAAATGCAATTCAGTGTTTCTTCTTATCAAGAATACCAATATTTTTGACGCTGCCAATATTCAGCAACTCTAGCTTCCCACTGCTGCCAATAAAATTTAATTGTATCTGCTTCTAACCAGAAAACCTCAGCCGACATCTCAGGAATCGCCACAACCAACAGCGCATGATTTATCTCAATCCCAAAATCACCATAATATTTATTAGCTGCTCCTATATACGCTGCCAATTGTAGAGGATATTCATATAAACGCTCAATTGAACCTTTAGGTTTATCCGCAGTTTTCCACTCACAAACACAGGGTATTCCTTGATAGCTAGCAATACAATCTACCTTGCCAGAATACTTCAAATCATAGTGAAAAACAGAGCCTTCAACGAGCCTAATTGTATCAATTTCTGCTAAAACAGGCTTGATACTTTCCCAATAAGGAAGACTAGCTTCCGAACAAACTGGATTTTCCCCCAGTAGATAGCGTTCAATTTGCTTGTGTGTTTTCGTTCCCCGACGACTAGCAGCCGTAGTAATACGGCTTGCTTCTTCTGTACCAACACGCGCTTTCCAGTTTAGTAATCTATCACGATCTGCTTGAGGTTTTGTAGCATTAAGTATTGTCGTGACACTAGGTAAGCGATTTCCTTGAGCATCTACATAATATTGTTTGCCATATTCTCGCAGAGATTTGGCATCAATTTTTGGTAGCAGTTGAATATCAAATGGCATTAGCTGCTATGGGGGAAATGGTAATGGGTAATTGGTAATTGGTAATGGGTATCAGGGTTTTTATATTAGTACAGCATGGCGTAGATAAATCACTCTTTTTATGTTTAACTTTGGATTTTGCCATACTGTAGTATTTATATTTATTTAGAACTTCTTTTAGACTTTTTTTCCTTATTTTGAAATTTCATTTTCCCCCAATTATTTGATTTTTCAGAAGATAAATCACTGGTAACTTCTGTTTTTTCTGTAGATACTTCCTCTTGTTCCACAATTACTTCCAACGTAGCAGTACTTACTCCCGCAGGTTCTGCTGGAACTGCAAAATCTCCTAAAGTTAACTGCTTAACCTTTTCTACATCACCTTGGTCAATTGCTGTTTTCAAATCACGCTTGAGATGAGCATTTTTAACAGCTTCTTCTTTAGAACGGGAACTAGTATTAAAACATTTCTCTAAACTATCGTATATCCCCACCCGTCGCACCATCTTGCGAAACTGACGTTCTGTGTCTAATAATTTCGCCATCAGTTCTAAGTGCATAGCGTCATCTGCACAGATTTCTTCTAATACGGCCCATTCATCGCTACCTAGTAAACTATTATCAGCACCAGGACGAGGATCGTGGAATACTTCACCAGTCACTTCTTGATAAATTCGGGGTAAACTATCATCAAATTCATGTTTCTCTTCCAACCAAATCCGCCGAATTTCACTCATTTCTTCAAGGGTAATTAAAGTAATATCGCGCATATTTTCTGGCGCTGTGCGGCGGACTTGTGCTTCTGCTTCTAAGACCTTTCTCAGCCAATATTCCCGCCAATATTTAGTATATGGGCCGTGAATAGGTTCTACAGAAACTTCACCATCTACATTGCGTTCAAATAGTTGAACTTCACCCCAGATGCGGCGGAAGTCTCTTTTATCGCGGTCATCTCTAATATCTAATTCATTACGAATATCTAGTAGAGGTTGCATCCATTCTTTTTCTTCATCATTTTGGATCATTGCCTCCATTGATTTATCCTTATTAACAATTGTGCAAACCCAGCATCCAAAACGCGAATCACCACAACTAGGAGTGGAAGTATCAACAACTAGGGGACATTCGTTATCTGCTGTTGCACCCCGATACATAGTAAATAAATCTTTGTTGCTATACCCCCAGGGATTCTGCCATTGATTCAGGTAAATCCACACTTCATCCGTCCGCCAATCCTCAATTGGCAAGTAAATCAAAGAATTAGGTCGGTTGGGGTTTGTATTGATGCGATCGCGTATCCGCCATTCTCGATGTTTAGCCATTGTAATTGAACGTTTGACGCTTTCAGTTTTGCGAGTACCCAATACCAGAATTACTTCTCCATTGGCTTGAATTACGTCACGAATAAAGCCGTCAGTAGGTTTAATCTTCAAGCGTTCCGTACACCACCGCATCCGATTGCGGGGCGCTGGATAACCTTTGCCAATTAAGTTTACCCAAAATGTATCTTTAACTGCTGGGTAAAGTAGATGAGGCTGTACAGGCATTCCTTGTTCCTTGGCAACATCCTTCATCTGTTGAAGAGAATTCCGTACCCAAGCAGAGACTATAGGATTTTCTACTAGCGTGTCTGTTGTAATTACATGAACTGGCTTGGTTCTTTGTTCAACTGGTAATCCGGCGATTGCATTCCAAATCAGCTGTAATGTTGCAGTGCTATCTTTACCTCCTGAATAGCCCACAACCCAGGGAATCTCATCTAAACAATACAATTCTTGAATTTCAGCGGTAAGAGTTTGGATATCTGCCACTAAATCTGCTACAGTACGCGATTGCTGACCTTTATTCTCTGGTTGTTGTGCTGTAGTCATTTATCCCTACCTTTGGAAACTCATCTCTCTATCTGGGCAATCACATTTGGCTTATACAGTCAACACTCATCTACCCAGCACCAAGGGTGAACACGGGTTTCTCAAATGTTTTTAAAAACTGTACTATTAATAGCGAACTTTTTGGACAACTAAACTACTTTACATTATCTAGGTTTTAAAAATTAACATGAAAGACAGTGCATCCGACCCAACTGCTGACATCGCTAAAGAATATCAGGAACGAGAAACCAAGGATAAACAGGTACTTGCTTTACTGTTAGAGAAGTTCTTAGGAAAGAAAGACCAAATTCTTGTTCAGAAAACAGAGATGGGTGGGACTGAAGCTTATGTTGGTTCTGTCACCCTGGAATGGTTCGCGGGTCGGGTTCACTTTGCTTCAGGTTTACCACTGTTTCAAAATAAGTACAATTCCGACACAGATAACATCGAGATTGACGCAGATAGCATTGATGAGATTCAGCAGCGTCCCCTTGATTGGTCACGTCAAGCACCGTTAGTTCAGTATTTAGCAGCGAGGAAAAATCATAAGTTTCCCCCTGTACTGGTGGTAATTAATCAATCTTGGGTTGACGATTCCAAAGCTGCTGAGTGGAACAGTGAAGGAAAAGCAACTAAATCAACTACCGATTTTACTCCTCTGGATAAAGACGGTAAAGTAGGTTTACTGAATATTTCCGAAGATAATGTCACCATTTATGCATTAGACGGTCAACATCGATTGATGGGTGTACAGGGTTTAATGGAGTTAATTAAAACTGGGAAACTTCAGCGTTACAAAAAAGATAAAACTGCTGATGATAGTTTCATTAAAATAGATGATTTAGTAAAGCAATATCAGGTAGACCCTGCTTATTTACAAAGCTTACCCAAAGAAAAAATCGGGATTGAATTTATTTGTGCGGTTGCACCTGGGGAAACTCGCACTCAAGCAAGGCGGAGAGTAAGGTCAATTTTTGTTCATGTCAACTTAATGGCTGCACCTTTAACTAAAGGTCAGTTAGCACAGTTAAATGAAGATGATGGTTTTGCAATTGTAGCGCGGAAAATTGCCACTAATCATCCACTTTTAGAACAACAGCCTGGGCGTAAACCTCGCGTTAATTGGAATAGTGCAACAGTTGCAGCAAATTCTACAGTTTTAACAACTTTGCAAGCTATTCAAGATATGTCAGAGAGATACTTAGGACAGAAATTTCCTCATTGGAAACCTTTAGAAAAAGGTTTAATTCCTATGCGACCAGAGGATGAAGAAATTGAAGGAGGAATTGCAGAATTTACCAAGCTATTTGATAATTTATCACTCCTTCCCAGTTATAAACTTTTGGATGATGAAGATACACCAGCTTTAAGACGATTCAGTTTTGAAAAAGATGGGGGAGAAGGAAATATGCTTTTCCGTCCTGTTGGTCAAGTAGCATTAGCACAAGCTTTAGGAATTTTAGTATTTAAAAAAGGTTTTGCGTTGGGAGATATATTTAAGAAATTGCGGAAATTTGACCAACAAGGTGGTTTTAGTGGGATGGAGTATCCCCAATCGCTTTGGTATGGTGTTTTATATGACCCGAATAAAAAACGAGTACAAGTTGCGGGTCGAGAATTAGCGGCGAAGTTACTAATATATATACTTGGTGGGATTCAAGACCAAATGGAACGTGCAGAACTTCGCAAAGCTTTAGCTGATGCAAGAACTGTAGAAGATAAAACTATTAGCTTTACTGGCGAATTCGTTGAACCCAAGGAAGTGGGACTTCCAGTAATTCTATAACTCATAGATTCAAAGGCAAGCTTTACTTTTGTAAAAAAACTAACATTAAAAATTTAGTATGTCTTGTGAAGAAATCACAAGGCTTATTTACTATATTTTGTGTATCTGTCGATGCCAACGAAGTGCTTCAAGATTTGGATAATACTTTTCTTGAACTGGTAAAAATATTTTTTGCCCATGATAATCTTGCAATGGTATTGTATTTAACCTTTCTAATGAAGTTAGACATTCTTCAGTAAGTTTATTGGAAAAAATTATTGAGTAGCTATTATCTAAACTAAAGCAGCCGTTATCAAATGCCCAATGATGATTTTTACAAAGTGATATTCCATTACTCAATTGATTGTTATATGTTACAGAGAACGGAATTATATGGGCTGCATCCACCATATATTTATAACGGCTTAAACCCATAGGCTTTATCTTCATCCTTAGCCTACAAACAGCGCATTGATAATCGTATAAGCGAATAACTGACTTACGGAAAATAGAGTCTCTGACAAGAGATTTTGTTGTGCGATATTTTTTATTAGCTTCTTGAGGGTTGCCTACATCTTGATTTTGACTTTTAGCATCTTCATTAAATGTATTAATAATATCGTATATTTGAGTATTATTTTCATCAGCAAAGAATGTATCGATAATTACATCAACTAAGTAATGTCTTGATTCTGTATCCTGTAAAATTTCCCAGAGTTCATCATCGAATCTTCCATATTCTACTAGTTCTATAAGCTTTGCCTCTGTTTTGATCCTATTTCTCCCCTCTGCGTCTTTTATATCTTCAATTCTGGGAGAATCTTTTTTAAGTTCTAAATGCCAAAATTGCTCTCCAGTTTCTTTATGTTTATCATTTCTCAGATTTTCAAAACGTTGATGAAAAACTCCTGTTTGATTTTTGTATTCACCACCAATAATTTTGAGATATTTCTGGAATGTTTCTTTTAAATTAAAATAATTGGAACTATTAGGATTAATTTTATTTTCTAATAGCTTGTTTGTTGCAATTAGTTCAATAACAGATAAAAGAAATATAGGTTTATACGGCGAAAGTTTTTTATGCTTAGTATAAGAATTTTGTCCTCTCTGAATTTGTGAAAATAAATGTTCATAGTAGTTTATATAGCGTTTCTCAGTCTGGTGAAGTACAGTAGCAACAATGGGTAAACCAATTATAAATATCATTCAATGAAACTTGATTAAAAGCAGTTTCAATCGCTTTTGCTAAATCTGGATAACTTCTAGCTCCAATAGAACGGAGTAGATTTTTAACTTTTGACCAACAATTTTCTATTGGCGAAAAATCAGGAGAATATGGTGGTAAATAAATCAATTTTGCTCCGGCGGACTCGATTAGTTTTTCAACCTCTTTGCCTTTATGAATTGAGCAATTGTCCATGACTACGTAGGCACCCTCCCACAGTTTTGGAACTAATTTTTGAGAAATATAAGCTTCAAATGTCAGCCCGTCAGTTGCACCTAAAATGCTATATTGACTAATCAAACCACAAAGACCAATTGCACCAATTATAGAGACATTTTTACTACGCTTCTGAGGTCGTGAGCCATGCGCTCTTTTACCCTTTTTGGCACGGGCTGAATGTCTTATTAAAGATAGATTAGCTCCTGCTTCGTCAAGAAATATAAGGTTTTCAGTGGGTATACCATTAATTTTAAGCCAAAATTCTACTCTTAATGATTGAACTCTTTCAGTCTCTTTTTCGTCAGCGTGCAATGTTTTTTTTTGACGCTGATTTCCATTTTTTTGAGCATTCGGTCTACTGTAGCGATACTAATCGTTATCCCTATTTTATCAAAGAGGCTCTCACGAATTTCTTCCAAAGTGGCATCGTTCTTGGCTTCTACTATTTCAAAAAGAACATCCAATTGTTCCTCATTTAACTTTGGTGGAGTTTGCTTAGTTCTGGTTTTTGGAGCAATATTGTTTGTTTCTCTATATTGTTTTAGTAGTTTCTCAATAAAACTTAAACTGACACAAAATCTTTTGGCTAAATCACGTTGTGATATTTCACCTATCTTATAGGTATCAAATATTTTTTGGCGAAAGTCTAGGGAATATGGTTTCATTTTTATACTTGAGGAGATGCTCAGATTTAATCTTACAGTCTAAGTTATAAGCGTACTCCACTAGCCTGAGAAACGCTATATCTTTGCTATAAATATTCATCTAGGACTCATATTTGATTTTTAAAAGAACCTAAGTACACTTTTATATTTCTTCTTCCTGTTCCCCGTTCCCTATTCCCTTACTAAGCAAATAATTTCAGAAATCAAAGCGGATTGCTATATATAGTTAGTAATCTAATATCTCTATTGATAATTAAGGAATTTACTCAGATTAAATTCCTCTTGTTCTGGATCGTTGTTATCTCTTTCCATGCTGAGAAGCAGCAAAATTCTTTCTGAATAGTCTACTGCACCTCGAACTTCTGCCTGTAATATCTCTAAACCTCCATTGGCATATTCTTCAAAAAGAAGATTACGTTGTTCATTATTGTTGCCATCATGAAAAGCTAAAACCTGGATGTCTTGAGTTTCAATGATAGCGATTAAATTTATGACCGTATCATATCCTCTGACAATAAACTGTTCTTGAGGAATTGGCGAAGGTTCTCTTTTTGAAATCTCCCCCAAAGGAACACGCTTTTTATGCTTGACACCCAAAGCCGCTGCAAACACAATTACATCAGCAAAAGTTTGAAAAGGCCCCGTTTCCCCGTCGGAGGATGTTAAAGCTTTGACTAACTCCGCTTTATCTTTTGCAACCCTGATTCTGCCAGTTTCAGCCATTGATTTACATATCTACATTGTGGCAATTTTAACCGAAACTAAAGAGCGATGTCTAACGACAAGCCGCTTTGCGTCTACGCACTACTTTATTGCCACATCCAAGCGATCGCTCTTTCTTCCCACCGCACCTGCTACAATTTCAAAAAACCTTATGTAGGAAATTGCACGTTCTCATACAGCAAAGCTATGGGAAAGCGAAAATCAACGCTGGTTAACTTAACTTCATCCCCTGCTTCATAAGGATGTAACTCCCAAATTCCTCTATCATTTAACCGAAAACAATCTACACCAATTTTCTCAGCATCAATCAGCACATATTCTTGCAAAGTTTCAATCCGACGATACCGAGTAAATTTACTACCTCTATCGTAAGCTTCCGTACTTGGGGAAAGGACTTCCACAATTAAACAAGGATACTGAAGAAATTGAATTGCTTGTTTATCCCGTTCATCGCAACTCACTACAACATCAGGATAATGAAAAGGCCCCTTTTCTGATACAGCTACTTTTGCATCCGCCATGTAAGGAAGACAAGGACTTCCCCGCAGGTGACTTTTTAAAGCTGAAGCCAAGTTTAAAGCAATGGTTGTATGGGGAAGAGTACCCCCAGTCATGGCGAAAACTTTACCATCAATATATTCGTATTTAATTTCTTGACGTACTTCCCATTCCAGATATTCTTGAGGAGACATATACTTGCTGTCTGGACTCGCAACCATAAACTTATTCCCTCTCAAAAGCCACCTTTTTTAACTCTAACTAAAAAACTCTGCGCCTCTGTTGTCTCTGCGTGAGATATTTACCCCTCAGTCCTCACCGTCACCACCTGCGGCGGCGTAGAATCAGGAGGATACAAAAAATCTACCTGTACTTGTCGCTTCTCTCCCGCTAACATTTTCAACGTTGCTAAAGGTTCACCCATTTGTCCCCGACGTTGTACTAAATGTACATAGCGCGTCTTTTCCTCGCCATTATCATCGGTGTAATGCACCCTCACAGTACCGCGAAAAAATATCTGTTCCACCCTTGGCTTTAAAAATAGTAGTCTATCGGTTCCCCCTTCATCTTTTAAAGGTGTATGTATTGATACGGTAACTATCTGACTTTGATTACTACTATTACGTAACGGTAAAGTCAGATTGTACTCAACACCATAGTTAGTGTGAGCAAAATACGCCGTATCAGGATAGCGTTTCAGCATTGGCGCACTCTGTATTTGTCCGGTGCAAAGAGTAATTAAATGCACAGTGCCTAAAGGATAAGCAAAGGATTTTCCGGGTTGGGGTATGGTTAACTCGGACACATTAGGATTATCCGTCAGATTTGCTTGCCATTGCGTTCCTTGAGAGACACCAGCGACGCGGCTAAATACCGTCGGTTCTCTGGGAGGGTCGAGAGGCGTGGGGATGGGGTCGCGTTTTCCTGCTAAACTGCCTGTATCTAAGAGCCTTTGCCATTCAGTGATGGTGGGAGGTGTAGGGCTATTTTTAGCTAAGTTTGCCATATAAATTGGGCGATCGCTCGCTAATCGCATCATTATTGTGCGACCATTAGAAGAGGGAGCATTTACAGGTATAGGTAAATTCGCTAATATTTGGGTTTTTCCTGGTTCAATTACCAGCTTTTCTGGAAAATTACTCTGTCTAATTCCCCGTAGTACATCGTTCATTGTCCTGCTACCAGGGCCAGCATAAGCTGTACTTTGGGAATTATCTACCATATCCGGTAAAGCAATAAATGGTGCTTCACTAGAAAGGTAGCTGGCGGCGTGTAATACTTGTAGTGTCACAGGTTGATTCCTTGGATTGTAGACAATAATTCCTTGGTAAACAGTGCAGCTTTGATCTGAAGTTTCCGCCCTGACGATATGATGAGCAAATACATCAAATCTCCCGAGAAGGGATAATTACAGCTATTTTCAGGTAATTGAACCACAAGCTCAACTAGAATGAAGAGATAATATTGTATGAATAGATGCCAGTATCTTACTCAAAGGATTTGCGTGAGCGTGTGATTATGGCGTGGGAAGCGAATGAAGGAAGAATATATGCGGGAACCTGGGGTACAGTTAGGCTGGTTAATTGATCGCAAACATCGTCAAGTTTATATTTATCGTCCTGGTAACCTAGCAGAATGTTTAGATAATCCTGATACTCTTAGCGGTGATCCGGTGTTACCTGGGTTTGTTTTGAATATGAGTAAAGTTTGGTAATATAACCTTTTATCCAAAATATTAGAATTTTATTGAGATTTTTCCGACAAAATTGTATAAGCTTCGTTAACTAGTCGCATTTTTTCTTGAGCTTGTTTTTGTAATTGTGGCTGATTAACAAATAAATCTGGATGCCATTTTTTCACCAAAGCTTTATAAGCTTGTTTTATCTCAGCCAATGAAACACCAGCTTGCAATCCTAAAACTGAATATGCGCGAGTAATTTTATCTTTTTCCGCTTGGGTTTTAGGTTGCTGAGATCTATTGTTATTTTGATTTGTATTGCTTTGTTTGTTAGCTTGATAGCCTGGAGAACGCATTTCTGCTTTCATCCTTGCTATTTCTTCATCGAGTTCCCAATTGCGAAATTTTGCTTCCACTTCGGCTGGATTGGGAGATGGTGAAGCCTTTGGTGGGGGAGGAGTGTTAACACGGTGAGTCGAACTACGATATGTAGAGGATGCAGAATCATTCACTTTTTCTTCTACTTTTGCGTAAGTCTTTTGTTCTGGTTCTGCTGGTGGGGTATATGGCTTGTATTTTGGTATTTCTCGATAAGGTTGATAATTAGCAGGTATCTTAGCTTTATTTAATTCTTGCAGTAATTGATTAAAATTATTTTGTAACTGCTGTAAATTTTGCCGCTTATTAGCAATTTCTAGTGGTTCTTGACTACCTACAAATCGGATTACTTTTTTAGCTTTTGGTTCATATTCAGCTAATATTGCTAATCCTTGATTACTCAATTGAGTGAAATAATCCTCAGTTGCATTTATACAAATTTGAGCAACTTGCTGATGATAGGATTCCTTCGCTGATTTATCGTCAGCATCTTGAATATTTTTATTTAATAAATAGGAAATACTTCCTAATACAGCTGCACCAACAGGCCCACCTAATAACCAGCCAATACCACTACCAACTGCTACCGTACCAGTTTCACTTAAATCATTGCTATTGTTTGGCTTAGGAGGTAGATTAATTTGGGGTTCGCTGGGTAAGGGAATCAATAAATCTTCTGGTCTTTCTTCTTGAAAAAATTCGTAAGCTTGATATAGCCATTTCATTATCGAGCGTTGTAACTCTGTTAAGTCTTTTTTTAATATATCTGTTTGCCAATTTTTAAACTTATTTTCAGCAATTGCTACTGTGGCATCAGTTTGATATTTTTTAAGTAGAGAGTCTATATTTAGCCAATTGCGTAATTCATCAATACTCTTATTTAAGCCTTGCTGAATAAGATTGGCAGCTTTTTGTTTAATTGCAATTTTCGCAGTTTGTTTGTCATCAAAAGAGCTAACTTCGCTTAGAAGAGGGTCAATTTTAGCTTTTAAATTTAATTGAATTTGAGATGCGATCGCCTGTACTCTGGGTAAGCGTACAGTACCGCGATTTTGTTGTAAAATACCCACAATATTTTGCAAAGCTGCTTCAAAGGTTGTTAACCCACTACTAGTAGCTAGAGCCACATCTCCTTTTAATCTAGCTCTTAACGCTGGTAAAGCATCCACACGATATAAATTACTAAACCCTGGCGGTAATTCGGCGCGGAAGCTTTCTGCAACAAACAGCAGACGATTTTGCACTTGTTGCTGCTCATCTGGTTCGAGTAAGTTAATAAAATTAGCCACAAAAATAACTGTTTTAATACCCCGATCCAATAGCCAATCGCGCAGGTTTTCGCGTTCACCTAAAGTCATTAACTTGCGCGCATCAAGTAATTGTATAACTAAATCTGTAGTCAGCAGGCGATCGCGGACTAGATTATCTTGTGCTTCTCTGTCATTTGTGCCTGGTAAATCTAGTAATTCTATACCTCTTGCTAAAAAAGGATGAGGACAAAAAACTTCTACAGATGCTACATCTTGGCGCATCTGTCTGTTACCATCCAAAATGGCAAACTGCTGCAAAATTTCTGTACCATCACGCTCAATTGCCGTACCATCTTTTAAGATGATGCGAGTTTGTAAATCAGTCCCATATTTGACGCTAATTGCTGCGCCTGTGGTGGGAATTAAATCTATTGGTAAAGTGCGATTTCCTAATATGGCATTGAGAAGAGTTGATTTACCATGATTAAAAGGGCCAAATACCGCAATCTGAAAGTTAGGATTAGCTAGATAATTAGAAATTGCAGTTACATCTTGATGTAGTTGTGATTTACTATCTAAACCTAGTAATGTAGATGCAGATTTTAGAGAATTGATTAGCTCTTGATAATCTTGGTATTGTGGTTGCATATTTACCTGTTTTCTCGTTTCCTTGGATGTAGATACCCGACTTCTTTAAGAAGTCGGGTGTCTGGGGAATAAATTCACAGCAGAGAAAATTATCTCAGCTATAGTAAGCTAATAAATTGCTGTAAGCAGCTTCAATCTTTCGTAATTCTTCTATCACTGCTTCTTGCAAATTCTTTAACCTCTTCAATTCACTTTCGCGATTGATTTCCTGTGAGGCTTTTTGCTTCAGCAAATTATCCAATTCTGCTTTACGAGATGTGATATCGTCATTAATCCGCTTAGTAACTTCTCTTTCGTAAGAGTCAAAACATTCTTTGACTGCATCATATACAGTCTTAGATTGTTCGTTGGCTACTTGGGGTAAGTGTTTTACTAGTTCTTTTTTAGCAGTTTTGACTAATTCTTTACGTGCTTGATCTGCTTGTAAAACGCCTATTCCTAAGCCTAACAAGGCAAATCCAATAGGGCCGAGAAAAATCCCTGTTACTGCCGAAATTATACCGCCAATGCCAATTACAGTGAAGTAATTCAATAAAATATTTTTCCAATCAAACCCTGCACTAGCTAGAGCTACACCCGCAAAATTTCCTTGTGATAAGGATAACAATCCTATCGCCCATTTTGCCCAACCAGGAGATTTATCATCTTCTGGCGTACCTGTAGAATGAACTTTTACTTGTTGTCCAGTTAATTTTTCGGTAATTTTGTCTGTAACTTGGCTATAGGATGCGCCATACTGTGCAGCACTGCGAGAAAGTTCTTTAAAAGCTGTATTAATATCTTTTTCCGCAGTTAAAGTCCAAGCAGAGAATTTATCAGTAATATATTGTTCAAAGGCTTTTTGCAGCGCTGCATTAAATGCTTCTCGTTTACCGCTACTGAGTAAATCCAGCAAATTTAATTCTGGTTGATAGCGTAAGAAATCGGTTTCAAAAGTATTACCAAGATTTAAAACATAGCTGCGAAAAGATTCTGAAATTGTTCTCGCTTGTGTATCTCTAGTATTGATAATTTCTTTTTGGAATTGATCGCCAATATTGGTTAGCTTCTTGAACTCCGGTTCTACAGACTCAATTCTCTCCTTCAATTCATCAACATCTTTATCTAGCAAAGGTAAGCGTCTTTCGATAGCTTCGCGGGTGTGATTACAAGTTTGTCTCGCCAAAGTTCTGACTTGTCGTAATTCTGCGATCGCACGTTCTCTAGTGAGGAAAGTATTTAATGCTCCCATAAACTCTGGAAAGCCAGTTCCTTGTAAATCTGCTTGCGGATTCTTCAATCTTTTTCTCAGTGCTTGGATTGAGGAAAGCTCAAAAACTCGCTCGCTATAAATATTCTGTCCATCTACATGACAATATTCTGCCAAATTCGCTTTAAATACTTGCCGTAATCTATTTTCTGCTGCATTTAACTCTTCTGTATCGTCGGGATCTATCAACGATTCCCGCACTTGATCCCATGCATTGACTAAGAAGAAAACAGTTAAGCCTCGACCTTTAATGTAATTTTCTAAGTACCGACGTTCGCCTAATGTACAAGGTTGTGATGCTCTCATTACAAACAAGATAGCATGACAATTATTTACATAACCTAAAGATAATTCGTTACGCGCTTCCGTATCATTTAACCCTGGACTATCAACAATCTCAATACCCTTTTCTAATAGCGTTAAGGGATACTCAACTACTGCATAATCAACATCAGGAAATGCTTGTTTCTTCTCTTGTTCTAGTTTCTTGGCTTCAGCAGGGTCAATAGTATATTTATATTTAAAGCTTTGGAAATCTAATTCTTGGGGACTTTTCCCGTCATTAAAATAAATTGTAACCTTTTTCTCTGGCCCGTAGCGCAATACAGTTAAGACTGCGGTACAGGGATTAACATCACTGGGTAATAAATTTTCCCCAATTAAGGCATTGAGAAACGTACTTTTACCTCGTTTCATATCGCCTAAAACTAACAGACGAAATACACCTTGCTTGAGATTTTTACTGGCTGCTGCAATATCTTCAATATCGCGTTCTAGGCTGAGTTTCCCTGAGGAAGATTCGCCAACCAATTCAGCTTGATTAATTGTATCTGCAAGTTTGCTTAAACAATCAGCCATCCGCGATCGCACTTGTGCAACCCGTTCTAAATCATTGATAAATTGATCAGTTGCAACTTGATTACTCATCAGATTCATACCCTAATTAAGGTTGATTTTTAGAAGATTCCAGAAACAGCTTGTAAACTAGCCACACCAGCGCAGCGAACATAATCATCCCCGCCAAAGCTGCGGCGATTCTCACCGCCACCAGCACCGCTACAGCAATAGCAAACAACTTTGCACCCAGCATGATATTTTTCAACAATGGCTGAGATAGCTTTTCCGGCTGATGCTTAACAGTTTTATAAACAGGAGGATTAATTTCTGCTTCCATTTCCCGGAGTCTTAATTCTACTTCTCGTTGTCGAAGTTCACGTTCGCGCTGTTCCAGTTCTTGATTGCGATCGCTTTCCATTACTGTCCACTCCGTCTAGGACAATCACATGATTTAAGTAATCATGTCACATAGATGTATTTTATTTTACTAAAATTTATAAAGCCTCGGTATAATCGCTACTTTGCTGGGGATTGGGGATTGGGGATTGGGGATTGGGAAAATTTTCAAATAGGATTGCAAGCTAAAATTAGATATGGAAGGCTTAAAAAAACTATAAATACTGCCGCCAGTATACGCCAAAATTTTTATAGAAAATAATTTAGGTACGGTCAAATATGGATATCAAACATGGCTTCGTAGGCACAGTTGGTAACACACCTCTGATTCGCCTCAACAGCTTTAGTGAAGAAACAGGGTGCGAAATTTTAGCTAAAGCCGAATTTCTTAATCCAGGTGGTTCCGTTAAAGACCGGGCTGCACTGTATATTATTGAAGACGCAGAAAAGAAAGGTTTACTCAAGCCTGGTGGTACAGTAGTTGAAGGTACAGCTGGTAATACTGGCATTGGCTTGGCGCATATTTGCAATGCCAAAGGTTACAAATGCCTCATTATTATTCCTGATACCCAATCCCAAGAAAAGATAGACGCACTCACAACACTAGGTGCAGAAGTTCGTCCGGTTCCCGCTGTTCCCTACAAAGACCCCAATAACTATGTAAGGCTATCTGGCAGAATTGCGGCGGAGTTAGACAACGCGATTTGGGCAAATCAGTTTGATAATTTAGCTAACCGCATTGCTCATTATGAAACCACAGGCCCAGAAATTTGGTCACAAACAGACGGTAAAGTTGACGGTTGGGTAGCTGCAACTGGTACTGGTGGAACATTTGCTGGTGTTGCACTTTACTTAAAAGAAAAGAATCCGGCGGTTAAATGCGTTGTTGCTGACCCCCTTGGTAGCGGACTTTACAGCTACATTAAAACAGGTGAAATCAAGATGGAAGGCAATTCCATCACTGAAGGGATTGGTAACAGTCGCATCACAGCCAATATGGAAGGCGCACCCGCAGACGATGCAATCCAGATAGATGACCCAGAAGCTTTGCGAGTAGTTTACCAACTGCTGAGAAAAGATGGGTTGTTAATGGGTGGTTCCACAGGGATTAATGTGGCTGCGGCTGTTGCATTAGCCAAGCAGTTAGGCCCAGGACACACCATCGTTACCATTCTCTGTGACAGTGGTTCCCGCTATCAGTCCCGCATATTCAACCGCGAATGGCTGGCCTCTAAAGGACTTTCCGTAGATTAGTTAAAAATTGTAGAGACGCGATTCATCGCGTCTGTTGGTGAGACGGAGAGACGCGATGAATCGCGTCTGTACAAGAGTCAAAATAATTAATTATCTTCTCAATCCCCAGTCCCCAGTCCCCAATCCCCAATCCCCATGTCAAACACTACTCAGCCACAGTTCCCAACAATAAATCCTGTTGCTGTGCCAAAATGTGTGCGGGTGTGTCAAAACCGCACTTGTAAAAAACAAGGCGCAGCAGATGTGTTAGCTGCTTTTGCGGCTTTACCCGTTCCCGGTGTTGTCGTTACACCTAGCAGCTGTTTGGGACAATGTGGTAGCGGGCCGATGGTACTGGTATTACCTGAGATGGTTTGGTATAGCCGAGTTCAACCAAGCGAAGTACCTCTATTGGTAGAACAACATTTAATTGGTGATCAAAGAGTCAAGCAGATGCTTTATTATCGGTTTCATCCCCAGGGATAAACCTGTTTTAAAAATATCAAGTCTGCACTCTTTGTTGACTGAAGTGAGGAAGCCAATGAACATTCAACAGCTACGTCAATCATTGAAAATGAAGTGGCTGAGTTACTACGAACAAAACCGGCCCTGGTTAGTAAAAATGCGGATTTGGGCTACTTATGATGGTCTGCGCCGACCTTCATCTGGTTTTATGTTGGCTACTCTATCGGTTTTAGAACCAGAGTTTGATCAGATACTTGGTTTTATTATGGAACTCAATAATAACCCTGATGAAATAATTAGGGCATTGGGTCTGAACTTCAATCCTGATGAAGAGTTAGATTTAATTAATAAAGAGGATGCTATTGTTGCTGACCAATTTTCTGCTGAACCTTTAGCAGAAATTCAGGATAAATTGCAGCCTGTATTATTAGCTACTGAGAATTTAGCGGTAACTTCCGAATCTCCTACAAGAGTATTCAATTCCGAACCGTTTTTAAGCGATCGCACTCCCACAAAAATTGCTGTACCATCATTTACAACTAATAGCGTAGTTCGCGATCGCCAACCAGAATCATCAGTTGCAGTGGCTACGGCGGTGAGTCGAGAGTCTGCTGCTACAACGCTGCTGGCGGAAAAACCCACGGATGAGATTTTACCTGAACAGCAAATAGAGCCACTAGCCCAGCCTACTGAAGTATCTGTCAATGAAAAAACCCTGCAATCTCTTGGTCTCAATATCAAGCGTCCTAGTAATGGTAAATCCCTGAAGGTGCAATTACCACCCATACCCAAGAAAGTCAAACTTTCACATATTAGTAATGCTACTACTGTCTCTTCTTGGGTGGATGAGTTCTGTCAAGGTGCTGATTGGAACCCAGAGGAAGCTATTTTTATTCATTTTTGAAAATTAAGGATGAAGACTCATAGGAATTTTGACTGTGAACTCAGTTCCGTTACCTAACTCAGACCACACATTTAAGCTACCACCATGTTTTTCTACTACAATTTGACGAGCGATCGCCAATCCCAATCCTGTACCTTTACCCACAGCTTTGGTAGTGAATAAGTGGTCAAAAATTTTCTCTTGTACCTCTTCTGTCATCCCTTTGCCATTATCACGGATACAAATCTGTACCTGATTTGAGACAACTTCAGTGCGAATGGTAATTTTTTGGGGATTTGCTTCCAGTTCTTGGAAGGATTGAGTCTGTGCCATTTCGTCAAACATATCGATGGCATTTGCCAGGATATTCATAAATACCTGGTTTAACTGTCCAGGAAAGCATTCGATTGGGGGTAAATCTCCAAAGTCTGGGATGACTTGAATCGCGGGACGGTGTTCGTTAGCTTTGAGGCGATATTTCAAAATTAACAAGGTGCTATCGAGTCCTTCATGAAGATTGGCACTGATTTTGTATTCGGTATCAGCACGGGAGAAGGTACGGAGGCTATTACTAATATTTGTGATCCGATGTGTTGCGCCTGCCATCGAATTGAATAACTTTGGTAAGTCTGCCACAAGAAATTCCAAGTCGATATCTTCGGCATTGTCTTGAATTGGCGCAACTGGCTGGGGATAGTACTTTTGATAAAGAGCTAAATGTCCGAGTAAATCTTGTACGTATTCTTTGCTGTTGTTGATACTGCCATTCAGGAAGCCGATAGGATTGTTGATTTCATGGGCGACACCTGCAACCAAATTTCCTAAAGATGCCATTTTCTCGCTTTGGACAATTTGCAATTGCGACTGCTCAAGCTGCCGGACGTAGGTTTTTGCCTGTTGATAGAGGCGGGCATTTTCTAGAGAAATGGCAGCTTGAGTACAGAGAAAGTTGAGAATTAGAAGGCGATCGCTAGTGAAAACTCCACTGGTGCGGCGGTTTTTCAGGTATAAAATCCCAATCAGATGACCTTGATTCAGCAGTGGTAAACAGAGAATACTCTTAGGTTGGCGTTGTCTGAGGTAGTCATCAATTACGGGTAAATCAGTTTTGAGTTCATCGACTACCACAGTTTCTTGCGTATTTTTCACATACTGAATTAATTTCACCGGAATATGGGGATTATTGGTGAGTGGTTCAGCAAAAAGTTGTACATCATCGGGTGTGGCGATCGCCCGCACTTGCCATTCTGCAGTTTCATTGGGGAGGATCAATACACAGCGATCGCCACCTGCGTTTTGCAAAATAATTTGGGTGAGTTCATGTAGTAGCTCATCCAGTTGAATGCTTCTAGAAAGGGCTTGAGAAGCTTTGAGGATAGTGGCAAAGTCCAGGGCTTGATTGATGCTGTTACTACTGGAACTATGATGAGTGCCTTTATGAACCGATACCCCAGGCGCAGCAATGGTCATCAGCGTTGTCAACTCATCAGCCGATGTTGCTGTTTGTTGCAATATGGGGCGCAGCAATTTGGGATAGTGAGTTTCTAAATCGGCAACCTTGGCTTTAGCACCCCAGCGACTATAACAGTAGTAAGCTTCTTGTATGTATCCTGCAGCGAATTTATCTTTGCCGTAATTGAGATAAAATTTGGCAGCGAGTTCGTTGGCAAGTGCTTCATCTTGGATAAAGCCGTTGGCTATTGCTCCCGCAATAGCACAATCAAAAAATTCCATCGCGTCCGCTCGTTTACCCAACTCATGGAAACGCACTGCTTCTACCAAGTGATATTTATGCTGATAATTCATGGGAGCAGCATTCACGTAAACCAAGAGGTTTTTTTGGTTGGAATCAACTTGCGATAAAAGTTGCTCTTGAGATGAAGGTTGAAGATGGGAGTAGAATTTTAACCGGGTTAGTGAATCATAGTAGTAGTAAGCTGGTGCTGATGGCATACTAATACCGGCTTTGAGATATTTAACTCCTAGATCTGCTATCTGCATCGCAGCCTCAAAACGACCGAATGAATAACTGAGGATTAATTTACTTAAGTAAAATAGATGCAGTGCTAACTCATCATTTTCTTGAAGTAGAGTAGATAATATTTCATTCTCAGCCTCAACCGACCCCAAACAATCTGGATTTTCACTCAGTTCAGTCAAATTGTGAATAGAGGAGCGAATAATATATACCCAACTCAGAAAATGTTGACTCGTGGCAAATTTTGATTGGTAAATTTCAACCTCTGCTAATAAATCTGGTAAAGGTTGTTCTCCACTCAAATACGAGTAGAACAATCTAAATGAAGTCGAAACCAGCGCGTGTACAGAATCGCCTGTTTCGATTGCCACTTGATAGGATTTATTTAATAAAGAAATTGCGGTGCGTATATTTTGTTGATGCGATTGATTAAATGCGGCAACTTTAAACAGAACCATGCTTTGCACAGAAGTTTCGTTAAATTTCTCCATTAACTGCAGTGCTAGCTGTCCAAAACGATAACCTGCTTCTATTTGACTCAACACAGAGCTAACAATAATACCAAAATCTGCATATCCTGGTGCAGAGAACAATGAGTTGCCGTATTGCAGGGATAGATTAACTTCTTCGCAGGCAACAATTGGAAATAAGAGGGGATGGGCTTGATGAATTGAAGGGACTAAACTCGTCATGATTCGCGCTGCTGCCATAGCAGTAGTATCATGGGTGATGGGCAAATTGATTAATTCTTCTAGGGTGTATTTTGATAACTTAATCAGCGTCTGTTCTACCTGTCTTTGGATATCTGCAAGTGTAATAGATTCTGGTAGTATGACTCCTAGCTTTTGTAGGATTTCCCTGCCAATTTTAATCGCCTGCAATTGCTGATTTTGTACTTGATAAGCTTGCAGTTGGATTTCATAAACTTTAACTTGTTCTAACAAGTCATCTGTGTTTTTTAGAACTATTTGGATCAAATCTTCCATCTTGGCAAAATTACAGCTAAGTAATGCGACTTCTGCAGCCGATTCATAGATGCGAAGGGTCAAATGATAATTTTTATCCCAGCTCTCCGTCGGCAGAAATTGCATTCCCTTGTCGCAAAAATGTAGGGCTGCATTATATGCAGTCGAGTCTTTAGCCTTGTAACCTGCTTGTAAATTTAACTGAGCATATTGATAACGTTGGTCTACTTCCGTAATTAGTGAGATGCCACAATTTAACTGATGAACAATTTCAAATAAATGACTATCTTGGAAAGATGAATTACTATTTGCTAATAGCAATTTTCCAATCGTCAGGTGAGTCAGCTGCCTCTGGTTTTCCAGAATTAGAGAATAAGCAGCCTGTTGGACGCGATCGTGCAGAAAACGATAATTGAGTGTTTCTTGTAGGGTGTGCGGCGTTGCTTGAGTTTCTGACAAATAGAATTTGTACAGATCACTTTGGGGCAAAATCAACCCTTCCTGTAACGCTTTCCACAGATCTGTTGCCACTTCTGTTGGAGATTGCTGTGAAACGATCGCCAATGTGGTTAAATCAAACTGTGTCCCAATACAAGCCGCAAGTTTTAAAATCTCTTGCGTTGTTTCCGGCAGCTTTTGCAATTGCTGCGCCATCAATTCGACCACATCATCGCTCAAAGCCGCATTTCGCACTTGTACAATATCACACTGCCAATGCCCTGCATCTGGGTCAAAGGTAATTAACTGGTCTTGATGTAATGCCTTCAAAAACTGGGTAGCAAAGAAGGGATTACCCTGGGTTTTCTGCATTACCAGTTCTGTCAAAGGTTGCACTACCGATGGGGGAGCATGAAGGGTATCAGCAATCAGGTGATTCAGGCTGGTAAAATTCAGGGGTTGCAGGGTGATGGTGTGGATGATTGCCCCGGTTTTTTCCATACCATTGAGAGTTAACATCAATGGGTGAGCCGCAAAGACTTCATTGTCCCGATACGCCCCTAACAGTAATAAACAGCCAGTTTGAGACTCAGACATTAACACCTGAATCAAATTCAGTG
Organism: Nostoc carneum NIES-2107; assembly: GCA_002368155.1. Taxonomy (GTDB): domain Bacteria; phylum Cyanobacteriota; class Cyanobacteriia; order Cyanobacteriales; family Nostocaceae; genus Aulosira; species Aulosira carnea. The sequence goes on from AP018180.1 coordinate 3,711,624, forward strand.
AAGCCGAATCTGCCCACTGCAAATCATCTACAAACATCACTAAAGGGTGTTCAGGGGTGGTAAAGACTTGAATGAACCGATGAAACAATAAATTAAACCGATTTTGGGCTGCTGTTCCTGATAATTCCGGTGCTGGGGGCTGCACTCCAATAATCCGCTCCAGTTCGGGAATCAGTTCCATAATCACTTGGGCATTTTCTCCCAGTGCTTCGAGAATCCGAACTTTCCAAGTCTGCAATTGGCTATCACTTTCACTGAGTAATTGCCCCATCAAGTCCTGGAAGGCTTGCACAAAGGCAGAAAAGGGCACATGACGATTAAATTGGTCAAACTTGCCTTTAATGAAGTAACCTCGTTGTTTGACGATGGGCTTATGCACTTCATTGACCACGGCTGTTTTCCCAATACCCGAAAAACCAGCCACCAGCATCATTTCTGATGACCCTTGGGTAACCCGCTCAAAAGCATCCAATAATACCTGAACTTCGGTTTCTCTGCCGTAGAGCTTTTCGGGAATGAGAAAGCGATCGCACAAATCCCTCTGTCCCAGATCAAACTCTGCAATTGACTCAGTTTCTTGCCATTGTTTTAAACACTGTGCTAAATCATGCTTGAGTCCTAAGGCACTTTGATAGCGCTCTTCAGCATTTTTCGCCATCAGTTTAGCGACAATTGCCCCCAAGATTGGCGGCACAGCAGTATTTACTTCATGAATAGATGTAGCAATTTTAGCGATGTGACAATGCACCAATTCTAAGGGGTCGTCGGCAACGAAGGGTAAGCGACCTGTGAGTAATTGATACAGGGTGACACCGAGGGCATAAAAATCACTGCGGTAATCGATACCGCGATTCATTCGTCCCGTTTGTTCGGGGGCAAGATAAGCTAAGGTTCCTTCTAGGGTGTTGGGGTTTTGGATTTCCTGAGTCTCTTTTGGCAACACAGAAGCAATACTAAAGTCAATCAACTTTACTTGCTGGGATTCTGGATGAATCAAAATGTTAGCGGGTTTAATGTCCTTGTGGATAACTCGATGTTGGTGAAGTTCGTGGAGGATGTCAGCCAGTTGAATAACGATTTCTAAGGTTTGTACTAAGTCTAATGGCTGTTGCTGAATATATGTTTCCAGCGATATACCACCCCAATCAGCCATGATGAGAGCATAGCCATTACCAAATGGTTCTAGGCTCAGGGGTTGAATAATTCCAGTGATGGGCAGATTTTTGGCGATCGCATACTGATTGCGAAAATGCACCAATTCCCCAAAGGTGGGATACTCTCGTTGCAGCACCTTAATGACAACGGGTAATCCCTGGCTATCTTGTATTGCTCTATACACTGTTGTCCGCGAACCATGATAAATTTGCTCAGTCATGGTGTAGCCAGAAATTTCCGGAAATTGAGGTGCTGCGGATGTCATAGCCTGGGGTTTAATAATTGCTTGAGGAGATGATTACTGTTATTAAAATTCCCCAAAATATCAGTAATCTAACAATTTTCGTAGAGTGCTACCAGCGAAATTATGCAGCGAAGTGTGTTGCTATGTATAAAAATAATTTCTGATTTTAGCTGATATGAGTGAGATTCAGAAGAAATAATGAAGTATTTAATATTAGTTATTAGACTATTTGTCAGTAGATAAATCGTGGTAAATCAGCAGAGATCCTCAGACTTGATCATAAACATCAAGCTTATCTCACGGTCATTTGTCATTGGTCATTTGTTATTTGGTAATGGGTAATGGGTAATTGGTAATGGGTAATTGGTAATTTCTCCCCTTCTTCCTCATCTCCAATCCCCAATCCCCAGTCCCCAGTCCCCAATCCCCAATCCCCAACCTAATTTTCAACTGTAGATAAACCTAACTCACTGGCTTGTTCGCAACAACAACCTGCAACTCCATCTGTAGGATTGATCTCAGACATAGTAACTAAAGGCAGTTTAGACAACAAGGAAGATGAAGTTAATTGCCATTGTAAAGTTGAGACATGCAAGTCTTTGATTAACCCTGTTTTGATGTCTAGTACCCAACCATGAATGCTAGGGGCGTTTTGATCGTGGAGTGCTTTCCGCAATATGGGAGTGTGGTAGAGATTCTTCACCTGCGCTAGGACGTTAATTTCTGCTAAAAAATTCAGACGTGCTTCTCTGGTTGGTAAAGCGTCTATCTCTTCTTGGTTTTGCAGATAAAGTTCTCGAATAGGATTTACCCAGTTATCAATAATGCCAGTAGTTCTTCCCTCTAACGCTGCTTTAATCCCACCGCAATCGTAGTGGCCACAAACAATGATGTGTTCCACGTGAAGATGGCAAATCGCATATTCTAAAACCGCTAAGAAGTTGAGATCTGTAAGCGAAACTTGATTAGCAATATTGCGATGGACAAATAACTCTCCGGGTTCTGTGCGCGTAAAGTTGGTCAGAGGTAAACGACTGTCAGAACATCCTAAGTACAAAAAAGGAGGTTTTTGCCCATTTGACAGCTTGTTAAAGTAATTTGCGTCTAGAGCTAGTTTGTCTGCAACCCAAGACTGATTATTACTCAGGAGTTCATCAATGGTGTGATATTTCATCAATGATTGAATAAATCTATGATATGCATTGTATTTTATCTATATATAGATTTGTAGTTTATTCAAGAATCGCAAACAAGAGTTTGCTAAAAAAATTTACGAAAAGTAAGCATAAATGCACATTCAGGTAGCCGCCTGGAAAGCGGCTACACAAAGGTCTTTGTCGCCGTTAGAGTCGCTGCTATTCTTCAATAGTAGGGGTACGAAGCTCTTCGACTAATAGCTGAATTTCTGCTGGTGGGGGTGGGGTAAGGCGAGAAACCACAAAGGTAACTACCAAATTAATCACCATACCTAAAGTGCCAATTCCTTCGGGAGAAACACCGAAAAACCAAGGTTGCATCCCTGCAAACTTCACACCGACAATGTAAATGATCGTAAACAGTAAACCTGTTAACATTCCCGCGATCGCACCTTGAGAATTGGTACGCTTGTCGAAGATTCCCAAGAAGATCACAGGGAAGAAGCTAGCGGCGGCTAAACCGAAGGCAAAAGCCACAACTTCACTCACAAATCCTGGTGGATTTACGCCAAAATATCCCGCCAAAACCAACGATAAACCTACCATGATCCGCCCGACAAATACCCGTTTTTGTTCTGAGGCTGTGGAATCGACTATGCGGTAGTAAACATCATGGGCGACGGAACTGGAAATTACCAACAATAAACCTGATGCTGTAGACAAAGCCGCAGCTAATCCACCTGCAGCTACTAAAGCTATTACCCAGGGCGGTAAGTTGGCGACCTCTGGGGTAGAAAGGACAATAATATCGCGATCAATTTTAATTTCGTTGGTGTCTTTATTAGGTGTTAGCTGAAGTCGCCCATCTTGATTTTTGTCGTCAAAGGTTAGTAGTCCCGTTTTTTCCCATTTGTTCGCCCAATCTAATTGCTGTACTTGTGTAATTGTTTGATTATGCAAAGTATTGATCAAGTTATAGCGGGCAAACATCGACAAAGCTGGCGCGGTGGTGTATAAAATGGCGATGAATAATAATGCCCAACCAGCAGAAAAGCGCGCTGCACGTACACTAGGTACAGTGTAAAATCTGACAATAATATGAGGTAGCCCAGCCGTGCCTACCATTAAGGCAATAGTGGTGAACAATACATCTATCATCGGCTTGTTGACGAACGGCTGAGTATACTCTTTAAACCCTAAGTCAACCTGAATTTTATTGAGCTTGTCAGCAACATCACTGAATGTAAATGCTAGTTGTGGAACAGGATTACCTGTCAATAAATTAGCAATAGCGATCGCCGGAATGAGGAAAGCAAAAATCAATACACAATACTGGGCTACTTGTGTCCAGGTGATACCTTTCATTCCTCCCAACACAGCAAAAAAGCCGACAATCACCATCCCGATGATTACGCCTGTATTAATGTCTACTTGTAAGAAGCGACTAAAAACAATGCCCACACCCCGCATTTGTCCAGCGACATAAGTCAAAGAGACGAAAATCGCCGCAATGACTGCTACCAGACGCGCTACGTTAGAGTAATAGCGATCGCCGACAAAATCCGGAACTGTATACTTACCAAATTTCCGCAGGTAAGGAGCTAACAGCAATGCTAGCAGTACATAGCCTCCAGTCCAGCCGAGTAAGTAAATAGAACCGTCATAACCTAAAAAGGAAATCAGCCCAGCCATAGAAATAAAAGAAGCCGCCGACATCCAATCAGCCGCAGTTGCAGCCCCATTAGCGATAGAAGGTATTCCCTGACCTGCGACAAAGAAGTCTTTACTACTTTCAACTCGTGATTGCCAACCAATATATATGTAAATGAGAAAGGAGATTCCAACTATCAAAAGAGTCCAAATTTCAACTGACACGTTCACTCCTCACTTCTTATTACTATATTTGCGGTCTAACTTATCCATTTGGAAGGCATAAACGAAAATTAATCCCACAAATATCAAGATTGAGCCTTGCTGTGCCATCCAAAAGCCAAAGGGTACTCCAAAAAAGCGGATAGAGTTTAATGGTTGAACTAGTAAAATGCTGAAGACAAGCGAAACAATTGCCCAGATAATTAAAAGATTACGAATTAAACTCGTGTTAGCTCGCCAATAAGAGTTGCGCTTATTTTCGTCCATTGTAGTTGAGTGTAAGTGCTTCAAAAAATCATATCAATAAGTCAGGATGATACTGAATGAATACTGTTGCATTTTTTGAAGATGCAATTAAATATATGGGCGTTCAAAGAATAAAAATCCATATCTATATAAACAAATAAATATGTATAAAAAATTCTATTGTCAGAAGATAGATTGACAAGTTTAATGGTCGAAAATATCAGGATTTTCCAGGTAAACAGATTTTTATTCTCAGTAAAATTACTTAAATTCAGCCAAGATATAGATATATCACTTCCGTAATCTTGACATTGGATTTCATAGACTTGCGTAGTTACTCTCAAGGCAGAATTTTTGCCAAAAGATACCGTATCTGATCTGGAAGCCTTTTTTCACCTTTCTTCTGAGCAACAAAGTATTGTAAATTAAAAATTTGATTGATCAGCTTGTGTCGGCGGTTAATTATTATTAACAGTATGACAATTTTAAGACCCAGGTTTGAAATAATCGAGAAGGCGATCGCCTGAATCGGCGCGAATTAATGCTACAACTACATCGGGTAAACTTCTCAAACTGGGGTACACCAAATAACGTGGTTCCCAACGGGGACGAAACTTTTCTTTGTAGGCGTGTAAACCTTTGAAGTTATAGAAGCGATTTAAATGTTCATATAGATAGCCTAATACTTTCTCTAAGCGGCGTGATTCTGGGGTTTCACCTACACCAGCTAAAGCAGAAAGTGCAAAATTAAAACTATCGTAATTTTTCTCTTTAAAATACTGGAGCATGGAACTAAATAAAAAGTCCATTGTGCCATTTTCCATTGTTGGACGATGGCGCATCATATCCAAAGTAACTTCATTATGTTGATACTCTGGCACAATATTGGCAAAGGCAGTAATTTTTCCTTGAGGTTCGTAAACTACAGCAATTACACAATCTCGCAAATAAGCTTCATCAAACCAACCCAGAGAAAACTTTTTTTCTGAACCTTGTACCATCTTTAACCATTCATCACTTACAGGTTTTAGCTGACGTAATAATTCATCAGCAATTGGTGGTTCGTAAAACTTGACTTCATAGCCTAGTTTTGTCAACTTATTAATTGCAGAGCGAAACTTTTGACCAGCTTTACCTTGTAAAGTAAAAGTCTCCAGATCTACTATCGCTTCTTCACCAATCTTGAGTACCCGGAAACCGAGAGAAATGTAAATATCCAAATTATTGGGTAAGGTTTGGTAAAAGGCAGGATACCAATCATTACGCTGGCAAAACTCCCCAAAAGCGGCTATTACCTCTTGACGTTCATCTATGGGGCCAATGGGATCTCCCAATGCGATCGCACCCCTACCTTTGGGAACATAGGCGATTATACTGCGACCGGAAGGACTAAAATAATAACTTTTATCACTTAATAATGTGTAAGCTGCTAAAGAAGAATGACCATATTTTTCGACAATTTCTTTAGCTTTGCGGCGTTCGTTGATGGTGGCCGAATCACGTAAAAAAACTGGTTGTAATAGCATTACTAATGCATAGATAAACGTACAAGCTGCTATTACATAAATTGAATCAGCAAAAAAATTACCAAATCGGGTTTTGGGTTGCAATCCAGCATTATCTTCTGTAAAAAACATGGCGAGAGTTTGAAATATCGCATCTTGCCAATCAAAATTCACCGAAAATTTGCCATCTAGCAAGTAAAATCCAATTGTGCCGTATGCCAAAGTAAATAGTAAAGCGCCTAATAATACCCTAACTCCCCGTGCAATTGAAGGACGGTCTGACTGGGCAGTAAATATATGGCGCATGGAGATTAATTGTACCAACAATATACCAGAAAGTATACTTTCTTCATAGTCCCAACCCTTAACTAAATGACTAATAATAGAAATTACTAATAAACCAATTGTCAGTAACCAAGCGATACGTTTCCGCCGCAATAAATTTGTTGCCAAAGCTAATAATGCAAACCCAGTTAAAGCCGCAAATATATGTCCACTAGCGCGAATTTCAAAGGGTAATAATTGCTTTAACCAGTGAGTGCGTTCAGGTAATGTTGGCGTAACGGCAGAAACCAAGTTGACTAATCCGACTAAAGCTGTGAGAAAAGCTGCAATCCTCAGTCCAATTTTGGTTTTTAATTTAGAAGTCATTTTTCATTGATGATGAGTTAAGTAGGTCTGCAAAATTAAAGATAACTGGCTGAGACTGTCATTCTTACAAAGTTCTGATCGGAGGAAACCTCCGCTCAACGCCAGTTCGTTCAAGTCGGGAAACCCGCCCACACGACTGGCTCGACTTTGCGCTTTGTCCTTTGTCATTTGTCATTTGTAAAAATTTCCAGTAACGCACCGCAGCATGGAATGAAATTATTTATTGAGGTAACAGTAGGGTATGTTACGGCTATGAAAGGATTTGGCACACAGAAATAATTAAATTTAGCCGTAACGCACCATCCATGCGTCGGTACGTTAGGCGCTAAGATAGTTATCTCGTGAAAAATCATATTGGAAATCAGTGCCTAACACACCCTACAGTAATTTTATTTGTACTTTATAAATACCTCTTAGGTTTTTCAAAACTCAAATATGAATCATATAATTACTTGTTCAGGTATTTCTTTATTTGGCATTCTTAACTTTTGCATTATCAAACTGTTTCCCTACATACGAAAGTGAATCTTTTAGATGTTTGTGAAAATAGTTCCAGCCAAAATCTGCACCAGATACACCATGCCCGCCAGGAAAGGCATAGAATACATTAGCAACACCTAATTTGTTTAAAGTTTCATGAAAAGCTTGAGTAGAAGCTAAAAATTCTACATCGCTACGTCCAGAATCAAGATACACCCGTAATCGCTTTTGCTCAGGAATAGCTAATTTTTGCACAATTTGTTCGGGGCTATTTTGGGGGCCGCTATTATCTGTAAAATAACCACAATGGCTAAACAGAACATTGAAGTTATTCAGATAGCGTAACCCGATGTTAAATGCTCCCCATCCCCCAGAAGAAACACCTCCCATTGCCCAAAATTGCGGATTATTTAAAGTGCGATAATTTGACTTGACAACTTTGACTAATTCCGCACCAATTAAAGTACTAATTTTGCCATTAGGGCCATCAAAATAATCTGGATCGTATAAAGGGCTAGAACCACGATTGTCATTACCATCAGGTGTAATTACAATTGATGGGGCTAATTTTTTACTTTGATAAAGTTCATGTAGTACGTCTAAAAGTGCATATTTATCCGCAAAAGCACGTTCGTTATCATGTCCGCCATGTAATAAAAAGATAACAGGATAACGCTTTTGGGGATTTTGGCGATAGTCAGGCGGTAAAATTAGCCCATAGTTGCGGACTTGTCCCATTGCTTGGGAGTTAAAGCTTTTTAGCTGAAACTCCAACCCTGTATTTGCTTGTGCTTGAGGTGCATCTAATTGCGGTGCGCCTAAAATAAACACGTAGCCGTAACCAGCCACGGTTAAAAAAGCGATCGCACTAGCTAAGGTAATTACAACACGAGAGATTTTCATACTTAAACCTCATCCAGATTGAAAACTGAAGTTTTATTGAGAAAATTTTAGATAATAGCAGGAGACAGGGATGCTGAAGGTAGAATGCGATCGCTGCAATGAGAAAGCCTTAGATTTAACAGAAGAAGCGTTGAAAGCAAAGTATATTCGCACCTACGAGCGAATGATGGTGTTGTATGAGATATGTAATGGAAAAAGTGCAACAAAAGTAGTCTAACAAACAGGTCGAAACCCACAGACAATTATGGATTGGGTAAACTCTCGTTAATCCGCTAACTCTTCTCGCAACAAGGCGCGGAATCCTGCTTGCTGAAAATGTTCGTTGGCAGTTAAAGCTTCAGTAATTCCACCATATTGCATGACTATAAAAGATACGCAATCAACAAAGCTCCACTCTTTTTCGGAGCGATCGCAATATAGTTGAAAAGCTCTATCGTAGAGTTCCGGCGATAAAGGTACAATTGCAACTTTCGAGTCTGCGGCTAGGGCATTTAATAAGGTAACTGCACTATGACGAAAAGGCTGTTTGCTTAAGAGATTGCCGATTTCTAACATTACAGCTTGGGTAGTTACCAAGCGTGTACCAGCGGTTTCTAAAATTTCTGCGAGATGCACAGCACGTCTATGTAATTTATCTTGCGGTGCAGATAAGGCGATCGCAAATGTTGTATCAAGAAAGACTTCCGACCTCATGCTGAATTTCTGAACCTTATAAATATTTGTCGATGTTGGTAGACCAATCAGCCGGCCCTGAAAGATTCAGCGATCGCGCGGTCTGCAAGAATGATACACTTTCCTGCTTCTCTGGCGGTAAAATTTCGATACTCAACCGCACACGAGTATTGTTTGGTAATGCGATCTGTTCAGTAGGATAGAAGACTCTGCCATCAAAAACTGCTGTGATTGTGTCTGCCATGATATTTCCAAAGCGCTGCAATAATATCCTAGTCTGGTTGTGTGCGGAAGGGTGAAAGGTGAAAGGTTAAGGGTGAAAGGTGAAAGGTGAAAGATGAAATTTTATACCAATTTGAAAAAAGAATGCGACAGATTGTAGGGGCACGGGCATTGCCCTGCCCTCTAGAATATTATTGATATGTCGCAAACATTATTTGATTTGGTATTACCCTAGCCATTGATGGTTAGGGTAGGAATTAGGGACAGCTGGATTTTGTTCCACAAAGGCTTGTGCCAATTTTCACTTCATCGTTTATCTTTTCTTCGGTCAGTTTTTTAATATACAAATACCCAAAAATTCATAGTCAGGGAAAAGTCAGCCATTTTGGAGAATTGAATAGTCAAATCTTGCAAGATACCCAAATACCACGGCCATGTTTGGCAAATTCATCGATGGTTTGCAGTGATAGCTCGTGATTGGTCATATTTTGCAGCATTGCCAATGGTAGAGTGAGAGAATTTGCACCCGCTTGCAGAGAGGCTACCGCTTCTTCTGGAGATTTGATACTAGCCGCCATAATTTTTGTATCGCTACCTTTGACGACATTAGCCATTTGCTGCACTAAGGCTATGCCATCACCTAAAAGTTTAGTAGCACGATTAACATAGGCGATCGCATATTTTGCACCCGCTTCTTTGGCTACTGCGGCTTGCGCTGCACTATAAATTCCTGTCACCGCACAGGGAATTTCCCCAGCTAATGCTGCAACAACCTGAAAACCAACTAATGCTGCAGGAATTTTTAATACAGTTTGCTGACCAATAATTTCAAAAGCCGCCCGCCCTTCTGCTAACATCTCATCAAAATCAGATGACATTAACTGATAAAACAATGGGCCTGTAGTTAACTGTGCCAATCGTTTGAGTGTAGTCTCTACTGGTAAATCGCTTTTTGCCAAAAGAGTTGGGTTGGTCGTGATACCCTTTACCCAACCCAATTCTTTAGCAGCCTGGGCTTCAGCGATAATTGCCGAATCGAGATAAATGCTCACGTTTTGCTCCAAAGAAAGGTTGCGTCGCTGTCATTCTACAGCTGATTGATTGATTCGAGTTTCGGCGATCGCTAGTATTTTGGGTCTACAAAGCTACAATCTGAAAATTCTCAAAAACAACTTGAAAACCTTCCCGTTCCGGTGATGCACACATGGGGCCAACCTGTAATTTTTCTGCTTCAGTTAGATAAGCCAGTCGAATCATTTTGTATTGTTCAGCATCAAGGGAATATTTCACCTCTACCGTACCGCCTTTTCGCTCTAACCTCAGCCATACAGAAATCGGGTTTTGAGGTAGTTCTACCACAGACCAGTCAGAATAATCTCGCGTCACTACCGCACTGGCGTATTGCACGCCTTCGACAAATTCAATTCCACTTTTTAACCAAGTTAAATTATGTTCGCGGATCATTAACCCGGCTTGGTCGTAAAGTACTTCATATTTCCCACTAATTTTGACATCAACTCTAAAATTACCTGTCACTTCTTGATAATAAAAATGCCCAGTATCACGAATAAATCCATAATGAGTTTTGCGCCAGAAATCTGTATTTAATCCAGAGGTGACTGTAAGAGTCTGCCCTTGCTGATGCCAAACAGGTGGTTCGTTATGCCATTTCATAGACTACTTGTTGAGAAAAAGAACAGGGAAGAAATGAAAAACTCCACCCACAAGGGGATGGAGTTTTAGGGCATGGGTAAGAGTTCCCAATGCCCAATGCCCAATGCCCCAAGTCGGCGGGCGGCTATCCCTCTCCACCCACAAGGGGATAGAGTTTCCCGCCGACTTCCAATAAAGCTATACTTAGCTTCGCAAAAATCAAAAATTAGTTCTATCTCAATACCTTATATATATTTAATATATTTCGTGGGCAGAACCACAGGATGGGGTGAGCTATGGCAGCAAGCTATACAGTTAAGAAAATCAAAAAATCCCTTCACGAGGCTGGTGTTAAATTTGTCCGCATTCTCTGGTGTGATAATGCCAACATCATTCGGGGGAAAGCGGTGCATTTAGAGATGCTTTCGCACTATTTTGAACATGGTGTAGGCATATCGGCAGGGGAACAGGGCATACCTGTGATGTATGATGCGATCGCACCTGATTGTGGTTTGGCTCCTGTGGGTGAAATCCGCTTGGTTGCAGATTGGGATAGTCTGACACCTTTACCATACGCGCCTGGTCATGCGCGCGTGCTGGGAAATATGATACTTGATCGGCAACCTTGGGCGTTTTGTCCGCGCCATTTTCTCATGGAGATGATCGCCGCCGCCAAACGTGAGGGATTGGAAGTAAAAGCCGCCTTTGAAAACGAATTTTATCTATTGCGACAAACATCTGAGGGCATTGTACCTACAGAATCAACGGTGTTTGCTGCTACTCAAGCAATGGATATTAATCGGGAGGTGATTGATGCGATCGCAGATGCGTTGATTGCTCAAAAAATCCCTGTAGAACAGTATTATCCAGAATCCGGCCCCGGTCAGCAGGAAATATCTATGCGTTATACCGACGCTTTGCGTGCCGCTAACTACCAAATTGTATTTCGAGAAACCGTCAGAGCGATCGCCCGTCATCACAATTTGACAGCATCTTTCTTACCAAAAATCTTTGCTGACGCAGCCAGTAGCGGTTGTCACATCCATCTCAGTTTGTGGCGTGACGGGGAAAACATTGTACCCGATGCCCAAGGTGCCGCAGGTCTTTCTTCGACAGCTAGAGCGTTTATTGCAGGTATTCTGCATCATCTACCAGCACTGATGGCAATTACCACCCCTAGTCCTAATTCTTACCGCCGCATTCGTCCTCATACTTGGAGTGGTGCTTTCCGTTGTTGGGGAATCGATAACCGCGAAGCTGCTGTGAGAGTTCCCAGCGACCCTGAATTTGGCAATCCGACACATTTCGAGGTCAAAACTGTAGATGCAACCGCGAATCCTTTCTTAGCTTTAGGCGCAATCATTGCAGCCGGACTAGATGGAATACAACGCCATCTTGAACTCGCAAACCCCGTTAACGAAGACCCAGGAAATTTACCCATCGAACAGCGTACAGCCAATGGTATTGACCCCTTACCCACAAACTTAGGAGAAGCGTTAGACCATCTCAGACAAAATAACGTCTTATTAAATGCTTTAAATCCCCAATTATCACAAGCCTTTGTCGCAGTACGTCAAGCCGAATGGCTAGCAATGAAAGATTGGGATTTAGATGCAGAAGTAAAGCTGTTATTGGAGAGGTATTGAGGGGACTGGGCATAGGGCATAGGGCATTGGGCATGGGGCAAAGATGAAGGGTTAAGGGTCAAGGGTCAAAGGTCAAGGGTTAAGGTTGGAATGTGGCTTTCAAAAGTGCAGGTTTGCGGAGAAAAAGTGCAATGCTCAGGTTCAAAGCCTCAAGTTCTAAGGTAAAAGTTGCAACTTCACAGATAAAACGTGCAACTTCCAAGCTCAAAACCGCAACTTTGGAGATAAAAGCCCCAACGTTCAGGTTCAAAACCGCAACTTTGAAGATAAAAGGCGCAACGTCCAAGCTCAAAACCGCAAATTCGCAGATAAAAGCTACAACGTCCAAGCTCAAAGCTGCAACTTCCACCCTCAAAACCTCAACGTTCAAGCTCAAAGCTGCAACTGTCACCTTCAAAACCTCAATCTCCCAGTTCAAAGCTGCAACTGTCACCCTCAACACCCCAATTTCCCCGCTTAAAACCTAATCATTGTCCCTAGCTTCCCAATTACCAATTACCAATTACCCATTACCCATTACTCATTACTGATTACTCATTACTCATTACCCATTACTCATTACCCATTCCCCCTTCCCCCTTCCTTATGCAACTCAACCTCACCGACATTCCCCTCATTGATCAACACGCGCACAATATACTGCGGCCGGAAGTCGCGGCGCGTTATCCGTTTGCAGCTGCGTTTACGGAAGGATATGACGAGGAAATAGTTAATCATCATGCACATCACACGTTCTTTTATCGGCGCAGTCTCAGAGAAATCGCGGCTTTATTGGAATGTGAAGCAGAGGAAAGTGCGATCGCAGCGCGGCGAGAAAGTTTAGGATTAGAAAATCTGACGCGGCTTTATTTCCAAACGGCGAATCTGGAAGCGATTTATTTGGATGATGGATTAGACAGTGAAAGTATCCTACCTTTGTCATGGCATGAACAATTAATTACCGTTCGTAGAATTCTGCGGTTGGAAGTGGTAGCAGAACAGTTAATTCCCCAAGTTGCCAATTTCGAGGATTTTCTTGCCAGATTCCACAGCGAAATCGATCCGCCGCCGCCTGGAGTTATTGGTTTTAAGAGTATTGTTTGTTATCGCAGTGGTTTAGATGTCCAGCCTGTGAGTTATGAAGTGGCTGCGTCTCGCTTTGATGAAATTAGACAAACACTAAATAATCAACCAGTGCGCCTGGTTGATAAAGCTTTGATTGATTTTTTACTGCAAGAAGCCTTGTTAATTGCGGCGAAATATCAGCTACCTGTGCAATTACATACTGGTTTTGGCGACCCCGATTTAGATTTACGGTTAGCTAATCCCCTACATTTGCGATCGCTTTTAGAATTACCCCAATATCGTCAAGCACCTTTGGTATTGTTACACGCTGCTTATCCTTTCATGCAAGAAGCGGGGTATTTAGCTGCTGTTTATCCGCAAGTTTATTTAGATTATGGTTTGGCTATCCCATCTTTAAGTGTATCGGGAATGCGTGAAGTGATCAGGCAATTGTTAGAGTTAGCGCCCACTAGTAAACTGATGTATTCTTCTGATGCTCATTCAATTCCCGAATTGTATTATTTGGGGGCAAAATGGGGTCGCCAGCTATTACAAGAAGTCCTTAACCAAGCTATTCAAGATACCGATATTACGCTGAAAGAAGCAGAAGCGATCGCTCTAGCAATTTTACGCGAAAATTCCTTATCTCTGTATCAATAAGCCAGGGGGCAAGGGTCAGAGAAAAGGAATAGTAGTGATGAGTCTACAAATTAAATAATTTATGTTTACGATTTCCCTTGAGGAAGAATTACTATCTTCCAGCCCCCAAATTTAACATCTTACTCCTAGCCTAATTACAAGTTATATCCCAAGGTGAAATACCACAATCAAGAAATGAAGAGCTATCTTTTCAGTCAACTGTCAACGGTATTTTCAAGTCATACCAAATTGGAATGCTAGGAGTTAACTCGAATTTAAGGTGTAGTATTGCCGACTAAATTACCTTTATCTTTAGATGTATGCAATTCGCTAGTGGTTACCACGATATTGTTAACAGCATTAGGATTGTTAACAGTTTTGATTTCTACAAAAGCTTCGCGATTTGTAATCAATCTAGAGCGACGGTTACGAGTGATATAGTTCCACGCCCATTGGAAGACTACTAGTAATTTAGTGTCAAATTCAATTAAGAAGTAGATGTGAACTACTAACCAAAATACCCAAGCTAAGAAACCTGTGAGTTTGAGGAAGCCTAAATCGACAATGGCTAAATTCTGCCCAATCATCGCCAAGCTACCGACGTGGTTGTAATGGAATGGTGGTAAATTATAACCTTGGAGTCGTAGTTGAATGAGTGTGGCTACATACTCACCTTGTTGTTTAGCTACAGGTGCAACACCAGGTAAGGGTTTACCATCTTGATGAGAGAAGTTGCCTAAATCTCCGATGACGAAGATGTTGTCATAACCCTTAATAGTCAAGTCTGGTTCAACAATCACACGTCCAGCTTTATCGCACTCTACACCTGTACGTTTTGCTAAAACTCTCCCCATTGGCGAACCTTGCACACCAGCAGCCCACAGGATGGTTTTTGAGGGAATAGCGGTGATTTCGTCGCCTTGCTTGTAAGTAACGATGTCATTTTCAATATTTGTGACTCTGGTGTTGGTTTGAATATCCACACCCAATTTTCGTAGAGATTTTGCTGCTACTACTGATAAATCTTGTGAAATGTGTGGCAGGATGTAATCGCCACCTTGTAATAAGACAATTTTCGCTTCTGAGGTGTTAATGTTGCGGAAATCTTCTTTGAGGGTTTTGTATGCCAATTCTGCGATCGCACCTGCTAATTCTACCCCTGTAGGGCCACCACCCACAATCACAAAGGTCAACAAAGCACGGCGTTTTTCAGGATCAGTTTCTTTTTCTGCGGCTTCAAACGCGGAAAATATCCGGCGACGCATTTCGATCGCATCTTCAACAGTTTTCAAGCCAGGGGCAAATTTTTGCCAGTCATCTTTACCAAAATAGGAGTGGTTAGCACCTGTCGCCACAATTAATGTATCGTAAGGTACTACTCGCTCACCCATGATTACTTGTTGTGCTTTGGGATCGATATCGCTTACTTCTCCCAGCAAAACTTGTGTATTCTTACTTTTGCTGAATACAGATCGCAATGGTGAGGAAATATCAGCAGGTGAGAGAGCACCTGTGGCAACTTGATATAAAAGCGGCTGAAATAGGTGAAAGTTACGTTTATCGATGAGAGTAACGTTTACATTTGCGTTAGCAAGATGCTTTGCTGTATATAGTCCACCAAAACCGCCGCCAATGATGACCACTTGATGTGGTGCTTTCTTCTCAAGTTTGCTTGTCATAAGACATATTTCCTTCTGTTAAGAAGCTGTAACTATTCTTAACAAATATGTAACAGGATTTTGATAGAAGTTGCGGTTTCTTTAAAAACAATTAAAAAAATAAGAAAAGTAGCTTTAGCTACTAAATTGCAAAATTCTGCGATCGCTTGCAGCCAGTGACCTTTATTAGCTGATTTTTGCCACAAAAACTGTATTTTTTATGACATACATCAGCAATACCAATCTCAGACTCATATTTAATTTTGAAATTCACGTAGGATGCGTTACGCTATCGTAACGCATCCCTACAAATACTTAATACTTCTTTCTCATACCAATTTGAAAAAAGAATGCGACATATTGTAGGGGCAAGCAATGCTAAACCCCCACAGAAAATTTATCTGGGGCGAGATGTATGGGAAATGCGATCGCATCATTAATCTCCACATCCATCTTCGTACTAAATCGCACCACAATACGTAGGGGCATGGCAGTGCCATGCCCTCATAATTTACATCACATCATGAATAATTCCGATATTTCCCCTCTCAATCTACCCTTTCGCAGTCAAATCTTCCTTTGATATGCTGATTATAAAAACTACCAACAGAATCAGCCGAGTAAAAATCTTCCCATGTCTCCTCATCTACCCCAGAATACTCATACACAGCACCACTCTTAAACTCAACTTGCAAAGTTTGCTCGTGACTATCGTAAGCAATGGTAGCCGCCATTGAAGAACTCACCCTTACGGGTTCGTCACTTCCTTCAACGGGGGGAACCCCCGCAACGGAGTGACTCACAGGTAACAGCGCAATCGGTTCTTCATATTCAGGAAACGCCGCAGGTTCAGCCACAATCTCATTCAGTTCTACCAAACCCTCGTAAGCTTGAATTGGTGCGGGAATTTCTAAAAGTTCTATCTCGTCGCCCCGGTCAAGCAATAATTGTAAATGTCCGTCAGAATGAGCGATCGCAATCAAGCTACTCAAGTCCATTTTTGATAGTCTCATTAAATTTGCTCTCCTGTAGGCGTAGAGGTGCTATTTTTCAGTTGAGAGTATTAAATTCTTATGCAAAATCGCATCGCTTAATAGTACACTTGTATCATCAAAGTGGTTAATCGTCAAGATTTTGCACTAGAAAATACCTACTCTTGTCATTCGGTTCACACAAGCCTGACAGAGTTGGCAATGAAGCACCCATTTGGCGACGAATTTTTACAAGAATTGCCGCTAATTCTGGCGGGGCCTATCTTACAACAAACAGATTCCGACACCGTTACAGTCTGGGTGGCGTTACAACGTCCTTGCGAAGTGGTACTTCAGGTTTATGACACGGCTAATCACGGGAATTTAATCACAAATCTGCTTTTAGAGGGAAGACGTGCCACTTATGCCCTGGGAAAATCGCTGCATATTGTGGTCGTCACGGCGGAATCTGCGGGAAGGTTTTTATTGAGTAGCGATCGCATCTATGCATACGATATGCGATTTATTGAGTCATCCTCCCAGCAGCAGACTTTACAGCAAGCTTTATGTTCTAGCCGCTTTCCCACTGTTAATATCAGCTATTTTGACCATCAAAAGCCCACCTTTGCCCTCCCACCCACAGATTTGCAAGATTTACGCATCGTGCATGGTTCCTGTCGCAAACCCCACGGTGATGGCTTTGATGCGTTACCAATTCTCGATTGCTTAATTGAGTCAGCCGCCAACCAACCCCGCCAACGACCCCATCAGCTTTTCCTCACAGGCGACCAAATTTATGGTGATGATGTCGCCGATCCACTGTTGTGGGTTTCTTCTCAGTTAGGCGATGCGTTGTTAGGTTGGGAGGAACGGTTACCTTTAATTCAGCAAACAGCCGCCGATCCCAGTTATGTCACACCCAAGCAACTGCTTCCCGGACATCGTGCAGATATCGCCACTCACCAAGCAGGTTTCACCGCCGGGTTACATAATAAAACCGCCAAAGTTAGCAGCCACTTGCTAAGTTTAGGGGAATATTACGCATCTTATATATTGTCATGGTCGCCAGTGTGCTGGCCCAGTAGCTTACCCAAAGGACGCGAGGTAATGCACGGTCATCGAGTCAGCCGCCGCTGGGATAAAGAGGTGCAGGATATGCGCCAATTTATGCATACCCTGTGGAAAGTGCGGCGGGCGATGGCGAACATTCCCGTTTATAGTATCTTCGATGACCATGATGTCAGCGACGACTGGAATCTCAACCAAGCTTGGTGTTTGCGGGTTTTAGGCAAACCTTTAGGACGCAGAACCGTACAAAATGCCTTGTTAGCCTATGCCGTTTTTCAAGCCTGGGGTAACACACCCAAGCAATTTACTCCAGGTCAACCAGGGGAGAGATTATTACAAGCCGCCGCCGATTGGTCTGCATCTGGGGGAATGAATATTGTAGCGTGGGATGCGATCGCCCGTTACTTAGGAATGCCACCTACCAACCCTCGCACAGGTTTACCGGAATTTGTACAATATAATTCTGTCTTAGTGTTAGACCGAGACCCAGAAGCCTTGACGTGGCATTATACAGTCCGCAGTTTTTGCCATGAAGTCATAGTATTAGATACACGCACTTGGCGCGGTTACCCTGCGGATCAAAAACCGATAGCGCCGCCAATGTTACTATCGCCTCCAGCCTTTACGCAACAACTTTCTCAGCCTTTAGAACAAGTCACCCATAAACCCAAAGGACTTTCACAAATGCAAGCCACATTTGTGATTGCACCCACCAATTTATTTGGTTTACAAGTAATAGATTGGATTCACCATTGGCATTTAAAAAGAGAGAAAGTTTATGGTGTAGATGTCGGTGATGCTTGGAATATTAATTACGAAGCCTTAGCGAAATTCCTCACCACATTATTTGAGCAACGCCAACAAGTAATAGTCTTATCTGGAGATATTCACTACAGTTCTGTTGTGCGTTTATCTTATACCAGAAAATCTATAGGTTCTGAGAAAAAGTCTGTATTAGTCCAGTTAACAGCTAGCCCATTTAAAAACGAAGAACCTATTACACACATCATCCACACCCGACTCAAACAATGGCTATTACCAGAAAAAAATCGCCAATGGTTAGGATGGACAAATCCCCCTTACATGGTAGAAATTTCTCGCAGAAAACCCTATCGTGATTCTTTATCACACCGTCCTCCGGAATGGCATGGACTAATGGAATGGATTACCCGAACTAGCACCCAAACTGCTGATTTGAGCACCAATATTTCCTGGCTAATGACTACCAAACAACAAGCGAAAAGCCGCAAATGGGAGTGGTTACAGTATTTAGCTTTTTGGAAATCATCTTGGTTTCAAGATGGTAGAGAAGTCATAGGATTAAATAATTTAGCTTTAGTCCATTTTGAAACAGATAATAATAACTGTACAAGAGTTATTCAAGATTTGTACTGGTTTTCCACTTGGTATCCAATTAAAGTTGTTTACAGCCGCTTTGAAAGTGAACTCAGCCATTCCAAGCTAACAAGATAATGAAAAAATCATCTACCGTAGGATGCGTTAGCGGAGCGTAACGCATCATTCATGTCTAATTTCACTACAATATTCTCAATTACCAGCGACAACAACAGCAACGTCTATCTCACGCACACCATAAAGCTCAGAAACAGAATGCACCCAATGATTTTGGCGAATCAGAGTTAGGGTGTACATTAAATTATTATTGTCAGTTTTAAAGAATTATTGTCCATTTTGACGTAGTTGTGGATAGTATATATCCATTCTACATTTTTCAGATAGTCTAATGAATATTGATTAAATAACAAGCGCTTTATTTGTCCTTTCCCCCATTCCCTATGCTGTAAACACCTTGCCCATAGGCTTCTTGGGCATAAACATTTGTGACATCATTTGATTTAAAAACATTTAGATAATAATCAAGAGTTTAAAACTTGAAAATCCTTCATGGGTAAGGATGATAGCGATTAAGATTATGTATGTCAACCATGACAACAATTATTTAAATTGGACAAAAATTATTTAATGGACACCTAAACTTAAATCTCAATAATTACGCCGCAGTGTACTAGGAATAAAACGACATTAATTTGCGAAAACTTAGTATAATTAAATTTACTCTAAAAAACAGTCAAAACGACACTAATTTGCGAATTGCGACATATAATTTGCGAATGTACTACAAATGCACTACATGAAAGAGACTTGGCTAAGCCAAGCCTCTGGATATACCAAGCATTTACTACACCATGTTTAATTTAGACTTCCTCCGACTTCAGTTCATCATCCCGGAGGATGTGTGCAAACAGCCTGAAGACAGATTAAAAATTTACTTGTGAGTTCTGAAAAAAAAGGTTTGGTCGCGAGCCAAACCTCGATCATTGCTGTGCTTAACAACGTACTAAATTAATTTAGACCTACTCTCATTACAGATCATCTTCCTTGGGGATGTATCCAAATATGCCAAAAACTGCTAATAAAGTACTTGCTTGATCAACTTAATTTGTGAAAAATTATACTTTCATAGTTATTTACTTATATAAACCTATGAAAAAGGCTCGGTTAAAACCAAGCCTCCAGATATACCAGGTGTTTACCATATATAGCTAATTTAGACATACTGGGCTGAGATATCATCTTTCTATCTGGGGTTGACAAATCTTATAATTTTTGATATTCCTGCTTCAACATATATAAAATTGTCGTAAATCGGATTATTTTATAATTACTTTGGCAAATTAATTACATATTTTCTATTTACTTTTAAGTTTCCTTCTCTACTGCTGCTAGGTTGTACTAGTTGGTGCTAAATCAGTAAATGTGAGGCTAAATTTCGTTTTTCCATCACCACTTTCTACTTGAATGCTTCCTTGTAGTTGTGTGACTAACTTTTGCACTATGGCGAGTCCTAAGCCTGTACCGCCTTGATTCCAGATATCGGCATCAGGGATGCGATAGAATTTTTCAAAAATGCGCGGTAAATCTGAAATTTGGATTTCTGCTGTATTGCTGACAGTCATCAAAGTTTCTGCTGGTATTACAGAAGTGTTGTAAGACACGGTGATGATAATTTCGCCACCAGTCGGAGTGTATTTACAAGCATTATTCAGCAATTCTATGAAAATACGTTCCAATCTGGTACGGTCTGATACAAGTGTTACTTGATTTGGGGGCAGATTTAGCTGTAGAGTTTGCTGATGTTCTTGAACACGGGCTTGGAATGGCTCGATCAATAAAGGTAACCACTGCTCTAAGACTAAAGCATCAGGCGCTAGAGGCAAATAAGATGAATTTTCTAGCCTTTGTAAATCTAACAAATCATTGATCAATTCCAGCTCGCGATCGCACTCTGATTTGATAATCTCGAGATAGCGCTGAAATTCCTGAGATAGTGGAGAAAGCTCTAGTAATTGAATCATCCCCTTCATATTACTTAGAGGTGAGCGCAATTCATGTGTGACTAAATTTAAAAAATCATTTTTAAGTTGATTAACTTCTTGTAATTGGGCTACTAGTTGTGCTTGTTCGGCTTGCTTTTTCTGAGCTTCTATAGCTTTCTTCAACTCAGTGATATCTCTCAATATCAACACTGCACCCATAATATTATTTTTATCATCCCTAATGAGTGCAGCACTATCATCTATAGGAATTTCAGTACCATTTTTTGCTATCAGAATAGTATTTTCAGGTAATTTACTAACTACACCTTCTTGGAGAAGTTTTTTAAGAGGATTTTCAATAGGGTGACGAGTTTCTGCATGAGCAATATTCAATATTTCTGATGAATTTCTACCCATAGCTTCTGACTCTTGCCAACCTGTCAAGTTTTCTGCTACAGGATTCATAAAATTTACTACTTCTTGCACATCGCTAGCAATTACACCATCGCTGATGCTTTTTAGCAAGGTAGATAGCCACTTTTGGCTATTTTTTAATTGCTTTTCTAGCTGATGTTTAGCTAATGCGATTTCAATGTTAGTTTGTAATTCTCTTTCTTTAAAAGGTTTAAGTAAATATCCAAATGGCTCTGTTACTTTGGCTCTATCTAGAGTATGATCATCAGCATAAGCAGTCAGATAAATAATTGGGATATCTAAATGCTTATGAATTTCTTGAGCCGCTTCTACACCATCCATCTGCCCTTTTAATTTGATATCCATTAGTACTAAATCTGGCGATAACTCTAGTGCTTTATTAATAGCTTCTTGTCCTGAAGAAGCGACAGCAGGAACTGTATAACCAAATCTTGTCAGTCGATTGCGTAAATCTTTAGCAACAATTGCTTCATCTTCTACAACTAAAATGTTGGCGTTACTCATTTAATAAACCTGTATATTTAAACTAGAGAAAATGCAATTAAAAACTCTACCCCGATATCGTGATTAATAGCGATATTTCCTGTCAACTGACTAGCTAAAGCTTCTACTAACTGCCAACCTAATGATGCTGTTTCGGTAAAGTTGAAATTTTCAGGTAAGCCAACACCGTTATCACTAACAGTTAGGGCAATTTGATGATTAGCTATTTCTTGGATGGCAATGGTTATTTCACCAGTTCTCCCTCCAGGGAAAGCATATTTTAAAGAATTAGAAACAAGTTCATGAATAATTAAACCACAAGGGATAGCTATATCTAAGCCAAGTAAAATCTCATCATCAATATGAATTTGCACAGTAATCGCACCATCATATACATCGTATGATGTACATAAACTAGCGACTAACTCTTGAACATATTCACGGAAATTAATTCTGGACAAATCTCCCGATTGATACATCTTTTCGTGAACCAAGGCCATTGATGCTATGCGCTGCTGGCTTTGTTGAAATATGTGCAAATCATGTTGATCTGTAATGTATTCTGATTGCAAATTTAGTAGGCTAGAAATTACCTGAAAATTGTTTTTAACTCGATGGTAAACTTCTTTTAATAGAACTTCTTTTTCTCGCAGAGATGCTCGAATCTGCTCTTGAGAGCGCTGGCGATCGCTAATATCTTCAATCACAGAAATAAAATACTTGGGATTACCAAAACTATCTCTAACTAAAGACACAGTCAGATTAATCCAGACGAGAGAATGGTCTTTGCAAAAAAAGCGCTTTTCTAAAGTGTAGGTTTGAATATCACCTGCTAATATCTGCTCAAGATAGGTGAGGTCAACTGCCAAATCGTCTGGGTAGGTAAGATTTTGAAAAGTTAGTAACTGTAGTTCTTCAAAGGTATAACCAACAATATCACAGAATCTTTGATTAACGAGTAACCATCGTCCATCTATTCCTACATGAGCAATACCAACAGCCGCCTGTTGAAATGTTGCCCGAAATTGCTGTTCGCTCTCTCGTAATGCTTCCTCTATGCGCTGGCGTTCGGTAATTTCTGCTTGTAGAGAGGCATTAGTTCTTGTTAACTCTGCTGTCCGTTCTGTAACTATATTTTCTAATCTATCGAGTATTTGATTAA
The DNA here is from genome assembly GCA_002368155.1 of Nostoc carneum NIES-2107. GTDB lineage: Bacteria > Cyanobacteriota > Cyanobacteriia > Cyanobacteriales > Nostocaceae > Aulosira > Aulosira carnea. Next base: position 3,734,807 of record AP018180.1, read on the forward strand.
GATTTTCTTCTGCTTGTTTACGTTCTGCAATTTCTTTTGCTAATTGAACATTTGCAGCTTCTAGTATGGCAGGACTAGGTAAAGCCAAGGCCTGCGGCACTAATGGTAGCAATTCTATGGCTGTGTATACAGAAACAATAGCAGTGATAGCTTTAATCAAGCCGGATACCCAATAAATAGGATGCCAAAGCGTCCACACTTCCATAATGTGGGTTGTGCCGCAAGCTATGATGAATGTACTAAACAATAGAAAAATCCAATTAAAAGGCAAATCTTTTCGCTTGTGGACAAAATAAACCAAAATTATGGGAATTGAATAATAAGCCAGTGCAATGAGCAAATCAGAAACTATATGTAATCCAACTAATTGTGTTTGCCAAAGATAGCAATGCCCATGAGGGATATATTGCTGAGGAAAAAAAAATTATTTAGCAATTCCATAACTAAAATCAATTTACAAGAGAATTTACCACTTCAACATTCAATGTCTAAAGCGGACATTGCTAGCCTCTGTTTGGGCATAGCCTTACGTATAGGGATCTATAATTCTCTAGCCTTCTTACTTATTTAACTGATAAATCAGTTTATTTACTTGAGATTGTAATATTTATTGTCATTTTCAGCCTACATTTCATTCACATTAGCCTTATTTTTTGGACTGATAGCTTAAAGTCTATAAAAAATACCAATTTTTGACTAAAAAAGTCAAGATGAATTTTCAATATTGAGTTTATCTAGTGAAATGCTTGATTTCACTGCTGAGTCCTGAATATCAGAGAGATTTCCTACTGTCTTTGTGTATCAAGGCTTAATGAGACAAGAGGGGTTGTTAATTAACATCAGGCATAACTTAACAAGTTCATACTCATTGACCACGCTTTAATAAATAAACTTGTATACAAAAGCGTCATAAAATAATTAGCTGTATATTGTTGTATTTAAGTGTTATTTAGCGCTTTTATGATATCGATATATTCAAAATACAATCAGCACTTTAAAGACAGTAGACAGTGCATAAAGTAGCCCAACACTTTCGATTTTAAAGGTTCTATTCGTTGTAAAGTACTTATTTAACAATTAAAGGGTGTTCTTTATGCCTGACGACAATGAGGAGTTAATTAGGGCTATTAAAGATTTAAACTCTACTGTAAGGTCAGGATTTGTGCTCGTAGCTAATATTATATTTTTAACAGCTTCATGTATTGCTGTTGCAACTTCAAATATATCTCCTTTTAATTTCTTTTCTCTAGGATTAGTTTTTTTAATTATCAAGTTGATTGGTTGGTTTGCTTCTGCAAGATAGTCTCTTTTCCGAATTTATCTTATGATACAAGTTTGGGTTAATCGCAGCGCAAGATGGAGCTTCAAAGCTTAACCTACATTTCGGTGTTGGGTTTTCTTACGTCAACCCGACCTTGTATATTGAGGTTGAGTTTTAATACCAATTTGAAAAAAGAATGCGACATATTGTAGGGGCAAGGCAGTGCCTTGTCCTCTAGAATATATTGATGTGTCGCAAATAATATTTGATTTGGTATAAAATTGTCTTTTAGTATTAAGTACAGAAATATAAAAAGAAGCTACTTATTGGTAGCTTCTTTGTGATCATCAATGAGAAATGATTGTTGATTCTGCAAATATAGTTGGAAGTATACCAACTATATTTGCATTGAGGAGTAAACTAGCTTTTACCAGGGAATTTACAGCTAATACTCTTTAATGACCTGACCCATTATCAAGTAGTAACTGCTTCTAGCCCCTATTGATTATTAAAGCGATTTTGCTCTCAAAATCATACCGACTAAAGTCATGAATGCACCATGACTTTAGTCATAAAAGCCAACAGATTGAGCGAGCGCACTACCGCTAGATTTAATTTAAGCTGCTGGAGTCGCGCTCATTGTAGTTGCTTCTTTGCCTTTTGTCGCTGCTAGGTTAGCAATTTCTCGGTCGATGAAGAATATGCCCTGTCCTTCAGTGCCAATCAGGTGAATTTTGTCGAGAATCCCTTTAAACAAAAACTCTTCTTGATGTTGTTCTGCAACATACCATTGGAGAAACTGTAGCGTAGAATAATCTGGTTCTGTATTTGCTAAATGTACCAACTCGTTAATTTTCCGAGTAATGCTCTGTTCGTGTGCGTAGATTTGTTCAAACAGTTCTGTCAGGGAAGCGAAATGAATTGGTGGAGCCTGCATTCCACCTAACACTACCAGCGCCCCCGTTTCATGTAAGTAATTAACTAAGCGGCGCATATGCATCATTTCTTCATCGGCGTGTTGACTGAGAAATGTTGCACATCCATCTAAAGCTTTATAAGCACACCAAGAACCCATTTGCAAATAAAGATGGGAAGAATACATTTCTAGGTTGATTTGTTCGTTCAACCGATCAGTCATAGCTTGTGACAGCATAATTTCTGCTCCTTCTGAATTTCAGGGGATTGGGGATTGGGGATTGGGGACTGGGGACTGGGGATTGGGGACTAGGGACTGGGGATTGGGGAGATGAGGAGGATGAGGGAGATGAGGGAGAAATTTTTATTACCCATTACCTATTACCTATTACCCATTACCTAACAAGATTCCACAAAAATAGTTTGTGCTGTTTCCTTATCTAGGGCGGTGCGGGTTCTGCCGACTGTGATTATGTAAGAAGGGAAGCGTTGCTCTAGCACTAAATTGCTTCCTGGCAGAATACCGAATGCCATCAGCTTGTGTAATATGGCATCATCTTGAGTTTGCAAACACACTACCCTTTGCGGTTGACCAATTTTAACTGTTGGTAAGGCTTTCATTTTAAAAGTTAACTCCGAAGAACGTTAAGCCCAGATTGACGAGATATCCCATCAGAAAAGCGAAGGGGAAAATAAACAGTACTATTAGCCAAGTAGTTTTAGCTCCCCGTTCCTTGATCAACATTTGCAATTGGGCAATACAGGGTAAGAACAATGTCAAGACAATGGCAGCAACTACAAGTTGATTACCTGTGAGGCTTCCTTGTTGCTGTAAATCAAACAGTCCTGCGGCACCATAATCACGCCGAAAGAAGCCATAAAGGAATATCGGTGCTGCTTGTTTGGGCATTCCTAAGGCAAAAGTTAGCGGTTCAATTGCCCGAATAATTAGGTCAAATAATCCAGTTAATCGCCCTACCCAAATCAAGACTGATGCCCAGATAAACAGGGGTAATATTTCTAGGAAATACCACTTCATCCGCACCCAAGTTTTAACTACCACGTTTCGCAAGTTGGGCAATCTTAAAGGAGGAAGTTCCATATAAAATTTACCGGAACTACCAGGTAAAAACCTAGCCGTGAGATAGCCAACTACCAAGAAAATGGCACTAATAAAGCCTCCCCAAAACATCAAAGCTGCGGGTTTTTGGGCTAATAGCCCCAAAATCACGCCCCACTGTGCAGCACAGGGAATAGCCAGGGATAGTAAAAATGTGGCAATTAACCGTTCGCGTTTGGTTTCTAGAGTGCGGGTAACAATCGTTGCCATAGTGTCGCATCCAAAGCCTAACACGATGGGAATCACTGCCCGGCCTGATAAGCCAACGGATTTAAATAAGCGATCGAGCATCAAAGATAGACGTGGGAGATAGCCGCTATCTTCCAGTAACGAAAACATCAAGAAGTAAGTAGCGACTACAGGTAAGACAATGGCTGTAGCATAGCGAATCCCCAAGGTAATAATGCCATAGTCATTACCAATTAAGTCTTGAATTGGTTGCCAGGGAACGACTTGAGCAGTGATGTGGTTCACCACCGGGTTGATTTGTTCCTCAAAAACCGTTTCGATGCGATCTACGAGTTCCCCTGCTCCAAATTCTCCCACAAATTTGTACACCCCGTAGTAAAGGATGACCACAAGGATGGGAAATCCTGTGATGGGGTTGACTGTCAGCCGATGGAGTTTCTCTGCAAATGACGATCGCGCTGGTTTGGTTTCATGTAGAACTGCTTGTTCTATTGCCTGTGCTTGGCTTTGGCGAGTGTGGGCGATCGCTAATCCAATCGACTGTTGTAGTTGATTTTGAGTAACAGTAATCAACACTTCCAAATGGCGACACTGTTCTGGATCTTGTTCCAAGATTTGCCACAGCCCTGGATCTTTCTGCAACAGTAATAGCGCCAAACTGCGGGGTGAAAGTGAATAATTACTAAATAAATACCGCTCACCTAAACTTTGCCACCAAGATTCTAATTGTGCGATCGCGGCTTCTATTGGTTCGGGATAGCTAACTTGACCGATCATGCCATTCTTTCCTTATCTCAAAATATTTACGCGGGAATCATGGCAGGCTGAATCGGCAGAAATGGCATCATCCTTTGTTTTAATTCATCTATACCCTGCTTTAAAGCCGCTGCCATACAAACTACTGGAATTCCTAACTCCTTCTCCAGCGCATCTTGTTGCACATCCAACCCCCAACGATGCGCTTCATCCATCATGTTGACGGCAAGTACAACAGGTAGCCCAGCTTCGATGAGTTGAAATGTTAAGGGGAGCATTCGTCCCAAATTCTTCGCATCTACCACATGAATTACGGCTGTCACAGGTTCTATGAGTAGTAAATCTCGTGCAACTTTTTCCTCTTCAGTGATCGGCATCAGTGAATACATCCCTGGTGTATCAAGCACTGTCATGGTTTGGCTAGCAATCTGCATCAAACCACGACTCACCTCTACGGTTGTCCCAGGGTAATTGGAAACAGTTACATAAATGCCAGTCAATGCATTGAACAGCACACTCTTACCAACATTAGGCATTCCTACCAAGGCAATTGGTGGACTTGCAGGAACTTCCTTAGAGAATGATGGTTGATTGTTGCGAAAGAATGGCAATTTCCACGATTGTGTTCCACACGATTGGCTTTTAGATTTACATTGGTGACAGTCCATAGTATCTTCTTGTTGAGCTTGTTGAAATTGCTGAAAAATATTCTCAACATAAATTGTGAGGAACTTGTGAGGATGTAGTAATAATGAAGAAATTTTAAATTGCGATCGCCTCCTTCAAATAGTTAATAGGCTGTAAATTTTCTTAATTTTGCTAATTTTGTAGAAATTTTGCAAGAAGTAGCATTAAACACTGTTTGAGCACAGATAGCTAAAAAATATTTTTGTTTGATTAATTTTTTTACAGGTATTTAAATCAATATAAATGTAATTAAAAACCTATTATTCTCTGTGGTCACTCTAAATCGATAAAGCATAGTGATGTAACATTATCAATGAAGAGACCGTTTAAAAGAGTAGCAAAGCTTGCAATCAAATTTTTATAGCATTTAAGCGCTATTTGTTTAAATACTTTTAAGCTGTATCAAGCAATAGCTGATTTTCAAGAGAAAAATTTAAGTATTAGTATTTATTCCTAAAGATAGAGAAATTAAAGCTGAGGGAACAGTGGCTTAATCTTCCTTAGGTATTATATAAGTCATACTTAAAGCATGAAGTTATTACAAACTAATCTATAAGACAATATAGAGACATCATCAATGAAAAAGTGGTAGTTACGGCTATGTTTAACATTGGGGACTATGTGCTAAATCAAAAAACAGGACATCTAGGCAAAGTTATTGGTTATGGGCATCAAATTATGAATAATGTCTATACAACAACTCTCAAAGTCCTGGTAGATGAAGCTAAAAACTCACAGACGAAAGAATTAGTAGTAGAAGATGTAGTTTCTGAATGGACTGGTTATTCACCAGCCTAAAGTTTCAGTCTCTACATCAGCCAGATGTCTCAAACAAAACTATGGCTTGCTTGTAGATAGAATATAGACAATTTTTACCATAAAGAAGAAGGCGAAGGTAACGCAAATATCCGATTAAGTTCATCAATAAATGAGGGGTGCGAGTTCCTATCAGCATAATTGCCTTCTGCCTCCAATACTTGTTGGTTAAGGGCAAAAGGGGAAGGGGAAAAGGGGCAAGAAAAAACCTTTAACCCTTACCCTTTCACCTTTTACCCAAACCAAATTCCAATTTGAAAATCCTTAACAGAGCAGTATTGCTTCTGCCTCTACTTTGATTAACTGTATACAATTCAGTCAGCAACAACAGAAACAAGGTAACTGTATTATGATGCTAGATTTAATGCTTTGTTTGCAAGAGGTTGCTTTAGAGTTTGTACGAAAAAAATATCGCGTTACGCAACAGGTTGCTGAATGTTTTGAGAATCCCCCCTGTGGATGTATTAACCCAGGTAAGGAACTTCAGTGTGAGGACTGTTCGCATCTAGAGTCTTGTTTTTCTAATTTAAAAGCTCAAGGATTCTATAATTAAAATTTTTATAGCGTAGATTAATATTGAAGAATTACGCAGTTCAGGTAGGATGTGTTAGCGATAGCGTAACGCATCATTGCCAAAGCTTTTCTTGCTTTACTTAATTTCGCAAATTAGAGCATTAATAATTGCTAATGTCAGCCAATAAACTGGCTGAATTTGTATCTATAAATAATGTAGCTTGGGTTTGTTGACGCAGAATAGAAGCAGGACATTTTGTATTAATCGGCCCGTGCAATATATCCTTAACAATATTTGCTTTACGCTTATCTGGCGCAAGGCAGATAATTTTTTTAGCAGCACAAATTACTGGTAAAGTCACAGTAAATGCATATTGTGGTACATTTTCTAGGCTGGGAAACTGACCAGTATTGACTTGTTGTTGCCGATTAATAGCATCTAGTTTTACTAGCTTGACCCTGTAAGGATCTTGAAAATCTGCTACAGAGGGATCGTTAAAAGCCAAATGTCCATTTTCGCCAACACCAAGACAGCATAAGTCAATCGGCTGTGCTTGCAGCAGTTTACTATAGCGATCGCACTCTGCTAATGGTTGCAATGTATCACCTTCAATATAGTGAAATTGCTTAGGGTGAACTCGCTGTTCCACACGTTCTCGCAGATAGCGACGGAAACTAGCAGCATGATCACTAGAAATTCCTAAATATTCATCTAAATGAAATAGAATAATTCGCGACCAATCTACACCACCTAAAGCAATTAATGCATCTAGAAATTTCAGTTGAGAATTTCCGGTTGCTAACAATACAGCAGCGGTATCTTTTTGCTGAAGCACATTTTGTAGATATTGTTGGGCAATTTCTGCAACATCTTGTGCCATCTCGGCTTCACTGTTGTAAATTTGTACCGTCAACTCATCAACACGAAAACTTTTTGTAGCGGCTAGCATTTGCTTATACAGATAGCGATGAATATAGATATAACCTATTCACTTTAGTAAGTATTTTATACCAATTTAATGTGAATTTGCACATATCTTGATCCCCCTAAATCCCCCTTCAAAAGGGGGACTTTGATAAATTTTTTCTAGTCCCCCCCCTTTTTTCAAGGGGGGTTAGGGGGGATCGAATTCTATGCAGCCTCATAAAGAATTGGTATTAGGTTTTAACAACTCTCTTACCTAAATTTTTTACAAAGAATAAAAAATTATTTATATAACCAAGATTAAGAATAATCAATTTATAAGGATGCTCATACTGACAAGTTAGCATTCACCCCATTCCCAAAAAGTAATGACATAGCATTTTTTCCAAATCGGTTAGTATAATTTTTATCAATCTTCTTTCCTTTTAGCCTTTTGCTGGGAATTATGACGCAGGATGAGTTATTGCTACTGATAGATCGCGCGGCGGCTGAGGGTTGGCGAGAGTTAGACTTGTCGGGGCAAGAGTTAACTGAGTTACCTGGGGAAATTGGTAAATTGCAGCAGCTTGAGTCTTTAATTTTGGGAAAGAACATTGAAGGTTATGAATCCGTAGGAGGGCGCGTTCTCCAAAAGGTTTCAGGCAACAATTTAAAAACGCTTCCACTTGTGTGCTTTTTTGTGTCTATTTTTTAATATTAGACCTTATACTAGGTCTAATATTATTGATACTTATGACTTGATGGCAGGCAGATAGAAAACACTTATGATGAACCCTTATTGAGTAACTAATCAATCCTTCTCCTGCCAGTTTCTGACTTTTTCAGCAAACCCTAATTACTCTTGACCTCAGTGACAACCAAATAACCCAGATACCAGAGGCACTGACTAAATTAACCAATCTGAAGCTACTTTACCTGAATTACAACCAAATAACCGAGATACCAGAGGTGCTGGCGCAATTAACCAATCTGACGCTGCTTGCCCTTGACGCTTTTGGGGTGGTGTTGCGGCTAATTTCAAGGCATCCTGAATCTGCTGATCTAATGCTTGTTCTATCTCTATAGATAAAGGGGGGGATGCCCACCGCTACGTTGGTAAACTAGTGTCTCTGGACCGGCTTGATTGTAACGATGCACCCATTCCATTACCGTTTGTGGGTTGCGTCCCGTTTCCCGACCCACTTGAGTTGCACTTTTACCACCACTAATCTCGTAAAGTGCCATAAACCGCTCACGACTACGGGGATGCTCTGCTCTCAATGCTTTTTCTCTCAAAGCTTCTGCACTTTCACCCCAACCAGAAAAGTCAACGCGCAATATCCTTGTACCAACCTCAATCACCACTTCTAAAACTTAGGATAGTACGATGCGTGACAAAACTCCAGCTTTCAAGATGGACGAGGTTTATATAAAACTCAAAAACCTGGTCATTGGTGACCAGGTTCGCTCGAATTCACTGTTTTCAAATCGTTAACTTTAATAAGTATGTGGAGAAATCAACAACTAGGGTGGACTTAACAACTAACAACTTCAGCACCTTTCGTTTTTCCGCTTTGGGATTTGGCTTTGCCTTTTGTTAAAAGACTTTACGCCACTTAACTATGAATATGCTGAAACTTGCTTGGGCTGCTGACAGGAGACACCGAGTCATTTGCCCTTTGGGTTTGGTTGTTTGTTATCTGGTGTCTTATGAATATCAAGATATCACTCCTGGCATTAGGAGAAAACTGTTGTTAACTAAAGTTGATGTTTTGTTTAATTCTGCAATACAGATTGAAGTTTGTATACGACTCAGGTTGATATGTAGCGAATCTTTTCTGAGTGAGGTATTAGAAACAGCAGGTGGGCAAAGGGAAAAGGTGAAAGGGGAAAGGGAAAATACCAAACTTTTCCCCTTCTCTTGTTCCCAGCTTCTGCAAGCTGAATATGGCTAAGACAGTCATGCTGGGGGCGATCGCAATCATCTACCCTTATATGAGGAAGGGTTTACCATTCCCACATGAGTTTACTTTCATCGAGATGATCGGTAACGATGCGCCCAATAGTATCGATTTCCGAGATTTCTGCATCTGAAAGCTTTATCTCTCCAGCCACAGCGTTATCTTTTGCTTGTTGGGGATAACGCGCACCTGCGATCGCATTTGTTTGTGGTTGAGCAATTAACCAAGCTAGGGCTAATTGAGCCAAGGTAGCATTATGGCTTTCTGCTATGGGGCGTAGTTTATCTAAAGCTTGTTGAGCGCGTTCAAAGTTTTCACCTTGAAATAGCCTATTTTTAGCACGATTGTCTGCTGGGTCAAATTGATGTCCGGGAGAAAATTTACCTGTTAATAATCCTTGGGCTAAAGGTGAATAAGCGAGAATAGAAATTTGATGTTCTACACAATAGGGCATTAACTCTTTTTCTACTGGTCGCCAAAATAGAGAATAGGGTGGTTGTAAGCTATCAATTCTGCCATATTGAGTAGCTTGGGCTAATTGCTCGCGAGAAAAATTAGAAACTCCAATGGCACGAATTTTACCTTGCTCTTTGAGAGAATTAAGAGCGCTCATAGTCTCCTCAATTGGGACTATTTCAGTATTAAAAGCACCAGATGGCCAATGAATTTGATATAGGTCTATGTAGTCAGTTTTTAAATTTTCTAAAGACCGTTCGCAAGCGGCGATTACTTGGTCATACTTGAGATGGTTTGCAAAAACTTTTGTGGCGTACTCAACTTGCGATCGCACATCTGATAAAGCTTCAGCTACAATGCGTTCAGAGTGTCCATCACCATAGACCTCAGCCGTATCAATTGTGGTAATTCCAGCCTCAAATGCAGCTCGAATTGTTTTAATAGAGTCAGCATCTTCAATACCCACCCACATTCTTTTACCAGCTTGCCAAGTACCCATTAAGATAGGTGTGATTTTGACATCTGATGTTCCGAGAGTTCGCTTTTCCATAGCTCCTAATTCATATCCCTGGATAGTTTCAAACTGTAACGGTATTAGCGTGAAATTAAATCAGAGTTAAAGTAGATATCCATGAACTTGACTACAACTTTTCATGCACTCAAAGAATGGGCAGTTGCTATTGATGCCTTAGAAAATGGCAACACTATTATGTTGCTTCGCAAAGGCGGTATCCATGAACAGAATGGACTTTTTCAAGTGGCTCATCACCAGGTTTTACTCTACCCTACATTTGAGCATCAACAAACTTTTCTGCTCAAATCTGAGTATGCTAATCTCGTCTGCCCAGTCACATCTGGCTGGCATCCGGAAACGGTTCGCATCGGTAGTTGGGCGGAAATTACCGATATTTTACCTGTAAGGGACGAGTCAACTGTTAACAAGTTACTTCCCTTCCATATTTGGAATGAGCATTTTATTAGCGATCGCTTAAAATGGAAAGCTCGTCAGCCTTTGTATATTCTCCTGCTGCGGACTTATAAACTCGCGCAAATACAGGAAATTCCCTATCTGTCTCAATATGGTGGCTGCAAGTCTTGGATTGATTTAGCACAACCAATTGATATCTCAGCCGCAGAACCAGTTTTGTCTGAGTCTCGCTATCAGCAGTTAGTCGGGGAAATTCGTACTATTGTGGGCGATAAATTATATGCCCCATCTTTGTAATACCCCGATTTTTAATTCCACTTCTGGCAAGTATCCTAGCTACTAAATCCGCTGTTCCTCTCAACTGAATTGCAGATTTGGCAAGGATACAGCCAAGTAAAGTTATCTCGTAACTCTGAGGTTGCACAGCTTTAACATTAGCAAATATAAGTAATTCCGAGTTGTATAACTAGAAAAACAAATATGTGAACCATCACTTGTGACTTCAAATAGTAGCTCTTGCTACATACAGTGGTAAAAACCACAAGTACTATTAAAAAAACTTCACCCTATATCAAGGAAGAGTAGAAGACTTGGTTGACTCTGTTACTATTGCCCCGCGGAAAAAGTCCGTTGGGTTAACGGCTTGTGGGTAATTTATCTGTTCTCAACCAATAGGAAATTTACAGCTATCGCAATTAAGCAGAAAAATTATCCCAAAGGGTGATGTGGGTATTGACAAAAATCTGCAAATATGCAATATATGCTTAAAGCAAAGGAGTTTACCATGCAGCGACAAATGTGCTGGTTATCTAGTTTAGGTACTGATGGGGAGAAGATTTTGCATTTGCAAACTGCACCCAATCAGCCTTGGCGACCATACAATGCTTGCCGAGAATATGCTGTTCCCGATTATAAAATACCAGGTGGTTCTAAAGGTTGGGCAACTTATCAAAAATTGCTGAAGGCTGGCTGGACTCTTGTTCCAAGCGCGCGTGCCAACGAGTTTGTCAATAATTATTCCGATTCAATCATCCAAAATCAATAGTCCACAGCTCATCCTGAAGACTGTGGACTTAAATTTATGAACATTCAATAACCGATAGCGGCACCTTCACCGCGAGGATCGGCTGCTCCCTCTAAATTGCGATCTGCGGTTACTACAATCGCATTAGCATTACCCCAAGGAGTTGTTTCCTTGATGTTATGTCCACGTCGGCGCAACTCTTGTAAAGTCAGAGCATCCAAACCCCAAGGTTCTACTCGCAACTCATCGGGAAGCCACTGGTGATGTATGCGTGGAGCAGAAACCGCTGCACCAGCATCCATGCCATATTCCAACACGTTAAGGATAACTTGCAATACTTGAGTGATGATCGTACTACCACCAGGCGCACCTACAGCCATTCGTAAATGACCATTTTCAGTCACAATTGTAGGTGTCATGCTAGATAACGGCGTTTTGCGAGGTGCGATCGCATTTGCTTCGTTACCAACCAAGCCAAAAGCATTAGGTACACCAGGTGCAGCAGCAAAATCATCCATCTCATTGTTCAGCACAATTCCTGTTCCAGGTGTGACTACACCTGCGCCAAAACCAAGATTAATTGTAAATGTCAAACTAACGGCGTTGTGCTGTGCATCTACAACTGTTAAATGACTAGTTTCCGGCGATTCAGACAATTTCGGATGACTTCGTTGCGTTAAACCTAATGGTAAAGCCTGACTAAATTGTTGTAATGTTTTTTGATCTACTGGTTTTACCTCTGTCGCAGGTTTAGCAACTGCCATGTTAATTTCTTGACGGCGTTTTTTAGCATAAGCGGTGCTAATGAGTTGCTGTACAGGAACTTTCACAAAATCAGGATCGCCTAAATATTGGGAACGATCTGCGTAAGCTATTTTCACCGCCTCTACCATGAGATGTAAAGCATCGGGGTGATGCCAGCCCCAAGATTTTAAATTGCTGTCCCCAATGATGTTTAAAATCTGCAATAGGTGAACTCCTCCCGAAGAGGGTGGTGGCATTGAGCAGATTTTAGCTTGACGAAAATTGCCACAAATGGGAGTCCGCCAAATCGGTTTGTAGGCTTTTAAGTCTGCCAGAGTAATTAAACCACCATTTTTAGCCATATCTGCAGCGATCGCTTGGGCAATATTACCAGTATAAAAACTTTGGGGATTTTGGGCGATCGCTTCTAGAGTTTTGGCTAAGTCACGCTGCACCAACCTTTCCCCTGGCTGATAATATTCACCATTGCGCGTAAAAATTTCTCGTGCTGCTGGGTTGCTGAGAATTACTTGCTTGCGATTTGCCAGAGCTGGCAAAGAACGGTAAGTTAGCAAAGGATTCAAGATAAAGCCATCTTTGGCGAGTGCGATCGCAGGTTTTATCACCTCTCGCCAAGGCAGCTTACCATAACGGCGATGCACTTCATACATTCCTGCCACCGTTCCTGGTGTCGCTACTGCCAAATAACCGTTGATACTTGCATTCGGACGCACTTTACCTTGTGCATCTAAGTAAAGATTTCTTGTAGCCTTGATGGGTGCGCGTTCCCGAAAATCCAGCGCTTTCATTTCGCCAGTTTTTTCGGAATGCATCAATAAAAATCCACCCCCACCAATTCCTGCAGAAAAAGGCTCAACTACAGAAATTGCAAAGGTTGTGGCGACTGCTGCATCAACTGCATTCCCTCCTTTGCGTAACATCGAAATACCTGCATCGCTGGCTAAGGGATGGGCTGATACCACCATCCCTTGTTTACTGCGTAGGGGTATAGTAAAGGCAGCTGATACAACTTGGCTATGAAGCAGAACGCTCAGAGAAAAGATGGTAAATGCAACGCGCTGCAATTGAGAATTACGCACTTTTATACCATTTAGCTTAATGTGATGCTTTGCAATTTCTCATAAAATATCTACATTGAAAAGTATCTTGCGTAATATTTATAGGATGGGTTAGCCTTCGGCGTAACGCATCGTCTATAGTTATAACTTAAATCCTAATTTATCCATAAACTTTAACATCTTTTGGATTTGATATTTATCTCCTAAAATCTGATAAATTTTATACGCATAACGGTAATAATAAATAGCTTCTTCAGAATGATGTAACCTCTGGAGATTATTCCCTAAAGTCAGAGATATTTTGGCTACTTCTCGATGATTTTTCTGGGCTTGAGCGAGAATAAAAGCAGACTGTAAAAATCCCATTGCTTGAGAGAATCGCGCTGATGAATAATATATATAACCAAGATTAAATAATCGCTGTTGCTGATTTTGCTGATTTCCTATATCTTGCAAAAGATTTACAGATTGCTGATAAGGTGCTAAAGCACAATCCTGTTTCACTAAATGATGATGTGTAACACCAATTGCATTAATACTTAAAGATTCAATATTGTATTCTCTTGCTGGCTCAGATAAATTCATTTTGTTGGACAAATCACTTAATCCGTGCAAAATTACACTGCGGACTCTGGACTCGCCTAGTTCATCAGAAATATTTAGAGAAGTTGTCAAACAATCTATTGCTTGATGATAATCATGCAGTCCTTTATATGCCTGTCCTAGAATGTTAAAGCTAATCATCACCAGGCTTTGATTATCAATAGCTTTCGCTAGCAACAGTGATTTATTACAAAAATTGATTGCTTGGTGCCACTCTTGTAATTGGAGATAAATACCAGCTATATTTCCTAGGGCATCGCCTATAGCTTTGATATCCTCCATTTCTTGAGCAACTAACAAAACTTTCTGTTTATATCTTAGGCATTCTTGGTAATTACCTAGACACTGATAAACATTGGCTAGAGAATCCAAAGCACTTTTCTGGCAAATGCGTTGATTTATTTCGTAACTAATAGCCAACTGATTTTTGAAATGCTCAATTGCTATTTCAAACTGTCCCAAATTTTGGTAACTAGTTCCTAAAGCTGATATTCCGGCGATGTGTAAGACTCTGTTCTCCGTCTCACAAGTAATTTTGACTAATTTTGTAAAATACTTAATCGCATCATGGTCTTGTCGCAGTTGAAAATAACAATTACCTATATTGTATAAAGCTATCTCTTGCCAATCTTTAGCACCCATCCGCTGAGATAAGGCAAGAAGCAGCTTATGATACTCTATAGCTTGTGCAAAATTAAATAGTTTTTCGTAAATAGCTGCTAGCTGGCTTAAGCAAGTGAGTTCTTCCTGTAAAGCGTGACTGCGGCGACTAATTGACAGCCTCTCCAAGTAATAAGCAAGCCGCTTACGCAGGAGGTGCGTAAGATGTGGTTCATCTTCTCCCAACATATTGAGTAGAAAGTATAGTTTTTAACTTAGGTAAAATTTGACTGTATAAATATCCAGCCAAACATGATTACAGTAATACGTAACATGTTACTGGTAGCATTTGATAAATAGATTTGGTAAAGATTTTCTATTTTTCATATAAACTTTAAATTTTCTTACTAAAGCCTTTAATAGTAGATGCTATTTAAAGTATATATTCGGACAGAAACTATTACTAGTCCATCGTATTTATACTGAAAAGCTTGGCATTTACTTCATAAAATACCAGTTTTAAATCACACATTACTTATGACATGAAAATTCTCTAGAGGTTCCATAAGATAGCAAAAAAGCACAAACTGAGACTTTTATTATTGTAGTAATAAAATAGCAATTATCAAATTTATCTACTGAGTCTCTGGGAAATAGATGCTTTTGTGACAGCTACAATTTTTTACTACATACTGAACTATTTTCTAGCTAATTTAATCTAAATAGCTAATTAATCTTGAAAATAAGCCTTAAGTAAACAAATTAATTCAAAATCTTTGGTATATAGGACTCCTATTTGATTTTTGAAAAAACTCCGTACATCTGAAGAGTTGTGAAATCAAAGGTAGTGTGTCGAATAAACCACTCAAACATCCACTTTAAATGAGAGAATGTTGGAATCAAAGCACAAAAACGTCGAACCCATGTTTTAGCCTGCAACCAGATATCTTCAATAGGATTTTGCTCTGGACAATTAGGAGCAAAACGAACGCAGTGAATTTTCCATTTTTCTGGTGGTAAACCTTGGTTAAGTTCGTCTAAAAAGCTTTGGATTTCTTTGGAACGGTGGTAAGTAGCACCATCCCAAAAAATCAGCAATCGCTGGTCGCCTGACTCAGTTAGCAGATATTGCAGGTAATCGATAGTATTTTTTGAATTTCCCCTGTCGTAAGCTTTCAGCAGTAATTTTCGTTCAAGATAGTCAACTGCTCCGTAATATGTTTGCTTCTCTCGCTCATTTACGACTGGAACCGTGATTTCCTGGTCAGTTCTCCCCCACACATAACCGCTTAAGTCTCCCCACATTAAATGACACTCATCAATTAACAATACTCTCAATTTTCCGGCTTCGATTTCGGAGCGGTTGCTTGCCAACAATGTTTCAATCTCTTTTTTTTTTCTGCAACAGCATCTGGATTGGCTTTGGGGTTTAGCTTTGTGGTTTTCTTCCAACTGATGGCAGCTGCATCAAATAAGTCGTAGTAACTTTGTTTTGACTCATAAACGATGTCGTACTCAAAGGCTAGTTTATACTCCAGTTCGCCCAGTTCCCAATAGTCCTTCGTTTGTAACCAACTCAACACTTCTTCTCGCTGTTCGTGACTCAGGTGGCTTTTTCGTCCTTTGTAGTTCAGCCTGAGTCCATTGATTCCTTCCTGCTCGTAAGCTTGCTTCCAACCTGTTATCGACCCTAAAGAGACATCTAAAATTGCTTGAATCTCTTCGTATAAGTAATCTTGGTAAACCAACTTGACTGCCAAGGCTTTTCTTGCCTCACGGGCATCGCGACAAACTGCGATAAAGTCTTGTAGTTCTGCGATCGCAGTTGCCACTCCCAGTGGCAGTGATGCAGTTTGTAGATGCTGATTTCTCATTGTCTACTCTTACACTTGTATACTTAACCGTATTTTCTCGTAATCTTTTTCAAAAATCAAATAGGATTCCTATAGTTGCTTAAGCTAGGTTTTAAATGGCTTATATTTCATAAAAGACGCTATAGTATAGCGACACTGAAGCACAGCGTTGACGAAATATTTTACAATTTTCAACTTTAATCTGGAGTTTTTTCTTCCAACCCTAAGAGAGATGCAGAATCTTAGGGTTGCTTTTTTTAATTAATTATCAAATATAAATACCACCCTGGATCAATTAACTTTTTGCCTGAAATTAGCAAATCATTGAAGAGTTGGCTGGGCTAAAGAGATTATGAATTTTTCAGGATTGAAATTCAAAGCTTACTATTGGTTATAAATTGCGATCGCCTGTGAAAGCAAAATTTTGCAACTCAGCTTGAGCTAACTCATAACCAGGTCAAAATTCCGCAAAATCTTGAAAATTAATGTCTCTTGGAGCATATTCCTAATGGATAGATTAAAGCAAATCAAATTAAAATTAAAGTTTTTATTTGGTTCTCTCTTCTATGCGAGTTATGCTCCCAAAGCATTTTTGTACACTCGTAAACGCGATAACATAGAGCGTGAGTTTATTAAGCAATCTACAGAACCAGGTTTTGATAAACCAGGAAAATTACTCCGCGCTGAAGCAACAGCTAGGGGTGCTAACTTCTATTTTGAAATGGCGGAGTTAGAAGTTTGTTTTCTCACGGAAGATTGAGTCAGAATTAACTGGAAACCGGGAATATCCCCGATACCCTACGGAATCCAACGTCATGAATGGCCGGAAGTAGAAATAAACTTGGAACAAACAGAGACTAACTACTCTGTTTCCAGTCATGCGCTCAAAGTAATTGCTGAAATAGATGGTAGCCTAAAATTTTGCGATCGCACTGGGAAAATTATCCGCGCCGAACTACCACCTCAATGCAAAAGTGAAGGGTGGATTCATCAAGCGCAATTGCAAACAGAAGAACGCATTTCCCGGATTTCTCACAAGTCAGAAAAAAACGCTTAGGTTAGCCAAATTTAGGATAATTTAATTAATACATTATTAAAATACTCCAGAGCTTAGGGAACTCAAAGTAAAAGCCGAAGCATTTAAAGATATATAAAATACATAACAATTGCTCAATACTGATACAAAAAACTTTTAATAATCAAAATTCACATGACAATTGATGGGTTAAATCAAGGAAAATAACCCAAAAAATTAGTTATTAAAAATCAGATTCAGCTATTACTTGTGGATTAAATTAGGTCATTATTAACAATTGATTTGGTATTTGAGATAAACACTTGTAAACCGTTGCAAAACTCTCTTTATAAGGACAAGCACTACTAATCGCGATTAAAACTCGTCGTTTAGTAATAGTAATAACTGCTCCTAGCTTCAAGAGTTTGGTGCGGATAGTCTCAACAGTTGCATTTTTGAATTCCGTATTTACTAAACATTGCTCTCGCAGAAGATTCATCAAAACATAAGCGATAGATGCCAACCACAAACGTAATTGATTTCCTCCAAATGTATGAGTACTAGTCCTGTCACTTTTTAGCCCTAATTTTTGCTCTTTTAAGCAATTCTCCATGTTGCCTCTTGGGCAATATTTTTGAGTATAAAGTCGTCCTGGAGGGATTTTATTAATAGGCAGTGAAGTCACTACAAAGCGAGTATCAACTTCTTGGTGGCTATACTCAACTTTGGCGACAACACGACGATTACGACTCCAACTATCTAACGTTTGATAGTCTAGAGAACAATACCACACTGAGTTATCAACAAATGCTGCTGCGTCTTTCATTACATCTGCTGATGGAGAAAACAAGGTTTCAAAAAACTCTACTACAGGTTTAATTTTCCTTGAATATTCTTGGGATGCACGATACTGTATTGTCTTAGTTGCCTGGAGTAGTCGATTATTTGGTGCGAGTCCAAACACATAATCAATTTCAGTTTGAGATTCACACCATGCCATAATATCTTCTCTGGAATAAGCGCTATCTCCCCGAATAATAATTTTTACATTCTGCCAGCGTGAGCGGATTATTTTTATGACTCGTTGTAATTCTTCTAGTCCCCCTGATGCTGGGTCTACATTAGATGCGCGAAGTTTTGCTGCCAGTAAATTTTTACCACAAAAAATATAAAGTGGCGCATAACAATATCCTCTATAATAAGGATTAAAGAATGTTTCTTCTTGATGACCATGTACCGGGTCATCGGTAACATCTAAATCTAAAATTATTTGTCGTGGTGGTTTTCGATAGGATTCTAAAAATAGTTCAACTAAGAGTGTTTCTATAGCTGATGCATCATGTTCAATCCGGTGATATCTACTATCTACCCTTGAAGATACATCTTCTGGGCAATGCTCGATCCGATTTAAGGTACTTTTTCCGGCCAATCTAATTGATTCAGGTGAGGAATTAATTACTTTTCCCACACAGAGCGCAAATATCGCATCGTGACGTAGAGTTTCATGGTCATTTATATCTTCATAGCCCATGATTAAGCCGTATATTCTTTGTGCAATTAAGCTATTAACTCGATGCAGAATTTTATTTGGCTCTCGGTAATCTTTAAAACATGCTGCCAGCCGTGATGTTATTCCTCTTTTTCTATCTAGTTCCGCAATTAATGTTAATCCGGCATCAGATGTTACAGGCTCACCCTGGAAATTAACTACAACTGGACATGAATTTACTTGTTCAAATATAAACTGTTCCGGTATACAATCGTTTTTATTTGGGGTCATACTTCAAACTGCTGGAATTGTTGTCCAATATGCATTTTGGCAGTTTTTGACCCCTATTTCTTTAAGCTTTGTGAGAAATCCGGGATTTATGGCTTAGGGGAACGGGCTTCGACGCTGAATTTACGCGCGGCTAAAGATGAACAGCAACAAAGTAAAACCTACCGAATGTGGAACTACGATGCGGCGGGAATGTATCCTCCAGGTTCCGATCCCATGTATCTCTGCATTCCGGTATATCTAGGTTTACATTCTCTGGGTAGCTATCTAGTTTTTTATGAAAATTCCTTTGATGCCAATTTTACCTTTGAGTGCGATTCACTTAGAAATTGATTGTCAAGTTGGATACCGAGCTTTTACCATCGACCCCGAAAGATTCCCACAATTAGCGAGTTTCACCCAAGAATTAGCGGAACTAGGTGTACACTGGAAGCGTCCTACCAATGGCAGAAAATCAACAATTGATTCTCCACCTTTAACCACCTGAACAAGGCGAAACTGTTACTCAACTATATAGCGATGCTGGTGATGGTTACGGCGCATCACGAATAGATAAATTCCAGATGGTACGCTCAGAAAATGGTTTAGAAGTAACTTGGGAAGAAACAGGAGATTACTCTTTCCCCTACACCAGCCTAAAGTTACATTTGCATGGCATGAAACTGCAACAAGCTTGGGTGGATAATGTAGAAGTGACTTGCCAAGGTCAACAACTAGAATGCGATCGCTTTATCAAAGTGCAGTTGAAATTGCTGATGTGCGGAGTTTGAGAGACGCGATTAATCGCGTCTGTACAAGAGTCAAAAGTTACTTCTTCCTGTCTACCATTACCAATTACCCATTACCCATTACCCAATCCCCAATGTGGCACATTGGCAACTACCTACGAAAATAACTGGATATATTGCATATATTACCAAGATGTTTTCACATATTATTCTAAAGACAGGTGGCGACCTGTTTTTTTATGGCAGAAAATTCGGCATTTTGGCAACTTTTGCAATTTTACCCATGTTATTGTCAAATACATTGAGGATTGACCCAGGTTGCAACATCATACACAGGAGCAATGAACTTTATTGTTGTTTGACCTTTAATAATCCTGACGACCTATTAAACTTATTTGTGTATTTTTCCAGAGTACAAGGTGTATTACCGCTTTCAAGCTATCTGGACGGGATAATACCCGTCTTTTATTATGCTTTGTAGCTAATAATATTTCACTTTAATAATGATACAAATACGTGGGTAGAGGGTTTAGTATTGCTAAACCCCTACGGAAAATCATCTATATCAGGATTCTCGTGAATTGGTATAAATAGGGTTATGCTGAACAAGTTATAAAAAGAATTGCAACACTCTACTTAATATTGAAAAATTGGCATAAAAATCCACGAGAAAGCAAATATTAAGCAGCATATAATAATGCTGGAATTTGTTCTAAAACTTTTAATGCTTTTAAAGAACCCCTAATTAAATTAGTAGCAGCAATAGGCTGTCGAAGTAATGTAATTGCTAAAGGTAAGGGTTTGAGGGAACCATCAGTACTAATTGCTGATGTCAGGTTAGGGATATCATGTTGACAGTCGTCGCTGACTACACGCAACATAGCTACAGAAATGCCCAACGGATTGAAAAACTCTAACGCAGCAAATCCTTCCATATCTACAACATCTGCGCCTGAAGTATCTGCGAGATGGCGTTTTTCTGTAGCCGCACAAATTACGCGATCGCTTGTTAATCCTTTGACTAAAGATAGTGCTGAGTCGTGAGTGCTGAGTGCTAAGTGTAATTGAGAGGTGAAAGTGCGATCGCACTCTTGTACATTTCCTTGATAAGTACAGTTCTCATACAGCACAATTTTGCCTACAGGGTAGCGAGGCGATAAACTACCACACACACCCATAATTAGCACTCTCACCTCTGAATAATTGAAAACTGTACTATTAGCTTGCAATTGATGCAGATATGTAGTTAAAGCTTTCATCCCCACAGGTATAGACGTAACCGTCAGCGCCGTGCTACTCATAGTTTTTTTAGTTTTAAAGCCTTTTATGACAGCTTTAAATTCTGCACCCTGGGGGACAAGAATTATATTGGGCATTGTGGATTGGGCATTGGGCATTGGGTTTTTGGTAATAGCTAATGGGTAATTGCTAATTGGTAATGAAGATTTCGCCTCTGCTTCCTGTGCTTCCTCATCTCTCTCATCCCCAATCCCTATTCCCCAGTCCCCAATCCCCAGTCCCCTCAACCTGTTTGCGAGGAATTAATCGCAGAGTACGTAACGCCATCCTAGCTAACTTGGGCATTAATTCTGGCTTGAGCAATCGGGAATCATACTTACTCATACGTAGATGATTTTCTTGGATACATACACTCAGAAACTTTTCTAAGGTGAGGTCGTCGGTGAAAGTACTAGCCCCGGTAGCGGTGAAACCAGTACCACTGGGATCGGCATCGCCAAAGGCAGTAATTAAATTACTGAGTGCTTTGCCATAATACCAGCCTGTTTTTGTAGTTCGCAGTGGCAAAAAACCTTGATGGCGTTGAATTTGGATATAAGTAAACCAGTTGACAAAAAACACAATATGACGTGCTTCTTCGTCTAAAATCGGATCGAAAATCGTGAAGAGTGCTTCAGGGAAGACTTTAGCGTCACGGGCAATACCAAATAGCCCAAAGGCGAAGAAGGAATCTAGACATTCTTCAAAACCAAAGGTTGTGAAGGCTGGCTCAATATTTGCTGAGATTTCTACTGGAGGGCGTTCTGGCATTTCGATGCCATAGCGATCAATGAGTGTTTTAATTAAACGGGCGTGGCGCGATTCTTCTTTTCCTTGAAGAGCGATCGCTTCATGCAATAAAGGATCTGTGACAGTAGCAGCATAACTGCTCACCATGACACCCGCTTCTCGTTCAATATCTAGCGCTTTTTCCCAAAAAGGAATTTCTCTTAAGCGCGCCAAATCTGTATCATTTAAATCGGGCCAGGAGAGATACTCAGGCTCATACTCCAAGTGAGTATCTAAAAAACTGCGGCAGAATAGTTCCTGATGTTCAATAGAGCCAAGTTTCATATCTGAAATTCCCTGATGTATTAAATAGTTCACTATTTCAGGATGGTGAAATTAAGCAATATTGCAGTCTGACGGTAGATATAATTCGCAAACTTTGGGTGTTGTACTGTAGCATGACTAATAATTGTGTCACCCGCACGATGATTTTCCAAGATGGTCAAGCCTATTAGCTCAAAATCCGCACGAGAGCGCTTTAATATTTCTAGATTGGCGATTGAATTTTCGTGGTTGACGGTAGGTTTTTGGATTGCTGTGACGGTAGCTGGACTGTTAGCTTTCAGCTCCCTCAAGTATGCTTTGTTTCCAGATATTACCTTTCCTGTCGTGGTGGTAAATGCTCCCGCCCCCATAGAAACGGCTCTGGATACGGAGACAAAACTTACCCAACCCATAGAAAAGGGTTTGCAATCTCTGGAAGGACTTGAGGATATCCGCTCATCGACTTATCCAGGTCAAACTGCCGTTAGTTTGTCGTTTGTAGTTGGTACAAACCTCGACAAATCAACTCGCAAAGTAGAAACAGCGCTGAAAAAGTTAACCCTGACTCAGGGAGCAAATTACAAAATTATTCCGCTGAACTTGAATGAGTCAGCTGCCATTAGTTACGCCATCGAGAGTCCCTCAGGGAATCTTACGGATTTGACGAAATTGGCAAAAGACCAAATAGTTCCTGCGATCGCTAAAGTGCCAGGGGTGTTAAAAGTAGCACTATTGGGTACTGCTCATACATCACCTCCCCAGTTATCAGCAAATGCAGGGGCTTTACCAACAGGTGGGGCTACTTTAGTTAACTTTAATGGTAAAGATGCTTTAGCATTTCAGGTCATCAAAAAAGGCACCGCCAATACATTAGAAGTGGTGAGCCGAGTTGAGAAAGAAGTCCAAAAGCTGCGGACTTCCCTCAAAGATGTCACACTCACCTTAGCTGCGACTCAGGCTGAGTATATCCGCAACGCCACCCATTCCACAATCGATGCTTTGATTGAAGCCATAGTCTTGTCGGTAGTGGTGATTTTTCCGTTTTTATGGAACTGGCAAGCCACTTTAATTTCCGCCTTGGCGATTCCCACATCTTTGTTGGCGACATTTATCGTCATGGCGTTTTTTGGCTTCAACTTAGAAACCATCACCCTGTTAGCCTTAGCTTTGGTAATTGGTAGTATTGTCGATGATGCGATCGTGGATGTAGAAAACATCATGCGCCACGTCGAAGACGGTGAAACTCCCCGTCAAGCTGCACTTGCTGCTACCAATGAAATTGGGCTGACAGTTACCGCCGCCACCTTCACCGCCGTAGCAGTATTTCTGCCAATTGGGTTGATGGGGGGAGTTATTGGTCAGTTTTTCAAGCCATTTGGAATTACGGTTTCTGCTGCCATGCTAGCTTCATTGCTAGTCGCCAGAACTTTATCGCCCGTACTATCAATTTATTGGCTCAAACCCCCCTCTTCCCGTTCCCGTCGGCGCGAATCTCACATCTGGATTCGTTTTGCTCAAAGTTACCGCGATTTACTAGCTTGGTCATTAGATCACAAGCGAATTGTCATGGGGTTAGCTTTAATCAGCTTCATTGGGGGTATAGCCATCATTCCCATGATTCCCAAAGGCTTTATTCCCAAACTTGATCGCGGCGAATTTAACATTACCTACACCGCCCCGTTGTTGAGTTTACCTGAGCATTTGAGAGCAGCTCAGGAGGCAGGGAGCAGGGGGCAGGAGGCAGGAGGCAGGGAGCAGGGAGCAGGGGGAAATATAAATTCCCAATCCCCAGCCCCCAATACCCAATCCCCAGCCCCCAATCCCCAATCCCCAGTCCCCAATTCCCAATCCCCAATCCCCAATCCCCTAGACGATTCTTTGCAAGTTGCGAAGAAGTTGGAAGAGGTGGTGAGAAAATCGCCTGCTGTAGCAACTGTATTTACTACCGTGGGTTCCCGGGAAGGTGAGCCGAATAAAGGCACGCTGTATGTGAAACTCAAGGAAGACCGCAAAATCACAACTGCGGAACTCCAGGATCAATTTCGTTCCTCTTTGCCTAATCTGCCTGGGGTGACTACCAGCGTAGAAGATATTCAATTTGTGGATACTGGTGGGCAAAAACCTTTGCAGTTGGCGTTACGTGGGAATGACCTCAAAGCCCTGGGTAAGGCAGCTAAGGATATAAAAGACCGCTTAGTAAAATTACCGGGATTCGCTGATGTCAGTGTTACAGGTGATAACAATCAAAGCGATCAGATTTTTCAAATTGAGCGTTTAAATAACCAGCGTGTGGCTTATATTAGCGCCAACCTGGGCAAGGATATGTCTTTAGGTGATGCTACTGATAAAGTTGTAGCAGAAGCTAAAGCAGTGTTACCAAAAGGTGTTTCCTTAGACTTAGGCGGCGACTCTGCCCGTTTGGGAGAAGTGTTTGGCAGCTTTGGCACTACCTTAGCTTTATCAGCACTTTGTATTGTGGTAGTACTAATTTGGCTGTTTAAAGGCTGGGTAGACCCCTTAGTAATTGGCGTTTCTTTACCCTTAGCTATAGTAGGGGCAATGTTGGCGCTGTTAATTACTAAGAGCGACTTCGGCATGATTTCCCTGATTGGCTTTGTATTTTTGTTGGGTATCGCCAATAAAAATGCCATCTTGATTGTTGATTACATCAATCAATTACGGAAATCAGGGCTAGAACGCAAAGAAGCTATCCTCAAAGCCGGGCCAGTGCGCCTCAGACCAATTATGATGACCACTGCGGCGACAATTTTAGGCATGGTACCCATCGCCTTGGGGTTGGGAGCAGGTTCAGAATTGCGATCGCCTATGGCTGTTGCGATCGCAGGTGGTTTAGTAAGTTCCACTGTCCTGAGTTTAATTGTTGTGCCTGTGGTTTACGTCATCTTAGATGATTGGTTTCCTCGGTTCAAAAAGCGAGGTAATAATTAATGCAGGTTTTTGTAACCGGGGGTACTGGTTTTATTGGTGCCCATTTGGTGAGGTTGCTGTTGCAAGAAGGATATACAGTCAAAGCACTGGTACGCCCTAGCAGCAACCTACAAAACCTCCAAGGGCTAGAGGTAGAAATTGTCAAGGGCGATCTCAATGATGGAGATCTGGCAGAGAAAATGCAGGGTTGTCAATATTTGTTTCATGTTGCAGCCCATTATTCCCTTTGGCAAACAGACCAAGAGTTACTTTACCGCCACAATGTCCAAGGTACGCGCAACGTTTTAGCTGCAGCCCAACAAGCTGGAATTGAACGCACTGTATATACCAGTTCTGTCGCCGCAATTGGGGTCGGGGAATCTGGTAAAGTCGTAGATGAAACTCATCAGAGTCCCTTAGAGAAATTGGTTGGTCACTACAAAAAGTCAAAATTTCTGGCGGAACAGGTAGCAATGCAAGCAGCTAGTACAGGTCAGGAAATCGTTGTGGTCAATCCTAGCAGCCCAATTGGGCCCTTGGATATTAAACCTACCCCCACGGGGGATATTATCCTGCGGTTTTTGCGGCAACAAATGCCTTTTTACATGGATACTGGCTTGAATTTTATTGATGTGCGAGATGTAGCCAAGGGTCATTTACTAGCATTAACGCAAGGTAAATCAGGCGATCGCTATATCTTAGGTCATCAAAATCTTACCCTGAAGCAACTTTTAGAACAACTCGCCCAAATCACAGGTTTAAAAGCCCCGCAAAAGGCTGTCCCTGCTTGGCTACCCCTAACTGCTGCTTGGGTAGATGAAAAAATTCTCGCACCATTCGGTAAAGCGCCCTCAGTACCCTTAGATGGTGTACGCATGGCGCAACAACCCATGTACTACGATGCATCCAAAGCAGTCAGAGAATTAGGCTTACCCCAATCTTCCCTCACCACAGCCCTCAAAGATGCTGTCGATTGGTTCGTTAGCAGAGGCTACGTCAAAGGATGAAATCTACTTTTTCAGCCCCAATCCTTTAGCCTTGATTCTTCATACTTGTGTCAAATTTCCGTAATTACGAATTACGAATTACAAATTACGAATTACGAATTGTTATTAGTGGTGTTTTAACCAACAGAGGAGTGAACAGAAGTAATGGCGATTAATTTACAACAAGCTATAGATATTGGGAAATATCTAGTTACACAACGCTTGAAAGGACGCAAAAAGTTTCCTTTAGTATTAATGTTAGAACCGCTTTTTCGGTGTAACTTAGCTTGTAATGGTTGTGGCAAAATCCAACATCCACCGGAAATATTAAAGCAAAATCTTACCCCAGAACAGTGCTTTGCGGCTGTGGAAGAATGCGGCGCACCAGTAGTTTCCATTCCTGGGGGGGAACCGCTAATGCATCCCCAAATTGATGAAATTGTGCGGGGATTAGTGGAACGCAAGAAATATATTTACTTGTGTACCAATGGTTTGTTATTGGAAAAAAGCCTCGATAAATTTCAACCTTCCCCTTACTTAACTTTCAGCGTTCATTTAGACGGAATGCGCGATTTACACGACAAATCTGTTGATCGCAAAGGCGTTTTTGATATTGCTGTTAAAGCCATTCGTGCCGCTAAAGCTAGGGGTTTTCGCGTCACAACTAACACCACCATCTTTGATGGTACTGACCCCAAAGAAATGCATGAGTTTTTTGAGTTTCTAGAAACTCTGAATACAGATGGGATGATGATTTCTCCTGGTTATAACTACGAATTAGCACCAGATCAAAATCATTTTCTCCAGCGCGAACAAACACACGCCTTATTCCGGGAAATATTGGCTCCCCAGAAATCAGGCAAGAAAAACTGGAACTTCAATCACAACCCCCTATATTTAGACTTTCTCACTGGCGAGAAAGACTACGAATGTACACCTTGGGGTAGTCCTAGTTACAGCGTCTTCGGTTGGCAAAAACCTTGCTACCTATTTGGTGATGGTTATTATGCCACCTTCAAAGAATTGCTAGAAGAAACCGACTGGAGCCAATACGGCCGCGCCAGTGGTAATCCCAAATGCGCCGATTGTATGATGCATTGTGGCTACGAACCTACAGCCGCAATGGATGCAATGCAACCACAAAATATTGCCCGTTCTCTCGGTACTGTGTTTGGTAAATAACTGAAAAACTCCCAAGAAGGTTCGGTTAAGAATTTTTCGTCATGATTTTGGGGTTGTAGAGACGCGATCAATCTTTGAAGACGCGATCAATCGCGTCTCTACAGAATTTAAACGTCAATCGATTTGTCTTATCTGAACCGTATTGGACAACTTCCCACACTTTAGCAAGTAAGAAGTGTGGTCTCAATACTACAAGGGATAGCGTTTTGAACTCAAAATTGGTTTTGGGGAAAAGGTTAAAGGTTAAGGGTTCAAGGTTTTTTCTTTCCCTTGAACCAATCCCCTTTTTACCCTTAACCGACAAGTATTGAGTGTGGGTTGCTCACAAGTCAATATTTATCTGAAACTGATTTTTCTTTGCTCCCATTTTGCTCTCGAACAGTTGCTAGTCCATGTATACCTATTGCTGTAATTACTCCTCCCAGCAATCCCCATGTCCCATCAGCAAATACATTAATGCGATGTGCTAAAGTCCGATGATAGGCGTAATCTAACTGCCCATAACTAACTTTTACTTTTGCATCTTTTGCTAGCCTTTCTACATTGTTTTCAGCTTTTCCTAGCGCGTCATAATCCAAAATAAACCAATACAGCGATATTCCCACCACTGCTAAACCGGGAATCACTAAAGTAATTAGAAGAATTGCTTTGCGAATATTCATATAAATTAATTTGGGGTTTGGTATTTGGTGTTTGGTATTTGGTGTTTGGTGTTTGGTGTTTGGTGTTTGGTAATTGGTAATTGGTAATTGGTAATGGTTATTTCCCCTTGTCTCCTTTTACCCTTATCCTCGTCATCCCCCTCACCTCCTACTCCTCAACACCAATGACATTACCATGAGTCTGTGTTAAAACTTGGCTGAAAAAGTTGATACAGATTACGTTTGAGTAGGTGGGCCGGATTTTGAAAATCATCCTCATGGTGTTGGCTTGGAGTCATCGCTTTTGGCAATTTCACACCATGAACAAGAGATTGTGGTATTGGTGGCAAATGGTATTGTCTGGGATTTTATGTGTCATTTTTTTGACATTCATTCTAGCTTTGCCAATCTATGCAACTGATACGCCATCAATTGACACCCTCAAGCAGCAGCAGCAACAAGTTCAGCAACAACGTCAGGATGTAGTTCAAGAACGCGATCGCTTAACTAATCTGCAAGAAGCCGCAAAAAATCGCCTCAATGGGTTACAACAAAATCTGCAAACCACTGATAGCCACATTCAAGATACGGAATTGCGCTTAAACCAAGCTAATCAACGCTTGCAAGAATTGGAGACTGATTTAGATGTGGCAGAAATTTCCTATGAAGAGAGACAAGCAGCCACAGTTGCACGATTGCGCTTTCTGCAGCGATCGCCTGCTAGCCAGGGATGGGGAATTTTACTGCAAAGTGAAAATATTAGTGATTTTATCAGCCGTCGTCATCAGCTAAAGTTGGTCTACCAAGCAGATCGGCAAATTTTGGCAAAACTTAATCAGCAAGCCAAGTTAATTAATCAACAAAAAACCGCAGTAGAACAGCAAAAAAACGAAATTGCCCTGATTCGTCTGCAATTGCTAGCACAAAAAGCTGATTATCAAGCGCAAGCACAGTCACAATCAGAGTTAATTGAACGCCTGAATAGCGATCGCTTGGCTTTAGAAGCAGCACAAAACCAACTAGAACAAGATTCCAAAAATATAGAAATTCTCATTCAACAAAAGATTGCAGAAGCGCAAGCGAAAACCAACAGCAACAGTAAAAGCGTGATTATTCGCGGCACAGGGATGTTCGCATATCCCAGCGATGCACCTACCAGCAGTCCTTTTGGTTGGCGAATACACCCCATTTTGGGCTATCGTCGCTTTCATGCTGGGCTAGACTTTGCCGCTAGCTATGGTAGTACAATTCGTGCTGCTGATTCCGGAACAGTAATTTTTGCTGGCTGGTATGGCGGTTATGGAAAAGCTGTCATTATCGACCACGGCAACGGGATTACTACACTTTACGGTCATACCAGCGAATTGTTCGTTTCTGAAGGACAAGGAGTACAACGCGGACAAGCGATCGCGGTGGTGGGTTCCACTGGTTTATCTACCGGGCCTCACCTGCATTTTGAAGTAAGGCGTAATGGTATACCTGTAGACCCTGCCAGTTATCTTTAAGCTCGAGGAGTGCGATCGTCAACTCCTCTGCAAATTTTATCCTCAATGTGTTATAATCGAAAAGATTAAGGGCGCGTGGCTCAGTGGATAGAGCAACAGATTCCGGTTCTGTGGGTCGGGGGTTCAAATCCCTCCGCGCTCGTTTTGTCGATTGTCAAATTATATGTCCGCGTTGACAGATTAATGTCTGTATTGCCAAATTAATGTCCGCGTTGACAAATTGTGTATCATGACTGCATCCAGCCATATTTAAAGTATGGCAGAACTCTTCTTTGATCGGGTAACTAATCAGTTTTGATATTAGAGCTAAAATTAAGCTCTTCAAACAAAGAATCTGTTGCTCTATCCTTTCAACCCACCTCAAAAGTGTTTGCTGAGTATCAACACCTGGAAAAATTTCAAAACTTAATAAAGCTTTTAATGTACTAGGACATACCCATTGACAGCGAAAGCCGTAGCGACTTTCAACCCGGCTGTCGATTTGTACATTAACTAAATAGGGCTTGCTGAAAAAGGAAGAAAAGTTGACAGTCTCTAGATTATTAGAGCCTAAAAATATATTCAGGTGCAAGAGTTGAGGGTAAAATAGTGCAAAATCCTTGCATCACAGTGGTCAAGATTGGTATAGAGTATCATTAATCACAATGTACAGAAAAGAAGAATCAACGCAAAGATTATCTAGAAGTAGCAAAAAAACGTCGAGCATCCCAAAAAGATAGAAGCAAAGCTATAAAAAAACAACTGCAATATATTAAAAGGAATTTAGTACATATTGAGCAATTAGTGTTGTCAGGAGCCAGTTTGGCAAATTTAAGTCATAGACAATATAAGATGTTGCTGGTAGCGACAGAAGTTTATCGTCAACAAATATGGATGTATGAAAATAAAAAGCAGAGTATTGAAGACCGGATTGTGAGTTTAAGCCAACCACATATTCGTCCAATTGTCCGAGGTAAAGCCGGTAAATCCGGGGAATTTGGGGCAAAATTGTCGGTTAGCTGCTTTGATGGCTATGTATTTGTAGACCATATTAGTTGGGATAACTTTAACGAATCAACTGACTTAAAAGTACAAATAGAATCTTTTAAAGACTATACCAAGTATTATCCAGAATCCGTTCATGTTGATAAAATTTATCGCAAAGCGAGAGAATCGAGCTTGGTGTAAAGAACGAGGTATTAGAATTAGTGGAGTCCCGTTAGGTAGACCTCCAAAAACTGTGAGTCAAGAAAAAAAGAAGCAAGCTAAAGAGGACGAAAGAATTCGTAATTCTATTGAGGGTAAGTTTGGACAAGCTAAAAGAAAATTTGGCTTGGATAGAGTGATGGCGAAACTAAATCATACTTCTGTTACTGCAATTGCTATTACTTTTTTAGTCATAAATCTTTCTACTCAAATGTCACGGTTTTTGTGTGCTTTTTTGTGTCTATTTTTTAATATTAGACCTTATACTAGGTCTAATATTATTGATACTTATGACTTGATGGCAGGCAGATAGAAAACACTTATGATGAACCCTTATTGAGTAACTAATCAATCCTTCTCCTGCCAGTTTCTGACTTTTTCAGCAAACCCTAATTATTTGTCACTTTTAACAGATTCATGTCATTTTTAACAAATTGATGTCACTGTTTACCTCATCGTTCGCGTAATCGATTCTGAAAATAAAGAATTCATTAAAATGGTTAAAAGGCTTACAACAAAAGGATTAATCGCATCAAACTTTTATCCATATACCCTTTAGAGGCGTGGTTAGTTCATAGTGCGATGACGGTGCGATCGCACCGATACACTCAGATTCCTACTGAAATCTTTGAGGGAAATCGGGTAAGTGTAAGCTTTCTATTCTGATTACCAACACCAAAGCTATATATAGTAGGAATTTCATGGTTTTTTGGGAATTAATTATTTCCGATTTGGATTACGCGAATGGTGAGTGTTTACAGATTAAATTCACGTCGAAAACGTAATTTGCACAAATTGCCCCTAGTGAAATCACTAGGGGCAATTTGTTGTATTAATGACCTGGCATCGAGCTATTGTGGCATAGGGCAACCCCTAGACTATCGTGGCCGCAGCAGCGTTTCACCTCTGAGTTCGGGATGGGGTCAGTGTGGTTCCACAGCGCAATAGACACCAGGAAAACTTGGTGATTGGGGACTGGGGATTAGGGACTGGGGAAGATTTCTTGTTACCTAGTCCCCAGTCCCCAGTCCCCAGTCGCTTACACAACCCTGAAGACTGCAAGCAACGCGATATGCAATAGTTGTGAGGTCAAGCCCTCGGTCTATTAGTACTCCTCTGCTTCATGCATTACTGCACTTCCACATAGAGCCTATCAACGGGTGTTCTGCCCGTGACCTTACCCACTTGCGTGGTGAGAGCACTCATCTTGAGGTGGGCTTCCCACTTAGATGCTTTCAGCGGTTATCCGCTCCGCACTTGGCTACCCAGCGTCTACTGTGGGTACAATAACTGGTACACCAGCGGTGCGTTCCTCCCGGTCCTCTCGTACTAAGGAGGACTCCTCTCAATGCTCTTACGCCTGCACCGGATATGGACCGAACTGTCTCACGACGTTCTGAACCCAGCTCACGTACCGCTTTAATGGGCGAACAGCCCAACCCTTGGGACGTACTTCCGCCCCAGGTTGCGATGAGCCGACATCGAGGTGCCAAACCTCCCCGTCGATGTGGACTCTTGGGGGAGATCAGCCTGTTATCCCTAGAGTAACTTTTATCCGTTGAGCGACGGCCATTCCACGCTGCGCCGTCGGATCACTAAGGCCTACTTTCGTACCTGCTTGAGTGGTCACTCTCGCAGTCAAGCTCCCTTTATGCCTTTACACTCGCCGCACGGTTTCCAAGCGTGCTGAGGGAACCTTTGCGCGCCTCCGTTACCTTTTGGGAGGCGACCGCCCCAGTCAAACTGCCCACCTGAAACTGTTCCCCAACCGGGTAACGGTTGCGGGTTAGAATTCTAGCTTCGCCAGAGTGGTATCTCACCGTTGGCTCCATATCCCCCACAAGGAATATCTCAACGCCTCCCACCTATCCTGCGCAAGCGAAGCCCGAACACAATTCCAGGCTACAGTAAAGCTTCATAGGGTCTTTCTGTCCAGGTGCAGGCAGTCCGTATCTTCACAGACATTCCTATTTCGCCGAGTCTCTCTCTGAGACACCATCCAGATCGTTACGCCTTTCGTGCGGGTCGGAACTTACCCGACAAGGAATTTCGCTACCTTAGGACCGTTATAGTTACGGCCGCCGTTCACCGGGGCTTCGGTCGCCAGCTTCACTTTCGCTGACCAGCTTCCTTAACCTTCCGGCACTGGGCAGGCGTCAGCCCCCATACCTCCTCTTTCGAGTTTGCGGAGACCTGTGTTTTTGGTAAACAGTCGCCTGGATCTCTTCACTGCGACCCACTCTCGTGGGCACCCCTTCTTCCGAAGTTACGGGGCCATTTTGCCGAGTTCCTTAGAGAGAGTTATCTCGCGCCCCTTGGTATTCTCAACCTCCCTACCTGTGTCGGTTTCGGGTACGGGTAAGATATGTTCATCACATCACTAGCTTTTCTTGGCACTATCATTGACTACGCGGAGTTCGTAAACTCCTCCCAAACCAATCAGGGTGTAGCTATCTTTCATGCGTCCCTAGCAATGCTCCCATACCTTAGTCAGGGATTAGTCACCCTGTGTCCATCGACTACGCCTTTCGACCTCGCCTTAGGTCCCGACTAACCCAGAGCGGACGAACCTGGCTCTGGAACCCTTAGGGTTTCGGGGTATGTGATTCTCACACATATTTGCGCTACTCAAGCCGACATTCTCACTTCCGTTTCGTCCACAGCTGCTTGCCGCTACTGCTTCTCCCTACCACGGAACGCTCCCCTACCGATTCATTTTTCAACAAATCCCACAGCTTCGGTACATCGCTTAGCCCCGTTCATTTTCGGCGCAAGAGCGCTTGACTAGTGAGCTATTACGCACTCTTTCAAGGGTGGCTGCTTCTAGGCAAACCTCCTAGTTGTCTATGCACTCTCACCTCCTTTCTCACTTAGCGATGATTTGGGGACCTTAGCTGGTGGTCTGGGCTGTTTCCCTCTTGACAATGAAGCTTATCCCCCACTGTCTCACTGGCAATGTGTGCTTTGGGTATTCTGAGTTTGTCTCGATTTGGTACCGGTCTCCCAGCCCGCACCGAAACAGTGCTTTACCCCCCAAATATAATCATTACCGCTGCGCCTAAACACATTTCGGGGAGAACCAGCTAGCTCCTGGTTCGATTGGCATTTCACCCCTAACCACACCTCATCCGCCGATTTTTCAACATCGGTCGGTTCGGACCTCCACTTGGTGTTACCCAAGCTTCATCCTGGACATGGTTAGATCACCAGGGTTCGGGTCTATAAACACTGATTATCGCCCTCTTCAGACTCGCTTTCGCTTTGGCTCCAGCATTCTCGCTTTAACCTACCAGTGCCTATAAGTCGCCGGCTCATTCTTCAACAGGCACGCGGTCATCCGTTTAATCGGACTCCCACTGCTTGTAAGCTGATGGTTTCATGTTCTATTTCACTCCCCTCCCGGGGTTCTTTTCACCTTTCCCTCGCGGTACTGGTTCACTATCGGTCACACAGTAGTATTTAGCCTTACGAGGTGGTCCTCGCTGATTCACATGGGATTCCTCGTGCCCCATGCTACTCGGGATTCAGCTACTATCTTTAAGTTTTCAACTACAGGACTTTCACCTTCTTTGGTGCAGTATTTAGCTGCTTCGTCTAACCGCTAGATTCGACATCGCTGTCCCACTACCCCATTCGGTAAACCAAATGGTTTAGGCTCTTCCCCTTTCGCTCACCACTACTGAGGGAATCTCTGATTTGATTTCTCTTCCTCCAGCTACTAAGATGTTTCAATTCGCTGGGTTGGCTCTTTCCTGCCTATATATTCAGCAGGTAGTACATAGGGTTGCCCCATTCGGATATCTCCGGCTCACAGTCTGCTTCCAACTCCCCGGAGCATTTCGTCGGTAACCACGTCCTTCTTCGCCTCTGTGTGCCTAGGTATCCACCATCAGCCCTTATTAGCTTGACCACATTACAATTGGTTTTCCAACTTGCAGTCTTTCGTCTTTGGCCTTTCGTCTTTTTTTTGACTTTTGACTTTTGACTTTTTTGACTGCCTGCTATTTATCGCGTTACTATGCAGTTTTCAAGGTTCTGGCTGGACTCTCTCCAGCAGTTTGACTGTTATTGAAGTCAATTGCTGAATTCATCCACAATCTTTTATCTCACCACATTCTCTTCTGGCTTCACAAAAGCTACTTAATAT
Source organism: Nostoc carneum NIES-2107 (assembly GCA_002368155.1). Lineage (GTDB taxonomy): Bacteria > Cyanobacteriota > Cyanobacteriia > Cyanobacteriales > Nostocaceae > Aulosira > Aulosira carnea. The sequence goes on from AP018180.1 coordinate 3,769,641, forward strand.
TTTTCTTACTTTTGTTACTATCTCCTTTGAGATTATGTGGAGGTTAGCGGACTCGAACCGCTGACATCCTGCTTGCAAAGCAGGCGCTCTACCAACTGAGCTAAACCCCCATCAATAATTCGTAATTTCTAATTCGTAGTTCGTAGTTAATTACGAATTACGCATTCCTAATTACCAATTACTTTCAGGTGGGCCATCCTGGACTCGAACCAGGGACCTCACCCTTATCAGGGGTGCGCTCTAACCACCTGAGCTAATAGCCCATAATTGAGAACCTCTCTATAGTTTGAAAGCCTTAACTATTCCTGCGACCGACCTAGAGTAGACCATCTTTGTCTCTATTGACTGTTTGCAATTGATTTCAAAGTTGGGTAGGTCTCCCTAAAAGGAGGTGATCCAGCCACACCTTCCGGTACGGCTACCTTGTTACGACTTCACCCCAGTCACCAGCACTGCCTTCGGCATCCTCCTCCCTAAGGTTGGAGTAATGACTTCGGGCGTTGCCAGCTTCCATGGTGTGACGGGCGGTGTGTACAAGGCCCGGGAACGAATTCACTGCAGTATGCTGACCTGCAATTACTAGCGATTCCTCCTTCACGCAGGCGAGTTGCAGCCTGCGATCTGAACTGAGCCACGGTTTATGAGATTTGCTTGCTATCGCTAGCTCGCTGCCCTTTGTCCGTAGCATTGTAGTACGTGTGTAGCCCAAGACGTAAGGGGCATGCTGACTTGACGTCATCCCCACCTTCCTCCGGTTTGTCACCGGCAGTCTCTCTAGAGTGCCCAACTTAATGCTGGCAACTAAAAACGAGGGTTGCGCTCGTTGCGGGACTTAACCCAACATCTCACGACACGAGCTGACGACAGCCATGCACCACCTGTGTTCGCGCTCCCTAAGGCACCTCTTCCTTTCAGAAAAGTTCGCGACATGTCAAGTCTTGGTAAGGTTCTTCGCGTTGCATCGAATTAAACCACATACTCCACCGCTTGTGCGGGCCCCCGTCAATTCCTTTGAGTTTCACACTTGCGTGCGTACTCCCCAGGCGGGATACTTAACGCGTTAGCTCCGGCACGGCTCGGGTCGATACAAGCCACGCCTAGTATCCATCGTTTACGGCTAGGACTACTGGGGTATCTAATCCCATTCGCTCCCCTAGCTTTCGTCCCTCAGTGTCAGTTGCGGCCTAGCAGAGCGCTTTCGCCACCGGTGTTCTTCCTGATCTCTACGCATTTCACCGCTACACCAGGAATTCCCTCTGCCCCGAACGCACTCTAGCTATGTAGTTTCCACTGCTCTTATGAGGTTGAGCCTCACTCTTTAACAGCAGACTTACATTGCCACCTGCGGACGCTTTACGCCCAATCATTCCGGATAACGCTTGCATCCTCCGTATTACCGCGGCTGCTGGCACGGAGTTAGCCGATGCTTATTCCTCAGGTACCGTCATTTTTTTCTTCCCTGAGAAAAGAGGTTTACAACCCAAGAGCCTTCCTCCCTCACGCGGTATTGCTCCGTCAGGCTTTCGCCCATTGCGGAAAATTCCCCACTGCTGCCTCCCGTAGGAGTCTGGGCCGTGTCTCAGTCCCAGTGTGGCTGATCATCCTCTCAGACCAGCTACTGATCGTCGCCTAGGTGCGCTCTTACCACACCTACTAGCTAATCAGACGCGAGCTCATCTTCAGGCAGCAAGCCTTTCACCTTTCGGCACATCCGGTATTAGCCACCGTTTCCAGTGGTTGTCCCCGACCTGAAGCTAGATTCTCACGCGTTACTCACCCGTCCGCCACTATCTCCGAAGAGACCGTTCGACTTGCATGTGTTAAGCATACCGCCAGCGTTCATCCTGAGCCAGGATCAAACTCTCCATTTTGTTTTTGAGTTTGCGGCTCCGATGACTTTTTGTCTCGGAATCCTGTATTTCTTTTTTTAGATTTCTTTGGGTCTTACCCCAACAATCTTAATTGACGAGGATTGTTTCTGAAGCTTTCAAAGTATTTGTTTTTCTCGGTTCGGTCGCTTCGGCATCTTTCCGCCTCAGCACTTATCTACATTAGCAACTGTTTCTCTATTTCGTCAACCTTTTTCTCAACTTTTTTTCCACCTGCTCTCTACCATTGCTGCAATAAGGCAGTAAACTTCTATCAGGTAAGGCTTGTGGCGGTTTTTTCATCTTTGAATAGCTGAGTCAGCCTGAACTATGACTGAGTATTTATCTCATCCCAATACGCCTGTGACGCTTCAACTTGTATCATCTCATCATTCAGATGTTGCGGCATGAAATATGATATGCAGCGACAAGTCTAACTATGTGTGGACTTTTACTAAACTCTTACTTTTCAAATATGCTAAAGATAGCGATTGAGATAAAGACAAAGCCTTACCCTAAAAGATTAACGATGCTAAGTACAAGTCACCGTAAAAAAGGGTCGGAAATTATGCGGCAATCACGAGGTCACTTGGAGTAATATTCTTGGAGTCTTGTTTCAGGCATTTTGCAAGAATTTTCAAAGTTGACTTTTCACTCCAATGAAAAGGGTGCGCGACGGTATTCCATTCATCAATAAAAGCTTTCAAACGTTGCAAGAGCGCCTTTTTATCAGCAAAGTCCGCGATTTTCAGACGTTTACGTTGGAGAATACTAAACCATTGCTCAACCTGGTTCATCCACGAACAGTGGACAGGGGGATGATGAAATACAAAACGTGGGTGTTTCATTAACCAAGCTTGCACTTTTTTACCTTTGTGTACACTCAAATTGTCCAATACCACATGAATTGTTGTAATGTATGAGGGAATATCCTTGTCCAGATACTCAAGGAAATCAATAAATTCTTCTTGACGTTTACGCTCATAAGTCAGTCCCCAGACTTTGCCTGTGCGGGTATCAAATGCCGCAAATAAATTGACTGCCCCTTTACGTTCATATTCATGCTCAAGCCTTACAGGTAAATCCGGTAAGGCTGGTAGAGTCTTGGCTTTGCGTGGTCGAGGTTGTAAATTCGTTTTCTCATCAACACACAATACCATTTCATTCTCTTTCAATGGTCGAGTGTATAAACAACTAATTTCTTTGATGCTTTTAACAAATGCTTCATCTCTTGGAGCTTTTGGTGATAACCACAAATGATGCCGCCAAGGTTTTAGTTTATTGCTGTTTAAAATTCGCGCCCTCTGTAGAGGCGGAAATACTGCCAACTATGGAAGCTGTTATGACTTGACGCGCTAATTCTGTACAATCCCACGCTCGTTAAAGAACGCTCCATCATATCAGGACGCTCGCAGGCGATCTTGACTAGGTACAATGCAACTTGAGGGGGAAAAAACCGGGGGTCTGCCCGGTCGTTTGCCATCATATAATCCTTCGATACCTTGCTCTATAAACCGTCTTGCCCACTTTCTCAGGTGACGTTCTCCCATTCCTACATAAAGACTTGTTTTACTAAATCTTTCCCCTGATGCCAACATTAATATTGCACGGGCGCGTTTTGCTAAACCCACAGGAGTTGTTGATGGGAGCAACCAACTGTTTAATATCTCTTGTTGCTCTCCAGTTATTTCAATCCGGATACTTGAGATACGTCCCTGCATATTCTGGTTTCTCCTGCCACCCTACAAAAAATATTTTCCTCTATTTCCGACCCCTTTTTGCGGTGACTTGTACTAAGTATTTGAGCAAACAAAATTATGATATTGCGATCGCCTACCCAATTAGCATTGATGGAGCTTAAGCTTGCATAATTACATATAAAAGCGATAATGATTGCCAATCAGCTTGCTAAATTATATTAGCCACGGTTTTTGATTAGTACAACTTGCACAATTTGTAGCGCTATATCGCTGGAAATACCCAAAGATAAGTACAGATCGTTGAGAAAATTAGTTTCCTCTTCTGTCAAAATTCCGTCATTTAGTACCAAATCTGTAGCTACTGCAAAGGCTGCTTCGCGCAATTCTTGGGTTAAAGTTTGTTTAGCTGAATTAAATAAAACATTTATCCCATCCCGCCGTCTGAGGATGCCAAGAATTTTATCAAACAGCTTGTTCATCATCTCGTCAGTATAGTTTCTAAAAAGCTTAGACCGAGATAGAACTGAGGCAATAGAACGAGCTTCATGTTCTGCAAGATTGCCATCGACTGCTGTTGCAGCGAGAGTAATAGCGGCAAAAGCCTCTGATGGACTGAGTGTTGGTTGAGTCTGGCTTTCTGTACCCAATACCGTGTCTAATAAACCCATAGTAGTGCGCTCCTTGATTGAGTCTTCAATAGGGGAGCAGTACCCTGCATGTTCGATGAATTTCAGGTGAATCTGCAACACTGTGAGACTTTCATGGTTTATTGTTCCCAGTATTTCTTCACAATGAACACATACAAGTCATGGGTTTATCGGTGAGAACGAAAAGCCAGGTGAGAACTTAGCGTTCTCCGGTCTTTTCCATCGTTTCTATTACTGCTAAACCTATACCAGAAGCTGCGATTAGCACTACTGCTGAGATGAGATAGGCATTAGCCAGCATCTGAAGGGCTTCATTGAAAAAAATGTAGGTGGTCATTATGCTTCACCTTTATAACTCTGTATTGCTAGTGCTTTTTATCTCTCCACACCCTGAGAGGTGTATTCCGTTGAAAAGCTCCTAGCATTTGCATCTTAACAAAACTTTAGCTCTTTCAAAATACATCTCAAAGTTTTTCTTTCTGAAGATTCCATGAATTTTGTTGGTATTTGGTTGCATACCATACTGCAAATTATTTGCTGTTAAAAAAATGTCCATCTCGTTTATAGGAAAAATACTTAGCACTTAAGTCTCCATAACAACAGTAAAAAATACGAATAGAATTATCATCTATGGAAGTAATTAGCAGTATTTTGCCGTGAAAACTGCCTAGAGAGATAAAATTCTTTTAAAACTAACTTGGACTGTTTAGGAAAAAATTACTAGGTAATTGTGTTATTAGTATTACCTAAAAATTTATTTATAAAATTTATTCAGCTTGAGATTGCCGAAAAAAACAATATAGAGCTTCTCGATCGCAGAAAGTACAAAATTTCAGAGAATCATAACTCAAATAAAAATCCTATACAGACTAATTCCTCGCCTCTGACTTGTAAAGATTGCTTTCTCGCTGAATTTAGTGGCATTTGCTACAGAAATCAATCCCAACATCGACTATCTTGCTTTGCTGTTTGTAGCGGAGATACATATTTCTTTACATTTCGATGAGCGATGTCTGACGAAAAGCCGCTTTGCGTCTACGCAATTTATCATGCCACTCTGATCGGTTCGTCTATCGATCACGCTTTATACTAGACAGCGTTCGATTGTTGCTACCACAGATTGAGAAAGGGTTGGCAAATCATAGCCACCTTCTAAACCAACAAGAATTTTGCGAGTATAGCCTAAACAATAATTGATCAAGTAACCGTAATCTTCTGGTTGTAAATTAACGCTGGCTAAGGGATCTTCGGCATTAGCATCATAACCAGCACTGATAATTAATAAATCTGCTTGAAAATTGGCTAAAAAAGGGAGAACTTTGTTTTCAAAGAGTGGCTGATATACTGCCATTGTGCTACCAGGTGGTACGGGTAAATTTAAGACATTATTATGAAAGCCACGTTCGGATGCTCTACCAGTTCCGGGATAGCAAGGATATTGATGTAGCGAACAATAGGCAATTTGTGCTTCAGATTCCACGATCGCCTGAGTGCCATTGCCGTGATGCACATCCCAATCTAAGATAGCTACACGGTTAATCCCTGGTTTTTGTAGGGCATGGAAGGCGGCGATCGCCGCATTAGAAAATAGACAAAATCCCATACCCATATCACTTTCTGCATGGTGTCCTGGGGGACGAGATAGCACAAAAGCTGGGTTTTCTGTGGATAAAACTACATCGATTCCATCCAACCAAGCGCTAACTGCTAGCAATGCTACGTCATAACTGCGGGGGGAAATTGGCGTATCACCATCTAAATAACCGCCTCCAGCAAAGGCAATCCGATGGACTTTGTCGATGTAATCTGGAGTATGGGCCTTGGATAACATCGGCATTAGTGCTGGATTTTCTAATGCTGGTGTAGGCGATCGCCAGATCAGTTGTTCGGCAAAATGCGCTTGCTTTAAGGCGTTGACAATAGCTGTTAAACGTTGTGGTGATTCTGGATGGTAATTTCCAGTTTTGTGATCTAGAAACTCATCAGAATAAATGACTGGTAGCATAAATTAGGTGTTTGATGTTTGGCGTTTGGTGTTTGTCATTGGGTAATGGGTAATTGGTAATCGGTAATAGAAATTTGTCTCCCTGTCCCCAGTCCCAAGTCCCCAATCCCTATTCCCTATTCCCCCCATCCTACTCAGGTAAATTGGCAAACACTTGCTCAACTAACTCTTTAGTTTTCGCTTCCAAAATTAACCAATCTACTTCTCCGGTTTCATCAATTAAACTAGTATCAATATCAACACCTGCGGAATTAGGGTTTTCGGGACTGTAGTTAAGAAAACACACTTGATAGCATAGTTCCCACAAATCGATATTTACTTGCTGCTCTTGACGCTGTAAACGTAGATGATATCCTGGATGGGGCATTGGCAGACGAGAAAGACTCTCTTTAATCTCATCTGCTTGTTCTGGTGTTGCAGTTTCCATTTCTTGCAACAGCTGAGTCACAATTGCTTTTGTCTGATCGGTGGTGCTAGCAGGCCAAATCAAGACATCATGATAAGTTCCTTTCCAGGAAGACACATCTAGTTGCTTGCGAATATTATCGACCACACGGATAAAGGCAGGCTGCATGAGAATTTCAGCCTGCTGCCATGCGACAGAGTTGTTTATTTTGGGTGGCATTGCTAATCAAAAAAGGCTGCTTAAACAAAAATTAACAATCTGCATTTATTAAAAATCTGCATTTTTAATTCAAATCTTTTCTCAAGATAGCGGATTTCATGCAGGAAAATTTGGAGATATTGATTAGCATCTGGAAAATTAGGTGTTAACACTGGGGAGGGATTATGATTGGCAAGCTTCTAGATCATCGTTACCAAGTAATTGAAGTCCTGGCTACGGGAGGATTTGGGCAAACTTATATTGCTCAAGATACTAGACGGCCAGGTAATCCCATTTGCGTTGTTAAGCATCTTAAACCTGCTAGTTCAGATCCCAAAGTTTTTGAAACAGCCAAGCGCTTGTTTAATAGTGAAGCGGAAACTTTAGAAATTTTAGGTAAGCACGACCAAATACCCAGACTTTTAGCTTACTTTGACGAAAATCAAGAATTCTATTTAGTACAAGAATTTATTGAAGGAAATACCCTCAGTGAGGAACTTTTACCCGATCAGCGCTGGGGTGAAGATCGGGTGATGCAGTTATTGCAGGAAGTGTTGGGTATTTTAGAATTTGTACATAGCCAAGGCGTGATTCATAGAGATATCAAACCAGATAATATTATCCGTCGGGCAAGTGACAATAAATTAGTTTTAGTAGACTTTGGCGCAGTTAAACAACTGCGGACAAATTTGGTTACGTCTGGAGGACAACCAACAGCTACGGTAGTTATTGGTACTCCTGGCTATATGCCTACAGAGCAAGGACAAGGTAAACCTCGTCCTAATAGTGATATTTATTCATTAGGTATCATTGCTATTCAAGCTTTGACAGGATTAGCAGCAAATGCCTTGCAAGAAGACCCCAATACAGGCGAAATTATCTGGCAGCATTTAGTTTCTGTGAATTTACAGTTAGCAGCAGTCTTAAGTAAGATGGTGCGTTACCACTTTAAAGACCGCTACCAAAGTGCAGCCGAAGCATTGCAAGCTTGTAGAGCATTGACACCTGCTGTGGCTGTAGCTTCCCAAGTAAAACCCCGTCAAAATTCTAGCTACCCACAGAGTAAAACGACATCTCAAGTCTCTCCACAGCAAACTGTTGCAGTTGCGCCAGCCAACAAAGCAGTTGGGAAACCTGCGCGTCAAGATGGGAGCAAACCTGACCCATTACCTTTAATAATTGGTCTGTTATTGGCAGGTGGTGCAGCAGCTTTGGTAACAAATGTTTATCCCAGCGTGAAAAATTTCGCTGCTCATTTAACTGGTAACGATACAATTGCCGAAAACAAGTGTTTAGCTATTGTGGTTGGCAATTCTAATATTCGTTCCGAACCAAGAGCAATTACTTCTGAGAGTATTGTGCAGACAGTGAGGCGTGACACTAAGTTTGAGGTTACTGGTAAACGTACAAAACAGGGTTGGGTAGAAGTAAAAGCTAACTCTGGACGTACAGCTTGGGCACATTCAGATGTGATCGCCAATAATGAACAATGGGTTTCCTGCTTGCGAGATAGAGGGATTGCAATTAATACAGTTGATGATAGTGGGCTGATTGCATCTCGACCGCTACCGAAGCCAAAGCCTCAATCTAACGGGGTGACAACGACATCACCCAGTGAATCAGACCCCTTTAGTTCCAAACCATTTACAGATGACTCAGGAAAATCAGAGCCATCACAGAATGATGCTGATACAGCTAAGGTGTTGGAGCAAGCTAAAAAGAAATATGATTCAGGGGATTTGACAGGAGCGATCGCACTGCTAAAATCTGTCCCTCAAACAGCTTCTTCGGGTTTTAAAGAAACTGCGGCGATGATTGCTCAATGGCAACAAGATTGGGCGAAAGCAGATGCTTTATTTAATGACATCAATACGGCATTGGCGCAAGGTCAATGGGATAAGGTTTTAGATTATCAAAAACATCCTGAGAAGTTGCCAAATATCAAATACTGGCAAGATAAATTAGAACCAGTATTTAAACAGGCGGCTGAAAATATAGCCAAGCAAGGATTAAGCCAATTTGAGAAAAAGAATAATAATAACCTACCCAAAAAAGAAAAAACAAATAATATAAATAACTCACCTGTTGGTGAAAATAATCGTAACAATTTGTAATTATCAATGAATGAGGCTGAAATCCTCTTTTTTTACACTTGGTTAATCAACTTCCAGACAAATATTTACACCAGGCTACTGATCACATAAAGTAGTATCAGATTGCAACATTTTACACAGTTTCTCTCAGAGGGTATTTATCTATCATGCTCAAAAAGTAAAAAATGGCTTTACTGTAAAGCTGCTAAAGTAGCTTTTGACAATTTATATTTAGGCAAAGATTGATTAATTATTCAACTACATAACTAGTTATCGATTACTGGAAACCATAGTAGAGATAACAATGTTTTGTTATGTGGCATTTGTCATGTCATTAGTTATTCTTCATTTATGAAGTCTTGTCAGCATTTCATAACTTGTAACTGCGTAATTTCCCTATAAATCGATAACAAATTTTATAGTTACTTATCTAAAAAATACGAAATCATAGGGGAGAATAGTGAATTTAATAATATTAATATTGTAGAGTTCATCCTTTAATTCAGGACAGCAATTTTCAAGAATGTGGAAAAGTGAGGGCGGAATATGCCATATTTAATCTACGCTCCTAAAACTCCTCAAGAAAGAGTTCATCAATTGATTGTGGGGATGAACACTATTGGACGTAGTGGGGACAATACAATTGTTATTGGAGATGAGAGTTTATCTCGTTACCATGCAGAGATTGCAATTGCAGATGATCATATTACTATTAAAGATTTGCAAAGTCTGAACCATACTTTTGTAAATGAGGTCAAAATTGACCAATACGAACTCAAGGATGGAGACTCAATTTATTGTGGTAATGTAGAGTTCAAATTTGTGGAAAAACTTCACACCACACCAGCAAATGATGCTCATGATGGTTGTGAAGACGAGCCCATTCCAGAGACAATTATTAAACAATTTTCCACTGAACAAGGTCGCTTCAATATCCAAGATTTATTGGATACTCCAGGAAGAAGAGATTCTCTGTTAAGGCTATCACAGCGCGGTAGTAATCAACGCACCGTAGATAAATTAAAAATTTTACTTGAGGTCAGCAAACAACTTTCCTCGCCCGAAGAACCCGATCGCCTGTTAGAAAAAATTCTGGATTTACTCTTCGAGATTATCAATGTAGATCGAGCAGTTATCTTATTGGTTAATGACACAACGAAGCAGCTGGAACAAAGAGTAGCAAAGTTGCGCTCAGGAACTTCTATAGAAAATCAATTTTATAGTAAAAATATTACTAATCATGTTTATCAAAATGGGAATGCTGTCGTTACCACAGATGCTTGCTTAGATAAGCGCTTTCATACTTCCGAATCTATTTTTGTCCAAGCTATTCGCGCCTCGATGTGTATTCCGCTCAAACCCAGAGAAGAAGTCATTGGGGTATTATATGTTGATAATTTATCCATGTCAGATGTTTATTCTGACGAGGATGTAGAGTTCTTGACGGCTTTGGCTAATCAAGCTGCGATCGCAATAGACAATGCCAATCTCTACAAAAAAATTCAAGCAGAAGCCGTAATGCGGAATAAACTAGAGCGTTTCTTTCCCGAACCTGTGAGGAAAAAGCTGAAGGAAGAAACAACTTTGGGTATTGTTGATACTGAAGTTACAGCTTTATTTGCTGATATTAGTAATTTCACAAAAATGTCTTCTACAATGCATCCGCGCCAAGTAATTGCGATGCTAAATGAATATTTCGAGGTGATGGTAGAAGAGATTGTCTTTCAATATGAAGGTACTTTAGAAAAATATATTGGTGATGCTTTATTTGCGATTTGGGGTGCGCCTTATCGCAAAGCAGATGATACAGAACGAGCCATACAAGCAGCAATTGATATGCAGTGGGCAGTAATGCGGTTAAATCAAAAGTGGTTGCAACAAGGTAAACAACCAATTCAAATTCACATTGGATTAAATACCGGAAAAGTAGCAGCAGGAAATATCGGCTCAGAGAAACTGATTCAGTACGCTACTATTGGTGACACTACAAATGTCACTAGTAGAATCTGCAACGTTGCTCAAGCTGGGGAAATAGTTATCTCTCAAACTACATTTGAGCGGATTCAAGCTCGAAATTTACCTGTAGAAAAAATGCCACTTGTGCAAGTTAAAGGTCAAGACCAGCCTTTACAACTCTATCGCCTAAATTGGAATTTATTACCATCTAAACGTTCTCAAATTGGGGGAGTTGCGAATACAGGTGTGATTAAGTGATAAGGTGTTCCATATTTAACTTGCATAGATTGGGCGGGCAAGATGCCCACCCCACAATAAATATACAATTTCAGATTATGCAAACTAAATGTGGTTTAGCTTATCAATGCCAATAAACTTTTTCACAGATAAATTATAGGTAAGGGCACAACAATGTTGTGCCCTTACTATCTGTTGCATTTTTTGAAATTACTAAGCTGATACGCACCTAAATCGAATATTTTGGCGTTAGGACTGTCAAGGGTCAATAGTCCAGGGTCAAAGGCTAGCTTGGACTATTGAATTTTGACTTTTGACAACCTCAGTGCGAAATATACAATTTAAATGCGTAACACCTTATTCGATAATTAATAATTCATAATTACTGGAGATTTTGCTCGCTCAACTTTTTTTTAACTACGAATTACGAATTACGAATTAGTAATTATTTGTTAGTCGATTCTGACACGGAAACTCACAGCGCCTGATTGACCATTAGGAACATTGCCCAACCTAACAATTACTGTACCGTTAGGATTATTGGTATTTTCGCAAGCACTACTTTCAGGAATTGGTGCTAAAGGTGTGAGAGGCGAGAAAAATCTGCCTTGATCTGCACCAGTACCACTGCCCGTTACAGTAATACTATTAGCTACATAAGTTGTTCCAGTCGGAATTAAATCACAGAAGTTGAGATTTTCTAATAACTGACCTGCGCGGAAATAAATGGTGTACTCTACTTCATCACCGCTGGCTATGGGTGTTTGTAGTTCATATTGGCCCAGAGGTGCAGGTCTAATGACATTATCATTTTGGTCGTTGGGGTCATCAATAAAAGTACTATATTGGATGCGTTGACCATTGGTTCTGGCGATCGCAGTAATCCGTTTAACTAGTTGTACACCTGTGTTACTCGCTGTCCCAGATGCAAAACCAAAGTCTAGATTATCAATCTCAGCATTAGCATCTGGCAAATTGATTGGTACGCTAGTTGGTGTTGTGGGTGTGAAATTCTGGGGTGGGGTGGCTTCTAAGGTATAGTTACCGGGTGGTAAGCCTGTAAAAAGGAAGTTACCATTATTGTTGGTAGTAGTAGTATCAACTATTTGCCCGTTAGGATTTCTAACAGTGAGGTTGACATTAGGAATGCCGCTTTCGCCTGGGTCTGGTCTACCATTATTATTTTGGTCGTTAAATACCAAATCACCAACAGCATTACCTGGTTGTCGCCGCAGGCCAAAGTCAACAGTAGTCAATGCTTGACCAGATTGCAGGTTCACTTCTATTTGAGAACTACCAGTGGTAACTTGTGGCAAGTTGAAAGGAGGAATGATTGAAACTCGATAGTTACCTGCTGGTAAATTAGAGAAAGTGTAGTTACCGTTGGCGTTAGTAGTTGTGGTTTGAGTAGTATCATCACCAGTGCCTAATAAGCCATCTGGCCCTGGACTAGTCAGCGTTACGGGAACATTAGGAACGCCTGCTTCGCCAGCGTCTTGTCTACCATTACTGTTAGTATCGTTGAATACTGTATCACCGATAGAACCGCTAGTACCATTAAACCCACCTGCACGGAAGCCAAAGTCAGCACTATCAAGTTGTTGGCTTGGTAGCAGATTGATATTAAAGGGATTGATACCAGTGGTGAGAGTATTGCCTTGAGGCGGATTGGCAGTTACTTGATAATTACCAGGTGCTAAGTTAGGGAAGCTGTATCTTCCATTAGCATCAGTAGTAGTAGTTTGTGTAGTTCCATTTGGTAATCTCAATGTGACTGTAACGTTGGGAATTCCTGTTTCGCCATTATCTTGCGTACCATTACCATTGGTGTCGGTGAAAACTGTATCGCCAATAGAAGCATTAGTAGGCGGAAGGAAACCAAAATCAACAGTATCAATGTTTTGTCCATTAGCAAGACTAATGGCATTGGGTTGGGTAAGGGTTGGAGTAAAGTTAATCGGAGGATTGGTAACTGCAACTGTGTAATTACCAGCGGGGACATTCAAGAAGCGATAAACCCCATTCGCATCTGTTTTGGTTGTAGCAACTACATTACCGTTACTATTCCTGAGTACGAGATTAATGTTAGGGATTCCTGGTTCGCCTGGCTGAGGAATACTATCACCATTGGTATCACTAAATACAAAATCTCCAATTGAACCTGTACCTTGTGCCTGTTGAGTAAAACCAAAATCAGCCAGTTCGTAATTTTGACCAGAAGTCAAGGTGATGGGATTGGGTTGGGTCAGAGTTGGTGAAAAACCACTAGGTGTTTGGGCAACGCTAACTGTGTATTGACCAGGATTTAAATTAGGGACAATGTATCTACCATTAGTATCGGTAGTTGCAGTACCAACTACAGTACCACTACTGTTTCTGACATTGACTTGCACACCGCTAATGCCAGGTTCGCCAGGGTCTTGGATGTTGTTAGCATTGGTGTCATTGAACACAGTATCACCAATTGAAGCTGGTGCCAGACAAATACTGATTCTATTAAGACCGACAGTCTCATCTTGGCCTGGTTCACCAAATTCTCTACCAGCTTCGTAAACAACTCGGATTTGGCTGACAGCACCAGAGAATCTAATTTCAGCATTGCCATTAGTTGAATCAGGAAAAGCATTTTCGTTCACCCCTGCGGCAACGACACTATTACCATTATTAGTAACTCTAGTATTGGGGCCGAGAGCAGTGCCTGTTAAGGGCACAGGTGTAGTGCCATTAAATCCTGTCACCGTAATTACATCTTGGAAAATTCTCCCAAAATCTCGCGCGCCATCGCGGTCAACATCTAGAAATGTCAGGGGAGTGGCTAAGGTGACTGGTTGAGAAAAGTTAATAGTGAGTGTAGAAGTACCTTGTGCTGGACTTTTGCCCAAACCAATATTCCAACGCAGATGGGTTCCTAAAATCCCACCGTAAATATCTTGAGGTAAGCCTGAGTCAATTCTACTAACTTGGTTATCTGAGTTGGGATCGAAAGTTGCGGTGTCTGTAACTGTTCCCAAAGGCCCAGGATTATCGCTGAACTGGAAGGTAGCCCGAACTCCTTTAGCAACGAGGGTTTGTCCTAAAAAAGCTGCCAAATTGTTAGTAGGACTCCACTCATAAGTGGCGGGTTGTGTACCATCTGGACAACTTGGTTGTGCTTGCGCCAAAACTTTTTTATCGGAAAAGCTGCCTCCCAAGGAAATCTGCGGCACAGTAAACAGTAATGTCAGAAATGTACCCCTTAAGGGTTTCACTACATTTTTTAATAAAGGTTTCATTATTGGCTTCCTAAACAAGTTGTAAAATTTTTTACTCAAAAAGCCTGGGGCAGGGGGAATGAGGGAGATGAGGGAGAAATAAGCAATGCCCTATGCCCCATCCCCAATGCCCGATCGCATCTACCTTCGTTCTGGTTCTAATTGCAGGTCTTGTTCTTGGCCTTCAATGATGATTTCCACGCCTCTTACGTCTTTGAAGATGATTTCGGCACGGCGATCGCGTGCGTAATCTACGCGGTTACTACCTTCACTGACACGTTGAGTTTCGCCTAAGCTGCGGATGGTCATCCGTTCTGGGGGTATACCTTGCCGTAATAAGTAATTTCTCGTAGATAAGGCCCTTCTTCTACCCAAGGCTAGGTTATAGTCGTTGCTGGCGCGGGGGTCGGTGTGACCTTGGATTTCGATAATAATTGAGGGATATTGCTTTAAGACTTCCGCTACGCGATCCAGGACTTTTGCACTTTCTGGACTAATGAAGGATTTATCTAAGGCAAAGTGAACGTTCCGAGGTACGCGTATCCTGATGGGGGTAGGTGGAATTAAAGTTGGTGGGGTTGTGGGTGGGACTGGTTCGGGTGGTACTGGACGAGAAGTACATTGAGGTACGGGGTTTTGCCTGCTGGCAGGTGGGAGACTGGGTGTAGTAGTTCTTGGGCCAATAAAGGCCGCGATCGCAGGTTCGGATGTACCGTATTTGGGATCGGTGGCGATCGCACTCACGATATCTCCTACTTTGACATTGGGAACTGTAACGCTAAAATTCCCCTTTTCATCTGCAGCTACGCTGGTTAAAGGTTGGCTAAGTGCGCCATAACCTGTTTGATAAATTGCTTGCTTACCTTGTTGATAATCACCCAGGCGATAAATTGTCACCTCAGAACCGGGATCGGCTTTACCTTGTAAGGTGACGCTGTCACCTGTAGGCAGAAATTCCCGCGTGGTGAATTCTGGGGCATTAATAGCGGCGTTACCTGTATCGAGGCGGCGATTCCCAGAATTGCGTTTGGGATTAGGCCCATCTCCCCTTTGCCACTCATTCACATCTAAATTTCTTTGGCCATTCAGGTCAATACTCAAACCTTCTAAGGCTGCAAAGGTATTATTTTGAATAATGTTGCGTTGACTTTGGGGAAAGGCTGTTACCACTACCCCAGGCCCAGTTTGATAAGAAATTTCATTATTGGTTACTTGATGGTTACTACCCGTTAAGAAAACTGCTGCCCGCCGCAAACGTCTACCGTTATAGGTGATGCGGTTATTGCGGATTTGCAAGTTACCTTCTGGTTTAAATAAATACACACCAGCGCCATCATTCGCACAGATTAAATTGCTGGTAATTTGGGAGTTGTTCACTACACCTTCAATACGTAAAGCATCGGGCATTCCCGCCAAACCATTGCTGACAATGATGTTTTCTTGGACTAAGGTATTTTCACCCCGGACTGAGGTAATAATGGCACTGCCGTCATGGTAATAGATGCGGTTGCGGCGAATGGTTGCCCCTTGAGAGTTGAATACGTAAACTCCGAAAGCAGATGTTTCTTCTGGCACTTTTTCATCGATGGGTAACCCCAACCAGTTATTCTCGATGACCACGTTTTTGGGTGGCACATCCCGGTTGTAGAAGGGAAAATTACTATTAGGTGGCTGCTGTTTCTTGGTATTGGGAGGCGGGAGACGATGGGAAATAACAATATCTCCTGGTGGTGTTGTTAAAGTTACAGGCTTGGGTATGCCATCGTAAATTAACAGATTTCCCAATTGCTGTTTAATGGGGCTGGCGTTGAAGCCATAAATGCTCAAACCACGAATGGTTACACCATCAGCTACCACAGTTAAACCGCGAAATATTTCTTTACCTGGTGCAGGTGCGATCGCTACTACGGGAATGGGAATAGCTATTTCGGCTGTAGCGGAACCAGCAGCGTCATATCCTGGCTGGGTAGCACCATCGATGATTAATCCCGGACTGGCTAAATCTGGGAGTTGTTGCTGTAAAAGAATAGTGCTGGCGGTTGGAGGTAAATTAAATTCAATGCGCGAACTGCCTGTTGTCGGTTGTACTAGGGCTTTTTCGACATCGCTGAGTTGGGCAACGGTTAGGGTACCATTTACTAGTTCGATGGCTTCGCGCAAGGTTAGCTGGGCATCTGGCTGAATATTACCATCTTGATTGCTGTTGACTATTACCCGTAGAGGAATTGGTAAGGGTAAAGCGGGGGTTTGGCTAAAGGCGACTTCGGATGTTAAGAGGCAGAGGGTTAGGGGGAAAACGAACCGCGAAGAGCGCAAAGTACACAAAGAAAGAAGAGATAAAGAGAGATTTGGCGTTAAGCTATTAAATTCTATTTTTTGTTTGTAATCTTTTGCTTTCCTCAGTGGAAAATCTAGTAACCAACGGACTTTAAAACTGGACATCACTCACTCCTATACACCTTGAATCTGGACTTTGTTATTAGTTCGATGCTTGTGGCTGTTTCCAACGCTTAATCAGCTGCATGAGTTTACTTTCGGATGTGTCCGATTCAGGGGGTTTGGGAAGTGCTTGTGCTTGTTTGAGAGTATTAATAAGTTGGCGTTGGGATGTCGGCTGTACTTGAGCAAGGGGTTGTACTTCCGATTCTTGTTCTTGCTTGGGTACAGGTTTTTGCAAGCCAAAGCCACCCAAAAGTTCATTCAACTTCAAGCTGATATTGAGATAAACGCCACCTTCGGAACGGTAGCCAGTAAAATCCCGGTCATCGACACTACCAAAGCTGTAGCCTAAGCCTATACGTAAATCGGGGGTTAAATAATACCCAGATTCTACAGCTACGCCAAATTCGGTGTAGTTGGTGCCACTATTGGAGGTTTGCCCAATCCAGCGTCCTTCTACTGCTAAATCGGTACGGTAACCGAGTCTGTAAGTTGCCCGTAGCTGGGCTAAGTTGACATTAGCATCGAAGCGATCGCCATTTAAGAATGTTATGCCATTACGTAGGGCGTATTTGCCGTAAAATTCCCAACGCCAACTTGGGGCATAGATGGCTTCTGCAGAGAAGATTTGCCCTGTGGCGGTACTTCCGGTTAATTGGGCTTCGGGGATAGAGTCGAAGTTTTGCCGCCACTCATATTTGAGTAAGGCGTTGAATTTATCGTTGCGGGGATCGCGGTAGGCTAAACCGATTTTGAGGTTGGATGTATCACCTAGTTCTTGGAATCTTACGCCTTCAGCCACGATACCGACGGTGGAAGGTAGAAAGACGTTGGCTTCTCCGGCTTGTTGGTAGCGTACTAAGGCTGTTAAAGCTGGTGAAAGTTTCCCAGCGGCGGCGGCGGAAATGACTAAGTTGTTGCTTTCATCGCCATCACGATATTCAAATCTGGTGCTGGCTTGGAATTCGGGGTTATCGGTGTACTCAAATCCTACGCTATAAACGGAACCAGAAAATAGCCCTAGGGTGGAAGCTGTTTGCCCAACTGCATAATATTGCCCAAATTGGGAACCAGCCGCAGTACCGTTAAAGATGTTCTTAAATATGTATTCGTAGCCGAGGTTAACACGCAATCCTGGAGCCACGGCCCAACGATGATTTAACCCTACAGCACCTTGACCTTGGAGGCCGTTAAATGCTGATAGCACTGAATAGCGACCAATCAAACTGGTATCTTCGGAGAGTTTGCGATCGAGGATTGTGTCTAGGGTGGTGATGGAGTTACCAGGAATTAAGCTGCTGTCGTCATAGAATTGGTGGGCTAGGCGGAATGTCACGCCGGGATAGGCTTTCCAATCTAAACCCAAGGTGGTGCGGTTGGGATAGAGGGGGTCGCTACCGCCTAAATTGAGTTCATTTTGCCCTTGGAAAGTTAAGGATTCTGTTAATGGCAGTTTCAACCGCGATACTAATTGATCGGCACTGCCACTAAAGCGGTTGCTAATCCTGTCTTCGCGGGAACGATTGACATATTCTAAACTCACATCCGCCGGGCCTACTCTTTGCAGTATCCCTGCGCGGAAGGTTTGGAGGGTGTTGTTAACTGTTTCTCCGGGGCGGGCTTGGGGTTGGGGATCGAAGAGGTCAAAAAAGCCAAGTACACTATTCAAGCCTGTGGCTGCTGTGCCGTAGTTCTCTTCAAAGTCGTAACCGACTGTCAAGCTAGTGGTGTCGGTGACTTTCCCTATGAGAGAAGCCCCGTAGCGTGTTTGTCCGGGTGTAAAGCTAAAGGTGGAATTGTTGGCAAAGTTGGGTTCTACAGCCCGGTAGTAGGCTTGCCCTAATAAGCGATCGCCTAAGTTACCAAATGCTTCTAAGCGGTAAGCAGAACCGTTGGCATCTTGGCCGTTCACGAGGGTGCTATTAGAACGGGCATACTCCCCAATTACTCTACCTGCGCTACCAAAAGATAATAAGAAGTCTGCGCCATAGAGTTGAAAATCCTGGCTACCTTGGTCTTCTTGCAGGTAACTACCAGCTATATAGGATTTATTGTCTAAATCCTGAGATAGGTTGTATTGCAGTCGTCCACCGTAAAGTTTGGTGTCCTCTCCGCCTTCGTTTTGGTAGGTAACAACAATACGTCTAACTAAGGTGGCTCCAAAAGGGTTAAGTTCTGTGGCTAAGATGGGACGACGGAACAAAAGTGTGCCGCGATCGTAGTCGATTTCGTAATCTGGGCCGCGAAATAGCTGTTGACGCTGAATTACTGTACCAGGGCGATTAATTTCTTCGGCTTCCAAATAAACGGTTTCACTCCCTGGAACCAACAACCGTTTGGAGAGGAAATAGTTACCACTCACGCCGTTGGGGACTATCGTATCGCGTTGGAACCCCTCGATGTTGTTGGCGTATAACCCGGTAATTTGCAAGGGGCCAAAGTTGTAGTTAGCTTTGAAACCGTGTAATTGACGGGAAGTGGCTGTAAATAGTTGGGAAGTTCTCGCAAATTCTTGGGTGTTGTAGTCTCCCCACATCAAATAGTCTGGTTCTGCTCCGGGGACGGAGGAACTGCGCTCTAAACGTGCATAAAAACTATCAATAGAAGGGGTGGTGGGTGTAGCTGTAGAACTGTCGCCGTAGACGGGATATTGCTGTTCGCAGAACTGCACGCCGCCAAATAATCGGTTTCTGCCTTCGCAATCTTGGTTAATCGGGCGTTCGCTATTAAATGCTCCGGTAAATAACCAATCACCAACTTTACCTGTTGTGAATACCGCCGCCGTTAAATCAACTTGGGTTCCCCCTGTTCTATCGGGGTTGAGGAAGTCTTGAAAACTGCCCCAGTAGTCGGTTCCCCTCGGCCCAATGCGGAGGTTAACTATCCCTGTAGTGAGGGAAGGGCGCAGATAGGTAGTGAATTCAACTTGGGTATAAGCCTCAATGGGTGCTTCCCCAATTTTGTCGAGGAGAGAAGTATCTGTTTGTTGGGGAAATGATAAATCTCCCGGCTCAATTTGAGGCGATCGCGTGGTGATTTTCTCTACAGCAGCACGAATTCTGACTTGTTGGGGTTTGATATCTGATTGCAGAGTTGCAGTAAATTCCCCATCTATGGCACGTACTTGAAACCCGGCTTGGTCTTTATCTTGATCTGTGCCAACAAATTTCCCCGCACTAGTGGTCAAAGTTACTACTAAATCTTCAGTAATTAGTTGACCTTGATCGTCGGTAATTTGTCCTTGCAGCCTAATTGTAGAGCGGCCATCTGCTTGGACTCGGGGATCACCAACGGGTAAAATATCGATTTTGAATTTATTTTTGGCACTCGGCGTTCCAGTCGTGGGTGTAGCGGCTGGCGGTGACTGTGTGGGAGTGGGTACCGGGATTGTTTGTGGTTGAGTAACCGGAGAGTTGGGATTTTGCTGAAATTGGGTAGCTGGATCTGGCGGAAATATCGAGCCTGGATCGTTAGAGGAAGGTGTAGTAGTTGATGGGAAGGTTTGAGCAACTATCTGATCAACCTCGGTTTGCACTTCTTCGGTTACTACTTCGGGTTGAGTAACAGTTTGTGATTCGCTGTTTTCTGTCTCTGTGGCAAAGGCTTGATTGCTAGTGGTCTTGCTGCCAAAAAAAGAAGGGGCAATCAATGCCAAAAATGACAGTAATATGACTTTTTTACCCTTACTTTGCCAAGCCAAGCGCAAAATTGATAATTTTTGTGTTTGGACGCTATCCCTTAGCGGCAAGGTACATTTGATTTTAGAAATCACACTCCGATCTACGGTATAAATCACTCTTTGTTTTCTAGTTTTCATCGCTTACCCCCCGAAAACGCAGGCGTTACGCCAAAATTGACTCTTACCAAGCTACTGGGTGCTAATTTCACCATCCGCGACTGGCTATTTCTTTCAATGAAGTAGTTGTTAGGTGCCAGTGCATAGCCTGGTAAGCTAGTCAAGTCCAACGTTGCAGACCGATAACCCGATATGACATTTGCCAAGGAGAATAATCCATTGGCATCTGTAACAATGCGATTGCCATCATCCATGTACACTACGGCGTTGGGAACTCCAGGTTCGTTAGGCTGTTGTTCGCCATCAAAATTTTTATCCACAAAAACGCGCCCAATGATGGTGCCACAATCAGAAATAATTCCTGGGCGAATTCGCAACAGATGGCTGGATTGGTTACTTGTCAAAGTTCCAGCTTGAGCTTGAGCTAAGTTTCTCCCAGTCCCCCGAATCGCATCTGGGGTGACTTCAACGGCATAAACTACATTCAAAGTTTGGTTAGGTTGTAGTTCTGTGGCTGGGTTGACTGTAAGAGTCACCGCCCGATTTGCACCTGTGTTAGCGGTTACAGATACTGATGTACCAGCAATTGAACCTTGCAGCGATCTAGAGATAAATCGCAATCCTAAAGGAAGCCTGTCTGTAATTGTGAGATTTCTTGCGGGCGATCTACCAGTATTTCTAATAGCAAGACGATAAAGAACTGTGTCGCCTGGTTCTGCAGCGGCGCGATCGCCTGTTTTAATAATTTCTAAAGCAGCTTGCGAAGCTGTTAATCTCACTTCGTTTGAACTGCGTCGTGGCAGATTATTTGCACCCGCACCAGCAGTATTTCTAATGATAGATACTTGAGCATTAACAGGCATACTTGCATCAACAAGTAACCCTAAAGAAAAAAATGCAAAAAAGAGGCTCTTAGACCTCAACCATAAGAAGGTAGATGTCATTGTAAGGCATCAATCGATAACAGCAGTTTTTTTAAATTTGAGAGTTTTTAATTAAAAACTCGCATTTGTTTGATTTTTTTATTTGCTAAAACAGTCAAGGCTTTCTAGCCTTTCACAAAATTGCACTCAATACTAGTGTCTTTACAAAATCTTTAATTACTTGGTTGTTCAGACATATTATCAGAATGTGTAGCCCAAGCAGAACTTTCTGACTACTTCATCATTTAACCATGATTAAGTAATTCCAAATATAAACCTTGAACTATATATATAAGCTTAGATAATACTATTGAGTATTTTTGCACCAATGTTGATGACATAATTACACAACAAAATATTGTACGCAAATTTCTATCTTAAATTGCATACATCATCTACAAATGATAGAAAATATTTATATATACCAGCCTCTATTTCATCATCCTCAAGTAGGTTGATGCTATAAAGTGTCGGTCATGCACCACTCAATTCTCTAATCTTCAAACAGAGAAATATGAGCATAATTTCTCCTTAAAGACGAGAGATATTTTGTTGTTCAGCTAAGGTTTATGGCTCCTTACGCCCTTTACATTACTTTACTACTCCTTTGTCTTCAGCTTTGATTTTGACGAGAAAAGCATATTTACAAATTCGTACCCAAGTTAAACACAAGGGCTGCCTTTTTAGCTGCAACACTATGACAACAATAATATACTGATATCCCAAAATACAGAAGTAGTCATTGATTCCGATCACAATAAACCACTTGTAAAAGTGTCATACGTACGTATATGAAACAAGCACTACAGTGCTGTTAGTAGAGATGGCAGAGAAAACACTACTTATGACGGTTTTGATCGGTTTATAGTTATTGTAGAGAAAACCTGATAATATTGCTCAGTTCGCTAGCTATTAACTGTATTTACTGGTCTTGATCGTTGGGTAAATGCGGGATCATCTGATGAATTTTAGTTTACGCCTTGGCTATGTCAAAGAAAGGACACTTATGCGAGTGAGTAGGTTATTTGCACTCAAGTATCCGTTCTCAAGTCGCTGATAAAAATTTAAATTTTAATTCAGCAAAGATTGATACTTCACTAGTGCCACTCAAACTAATGATGAAACCCCAACCCTTGCAACATAAAATACATTAGTGGTAATAAAGGCTATTGAGTAGCAGACAGCAACAGATATCTTCAGATTAACCCCAAGTATCATGCAAGCTGTCTACCCTATGATTAGAGTTGCCTGCACACGGGAGAGAAAAAAATGAGGATTTGGCTTGCTTGCTTTTTTGTATTGTTTGCTTTAGCGGAACTATTTGATTGGGTACAGGAATTTAGTCTGCCATTACCGATTTATATTTTAGGTGGGGCATTTTTAGCCGTTGCTTCTAACTACGACAAGATTGTTGGTTCTTATTTTAATGATGCAACCATTGCGCGATCGCCTGAACCATCACAGTTAGATTCTACATCTGTGCCTGTTTTAGGGACTGGGGACTGGCGACTGGGGAACTCGGGGCCCCCTCTGGGGATAAGGGGTAATGAGGATAAGGTGGATCAGGGAGAGACAAGGGGAAATAACTAATACCTAACCACAAACACCAAACATCAATTGCTAAATAAAATAGAGTATTGGTGAAAGCTGATTAACCAAAAGCCTATAATCTGAAGTTTCAGGACTGTAACATCTACCACATTGGCGCTATTGCCTCAATTCTGTGATTAGCGGTATCTTACAAAAACTCCGAACAGCGTTGACCAAAGATAAAATTACCCGTGACACTTACTCCAGAAAGAAGTGGCTGCAAATTGTCCTGTGCAGTAGTTTGGGAGTTACAGCTGTAGTCTGGGGAGTACGAGAACTCAAATGGTTGCAGTCTTGGGAGTTAAAAGCTTACGATCAGATGTTGCGATCGCGCCCTACACAATCGCGTGACAATCGCATTTTGTTAGTCACCATTACGCAACAGGATCTAGAGCGCTATCAGTGGCCATTATCAGATAAGACTGTCAATCAACTGTTACAAAAATTAGAGTCTTATCAACCTCGGGTTATTGCTTTAAATGTATATCGATCAGAGCAAAAAAATTTAACTGCGGGACTTGCAAATCCCCAAAATATTATTGCTACTTGCGCGAAAAGCACTATAGGTAGACCAGAAATTCCACCACCAGCTAATTTATCTATAGATAATCTCGGCTTTAACGATTTAATTCCTGACAATGAAAACGATCAAATTGTCCGGCGAGCATTGTTATTTTCTCACTCTGCAGATAAAAAATGTAAAACAGAATTTTCCTTTGCGGCTTTAGCTGCAATTAGTTATCTAGAGAAAGCAGGACTAGAATTAGATTTTCCCGATCAGCAACATCTCTCGATTGGGAAAACGATGATTCCCATATTGACTAGTAATTTTGGTAGCTACGAAAACTTAGATGCCGAAGGCTACCAAATACTGTTAAATTACCGTCAGCCAGCTAATTTTGCTGAGGAAGTCAGTTTAACAGCAGTTCTGAAAAATCAAATCAAACCAGAACAAATTAAAGACCGTTTAGTCTTCATTGGTGCGAATGCTGCGACTGTTCATCCAGGTTATTACACACCTTATAGCGCAGTCCCAGAAGAACCTGCAAGAATGGCTGCGGTATTCATTCATGCACAAATAGCCAGTCAAATCATCAGCACTGTACTAGATGGGAAACCCTTGATTTGGGATTGGTCGAACTCGGCAGAAATCCTCTGGATATGGGCTTGGTCGCTAGTAGGTGGAACAGTAGCATGGCGAGTGCGACATCCTTTATTATTGGTGACCATTGGTGGTATAACATTAATTGGGTTGGTGGGCATCTGCTTTGGTTTGTTTCTCTTTTCTGGATGGGTTCCGCTCGTCCCACCTGCCCTAACTTTAGTAATTACTGGTATGAGTGTAATGACTTACACTACATACCAAACTCAACAGCAAACTCGCTTAATTATTCTGCAAGTTGAAAAGCAAAAAGAGGTAATTGAACAGTTAGATATCCTCTTGCAAGAAACCAAAGCAGACAAGTTAATTCAAGACAAACATTATCACCAAAGCCCCGAAATTTTAAAACCAAAAACAACGGGTGATTTTCTTTTGGGTGGACGTTATCAAATCACCAAAATTCTCGGTTCTGGGGGCTTTGGTTGCTCTTATTTAGCACATGATACTCAACGTCCTGGGCATCCTACTTGTGTTGTGAAACAGTTAATGCCAGCCCGTCGGGATACTAAATTTTTAGAGGTTGCTCGCAGATTATTTAATAGTGAAGCAGAGATTTTAGCTGCTTTAGGCAAGCATCAGCAAATACCAGAATTGCTGGCTTATTTTGAAGAAAATCAAGAATTTTATTTAGTTGAACAGTATATTCCTGGGCATACTTTACATGAAGAATTACCACCTGTACAGGGTGTGAAGCATGAATCTGGAGTTGTTGATATGCTCAAAGGCGTTTTAGAGGTTTTGGAATTTGTCCATGAGCATCGGGTAATTCATCGAGATATTAAACCCCATAATATTATTAGATCTGCTGACGATCGCCGATTAGTATTAATTGATTTTGGCGCAGTCAAATTAATGCAACCCCCCAATAGCGAACAAACAGAATTAGCCACAGTAGCCATTGGAACCAGAGGTTACGCACCACCAGAACAATTTGCAGGTCATCCGCGATTATGCAGTGATATTTACGCTTTGGGGATGATTGGAATTCAGGCTTTGACAGGGATACAACCACAGGAACTGCATCCCGATCCCGATACAGGAAATATTATCTGGCGTGCTTACGCTCAAGTTAGCGAAGAATTTGCAGAAATTTTAGATAGGATGGTGCGGTATCATTTTAGCGATCGCTATCAATCGGCAATTGACGTAATTCAAGATTTAAAGTCGCTGGGAAAGTAAATTTTCAGCCAAAATGTTAATTAACTTAAATTTTTTAAACAACAAGTTAAGCAACAACCATGCCTAAAAAAAGTTCCCCAAAAATACCAAATCGGAAGTGGAAAGAACGCCATAAGTTTTTTCTCAATCCCTATTCTGATAGTGCGTTTACTAAATGCCCTAAATGTGATACTAAAACCAAAGTTCGTAAATTTCCTTTAGTCATTCACATTCAGCCGCAACAGCTTTTTATCTTAAATAAGCAATGCAAATATTGTGAAAGATGTGACCTGATTATTGCTAAAAAGCAGGAACTTGAATCATTAATGACTGCTGGTTTTATCCAATCCAACCCGAAAATTATAGGCAATGATTATATGGTGATGGGAACTGTTGATCGCAAAGATTGGAAAGAAGGAAATCAAAATGCAATTGCGCCATCAGAAATGTTAGACCGGATATATGTCTTTCAAGATATCTGGGATTTTGAAGTCATTCCCGCTGGCTGGTATCGTAGCGAAGACAAATAACCAATAATAGGCTAATGTTACAACCCTATTTTGTTGGCAAACAAATTATATAAAACTATTTATTTGATTTTTAATGTAGGATGCGTTAGCGCAGCGTAACGCATCTTAGTTCAAGCCACCGGATTTATTCGTGGGGTCTTTAATTTTGAATTTTGAATTCGGAGTAAAGCGACGTGACGCAGTTATATCAGGCTGTTGTACTAATTACTGGTGCATCTGGCGGATTTGGACAGGAATTAACCCGACAATTATTAAAGGCTGGTAGCCGACTGATTTTAACAGATTTGGATGCAGCAATTTTGCATCAAAAAGTAGAAGCAATTCAAAGCGAAATTAGTACTGGAGAGGTGATTGCTTGTCTAGCTGTAGATTTAGCGACTCGCGAGGGAAGCGAAAACCTTTATCAGCAAATAAAAAAACTTGATATCCCAGTAGATATATTAATCAATAATGCAGGGATAGGACTTTTCGGTCGCATGGATGAAGTTCCTAGCGAGATATGGGAGCAACTAATGCAGGTAAATCTGTTAGCACCCATGCGATTAAGTTCCCTGTTTGCTGCTGATATGATTGCTCGTAAAAAAGGTCATATCGTGAATATTTCTTCCTTAGCAGGCTGGTCAGCTACTGCAGGAATGGCTCATTATTCAGCTAGTAAATTCGGCTTACGAGGGTTTAGCGAAGGGCTATTCAATGAAGTCAAAGAACATCAAGTAAAAGTTACAGCTGTTTATCCTTTCTTTAGTCGTACTCCGATTTTGCGATCGCAAAGCTTTGGTACTTTAAGTAAGCTAATAGAACAAGGCTTTCCAGAAAGCTTGGCCACTGATCCAGTAGATGTAATGCGCGCCACAATTCAAGGAATTGTTAACGATAAACTGCACGTATTTCCCGATCCAACAGCTAAAAGTGTCCATCTTCTCAAAAGATATTCACCATTACTACTGGACTTGATTAGTCATGTATTTACCAGGAGGTTGAAACTTGCTCAACGTCAGTAACTTCAGTCCAACTCAAAACATAGTTGAGACTAAAGAAAAACATTTAATTATTGGGGCTGGTTTTGTCGGATTGGGTATGGCAGAAATGCTCAAATCGGCTAATATTCCTTACGATCAAGTCGATGCTAGTGACGACATCGGCGGTAATTGGTATCACGGCGTTTACGAAACTGCACATATCATTTCGTCGCGCAAGATTACCGAATTTACACACTTCCCTATGCCAGATGATTATCCCGATTTTCCTAGCGCTCAAAATATGCGGGATTATTTAAACTCCTTTGCCGATAATTTTGGTTTACGGGAACATATTGAACTAAATTGCACAGTTAGTTATGTGCGACCAGTTGACAATAATCTCTGGGAAGTTTCCTTTGCTAATGGAGAACAGCGAATTTATAAAGGAGTGCTGGTTTGTAATGGTCATCACTGGTGCAAGCGATTTCCGCAATTTCAAGGCGAATTTAATGGAGAAATTATTCATTCCAAAGATTACAAACATACAAAACAGCTAACTGGTAAACGAGTTTTAGTAATTGGTGGCGGAAACTCAGCTTGCGATGTCGCCGCAGAAGCAGCGCGGGTTGGTGCTAAATCTGTTTTAAGTATGCGTGAATCGGTGTGGTTTATTCCCAAGTCTTTTGCGGGAGTACCAACCGCCGAACTGATGAGATGGTGGATGCCAGAATGGTTACAACGGCTTTTAGCTTCTGCAATTATCCGTCTGACTTTTGGTACACATAAAAGTTACGGTTTACCTCAACCCAATTATCGAATTTTTGCCAAACATCCAACTCTAAATAACGAAGTACCCTATTACATCAAACATGGACGAATTACCACCAAGCCTGCAGTGCAGCGTTTAGATGGTTGGGAAGTGGAATTTGTTGATGGTAGCCGAGAAGCATTTGATTTAATAATTTGTGCCACTGGTTACTATGTTGCTTATCCCTTTCTACCCCCAGAACTTCAGCGAGTGAAAGGTGCAACAGTGCAATGTTATGGCGGTTCATTTTTCTCAGATTACAAAGGGCTATATGTGATTGGTTGGTCACAAGCAAGAGGTGGCGTAGGTTCGCTGATTTCCGCTAGCAATTCCCTATTAATGCGTTTTCTCAAACTTCAAGATGAAATAAATGTGCCTATTGGTCTGGTTCTTAAAGAAATGGGTCAACAATTACCAAATACTCACCTAGCCGATCCACAGCACATTTTTAGGCAAGTAAAGTTCGTTAGTTGGTTATTTAATTGGATAGTCAAGAAAGCTCATCAAGTTGATAGCAAATATCCTAATTTTCGTAATCAACCGCTTCCTGCTGCACAAAGCACCGAAAAGCTTAGTTGTTAATAAAATCAACTACAAAAGTATTGTGTTGCTTTGTAAGCAAGGGGATAAGGGGAGAAGAATTTTATCAGACAGAAATAATAGTTCAATGTATATTTTTAATATACAGTTGAGGTAGGGTGTGTTATGCCGTAGGCTAACGCACCCTGTTGATTATGCAATGGTGCGTTGCGCTGCGCGACAACACACCCGACGCTAAAATTTGATAATTTGGATTTCCTGGAAATCTTTGTAAAGCTAATCATTACCAAATTAGTATCTTCCTAAATCAGTCAACAAACCCATCAAAATATAAGATTCAAAATCCTTATGAATCAGGCTGAACAGCATACAATTGAAGGCATTTATGAAGTATGCATTGGAGTTCCCGAAGCAATTGCTGCGATTCAATATTGGGAACAGTTTGGTTATCGTATAGGTCAAGTTGGTGAATTATCTGCAGATATTGCTCAACAACTATATAGTGTAAATTCAGCGTTAAAATCAATCCGTCTTTATCATCAAGAAGCGGATCATGGATTGATTCGGTTGATGGTTTGGCAAAATCCGACTAATCAGGGTTTGGGAATCAGTTCAATGAAAGTTAAGGGAAATCGTTGGGCAACTACCTTAACTGCTGATGGCTTAAGTATCTTAAATCATGCAGAGCAAGTAAAAGCTGCAGGTTGGGATATTAGATTCAGCAATCTTTACTGGGATATTATCTACAACAAAGATAAAATCAGCCGT
The DNA here is from genome assembly GCA_002368155.1 of Nostoc carneum NIES-2107. GTDB lineage: Bacteria > Cyanobacteriota > Cyanobacteriia > Cyanobacteriales > Nostocaceae > Aulosira > Aulosira carnea. Next base: position 3,798,675 of record AP018180.1, read on the forward strand.
CCTTTTATCGATCCGGCTGTTGGGGTGCGAGAAATGTTGTTATTGCAACCTTTAACTAGACAAGTCTTATTTCAAAGATTTGGCTATACACTACCAAATTATGGGCAAATTAACCCAAATGCCCCATTTAAGACTAGTCAATTTACCCACATGGGGTTAATTGTTCAGGATGATAGCAAAGAAATTCTCAAGTTTTACGAAGACGTGTTGGGTTTGCTGCGAGTACGTGATGATGTCGAGACTAGGTACGAATTTTCACCCGCAGGTCGAGATTTTTTTGACCTCAACCCAGGTGAGAAATTTATTATTACCGCCTTTGACGATCCACGTTCCTCTGCATCTGACTTCCTGACTGCACGTAGTGGTAGGCTGTTCATCACACGTTTCCCTGATTCTATAAAGTTAGAATCGCGGTTTGAAGCCGCACAACCAGGTTGCTTAGGAATGTCATTATATACCTATCGAGTGCGGGGAATACAGACATATTGCGATCGCATCCGTGAAAGTTCAGCCGAAAATGTGACTAACATCGTCACCAATGAATTTGGCGAGATGAGTTTCTCGTTCACTGCGCCTGATGGGTACTTTTGGACTTTGGTAGAGAATTGATCGGGAATTGGTCATTGGTAATGGGTAATTGGTAATTGGGAAAATTCCTAACACCGAATACCAAATGACAAACAGCAAATATAAAATGCCAAAAATTAAACCTCGATGGGTGAAGCTAATTTTACTCAGTTTTTTATCTGCCCTATTACTAGCAATAACATCTACAGCTACCAGTATTTATTTGTACGGTAATAAAATTACTGATACAAAAGCAGATGCGGCTATTGTTTTAGGGGCAGCAGTATGGGGAGAAGAACCCTCACCAGTTTTTCGAGAACGAATTAATCATGCAATTAATTTGTATAAAAATCAGGATGTTACTAAGTTAATTTTTACTGGTGGAGTGGGTGAAAGTAATGAACCAGCCGAAGCTATAGTGGGTAAAAACTATGCTTTGGCTAACAAAGTAAAAGTCAATGATATCCTCACAGAAACCGAATCTAGAACTACTTTCCAGAATCTCAAAAATGCTCAGTTAGTAGCATCTAACTATCAATTAAATAAATTTCTCATTGTCAGCGATCCATTGCATATGCAGCGTGCAGTACTTATGGCACATAATTTAGGCATGGATGCTGATCCATCACCTACACCTACAACTCGCTACCGCAGTTTTTCTAGTCAGATGCAATTTCTGATACGAGAAACTTATTTTTACCTTGTTTACTTAGTGTTTAAAATTTAACTTTTAACTTAATTTTTAGAGATTTTAAAATAAAAATAAATCAGTTTAATTATTAGCAACCTCAACCGGAAGATAGACTAGAAGACTTGAATAAGTACCAAAAGATCCGACCGAAAAATTATGTTGATGAGAATTTGGGCTGTTACTGTTGTACTAACTTCTTCTTGGTTAACAACTGGGGTTATAGCTGCTGAACCAATTAAACCTGTAGCGGCTGCTTCACAAAGGGAAGCTCAAAAAAAAGATAGTCAACCAATTATTGTGAATAAGGCTGATTTTGGGGTACAACGTGTTGGCTCCCAGGGTAAAGTTACTTTTATCCCCACCTTTAGAGTGCCACTGCAAGAGGGGAGCAAATACGGCTGGCAAATTCAACTCAAAGACTACAAGGGTACAGTGACATGGCGAGAAATCCTGCGATTGCCAAAACGTCCAGAAACTTGGGGTGTAGATACTGGACAAGACCTGGCAATCTCTCCCGATGGTAAAGAAGCAGTGACAAAGCGCACGCAAACTACTACCGATGGTATGATTCAAAACTTTTGGACGATCGCACCTGGAGATCCAGATGGTAAACATAAGATACAGGTCTATATTGAGGATCGTTTAATTGCATCTTTTGAGTTTGAAATCGTTCCCTTGAAGAAGCCGAAGCCAAACAGCCGCATTTAGCAGCAAAAAAGTCAATTGGTTTTAGGTATCTGGAGGAATAGCCTGAGTACTTTGGCATCTTCCAGATTCAACATTCTGTTTTAAAAGTCTATTTAACAGGGGGAAGCGGGAGTTCGATGTTTAATTTGCTTCCTATTTCCATAACATTATTTGCAAAGTCTGTCATACCTGCAATTGGTGCAGCGACTAAACTAACAGCAGTGAGTAAAGCTAGTAGACGTTTTCTGAGTTTAGGTATATTACGTTCTTGTTCTGGCTTTTGAATTTCTGCTTCTACATCATCAATATCAATAATGATGTCGTCGCGGATTTCTGGTGGAAATTGGGCGGCTGTTTGGCGTAAGTTGTCAATTAGTTGCAGAATTTCGTTAATATTTGCGCCGCTTGTTTGGGTAAAGTTAGAGGCTTGCTGACTGGCGTTGTCTTTGACTTCGTTGGCAAAGTTGGCGAGGTTTGCACCTTGAAGGTTATTTGTGAATTGAGAATTTTCTGACATAGCTTTTACCTCAGCTTTATTAAAATTAAGAGTTGGTTTACTGACAGCTAGTTTAGTAATGTCTCGCATATCTTCGTATGCAATCCTAAAATCTAAATCATTATCTCCTTTTTGTGATTTTCGACGCGATTCTAGTGATTCGTAGCCATCTAAAAGTTGACGCAAATTCAGTTTTAAATTTAGTTTGCCGATGGTGACTGTGCTTTCACCCATTGCCTCAAGTCCGAGGAGTTCTTGGTAGTCTAGGGGCGGATGATTAGGATAGTCGGGGACGGGAACCCATTCGGTGATTTCGAGATTAGGGAGACTTTTGTGGATTTTGTTGAAGACATCGCGGAGTATGCCGAGAAATAAGCGGCGGGTTTCTTTGCGTCCGCTAATGGTGATGAAGATTTTTTTGTCTTCAGGATCAGCTTTGATGCAAGCAATGTTGTAGATTTCGTTATTTTCTTGATATTGCAGCATTACACCACTGCGCCAATAGATTTGGTGATGAATTTTTTCGTGGGTGATGACGATGAAGCGGGAAATGATGCTTTCGGGGAGAACTTTGTAATGGTATTGAAATTCCAGAGTTTCGCCTTCTAGTTCTGTTTCCTCTGGTTCATCTTTGGGCAGAAGTCCTGCAATCAGGAATTGTGGTGGCTGACATTCTAGTGCAAAGCAAAGCTCAAATTCTTTCATCAGCCCGATCAGATAGTTGTGGCGCTTGATAAGTGGTTATATAGAATTGTCGAGCAAGATACCAACGCTGATAAAAAACTTAACAGTGCAGATGCGATCGCAGGTTATCTATCTGATTTATCAGAACGAAATTTGCTGCAAATCACCCCGAATAATACTCAAATTCTGAATTGGGTAATTGTTCCCAGCCAGAATGCTTTATTTATTAAAGTTATTAAAGACTCTGATAATGATAAAAAGTTTACAGCAAATGATAAAACCAATTTTATGAGAGTCAATCTTGACAACCCAGCTATGGGCACGGAGATTATTAGCAATGCCATAGAGCAAGAAATAAAATCGCAGATTTTTAAGTAAGCTCAACAAGACCTATTAGGGTTCATACTTGATTGCTGAAATGCATATAGGGTGGAATACGACTTACTTAAGCAAAGTTGCGTTTCAGATCCCCGACTTTTCCAAAAAGTCGGGGATCTAAATCTCGCGGAAGTAAGCAAAATTTACCTTTAAGGCGTGTTAATTCCTATATCTATATATAAACTGAAAAATTATCTCCTCTATTCCCCTAGTTCTTCTGCTTTCTTTCTTCTTCTACACTTCATCACTCGCGTTGACTTCTGAATCAAAAACCTTGGAGAGAAGAATTGGCTAGCTTCATAATGAAGCGAGTACACACTCCTTAGTAATTAATACTTATCAATTTCCTGTATTTGGCTACGTTACAAGATATCTCACCTTGGACATAATCACGAATCTAACCAAAAAAGGCGGCTGTGCCACCTTTTTTATGGAATTTTCACATTCTCTATAAATATCTAAATCAAATAAATAGAAAGATTCACCCCACATTGACGTTGCAAAACTTTACAATTAGAATGGTGAACGGCAAAACGTATGAGTATTTATCTCTACCAAAATCTAAAGATTTGCTAGCATAGGGATAAATTACGTTTACAAAAGTACAAACTGGTTCATATACTGCAATTAAAAGCAAAAACGCAAAACGATTGTCATAAGTGATGAGTCCTATTCAAGTTCCTTGGCTAACAGCCATAATTCTCTTGCCCGTGATGGCATCAATAGCCATCCCCTTTATCCCCGATAAAGAAGGTAAAACAGTCCGCTGGTATGGTTTAGGAGTAGCGCTAGCAGACTTTGCACTAATGATTTATGCCTTTTGGCATAACTATGACTTTCAAAATTCAAGTTTCCAACTAGTAGAAAAATATTCTTGGGTACCACAGTTAGGTTTGAATTGGTCTGTAGCAGTTGATGGCTTATCAATGCCTTTAGTGTTACTTACCGGTTTAATTAATACCCTAGCGATTTTCGCGGCTTGGAAAGTAACCAACAAGCCGCGTTTATTTTATGGATTAATGCTGGTGATGTACAGCGCGCAGCTTGGCGTGTTTGTCGCTCAAGATTTACTATTGTTCTTCTTAATGTGGGAAATCGAGTTGGTACCTGTGTACCTGCTGATTTCTATTTGGGGTGGACAAAACCGCCGCTATGCTGCAACTAAGTTTATTCTCTACACTGCTGCTGCATCAATATTTATATTAGTAGCTGGTTTTGCAATGGCATTCTCGGGAGATACCGTCAGCTTTGATATGGCGACTCTGGGAATGAAGAATTATTCTCAAGCTTTGGAATTATTAGTTTACGCAGGTTTCTTAATTGCTTTCGGTGTCAAACTGCCGATTTTCCCTTTACATACTTGGCTACCTGATGCACATGGTGAAGCATCTGCACCTGGTTCCATGATTTTGGCTGGTGTGTTGCTGAAGATGGGTGGTTATGCATTAATTCGCTTCAACATTGAAATGCTACCTAATGCCCATGTTATTTTTGCACCAGTGTTAGCAATTTTAGGTGTAGTAAATATTGTTTACGGTGCTTGTTGCGCCTTTGCTCAAACTAACCTCAAACGTCGATTGGCTTACTCTTCAATTGCCCACATGGGGTTTGTGTTAATTGGTATTGCTTCCTATACAGAAATTGGAATCAGCGGCGCTGTTCTCCAGATGATTTCTCACGGTTTAATTGCTGCTAGCTTGTTCTTCTTGTCTGGTGTGACTTACGAACGTACCCACACCTTAATGATGGACAAAATGGGCGGTATGGGTAAAGTAATGCCCCGCACCTTCGCTTTATTTACAGCCGGTTCAATGGCTTCTTTAGCTTTACCTGGAATGAGTGGCTTTGTTGGCGAATTGATGGTGTTCTTGGGTATTGCTAGCAGCGATGTTTACAGTTCTAGCTTTAAAGTTGTAGTTGTACTCCTGTCAGCTGTAGGTGTAATTTTAACTCCGATTTACTTACTGTCGATGTTGCGTCAAGTGTTCTACGGTAAGCAAACCGAAGAGTTACATTTAGATAACTTCATTCCTGATGTAAAACCCCGCGAACTGTTTATCACCGCTTGTCTTTTAGTTCCCATCATCGGCATTGGTTTGTATCCCAAATTAATCACTCAAACTTATGATGTGAAGACAGTAGAAGTAGCTGCTCATGCACGCCAAGTTCTACCAGTTGTGGCTCATCAACAACCATCTAATCTCTACTCACGTCTGTTTAAAGCTCCAACATTAGCTGCTTCTCAAGTAGAAAGTTTGGTTAATATTACTGAGTAATTATATTTTTCTCTAAGGGTGCTGCAAGTAAATTCTAAATATGAGGGGATTAGAGGGGTGGTTGTGAAACTGCCCCTCTAATTTTATGAAGCTTCAAGCGTGAGAGTTTGAGTTTGAAGCATACATTATGGGCAAACTAACCTAGCGATCAAATTGTATTTGCATAGGGGAATACCGTAACTGGAGTTTAGACTAAATGGGAGAGATGAAAGAGAAAAAGGGGATGTCTGATTGAAGACAGTCCCCCTTTCGGCAGAAGCTAAGAGAGAATCACCTACTCTTATCTGCCAATATGAAACGTGCCAGACTCGAAGAATTTCGTCAAGCAGCCTATACGCATCTAGGCAAAGCACATGATGCAACATTTGAACTAACAGATGCGATACTGTTGACCCGTAATGTCTACAGTCTGGCAGATTTATCTTTATCGCCAGTGTTTAGACGCAAATGGCCGAGTATCTATGAAGCGATACAAGATACCAAACCAGACCGCGAGAAATTAATGGAGTTATATATCAAGCAAATACCAACAGAAAAACGCATATTGTTGGCAGGAGATCATACAGCTTGGTCACGCCCAGATGCGGTGACACTCAAAGAACGGACAATAGAACACAGTAGCACAGAGATCGCGGGAAATAAACCGATTACGATTGGGCAGGGATATAGTACTATAGCTTGGATACCAGAGGATTCAGGAAGTTGGGCACTACCGCTGAGGCATGAACGGATTACCAGTTGGGACAATCCGATTGAGAAAGCAGTTGAACAACTCAAAAAGGTATGTGAATCAATGTCTGTTCGACCAATTTCGCTTTGGGACAGTGAATATGGTTGTGCGCCTTTTGTGTTAAAGACAGCTAGTATAAAAGCCGATATCTTAGTTAGACTACGTTCAAATCTGTGTCTATGGGGCGCACCACCTGCTTACTCTGGCAAGGGTCGTCCTCGCAAGCATGGTGCTCAATTTAAACTCAATGAACCCTCAACCTGGGGCGAAGTGGCATCTGTGCTGGAAGTAAATGACCCAAAATTGGGACGAGTTAAAGTCAGTCTGTGGGAAGATTTGCATTTTCGCAAAGCTGCTACACGCCCCATGACGCTACTGAGGGTGGAACGTCTTGATCTTGATGGCAATTTGAGAGTATTAAGACCCTTGTGGTTAGCTTGGGTTGGGGAACAAATGCCACCATTGGATGAAGTTTGGCGATTGTACTTGCGCCGATTCACGATTGACCATTGGTATCGCTTTCTCAAGCAACGCTTACATTGGACAGTACCAAAATTCAGTACTCCAGAACAATGTGAACATTGGAGTGACTTAATGCCGTTAATGACCTGGGAGTTATGGTTAGCTCGTGATATAGTTGCTGATAATCCTCTTCCCTGGCAAAAGTCAATGGATAAATTGACCCCAGGACGAGTTGCTCAAGCTATGGGTGGAGTTTTCGCTGCGATTGGTACTCCTACCTCTCCACCCAAACCTCGTGGAAAGTCCCTTGGGTGGACACCAGGTAAAGCCCGTAACCGGAAAATACGATATCCAATTGTTAAAAAGACTGCTTCTAAACCACGGAAAGAGGAACAAAAATCTGCTTAATCTCAAATATCTTCATTCTTGAAGGTTGTGTTTTATGAACTCAGCACTGCTGGGTCATTTGTTGCTGCCTAGTCTAAACTCAAGACCGTAATGTACGCATCTATCAATATCGATCAACTAAGAAATGCTAATATTTCTCCCACAATACCATTCGAGCACCAAAAGGATGCTTTTGAAGCCCTTAGCAAAACATTTAAGTTTGATGGTCAAAAACCAGGTAGTGGAATATTAGCCCTTCCTACAGGTGCTGGAAAAACATTTACAGCTATTCAGTGGTTATCTAACCATGTAATTCCTAAAAATATCAAGATACTTTGGTTAGCTCCTTCTTTCTATTTGCTAGAGCAAGCATTTGATACATTTTACAAAAGCGCTAGAGATATTTACGAACCTAAAAAAACATTAAATATTCGCTGTGTTTCTAGCCATCCTTCTCATGCAAATCCATCATCTATACAACTGACTGATGATATTGTCATTATGACGATACAAACAGCTATCAAAAATTTACATACTGATCCCGGATTTCTCACAAAGCTTAAAGAAATAGGGGTCAAAAACTGCCAAAATGCATATTGGACAACAATTCCAGCAGTTTGAAGTATGACCCCAAATAAAAACGATTGTATACCGGAACAGTTTATATTTGAACAAGTAAATTCATGTCCAGTTGTAGTTAATTTCCAGGGTGAGCCTGTAACATCTGATGCCGGATTAACATTAATTGCGGAACTAGATAGAAAAAGAGGAATAACATCACGGCTGGCAGCATGTTTTAAAGATTACCGAGAGCCAAATAAAATTCTGCATCGAGTTAATAGCTTAATTGCACAAAGAATATACGGCTTAATCATGGGCTATGAAGATATAAATGACCATGAAACTCTACGTCACGATGCGATATTTGCGCTCTGTGTGGGAAAAGTAATTAATTCCTCACCTGAATCAATTAGATTGGCCGGAAAAAGTACCTTAAATCGGATCGAGCATTGCCCAGAAGATGTATCTTCAAGGGTAGATAGTAGATATCACCGGATTGAACATGATGCATCAGCTATAGAAACACTCTTAGTTGAACTATTTTTAGAATCCTATCGAAAACCACCACGACAAATAATTTTAGATTTAGATGTTACCGATGACCCGGTACATGGTCATCAAGAAGAAACATTCTTTAATCCTTATTATAGAGGATATTGTTATGCGCCACTTTATATTTTTTGTGGTAAAAATTTACTGGCAGCAAAACTTCGCGCATCTAATGTAGACCCAGCATCAGGGGGACTAGAAGAATTACAACGAGTCATAAAAATAATCCGCTCACGCTGGCAGAATGTAAAAATTATTATTCGGGGAGATAGCGCTTATTCCAGAGAAGATATTATGGCATGGTGTGAATCTCAAACTGAAATTGATTATGTGTTTGGACTCGCACCAAATAATCGACTACTCCAGGCAACTAAGACAATACAGTATCGTGCATCCCAAGAATATTCAAGGAAAATTAAACCTGTAGTAGAGTTTTTTGAAACCTTGTTTTCTCCATCAGCAGATGTAATGAAAGACGCAGCAGCATTTGTTGATAACTCAGTGTGGTATTGTTCTCTAGACTATCAAACGTTAGATAGTTGGAGTCGTAATCGTCGTGTTGTCGCCAAAGTTGAGTATAGCCACCAAGAAGTTGATACTCGCTTTGTAGTGACTTCACTGCCTATTAATAAAATCCCTCCAGGACGACTTTATACTCAAAAATATTGCCCAAGAGGCAACATGGAGAATTGCTTAAAAGAGCAAAAATTAGGGCTAAAAAGTGACAGGACTAGTACTCATACATTTGGAGGAAATCAATTACGTTTGTGGTTGGCATCTATCGCTTATGTTTTGATGAATCTTCTGCGAGAGCAATGTTTAGTAAATACGGAATTCAAAAATGCAACTGTTGAGACTATCCGCACCAAACTCTTGAAGCTAGGAGCAGTTATTACTATTACTAAACGACGAGTTTTAATCGCGATTAGTAGTGCTTGTCCTTATAAAGAGAGTTTTGCAACGGTTTACAAGTGTTTATCTCAAATACCAAATCAATTGTTAATAATGACCTAATTTAATCCACAAGTAATAGCTGAATCTGATTTTTAATAACTAATTTTTTGGGTTATTTTCCTTGATTTAACCCATCAATTGTCATGTGAATTTTGATTATTAAAAGTTTTTTGTATCAGTATTGAGCAATTGTTATGTATTTTATATATCTTTAAATGCTTCGGCTTTTACTTTGAGTTCCCTAAGCTCTGGAGTATTTTAATAATGTATTAATTAAATTATCCTAAATTTGGCTAACCTAAGCGTTTTTTTCTGACTTGTGAGAAATCCGGGTGATGCTATAGATAGATTTGGTAATAAGTTTGAGACAGCTTTTAGAAAATTTATTGAAAATTGTAAAGAAAAAGGAATTTTTGTCGTAGTCGATGAAGCTCACCATTCACCTGCTTATGGTTGTAGAAACTTATTGATTGGTGAAAAAGATTCTGCACTAGGACTTAGAGGTTTACTTCCAAACTTACATCTACTTGGTTTAACAGCTACACCAACTTATAACGATAAATCTAGAAGAGGTTGGCTTTGGAAAATTTTTGAAAATGGAATTATTTATGAAGCTAATAAAGCCAGCTTAATCACACAAAAGGTTTTAGCCAAACCTAATTACATTGAAGTGTCAACTAGTAAAGAATGGGAAGTAGATGACACATTATATGAAATGTTGCTTAAGCAACATAAAGACCTTCCTGAGTCAATCATCGAGCAACTTGCAAATAATGAAGAGAGAAATAACTTTATAGTACAAAATTATCTAGAAAATAAAGATGCTTATGGTAAAACTATTATCTTTGCGGATCGTTGGTTCCAATGTGTTTATATAAAAGAAAAGCTTTCCAAAGAAGACATAAAAGCAGACGCAATTTATTCTCATATAGATGCCGATCCTGGCTCTGCCGAAGCCCGAAATAAAAGGACTCTAGATGATAACAAAAGAATTTTAACTGAATTCAAGGATGGAAAGCTTGATGTATTGATCAATGTAAGAATGTTAACAGAAGGTGCTGACGTTCCTAATATTCAGACGGTATTTATCACTCGCCAAACAACAAGCTCTATCTTAATGACTCAAATGATTGGTAGAGCATTACGCGGAGAAAAAGTAGGAGGTAGCAGTGAAGCGAATATCGTTTTATTCTTTGATGAGTGGAAACGTTTAATCGATTGGACAAACCCAAAAGATGGCGATACTTTAGATAAAGAAGAAGTTCGCATAAAAAGATATTATCCACTGGAATACATTTCAATCCGTTTAGTTGAAGAATTATCAAAGTCAATCGAATATACTGAATTTGAGCTAATAAAATTCAAAAAAATATGTCCCATTGGTTGGTATCAAACTGAAATAATCTATGCTGACTCTGATAGTAACTATGAATCAATGGAAGCATTTACTGAATTTGTCATGGTATATGAACATACAGAAGAAAAATTTAAAAAATTTATTAGCTTTATTGAGCCTAGCAAATTAGCAGATGAATGGTCTAAAAATTATCTTGATAACGAATGGGTGCAGCCTCAAATTGAACAATGGATACATTCATACTTTGATTACGAAACTGATAATATGGGGGATATGCTTAATTCGGATTTAATTAAAATTGTTCGACATATTGCTCAAAATCAGTCTTCGCCTACCTATCATTCATTTGAAGAAAGAGAAAATTATGATTTAGACAAAATTGCAAATAAAGTAAAAAATTATTCATTTCTGGAATTAGATGAATATCTCACGAATGAGTTTTTAAAGCCTGGTTCATTATGGAAAGTTTTTTACAAAAGTTTGATGCGATTTGCAGACGCAGTTGAAGCAGCTATTAATAATGTTTCTTATCGTCAAGATGATAGAGATAAACCAGTTATAACAATAGTTCAACCAAATGAAAGAGAATTAAGTGAAAAAGAAGAAATAAAAAATCAATATGATTATAAATGTCTAGGTTGCGGCTTGAAAGGCAAAAAAGGAAATTTACAAATTGATCATGTTTTGCCATTTTCTATGGGTGGTAAGACTTCTAAAGAAAACTCACAACCTTTGTGTTGTGATTGCAACAGATTGAAAGGCAATGATGAAATCGATTTTCGGCATAATATAACGCAAGTACAAGAACCAAAAGATCTAGATTCATCAGTGATCTATGCAATACTAAACGATAAAACACAAAAAACTCAGAGAATACTAACAAGAACAGTAAATTTCTTTTACCGTTGTAAAGCTGTTTCAAAAGTTAATTTGCAAGGCTCAATTTGGGAAATACATTTGTATGCTGGTAACAATCCTGCATGGCTGCTTCAACAAAAAGCGGAACTTCTCAAGTTTATTAAAGATCAGCTTGACTACCATGTGCAAGATATTAAAGTTACGGCAATTGATAAAAGTGAATAGGAAGTCGATAGGCACTTGCAAGTAATAAAATGGTCGGACATCAATGGTGCGTTGCGCTTTGCGACAACGCACCCTACGAGAGAAAGCGATATTTTGCTGTGTTATGCGATCGCTATTTGCTTTCAAGTATTGCAACTCAATTTATTTTCAAGGCACAGCAATGCTGTGGCTATGCGATCGCCTATATTAAAGCTGAGAAAAGATAATTTTATACTTCCTACTTCAGATACTACTCGACTCTAGAGTCCGAGATGGTAGCTGATGTTGTTTTTTGGCTACCATTTGAATGCTGCGATTTGGCGCTGTTACCAAACCACGGCGTTTGGGCTTCACATCACCATTATCTACTAACGCTAAGTCCCAACTTGAGAGAATTTTCGCTAGTACTACTTTCATTTCAAATTGGGCAAATGCCATACCTATACAGCGTCTTGCGCCACCACCAAAAGGCAAAAATTCATACAGTGAAAATTGACGTTCTAAAAAGCGTTCTGGTTTAAATTGCTGATGTTGTGGGTATAAATCTTCGCGCTGGTGGGTGAGATAAATGGAACCAATTACGACTGTACCGGGTTCTAAGTCATAACCACACAAAGATACAGGTTGTCTCGCTACTCTAGCGAAAGTCAGCATTGCTACTGGATAAATCCGCAATGCTTCAGAGCAGACAGCGTTGAGATATGGTGATTTAAAAACAATACTGGAATCTGGATTCTCACCTAAGCTATCTAATTCTTGTAATAGTTTTTGCTGAACTGATGGTAATTGATGAATCCAGTACAATGCCCAAGTTAGAGCTGTGGCTGTGGTTTCATGTCCTGCAACTAACAGAGTCATTAATTGATCACACAATTCTTCATTACTCATGCCTTCACCCGCTTCATCACGCGCCGCCATGAGTAAGCTGAGGATATCTGTACGTGATGGGTCGGGATTTTCGCGCCGTTCCTGAATTTCTTCATTCAGCAGTTCGTTAACTCGCTGTTTACGGAGGAGGAATTTTCCCCAAGTACTGCGGGGGCCGAAATCTATTCTCAGGGCGGGAAAATAAAGTGCAATTATGTTGAGATAAGAGGTTTCATTGAGTATTGCTGCTAAAATTTCCTCTAACTCTTGGGCGCGCGACCCTTCATATAATCCAAACACAGCTTGCATAATTACCCGCATGGTAATAGTTTGCATCGCTGACCTAATACAGAAGGGTTTATCTATCTCCCATTGGCTAATTACTTCTTCTGTGACATCGTTAATCACCTGTCCGTAGGTTCGCATTCTATCGCCGTGGAACGGGGGCATTAATAACTGGCGTTGACGGCGATGTTCCTCACCACTGACTGAAATTACAGAATTTTTGCCAAACAAGGGTTCAAATAGTTCGTTTTGATCGTTGGGAGCTGCAAATTCCTTGGTATCGCTAGTCAAAATTTGCTGTAGCGCCTGAGGGTTGCTGACAAATACCACAGGCGGATTTAATTGCATGGTAAAGATATCACCATATTGTTTGGCACAGGCTTCCATAAACTGCATCGGTTGGAAAATCCACTTCAACGTCTGGATAAACGCTGGAGACTTAGGGCCATTGGGCAGTTTCATAGGCTTAAGTTAGGTTAATTCTTTTGTGCTAATAAATCTCTCAGAGCAAAATTCAATTTTTCTGCAATTTGCTATTTAACTTTATGATTTTAATATTTTGAGGGAGTAATAACTGTACGTTCGCTCATTTTTAAAGGGTGAGAGGAATTAATGCCTTACTGTTAAAGGAAACAATACGATTTTGGATATCCTAAAAGCATCACCGTGTAATACATGGAAAAAGGAAAAAAGCCCTTTCCATGTATTACATGGAAGCTATGGCTCATTAACATCTCATCTGTAATACTGAATATTACACTTTAAACTTCACTAATTTGGGGTTAAACTTACGATGTAATACACGGATGAGGCGAATGTTAAAGCGGGATATTCAAGGGAAGTTCGCCCTCAAAGACGATGATTATCGTCAAGTGCGCTCTTTAAGATTAACGGATGAAACCTGGAAGGCTTTGGGGATCGCTGCCGAATGCTTGGGTATGACTAGAGCTGATTACGTTGAACAGGTGATTAGAAGGAATGCTCATCCAAGTATTACACGGGAAAAAAAGTTGGCACATAAAGCCAAAACTAGTGTTGTTGAAGTTGCGACCATGCCTCTAAAGGTGGCAACACTCGAAAGTTTACGTAACCAAGTAATATTGGAGTTGAAGTTAGGTAAGCAATCACCGGGCTACAAAGCAGCACTCAAAGCCCTCAATCATTTTATTGTGGTACTAAATAGCGAGTATACACAACAGTAGGAATTCGCTGTTTTGTATCAGTAAGCGGGGAAAACAGTGGACATAAGTTCTGAGCGGATTGACGATATTCCCGTCATCGTGGAATGGCTTGTTCAGATGGGGATAGCTAAATGTATTGACCAAAAACTCAAAAAACCACACGGAAACCACAAAGGCATGAGTTATGGTCAATTGAGTGTATTGTTACTGACATACATAATTACTCAATCAGACCATCGGTTGTGTGCAGTGGAATCATGGGTAAAGGCACATCGAAGGATTTTAGAGTTAAGTACAGGGTGGTCGATAGGAGAAAAAGATACCAGTGATGACAGATTGGCAAGGGTAGTCGAAGAGTTAGGTAAGCAAACACAAGCAACGCAGGAAATAGAGGTCAAGTTAGGACAAAATCTGATTCGCGCCTACGAATTGCCCACACAAGTGGCACGAACCGATACGACTAGTTTTAGCGTGAATCATCAACAGGGAGATTCTCCAGAAGAAAATATATTACGTTATGGCTATTCCAAGGACAAACGCCCAGATTTGTTGCAATACCGTCAATTATTGGCAACCCTTGACCCAATGGGAATGCCATTAGTCAGCACAACCCTTGAAGGTAATGGAGCTGACGACCCATTATATTTCCCCACTTGGCAAAAAATAGCACAAGTGATTGGACATAAAAAGTTTGTCTTCATCGCTGATTGTAAAGCTGGGTCGATTGCAACTCGCGCTCAAATCGCCGCTTCTAGGGGTATTTACTGCGTTCCTGTAGCCATGAGTGGGCAACACCCTCAATATCTTCAGCAATGGGTTCTCAACCCACCAGCGGAAATTGTGCCCATTCGTTTACCACGACAAGATGAAGAAGAACCTGCGGTGGGAAAAGGTTTTGAAGTGGAGTTAGGTAAGTTTTGGTTCAACAAACAAACCAACAAATGGGTGCGTTGGCTAGAACGCTACTTAGTAGTTTACTCCCAAAGCCTTGCCGCATCAATGATACGTGGACAACAGCAACGCATCTTGACTGCTGAAACCGCTCTCCAAAGTTTAGCTAACAAGCCAGGCTCAGATCGGGAGCTACTCACCCATAAAGTAGAAAACATTCTCCAGCGCTATCGTGTCAAAAATTTTTTCTCAACCATGATTACAGAACAGATCACTAAAAAAACTCGTCATCTCGGACGGGGACGACCATCAAAAAACTCGACCACAGAGGAATTGACAGATATTTGTCTTCAACTTCATATCCAGAAGATAGATACTGCAATTCAGGAGGCAGAAACTTTGGCAGGGTGGCGATTGTATGTTACTAATGCCGATAGTAGCCAGATGAGTTTACCACTTGCTGTGATGTATTATCGGGATGAATGGCTTTTAGAGCGAGGTTTTCACCGTTTTAAAAGGGGTTCTTTGCCAGCCCTACCCATTTACTTTCAAAATACTGACCGAATCACTGGCTTAATGTTCCTGTTGAACATAGCTTTGCGTGTATTTACTCTAATGGAGTTTGTAGTACGGCTGGCTCTTGAGCAAACCCAACAATCTTTGGCAGGTCTTTATGACGGTAATCCAAAGCGAAAAACTGCTCGCCCATCTGCTGAACAAATGCTCAAGGCTTTTTGTAATTTAACTCTTTATTTTTTACCTGATTCTACCATCTTCATCACACCAATTAACGCGCTTCAAAAACAAATTCTTTCTTTAATGAAAATGCCTGAATCCCTTTATCAGATAGATTCAGTGGTGCGCTCGACATAATTCATCTTACTCAATTACCTGTACCACTCCTGAAGGAGGATACACACAATTGAAGTCCCATTTCAATATTAGCAATTTCCGTGTAAGACACCGTAAATTGAACTTTGAATATTGCTACTCTTCCATGTATTACACTGAAGAGCTTAACTTCCGGTAACAGTCTCTCAATATATTTCTTTCATCCCTGTAATACACGCAAAGTCGCAATTTCTTTTACCATGTAATACATGGTAAAGCTCGTTCTCCTTTTCCCAAGTATTACACGGTGATGGTTTTAGGAGATCCAAAATCGTATTGTTTCCTTTAACAGTAAGGCGTTAATTCCTCTCACACTTCAAAAATAAGCGAACGTACAGTAATAAACTTTTAAAACCTGAGATTTGGACGATATTATGCAGTTTATCTAGATTTTCAGTTATTTAAATAATTTATAGTGCTGCGATCGCATTGCACGTTATTTGCTTATCAAGTATTGCAACCCAACATATTTTAAAGGCACAGCATTGCTGTGCCAGTGCGATCGCCTATATTAAAGTAGATTGGGTAAAGGGAAAAGGGCAAAGGGGAAGGGTTTCAAGCCTTTACCCTTTTCCCCTTAACCTTTCCCCCACCTGTTCACAAGACTTTGGCCGAGACTGGTATAATTTCATCTTTTAAATGCTACTCGACTCTAAAGCCCGAGATGGTAGCTGATGCTGTTTTTTTGCTATTAATTGAATGCTGCGATTTGGCCCTGTAACTAAACCACGACGCTTTGGAAGAATCTCAAGATTCTGATCAACTAATGCCAAATCCCAACTTGAGAGAATTTTTGCTAGTATTACTTTCATTTCAAATTGGGCAAATGCCATGCCTATACAGCGTCTTGCACCACCGCCAAAAGGCAAAAATTCGTAAGGTGAAAATTGACGTTCTAAAAAGCGTTCTGGTTTAAATTCTTGATGTTGTGGGTATAAATCTTCGCGTTGATGGGTGAGATAAATGGAACCTAGTACGATTGTGCCGGGTTCTAGGTCATGACCACATAAAGATACGGGTGTTTTAACTACACGTGGAAAAGTCAGCATTCCCACTGGATAAATCCGCAAGGCTTCGCAGCAGACAGCGTTGAGATATGGGGATTTAAAAACGCTACTGGGGTCTGAGTTCTCACCCAAGCTATCGATTTCTTGTACTAGTTTTTGCTGGACTGATGGTAATTTATGAATCCAGTATAATGCCCAAGTTAGGGCTGTGGCTGTGGTTTCATGTCCTGCTGTTAACAGCGTCATTAATTCATCGCGTATTTCTTCGTCAGTCATGGCTTCCCCGGCTTCATCACGGGCCGCCATGAGTAAGCTGAGGATATCTGTGCGCGATGGGTCGGGATTTTCGCGCCGTTCCTGAATTTCTTCGTTGAGGAGTTGATGAACGCGCTGTCTGCGGCGGAGGAATCTTCCCCAAGAACTGCGGGGGCCAAAATCTAGACGCAGGGCAGGAAAATAAAGTTCAACCACCCTTAAGGGAGAGTTTTCGTTGAGCATTGTTGCTAAAACTTGCTCTAACTCTTGGGCGCGTGGCCCTTCGTATAATCCAAATACAGCTTGCATAATCACCCGCATGGTAATGATTTGCATCGCTGACCTAGCACAGAAGGTTTTGCCTGTTTCCCATTGGCTAATTACTTGCGCTGTGACATCGTTAATTACTTGGCCGTAGGTACGCATTCTGTCACCGTGAAACGGCGGCATTAATAACTGGCGTTGACGGCGATGTACTTCCCCACTGACTGTAATTACAGAATTTTTCCCTAGCATTGGTTCAAAAACTTTATTCCAATCGCTGGGGGCTGCAAATTCCTTGGTATCACTGGTTAAAATTTGCTGTAGCGCCTCGGGGTTACTCACAAACACCACAGGCGGATTTAATTGCATAGTGAAAATATCGCCATAGCGTTCGGCACAAGCTGCCATAAACGGCATAGGTTGGAAAATCCACTGAAGCATCTGGACAAACGCTGGAGATTTCGGGCCGTTGGGTAGTTTCATAGGCTTGGTCTTTTGGTTTATTTCTGTTTTGCCAATGAACCACAAAGAAAAACATTAAATTTTTTGGAATGACTCATAGAAGCTGCTTATCTTTGTGTTGCGAAAGTGCAATAAACTGTTACAACCTGGAAGTTGTAAAATTTTTGTTAATTTGGACGAGCATCTCCAGTTTCTCCTCATCCTCTTAAGGTATTCAGCATGACAGCAACCACGCCTAAAGCATCTTCAGCGCTTCCTAATTTTTGCGAAGGAATTCAATATTTTGGGGAAGCGTTACCAGGTTTTGAAACCTATGGTGCAAACCCTGCTATAGAATCAGGCAAAGTAGCGATCGCAGATCCGAATGATCCAGTAGCCGTATATCAAACTTTACTGGCTGCCGATGCTCTACGTTACCTGACGCTACAAATCACAGGTAGTAAAGCTTCTGGTCACCCTGGTGGATTTGCTAGCCAAGCGGAAGCTTACGCGGCTCTGGTCATGTTAGGGTACAAAAACATTATTACGGAAGTTGGTCACCACGCCCCTGGATTTTATAGTGCCATGTTCCTCGATCGCTCTTTAGAGGATATGGGTATTTTAACTGTCCAACAATTGCGCGATCGCTTTCGCGAAAAGCATGGACTATTAGGGCATCTTTCTGGTTACATACCAGGTATTCTCGCACCTGCGGGGCCTTTAGGGCAAGGGCAACACTTCGCTATGTCCGCCGCACTACTACATAAAGATAAATTATTTCCCTTCACCGTTGGGGATGGTGGGTTAGGTGAACCTTATATTATGAGTTCAATGGCTCACTTTAACACTGCTTATCCCAGCGTTACCAATTTCTTACCTGTGCTGGTGTGGAACGGTTACAGCCAAGAACATCACAGTATGGTTTCTCTGAAAACCAACGAACAGATGACAGCTTACTGGCTAGGTAACGGTTTTGCCGAAGTTGTGTTAGTTGATGCTAAGGAATTTGACGACAAAAATCAAGCTGGTGATTATGTTGATAGTACCGCTTTTTCCTTTGAGCAACGGTTAGCCTTTACCAAAGCCGTACTTTTGGGAGTTGATCAAGCTGCACGTTCGGCTTTGAATGGTAAGCTAACTGTCTTCATTATTAAACAACTCAAAGGTGCGGGAGTTCACGCCAGAGGTGCAAAATCTCACAACCTCTATCCCAAAGATACGTTAGATGCTCCCCATATTGTTAACGCCTTAAAAGAACGTGCTTTACCTGCAGATGCTTGGCAAATTGTGCGGACAAACGCAGAACGTGCTGGTGGTGGCCCGGCTGCGAAAACAGTGGTAACAGAATTTGAATTACCATTACCAGATTTAGGCGAATTACCTTTAGAAGAATATGCAGTAGGTGGTGAACCAAAAGTTTCGACAACTGCAATGGGAAGATTAGTCGGAATTGTCGGCAAAAAAGACCCCAATTTCTTAGTAACTAATGCCGATGGTAACGAAGCATCGGGAATTGCCAATATTAACCAAGCATTAAAGATTATTCACCCCACAACCGACGATTTATATAATCAAGCACCCAACGGACAAGTTTACGAACCATTGAGTGAAGATGCTTGTGCTGGTTTAGCTGCTGGTTTGTCGTTAATGGGTGCGAGAACTTTGTGGTGTTCCTACGAATCTTTTGCCATCAACGGATTACCAATTTGGCAAACTGTCACCCAAGCAATGGCAGAATTGCGCCGTCAAACTCCCTCAACAATTACATTATTTACTGCTGGTGCATTAGAGCAAGGGCGTAATGGTTGGACACACCAACGTCCAGAAATTGAAGCTTATTTTGCTTCTTTAATGCGAACTGGCAATGTATTCCCATTATTCCCCCCTGATGCTAACAGTATTCAAGCTTGTTATGACTGGGCATTGACAACTAAAAATAAGGGAATTGTGATTACTGCAAGTAAATCACCTTTGCCAATTCGCACTACTTTAGAACAGACTCGTCAAGGTTTACGCGACGGTGCAGTAGTATTGCATGAAGTTCCAGGTGATAAACAAGTTGTGTTTGCTGTCATTGGTGATATGACATTAATGCCAGTATTTGAAGCAGCAGCTTTCTTAGAAACTGAAGGTATTGGTGCGAAGATAGTTTCTGTGATTAATCCTCGCCGTTTGTATCGTCCTCATGATACTGCTTGGGATACTTGTTCGGAACCTGATGGTGGTTTCTTAGATGATGCCAAATTTGCCGAATTATTTGATGGCGATGCGTTAATTGGTGTTACTGGTGGTGCGGCGGCGATGCTGGAACCAATTATGTTGCGGAGTAATTCTAAGCGCGATACTTTTGCATGGAAGCGTGGAGAAACTACTGCGAGTGCTGGTGAGTTGATGGCGTTTAATGGGTTGACTGCGGAGGCGTTGACGAAGCGGGCGATCGCGTTAGTGCATTAAGATTTAGGTTGGAATAATTAACCGCAGATGCACGCAGATGAACGCAATTATTTAGCGTTCATCTGCGTATATTTGCGGTTATTATTAGTATTCTGAGCGTGTTAGATATAAAAGAATAAAAGCTTTTAATAAGTAGCCTACTAAGGGATATTAATAACATATGAATAAACAAATAATAAAAACTGAAATAG
This sequence comes from Nostoc carneum NIES-2107, assembly GCA_002368155.1. GTDB lineage: Bacteria > Cyanobacteriota > Cyanobacteriia > Cyanobacteriales > Nostocaceae > Aulosira > Aulosira carnea. The sequence goes on from AP018180.1 coordinate 3,819,243, forward strand.
ATAATGATGAGCTATGGATAAGTCTGATATTTTTAATATTAGATAAAGTCAAAAAAGGCATTCAACAAGGTACTTGGAAATATGAATATCATAATAATTATGATATTCATGAAAATTATTTAAATGAATTTAGTAAAGCAGTGAATGCTAGCTATACTGTCGAATTAGATATAATTAGAGAATGTTATGATTTTACAGTAAATGACGGCAACAAAAAAATGATAAATATCTATTGTAAACCATTTAAATATGCTGCATTATGTAACCTAAGTAAATATTTAGATGTACTTAAACATGCTCAAGATGAATTTTTTACTAATCAAAAAAAAATATTAGAAGAAGAAGTTTTAAATATTGTATCGCAACTGCCGGATTAATAAATAATTATTTTTGATTAATCATATTTCTAAATTTTTTGTAAAATAAATAAAATGGATAATAACAGAGTTAAGATAATAAATTCAACATTAGATAAAATTAAAAATGGAATAACAAAAGGAACATGGTGTTGTGATTTTTACAAAAATACTTATTCTAAAGAAAATAAAGATTTTTTATTTTTGGATGTAACAGCATTCAACCAAGGTTACAAAATTGAATTTGGATATGAGCTTGAATGTAGTTCAAAGCTAGCTAGTAAATACTGGTTTTCTATCCATAAAGACAATAAAGTGACGTATGAAATAACTGAGTTGAAAGTTATCTCAGATTCTTTAGAATTTTCATTAATCAGAGAATACATTAAATTGCTGTTAGAAGAATATAAAAAAGCTATAGTGCTTATTCCTGATTAATTGCTACTTAAGAAATAGTTAGTAGATTGGGTTTAGTTACTCAACCCAACATTTCCGGGGGCTTGTTGGGTTTCTCTGCGTACCCTACGGGAAGCAAGCTACAATTTATCCTCAACCGGATTGAGTTCTGGTTATCTTTAACTGAACCGTATTGAATTATATCTTGTGAACTAATTTATAGTTATTCCAGATAAAATATGAAAATATAGAGTTTAAGAGCTAATTTGTAAACTCAAGTAAAGTCTTCGTATCGTAAGGATTTCAGGAATTTGAACTAATCGAGCCTTTATCATGCGAAAGCTATACCCAGTAATGAATTGGATGTCCTTAAGATTTTGTTTACGAATCAGCTCTAATAGCCAGATATTTTCTATGGAAAACTCACAACCTAAATCTGAGCAGCCTTTAAGTCTTGTCACAGTAGCAGACTTAGAAGCTTTAATAGTCAAAATCGTTCATAAGGTGCTTCAACAAGAGACACAGAAGCTACAACAAGAGGATTTATCAAATCAAGCAACACAACCGAAGCATCCACCACAAGCTTTTTTAGAAACATTCGGAAGCTGGGAAGACACACGCACAGCAGAAGAAATTATTGATGAGATATATTCTAGTCGGACTGTAAGCGACATTACAATGGAGATTTCATCATGAACTTTTCTCATCAATATTTAACCTATAGGTTAAAAACTGTTCGCCAATTATTACGCATAGACTAAAATTATTAAATAAGCCTTTTATGAACTAACTACTATGCAAGTTAAGGATCTCACTATTGATGAGCTTAAAGTCCTCATTCGAGAAACTGTTAGGGAGACTATAGAAGAACTGCTTGCAGACCCAGATGAACATCAAACAGTCAAGGAAAATTTTAAGCAAGAACTATTAGCAATTCAGCAGCGCAGAGAAGCTGGTTCTAGAGGTATTTCCGCAGCAGAGGTTATGCGAAAACTGGGTTTAGGGAACGAATGACTTACTTAGTTGAGTATGAACCAGAAGCGCTAGCTGATCTAGAAAAGTTGACAAAAGCTGTCTGTGAAAGAATAGTTAACAAGATTAATTGGCTGGCTGAAAATTTCGACCAGATTACACCGCAACCCCTCACGGCTGAATTATCTGGTTTTTATAAACTAAGAATTGGAGATTACCGAGTTATTTACGAGTTTGACTCTGAGAAAAAAACTATTTTTATTGATCGAGTTGGACATCGGAGAGAGATTTATAACTGAATTGTGTACTGTATTTTGAGTCAAATACTAAATATTAAAATATTGACGTGCAACAAAAACATCACTGCATCGGGTTTGTTTACTACTGTTTGGTAGTTATTAGATAAATCAAGCGATCGCACTTTTGCAACAGGCGATCGCTTGATAATATAGATATACGATACTAATTCTTGACTCGTCCGTTAGTTGACTCTGGTAAAATTGCAGTCGGGACGGGTTGAGTAGCGGGAACCTCTACCACTGGAGGAACTGGCGAAGTTAATTTTTGACTACCACGCTTGCGATTAGAACCGCCAGCTTTGGAATATTCCATGCTGTTTTTACCATATACGGCTGCAATTCCACCCAGCATCCTTTGAGACATTTCTGCGAGTTCTTTGTCCATCTGGGTTATTGTCTTACGCGATTCTTCCAGATTAGATAAAAGCGTATTATGTGCTTCCACACTAGCACGGGTATTCTCAATTAAGCGACTATAGGCTTCAATTGTTAATCCATGTCCTAAATCTAGATTCTCATTAATAGATTTCAGCAAAGCAAGACGACGTTGGGCTTTTTCCACAGCACCAGAACCGCGAGTTGTCACAGTCATGGGAAATACTCCTCAATTCCTTCTCTTTCAAGATAGTGGAGTGTCTTGATAACTGAGATGAGTAGTTTTGTTGATTTAATTACTCTCATAATTGGGAGTATATCTGTGTTTTTACTCGTCTGTCTTTGTCTATCAATGGTTTCCAGATAAACGCAATTAGCAATTGTAGTCTCAAAAGCAGCAATTGTAGTATCGAAAATAGCAATTGTAGTCTCAAAAGCAGCAATTGTAGTATCGAAAATAGCAATTGTAGTCTCAAAAGCAGCAATTGTAGTATCGAAAATAGCAATTGTAGTCTCAAAAGCAGCAATTGTAGTGTCGAAAATAGCAATTGTAGTCTCAAAAGCAGCAATTGTAGTATTGAAAATAGCAATTGTAGTCTCAAAAACAGCAATTATGGATTGGGATGATAGATGCAATCAACCTTATGGAGAGTAGTAGTACGATTTTCCGTAATTAGCAACCCAAGTAAATTCTTCTCGGTTAAGGATTTTCAACTAGGAGTTTGGTTTGGGGAAAAGGTGTACCCCTGCGGGGAAGCAAGCTACGCGTAGCGTCTCCGCAGGAGAAAGGGTAAGGGTTAAAGGTTTTTTCTTGTCCCTTTTCCTTTTTCTCTTTTGCCCTTAACCGACAAGTATTGCAACCCAAGTAAGTTAATCATCAAATTCACTTACAGTAGCCGCCACTTCATTTGTTTAATATTCAATTCCGGTAAAATTTAAGCAGCAAGGCTATGCTAGAAAATCTTTTTACAACACATGGCAACAAAAAAAATAGAAACTTTGATCACCAAAACTGTCAAAAAAGTGATTAAAAAAGAATTAGGGAAGCTAAAAAAAGATAACTTGGTAATTGCATCAAATCAAACTTCTAATACATTGGCAGAAATAGATAAAGTTAAAAATGCTAATTTAGCACTTGCATCAAATCAAGCGCATAATACATTAGATAGGTTTGTAGCCAAGGTTGATAATTGGCAAGAAAAAGATTCTAGTGAAGAAATTATTGATGAGATATATACAAATGGTTATCTTAGTTTGCCTTCTAAAGAAGATGCAGAACTTGAGCGCAAGTTGCGAGAACTAAAGTTTAAACAAGAACTGAGAAAAGATTGGATATTATTTCTTTTAAAGGATGTAATAGTATATTCTGCTACTATAATTTTTATATTTGTTGTGTCTGGATTTTACTTATTTACTCTGATTATGCATCAAAGATATTGAGTCAATTGCTATTGCATAGCATTATTAACAATTCAAAATTCAAAATTCGTCTTCTCCCAAAGGGAGAGGCTACGCCAAGGAAAGTTTGACGGCAGTTGCTACAAGTCGGGGAACCCGCCCAACGCACTGCCTCCTCAACGGGGGTTCCCGCCGCACGCAACTTTCCGCAAAATTCAAAATTCAAGACAGTACCTTGGGATTAGTGTTGAGGGTTTTAGTGACAGCAGAAGACAGTCGGTGAAAGAGAAGGAGGAAAACAAGTTCTCAAGCGGGTTAAACATTCCGATCACAAGATATCTCGCTTGACGACTAAGTAGTCTGACAGAATTAATTACACAATGTCATTGCGAATGGAGCGAAGCGGAATGTTCGCGAAGCGTTCCCGAAGGGTAGCAATCGCAGGGTTTGGGATTGCTTCACTTCTCTTCGAGACGCTAACGCGAACGTTCGCAATGACTGTAAATATTTTTGTCCGGCTACTTATCTGGGTTGATGGTGGTTTTGATGGCGAATCATGTATGCAATGGGTGATGAATTTTTGCGCCCAGAACAAACCAAGGGATTTGTTTTGCTCAAAAAGCGTTGGGTTGTCAAACGCAATGCATGGTTGGTTGATGGGATGTTGCCGATGGGTTCGAGATTATGAATTACTACCTCAGACATCAGAGACTTTTATTTATCTTGCCATGCTCCGTATCATGGTGAGACGTTTAGCATAATTTATTACTTCTAACAACTTTTCAAACAACCTCTCAATGAAAAATCTAGTAGCGCGCTTCTCATAGGTTATTAGTGGACAAAAGTTTCGTATTAAGAATTACAAATTACGAATTATATTGTTGCTTTTGGACACATTTAAAACTGGCTGAAGCGAACTCCTGATGTGAAAACAATCACAGTAGTATGAAATACAAGGTTTGGAACAACATCTAGTCCTAACTCCAGCCTCTACTTAAAAAGCTGAATCCAAATATTCAAAACAACCTCACACATCTCTGGGGTTGTTCTTTATTTTTTATGGGATTTTTATTCAGGTTGTTTTTATTTTAAGAAAGGGAAAAGGGGAAAAGGGTAAGGGTTAAAGGTTTTTTATTTCCCATTTTCCTGTTAACCGATAAGTATTGACATTAAACCTACCCAAGAGGACAAAAAGACAAATCACCACAAGCCAAAATTCAGGGAAAATTCAACATCAAACAGGGACTAATTTGCTATTTTGCAGTTGAATTTTGACATCGGTATCTTGGTAAATTTCTGCATTCAGGGGTCTGTAGATTAATTCATACCAAGCATGACCGACTTGTGCATCAAATCCTTGTGGTTGACCGCGCATAAATAGGTGTAGGCATTTTGCAGATTTACCCGGTAGCAACTGCCAAGAAAAGCAGCTTGTATTACCTTCGTATGGGTGTGCGATCGCTTCTATATGTAAACTAGTTGCCAAACCGTAAGCTGCATAAGGATCTGTTGTGGAACCAACAGCAAACCAATCAGGGACAGGGAAGACTTGTTCTATATCTTGTGTTTGTCCAAGATTCATGTGTGCAAAGTATTCTACACCAAAATCAAGATTGACTATTTCTGCACCTTCTATTCTGTCTTCTTGGGCTTTGGGTTTTCCTTTAATAAATAATTCTTCAATCAAATAATCTGCACCCGCATATAAACTAATTACCCGATACAGTTCACAGACTAAATGGCGATTTTGACCTGTCACCGGATCTGGCCCCATATAATCGAAGGGTTCGGATGCAATGGTAATAGTTGCACGTACAGGGCCGCTAGATTGAGATACCAGACGATAGGAATGATTGAACAAAGAGACTTGATAATTGGGTGATTTGGGAGAAGCGATTCCTGGTAAGTGGAGTTTACTTACTTGCATACAGCGCTTTTCTGGATCTTGTCCCAACCATTCACCCATTGCAGCGCGAAATGGATCGAGAATTTCTTGGCGGTCTAACTGGACGCTGCTAGCTGAACCAGAAAACCAGTTACGTTCATTATCTTCGGGTGCAGGAATGAAATTAAACCAAATAATCAGGCGATTATTCACAAACCTGACTCCCCTTTCTCGTCCATCGGCACCGTAAACTACTTCTAAGTATGGTTCACCTACTCCAGGCGGTATGGGTTTACCTCTGTCTAAACGAATGAAAGTTGAGGCTAAGACATAATCTTCCGTTCCTGGGGGAATGGGTTGAGATAGATGAAAAACTAAGGTGTCACGGGAGGGATCTTCTGGATCAATGCGGTCGATTTGGGCTTTGAGAGGTTGATGTGTTAAGTCGCGGAGGTCGCTTAATACGAGTTCTTCTGGCGAAATTTGAAATTTTTGGGCGATCGCTTGCCAGGGTATAGTAAAGTTACCGCTACGCCAATAATTTGAGGGATTAAAAACAGTTAATAAATTCAGGGATGGCATGAGTTTGCCCTCCTAGGAGTTTTATATATTTTTGACCCTAGGAGAAAAAGTTGAGGAACTCGTGAGGAATCTACGGAATAGACAATTTTTGTGATTAAGTAGTAAAAAAGTGACCTACGGTACAATCAAACAACCTATGAGGTTGTCGCTGTTCTATGACTCAAACTGATTCTCAACAGCCCATTAAGACTGCGGCTAAGATTCTAGAACTTTACGCAGCGGGAAAACGGAACTTTAGTAAGGCGGAACTGGGTAAGGCTAATTTACAGGGAGTTGACATCAAAGGTGTTGACCTTAGCTATGCCGATTTAAATCATGCTAATCTCAGTGGTGCGAATCTTCGAGGTAGCGACTTGAGTTTTACAGATTTGAGTCGCGCTAATCTCCAAGATACCGACCTGCGCGGTGCTTTGTTATTTTCAGCTAATCTCCGCCAAGCTAATTTAACAGGTGCAAAGTTAGATAAAGCAGATTGCGATCGCAATACTCATTTCCCCAAAGATTTTGACCCAGTTCAAGCAGGTGTGCAAATTAAGGAGGGATAATACCAATTCAAAATTCAAAATGACGCTCTCTACGAGACGCTGCGCGAACGCGGACTCGCTAACGCTGCGCTAACAAAATTCAAAATTAAGAAAGCCTAACTCTATAAGGGCTGGCGAATTTGCATATTTTGTTGAATTTTGGAGAATTGGTGTCAGAAAGACTCGCGTAGAGGAGTTATTTGGTTAACTGTTGACTGTTAACCGTCAGCAGTCAACAGTCAACACCATTTAAAGTTTAAGGACATTCAGTATTTGTACATTGGCGTTGGCAAAGTAGCAAGCCAAACCATGATTGCGGATCAGTCCATACTTGTAATGCTTGGAATGCGTGGGTTTCTAAAACCGAAATTAATGTGGGGATGTGAAATTTCCGAGAGATTTCTGTGCGAATTGTTTCTCCTGCTTGTAAGGAAACTTCTAAATCTAAAGCTTCTAGGAAAACGGTTTGATTAACCAAACTCCGCAGATGCATTTCAATTTGATTGCTTTCTTGATTATAAAAAGCCCAGTGAGCAAAATTATTGAGTGAAAAATTACCTTGAAATCTTTGATTAATGTGGTTGAGGATATTCAGGTTAAAAGCAGCAGTCACTCCTTGAGAATCGTTGTAAGCTGCTTCGATAATTTCTACCGACTTTTGTAAATCTACACCCAATAAAAAGAATTCCCCCGGTTTTAATGCTTGTTGCACTTGGGTAAAGAATTTGTGAGTTTGTTCCTCGTTTAAATTGCCTAAAGTACTTCCTAAGAAAATCAACATTCGATTTTCTAATTCTGCTGAGGGTAGTTCGGCTAAGGCTTGTTCGTAAGTTCCAGCTAAACCGCAAAGTTTTAATTTGGGGTATTGTTCAAGCAAATCTAAAGCAGTGGTTTTGAGGATACCGCTACTAACATCTATGGGGTAATATTGTAATTCTTGAACTACCTCGCTATATGCTTCTAGTAATAGGCGAGTTTTGCGAGAACTACCACTACCTAGTTCTATTAAATGACAAGAGCCTGTCATCTTAGCAATTTCAGCAGCGTAGGATTCTAAAATTGCTTGTTCGGTGCGAGTAGGATAGTATTCTGGAAGGTCGCAAATCTGCTCAAATAGTTCCGAACCCCGGTCATCATAGAAGTAACGACAAGGCAAAGTTTTGGGATTTTGAGTCAGTCCCGCCATGATATCTGCACCTTCATCGACTGATGCGATCGCTGAATTTAAATTAATCCAACGCAGGCGTGAATGCTCTTTATTTTCAGTCTTCAATTTTTTTTGCTCTCCTGGGGTTTAAGTGAAGGATAAAGTCTGAAGTATCAAGGATAAAATAATTAATTTTATATTCATCCTTGATACTTCAGACTTCAGCTTTTTATACTAAAGCTATTTCTTGACCTTTTCTATCTATCTCAGGGTCTTGATTTTGGGCTTCATATTCACCAAATTGCTGAATGAGTTTGGCAACTAAACCTGTCCATCCTGTTTGATGACTTGCACCGATTCCTGCGCCGTTATCACCATGAAAATACTCGTAAAACAAAATTAAATCGCGCCAATGTGGATCGGTTTGAAACTTTTGTGTATTACCATAAACGGGTCTTTGTGCAGCAGAATTTTGCAAGAAAATTCGGATTAATCTTTGAGAGAGTTCCGAGGCAACTTCCCAAAGCGTCATCATTTTACCAGAACCTGTAGGGCATTCTAATAAGAAATTATCGCCTAAGTAATGATGAAATTTTTGCAGGGATTCTATCAGCAGAAAATTCACTGGGAACCAAACGGGGCCTCGCCAGTTGGAATTACCACCAAATAAGCCACTGCTAGATTCTGCGGGTTCATAATCTACGCGAAATTGGCTACCATCAACATCAAAAATGTAGGGATGTTCGCTATGAAATTTAGAAAGGGCACGAATACCATGAGGACTAAAAAACTCGTTTTCATCGAGCATTTTTTGCAGTATACTTTTGAGTTTATCCCGTGAAACAATTGCGAGTAATCGTCTTGCGCCTATGCCTTTAGTTTCCATACAGGCGACATTTTGCCGTAAGTCTGGGCGATTTTTAATGAACCATTCCAAGCGACTTTTAAAGCCTGGAAGCAAATTAATAGTTTCTGGTTCGAGAGTTTCAATAGCAAACAGGGGAATCAACCCTACCATTGACCGGACTTTTAAGGTAATCTGTTTTTCTGCTAAATGTAGTACGTCGTAGTAAAAACCATCTTGCCCATTCCACAAACTAGCTTCCAGTTCGCCAATTTTGTTCATTGCATCAGCAATGTAGAGGAAATGCTCAAAGAATTTAGTGGCGATGTCTTCGTATACAGGATTGGTTGTTGCTAACTCCAGGGCGATTGCTAACATATTTAAGCAATACATTCCCATCCAACTAGTACCATCAGATTGGTCAATATGTCCGCCTGTGGGTAAAGTATCGCTACGGTCAAATACTCCTATATTATCTAATCCTAAAAATCCCCCTTGAAAGACATTATTACCTTCAGCATCTTTGCGATTTACCCACCAGGTAAAATTGAGCATTAATTTCTGAAATACTCTTTCTAGAAACTGGCGATCGCTCTTACCATATATCTTTTGTTCAATCTTATAAATTCGCCAAGTTGCCCAAGCATGAACAGGTGGGTTAACATCACTAAATTTCCACTCATAAGCGGGAATTTGTCCATTAGGATGCATATACCATTCCCGAGTCAACACATCTAATTGATATTTGGCAAAATCAGGGTCAATAATCGCCAAAGGAATAGTATGAAAGGCTAAATCCCAAGCTGCAAACCAAGGATATTCCCATTTATCAGGCATAGAAAGTATATCTTCATTGTAGAGGTGAAACCATTCATGATTTCTGCCTTCTTGCCTTTCTGGTGGTGGAGGTGGGGTATTGCGATCGCCTTTTAGCCAATTTTCTAATATGTAGTGATAAAATTGCTTACTCCACAGCATCCCAGCAAATGCTTGTCTTTGCACATTTCGCATATCTGCACTGAGGGGGAATGGCGTAATGCGCTGATAAAATGCGTCGGCTTCTTGTTTTCTATTCAAGAAAATAGCATCAAATTCTGAGTTAAATGGCTCAAATAAATTTGGTATATCACTCAAACGTAATTTGATAGTTTGGGTTTCACCTGCACCAACTGTTAGCACATAATGAGGTGCAGCTTTCGTCCCAAATTTATCGGGATTTACTGCCTGTTTGTTACCTGAGATAATATAGTCATTAATGCCATCTTTGACATAGGCAGAGGTATTAGGAGAGCCAAATAATCGCTGATTATTGGTTTCATTTTCTGTAAATAAAATTGCGGTTGCTGTTTGACAATACAACCATCTATTACCTAAAGTCGCATGGGAAGCCTCGATAATTTGCCAGCTATTAGCGGAATTTAGTTGCTTCAGGCTAGGTTTATGAGTATCTCCATTCCAAGACCAAGTATTACGAAACCACAGCGTAGGTAAGAGATGCAACGTTTTAGTTTCGGGGCCGCGATTAGCTACATGAATTTGAATCAGAATATCTTCAGTAGAATTTTTCGCATATTCTACAAAAACATCAAAATAGCGGTCTTCGTCAAATATACCTGTATCTAATAGTTCAAATTCTGGCTGGAGACGATTACGACTTTGATTTTCTGTAACTAATTGTGCATAGGGAAAAGCGCTTTGGGGATATTTGTACAACGCCTTCATGTAAGAATGAGTCGGCGTACTATCTAAATAAAAGTAATAATCCTTGACATCTTCGCCATGATTACCTTCAGTTCCCGTCAAACCAAAGATTCTTTCCTTGAGAATCGAGTCTTCGCCATTCCAAAGTGCGATCGCAAAACATAGCCTTTGATGATTATCCGAAATCCCCGCAATCCCATCTTCACCCCAACGGTAAGCCCGAGAACGCGCCTGATCGTGGGTGAAGTAGTCCCACGCTGCGCCATTATGACTATAATCTTCTCGTACCGTTCCCCATTGGCGATCGCTTAAATATGGCCCCCACCTACGCCAATGCGCTTCATGATTCCGGGCTGCTGCTAATCTGATTTCTTCTTGGGTTGAAGTTTCCATCAGTATCACCCCGTGCCTACCTGCACAATAATTGAGTTCCTTGATTTGCTGTCTGGAGTATCCTGTACTTACCAAATATCAGGCTGAGTTGCGACTTAAAATATTCTAGAAATTAGCCCAACATAAATACAGCATATACTCAGGAAAAACTCAGAATTATTGCTAATGGGTAATGGGTAATTGGTAATTGGTAATTTTAAAAACACCCAAATTATGATCAGGGTACTGCATCCACTGACTTTTGATGATACAGATATCAGTTTGGTATTGTGCTCTATGCTACGGGATAATTTACAGCAGATTGCAAATTGGTGAGGTACAGATAATTGTAAGGGCACAGCAATGCCCGTGCCCCTACCCATGTACTTCATTTACCGTAAATACGCTGTATATTAATTGTGTTGGCTTAAATTGCTAGACAAGCTTTCAAGGAATAACCAAACATTCTAGACACCTGGCGACGACATATGGGACATTTGTTGATATCCGGTTGATCTGGTGTAGCACCGATTGGTTGCCAATAAATTTTACTAGTTCCATTGGCGGTGATTTCGACTTCCATGCGGTAACGAATCTTCTTCTTGCAAACCAAGCAGGGCTTTTCACTGTATTGGAGCATACTTGAATCCTGTCGTAACAAAACTGAAACTTGATAGCCGTGTCAATACTTCTATTGGAAGTATTTATTTGACATCACTTAACAGGAGTAATATGCAGATTTTTTAATTATTTTTTAAAAATTAATTTTTTTGTAAATAAATACTCACTATCGGCGACAATATTCTTAACTTTTTATACTTGCTTTGGTAGCAAAGGTTACAAAATGACACTGTTTGCTATCCTGACTATAAGACAATACCGTTCAGTTAACATCAAAAAACTTAACCTGCGTAGGTTGGGGAGCCACTGCGTTGGACGGGTTTCCCGGCTCAAAGCAAGTGGCGTTTGAGGAACGAAACCCAACAAAGACGTGAAAATGTTGGGTTTCACTGCGTTTAAACCAACCTTGTATCTTTCTATCCAAGTAATTTTCCTAACTCCTACATTAATTCCTATAAATGATATTTCTCGAACTCGTATTACAAAACTTTGGCCCCTACGCTGGTAAACAAGTAATCAATCTTGACCCCAGAAATTATGAAAATTCTCGCCCAATTATTCTGTTAGGTGGAATGAATGGTGGCGGAAAAACCACCCTCATGGACGCAATCCGCCTAGCACTTTATGGGCATCGCGCTCAATGTTCCACTCGTGGTAATTTAAGTTATAGCGATTTCCTAACGCAATGCGTTAATAGCAAAACCGATCCCGTAGAAAAGACACGCATTGAATTACTTTTTGAACATATCGAAAATGACAAGCCAGTAAAATATCGCGTTGTCCGTACTTGGGAAAAAAATCCTAAAGATGGTAAAGACCATTTAGGTATTTTAGATGCTCATGAATGGTTAGATACGGCTTTAGTAAATATTTGGGATGAATATATTGAAAATCTCCTACCTTTAGGAATATCTAACTTATTTTTATTTGATGGCGAACAAGTTAAAGAACTCGCAGAACAGGAAATACCACCGCCAATTGTAGTAGAAGCGATTAGCGGACTTTTAGGTTTAGAGTTAGCCGATAGATTAGCAGTAGATTTAGATATCCTAATCAATCGCAAGCGCAAAGAACTTGCTGATACTAAAGATTTAGCGAATATTGAAGAAATTGAAGATAAGTTGAAAGCTTTACAAGATGAGTATCATCAAGAATCGCAATCAATTACATCTCTCCAAGAGAATTTAACAGCCGCCGAAGCTAGACAACAAGAAGCTTTGCATAAATTTATTTCTGAGGGTGGAAAAATTGCGGGGGAACGCAGCCAATTAGACAAACAAAAGCAAGAAAGAATCAGAGAAACAGAAACAATCCGCCAATCGTTGTGTGATTTAGCTGCCGAATTTTTACCTCTGGGATTGATTACACTTTTATTAAATGAAGCCTACAAGCAAGGCGAAGAAGAATTTCGCATTCAACAAGCGAAAGTAGCTCATAATTTATTAATTGAAAGAGATAAAAAGTTACTCAATTTGATTAATCAATTAGCCATTGAGCAAGCAGCAGTGAGTCAAATTGAAGAGTTTATCTCCCAAGAGAATCAGGATTTAGATAACGCCGCTATTGCTGAACCTTGGCTATTAGCTGATACAGAAACCTTACATCAATTAGATAATGTCATCCATCATCACCTGGAATATGCCAAAACTAAAGCGAAAGACAAAATTAGCTTGCTTAATTCTCAAGAAGAAGAGATTATCACCTTAGAAAGACAAATTCAAACCGCCGCCTCACCCGAAGAATATCAAAGATTAGTTGATGAATTACAACAAGCACAACAGCAAGTTGCAGAATCTAAAGCCGCTTGGGAGATTACCAAACGTCGCTTAGATGAATTAGCAACAGAGATTGACAATACTAAAAAAGACTTAGAAAAATATAGCGAAACGAATATCGACCGGAAAAATAGAGAACATATCATTACCTCAGCCGCTAAAGTTCAAGAAACCCTCAAACTTTTCCGCGAGAAATTAACCCTGAGAAAACTCAACAAATTAGAAGTAGAAGTCACAGAATGCTTCCGCTATCTGTTACACAAATCCGATTTAGTTCATCGCGTGGCGATAGACACTAACACCTTCAGCCTTTCTCTTTACGACTTAAACGGTAAACCTGTCCCCAAACATCGCCTTTCTGCTGGCGAAAAACAACTACTAGCGATCGCATTTCTTTGGGGTTTAGCTAGAGTCTCCGGTCGCCGTCTCCCCGTAGCAATTGACACCCCCCTTGGCAGACTCGACTCATCCCACCGCAGTAACTTAGTAGAACGGTATTTTCCCTCCGCCAGCCACCAAGTAATTTTGCTTTCTACGGATACAGAAATTGGTGAAAAAGAAGTAGAGACACTGAGAGAAAATGAAGCGATCGCTCACGAATATCTTTTAAAATACAATTCCACCACCCGCCAAACAACCGTAGTAGCAAACAAGTATTTTTTCTAAGGTTCAGATTCCCTATTTCTTTGAGAAATGGGGAATCTGCTGATTGTTACTTGGCTTCTACATAAATTTCTCTACCAAGTTGCTTAAATTCATCATCAAGATAATATTGTGAACTCCTGATAGCTTGGCGTAATTTACAAGCAGGTTCTAGACAATCACGCTCATAGTCCATTAATGTTAATTCTAAATGGGGATAAAGAATTTTGAGAAACCCTGCTGCTGATTTAAGAATGGCATCCTCGTCACGAACCTTAACGGTTTTTTCAAAATGAGTATGCTTTTTTGCGTAAGAAATAAATCGATTATCTTGGCGAAGAGATAATAAAGCTTCGCCAAAGAAATCCATTTTTAACCCAACTTGATGAGCTACCATTTCTCTTTGAAACTTAGGAATTTTCCAACCAGGAATAATTCCACATAGTCTATCTAATAATGCAGTTTCTGAAAAAAACTTAGGTAAATTAGCAATTAAATTATCTTCATTGCGCGGTTGTAATTGCTCATCTAATTCGATATTAGCTAGCATTACTAATCCACAATCACTCGAAATATCCGCAAACCCAGAACGGTTATAACGACCGCTAGCAAGATAATTTTTCAGGGGGCCAACTACCTCTTCAGGATTATCGAAAGTTAAACTTTGAACTTCATCTAAAACTACAACTTGATGACGACCAAGTAAACCAACTTCTTTAGTTCTACCGTTGATAAACAACTGAGCCGGAGTAACTTTACCACCGCTAATTAAACTAACTTTACTACTAATATTTTCAAAAAAGAAACTTTTACCAGTACCTTTAGGTGCTAGTTCTATGACATGATAATTAGACTCTACTAATGATAGTAGCCTAGCTAATATCCATGTTTTTGCTTCTTGGTTATAACTGGGATGTTGGGGATTAAAACCCATTGAGCAAAATATTAAATCTCGCCATTGTTGTGTATTGAATTTTGACCGACATTCAGCATAACTTTGCAAATCAACTTGCGAACATTGGAAGGGTTCAAAACCCATGACTTCTACTTGTCCTTCAGGCAGCATAGACAAGGTAATTTTTCCCCATATTCCTTGACGCAGAAGGATTTTATAGCGTTCTACAATCTCAGTAGAAATGCTACATTCATCTAAATTTAATGCGGGAATTTGTGCCAATGGTTCAGGAATTGTTTTTCCTCCCTGTTCTAACTTGATGCGTACCTGCATCAAGGCAATGAGTTTGCGAATTTCTCCCTGAGTTAAATCAAAAATAATTTCATTGCGGTCATCTTTGCGCGGGAATGCTTTTTTAATAAAGTTATTAACTTTTTCTAATTCTATTGATGTGAGTGTTCCCGAACCTGGGACAATTTTATCTAATAGCCATTCAGCCACAAAGCTAGGTAGACCAATAGAACTGAGTCCACTGGATGGCAATCTAGTTTTGTCAATACAGAGATTGCCAAAAACCTCACGCACTAAATCGTTATTGTAGGTTATTTCTTCATAAGAATTCATCGATATCAAATCCACTAGTAAATATTTGCTTGATAACAATTTTTGATTTCGGATCTATGGCTGCGCTGGCAGTTTCAGTATTGGCAAATTGAAACGTTAGTTCACCGGATATAAATAGTTCATTGCCTTGATTCGGTGGTAATTCTGGAACTTCAGGAATAATTACTGTCAACTTACAGTCCTGATAAGCTAGAATTTCTTGTTCTAATAATTTTCCTTGTTGAAAAGTAGGTAATTCTTGAATATATAAACAAAGGTTTGTGAGCGGTACTGAGTTAGGATTATTGATAGTAATTTTTAGTTCTCCTGATTGCTTGGCTTTACCTTCACCAAAGCAGGAAACAACAACAGGAAGGCGTTGAATAGATTTTCTGAGGATGGATACACCAATTACAACTTCTTCCGGAAATAATCCTCCGTGAGAACCGATTATCTTTTTATCATTTGTGTAGCTAAAAGAACTGAAGCTAGCAGAGCCTTTGACGATACTGATATCGTGAGGAAGACTATAGCGATCGCTTTCTAAAACCACAAACCTGCTATCATCTGTTTTCCCAATAGCCATCCTACCCTCAGGTTTCAGTCCTGGGGGACAGTGGGTGATTTTTTCGCAAGTACCCATGATCTGACCGTGATCGCTAGCGATCGCGATTCTTAATTCCTCTGGGTTCGGGTATTGTTGTACACAGTAATCAATTTTTTTAGCAATGCCTTCTAAAGTGTGGGGACGGTCAAGTTCGTAAAAGCTTTGCCAATCTTTTTGATTGTGACAAAGGCTATCGAACTCATCTGTATCCCAACAATACAACTGATGTGCCTTTTTTCTTAAAGCGCTGTAAAGTCTGTCAACTTGTCCATCTGTATAACGATTGCCCATACCCATTTTTACAAAAGCTTTGCCAGCATCAGCAACCCAAGCCGCATCATTAGGTAAAAGTTGAGCGTATAGGCTCCATTTGGCATATTCTGTTTTAGTGGGTAGGATGCTAAATCGAGGCTCGATAGCAGTTTCTACAGCCAGTTTGTAATTATTGGTGAGTAAAGATAAAAGTTCTAAGTGATCTAACCATCCTAAGCCATCAACCACTACCCACAAAATTGGACTTTCTCGGCAAAGATTTTGTACTTTTGAGGCAACGCTGTAGTTGAGGTAAGAATTTTCTACTGACTCTACCTGCATCTGGGGATAGTGCTGGAGTATCCACTCGACAAAGCTAGTCGCTAAACTTTCACTTTTTTTGGTTGTAGAGGCAGGTTGTTTAATAACTTCCCAACGGCGGAAAGGCAGGTACTCTTTTGTTACCCAATCTAAAGCTTGTTGAGGAGTAGCATCTAAAGTTAGGAGTTGGGGTTCGGGTGGACGTTTATTTAGGCTTAATTCTTGCTGTTGCTGATAGCTAAGATAGGGGGTAACTTTGGCTTCCCTTACCCGATTCATCCAATGAGGGCGATTGCCAAAAATTTTGGCAGCACAATTGGCAATGCGTTCCATACCTACTTGGTTAGTAGGCAAAGTATCCAAAATTTTGCCTTCGGTGCGAGATATGAGTTGTTCCCAGTAACGATCAAATTCTTGGGTGAGTGAGTCGGGAATTTGCAACGGATATTTGCCGATGTCGTTAACAACTGGTTCTGCTATGCCTAACCAGCGACGTAAAAGTAATAATTTATCTTCAGTTTGGTAATAGGTTGCTAACTCATGTTCTTTAAATTGTTGCTGCCAAACTTGCTCAAAAGGTTTGTATTCTTGTGGAACTAAAATTGCTAACCAAGTGGCAAGATGGGAAATTGAAGGTTCAGTAAACCATATTTGTCCATTAATATTAGGGATATTTTCTGCTAAAAAGTGGGCAATAGGATTGTCTTGGGCGTAAAAATCTAACTTGTTAGCAAAAATTAGTAATTGTTCGTCAGTCCACTCATTGGGTAAAGTTACAGTATCAAATAATTTTGTTAATTTGTAGCGAGGATGTTGCTTAATTTCTGCGATTTCTTCTCTTCGGTTCCAGGCTATTAGCCAAGTTTCTGCCCATTTGCATAATCGCTCACCTTTTACCCAACAGGGAGTATTACTTACACCAAAAAACTGTATCCATTCCACTTCTGTAGTGATAGGTTTATAGCCGGAGGGAATATCGTAAAGTCCGGTAGGATCTAGTATTATATGTTGATCGCTCATCCCTAATTACTCCTCCGTCGCTTCTGAGAGTATTTGCCCTAATCTCTCGTACAGATTTTGTTGCTCTAGACGGGGAAGTTGCTGGAATAGTAATAAAATTTGATTAGTAATATCTTTTTCAATTTCTACAATACATTGACGTTCGATACTTTCTAATAATTGAGTTTTTGAATTGTCGAGTAAGCTGATATATTCAGATTTTTCCTCTTGAATTTTATCTAATAAATAGTTCGCGGCTTGGAGTCTAGCTGTATCATTAGGCAATTGGTTGATTTCTGCGTAACTAGTTTCTAAATTTTCAATCCATTGTTGAATAATTTGTGCTTGTTTTTGTGCTATTTCTCTGCAGAGTGAATTTAGGCGATCGCTAAATTTTTCTCTCAAGCTTTCACTTCTATTTTCCCAATCTTCTAGCCTCTCTAATTGACTTTGACAAGCTGCTAAAGTTTCTATGTTTTGCAAGTCAGCTATCTGCAATAACTCAATAATTAATACGAGTTCTTTAATAATAGAGTCATACTCTGCCTCTATTGGCGAATTTGAGTATCGCAGCGATTTTTTCAATAACTCCTTTTGCAGACCTTTTGCATCTTCTGCTGTTGTTAAACGCTCTAAATTATGTTTATACTCTTGTAGTTCAGCCCTATATACTTGGATTTTTTCTCGAAAATCTCTTTCTAACTGAGCAATCCTTTCTTGGAAGCGTTCATAATGATAAATATGCAAATTACTGCCTGCAATTAATGACAAAGCATCATTACAACTAGCAATTGAATCACTTTGTTGATAGATATTCTCTAGATTTTTTATTTGCTCTAAATCACGCTTTAAATTCTGAATTTGTGATTGTAGTTCTTGATAGCTGTCGTAATCAGCAGAATCTTGAAAGACAACATCCAGCTTGGCATATTCTGTATTAATATCATCTAAATCTGAAACATGATTTACTAACTGGAGTTGATTCTGGAGATTTGTAAAACTAGAACGATAGTCAGTAATTTTGTTGTGAATTGACTGCACAATTTCAGCAATTTCACTCTGAAATTTATCGGGATAGTTGAAACTAGATTGTAAATTTGCAATTTCTTGCAGCGCTTCTTGAGCCAGATGAAGAGTTTTGATTTTTGTGGCAGAATTGCGAATATTCTGCATAATTTGTGTATCTTCAGTTTGTTTTTGTCCTGCTTCTGCCTGCTGCCTAATTTCTGTTAATCTGATCTCGCTGATACGGAGAGAATTTTGTAAATTATCAATTAGATGAGTAGGTAAGCCTGCAATTTGGTTAATTTGGTCAATAATTTGTCGAATTTCTCTTTGATATGTATAATAGGCTTGTTCAGTAGATAAAGACTCAGCACGCTGCTTTTGTGCTTCTACAAGTTGGTCAATTTTATCACCCACAGTTTGCAATGCTTGAGAGATGCGATCGCATTGTTGTTGTGTTGGTAAAATTGGCGTATTTGGCTTTAGCTGCCGCAATTGAGGATAAAGTGGTAACAATGCTGCCAATGATGCATCGGTAGATAATTTTTCCGCAGTTTCTACTGCTTGGAACCACTTGTCAATTTCAGCAACCCCAGCACTCACCTGCCTTTTATTCTTAGTTAACTCTTCTTTTTCTAATCCCTCTGGTTCATTAGACTCTAAAAAAGCAGCAACTTCCGCTAAATAATCCTGCGCCTGGTGATAATCTATAGGCGATGGCGGCAGCGTTGGCATTTGTATTTGTTGGCGACGAATCAGTTTAGCCTTTTGTTTAATAATCCAGTCATCAACAAATGCGGTGGGGTTTTGGAGAATATCAGTGTTAGCCCAATTTTGTATAGATTTCTCCTCTACTAAAGGAGGTGTCTCTGTCTTTTTATAATTAACTTTGATGCGTCCTTTTAAAATAATTTCTTTACGGTGGATTGCCAACCATCCTGCTAGCAATATAGTAAAGTTATACTCGCTATAACCAAAAGGCGGTTGAGAAAGTGCTTGCCAAATTCTTTCTATGTCAACAATCTTTTTCGGTAATCCCCCTAAGTCAGTTATTTCAGAAATTTTATCCCAAGCAACGCGGATTTTTTCATGAGTTGGTTCTTGAACGATATATTTATCAGATGTTTTCTTTAAAATACCCCATAACTTGACAAAAATCTGGTCAATAACAGGACCAAAAGAACTGTCAGGTAGATTTTGACTGAAACTATTTTCTATAAAGATTTGTGTTGCAGTCCATTTGATAATTTTTCTCCCTGTCAGATGATCTGAACGCATTTTATCAATTCCATCTACAGGCGGAACCAAGGGATATAAATCTTGTAAAAGTAAACTCATTACTCTTTGTGGTTTTTGCTGTTCAGCATGGGGAAGTTTATCAATTCCCACACAGTAGTACGTACAATTATTTAATAACCTGATTAATCGTATATTTGCCTCTTCTTGACAACGCTGAAGCTGTTCTTGGTAAGCTTTACCCAACAGTATTTTCTCAGCTTTATCAGTTTTCTCTAAAGCCTTTATTTGGAGAATGAGACGAGCTAAATTTCCAGTTTCTTCGGTAGGGATAGCAACAGCAATACGATTTTTAATTGGTGATTGAGATAAACGCTCGCTTATCTGATTACGAAAATCTTGCAACTCTTCTTGAGTCTCTGCAATCACATAAGCTAAAATTCCCTTTTCTTGAGTATCTTTCAGCAGCCGATTGCTTTCTAGAGAATTCTTAAATTTATCAATACTATATATTTTGCACTCAAACTGCCAGTCCTCACTAACCAATTTATTATCTTGAACGAACTTATTAGCAGTAATTGTAGTATTATACGGATATTTTTTAAGAATATTAATCTCTCCACAGTATGTCACTACATCATTAATAGATGTTGTTAGTGATTTGATTTTTTCCTCAATTTCTTCTTGAATACCTTTAGGATTAATTCCTTCCCAAAAACGATAAAGTTTAACCTCTGGCCTGTAGTAAATTAAATCTCTTTCTTTTTCTAGTTTATCTAGACTTTCCTGGATCTGAGATTTAGGTAACCCTGTCAAGCTTACCAAAATTTCTCTATGTTCTTCGTGGTCAGGTTTGGTCAAATTGTCGCCACTAGCTTCATATAAAAATAAAGCTTTAAGAACAATTAATTCGTCTTCAGTCTCAGCACCAGCCACTAAATCTACAGCTTTTTTATAGTAATTATAAACTGGGTAGTTAGAAAAGTTCTCCAGAAAAGTATCTACTAAAGCAATGGGATATATATAATTGAGTTTGCCAGTATTTTCTACTGATTGATTTGCAATAAAATTTTTGACATAGCCTTTAATAAACTGGATAGCAGTTCGGTCTTGGGTAAAATCAAGGTTGCACAATAAATATGCTGTCAGAGGATGTAGAGGAAAACAACCTTCAGACAAGTTTATATAAAAATCTTGAAAAGACCAGCCTTTTTCTCGATAAATTTTAATTCTTCGCTCATAAGCTATTTCAGCTTCTCTTCTCAGCGTATTATGCCATTGCGAATGAAAGCTTTGCCAAGTAGAATCATTTTTTGCCAGTAATAAATTCTTTATTACCAGTTCTAAGCTAGAAGCAGGGTTGTAAGTAGTACCATCTTTTGGTGCTAGGCGAGTAGCAATTTTCAAATAGCTGTCTTTGGCATTTGCAGAAATACCCACTGCCGTATTTGGATCAATTTGGGTAAAACTCAATAAAGCTATTCTACCTTTGTAATTTTCGCAAACATTAGTAATATTTTGTAGTGTACTTCCGCCAGCACCTATCTGATCAACTGCCCAATATTGTAGATAGTAGTTTAATTCATCGAATAAAATTAAAACACCCTGAAAGTAAGCATTTTCACCAATACAATAGTTTTTTATCAGGTCTTCCAAAATTGCTTGAATATTTATATCAGCGGCAAAATCAGGAGTAAATCCCGTAATGTGAATAGCAAGTTTTTTAATAGTAGATATTACACCAGAATTATTCTCTCTAAGTAACCGGATGAGGGAATTTAAATCACCATCAGGATTACCAATACTTTGCAAATATTTTTCTGCTTTTGCCCTATTCTCTGGATTCAAACTTTCTAAGTAGCGTAGAGGTTCTTTGCATATATGTTGTGCCAAAGAATCTTGAATACCTGCTGCTTCCAGATTTTTAACTAGTTGTTGCAGAAATTGTTTCCGAATATCGCCACCTATGTCGCCACTTAGACAGATAACTAAATGTTGGTGGCGTTGATTTTGTTTAAATAGCTTCAAGTCTTCCAATACAGATGGTTTTTTCCCCAATGAGGCCTTTTCTACTTGTGATAAAATTCCTTGCACTTCGGGACTTTGGAAGGGTTTTCGGAAAAAGTTAGCAATAGCGATCGCAAAATGCGACTTACCCTTACCATATTGTTGAATCATTAAATGGATATTGGGACTATTAGCGCTATGATAACTACGCCGCACTGCATACAAAATCCCAACTGTTGATAACTCCGGTTTATTAGAGTCGTAGTTAAAAATAAAACTTTCGCATAAAGATAAATTTTGCTCTGAATTATCCATCATGCCAAAGTTTACAGAACTGGCAATACTACCCTTTTCGTTGATTTCAACAAGTTGGTTGAGGAGCATAGTAAATTTAAAATGGCAAATGCAAAGTGATAATTATCTGCAACGAATCCGTTTAATTCGTTCCGGCGGCCAATTTTTGATTGCTAATTGTTGGGGTAGGAGTATCCATAAAAGTCTTTCTAGCTTGCGAGTCTCTTCCAGTTGTTTCCAGAAAAGGGTAATGCGACTACCAGATGTGATTTGTAGATAGGTAATCAGACAATCTAACCCTTCGAGTAAAACTATCTGTTTGCTAACGCCAGAACACATTGACTTAATAGCGCTGAGTTCGGTATCTAAATTGTGATGAAGAGCAAGAAAACTTTCTTCCGGATGAATCCTTTGTAACAAATTTTTTCGGTAATTTATCAATTGAGCGTTGTTATCTTGAGCGATACGTACTAGTTCGCTTCTATCAGGCTTGTCCCAAAGTAGCAAATGAATGCGATCGTCTGGTCTGGCATTTCGCAGCAGGTAGTCAGTTTCATCTGTCATAGGCTTTCTCCAGCAGTGCCAAGGGTTCATCCCAACGGGGAATTACTTGAAATGGCGGTACTGCCCGTCGCTGTTCGATGATGCCGTAAGCTTCTAATGCATTTAGCTGTTCTTGTAACGCCTCTGCTTTTAGTCCCAATACACCAGCCAGCCCCATTTTTGCGTTCAAAATAGACTCAGTCAGAACAGAACTTTCATCTTTAAAGTCACGTTCCCATAACTTTGCCAGGAAATATCCCACTAAATAAGAGTTAGGTAACCGGGCATCTCCGCCCACATATTTATCCTGTTGTTTGGTGATAAAATTGCAAGATGCTAAAGCGTAGAACTCAGTATATGCTCGGAAGATAAATTTGATTCTGTCAGCAATTACTTTGCTTTCTTCTTCAAAGACAGAGGCACTATGATACAGCAATTCCTCACTCGTAAATTTACTATAACGAGGTAAAAATGTATATACAAAATAAGGCCAACCACCCCAATCAGCAGGGTCGTCTGGTGTTTGTTGGAGGCCGCGATCGCCAAAACTTAAATAAAAGTGCATCAACCAATCTGTAATATTAGATTCAAAGTTGGGGTCTAGCCGCAAAACAATTTCCCCTTCTGGGCTGGGACGATTTTTTTTAATTAACCCTGCACGTACTGCCCAACTTTTTACTCGTCCTACTTTGACATTCCCTAAACTGGTTTTCGCCATTAAATTAGGTAAGCTATCATTTAAACCTTCCTCTCCCGCAGCAGCATGAAGAATTCGGCTGATTTCGTCTTTTTTTAAAGCAAAAGAGCCATTAAAATGCAGTTGTAATTTAGCCATAAAGTCCTTTAACAATAAAAAATTTATTTTTAATATATTTTGCTCTTTTTAGCTCAATCAAAAATATTTACTTAATATACGTAACCTTATATCATAGCAAAATTGCTTACATATTGTTCAGTAAAATTGATTATGTGAAAGCATAATCATAGAGTTTTAGTTTTAGCTTTAATTTATGGAATCACCTATCGAAAGATTTAAACTTTCTCAAACTGCAAAAGACCAACTACTTAAACTGCGGCGCAGCACCAAAATTGACCAATGGAATATATTATGTCGTTGGGCTTTTTGTCGTTCCCTTGCAGAACCCACACCACCTTCCCCTGTACCCATACCCCAAGATAGCAATGTGGAATTAACCTGGCGCGTTTTTGGTGGCGATATGTCCGATATTCTCCTCCTCGCCCTCAAGCAACGCTGTCACAACGACGGTTACGCCACCGATAAAGAAACCCTCGCTACTCAATTCCGCCTGCATTTACATCGGGGAATTGGTTACTTAGCCGGTGACCCAAATATCAAGAAAATTGAAGATTTAATTGAACTAGCGCTGAAAGATTGACAGGATATTAGTTAACTGTTGACTGTTGATTGTTGACTGTATTATGCCTGAAGCGTTAGAAATCGAGCGTCACAGAGCTGCGATCGCACGTACTGATATCTCTCGTCCAGTACGATTAGCTATAGAATGGTCAATCCTCAAGCAGGAAACGACTTTCTTTGACTACGGTTGCGGCTACGGCGGCGATGTCCAGCGCGTGGCAAATTTAGGTTATACGAGTGGCGGATGGGATCCTTATTATTATCCTGATGAGCAAATTACCGCCGCTGATGTTGTCAACTTGGGTTATGTCCTGAACGTTATTGAAGATACTCAAGAAAGGCGGGAAAGCTTAATTAAAGCATGGGAACTTACTCGCAAAGTCCTAATAGTCTCTGCACAAGTTTTAGTTAACGCCCCAAGTAAAACACAAATAGCTTACAGCGATGGGATTGTTACCCGGCGCAATACGTTTCAGAAATATTACGAGCAAGAAGAACTGAAAAGTTACATTGATGAGGTACTGAATGTAGATGCTGTACCCGTAGCTTTAGGTGTTTATTTTGTCTTTCGAGATGAAGCAGAAAAACAAAGTTTCAAAGCCATCCGCTTCTTTTCTCGCACTTCTACACCCAGAGTTCGCATTCCCAGCAAGCGCTTTGAAGATTACCAAGAACTACTCGCACCATTGATGGCATTTTTCACCCAACGCGGGAGATTACCAGTCAAAGGGGAATTGAGCAATGAACAGGAACTACTGAGTGAATTTGGTAACTTCCGCCGTGCCTTTGGTGTAGTATTACAAGCTACCGATGAAGCAGAATGGGATGCGATCGCCTATCGTCGTTCTTTAGATATCCAAGTTTATCTCGCCCTCACCCACTTTGAGCAACGCCCCTCATGGCAGAAACTCGCCCTAGAAATTCGCCACGACATCAAAGCCTTTTTTGGCAGTTACGAAGAAGCTTGTGGAGTTGCCGACCAAAAACTGTTTAGCTTAGGACAACCCAGGGTAGTGCAAACAGCTTGCGAAAAAAGCAAAATTGGTAAACATACCCGTGGGGCATTATATGTCCATGTTTCCGCTCTTGCAGAACTCGATGCTTTACTGCGAATCTATGAAGGCTGCGCCAGCCGCACTATTGGGCGTGTAGATGGTGCCACATTGATCAAATTTTGCACTGATAAACCGCAAATTTGCTATCTCTTTTACCCAGAATTCGACTCAGACCCCCACCCAGCCTTAAAAGCCAGTATCATTATTGACTTCCTTACTTTAAAAATCACTCACCGCGACTACGAAACCCGGGCAAATCCCCCAATTTTGCACCGTAAAGAAACCTTTGTGACACCAAACTATCCACGCTACGAAGAATTTGCGAAACTCACCCAGCAAGAACAGCAACTAGGGCTACTCCAGCAAAAAAGCGAGATTGGGACTCGTGAAGGCTGGGAAAAATGTCTTGCGGCACACAAGGTAGAAATTAGGGGGCATGAAGTTTATCAAGTGTAGTTGGGGCATTGGGCATTGGGCATTGGGCATGGGTAATTGGTAATGGGTAATTGGTAATTGGTGTTTGGGGTTTGCCATTAATTATTTCTCCCCTGCTCTCTGCTCCCTGCTCCCTTACCTCATCCCCAATCCCCAGTCCCCAGTCCCCAATCCCCAATCCCCAGTCCCCAACCTTCCCGATTTGCGTGAAATCCTCTAGTAATGGCAAGATAACTGCAATTCGCAACAGGTGAGGAGATACCGAAACGAAACTATGAATCCACTGCGATCGCTATTGGAAGTTTTTGGTAGCCGCAAGATGGCGGCTTTATTGTTTCTGGGGTTTTCATCTGGTTTACCGTTGCTATTAATCGGTAATACCTTGAAAGCTTGGATGACTGTGGAACAGGTTGATTTGGCTGCTATTGGGTGGTTTAGCCTTGCTAGTTTGCCTTATTCGTTAAAATTTTTGTGGTCGCCGTTTCTTGACCGATTCACGATGCCATTTTTGGGGCGACGGCGGGGTTGGTTAGTGGTGACGCAGCTGGCTTTAACAGTAGCGATCGCAATTATGGCATTCCAACAACCCAAACAAGCATTACAGCTGCTAGCCATTAACGCTATAGTTATTGCTTTTTTGAGTGCAACCCAAGATATTGCTGCTGATGCTTACCGTACCGATGTTTTAGAAAAGCTGGAAATGGGGGCTGGGGCGGCGGTTTTCATTTTGGGATATCGCATCGCTTTGTTAGTGGCTGGTGCTTTAGCATTAATCCTGGCTGATAGAATTCCTTGGTCATCGGTTTATTTATTGATGGCAGGTACGATGGTATTGGGGATTTTTGCGACTTTATTTGCACCAGAACCAGAAGCAATTAGCCCTCCCGCTTCATTAACCGATGCCGTCATTTTACCCTTCGGTGAATTTTTCCAACGCCGAGGAGTGATTCAAGGCTTTTTGGTTTTATTGTTCATTACCCTTTACAAGCTGGGTGATGCTTTACTGAGCAATATGACCACCCCATTTTTGCTGCAAGTGGGTTTTACCAAAACCGATATTGGCGCAATTCAGGTAGGGATGGGATTAATCGCTACCATTGTGGGGGCACTGGCAGGCGGTGCAATTTTGAGTAGAATTGGCATCAACCGTTCGCTTTGGGTATTTGGCGTTTTACAAGCTGTGAGTAATTTTGCTTACTTGTCTCTTGCTTACACAGGGAAAAACTATCAAGCTATGGTCTTAGCCATCAACATCGAACAGTTCTGTGGTGGTTTAGGAACAGCAGCTTTCGTGGCATTTTTAATGAGTTTGTGTAACCAGAAGTTTTCGGCAACTCAGTATGCCTTACTTTCTAGCTTAATGGCTGTCAGCCGCGATATTCTCGCATCTCCTGGTGGAGCGATCGCACAAAACACAGGTTGGCCGTTATTTTTCATTATTACTATCGTTGCTGCTGTGCCAGGATTATTGCTATTACCAATCTTTGCCCCCTGGAACCCTCAACCAGTGGCAATTACAAGACCAGGACTTGAGGAAGAAGAAGAGGATGTATGGGGAACCAAGTAGTGATTATTGTCGGCACGTTTATCCTTTTGGTTACGGGCCTGCTACTAGGCTACGTTCTCTCACAGTTAGTTTTGGGATTTTTAGGCTTTAACCTGCTAACTCTTTTGGGAACAATCAGCCTGATTTTAATTTTTGGCACACTGTACTATGTTTTATTTTGGCAATTGCGCCGCCAGCAGGTACAGTCATTTAATAGCTTCAATAGTGAAATCACACAACAAACAGCCCAAGAATTCCTCACTCATAACGATTTGAGAAATGATCTCGTGGCGCGGCTAGATGGTGATATAGACACTGCTGAACGCTTAATTGAACAAGCCAGGGACAATTACCCAGGAATGTCTGAAAATTGGTACGTTGAGAAAGTAATTGAAGACTTGGATCGCGATCGCCGATAACTTCTTGTGAGTTACACCCTGAACATCGCTAAAATAAACCAAGAAAACTTTACAAATCTCTACAACTAAGTTCGTAGACGTACCTTGCTCCCTCACATACATATATGGCTATTTTTCGTCAATACATCGCCCCTTTGCTTGTAGTGCTAGTATTCATATTCGCCCTTGTAGCAGTCAGCGCCAGAATATTTTTACCTTCCGATATGGCTGCACCTGCACCAATTGAGGAGGTAGGGGTAATTTTGTCAAGTATTTACAGTGCCTAACCAACTGCTACCAGGATACAATATCCGCCTCGGTTCCAGCTTAGATCGAGCTTTACTGGTAAAGTTCATGCAACGCAGTTACCAGGATATATTTCCCCAGGCGGATTTTTCCCATCTCGCGCAAACAGTCGAGCAGTACTTCTCTAGTAAAACCCCCTTGTGGTGGGTAGAAGAAGCAGAGGGAGCAGAGAAAGCAGAGGAAGCAGAGGGAGAAAAGAAAATATTATCTCTCTCATCTTCCTTATCCCCCGTCGCTTGCTTATGGGTGGGAAATGCTATCGATCAAGTCACTGGGACTCGTAATGCTCACATTTTTCTGCTTTACGTTTTGCCAGAATATCGGCGGCGAGGTATTGGTACAGCGTTGATGAAGTATGTGGAAAATTGGGCGATTCAAAGAGGCGATCGCCAACTTGGTTTACAAGTCTTTCAATCTAACCAACCAGCATTGAATCTTTATCATCAACTTGGTTATCAAACCCAATCCCTGTGGATGGTAAAATCACTCAGTATGGAAAAATAGGCTGGATATTACTCAAATAGCAGTCAAGAGTCACAGAGACGCGATTAATCGCGTATGGACAAAAGTCAAAAGTCCAAAAATTTGGATTATTGACCATTAACACACTTTAAGAAAAAATATGACAATTGCTTAAGCCCTAATAAACTAGTAGAAAATTCTAATTTTGAATTTTGAATTTTGAATTCCCCTTTGGGGTTTGCCTTCTTGCACTATTATGTATGACGAAGACGACCTAAGCCTACTTGATATAGAAGACGAGCTAGAAAGTCCCTTGGATCGGATGGAACCTCTAACTGCTGAGTCAGAAGTGGCAAAACCAGATCCCGATGTGATGCTAGTTCTCTTAGAAAATGACCAACCGCAGCAGAGAATGCTAGCGGCGCGTGCGTTTTGTGACATCGAAGATGCACGTGCGACTCCCCATCTCATCCGGCTGTTGACTGATACCTGTCCCTTAGTGCGGGTGAGTGCAGCCTATGCGATCGGGCGCAATCCCAGTAAAGATGCAGTAGAGCCGTTAATTAACCAACTCAACCGAGATTGGAACGGCTATGTCCGCAAAGGTGTAGTTTGGGCTTTAGGAAACTGCCGCGATCGCCGTTCCTTAGCTCCCCTAACAGATGCTTTAATAACAGATATTTCCGCAGTGCGGTTGTGGGCTGCTAGTGCCTTAGCGCAAATGGCAGATGTTGGTTATGAAGCAGTTTTAGGGGCAATCCCACCACTAATTGAAGCCTTGGTGAAAGATCCTGTAGCCGCAGTCCGGAGTAACTGCGCTTGGACAATTGGGCAATTGTGCCGCGAACTTCCATCTAACATCGTTTACGCCACAGCTATCGACGCTTTAATTCAAGCCTTTGCTGAAGACAAAGATTTAGGCGTGAGAGAAGATGCTAAAGCCTCACTATTAGGTGTAGGCGACCCCCGTGGTTTACAGTTAATCGAAACCTTAGAACAAGAAGGTTGGTTTTAAGGAATTGGGGATGAGTGGTTCTTCTATTCATAGTTGATGGCGCACCGCCTGTGCGGTTACTCTTAACACCAATCAATATCTCAATTTTGCGTAATTCTGAGCGCAAAAGAGCAAATGCGATCGCTGAAATCACAAGGGCGATCGCATTTGCTATGGAACTCATATTTGATTTTTAAAACTTAGGATGCGTTAGCGATCGCTAACGCATCTGTGGCAATGCTGATATTTCTCGTAGTGCTTGCTGAAAAAGTCGGCGTTGCATAATAGAGGGATGAATTTAGGTGCGCTACTGTGAATTGTCCATACTGCGGCTCTACTGAGATTAGGAAAAATGGCTGGCGACGAGGTAAACAGAATCACATCTGTACTAATTGCGATCGCCAATTCATTGATATCTACAGCCCACCAAAAGGATACTCAGATGAGAAGAAAGTAGAATGCTTAAAAGCATACGTTAATGGTGCAGGCTTTAGAGCAATTGAACGTCAAACAGGGATTCATCACACGACGATAATTAACTGGGTAAAACAAATCGGCGAAAAGTTGCCGGAGGCACCGCCAACAGATAAAATACCATCCGTTGGGGAATTAGATGAACTAGAAACTTTTGTGCGGTCAAAAAAAACAAAATTTGGATATGGACGGCGTTAGACCACTTTAATAGGGGAATTTTGGCTTGGGTTGTAGGAGACCATAGTGCAGAAACCTTTAAACCTTTATGGAATATTGTTAGCCTCTGGGGATGCTATTTTTACGTCACAGATGGATGGCCTGTTTACGCTAGTTTCATTAACCCAGGAGACCATATTATTAGCAAAACATATATGACACGAGTAGAAGGAGAAAATACACGTTTACGCCATTATCTGGCACGTCTACATCGCAAAACATTATGTTACTCCAAATCTGTAGATATGCTTAAGCTATCAATTAAATTGTTACTACATTACCTGAAGTATGGAGAAATACCCGTATTTAGCTAATTCATCCCGCATTTATGCAACGCCAAAAAGTCTTATAGTCGGTTCGCCCTGAGCAGCTTTATGCAAATTATCTATGTTGCAGGTAAGAAGTTATCGTAAGCCGATATGATTGCGAAAATTATTTGCTGAGGGAGGAAATAGGGCAATCCCAATGAAAAAAATTCATTGCCATGCATAAAAGTCGAAATAGGATTTTTACTCAGCACTTTCAAGCCTGAGATAAGAGGGGATAAAAGCTGAGGTAGGACAGAGTTTCTGGAAGCATTAAGAATTAGATGGTTTATCTTTTTGGACTTTTTTAATTATTTCCATGTAGACATTAACTTCATTCACTTCTACATCATGTTCAACTCTAGTTACTTTCCATTTCTCCTTTTTAAGGTAAACTTCCTCTCCCACTCTGGGAACAAATTGTAAGTCATAAAACTTTTTAATATATTCTTTTTCATTCTCTTCCCATAAAATTACTTTGGCTACTTCTCTAGACATGGTTAAAGCTTATCCTTTGTTGTTAGTAAGCTCCAGATAGGAGTTTGATGACATCCACCTGGCAAGTTTATCTTACTAATTCCACATCAGAAGGTAGTTAAAACCACATTATTTACTAATATTCATTAGCCTGCGTATTATTGACTCTAAATCTAGAGTAGAGATACTCAATTTTTATATAGAAATCATCATAAATTGAGGATGCGTTAATAACGCATCCTATTTGGTCGCGGGAGGCAAATTTTTACTCATTTTACTAACTGGAACAATCATCCCTCTTTTTAAGTAATGAGGCGCTCTTTCGATAAATTTAAAACCCAATCTCCTATAAAATCCTTCGGCGTAAAGGCTAGCAGTTGTAATTACCTTTTCTATACCTTGCTTGCTTGCTGCTTCGCAAAAATGATTAACTAACGCTCTACCAACTCCTTGCCCTTGGTGTTTAGGATGCACGTATAATGCTATAAGTTCATCAAAAATGTAACTAGTGAATCCCACAATTACATTTTTATCAATAGCAACCCAGCAATTTTTGATTTTCATACTCCTGAGAAGATTAGCACCGTCAGGTTGGTCTAGGTAGTTTCGCCAAGCTAACAGTTCTTCTTCCGAATATAAAGTTGCTGGTAGCGCTTTGATAGCAGCAATATGAATTGCACTCATACAGCAAGCATCTGTTTCCACCGCAGGCCGAAGAAATATGTTGTTAGCGCTCATGATTATTAATTCGTAATTCGTAATTCGTAATTCGTAATTTGCAATTCGTAATTCGTAATTCGTAATTACGTGAGTTAATGTTGCTGGGAGGTGAGAAGTTCAACGCCAGCACAGATTGTAATTAATATTTAGATAGATGCGGAGTGGTTGGGGGTAGCTGTTACCTTGCCACTACAGAGAAGCAAGTTATAGGTAGTTTCTCTAATAAAAGAAGGATAAGGCTTACAGCAGGTTATTATCAATGCAGAATTAATGTGTTGAGATGGGAATAAAGATATAGGTTTGGTTATAAAACATTTAAAGCGCGATCGCAATCTGTAAACAAGCTCACTTTTGAGGTTGATTGTGGATCTGTATCACCTGGATGTCAGTATAAAAGCAGTTTCTGGGGTTTATTACAAATAGATAAGTACTGCTACGTAGAATTGCAAACTATCAAGATTTTGCAGTAAAGCTCAGTGTATCTAGCAAAGTTTTATGCCCCTAATTAGCTTAAGATTTCTATAGATACTTTGCTGAATCTCCCCATTTTTAATAAGGGAAATCAAATGTCTAATTTTGAGCTAGTACTTAAGCTATTGTTACAACTAACAATAATTTTGGTGACTTGTCGCATCGTGACTATTATTGGCACGCGATATCTCAAACAAACCGATGTGGTTTGTGAAATGATTGCGGGAGTAATGTTAGGGCCATCATTACTGGGTTTAATTACTCCAGAGATACAGCAATGGTTATTTCCCAAAGCGCCAATCTTATTGGCGACGGGAGCTAAAATTCCCAATCCTTCGATGTCGATTCTCTTCGCCATTAGTCAGATTGGGTTAGTAATTTATATGTTTTTGATTGGCTTAGAATTTAATACTGATTTAATTAAGCAGCGTCTTAAAAGTGCAGGTTTAGTGTCTGCGGCAGGAATAATTGCACCTTTTTGCTTAGGTGCGATCGCAGCTTTTTTCTTATACAATAAGGGCGACCTGTTTAAAGCTGGTGTAACTCCTTGGGCTGCGGCTTTATATTTGGGTGCATCGATGTCGATTACCGCATTTCCGATGTTAGCAAGAATGCTTTATGAACGAGGAATTGCGAAAACTACTTTTGGTACTTTAGCTTTAGCCGCAGGTTCTATAGATGATGCAACGGCATGGTGTTTACTCGCTATTGTATTAGCTAGTTTAAATGCTAATTCGAGTATTGCCGCTTTTGCAATTGGTGGTGGTATTGGCTATGTTTTATTAACAATTTTTGTCGGTAGACCTGCTTTAACTATTTTTACTCGCATCACAAATAAAGATGGTGGAGTGACAATTCAAACATTAACTTTAGTACTCACCGTTTTGATGTTTGGGGCTTGGTTTACGGATGCTATTGGTATCTATGCAGTCTTCGGTGCGTTTATTTTAGGCACAGCAATGCCGCGCGGTGAATTTGCCGAACAAATACGCGATCGCACTGAATTTTTGACGACGGGTTTTTTACTACCAATATTTTTTGTATTCTCAGGATTGAATACACAAATAGGATTAGTAAATACACCGACTTTGTGGGCAATTACATTTTTGATTATTGCGATCGCAATTCTTGGTAAAGGCATTGCTTGTATGCTCGCCGCCAAATTAGCTGGCGAAAGTTGGCGAGAATCAGCAACAATTGGGGCACTCATGAATGCTCGCGGTTTGATGGAGTTAATTATCCTGAATATTGGTTTGGAACAAGGAGTAATTACGCCAACTTTATTCACTATGATGGTTATTATGGCAATCGTGACGACATTAATGGCATCACCACTGGTTGCCTATTTATTGCAAGGTACGAGGTATGAGAAATCTCTGGCTTAGGGGTTGGGGATTGAGTATTAGGGACTGGGGATTGGGGATTGGGGACTGGGGACTGGGGATTCTAAATTAATTTAGTTTTTTCAAAATCGAGATTGCAAGGAAGAAAGAGAAGACAGCAGAGAAAGCAGAAGAGAAATGACACATCACTCTGCAATACTAATCGGTTAAGCGTTTTGAACCCAAAATTGGTTTTGGGGAAAAGGTTAAAGGTTAAGGATTAAAGGTTTTTTCTTTCCCTTTTCCCATTCCCCTTTTTCCCCTTCACCGACAAGTATTGCATCACTCTGCTATTACCAGTTACCAATTACCAATTACCAATTACCCAATGCCCAATGCCCCATGCCCCATGCCCCAGTATAAAAGGTTGACATTTTTGAGTGTTATAAAGAATCATCTTAGGGAAACCGGATAGTCACTTGCGAGGAAACTATGCACACAGTAATACTCGTTCTGTTTGAGGTGCTGATTGTTATTGGACTGTCTCGGCTAGTAGGACTGGGATTTAAGTCAATTAAGCAACCGCTGGTAATTGGAGAGATTGTAGCTGGGATTATGCTCGGCCCTTCTCTATTTGGTTTGATAGCTCCATCAGTAGCAGCTACTTTGTTTCCGCCTGAAGCCGTGCCGTTTTTAAATGTGCTGTCTCAGGTGGGACTGATATTTTTTATGTTTCTGATTGGCTTAGAACTGAATCCCAGATATCTCAGTGGGCAATTAGAAACAGCAGTTTTGACTTCTCATGTCAGCATTTTGGTGCCGTTTTCTTTAGGAACGCTGCTCGCAGTGTTGCTTTATCCTCTGGTTTCTAATGCTAGTGTTTCCTTTACCGCTTTTGCCCTATTTTTGGGCGCGGCGATGTCAATTACCGCATTTCCGGTACTGGCGAGAATTATTACAGAGAACAACTTGCAAGGAACGCGCTTGGGAACCTTGGCGTTAACTTGTGCGGCGGTGGATGATGTGACGGCTTGGTGCGTGTTAGCAGTAGCGATCGCAGTTGCTAGAGAAGGTAGTATTGTCAGTGCATGGCCGACAATTATTGAAAGCATTCTCTACATCGGCTTTATGGTAACTGTGGGGCGTTGGTTCCTGCAACGGCTGGCTACCTACCACCAACGCACGGGACGCTTAAGCCAAATGGTAGTAGCGTTAATTTACATGGGAGTGGTGGCTTCTGCTCTAGTTACCGAATTAATTGGCATTCACCTGATTTTTGGCGCATTTTTACTGGGTGCAGCAATGCCTAAAAATGCAGATTTGGTGAGAGAACTGGCAGAGAAAACCGAAGATTTTGTCTTAGTATTTCTGCTCCCAGTATTCTTTGCTTATAGCGGCTTGCGGACGCAAATTGGCTTGCTCAACCGTCCAGAGTTGTGGTTACTGTGTGCATTAGTTTTAGCAGTGGCGATCGCAGGCAAGTATATTGGGACTTATGTTGCAGCTCGTGTCAGTGGAATTAATAAGCGGGAAGCCTCAGCCCTTGGTTGGTTGATGAATACTCGCGGTTTAACTGAGTTAATCGTACTCAATATTGGACTCGAGTTAGGTGTAGTTTCACCCTTACTGTTTACCATGCTGGTGATTATGGCATTGGTAACTACATTTATGACCTCACCACTGCTGGAATGGACTTATCCCAAGAAGCTGATCAGGTTAGATGTAGTAGAACCAGAATTAGCAGAAGAAACTGATACACCAACTAGAGTTGGCGAAGAATACCGAATTTTAGTACCAGTAGCTAATCCTAGCACCCAAAAAGGCTTATTACAGTTAGCAGTTGCGATTGCACTTAACTATCGTCAATCTGCTGTGGTTCATCCCCTGAGTCTGATTGAGTTTGAAGAAGACTATGCTTTTGAAAGTACACCAGTTGAGGCTAACCGCTTAATTGCTCAACGTCGCCAACAGCTAGAAGAGTTAATTAATACTCTCGAACCTGCAACTTCTCGTGCTTATGTACATCCTATTATCCGCACATCAAGCAACGTTGCTAGAGAAACTGCCCAAATTGCCCAAATTGAGCAACCTAACTTGATTTTAGTCGGATGGCACCGCCCAGCTTTTAGTAATAATCGCTTAGGTGGGAGAGTTGGTCAAATTCTGACAACTGCACCCGTAGATGTTGCAGTATTTATCGACCGGGGAGGAGAAAGACTAGAAAGCTTACTAGTTCCTTATTCTGCGAATATTCATGATGATTTAGCACTGATACTTGCCTTAAGATTGCTGATTAACAGAGATACCTGTATGTTGCGGATTTTACAGGTACGAGCAGAAAATCAGGTTAAGGACGAAATGAGCCACGAATTACAAATCATGATGGAGCAATTACCAAACAGTGTACGCGATCGCATCGAAATTCAGATAATTGCAGCTCCAGATTCAATCCAAGCTGTAGTCGAAGCTTCCGAATTTGTTGATTTGACAATTGCTGGAACTAGCCGCGCTTGGGGTATTGAACGCCAAACTCTAGGAAGATATACAGATGAACTCGCTATTCAATGTCGTTCTTCACTGCTCATTACCCGACGTTACAGTCAAGTTACCTCACATTTAGCCTCTGTACTTCCTGAAGTGAGTAGTCCAGAATCAGCAGCTAGGAGCTAAACACATGAATAATTTCAAATTAAAATCCTTGGGCTTTTATGGAGCAACAATAGCTGGAGTTCTTATCTTATTTAAAGCTGTGAGCGCTTATGGAGACAGCAATCTCAAAGCTCCTCCTGTAATCAACGGTTCCTATAGTCTTGCTTTGGATGAAAAGCTACCTAACTGTAATCAAACAGCAGCCCCCATTCTCAAAATTCAACAATCAGGGATTTATGTAAATGCTTCTTTATTACCAGCAGATACTAACTCTGAAAATGCTACCAGCAATGAAAAAACTCATCCGCTCTCAGGCATTTTAAGAAACCAAGAATTAAATTTATCTGGCAAAATAGAGGGTTCTGCTCTGTGCAATATTGCTTCTACTCAAAATGCACCTTTTCACTCAGCTAAAATGCAAATGCAATTACTGGATAAAGGTAATTTTACTGGGCAATTAACTCTTAGTGGTAGCTCGCAAAGTTTCAAATTTACGGCGATACCACAAAAAACACAGGAAAAATCACAGTCAGTTAAAAAGCATTAACAGCAGGATGATGAAAAATATTCAGCTTACCAAATTTTATGCTGAGATAAATCAAAATAATCATCCTAAACTCAAAACTCTAAATCTAGTAGAGAGTTTTTCAATCAAGAGCTAAAAATCATGGTCAAAGGTGTGAGGAATAGACAATTTTTTCAATTCTACAAGCAGCTTATTAGTATCAGCTTGTTGGGTATATCCACAGCAATGATTCTAGAAGCTGGTAGTAGTATTGCTCAACCAGCAGCAAAGCAAATAAGACCGCCCTATTATCCCAATCTACCCGTGCAACCTGCTACCACAAATGTGACAGGCTCATTAGCTAGGCTGGATAATTGGCACTTTTCCCCAGAAGCTATGCAACTGGAATTTACGCTATCAGCAGCTAGAACTCCTAAATACTTTTATCTCGCTCAACCTGCGCGCATTGTTGTAGATTTACCCAATACCAAATTAGGGTATGTTCCCACTCAACAAAATTATTCCGGTAAGATTCAGAGAGTTCGCATTTCTCAATTAAATGCAGGTGTAACTCGCATTGTTTTAGATTTAGCACCAGGAAATTCTTTAGATCCAAATCAATTAAAATTGCAACCTACTTCCAAGAAAAACCCGAATCGCTGGGTTTTACGTCCTGCTGTTAATGCTGCTCAAAACTCAGTCAAACCAGGGTACTATCCGCAATTACCTAATAATTTACCTGTAAATCCTCAACCTCTAAATCTACCTCAAATTCCATCTAACTATCCGCCAACACCCATTAATCAATTACCAATAAGTAATAACCAACAATCACCATTTTTTACTTTACCGCCGCCTGTTAACAACTTACCTCCAATAAGTAATAACCAGTCGCAACCTTTTGTGACTGTACCGCCCCTTACTTCTAACAACTCACCCCAAATACCAGTTAATCTTCCAGCGTCAATCGTGCCAAATCAACCAGTTAATTTTAACAGCCCTGCACCTGTTATCAGCCCTAATTTTCCTGTTCCTACAATTCCCAATTCTCCACCTAATATTTCAGAAACTCAGGTAGTTGAATTTGGTCAACCCATTCCTCGTAAGTGATGTTTGGATTAAAGCAAATTAACCACCGGTACAAGCTGATAAAATGATTTTTCTTGATAAAAAGAATGGCTGATGGTACCAGAAATAAATAAAGGTCAAAAATCACTATTTGTAAAATCCACTGTAGGGGCAAGGGCATTGCCGTGCCCTTATAATTTACAATTTTGAAAAAAGAACGCGACAGATGGGCAGCTAGGGGCACGGCACCAGTAAGATAATTTGATACACCACAAGATTATGGATGCCGTGCCCCTACAAAGAATTTATTTGTCCCAAACATTGTTTGAATTATTATTATAATTATCTGTAACTCACTAACTTGCAATCTGCTGTATTTTTATATATTAGGAAACTACAAAAAATATTCAATTTCTAATAATATAAATAGATAAGGACACAACATTAGTTGTGCCCCTATATATCTGTATTCTTTTTCAAATTGGTAACAATTATCCAATTCCACCAAATCAAAACAGCTTTCTTTTCCTCTGCTTCTTCAGTGAAATTTTAGAATCTATCCGTTTCTTGAGTCGGCGCAACTGCTCCAGGTTGAGACATAAAGAAGTTTTGCGCGGATTCATTTTGGTATATGCATCTAATATCAGGCTTGTCAGTATCTAAGTTACCTGTAAAGCCAAAAGTATTTAGGCGATTTTTACATTCTCTTACTTGGTCAGATGTTACCAACTTCCGCTGCTCTAAAAGTGCCCAGTTATTTTGCCGCAGAACGCATCCAGGGCGCATACTCGGTTGAGCAACATAAACATTAAATGGGTTAAGAGTTACGAAAAGTCTCGCGTCCATCACCATAGCGCTGGCTCCATATTGCACACAAATCTCAGGGTTGGGTGCTTTAGTATCAATAAATTCACGAGAAGCCACGTTAGATGGGGACAAAGTAGTTGTTGAGCTAAAAGCAATGCCAATCCCAATCCCCAAGACAAACACTCCCCCCAAGATTGCTATGGTGGTGAAGTTAAAGAGGGAAGATTGAAATGGAGAAGATTTAGAACTATTACCTGGTCTAGTGGGTGTACGTCTCATTGTCGCTGGTTTACCTTCACGCCTCAGATAGCAGGGAGTTTTATACAATGCTCTCCCTATTTAAGTATGACGATTATTGCGTGGAATTGCCTCCTAGTTTCTAGACTTTTTACAAATATAGGGTGTCAAGGGTGTGAGAAAGCAGAGGGGACAAGGTAGATCAGGAAACTAACGTAATTCTGTAATTATTTGCTCAAAGTTACGGGTATATACTTTTTGGTTATATTCTTGCCACTGTTGCTCTGATGAGTAAGGGAATAGCGTTAATGTGGCTGCTTGAATATACTCCATAAACGGGCGACGAAGACGCTCATATTTCTCGAAGGCTGTGGCTATAGCTTGCTTGTTATTCCAATCATGTTCTTTGGCAATATGATTAATTAATGTTGTAACTGCCATAGCATCTTCAAGACCTTGGTTAGCTCCTTGAGCCATAAAAGGAGGCATACCATGTGCTGCATCACCAACTAAAATAATTCTTCCGGCACTCCAGGCTGGGAAAATCTTCTCAGCACCAGCGGCGCGATGAATGTAATATGGACGTTGCAACATATTTTCTGGAGGAGATAGCTGCACTAATTGTTTAAGTTCATCGGGATAACCTGCTTTTTCTAACTCTTGCAAAACTAAGTTAATCAACTCCTTACCAGACTTACCTTGCAATGAGTTTAACGGTACAGGCAGATGTAATAAATAGAGAATGCTTTGTCTGTTAACTAACATCATTCTCGGACATTCACTAAAAGAATGCTGACTAGCTAAATCGTAATTAGCTACTGTTAAAATTGGTGAGCCTGCAAAAAATTTCTCTTCAAGACGCGATCGCAGTTCTGTTGGTATGTCGAGTATTTCTCTACAATAGATTGCAGTAAACCCAGAATATTCTGGTTTGGCAAAACTTTGGTAAGGGCTTTCTGCATAAAGTAGCCTACGAACTGTAGAGTTGATACCATCTGCGGCAACAGCTATTTTGGCTCGGAATGATGTTGTGACTGAGTTTTGCTCAACACTGTCTAAATTTTGGGCTAATAAATCGTTATTTTTTTGTCCATCTGCCCAATATGCATAGGGGTTAGCTTCTACACTGGCATCAGAAAGACAATCGAGGCGAACGCATCCCAATTCTGGTTCATCCACAACATTGATGCAACGATGATTTGGTTTAACTTGGTCTTCGGGAAGCAGTTTTCTGAGAGTAGTCTGTAAATCATACCAAGAAAGGGAAATTCGACCCTCACCATAATTTTGAAACCAAACCTCAAAACTTAAAGAAGTTGACCTAACTAGTTTTCCCTGTAAGTTTTTATAAACCCATTGTTGAGAAGGCTTTGGTGGATTTTTTTCAGAAGCTTCGGCAGTTTGCTCTTTATCAGACTGGGGAGAATTAACGAAAGTCAAGCTTGCTGTTTTGACTGCTTCGTAGGCGTTAGGATCTACATACTTCAAAGCTTTTAAACCATTAGGTAGAAGATCCACAACTTGGCCAGCCTGACGAAAAGCACGAGCTTGGTCGATGACAAGAATATTTTCAATACCACGTTTGCGTAAACCAATGGCAGTGGCTAAACCAATAGGCCCAGCACCAACTATGACAACATCGTAGATTTTATTGCTGAATGTATCTGCGGGATATGCTGTAGATTGGCTTTGTGGAGTATTCATACACAAATAGTCGATACTAAGCTATCAAGTAACATAGCATTCAGCGAGAAAATTCAAGGCTCTATTAATCGACCCTAGTAATACAAATTCTCCAAAATATAGCTACATAGGGAGCAGAGGGAGAAGTTGATGAGCTTGCTAACTATACATGAAGAAATATAAAGTAATAGTTAAAACAAGTTGAATATATAACTATAAAAAGTGACATCTTCTAGACAGCTAATCAGGGGCACAGGCTTTAAAATCTCGCAATTACAAATTCTCTTGGCTGATAGCCTAACAATTTTTTGGGGAGATTGGCTTGATTTACGTATAAGAATAGTACAAATTGCAGCATCAGGCTTAGTATCTCCACTAATATATATTTTAGCCTTTGGCTTAGGTTTAGGGAGTTCAATTCGTCCGGGGTCAGGAATTAGTAGTAACTATAATAACTATCTAGAATTTATCCTGCCGGGGATGGTAGCGTTATCTTCGATGACAATCAGCTTTGGTGGCACCACATTTTCGATTTGTGGTGAGCGGTTATTCACTAAAACCTTTGAAGAATTTTTGTTAGTCCCCATACAACCCATAGCATTGCACATCGGCAAAATGCTGGCAGGAGTTGTACGGGGATTGATGACTTCTGGCTCTGTTATTTTGGTGGCGCTGCTGTTAACAGGAAATTGGAACTTTTTACATCCACTTTTTTTGCTGTTACTGGTACTCAATTGTACTGTGTTCGCAGGGTTAGGGGTAATTGTAGGATTAACTGTGCGATCGCTCGAATCGGTAGGCTTCTATAACAACTTTATAATTATCCCTATGTCGTTCTTAGGGGCCACCTTCTTTGACCCTGGCACTTTACCAGTTGCCTTAAAAGTTTTAGTTTACCTATTACCCCTAACCTATACCAGCATTGGACTACGGGCAATCACTCATTTACCCTTATCTCAATTTCCCTGGTATAGCCTGCCAATATTATCAGTAATTGCGATCGCACTTACTATTTGGGGTGGCTATAAATTTGCTCATTTACAAGATTAGGGCATGGGGCATGGGGCATTGGGCATTGGGCATTGGTAATGGGTAATTGGAATTTCTCCCCCTGCTTCCTCATCTCCCTCATCTCCCCAGTCCCCAGTCCCCAGTCCCCAATCCCTAATCCCCCCTCTTCTGAATCCCGTTGAGGAACATGGGCACAAATTTCTCCATAAATACTTTGGGATCGCGCTGCCAAGCTTTTTGGGCTGCTTGGATTCTCACCATTTGTAACTCAGGTGCTAGCAAAGTCTGCGGTAAGCGTTCCATGAGGTATTGGGGACGTTGCCAAACTGGCATATTATTTGCTAGTTCCACCAAGGTAGCAACCCGACGCAGTTCTGCACCGAGAGTAATATCCATACCAGATTCAAAGGCAGCTTGCTCAATTGCGGCATACTTGCGCTTGGCTAGCTCGACTTTTTGCCGATGTTCTGGACTTTTATCGGCTATTTGCGCTAACCAGCGATTACCCCAACGCACGTGTCCGGCTTCTTCTGGCAAGATTTTTTCGATGGTTTCGCGAATTTTAATGTTTTCTTCAGTTTGTGGTGCTTGTTTTAAGGCGTAGATATGAGCCGAGAAATACTCACAACCCCGCTTTTCGGTAATGTTAATTGTGGCTAGGGTAGAAATTACAAAATCGTCTAGGTTTCCTACTGGGTCTTGATTTTCTGAGTCGAGTAACCGTTCAAATTCATCAATGTAGGAAGAACCTGGTGGCTTGCCAATATCTGCTCCCAAATCCACTAACAAGTCGGTTAGCCACATTGCATGACGCGCTTCATCAGAGATGTGGTGCGACAAATCCTTAATTAGTTGCTTTGGCTGTCCATTGAGATATTCAATCAGCTCGGTCAAGTCTTTACAACTGCGCTGCTCGCTATAACGGTAGCGGTTGAGGGTGATTAAATGCAATTCGCGATCGCTTACTACTCTTTTGAGGATATCCCGCGCACTGATCGCATTCTGAAATTTCCGTGGGTAAATAACGGTCACGTCGCTTCGCTCCAAATTCAAAATTTAAACTTCAGATGTCAAAAATCTACTTGGCTCTCGCCTATTGCCTATTCCCGGGTCATAAATAACCAATGCCCAATTAAATTTCTCAGATTTCTGATAGTACAACCGTACAAATATAAATAAGTGTAACGAATAAATCATCAATCGGGGGATAGTTGTACATGTGAAGCTATCCCAATCTGAAGCCATATGTCTTATCTCAATAGCTGTTTCAGGCTGGTTGCGAATGTTTGCTGTTGGCGTTGGTTCTCATAAAAATCCAGAGAATTATTAACTTTCATTACAAATATCGATTTTGTAACTTTGGTTACAGAATTATTTGGTATATTAAATAAAGAAAGAACATCTCATCTATCATCTATAAGAAAAAACTACGGAGGACTTAGTTATGTCTATTCAAGAAAAATCTCGTGCAATCATGGCGCGTCAATACCAAGAAGTCAAGAAGCGCCAACAATCTATGCTAATGCGTAGCGCACAAGAACTCGGTCTTCCTGAAGAAATGTCTCACTACTGGAACCCCATTCAAGGTAAGGTTGACCAAGATGCTCGCGCAATTTATGGCAGCAGCCACGCTGGTATGAGTTAGGCTGTAAGAGTTCTTATCTAATTGTTGTTGCGTGAGAACTTATAAGCTATGAATGCAAAATCAGGTGTCACAAGTTGTAGACATAACTGAATACCCCCTTAAAAAAGGGGGTTTTGCATGGCTATGATGATTAATAATTTTTAAAATTCATATTTTGTTCCAGGGGAAAGAGGAAAGTTTTATTCTTTTTCCCCTCTTCAATATGTTTATAATTTCTTCCTCATTTTTATATGAGGAATACCTGCTTCGATAAATATTTCTCCTTCTGCTATAAAACCCATTTTTTGATATAAGGATTTGACATATTCTTGAGAATTAATCACAACCTCGGGAATATTTTGATTAGCAATAAAATCTATTGCTTTTTCCATGATTTGCTTACCAAAACCATTACCTCTGGCGTGAGATAAAACCGCTAGTCTTTCTATTTTGGCAGTCTGCTCATCCAAATATCTAATTCTGGTAGTACCGACAGCTTGTTGATTTAAATAAGCTATTAAATGGTCACAGATTTCATCTTTACCATCAAACTCTAAAGCAGCTTCTACGCCTTGTTCTTCCTGAAACACAGCAATTCTAATTGCTTTAATTGCTGCAAATTCTTCAGGAGACTCAACAATTTTGATCATTAAATCACTGCTTACCATCTCTCTGTGTTCTCTGTACCTCTGTGATTAGATGAAAAATTAAGTAGGGCATCTGCCCTACCTACTTATATACTGTTAATCTGCGCCCTCAATTGGTGCAAAACCTTGGCGTTGAATATTTTCTGTGATGGTGCGCGGTTCTAGGAACTGTAGCAGGTAATCAGGGCCGCCTGCTTTAGAACCAACACCAGAAAGATTGAAGCCACCAAAGGGTTGACGCGCTACGATCGCACCTGTAATTGTACGGTTAATGTACAAATTCCCAACTTCAAATTCTTGTTGTGCTTGCTGAATATGGGATGGGGTACGCGAATAAAGTCCTCCTGTTAAAGCATAGTTAGTCCCGT
Organism: Nostoc carneum NIES-2107; assembly: GCA_002368155.1. Taxonomy (GTDB): domain Bacteria; phylum Cyanobacteriota; class Cyanobacteriia; order Cyanobacteriales; family Nostocaceae; genus Aulosira; species Aulosira carnea. The sequence continues at coordinate 3,863,052 of AP018180.1, forward strand.
TAGCAACGGTTAATGCTTCCTGAAAGTCTTTGACTTTAATTACTGCTAGTACAGGGCCAAATATTTCTTGTTGGGCAATTATCGCATTTGGTGGCACTTCGCTAAAAATAACTGGGCCGATAAAATATCCCTGTTCTGGTGCGGGTAACTCTAGTGCAACTAAGGCTTCTGTTTTACCTTTTTCAATATACTCGCGAATGCGATCGCGGGCGTTGGCATCAATTACCGGGCCGACTTGGGTACTAGGTAATTCGGTTTCCCCAATGTTCAAGGATTTTGTGGCTTCTACTAACCTTTCTACAAAGGTATCGTAAATCGATTGCAGCACAATTACTCGAGAACAAGCAGAACATTTTTGTCCGCTATAACCAAATGCTGATTGCACCACCCCGACAACAGCTTGGTCTAAATCCGCACTCTCATCGACAATAATGGCATTCTTACCACCCATCTCTGCAATTACCCGCTTCATGTGTTTTTGACCGGGTTTAAGAATCGATGCTTCTGCGTAAATTCTACAGCCAACTTCTTGAGAACCAGTAAAGGCAATCACATGAGTATCAGGATGATTTACCAAATACGCACCAACTTGGGAACCCTTACCGGGTACATATTGATAAACACCTTGGGGAATCCCCGCTTCTACCAAAATTTCTGTGAGTTTGGCGGTAATTACAGAAGATGTTTCCGCAGGTTTGAGCAGAGTACAGTTACCAGCAACTAACGCTGCTACAGTCATACCACAGGCGATCGCCAAAGGGAAATTCCAAGGTGAAATCACCACAGCAATTCCCCGTGGCTGGTAAATATAACGGTTCGTCTCTCCAGACACATCATAATTTACGCCTTTATCCAAGCGTTCCATTTCATCGGCGTAGTAACGACAGAAATCTATCGCCTCCGAAACCTCTGCATCTGCTTCCTTAACTGGCTTCCCAACTTCCAAAACTATCCAAGCCGAAAGTTCCGCGCGGCGTTGTGACATCAAATCCCCAGCTTTCCGCAAAATATCAGCGCGTTGCTTCGCTGGAGTTTTCCGCCAAGCAGGAAAAGCTGCTTTCGCTGCTTTCATCGCCTGTTCAGCTTGTTCAACACTGATGAGTCCGATTTTCCCCACCACCTGACTAAAATTAGAAGGATTGAGAGAATCAATCACCTCTGGAGTATTCACATACTCCCCATTAATCAAAGGTAAATAAGTCCTCCCCAATTGCTGATGAACAGCCTTAAACGCCTCCGCCGACTTCCTCCTCTCTTCCTCCTCCGCATAATCAGTATCCGCCACACCCACAAAACCCCCATTTTCCTCTCTGCGCCTCTGCGTCTCTGCGTGAGCTAAATCCACCTTCGGAGGCGCTATCAACTCCTCAACTGGTCTATTCTCTAAATTTTGCCGTAAAAATGAACTATTCGCGGTATTTTCCAACAAACGCCGAATCAAATAAGCCATTCCCGGCAATAATTCACCGTATGGACAATAAACTCTTACTCGGTAACCCTTATCAACCAAAGCCTTCGCCAGCTTATCGCCCATACCGTAGAGAACTTGCATTTCAAAACTACGGCGGGGAACCTTTAGACTTTCCGCAATCGCGATCGCCCTAGCTTGCGATCGCACATTATGGCTACCAATGGCAGCATATACATATTGATGATTCTCTAGCAATAGCTGAGTAATGGTTTCAAAGTTCACATCGCTGGCGGCTTTGTCATTATAAACAGGTTGCGGCCAATGTTTTTGCGCTGCTTTGATAGTTTCCTGATCCCAATATGCGCCTTTAACTAAACGAATAGTTAAGGGATAACCACGCTGTTTCAACCAAGCAATCACATCTCTAGCATCTTGCTCGCTGTCACGCAGATATGCTTGGATAGTGATCCCAATATCTGTACGTTGGCGAAACTCTTCTTCCATTAATAATTTTTTCAGGATATGAAGAGTTATATCTTTATAGGCATACTGTTCCATATCAAAATGTACAGCCGCCCCTAATTCTTTAGCATGACGTAAAAGAGTGCGAATGCGATCGCTAACTCTCGCCTCGCTACCTTCAGCGTCTAAGGGGTCAAATTGCGAATAAAACGCCGTTAACTTCACAGAAACTTGAACTTTGGCTAACTGTTCGCCGTCTGCTTCATCGATAGCCGGGATAGCTTTCCAATTCTTTGATGCAGCTACCAATTGCTGTATTAATTCCGAATAGCGTTCTAAGTAAGATTGTGCTTCCGTTTCTGTAATTACCGCTTCACCTAGTAAGTCAATAGTGAAAGCCATTTTATCTTTACGTAGGCGTTCAACTGTTTTAATGACTTGTGTAATATTTTCCCCAGAAATATATTTATGAGCGAGAGTTTCAACGGCTGTCGCTACTGTTGTGGCTGCTACTTGTCCCGGCATAGAATCAGGGTTAGCAAAATTCAGCATTCCCTTTAACGCCGCAGGTAATTCTACAGATTCATCTCCTAAATATTCTTGTAAATGGGCAGCAATTTCCGCCTTGCTGCGTAAAGCTGGTAATGTATCAATAAAGCGAAATAATTGCACCCGTAAACCTGGATTGCTCATCGCCCAAGCTAGTAATTTATCATCCCAGCGCATTTGGTCGCGTAAAGATGCCAAAAACGAGCGATTTTCTTGGGTTACTTCTAGAAGTTGTTTAGCAATTTCTTGGGTTTTCGCTTCGTAAGTGCTGGTTTGTACTTGTAATACCACTGATAATAACTCCTAATTCCAGGTAATACCAATTTTAGATTTTGGATTGAAAACCTTGAAAACAAGGCTGTGACAGGATTTTCAAGCAATACTACATATCCAATTTGGTATAAGGCTTGCATTTACAAGCCTCTGTATTCTATTTTGACTCCTCAATTTTGCTGTCACCATATTTCCTGAGTGCAAAATTCACCGATCAAATCGGCAAACAGATATGCTACCCAATCATGGTAAAAATTGGGGAGAGTTATCGAAAAATTACATGATTGAAAATCAGCCAGTAGATCTACCTTATTTTGATCAATTATTAGGGGAGATTGCTCAAGGAAATACGCAAGTTATTAAAGCTTTTGGCTTACATGTACACTGGGGTTATTGGCAAAATCCTGCATTAGCAGATGGTTCCATTGATGACTTTGCTTTAGCCGCAGAAAATTTAACTAGAAGAGTGTGTGACGCAGGTGATGCTGCTGATGGACAAAGTATATTAGATTGTGGTTGTGGTTTTGGTGGCACTATCGCCAGTTTAAGCGATCGCTTCCACCATTTGCAGCTAACTGGTGTAAATATAGACCCTCGCCAACTCGCCAGGGCTAGGGAACAAGTTCAACCCCGCAACCACAACCACATTGAATTTGTCCAAGGAGACGCTTGTCAGCTAAACTTTGCAGATAATTCTTTTGATTTAGTGCTGGCTGTGGAGTGTATTTTCCATTTTCCCAGCCGCGATCGCTTTTTCCAAGAAGCATGGCGAGTTTTGAAACCAGGTGGAAAACTAGCTATCTGTGACTTTATACCTCAAAAATTTCTGAGTCCCATCATGACAATTGGCGGAAAATTACTAGCCCCAATCATTGGTAATACATACGGACAGGTTGATAGTAGCTTTACCCTCAATGCTTACCGCCAACTTGCTCAAACTACAGGCTTTAAAACAATCTTAGAAGAAGATATCACCGCTAATACCATACCTACCTATCCTCTGCTTTACAGACTGCAAATTGAGGAAGGAAAGTCAAAGTCAGCAAATTCCACAGTTATAGGTGAGTGGATTAGTCGTTTAGGGATACTTCGTTACTTTATTCTGTCTTTTGAGAAATAGAAAATACCTGCTGAATAGCGGCTAGTACCGCAAAGCGGAAGTCAAAAGTCAAAAGTCAAAAGTCAAAAGTCAAAAGTCAAAAGGTTTATACATTAAGAGACTATTTATAAAGTAAATCTTAAGTAGGGTGTGTTACGGCTATGAAAGGATTTGGGATTTAGAGACAATGAATTTTAGCCGTAACGCACCGCCCCATCAATGGTGCGTTTTTTACTTAATTAATTTGCAATTTACTGTAATATATGCCGACAGAAAATTTGCACGATATCTTATTACATCGCTGGCAAAAAACAATCCAACCTTTTGAATTTAAACCAAGAGATGCCAATCAAATATTTAATGAACTAGTTGCAGCTTATTCTGCTCCTAAAAGGTACTACCACACACTAGAACATATTCTTCATGTTTTGATGACTATTGATAATTTACAAGCCTATATTAAAGACATAAATTCTGTGCAAATTGCTGCCTGGTTTCACGATATAGTTTATGATAGTCAGGCTAAAGATAACGAAGAAAAAAGTGCAAAATATGCTTGTGAGTTATTGCATAATTTAGGATTAGAACCTAACAATATTGCTCAGATAGCACTTTTAATTCTCAATACAAAATCACATCAAGCGGCTGCGGATGATTTTGATAGCCAAGTTCTACTGGATGCCGACTTAGCAATTTTAGCTGCTGACCCAGTTCAATATCAAGAATATGCTCAGGCAATTCGCCAAGAATATGCTTGGGTTCCACAAGACCAATATATTGCCGGACGTAAGCAAGTTTTAGAGAAATTTTTGCAGCGCGATCGCATTTATTTTACGCCTTTAATGTTTGAGGTTGCTGAAACAATCGCCAGAGCTAATATCACAGCCGAAATTAAAACTTTGAGCCAACAATAAAAGCCAAATTAAATATCTATTATGGTGGAATGGCACTTACATAAAAAAGTTGCTTCTCAGATCCCCGACTTTTTCAAAAAGTCGGGGATCTAAATCTCGCTCAAGTAAGTAACATTCTCCAGTAGGGTGTGTTATGGCTGTAGCCTAACGCACCGTTTCTATGCCAGCAATTAAACAAGTTAATTATCTTAAATTCATTTAAATAATATTCGTAGATGCCGCTAACCATCTATGGCATTTTATTTTTAAATTAATAATCTTGAATTGAATTTCTACATCTTCCCTATTCTTGAAGGTACAAATCACCATAAGATAATTAGCGCGGTGATTCAAAAAATATTACATGGAACTTTTGCCAGAGAACTTACAAAAATTACGTGGACAAGTTGCAATTATTACAGGCGCATCACGAGGAATAGGAAGAGCGATCGCACTAGAATTAGCTAGCTACGGAGCCAATGTAGTTGTTAATTATGCTAGTTCTAGTGGCGCTGCTGACAGCTTAGTTGCGGAAATTACGGCAGCAGGTGGTGAAGCTTTAGCGCTGCAAGCTGATGTTTCTAAACTCGATCAAGTAGAGGCGCTGTTTAACACCGTTCTTGAAAAATTTAAGCGGATTGATATTCTGGTCAACAACGCAGGTATTACTCGCGACACCTTACTTTTGCGGATGAAGCCTGAAGATTGGCAAGCAGTGATTGACCTCAACCTTACTGGTGTTTTCTTATGCACACGTGCTGCTAGTAAAGTTATGCTCAAGCAACGTTCTGGACGTATTATTAATATTGCCTCTGTGGCTGGGCAAATGGGTAACCCAGGTCAAGCAAACTACAGCGCTGCTAAAGCTGGTGTAATTGGCTTTACCAAAACTGTGGCTAAAGAACTGGCTTCTCGCGGGATCACCGTTAACGCCGTCGCCCCTGGTTTCATTACCACCGACATGACCAGCAATCTCAGCAATACTGAAGAAATTCTCAAATTCATTCCTCTCGGTCGCTACGGTCAACCGGAAGAAATTGCTGGGATGGTGCGCTTCCTTGCTGCTGATCCCGCCGCCGCCTACATTACTGGCCAAGTGTTCAATGTCGATGGTGGCATGGTAATGGCTTAAGGAGTGCTGACTGTTGAGTGTACAGTGCGGAAGGCTCAGTACTCTACACTCAACATTCAATTCACAACTTATAATCCCAACAGTGCTGGTTCTACGCCTACTTGTTTCCAAGCATGACGAACAGCGTTTTGTTCTTTACTTCCATGACCATATAATTCCCCAGCTACAGAGATTGTATGGTGTGCGGCTTTAGCAAAATTTGAACGGGGGCGTAATCTGTCTCTTAAGGTGATATACCAAATTTTTCCAGCTTTTTCCCAAGCATAACCGCCGATTTCTACTGCGGCTAAATAAAAAGCATGGTTGGGAATACCAGAGTTGATATGTACACCCCCATTATCTTCGGTTCCTTTATATAAATCTTTGAGATGAGCGGGTTGGGGGTCTTTACCCAACACAGGATCGTCGTAAGCAGTTCCCGGCGCTTTCATAGAGCGAATACCTACTCCCTTCACCCCAGGCATAAATAAACCAGCGCCAATGATCCAGTCGGCTTGATCTGCTGTATGGTTGAGTACTCGTTGTTTAACCAAAGAACCAAAGACATCAGACATCGACTCATTTAATGCCCCTGGTTGATTTTGATAGATTAAAGCAGCTTCGTATTGGGTGATACCGTGGGTGAGTTCATGGGCGATGACATCAATTGATTTGGTGAAGCGAGTAAAAATCTGCCCATCACCATCACCATAAACCATTTGGTTCCCATCCCAAAAGGCGTTGTCATAATTCTGGCTGTAATGAACTGTAGAGTCTAAACGCAAACCGCGATCGTCAATAGAATTTCGCTTGTAGATTTCCTTGTAAAAATCAAAGGTAGCACCAGCAGCATCGTAGGCTTCATTTACCGCTGGGTCTTGAGTAGGAGGATTGCCCTCACCACGTACCAGTTTGCCAGGAAGTTCTAGACCATTATTGGCATCATAAATCGTCCGGCGCTTCTCTCCAGTTGATTTAGCCGAAGGAATCAGGCTTAAGACATCGCGCTGTCCGCGAATCCGGGCGGAACGGGTTAAGCTTTGAAACGCCCAGTCGCTCTGTTGAGTATCACCACGTTTGGCTATCTCCTTCAACATATGTGGTGGGACAACAAAGCAAATCGGACAAAATTGGTTATTGGCGTGACAAACCTGAGATTTAGCCGCTCTTTTACTTTGACGATGCATAGTTTTACTCCTGAATCACAGAAGTAGCGATCGCATTTTCATTCAATTTGCGATCGCTACTTTCCTTAGATCCAGACAAATTCGCTCAAATTTCGAGGTTCTGTCACAAAAATTCACTCATGAAATCGCTTCTACCCTCTTCATTCGTCCCCAGATAGTAAAGCCAATCAGGAGGATGACACTCAAGGTTGTAGCTAGCATTTGCACCAAAGACAAATGCTGCATTCTCATCGCCAACAAATTAAAAACTAAGCTAATTGACCACAGGGTAAACGCAGCACGGCGTTGAGAGAATCCCCAAGCTAGCAAGCGGTGATGGAGATGGTCTTTCCCTGGGGTACTCATAGGGTTTTTACCCGCCATCAGCCTTCGCACAATTACTTGTGTTGTATCCAGTACAGGTAATAATAAAAATAATACTGTAGGCACAAGTGCAAATACGGTAGTTATTTGCAATTTTCCTAAAATACTAGTCGCCGCTAGCACATAGCCAAAAAAGTAGGCTCCAGCATCACCCATAATAATTCTCGAAGGGTGGAAGTTATGGCGCAAAAAGCCCAAAGCTGCGCCTCCCAATGCTGCTAATACTAAGGTTGCGGCTGCTTTTTGGGAAATTTGGGCAGAAACCGCCAATAGGCTCATCGCAGTGATAAAACTCACCCCTCCAGCTAACCCATCCATACCATCCATCAAGTTGATAGCATTGGTAATGCCTACTACCCAAAATACGGTCAGCGATATGGAAAGCAAATAATCAATGGGTGTGCCGAAAGTTACTTCGACTCTAATACCGTTAGCAACTAGTAACAGCGCCGTGAGAATTTGAGTAAACATCCGCACAGAGGGAGGTAAGCCAAATTGATCATCAATAAACCCAACCAGAACTAATATTGTTCCTCCCAAAAGAATAGTTAAAACCTGAGCTAATACACCTTGCAATTCAATCGGTCGTAAAAGAGTAGCTAATACCAGTGCAGCAATCACACCTGTGTAAATAGCCAATCCCCCTGCATTCGGCAAAGGTTCTCGGTTCAATCGTCGTGCGTTTGGTTGATCGGCCCAACCCACCCGCAAAGCAAATTTACGTACTGTCGGCATTAAACGCCAGGTTACTAACCAAGCCAAAATAAACGTAAACATTACAGCCAACCAGCCGGTGCCGCTTGGTTCGGCAATACCCAGGGATTTCAGGGAGTTATATAGATTCATCTCCCAATCCAACCATTACTGCTAATATTCAACATAAGCATCAACTGTATCTTAATCAATAAAAGTTAAGGTTAAGGTCATTTGTCATTTGTCATTTGTCATTTGTCATTGGGTAATTGGTAATTGGTATTTGTCCTTGTCCCTTGATCACTCTTTTTCCCAGTCCCCAATCCCCAATCCCCAATCCCCAATCCCCAATCCCCAATCCCCAGTCCCCAGTCCCCAACCCCCAATCTTCGTTTTAGTATTAGCACTCTGGCGCTGTGAGTGCTAAATTGTCTAATGGAAGCGCTTGAGAAATAAAACATGGCGAAGATTATTGCATTTGATGAGGAATCGCGGCGGGCCCTAGAACGGGGTGTGAACGCTCTTGCTGATGCTGTAAAAATCACCCTAGGGCCAAAAGGCCGGAACGTTCTTTTAGAAAAAAAATTTGGTGCCCCCCAAATTGTCAACGATGGTATCACTGTTGCCAAAGAAATTGAATTAGAAGATCCATTAGAAAATACAGGTGCGAGACTCATCCAAGAAGTAGCATCGAAAACAAAAGATGTTGCTGGTGATGGTACCACTACAGCCACGGTTTTAGCACAAGCTTTAATCCGCGAAGGTTTAAAGAACGTTGCTGCTGGTAGCAACCCCATCACTCTAAAGCGGGGGATGGATAAGACTGTAGAAGCTTTAGTTGCAGAAATCGCCAAAATAGCCAAGCCAGTAGAAGGAAGTGCGATCGCTCAAGTTGCCACAGTTTCAGCGGGCAATGATGAAGAAGTCGGTAGTATGCTGGCTGAAGCAATGGATAAGGTCACTAAAGATGGTGTAATTACTGTTGAAGAATCTAAGTCCCTGACAACTGAACTAGAAGTAGTAGAAGGGATGCAAATTGACCGGGGTTACATTTCTCCTTACTTTATCACCAACAACGAGCGGCAGACAGTAGAATTTGAAAACGCTCGGATTCTGATTACTGACAAAAAAATTAACAGCATTCAGGATTTAGTACCTATCCTCGAAAAAGTTGCTCGTTTAGGTCAATCTTTGCTGATTATTGCAGAAGATGTTGAAGGCGATGCTTTGGCAACTTTAGTTGTGAATAAAGCAAGAGGCGTACTTTCCGTAGCTGCAATTAAAGCCCCTGGATTTGGCGATCGCCGCAAAGCTTTGTTACAAGATATTGCAATTCTCACCGATGGGCAGATGATTTCTGAAGAAATCGGCTTGAGCTTGGATACCGCAGCTATCGAAGCTCTAGGAACCGCCCGCAAAATCACCATTGACAAAGAAAACACAACAATTGTCGCTGGTAGTACCACCAAACCAGAAATTCAAAAGCGGATTGGTCAAATCCGTAAACAATTAGAAGAAACTGATTCCGAATACGACAAAGAAAAACTGCAAGAACGCATTGCCAAGCTAGCTGGCGGTGTGGCAGTAATCAAAGTTGGTGCAGCCACCGAAACCGAACTTAAAGACCGTAAATTACGGATTGAAGATGCTCTCAACGCTACCAAAGCGGCTGTAGAAGAAGGTATTGTGCCTGGTGGTGGTACAACCCTAATTCACTTAGCTACCAAAGTAGAAGCAATCAAAAACAGCCTCGAAGATAACGAAGAAAAAATTGGGGCTGACATCATTGGACGCGCACTAGAAGCACCATTGCGCCAAATCGCCGATAACGCTGGTGTTGAAGGTTCCGTCATTGTTTCCAGAGTTAAGGAAACTGATATCAATGTTGGCTACAATGCCGCTACTGGCGAATTTGAAGACTTAATTGCGGCTGGTATTATCGACCCCGCCAAAGTTGTGCGTTCAGCTTTGCAAAATGCTGCTTCCATTGCTGGTTTAGTACTAACCACCGAAGCCCTCGTTGTTGAAAAGCCTGAAAAGAAAGCTGCTGCTCCCGCTGATGGCGGCATGGGTGGCATGGGCGGTATGGGCGGTATGGGTGGCATGGGCGGCATGGGCGGCATGGGTATGTTCTAGAACCCTCCACCTCATCAGTGCTGAGTACTGAGTGCTGAGTACTGAGTAAAAAAGAAAAATTAGTTAGTAAAAACAGTTTGTCTTTGCACAAACTGTTTTTTATTTGTCATTTGTCAATTGGTAATTGGTAATTGGTAATTGGTAATGGGAATTTCTCCCCTTGTCCCCTTGTCCCCAATCCCCAGTCCCCAATCCCCAGTCCCCAATCCCCAATGCCCAATGCCCCATGCCCCAGATTGCGGTAAAATACAGCCCACGGCGTGTTTTGGGGCTGGGCAATGACTTCTGTAATTAATGTGAATTTACCAGAGCAATCCTATGAGATTGCGATCGCACCTGGTAGCTTGGATCAACTGGGTGAAAAAATGACTAGTTTGCAGCTAGGTAAAAAGGTACTAGTCGTTTCTAATCCGACAATTTTTAAGCATTACGGCGATAGAGCTATCAATTCTTTAAAAACAGCAGGATTTGAAGTTGCTAGCTGTATCTTACCTGCAGGGGAACGCTTCAAAAACCTGAATTCTATTCAAAAAATCTATGATGCAGCCTTAGAAAACCGCCTCGAACGTTCCGCCACCATTGTGGCTTTGGGTGGCGGTGTAATTGGTGATATGGCTGGTTTTGCCGCTGCTACTTGGTTACGTGGGATTAGTGTCGTGCAAGTGCCTACCACATTGTTAGCAATGGTAGATTCCGCAATTGGGGGCAAAACAGGCGTAAATCATCCCCAAGGCAAAAACTTGATAGGGGCGTTCCATCAGCCACGCTTAGTTTTAATTGACCCAGAAGTTTTGAAAACCCTGCCTGTGCGCGAATTCCGTGCAGGAATGGCAGAAGTAATTAAGTATGGTGTGATTTGGGATGCGGAGTTATTCGCCCAAATGGAAGCGAGTAAACACCTGAATCAACTCCGCTACATTAAACCGGAATTGATAGAAAGCATATTAATTAAATCTTGCCAAGCTAAAGCTGATGTCGTCAGCAAAGATGAGAAAGAAGCCGGATTAAGAGCAATTCTTAATTATGGTCACACCATCGGTCATGCCGTAGAAAGCTTAACTGGTTATCGCCTAGTCAATCACGGCGAAGCTGTGGGTATTGGTATGGTAGCAGCTGGGCAAATTGCTGTGGAACTAGGAATGTGGACAAAAGAAGAGACAGAACGTCAAAACGCCTTAATTAAAAAAGCAGGTTTACCGACTCAGTTACCATCCGGGGTAGATATTGCAGCCATTATTGACGCACTGCAACTAGATAAAAAAGTCAAAGCAGGTAAAGTCAGGTTTGTTTTACCAACAAAGATGGGTGTAGTGACAGTTACCGATGAAGTACCAGCAGATACTATTCGCCAAGTTTTACAAGCGATGTAATCAATTCAAAACCAATTTGCCACAGATTGCGGGTACATGAAGTCACCAAACAGGGGTTGGGGGCAAGGCACTGCCTTGACCTTACGATTTCTGTACTCTTGTGGAGTAAGCCAAAAAGCCTTCTACAGGTTTCCTCACACACAAATAAGCAAATTGCTTATCCAGAATCCGAAATTCCAAATCTAAAATTGATTGTATAATCGCTGATTTGCGCCATGATACTCCAAGCCCACAATCAATTGACCTTGCAAGACTTTCTCAATCTTTCTCCAGGTGAGGGAGATGTCACCTACGAACTTGTCGATGGTCAAGCAATTCCTAAGATGTCACCAAAATTTTTTCACGCCAAACTTACCCATGCCTTTCTGAATTTAATTGCACAATGGACTGAGGGCAAGGGATTAGTTTGTCCAGAATGGGCTGTTCTGTTAAAGCGACATGGGCGAGATTGGGTACCGACACCGGATCTTTTGTATATTTCTAATGAACGGTTACCTGCAGGCTGGAACGGAGATGAAGCTTGTCCTGTTCCTCCAGATTTGGTGATTGAGATTATCTCTCCAGGGCAAACCTTTGGACAAATGATAGCTAAAGCTAAAGATTATTTAGATGCTAATGTGTTGCGAGTATGGGTAGTAGATAGTAAAGCCAGAAGTATCACTGTTTTTTACCCCGATGCACCACCAAAAACTTTTATGGGAGATGAATTACTCACAGATTCCTTATTTGAAGGATGGGAATTTACTGTTGAGCAAGTATTTCAAATGGCAAAAATTCCTTTCAACAGTTAAAAATTTTCTATTAGAGTGGAGTTCAGTTCATTACTCAACCTAGCCAAATGCCAGATGTTCGCTTTTTTATACTTCAGCCTGACACCAAAAGTTATCAATGATGTATCCGAATTGTTTGTTGTACTGTGATTCTAGCTACTTCCCGTAAAGCCTGAGCCAGAGAATCTGCTTGTATGCACATACCAATACTTAATACGCCGAGAAGCCCAATAAGTAAACAGACAGCTTTGTACTCAGACTTATCAGTGTTTTGTCTTGCTTTTATAGGTGATTTTACAATTTTTAGAAGAGGCTTATTTGTAAAGGAATTCGGATTATCTTCCCTGTAAAATTTACAGTTTAACCTCTTTCCTCTATACAAAAATAAAGCATCATCATACTGTGAACTAAAATTATCTTTATTTTTCATGTGCTACTCCGATTAAATTTATTTATGGTGTTTAATGGAGAAATTCACCAATATTGACTATATATTACCTTTTTATAAAGGTTTAGCTTCTAATCGCTTTGTTTTAATAAATATATACATATAGGAATCCGATTTGATTATTGAAAAATCTAAGTATGTGTAGGGTGCGTTATCACGAAGTGTAACGCACCGTATTCTGGGCTTTGGTGCGTTGCGCTGCGCGACAACACACCCTACGTGTATTTCAGAAATTAAATATGAGTCCTATATAACAGTTATCACTAATAAAGGAGTTAAATAGCTCCAATCATTGGAAGTAATAGCAAGTAGAGTCATGATAAAGAACATGAAAATTCATGAAAAATAGTGAATATATGTATTTGGATTTAGTAAATTAATATTTTTTTGAATCACCATCAGTAAACCATGATGCGATACTAATATATAGGCTGTGATGCCAATATACCGCCTAGGTTGAAGTAGCCAAATTCACACTTTGTTGCTGCGAGTATTTGTAAAAACTTTTCTAAATCAACTTGGTGCTAAAGTTGCCTTTAAAGTCAGTAATGCTAAGCAACCAAGTAGGTTATACCATTTTGAAAAAAGAACGCGACAGATGGGTTGGTAGTGTCTCATTTTCATGCACTATAAACCATCTTTTTGATGTAATGAATTATTTTGCGATCGCTCTCACTCCTGCAAATAAGAAAGGGAAAGGTTTTTCTCCTTTCCCTTAAAAAATGACATATTTAACTTTAATTGCGCCTCATTAGTCAAACTTTAGTTTTCTTAAAAAGCCGACGCTGACGTATAGGTTGGGACGGAGTTGTGTGTAATGGTACTACTTCTGCTTCGCTACTTTCTCTGGCTACGCGGATCAGTAATGCAGCCGCAATCAGACTGGCTATCATCGAATTACCACCATAACTAAACATAGGTAAAGGTAAGCCAGTAGTAGGTAACGCACCTGTAGTTACGCCTATATGCAGCAGTGATTGTCCTACCATGACAATGGTTACACCCATCGCTACTAGTCGAGATATGGGATTTTTGGCTTTTAGCGCTACTCTTAATCCCAAGGTGGCAAATAAAGCTAACAATACTAACAACACCATACTGCCAAGAAAGCCAAATTCTTCGGCGTATACTGCGAAAATAAAATCAGTGTCCTGAATTGGCAAATAAAACAATTTTTGTTGAGAAAGCCCAAATCCTGCACCCCAGGTTTTCCCGGAACCTACTGCAAGTAAGCTTTGCACAAGCTGGTAGCCGTCGCCTGTCGCATCAGCCCAAGGATTCATAAATGACATTACGCGTTTGCGCTGATATTCTTTGATGCTAATACTAAGTAACGCTAACAAAACCCCACCAACTGCTGTTCCCCCTAGATACTTGTAAGGTAAACCAGCGGCTAAGGCAATTAACCAGATGGTGATACCGCAAAGTGCAGTTGTACTGAGGTTAGGCTGGGCGAGAATCCCCAAAAGTACTAAACCAAAAATTGCTAACCAAGTGAAACGAACTCGCCAACTGATTTTTTCCCACTGTCCAAATAGTCGGGCGCTTTGTAGTACTAAAAAGGGTTTAATGAGTTCTGATGGTTGAATGGGAATTGGGCCGATCGCGATCCAGCGCGCTGCGTCAAAGGCCTTTTTACCTAGTCCAGGTACGAGGGTGACAAAGATTAAGCCTAAAAATAATATCAAAAACCAATGGGCTACCCCTACAAATTTCTTTAAGGGGAGATGGACGATAAAGTTGAATAAAATTAAAGAAACTAGCACCCACAGAAGTTGACGCTTAAAGTAATACAGTCCATCATTCTGGCGGGCGGCGGCAACAGTATAAGATGCAGAAAATAGCATTATCAAGCCGACACACAGCCAAATCAGTGTTAACCACCGCAGCAGCCGTGCTTCTAAAGCCCAACTGGAGACGGTATCATCAAAAATTGGTATTAAGCGGCGTAAATTCACAATGGATACAGGTGTAAGAATTTTTAGATTTTAGATTCGAGATTTGAGATTTGGGAAGAGGGAAGTAATTATCAGTGTGTATAATACGCACTCTATTTTTAATTACTACTGTCTTAGGGGGGATTTGGGGATTGGGGACTGGGGATTGGGGATTGGGGACTAGGGACTGGGGATGAGGGAGAAATTGCTATTACCCATTACCCAATTACCCATTACCAATTACCAATTACCAATCCCAATAAATTAAATTTGCTCAATTTGACGTACTGCTTCCACTGCACCGTTGATATAAGACGGTGTTGGTAAGCTGTTTGCTGGTATTGCTTCATCTAGTAGTCTCCTAACCATCGCATAGATGTTTAGCAGCTGTTCGTCAAATGTCACATCTTGATGATTTTGCACCCAATAGCCTTTGTAAGCTCTTTTTTCTTGGCGATCGTATAGTCGCTCTAATGGTATTGCTACTAAAGGTACTTCTACGGCGGCACATTCGTAAACTGTGTTGTAACCTGCGCCTCCAATGACAATATCTGCGGCGGCGATACATTCAATTCCAGGATGGTGAGATACCCACAACTCTTTTGGGCATTCTTGGGGACAAGTAGCCGCTAAAATTCTGACTGCACAATCAGGAAAATTTCGCTGTAGCCACAGTGTTAATTCGCCAAATAAAGTCAACTCTGATGCTTTACCAGATGCACAAACCAGGATAGTTTTGATATATGGGCTAACTCTAAGAATATGCGATCGCGTGGTGGTTTTATCTGGTAACTCCCAATGGTTGCGAATTAACCACGGTGCTGTATGCTCCACCATCGGTAAATCACAAAATGGTAAATCTTCACCTTCACCAGGGACGATTACTCGATTAAAATTTTCTTTGACAAAAGACTTTAATTTTTTAGCATATACATATCGAGAGTTAATATCCCGATGAATTAAAATCCGAGGAATATAATCCAGTTTGGGTAATATATCTGCTAATTCTGCCCCCAAACCCCTAGGAAAGGTATCGATAATCAGACAATCGTAGTAATTGTTGCACAATATTTCTCGGACTTGCAAACAAGTTTCTGAAAAATTGACATTTTCAGGAATTAAGTATACAAAACAACCATCATGATCTATTTTTTGAGCATAGGGACTATTAGTAATAATTTTAACTTTTCTTTGGCGAGAAGCTATTCTTCCCAAAGATAAAGCACGATTTAAATGTCCCCAACCGCCGCCCAAGGCGTAAATCAGCCAAGTCTCAGCCACGATTTGGTCACCTCGCCCCAACTAGGAATAAAAATATAAAATTCTCTTGGACGGAACAAAATTCAATTCATACAGTCAATTAGGAATGCTACATTCTTATAGCACTTCACAAAATTTTTGCTGCCAGATATTGCCTTAAAAGAAAGCCTTCGTTCAGTATATATTTATCCTTGTCAATAACTATAAACATTAATAACTATTAATGGATAAAACTATATTACATTACTTATGTATCGAGTATATTTAATGACTAAATGCAGATAAATTCAGATGAATACTGATTATTAAAGATTTAGCATTGAAAATTATGGTATTACTGGATAGAGAACGAATTTTGATGTCTTAAAATCTCAAACTCCTGATTATCTATGCATATTTGTACAACGGACGCTTTGCGTCTCCAAGTCGGGAAAGCAGCCTACACAAGTTTATTGCTGTGCATATTAGCGAATTAGGACGTAGCCAGATAAATTATCCTAGAATGATGTAATGCTGAAATTAGGTGTAACATTCAGGGTGAAAATTTAAGCGAAGCGATCGCCATCACCACACTCTTGATTAATGAAAAGCTTCAACTTGCTCCCATATCAGTTTCAAACTCGGCATCGCTTTGGGCTTCTACACTCACAGCATCCGCTTCTGTAAAGTCTACATCGCCAGTCTCAGGATCGTAGGAATAGCGATCGCGATCGTCATAATAATCTCTACCCCAGCCGGAGCGATAATTACCATATTCCGAATAATAGGCGTAATCTTCTTCGTAAGATTGCTCACAATAAGGACAGCCTGTTCTATCAGTACGTCCACAGCGACGTTTAAACAGGAAGCCTACCATGCGATCGCACTCCCAGGCTGTAGCTGTAAAAGTTACCACGATTTCACAAGCGCCAATGGTGATGCGATCGCCAGATGTTAAAATCCCACTAGTTACTTGGACACCATTAATTTTGATACCATTGCTGGTATTTTGGTCAGTAATAGTTAATCCTTGATTTTGCCAATCAATTAAAGCATGGTAATCTGCAATTAAGTCATCTTGAATGGTGATTCTGGAAACTCTTTGTTCATCAATTTGTTGTGGCATTTCTGCAAATGCTCGCCCAATAGCTACAGGAGTTTCTAATAGTGGTTCTCGCCGTTCTTCGCTATTAGGATCTATCCAACTTAGCTGTATCTGCAAGGTTTATTTTCCTCCTGTTAAATTTACCGCGTAAGCCAGTCCAGCCTGCTGTTCGCGGGTAAGTACATCTAAGCCGAAGCAGGTAAATTCAATCGGTGATAACTGAGATTTGGTAGAGAAAATAGTTTTGGATGATGCTTTTCTTAAAGAAGTTTTACCCTCTTTAACTTTTACTTGATAAACTAAATTTTTATCTGGTGTTTCTATTACAAAACCGTCCTTACTTGCTGTAATACGATAAACTTCTTTTTTGGCAGTATCTTCCAATTTATAATCACCATCATTCTGCCTTCTAAGAACATATAAATCTTGGCTTTGGTTAGCATCTTTTACCTTCCAAGCACCTTTTTCTGCTACTATATAACCTAAAACTTTTTCGCTACTATCCTTAATTTTAATTTTGCCCGATTTATCTGCTTTAATTCTCGCTAACTCCTGATTTTTCCCATCTACCAATTTAGCGCCGTCTGCTTCCGGCTTCATGGCAAATAATTCCGAGCCACCTTCAGTTTTAAATTGAATTTTTCCCTGATTAGCAGCTACATTAGTAGCTACTGGTGTATTTTGCAAACTACTATTATTAGCTACATCGCTTCCAGATTTACCACTACTACAGCTAACAATAGTAGTAATTAAAAATAAGGCTATGAAAATTCTCAAAAATCTTATTTTCATTATTTTGATTACTTAGAAAGTAATTTTGCTAAATTTAATACTTGATAAAGGCTGAGAAACATCATGGTAATGGTTTGATATATTTCATTTTCATTATCTGCTACTTGAGGAGCCATTCTCACACTCAAATGCACAGCTTTATCTGTGAGCTTGACATTTCTTGGATGAGATAAGTTAGGCAACTTCACCGCCTGGCTAACTTCACTTTGTAAAATTTTAATCGCTCCATAACGGCGTTGCGGATATTGTAGAGTTAAAACTATATCTAAACCGACATCATTACTTTTTGTTTTATATTTACTTTTGCCACTGCTACCACGTTTCCAACCATATTGAGTTTTAGAAATCTCCGTAGCAGTTAATAAAAACCGAGTTTTATCTAACAATTGTCCTTTTAATTTCAACCATTCATTTTGATATTTATCAATTTTCCAGTCGCGCTTAGTTGGATGAGGTATAGTTTCTGCTAAATTTTCCTTACTCTTTGTCCGTTTAAAAGATAGTTTAATTTCCATCTCGCTATCTCTATCCATATCTCGCGTTAGCATCTGCACAATTCGCTGGGTTACTTCATAGCGATAATTGAGAATATTTAATTTCCCTAGCTTAAATCTCTTTACTAGTTCATAAATAGTCAAAATTGTCAATACAAATATGGCTAAAAATAATGCAAATAAGGCAAAAATAAAAACTGGTATTTTAGCAATTACAAATAACAGAATAAACCCTAATACAAAACAGCCAATTATCCCATAAAAATAATAGAGTGCCCGTTTAGCATATTTACTTTGCTGCAACTCCGCCAGATGATCTATACCTTCTATTTCTTGCAAATCAGCAATGATATTACTAAGGTTTGCTGTTGTAGAATAAATCAAATTTTTTCTAAAATCGAGAAATTCTATCGGCATTTTATTAAAACTCCATCAATGCAATTTAAAATGCTTTTATCAATTTTTATTAACTTTGCTAAATAAATATATATGACTTGAAACTCAGCAGTAAATCATTAACAAAATATACAATGTGGCTGTCAGTATAACAAACACAAAATTAGGTGTCAACGAAATTTATATACATTAATGACTGAATCAAAAATTGCTTATATTGCCTTTGATACTGTTCCTGCACCTAAGGGCGCAGCCATTCATATAGCAGCTTTTTCTATTGCTTTAGCAGCAGCTTTTGAGCAAGTACAGTTAATAACAGTTTCTCCCACAGCAACAGGTATAGATTATCAAGAAATTTATCCGCAAGTTAGACAAACAACATTACCAGCAATCGGCGAGACTTTAATTCATAGAGTTTTATATTTTCGGCAGTTACTCAAAGCCTGGTTACAGGGAAAGCGATTTGAAGTCATCCAAATACGTTCAATTTACGAAGGCTTTCCCATCGCCCGCAACAAACATAAATATTGCGATCGCCTAATTTTTGAGGTTAATGGGTTACCTTCAATCGAGTTAAAATATCGCTATCCTGCCGTAGCTGAAGATAGAGAACTGCTACATAAATTGCATTCTCAAGAGCAAATTTGTTTAGAAGCAGCCGATTTAATTGTTACCCCCAGCAGTGTCACCAGTGCATATTTGCAAAATCGCGGTGTACCAGCCAAGAAAATCCGCGTCATTCCCAACGGCGTAGATTTAAATATATTTACAAATGACAAAGAACAAAGGACAAATGACCAATTTCAAATTATATATTTTGGTACACTTTCGACTTGGCAAGGTGTAAACCAAGCTGTTGAAGCATTAGCATTAATCAACCGAGATTTTCCTGCTAATTTGAAAGTTATTGGACAAGCTAGAGACTATCAACTAAAAGCCTTAAAGCAGCTAGCGCTAAAGTTAGGAGTAGCGGATAAACTCACTATTTTAGAACCAATGCCACAAACTCAATTAGTGGCACATATTCATACCTGTGATGTAATTTTGGCACCTCTAATGCCAAGCGATCGCAATGTAGTCCAAGGTTGTTGTCCGCTAAAAATTTTAGAAGGGATGGCGACGGGAATACCTGTAATTGCTAGCGATTTGCCAGTAGTTAGGGAGTTAGGCGAAGACGGAGTACATTTTTTATTAGTCAAGCCAGGTTCTGCCAAGTCGATTAAAGATGCTGTGTTCAGCTTGCACAATCACCCAGAACTAGCAACACAACTGGCGATTAATGCCCGTCAGCGAATTGAAGAGTATTATACTTGGCAAATTGCTGGCGAGGCTTTGATTAATGCTTATACAGAATTGGGAATCAACCGCGCCATTAAAGTTTGAAGTTGCAATTTTTCTTGAGCGAGGGAATATTCAGTTAAAATGCGATCGCGTGCAGCTTGGCTAATTTGAGTTTTTTCCTCAGTTGTCATCGCCAAAAATTCTAACACCGCCTCACCCAGCTTATGCAAATGCGATCGCGGTAGTAAAAAGCCATTTTTACCATGTGTAATCACCTCCGGAATCCCACCCGCATCACTAGCAATACAACAACAACCACAAGCCAATGCTTCTAATAAAGCATTCGGCATTCCTTCCCACAATGAAGGCTGTAGGTAGATATCACACAGGCGTAAATATTCAGCCACCGCTTCCGAATTTGGTAAATGTCCTGTGATAATGATTTTCTGGGCATTTTCTGGCTGATTAGTTTTATATAATTGCAGCACAGACTCCTGAGAAGCTCTTACCTCACCAATAATTAACAAACAAGCCGGACGCACTTGTCGAACTTTCGTTAAAGCATTCAATAAAAACTGCTGCCCTTTTTTCTCCCGCAATTCCCCACAAAATGCCAACACCATCTCATCTGGAGTAATTCCCAAAGACTCCCTATTCATTCCTTCCCCCCTCCTCGCTTGCGGGGAGGGGCTGGGGGTGGGGTTGTTATGTGGTGAAAATATTTCTGTATCAACCGCATTTTTCAACACCAACACATCACCCCGCCCACTAAGTAACTGAATCTTACGAGACATATCAGCACTTACCGCCGTAATCACCTTAGCGTGTTGTAGCGTCCATTGCAAACGGGCAAAATCTCCCGGCGGAAACATTTCGCGGTCAATATCATTACCACGGGCGCTAATTGTACTGGGTAACCCCACCAGTCCCGCAAACCAAGTAGCCAAAAAACCACTGGGAAATAAATAATGACCCCATACAGCATCATAAATATGAGCAGAATGTAACCATTCCAAAACATTCAATGTATGAGGCATCGTCATATCCCAATGACGATATAATCCTATGCGATAAACGCGAATATTAGTTTCTGTAGTTTCCGGTGGTAAAACTTCACCAGGTTGTAAATAACGACTCCAAGTCACAACATCAATTTCCATCCCCAACTGCGAGAGTGTCCCCACAAGCCGAGTTGCACTCCTAGCCAAACCACCCAAATCTGGCGCAAATCTTTCTGTAATGAAAAGTAGGCGTGTCATGACTGTCCTTTAGCTCATTTCCGCCTTGTAATTATCTCTTGCAGAATGGGAGTAAAGGAGTAAAGTTTAATTTTGCGATCGCACTCCTCAAAACTACCAAAAGGAGATAACTTCTCTTCGAGACGCTACGCGAACGTTAAGCTGCGCTAAAGCACTTCCCCAACTACAATAAATGCGTAGTCCCCACTTAACTTAGGCAACTTGCAACGGTTTTTTAGGAAGCATTCTCGGTTCTGGTAGCGGTTTGTTTTCTTCTTTCAACATTTCCACAAAAGTCTCAATTACTTCCTGACCATTTTTTGCTGCTTCTTCATAAGTCCTACCATGCGTATGAAATTGTTGCCAGGGAAACTCAGGTAAGTGTACTAAAAAAAGTCTATCTTCCTCCGACCATTGAATTACCATGCTGTAGTGATAGTTCATTCTTCTGGCTCCTGTTTTGCTTCGTTTTCTGTGTTTTCCATTTCTTGCAGTTTTTTCAGCACCCGTTGGATATTTTTTTCTAAATATAACGGAGCATCATCGCCGTCTTTACCTGGTATTGTCAGGGGTTCTTCGGGTAACAACGGATGCTTCCAATATGTATGACTTCCTTTACCTCTTCCTGGTTGAAGGATATAACCAACCTTTGACACCATTGCTTTCAACTCTCTTACTTTTTTCGGCATTACTCCTCAGCGCCAACTCCTCATTTATTTTCTCTGCTTAAAAGCCAAAAATCCCAGATTAATTGTTAGTATTTTAGATGTTATATCCTTGCATGAGTGGTTGTGGCGGTAAGCAGAACTATGTTTTAGGCGATCGCACTCCTCAAAACTACCAAAAGGCGATCGCTCTTTTACAAATTTCTGTAGATACAAATAACTAATGACAAACAGCAATTGCCAATTACCAATTACCAATTACCAATTACCTAATAACAAAAAAGAGGCCAATATTGACCTCTTTTAACTCCCTACAATAATGTTAGGTATATAGTAATTACAGCAACCCAGTATTTGTACCTTGCTTACCAGTTGCCAGTTCCACCTTAACGATTTTTCCACCCATTTTCATGATGCGTTGCTGTTCACGGAACCAGTTCTCGAAGGGGACTAGCTTGGTGAAGTAGGTATTTTGTAGTTCGCGTTGGGTACGAATCCGGGTTTGACTGGGTACACAAGCAGTAACTTTAAACAACCGGGCCATTTTAGATTCTCCTGTATTAATTGTGAAAACTTTTTTATTTCAAAAAAAGGGGAGTGTTTTTTTAAGGCAATTCTTTAAATTAATCACTGCAAAGGCTGGAAATCAAGCATCAATACTAGACCACTAACACTCATCATAATTGATTATTTCAACCAAGGTAAGCGATAAACGCTCTAGCACTCACGATTGATTTCCAGACCTCAATTAAGCCGCACCTAAATTATTAAGTGCCAACTAACTCTTAGCTTAAGCCAGAGGAGATGTAGTCTAGGTAAACACCCATTTCTTTACCAGCGTCAGAACCTACCAAGCTAGCGGTTACTTCTTTGATAGCTTGGATAGCTTGTACGGTGGAGCTAACGGGAACGCCTAAGGAGTTGTAGGTTTCTTTCAAACCGTTTAGTACGCGCTCATCCAGGATGGAAGGATCGCCAGCTAACATAGCGTAGGTAGCGTAGCGCAAGTAGTAGTCTAAGTCGCGGATACAAGCAGCGTAGCGACGGGTGGTGTACATGTTACCACCGGGGCGGGTAACGTCAGAGTACAACAAAGATTTTGCTACAGCTTCTTTAACAATTGCAGCAGCGTTTGCACTGATGGTGCTAGCAGCACGTACACGCAGTTCGCCAGTTCCAAAGTAGCCTTTTAGCTTATCTAAAGCAGCAGAGTCCAAATATTTACCTTGAACGTCTGCAGAGTTGATGACAGAGGTAATTGCGTCTTGAGCCATATTGTTAATTCCTTTTTTCCAACCGTATTGCAATACTTCGGTTTTAGCGACGAAACAGCTTTAACCTAGGAGAGGGCACCAACTACGTAGTCGAAGTAAGAACCAGCTTCAGCAGCGTCTTCACCAGACAGTAAGGAGGAAGCACCACTCTTCAGGGCACGGATACCTTCGGTAATACCTTCAATAGGAGTACCCAAGGATTTGTACATTTCACGAGCACCGATTACACCGATTTCTTCGATGGGGGTAACATCGCCAGATACGATTCCGTAGGTAACTAGACGCAAGTAGTAGTCTAAGTCGCGTAAGCAAGTAGCAGTCAATTCTTGACCGTAAGCGTTACCACCAGGAGATACAACGTCAGGACGCTTTTGGAAAACTTGTTCGCCAGCTTGCTTAACCAAACGCTCGCGGTTTTCGGTCAAAATTTGAGCAATCCGCAGACGGCGCTCACCACCGCTAACAAAGCTCTTGATCCGATCTAGTTCGCCAGGGCTGAGGTAGCGGGCTTCTGCATCAGCATTCACGATGGACTTCGTGACGATACTCATTAATGGATTCCTCCAACTACGATTTAAACCAGAATTTAAATTAAAACTGGTGCGACTTTCAATTTGGGTAACGGTAGCTGTGTTTTTTCGTTTTTACTTCAGACATAGCACTTGACAAAATATCTCAGCTATGAATTACAAACTACTTGAGTCAATACAACCACACAAGTATTTAAAACATCAGTTACCTTCCGCAAAACATTCTCCGGCATTCTGTTGAGCATTTATGACTGCTCTTAATATTTTGTAATATTCCTTTTCAGATTTACGTTATTTTTTCCAATCTGAAAGTAATGTTACGAAAGATTGCCAAGCTCTTGTCAAAAGTCAACAGTGCTGGTTCACGCCCAGAAATCAGCACTCAGTACTCAAAACAGAATTTAGTCAAGAGTCCATGATATGAACTCCTGACCTGTGAGTGTTAATTACTGACAAACGAGAGTATTAGTTTCCTAAGGAAGAGGAACGTGGGTAAGGTACCACATCTTCACCAAAGTAGCGGGCATACTCTGAACTATCAACAATTGCCTCTACAACGGCGCTCAGACCACGGCTAGCCATCAGCTTGTTGTATTCGCTAATTTCCTCTTGAGTAGCTGGTGCGCGTCCCAACAGGTGACGGCAGAGGAACTCAATTACCTTAGCGCTGGGGTAAGGTGTGTAGAAGCGATCGCAATAGACATCTGAACTAGCTAGTTCACGGACAAACTCGCGTACTGAGATTTCTCCAGCTTGCAGTTTGGCTTCTAGTGCGGTTAAGCGGTAATTAGCAGGTATATCACTGCTAAATAAATCTAATACCTGAGAGTAAATGGCATTGATCACCAATTGGGTTTCCGCTTGGTTTGTACCACTCAGGCGATAAATGCGTGCAGGTTTGGAACGATTTGCTGTTTCGCCCAATTGTCCCTGAGCGCTAGTAGAAGAACGACCCAGGTCAGTAAAACCATTGCGTCCCGAAGATGAAGTTCCTGCCAAAGTCAGGCGTGGTTGTACTGTCTTAAAGCTAGGTACTACCACATCATCATTTTGCTTAGTCAGCTGGTTGTACAGCTTTTCAGTATTCGGGAAGTTAGCCGCAGGTAGGGTGGGGAAGCGACGATAAGGTACTGTATCTTCACCAAATACCTCACCAAACTCTGCACTGTTAACTAAAGCACCAATAAAGGCACGAATCCCTTGAGTAGCCAAAATCTGGTTATACTTGCGGATTTCTACCTGATCTAACGGTGCACGTCCCAAGAAATGCTTAGTTCCCAGTTCAATTACTTTAGTGTTGGGGTAAGGAGTGTAGAACTCTTTGATGTATAGGTTAGAGTAACCCAAACCTTCAATGAATTCCTTAACAGTGATTTCCCCGTTACTCAGTTTGCTTTCTAAAGCAGAGAACTCGTTTTTCGCGATATAAGGTGCAACATCGCGTTCAAAAATCTGGCGGTAGGCGGCGCTGATCAAAGTTTGCACAGCAGCTTTGTCGCTGATGTTTGCTACCTGCTTAAAGACTTTGGTTTGTTCGCGTTGCTTGCTAACACCTTGGTTAATCCGGAATTGAATATCCGGTTCTGTGCGAGTGTCGGTAACTGTACCTAAAGTTACAAACAATGGTGTTTCTTGCTTCTGGACTTTTCCACCTACATCTTCGCGGATACTGCCAACTCGCAGTTGTCGCAACGCCACACCAGATGGAGTCAGATAGCGTTCGTAAGGAACTGTATCCTCACCAAATGCTTCACTGTATTCTACGCTGTTGATAATTGCGTCTACTACGGCATAAAAGCCTTGTTTAGCGGCGATGTCAAAATATTTGTTGATTTCTTGACGACCGTAGGTAGGACGACCTAACAAGCGGCGGTGGATGTATTCAATCGCTTTACAAACATACAGCGAAGTCCAGTAGGTTTTGCGGAATACATCCGACTTGGCTAAAGCACGAATAAATTCTCTGACAGAGAGTTGTCCGTTTTCTAGCTTGATTTCTTGGACTTTTAAGCGCTGACCTTCGTAAACATCACGACCGAAAACTTGCAAGTATGCAGCTTTGATGACTGCTTGAGTAGAGCTTTCGGAGAACTTAATGCTTGCGCCTTTAGCAGCTTTTTTGCCAATTGTGCCTGGCAGTTGATCCAACCGGAAGACTTTAGGCCCTAAGCTACCAGGGAACTCTCCTCTGGCACCAGGATTGCTAACTTGGCTATTAATACCAGGCCCTTGGTTAATTAAGATCCGCCGGGTATCCTTGCTGAAAGGTGCAGGGCTGGTGTTGGGATTGCGGGTTTCTTTCGGGAAAATCGCCCCAAACTGAATTTCTAGTGGGTCGTTACCAGAACCATAGGGATGCTGATCGGGGAGTGGGCGATCGTAAGCAGCGAATGTGGTAATAAACTGAGGTACTTTGCGGAAAGGCGCACTGTAGTTAAATAGGTCTTGCTGTGGCCCCCAGTTACGACATTCTTGTGCCTCTTGACCCAAACCACGCAGGTAAGGTACTGTCTCTTCACCAAAGTAGTCACTGTATTCTGGCGAATCCACCAAAGCATCTACTAAAGCTGGCAGACCACCGTTAGAAATAATCGAGAAGTATTTTTGTACTTCTTCCCGGCTACTTGGCCCCCGTCCCAAAATATGACGGAAAGCTAGTTCAATTACTCGGCTATTAATAAAAGGCTGGTAAAACTGTTTTTGGTAAAGAGGAGATTTGGCTAGACGACGAACAAACTCTTTCATGGAGATGTCGCCGTTCTTCACCTTAGATTCTAGGTCAGATACGGACAAGCTGTAAGCACGAGTAATATCGCGCTCAAAGATTTGCCTATATGCAGCTTTGATGACTTCATTTTTTTCTGATGCGGATAACCCAGGCTTCATCACAAACTTGGGCCGCCGTTCTGCTGCTTCAAAGTAAATTTGAGGCAGTTGTAAACCTTGTTGGTCTCCAGAAGGACGTTGACGCAGTTTATTAGAAGGTGTTGCTGCTTTAAATTCTGTCAACAATACATCCATGTATTGAGACACAATCTCTGTAGCCTTAGCATCCTGACGGAAGAAAGACAGTGATGCTGCTTTGATTTCTTGTAAAGCCACAATTGTGGCTTCACCAGAACAAGCATTTTCAATAATTTCCCGCAACCCGCGTGTATTTACAGCGATGATATTGGGGTCACCTGCCACGATCGCATAGGTAGCATAGCGCAAGAACCAGGACAAGTCCCGCAGACTCTTGGCCATGTTGCTAGGGCCATAACGAGCAACGTTGATCGGTCTAAAACCTGGAGGTGTTGGGCCACTGGGAGAACTGTTAAAGATAGAGCGTAAATTTTCTAGGAATCCACCCCGACTTTCAACGTAGGTGACGGTTCCTAGTTTCATGCCTTCTTGCACATTCCCAGGAGCAACAGTAGCCATTGCCAATTCTGCTTCTCTTGGCTTTTCTAAGAAAGACATTGGCGAACCACCAACAAAAATTCGGTTGGCAGCCCGAGATACAATAATCTCGGAATTTTCCGTGAGCGTCTGGGCAATTTCTAGACGCTTTGCACCAGATGCAAAATAGGTTGCCAGTTCGTTCAGTTCGCCAGTTCCCAAAAAGCGGTCTTGTTGTTCCGCTTGGGTAATTGTTGCTACTGCTAGGGTTTGATATAGTTGCGGACGCGCAACTGAGCTTCCACCACTTGCCTTAACACTCATCGGATTTGTAAAACTCCCATCATAAGCATTTATGTGTTAAGTCTGGGTCGCTTTGAGGCTTGACACATCGGTGGTCATGCCTTAAGAGTACCGCCTTCAAAACTGCCAGTAAATTAACCCAGTCAGCTTTTAGATTAGAACGTTTTGCGGCTTACCTGTTGATTTATTAAGAAGTATGTAGAATCTGACGCATCAAAGTTATAAATTCCATAGCCAGTACTCTTGGTTATCTGAGATTAAGATTAAGTTTTGTAACTAATGGTTTACAAAAACCTACAGCAAAGATTTGCCTATTTAAAAAGATTTGCGATTAGAAACAGAACATGGGCATGGGGCATGAGGCATGGGGCATTGGTAATTGGTAATTGGGTGTTTGTTATTTCCCCTCATCCACCTCATCTCCCTCATCTCTCCCTGCTCCCTGCTCCCCTGCCTCTTTCGTCACCAGCTATACCCTAAATGCCCAGCATTCGATAAACTCAGAATTGCTGCATTGTCGCTTCTAAAATGTCAGATCCTCAAACCGTTAGTACTGCTGTTGCCAAACTCTACGATACCTACCCATTTCCGCCAGAACCACTGCTGGATGAAGCCCCACCGGGGTACAATTGGCGTTGGAATTGGCTAGCAGCTTACAATTTCTGCACTGGACAGAAGCCACAAAAGCAGGATATTCGGATTTTAGATGCAGGATGTGGCTCTGGGGTGGGAACAGAATACTTGGTGCATCTTAACCCCCAAGCTCAAGTCGTTGGTATTGACCTGAGTGCTGGTACATTGGCAGTAGCAAAAGAACGTTGTCAACGTTCTGGTGCTAACCGTGTAGAGTTTCATCACTTGAGTTTATTCGATGTAGAACAGCTACCAGGTGAGTTTGATTTAATTAATTGCGTTGGCGTTTTGCATCATACCCCTGACCCCATTCGGGGTATTCAAGCCTTAGCCAAAAAGTTAGCCCCAGGTGGTTTAATGCACATTTTCGTGTATGGCGAGTTGGGACGCTGGGAAATTCAACTGATGCAAAAAGCGATCGCTCTCCTCCAAGGTGAAAAACGCGGCGATTATCGCGATGGTGTGCAAGTTGGGCGGCAAATATTCGCTTCGTTACCAGAAAATAACCGGATTGCCAAACGGGAAAAAGAGCGCTGGTCATTGGAAAATCATCGGGATGAAAACTTCGCTGATATGTACGTTCATCCCCAAGAGATTGATTACAACATTGAGACGCTATTTGAATTAATTGACGCTTCTGGCTTAGAGTTTATCGGTTTCTCCAATCCTGGTTTCTGGCAATTAGACAGACTTTTAGCCAAAGCACCTGATTTGATGGAGCGAGCCAAAAACTTGAGTGATGCCTCCGGTGAGCTACGCCAACGCCAAATATACCGCTTAATCGAATTACTCGATCCAGAAGTCACCCATTACGAATTTTTCCTAGGTCGTCCCCCCATCACGAAAGCTGATTGGTCAGAAGATAATGCCCTATTGCAAGCAATTCCCGAACTTAATCCTTGTATAGATGGCTTTCCCAGCCAATGTATATTTAACTATGATTACCAAATAGTTAATTTATCGGTAGAAGAGTTGGAATTTTTACAACGCTGTGATGGTAATTCTACAGTGGCGCAAATACTATCTGCTGTAGAGCTAGAGTTAGATGGAGTGAGAAAGCTCCTGAAGCAGCAAATAGTTATTTTGACACCAACTTCAAGAGGATTGCACTAAGTTAGCTCACGCAGTTAAACCAAGCTATGTAATTAGCAAATTCAGGATTTTCACTACCTCACTCAAGTGCTTATATAACTATAAAAATTCGGATTCTGAACTATCCGGATTTTTTTTATTCAAAAAATATACATTTACTCGAAATTTACAAAACCCTCCAAAAATATAAAGTTTTATTCAAAACTACTTTTTCTGCTTCCGTATAAAAGTAAATGCCGATACATTGTACTTGTCATCTCTTACGAGCTTGTACTTACGTAGTTTTACTTCAATAATCATAAGGAGAATTTGCGGATGAAATTAGCTAAAAAGCTGAGCATTGCCGCTACTAGTGTTGCCTTGTCTGTTGGTGCTGTTAGTGCTAAACCCGCTGAAGCCGCCAGTGTAAACTTCATTAATCAAGTTGGTGGCACATTTAATTACAATGTACTTGCCGATAAAAACAATGAAACGTTGGCTAAAAATAGCACCATTACAGTGTCTGGTTTGGCTGGTGTAACTAATGTTAATGTTGCAGATTCATCATTTCTGAAGATTTTTGGATTTGATGAAAGTCAGGTTGTTTTGACACTGAAGAAAGCAGCAACAGGTACTGCAATAGGTAACCCCTTTGCAGGATTAGATTTTTCTATAATCAGTAAATTTACAACACCAGCTACAGTCAGTTTCTCAGTTCTCAATGGTACTCAGTTCAATGCTGGGAATACCACGGGAGTTACAGAAGATGTCCCTGAACCTATGACAGTTGGTGGCTCATTAGTAGCTATTGGCTTTGGTACATGGCTGAAGCGCAAGAAAGCTGAGTCTGTACAGAAAGCTTAGTCAATAAACCTTTCTCACTCAAACCTCCTCTTAGTTAACGGGGTGCAACAACCACTTTGATAAGACATAATTTCATGCCCCTAGAGATTGCCTGTAATTCTCTCTGAGGGGCATTCATAATTTAGGGCATTGGGCATTGGGTATGGCAAAGACAGATTTTCATGGCAAGGCTTGTGCCAGAACCTGGTATGAATGGCTGGCTTGAAAATTATACTAACTAGCTACAATTTAGATTCGTAATCGAGGGCGATCGCTCTTGTAAATCTTGGCAGAATATTTGATCAATTGTTGTAACATCTAGGCATTACAACTCGAGTATTAGCACTTTCACGGAATAGACCTTAAGAAAATTATTAAGCAGCAAGCGATCGCCAGATTAAGAGCTATTGTAAAGTTGTCTGGTAATAGCTCCAGCGCTTTCTCTAATTCTCCTCATCGCCCCTTATTTGGTTGGTCGCTGGCTGCTGAACAACAAGTTAATTGTTTTTTTCTAAAGTATTGTTACCAGATCGTGATATGATTCAGCTGACTGGATGTGCAGTCATCATCCTTATCTGTACTGGTTTCGAGTCTCGTGAGCTTGTCAGACGAATCAACTGCATCGACTCCAACAACACCAAATGCTCAATCTGGTTCTGATGACGAAGAACGAGTAAACTCTATGGATGAGTTCTATCAACTCTACCAGAAGTTGTTGGTAATCACACTTGTATTGACAGGGATAATATTTATCTCTGTGTGGATTTTTTATTCACTAAACATTGCTCTGAATTATTTGATTGGAGCGTGTACAGGTGTGGTTTACTTAAAAATGCTGGCCAAAGACGTTGAGCGACTCGGTGGTGAGAAAAAGCGTCTGAGTAAAAGTCGTTTTGCTCTATTTGTTGGGTTGATTGTATTAGCAACTCAATGGCAAGACCTACAGATTTTGCCCATTTTCTTGGGATTTCTAACTTACAAAGCCACGCTCCTCGTCTACACCGTGCAAACTGCGTTTCTTCCTGATTCTTAACAAGTCAGGCTCACAAAGATAATACTCCCATCCTCGCTCGTTGGGGAAAATGCTTGAAGAATGCAAATGCTTAGTGTCTTAAACGCCTTTAATTCATTTCCCCTAGCCGAATTAGAAGTAGGTCATCATTTCTACTGGCAATTGGGCAATTTGAAAATTCATGGGCAGGTTTTTCTCACCTCCTGGTTTGTGATTGGCTTGCTAGTAATAGCTTCACTAGCTGCTACTCGCAATGCCCAAAGAATTCCTCGTGGCATCCAAAATTTGATGGAATATGCCCTAGAATTTATTCGGGATCTAGCAAAAAACCAACTTGGTGAGAAAGAGTACCGCCCTTGGGTGCCATTCCTTGGCACACTGTTCTTGTTTATCTTCGTATCGAACTGGTCAGGCGCGCTCATCCCTTGGAAACTAATCAAGTTGCCTTCTGGTGAATTAGCAGCTCCCACCAATGACATCAATACGACCGTAGCATTGGCATTGCTGACTTCTTTGGCGTATTTTTACGCGGGTTTTAGCAAGCGGGGTTTGGGCTACTTTAAAAAGTATATTGAGCCAACGCCTGTTCTGTTGCCGATCGCGATCCTAGAAGATTTCACCAAGCCCCTCTCCCTAAGCTTCCGTCTATTCGGGAATATATTGGCGGATGAATTGGTAGTAGCGGTGCTGGTTCTACTTGTTCCTCTATTCATACCTCTGCCTGTGATGGCTTTAGGTTTATTTACCAGTGCTATCCAAGCCCTGGTATTTGCTACCCTGGCCGGGGCATACATTCATGAGGCCTTAGAGGGACATGGTGGAGAAGAGCATGAGGAGCATCATTAGCGCTTCTCAGGAGATAGCACAGTTCCGACGAGCCTAGATGCTCAAAACATCGCCCAGCGCGATTTGTAAGAACTTGGTGCAGCGTGGAAACCACGTCTTTACTAGTTAACCTACTTTTGTTAGTTCTGTACTTCAAGCAAGGAAAATCATCATGGATCCATTAGTTTCTGCTGCTTCAGTTCTGGCTGCTGCTCTAGCAATTGGTTTAGCTGCAATTGGCCCTGGTATCGGTCAAGGTAATGCTGCAGGTCAAGCAGTAGAAGGTATCGCCCGTCAACCCGAAGCAGAAGGCAAAATTCGGGGTACTCTACTGTTAACCTTGGCGTTCATGGAATCCCTCACCATTTACGGTCTGGTAATCGCTCTAGTATTGCTATTCGCTAACCCATTTTCCTAAGACCTAAAAGTTTTATGTTGTAGAGACGTGAATCTTCACGGCTCTACAATTAAAATCTTTTGGGTATTTAGTCGTTCTGATGTAAGTTACCCTGATTGGCTAAGGGTTCCTAAAATACAAACGGTTGGATGTTATTGCTAGCCATGAACACTGCTACTCCAGCCAAAGAGGAGAGAAATGTTTGATTTCGATGCTACTTTGCCATTGATGGCATTGCAGTTCCTGTTGTTAGCAGCTTTGTTGAATGTAATTTTCTATAAGCCACTGACCAAGGTGCTGGACGATCGCGATAATTACATCCGAACGAATACCCTTGAAGCCAAAGAACGCTTGGCTAAAGCCGAACGCTTAACCCAGGAATATGAGCAACAACTAGCAGACGCTCGCAGACAGTCGCAAGCGGCTATAGAAACAGCTCAGTTGGAAGCTAAGAAAATTACTGCCCAAAAAATCGCTGAAGCGCAACAGGAAGCTCAAAAAGAAAGAGAACGCGCTGCTATTGAAATAGAGCAACAAAAACAACAAGCTTTTAGCGAGTTAGAACAACAAGTTGATGCTCTAAGCAGACAGATTCTAGAAAAACTATTAGGGCCAACTCTCGCTAGATAAGCGAAAGTATTGGTTCTGTGAAAGCATACGCGCAGATGGGCAATTGCCACGAAGCGCTTAATTAAGTGTCCAAAAAAGGCACTTTTTTCCTTCGGGAAGTTAAGCAACTTAATTGCCCTTGAGGAAGTTAAGAACCTTTATTTCCCAACAGGAAAATACAACGTATTAGCAAGCGAGCAGCGCACTTGTAGATGGGTAACATGGGCACATTCTTATTACTTGCCACAGAACACTCTGAATTAGCAGAAGGCGCAGCAGAAGGTGGTTTCGGTCTTAACCTAGACATATTAGAAACCAACGTCATTAACCTAGCGATTCTGATTGGCATATTATTCTACTTCGGACGTAAAGTTTTAAGCAATATCCTCAACGAGCGACGGTCTAATATTGAAACCGTAGTTCGGGAAGCAGAAAAGCGCCAAAAAGAGGCACAAATTGCTTTATCTCAGGCGCAAGAGCAGTTAACTCAAGCTCAGGCAGAAGCGCAACGCATCCGCAAAGCTGCCGAAGAAAGCGCCCAAGCTGCTAAAGACGCTCTGTTAGCCAAAGCAACGCAAGACGTAGAACGCTTGCGACAAACAGCAGCAGCAGATTTGAACACAGAAAGAGAGCGAGCGCTAGCCGAATTGCGGCAGCGGGTAGCCGCATTGGCATTGCAAAAAGTCGAGTCAGAACTGCGGACAGGTATTGCTGACGATGTTCAACAAACAATAATTGACCGCAGTATCGCACAGGTGGGAGGACGCTGATGAAAAGTAATGTAGAAACAGCCGAAGTCGCCCAACCTTACGCACAGGCTTTGATGTCAATTGCTCAATCCCAAAATCTGACAGAAGAATTTGGTGAAGATGCACGGGCATTGCTGAATTTGTTGAAAAATTCAGCACCACTGCAAAACTTAATTGACAACCCGTTTATTCAGCCTGAAAAGAAAAAAGCAGTGATCACTCAAATATTGGGTGATGGCGCAAATCAGTACTTACGCAGATTTTTGCAGCTGCTGGTAGACAAGCGCCGGATTTTCTTCTTGGAGCAGATTTTACAGCAGTATTTAGCGTTGTTGCGCCAGCTGAATCAAACCGTATTAGCGGAAGTAACTTCAGCTGTTCCCCTCACAGAAGCTCAACAACAAGCTGTAAAAGATAAAGTTCTTACTATCACTAATGCTCGCCAAGTAGAACTGGAAACTAAAATCGACCGCGACTTAATTGGTGGTTTGATCATTAAAGTAGGATCGCAGGTAATTGACGCTAGTTTACGGGGTCAGTTGCGCCGCCTTTCTTTGCGCTTAAGCAGTTCATAGAAATTTCAGTAGTTTCGGTGAACCGATTACTCTGTTCCGTCTCCCAAGAAAAAAAGTTAGACACATGAGCATTTCAATCAGACCTGACGAAATTAGTAGCATTATTCAACAGCAAATCGAGCAATACGACCAAGATGTCAAAGTTGCTAACGTCGGTACCGTACTCCAAGTAGGTGACGGTATTGCCCGGATCTATGGTCTGGAAAAGGCTATGGCTGGGGAGCTATTGGAATTTGAAGACGGTACAGTTGGCATCGCCCAAAACTTAGAAGAAGACAACGTCGGTGCGGTGTTAATGGGTGAAGGTCGGGAAATTCAAGAAGGTAGCTCTGTAACAGCTACTGGAAGAATTGCCCAAGTACCCGTAGGGGAAGCTTTGATTGGACGCGTGGTTGATGCCCTAGGCCGTCCTATCGATGGTAAAGGAGATATCAAGACCACAGAAAGCCGCTTGATTGAATCTCCTGCTCCTGGTATTATCGCTCGTCGTTCTGTACACGAACCGATGCAAACCGGGATTACAGCTATCGACTCCATGATTCCCATCGGTCGTGGTCAGCGGGAGTTAATCATTGGTGACCGCCAAACCGGAAAAACCGCGATCGCAATTGACACCATCATCAACCAAAAAGGTGAAGATGTAGTTTGTGTCTACGTTGCCGTTGGTCAAAAAGCTTCCACGGTCGCTAACGTTGTCCAAACACTGCAAGACAAAGGCGCAATGGACTACACAGTAGTCGTCGCCGCTAACGCCAGTGACCCTGCAACCTTACAATTCCTCGCTCCCTACACCGGAGCCACCATTGCCGAGTACTTCATGTACAAAGGCAAAGCTACTCTCGTCATTTACGACGACCTCTCCAAGCAAGCCCAAGCTTATCGGCAAATGTCCTTGCTGCTACGTCGTCCACCCGGACGGGAAGCTTACCCCGGAGACGTATTCTACATTCACTCTCGCTTGTTAGAAAGAGCAGCGAAGCTCAGTGATGAATTGGGTAAAGGTAGCATGACCGCTCTACCCATCATCGAAACCCAAGCAGGTGACGTATCCGCATACATCCCCACCAACGTAATTTCCATTACCGACGGTCAGATCTTCTTGTCTTCTGACTTATTTAACGCTGGTATCCGTCCCGCTGTAAACCCTGGTATCTCCGTATCCCGTGTAGGTTCTGCAGCGCAAACCAAGGCAATGAAGAAAGTTGCCGGTAAGATTAAATTGGAACTAGCACAATTTGACGACCTGCAAGCCTTCGCACAATTTGCTTCTGACTTAGATAAAGCTACCCAAGACCAGTTGGCCAGAGGTCAACGCTTACGGGAACTCTTGAAGCAGCCTCAAAATGACCCACTGTCTGTATACGAGCAAGTAGCTATTCTCTACGCTGGTATCAACGGTTATTTAGATGATATCGCTGTAGACAAAGTTACCACCTTCACCAGAGGTCTCCGCGATTACTTGAAGACTGGTAAACCTCAGTACGCTGAAGCAGTAAAATCTTCCAAAGCACTGGGTGACGCAGAAGAAGCTGCTTTAAAGGAAGCACTAACCGAATTCAAAAAGACCTTCAAAGCAACAGCGTAATTGGTCAAGGGTCAAGGGTCAACAGTCAAAAAACTTGAGACTCTGGACTCTTGACTTTGGACTCAGGACTCAGGACTTCAGAATATGCCCAATCTTAAAGCAATACGCGATCGCATTCAGTCGGTCAAAAACACCAAAAAAATCACAGAAGCCATGCGGCTGGTAGCGGCGGCGAGAGTACGCCGGGCGCAAGAACAAGTATTAGCCACCCGTCCCTTTGCTGATAAATTAGCGCAAGTTTTATATGGTTTGCAAACCCGACTGCGGTTTGAAGAAGCCAACTTGCCTCTGCTGAGAAAACGGGAAGTTAAAACAGTAGGTCTATTGGTTATTGCAGGCGATCGCGGTTTGTGTGGCGGTTACAATAGTAACGTCATTCGCCGTGCCGAAAATCGTGCCAAGGAACTCCAAGCCGAAGGTATTAACTACAAATTTGTCTTGGTAGGACGCAAGTCTATCCAATACTTCCAACGCCGCGACCAACCCATTGATGCTACCTACAGCGGTTTAGAACAAATTCCTACCGCCGCAGAAGCGACAAAGATTGCTGACGAATTGCTGTCTTTGTTCCTGTCGGAAAGTGTAGACCGCATCGAATTAATCTACACCCGATTTGTTTCTTTGGTAAGCTCGCGCCCAGTTGTGCAAACCCTGCTTCCTTTAGATCCTCAAGGTTTAGAAGCAGCAGATGACGAAATCTTCCGCTTAACAACCCGTGGTGGTCAATTTGAAGTAGAACGCCAAAAAGTGACTACCGAAGCCCGTCCTTTCCCCCGTGACATGATTTTTGAACAAGATCCAGTACAAATTCTGGATTCATTATTGCCTTTATATTTGGGTAACCAGCTATTACGGGCATTACAAGAATCAGCCGCTAGTGAACTAGCCGCACGGATGACGGCGATGAACAACGCCAGTGACAACGCCGGTGAATTGATTAGAACCCTATCGTTGTCTTACAACAAAGCTCGACAAGCTGCAATTACTCAAGAACTTCTAGAAGTTGTTGGTGGTGCTGAAGCATTAACTTAGGGATTTTTCAATTGTTAGTTACAAAAAATAGCCAATTGCTAGTTTTTAGAACATTAGCGATTGGCTATTTTTAGTGTTTGCTATCAAAGATTATTTGCTAGATTCCACAATCATGGCGATTCTTCCTCATCCCCAACTCCCCAACACCCCAACACATCTGTAATCCAGGATACTCACCAATAATTATCAAAAAGTAAAGTTTCTTGCGAAACTCCTGACAAGCGCTGATAATTGCCTCAAAGCTCAAGCATTAAGGAGAAGCTCAACATGACTTTAACCCGTGGGCGGAGGATTTTAGCTGCTTTGTTACTATCAGTATTATTGCTGACATCAGCCTGTAGCGCTAAAACTCCTGGACGTTTTGATCAGGCGCAGCAAGAAAGCAGTCGCCAAAAAAGTGGTCAAGCAGTTGCTAAAAATGCAACTCAGGGTAGCAAATTGAACAAATTTTTCCCCAGTGGAGGGGATGGCTACCAGCGCGTTTATACTCAAGAGAAAAAAGGCTTTTCGGAAGCGAATTTGAAAAAAGGTGGCAAGGTTGTAGCGCAACTAGCCATTTCCGACACAACTAGTACTCCCTCTGCAGCAGCAAAATTCTCTAATAGTAGCAAAAAAGTTGCTGGTTATCCTGCAGTCACACTTGGTAATACTCAAACTTCAATTTTGGTTGGTAAATACCAAGTAAAAGCAATTTCCAAAGACCCAACATTTACAGCCGCAGACAGAGAAGCTTGGTTAGAAAAATTCAATCTAAATGGTTTAGCAAGACTCAAATAATACCAAATTGGCATAGTTAGTATTGTTTGAGAATCGGAAAGCAGCCTTGTGTTTTAGGTGTTCAATTCTCAATTCTCAAATCCAAAATTGGTATAAGCTGCACAAGAGAAATAAAAATTACATCACAGCAATCAGGAGATTATTTTGAGTAAACCGATTTTTCAGTTAGTTGATGAACTACCAAGCAGTGGTTTAACTGTTTCTATGTTAAACGCCCTAGATTTTGTTGCTCCTGGTGAGTGGCAAAATACTGTAGGCTTTGTCAACACCATTAAAACCGTGACTGGTGAAAGTGACGAAGCCCTAATTCAACAAATTGGCGAACGGGCAATTTATCTATTCAACGATAAATCTCA
The DNA here is from genome assembly GCA_002368155.1 of Nostoc carneum NIES-2107. GTDB lineage: Bacteria > Cyanobacteriota > Cyanobacteriia > Cyanobacteriales > Nostocaceae > Aulosira > Aulosira carnea. The sequence goes on from AP018180.1 coordinate 3,900,916, forward strand.
AGGTTATCAAACAGCTTTGTGGCTATATCAAACTGTTGATGGTACAGATAAAGCCCTGGGTGCAGCAGCTTTAGCTAATAAGGTGGGTGAGAAAATTCCCTTGTTAGGCTTTTTAAATAGTGTCACTCCCAAACCAGATAAAGCTCAAACTATTGACCTGACATTAAAAGTTGTGGCTGAATTGGTAGCTTTCTGCCAAATTAATGGCATTCCCGGAGATAGCATTGGCGATTTTGTTGCTTCTTTAGGTGAGTATGCTGGCGAATCTTTGATTCGCATGGTTGCATTAGTCTGCGTTGATGGTTTGATACCTTTAGGGCCTGACTTTATTAGTAAAGCTTTATCACAGATTAGCAGTACAAATCCCCAAGAGTTAGAACAAAACTCAACTTTTCAAGGTATCAAAGATGCCATCCCTGGTAACAACGCTAGTAGTAAGCTCAACTTTATTGGTGAAAGCTTTGATTCAGTTAAAGGTTGGATGAATAGTCTGGTTGTATCCAACAATTTAACGCCACAAACTGTTGTGGGCCATTTGCAAAATTTCGTTGAATTTTCTGATAGCAAATTAGATTATCTAGCAGCATTTTTGGATGTGGCAACTAACTACTACGAACACACAGGAACGCAAACTTTAGCGCGTCGATTGATTGAACGAGCTGTAGCTGAGATTTAATCGATAGGTAATTGGTATTGAGTAATGGGTAATGTTGATATTTATCTATTACTCATACCAATTATTAATAAACAGAATTATCTAATAGCAGTACATTATATATTTACTTTTGGGTCAAATTGAGATCAGCTGCGATCGCATATAAATATGGTTGGAAAATGGCCCAGTCTTCTAACTTATCAAACTTACCTGTAGCTGAAGCAGGGTCATAGCCACTAGTAATTACGTAAAGTGAAGTTCCATCAAAGGTTACATGACCAATATGTTGTTCTTGCACTCCTGCTTGACGCTTTAGTCCCACAAATCCATAACGGAGTCCTGGAAGTTTGCCAATCGTTACTGTTTGGGGGGGATGGCTAGAGAAGATAATATTGTTTTTGTAAGTAGCCTGACGGTCTTTAGAGATAGCACTATAGTAGTCTGTGACCCAAGCTTTTAGTGCCGTCAATATCTGAGTTTGGTACTGAGGATTTTGGGAATCCACTTTACTACCTGCGGGAATACCAACTGCTTCTAGTTTCTTTTGAAAATCGGGATTGTTTGCTAATGGGTAAACCCCAATCTCAACTGTACCTAAAAGTTTGCCTTGGGTTGATACGCATAAAAGCGGTGCATTTCCCTTACAAGGAACAACTTCCCAATTGTTTGGCGCACTCTTATTAACCAAAATTTTCTGCCAAATATTCCCTTCTCCCTCATTAGGACTAGGTTTATTTAACGGCTGTACTGCTGGGTTTTTCTGCTGGGGATTATTTGCAGAAAACAGAGGTGGAACAAATTTAATTCCCACGGGGATTAGTGCTACCAAGATAGCACCAATTAAAAGATGATAAAGGCGCAACATTTTATCTGAAACCCTAGAATCAGAGATGGCATGATGAAAGTATCTGCAACACTTTGTCAGTATACAAAGAAGATAGCTCTACATAGCTGTAAGTTCCGCAAAAGAAACGTAACGCATCGCCGCATGGATGGTGCGTTAGGCGCTAAGATAGGTCTTTGTTGACAAATCATCTAGAAATCAGCGCCTAACACACCCTACTGAAGATTTATTTTATAAATATCCTCTAAGCACGCTACATGAATTACAAAAATCAAATAAGAGTCCTATACAATACTTGTCGGTTAAAGGCAAAAGGGGAAGGGGAAAAGGGGCAAGAAAAAACCTTTAACCCTTACCCTTTCACCTTTTCCCCAAACCAAATTAAGAGTTGAAAATCCTTAACCGAGCAGTATTGGAGTCCTATATACATTTGTAGTAGCACTGCAAGCTAAAACAGTGCTACTACTAAAGGTTATTATTGATGTCTAGCTGTCTCTAGCCCCTAATCCCTAGTCCCTAGTTTCTAGCTTCTTCTCTTCTTTGGGCTTGCTGATAGTCAAGCTACCAATATGGTAGTTAAACACAGTGATTTAGTCGAAGAGCAAATTTCTAAGAAATTTTATTTGTAGCGAGAACGTTGTCTACGACTTTGCTTATGTCTTGCAACTGCTTTGCGTTTTTCTTTCTCTAAAGGCGTTTCAAAGTGACGCTTTTTACGCATATCTTGGAAAATTCCGGCTTTGGAAACTTCCCGCTTAAATCTTCGTAAAGCTGATTCAATACCTTCGTTCTCTCCTAAAACTACTTGGGTCATTCTCATTCCTCCTGAATGTGGATGAATAGACAAAATAAAATATTCCAGCAGAATTGAGCCTTTGGCTTTATCTGCTGGAGACTCTAGATTTTAAGTTTTCAGCGCCAGGCTTAGTAGCGACGATTATTGCGGTTATTGTTATTCCAGCCACCACGAGAAGCAGGGCTTCTTTCTTCACGAGGTTTAGCTTTGTTGACTTTCAAATCGCGTCCCATCCATTCTGCGCCATCTAGCGCTTCAATTGCAGCTACTTCTTGAGCATCTGTGTCCATTTCCACAAATGCAAAGCCACGTGGACGACCAGTTTCGCGGTCTGTAGGTAGTTGAACGCGATTAACTGTTCCATATTCAGCGAAAGCCCGTTTCAGGTCATCTTCTGTAACCTGATAGGACAAATTCCCAACATAAATCGACATGGTTTGTCTCCGAATCCAGTTAGCGTAGAGACTTAAATTCGGAGAGACGCTTTAGTGAAATCAAAACGAATAACTCAACCGAAAATAATCTTTATATCCACGATTATAGCACAGGATTTGAGAACTAAATCCTGTATAGTTTGATTTTCAATATACAAATTTTTCAGAGCAGGCAAAAAATTTTTTATTCAGAATCTGATTTTTGTGAGCATTATATTATTACATTTTTGAGGGGTTTTTCAACGGAATTATTGTTTAATTTTTCAAAACTTCTCTTCTTTTCATAGTTTCTCTGCTGTAATTGACCCTTGAATGGCAATTGCCTGTAATTGCCAAGTTGTGATTATAGGATAAATTTTAGGTTCTGTTAAACGCCTTAAAAGCTAACATTTCCGGTGCTTGTTGGGTTGAGGAAATAAACCCAATCTACGCATTTTCAGGTTTTTGGCGCTGAATAAACGGTATTGGATGATAAATTATCAAAGTGTAGTTTGCCTAAAGATCAGCCAAAATCTTAGTTTAGTCTCATCTCGCTATCGAGTAAATTGCCAGCTAGATTTTTGATGATTAGCATTAATTATTTTTATAAAAAATTAAGGTGGATACATGACCCACCTTATACCAATTCAAAATTTAAAATGAGGATAGCCAGATACATAAGAGTTAATGAATTTAGCCCCGTTGCTGAATTTTAAAGAATTGGTATTGCTGTTTTATTTGCTATGTTTTTCGCATTAAGCTATGGTCACATCTGGTGATAGGTAAACATCTTGAATGACGTGAAATAATTTCACTCCTTCTTCAAAGGGACGTTGAAACGCTTTTCGTCCAGAAATTAAGCCAGTACCACCAGCGCGTTTGTTAATCACAGCGGTGCGAACTGCTTCTGCAAAATCATTTTTACCCGATGCACCACCAGAGTTAATTAATCCTGCGCGTCCGCAGTAGCAATTCAGTACTTGGTAGCGAGTCAAGTCAATGGGGTGGTCGGTTACCAAATCTGTGTAAATCCGCTCGTTAGTTTTACCGTAAGATTCGCCTGTTGCTTTAGCTACAGCAGCGTAACCATGATTATTTTCTGGTAACTTCTGCTTAATAATGTCCGCTTCAATCGTGACACCCAAATGATTTGCTTGTCCGGTGAGGTCAGCGGCTAGATGATAGTCTTTATCTTGCTTGAAAGCGTTATTTCTCAGATAGCACCAGAGAATAGTTGCTAACCCCAATTCATGGGCGTATTTAAAAGCTTGGCTAATTTCCTGAATTTGTCTAGTTGACTGTTCAGAACCAAAATAAATTGTCGCACCAACAGCGGCTGCACCCAAATTCCAAGCTTGTTCGACATCAGCAAACAATACCTGATCGAATTGATTGGGAAAAGTCAAAAGTTCGTTATGATTTATTTTGACTATGAAGGGTATTTTGTGAGCATATTTCCGCGAAACACTGCCCAAAACACCTAAAGTTGTAGCTACAGCATTACAACCTCCAGCTATTGCTAACCGCACAATATTTTCTGGATCAAAATAAATCGGATTAGGCGCAAACGATGCTCCGGCTGAATGTTCAATACCTTGGTCTACTGGCAGAATTGAGAGATAGCCAGTATATGCTAAACGACCAGTAGAATAGAGTTGCTGAAGATTACGCAATACTTGCGGATTGCGATCGCTGCTTAGCCAAACTCGCTCCACAAAGTCTGGCCCCGGTAAATGTAATAAATCTTGAGAAACTTTTGCTTTGTAGGTGAGCAGGTCTTCTGCTTCTTTACCTAAATACGACTCAATAGAACTACCTGCTAAAAGCGTTGCAGTCATGATTTATTCCTCAAAATTTGAGTGAATGACCTTGCTTTTAAGATAACACTCTTATTATTTAGAACTTATTACGCAAGTGTGAATTAAATATGCTTTTAATTATAGAATTTTTCTATTTCTTCAGAGCGATCGCATTTAATTATGATATAAAGAAATTGACTTTTGGCAATACGCCTTTAGGTATATATTCTTCGCAATAATTATTAATCGCACATATCGTCATCATCTCTGATGTACATCAATAAGGATCAAAACTTTCTATAATTTCCCCTCAGCTTTTCCCAATCCCCATTACCCCTTATCCCCAGAGGGGGCCCCGAGTTCCCCAATCCCCAGTCCCCAATCCCCAATCCCCAGTCCCCATATATGAATGACAACCACCCACCAGAAAATAACGATCGCACTTTACAACAACTAGCTTGGGCGTTAGAAGCTTCTGTGGGGCAGTTTAAGCTAATTTTGGCCAAGTGCAACTATACTAACTTGCGCGATCGCCTCCTCGCACAATTACCAAAAATCTGTCGGGTGGAAATCAGCATTTTAACTATCCGACAAACTAACAGAACGCTGTACAGCGCTATCCGCGAAGAGTTTGGCGAAAAATTACCAGCTTGTTTAATGGTGGTTGGTTTAGAGGATGTGCAGGATTTACCGCAGATGCTGAGTTCTGCAAATCAGGTGCGGGAAGAATTTCGCAAGCATTGTCCTTTCCCTTTGGTGTTGTGGATTAACGATGAAGTTCACAAGCAACTGATGCAAGTTGCGCCTGATTTGGAAAGTTGGGCGATTACTAGAAACTTTGCTATTTCCAAACAAGATTTAGTTACTTTCTTACAAAAAACTGCCGATCAGTGGTTTAGTAATAACTTGTCATTGAGTTTAGCTGCATATCGCAGATTGGAGACAGAACTTCAAGCTGCTCAGAGAGATTTGCTTGGTGATACTGAATTTAACAGCTTAGAAATTCAGGCTGATATCGAATCATTGCTGGGGTTAATCAAACAAGTTAATCATCAATTAGATGCGGCGTTAGAACATTATCAAACAGCGCTCACACTTTGGCAGAAAAGTAATAACTTAGAACGGCAAATTAAGATTATTGGCAATATAGCTTTGTGTTATTATCTCAAGGCTGCAAAATATTTAGATATTAATAATTATAATTGGCAAAAAACTCAAAATTATTTACAACAATATATAGACTTACTCGCTGAAATCCAAAATCCACAGTTAATTGCTGATGCCATCGAACAACTAGGTGATATTCTCCGTGATGTGAGGATTTGGCAGCAGTTTCAAAACTTGGCAGACCAGCTAAAAAGTTTTGCCCAGCAAGCTTTAGTCATACATCAAGCTAACAATCAACCAAGAGAATTAGCAAAAGATTATGGTTTTTTAGCCGAAGTAGCCCTTGTGCAAAAATCTTGGCAGGAAGCGAATAATTTTATTCAGCAAGCATTGCAAATTTGGTCAGCTATTCCTAGTGTAGAGTCGGGTTTATTCTCTGAATTACCAGAAAAATTGATTGCTGCTCATGATTTCAGCTTATATCAATTTATCCTGGCGCTTTCTCAATATCATTTAGGGCAAACTCAAGACGCAATTACTAGCTTAGAAACTGCGAAAAATCATACTAATCCGCTTAAAGACCTCAAACTTTATATCCAAATTCTTGATTATCTACAGCGACTTTATTTTGAACAGCAAGAATATGCCAAAGCTTATGAAATTAAACAACAGCAGCGTTCTGTTGAGCAACAATTTGGCTTGCGGGCGTTTATTGGTGCTGGGCGTTTAGGCTCAACCAAGCAAGTATTTGCAGAAACAGTAGCCTCAGCCACCTTAAAAGAAAATATTTCCCCAGAAATCGCCGCATCTGGTCGTTTACTTGATGTCGAACGCTTAATTGAGCGCATCGGTCGCCCTGATTATAAGTTGATTGTCATTCATGGGCAATCGGGTGTAGGTAAAAGTTCCTTAATTAACGCGGGATTGGTTCCAGCTTTAAAACAAAAAGCCATTGGTATTCAAGATAACTTACCTGTTGTCATGCGCTTTTATAGCCATTGGGAAGAAGAGTTGGGGCGAGTGATGATGGAGGCGCTAAGGGAGAGGAGGGATGGGAGGCAGGGGGCAGGGGGCAGGGGGCAGGGGGAGGTAGAACCTGATGATTTAAGTTCGGAAGGGGATAATTCAAGCTTTTTACTTGATGCTTCGAGTTCGGAAGGCGACAATTCAAGCTTTTTACTCGACAGTTCGAGTTCTGAAGCCAACAATTCAAGCTTTTTACTCGACAGTTCGAGTTCGGAAGGCGACAATTCGAGCTTTTTACTCAACACTCCGAGTTCCGAAGACGATAATCCAAGTTCCGAAGGCAACAATTCAAGCTTTTTACTCAACACTCCGAGTTCTGAAGGCGACAATTCCACTTTGTCACCCGATAATCTAACTTCCAAACCTAACAATCCAACCTCAGAACCTCCCCTTTTCCCCCAGCCCCCTGCCCCCTGCCCCTTTCCCTCCGACTTACTGGCTCAATTACGGGAAAATGAAGCAAAAAACCTCCGCACTGTGTTAATTTTTGACCAATTTGAAGAATTTTTCTTCACTTACCCTGAACCAGCGCAGAGGCGACAATTTTTTGAGTTCTTGGGAGAATGTTTTAATGTTCTCTCTGTGAAAGTAATCCTGTCGTTGCGGTTAGATTACTTGCATTATTTGCTGGAATGCAATGATTTGCCGAATATGCAGATTATTAACAACGATATTCTCAGCAAAAATGTGCTTTATAAGTTGGGCAATTTTTCGCCTAGTGATGCGAAATCAATTATTCAGCGCTTAACTGAGAATAGCAGCTTTCGCCTAGAGCCTACATTAGTTGAGCAACTAGTGCAAGATTTAGCCAGTGAACTAGGGGAAGTGCGCCCGATTGAATTACAAGTGATAGGCGCACAATTGCAGACTGAGAATATTACAACTTTGGCAGAATATCGGCAACGAGGCACCAAAGAACAACTAGTGAAGCATTATTTAGATGAAGTTGTGCATGACTGCGGTGCTGAAAATCAGCAATTGGCAGATTTATTACTATATTTACTCACCGATGAGAAAGGAACTCGACCTCTGAGGACTTTGGTGGAATTAGAACGGGATTTACAAGCCTTTGTTAAGGAAGAGAACGAGACACGCAAGCAAAGAAATAGAAGGCGAAGGCTGAGAAGAAGTCAAAAATATCTCAATGGAACTCCTACTTTACCTAGGGAATCATCTCTGAGCCAAAAATTAGAGTTAGTTTTAGAAATTTTTGTGAAATCAGGCTTAGTGGTTTTGTTAAAAGAAAACCCCTCTGGGCGTTATCAACTGGTACATGACTATTTAGCCGCCTTTATCCGCCAGCAACAAGAACCGAAGCTGAAAGAGTTAATGGCGGAACTCGAAAATGAAAGGAAGCAAAGAAAGCTAGGTGAAGCCAAGCTAAATAGTTTACTCAAAGTTGGTTTAATTGTTTCCGTTACTGCAGGATTAATCTTCGGTAGTTTGGCGATTATCTCATGGCGATGGGCATTAGAGGCAGAAGCACAGAAAAAACAAGCGGAAATCAACGAAATTAACTCCCTGGTTAACTCCTCGGCTACTTTTTCCGCCTCTGGTCAAACCAGAGATGCGATTATTGAAGTTTTGAAAGCTGTGAAAAAACTGCAGAAATTAAATCCACCACCAGCCATTACGCAAATGCACGTTGTGGGAAGATTGCGGGAGGCGGTGTATTTACAACCCCAGAATAAATTTCAAGAACTGCAAACTCTCAGCGATCATAATAGTGCGGTCAATAGTGTTGCTTTTAGCCCCGATAGTCAAAAATTAGCTTCTGGAAGTGATGACAGTACCATTAAACTCTGGGATGTCTCCACAGGTAAAGTTATACAAACTATTCCCCATCTACAAGAGGCTACGCCAACAGCAAGCTATATAGATAGCGGCTATCAAGACTCTGTTACTAGCATCGCTTTTAGTAGTGATGGCAAAAAATTAGCTTCGGGGAGTGAAGACAAGACCATCAAACTCTGGGATATCTCCACCGGGAAACTACTGCAAACTTTTAATGGTCATAGCAGTTTAATCAAAACCATTGCTTTGAGTAGTGATGGTAAAAAATTGGCTTCTGGGAGTGATGACAAGACCATCAAACTTTGGGATATCTCCACCGGGAAACTGCTACAAACTTTTAGCGGTCATAGCGATGTGGTCAATAGCGTCGCCTTCAGCAGTGATGGTCAAAAATTAGCTTCTGGGAGTAAGGACAAGACCATCAAACTCTGGGATGTCTCCACCGGGAAAGTACTGCAAACATTTAATGGTCATAGCAAGTCAGTCAATAGTGTCGCTTTTAGCCCAGATGGTAAACAGTTAGCTTCTGGAAGTAGTGATAATACCATCAAACTCTGGAATTTTAGCAACAGCAAAGTATCGCAAACTCTTAGCGGTCATAGCAATCCAGTGAATAGCGTTGCTTTTAGCAGGGATGGTAAGCAGTTGCTTTCTGGGAGTAATGATAAGACCATCAAACTTTGGGATGTGACCACAGCTAAACTGCTGCAAACTCTTAGCGGACATCGGGAGGCGGTGAATAGTGTAGCCTTTAGGGGTGATGGTCAACAGTTAGTTTCTGGGAGTAACGATCACACCATTAAACTTTGGAATGTGACGATTGGTAAGGTGCAGCAAACTCTTCCTTCTGAAAGTAACGCCAATAGCGGACATGAGGCTTGGGTCAATAGTTTCGCCTTTAGCAGTGATGGTAAACGCTTGGTTTCTGGGAGTAATGATTACACCATCAAACTCTGGGATATTACCACTGGTCAACTGCTACATACTTTTAGCGGTCATCGGGGGGTGGTCAATAGTGTCGCTTTGAGTAGCGATCGCAAAAAGTTAGCTTCTGGAAGTGATGATAAAACTATTAAACTCTGGGATATCACCACTGGTCAACTCCTACAAACCTTTCCTTCTGAAACTAACGCTAACAGCGGTCATCGTGATTGGGTCAAAAGCGTCGCTTTTAGCCCAGATGGTAAACAATTAGCTTCTGGTAGTAAAGATAAAACCATCAAAATCTGGGATGTCAACACTGGTAAACTTCTGCACAATTTTCGTGGTTTTTTTGTATTCTTGAATAGCGGTCATCGCGACTCAGTTAATAGCGTTACCTTTAGCCCAGATGGAAAACAGTTGGCTTCTGGGAGTAGTGACAACACCATTAAAATTTGGGATGTCACCATTGGCAAACTACTACAAACTCTACCAGGAGAACGCTACGCCAACAGTGGTCATCTTGATTGGGTTAATACTGTGGCTTTTAGTCCTGATGGGAAAAGGTTGGCTTCTGGGAGTAGTGACAACACCATTAAAATTTGGGAACTCTCCACAGGTAGAGTTTTGCAAACCCTTAACGGTCATAGCGATTTAGTTAATAGTATTGCCTTTAGCCCAGATGGAAAACAGTTGGTTTCTGGGAGTGATGACAGCACGATCAAACTTTGGGATGTGAAGACTGGGAAAGTTCTCAAAACCATAACTAGCAATTATGGTAATTGGGTGAGAAGCGTCGCCTTTAGTCCAGATGGAAAACGGTTAGCTTCTGCAAGTACTGACAACAAAATCACTATTTGGAATTTCAACTTAAATGAGTTGGTGAAAGATGGTTGTGGCTTGATCAATAATTACTTAATTGTGCACCCGGAAACCTTAGCCGAACTCAACTCCTGTCAAAATCCCTCTCTGTTATTACAAGCAGCCACAGTCTTAATCATGCAAGGTGAGAAGTTAGCGCCAGTAGGCGATACCGATGGTGCGATCGCAAAATTCCGCCAAGCCCAAAAGTGGAATACTAATTTACAATTTGACCCAGAGGCGAAAGCACAAGATTTAGCCGGGAGAGGAAAGTAATGCGGTTCGGTGACTGTTGACTGTTGACTGTCCTGGTGAATGTTAGGATGTTGAAGTAGGTGCTTGACCAAAGAAGAACAGGATACAAGCCCATAAATATTTATGGGAATTGTAATTGTGAAGTTTGAATTTTGAATTCCCCGCAGAGGTTGACTTCTTTTTATCGATGAATAAACCATTGGATGAAGCGCTTTCGGTTGAAATTTCTCAACGGATTAAAAGCAAGGCTAAAAAAACCTTTGATAATGCTTATAAAGCAGCACTGGCGACTGATCAAGCCCAGTATGTCCAGGGATTTTTAGTGTTCCCTGGTAAGCCATATCAACCTATTGAACATGCTTGGATTGAATTAGCAGAGTCTATTGTCGATCCCAATCTACCGTTTTTGAAAAAAGATTCGCAGCAGCTTTACTATTTTCCAGCCGCAAGTTTTAATGTCACTGAACTCAAAGAAATTATCGAAGAATCAAAAGAAGATTATCCCGAAGATGACCCACTACCCATCTATGGTGATGCGCCTTATGAGTATTATGGTGATGTGATGTTGGGTGGTAAAAATTACTTGGATGCATATCAAGCCGCAGAAGCTAAATCCAAAGAAATTAATCAACCAAACTTTGAAAATAATTGAACGAACAAGTCAAAAGTCACAGAGACGCGATTAATCGTGTCTGTACAAAAGTCAAAAGTAAGAATACAGTTCAGTTAAGCTCATTAGGGATTGATTTGTCACTTATTAAAGAAGCCAGAAGAATTAGGGGATTCTCCCCCAAACCCCCGATTGGGTGACGGTTGCGTCCCCCAAACCCCCTCCAAAATTATTGTTCGGTTTTTTTGTTGAGTAACTAGTTTTTTGGTTTTATTAGGACTTATGCAAGTGTCACATTTTTTTCGTTGAGGCTGTCAAGAGGAGCCAGTCACGTGCGGAGGTTCCCTCCGTTGAGTGAACTGGCATTCAAAAATCAAAAGTCCAAAAAACCTGAATTTTTGACCCTTGACCCTTGACTATTGATGTTAAAGGAAACAATACGATTTTGGATATCCTAAAAGCATCACCGTGTAATACATGGAAAAAGGAAAAAAGCCCTTTCCATGTATTACATGGAAGCTATGGCTCATTAACATCTCATCTGTAATACTGAATATTACACTTTAAACTTCACTAATTTGGGGTTAAACTTACGATGTAATACACGGATGAGGCGAATGTTAAAGCGGGATATTCAAGGGAAGTTCGCCCTCAAAGACGATGATTATCGTCAAGCGCGCTCTTTAAGATTAACGGATGAAACCTGGAAGGCTTTGGGGATCGCTGCCGAATGCTTGGGTATGACTAGAGCTGATTACGTTGAACAGGTGATTAGAAGGAATGCTCATCCAAGTATTACACGGGAAAAAAAGTTGGCACATAAAGCCAAAACTAGTGTTGTTGAAGTTGCGACCATGCCTCTAAAGGTGGCAACACTCGAAAGTTTACGTAACCAAGTAATATTGGAGTTGAAGTTAGGTAAGCAATCACCGGGCTACAAAGCAGCACTCAAAGCCCTCAATCATTTTATTGTGGTACTAAATAGCGAGTATACACAACAGTAGGAATTCGCTGTTTTGTATCAGTAAGCGGGGAAAACAGTGGACATAAGTTCTGAGCGGATTGACGATATTCCCGTCATCGTGGAATGGCTTGTTCAGATGGGGATAGCTAAATGTATTGACCAAAAACTCAAAAAACCACACGGAAACCACAAAGGCATGAGTTATGGTCAATTGAGTGTATTGTTACTGACATACATAATTACTCAATCAGACCATCGGTTGTGTGCAGTGGAATCATGGGTAAAGGCACATCGAAGGATTTTAGAGTTAAGTACAGGGTGGTCGATAGGAGAAAAAGATACCAGTGATGACAGATTGGCAAGGGTAGTCGAAGAGTTAGGTAAGCAAACACAAGCAACGCAGGAAATAGAGGTCAAGTTAGGACAAAATCTGATTCGCGCCTACGAATTGCCCACACAAGTGGCACGAACCGATACGACTAGTTTTAGCGTGAATCATCAACAGGGAGATTCTCCAGAAGAAAATATATTACGTTATGGCTATTCCAAGGACAAACGCCCAGATTTGTTGCAATACCGTCAATTATTGGCAACCCTTGACCCAATGGGAATGCCATTAGTCAGCACAACCCTTGAAGGTAATGGAGCTGACGACCCATTATATTTCCCCACTTGGCAAAAAATAGCACAAGTGATTGGACATAAAAAGTTTGTCTTCATCGCTGATTGTAAAGCTGGGTCGATTGCAACTCGCGCTCAAATCGCCGCTTCTAGGGGTATTTACTGCGTTCCTGTAGCCATGAGTGGGCAACACCCTCAATATCTTCAGCAATGGGTTCTCAACCCACCAGCGGAAATTGTGCCCATTCGTTTACCACGACAAGATGAAGAAGAACCTGCGGTGGGAAAAGGTTTTGAAGTGGAGTTAGGTAAGTTTTGGTTCAACAAACAAACCAACAAATGGGTGCGTTGGCTAGAACGCTACTTAGTAGTTTACTCCCAAAGCCTTGCCGCATCAATGATACGTGGACAACAGCAACGCATCTTGACTGCTGAAACCGCTCTCCAAAGTTTAGCTAACAAGCCAGGCTCAGATCGGGAGCTACTCACCCATAAAGTAGAAAACATTCTCCAGCGCTATCGTGTCAAAAATTTTTTCTCAACCATGATTACAGAACAGATCACTAAAAAAACTCGTCATCTCGGACGGGGACGACCATCAAAAAACTCGACCACAGAGGAATTGACAGATATTTGTCTTCAACTTCATATCCAGAAGATAGATACTGCAATTCAGGAGGCAGAAACTTTGGCAGGGTGGCGATTGTATGTTACTAATGCCGATAGTAGCCAGATGAGTTTACCACTTGCTGTGATGTATTATCGGGATGAATGGCTTTTAGAGCGAGGTTTTCACCGTTTTAAAAGGGGTTCTTTGCCAGCCCTACCCATTTACTTTCAAAATACTGACCGAATCACTGGCTTAATGTTCCTGTTGAACATAGCTTTGCGTGTATTTACTCTAATGGAGTTTGTAGTACGGCTGGCTCTTGAGCAAACCCAACAATCTTTGGCAGGTCTTTATGACGGTAATCCAAAGCGAAAAACTGCTCGCCCATCTGCTGAACAAATGCTCAAGGCTTTTTGTAATTTAACTCTTTATTTTTTACCTGATTCTACCATCTTCATCACACCAATTAACGCGCTTCAAAAACAAATTCTTTCTTTAATGAAAATGCCTGAATCCCTTTATCAGATAGATTCAGTGGTGCGCTCGACATAATTCATCTTACTCAATTACCTGTACCACTCCTGAAGGAGGATACACACAATTGAAGTCCCATTTCAATATTAGCAATTTCCGTGTAAGACACCGTAAATTGAACTTTGAATATTGCTACTCTTCCATGTATTACACTGAAGAGCTTAACTTCCGGTAACAGTCTCTCAATATATTTCTTTCATCCCTGTAATACACGCAAAGTCGCAATTTCTTTTACCATGTAATACATGGTAAAGCTCGTTCTCCTTTTCCCAAGTATTACACGGTGATGGTTTTAGGAGATCCAAAATCGTATTGTTTCCTTTAACAGTAAGGCGTTAATTCCTCTCACACTTCAAAAATAAGCGAACGTACAGTATTGACTCTTAAACCAAAAGATTGGTGTACCAGTTGCGTAAGTCCTGTTTATGATCAATTAATTTTCTTAACTGAACTGTATTTTCTTTAATAGGATTTACCATCGCTACCAAAATATTCTCGGTAGGCGCAAATTTTGTCGCCACGCACATCAAAAGAAACTGCTATGCGATTTTTATAAGGTTCTCCAAATAATAGCCCTTCATCTCGAAATTCAAACACCACAGTTGTTTCATTACTGGTAACTCGGTCTAGTGAAGTTAGGGTGATACCAGGATGAAAAGACGCACTCACATATTCAAAAAACTCTTTAGCGCGTTCTTTTCCCTCATTCAAACCGTGGAATTTACCAACTGGAAACCAAAAGGTGAAATCTTCTGTAAGCATATCCAGAAATTCTTGCCATTCACCTGTGGCTAAAGCGTGGGTAAATTTCTCAAATGCTTGTTGAGCTATTTTTAAAGTATTTTCTGCATTTTGTGTCATTTTTTCTGCAACTAGATATAAACTAAATTTAATTATCTAAATGTGTAATTTGTCTACGTTCCAGAATCATCCTGATATTTTAAGATAAAACACGATAATCAGCTTTTAAAGTAATACCAGCAAACGGATAAGGATTTTTTATCTTATCTTCCCAGCTACAAACCGAGGAAAAGTATATGACAATCACTCCTAATCAACAAGAGACGGAACATGGAATTGTTAGCTTACCAATATCGGAAACTAGCCAAGAATTTAACTGGAGAAACTGTTGGTATCCCGTTACCTTCATAAAAGATTTACCAATAAACCGTCCTTATAGCTTTTCACTTTATGATGAATCGTTGGTATTATTCAAAAACCAAGATGGAAAATTGGGTTGTTTAACAGATATTTGTCCTCACCGAGCGGCTAAGCTTTCTGATGGGCAAATGATTGATGGTAAAATTGAGTGCCTATACCACGGTTGGCAATTTGGTACTGATGGTCAATGTCTGCATATTCCTCAATTACCAAATGATGCCAAAATTCCTACTAATGCTTGTGTTAAATCTTTTTCTGTTGTAGAACGCCAAGGTATTGTTTGGATGTGGGCTGGTGAAGCAGAAACTGCCAATGAGGAAATAATTCCTCTAGTTCCAGAGTTAAATAATCCGGATGTAGTCTGTAAAGATTATATACGTGATTTACCCTATGACCAGACATATAGGACTCCTATTTGATTTTTGAAAAAACTCCGTACATCTGAAGAGTTGTGAAATCAAAGGTAGTGTGTCGAATAAACCACTCAAACATCCACTTTAAATGAGAGAATGTTGGAATCAAAGCACAAAAACGTCGAACCCATGTTTTAGCCTGCAACCAGATATCTTCAATAGGATTTTGCTCTGGACAATTAGGAGCAAAACGAACGCAGTGAATTTTCCATTTTTCTGGTGGTAAACCTTGGTTAAGTTCGTCTAAAAAGCTTTGGATTTCTTTGGAACGGTGGTAAGTAGCACCATCCCAAAAAATCAGCAATCGCTGGTCGCCTGACTCAGTTAGCAGATATTGCAGGTAATCGATAGTATTTTTTGAATTTCCCCTGTCGTAAGCTTTCAGCAGTAATTTTCGTTCAAGATAGTCAACTGCTCCGTAATATGTTTGCTTCTCTCGCTCATTTACGACTGGAACCGTGATTTCCTGGTCAGTTCTCCCCCACACATAACCGCTTAAGTCTCCCCACATTAAATGACACTCATCAATTAACAATACTCTCAATTTTCCGGCTTCGATTTCGGAGCGGTTGCTTGCCAACAATGTTTCAATCTCTTTTTTTTTTCTGCAACAGCATCTGGATTGGCTTTGGGGTTTAGCTTTGTGGTTTTCTTCCAACTG
The DNA here is from genome assembly GCA_002368155.1 of Nostoc carneum NIES-2107. Lineage (GTDB taxonomy): Bacteria > Cyanobacteriota > Cyanobacteriia > Cyanobacteriales > Nostocaceae > Aulosira > Aulosira carnea. The sequence continues at coordinate 3,916,961 of AP018180.1, forward strand.
ATGGCAGCTGCATCAAATAAGTCGTAGTAACTTTGTTTTGACTCATAAACGATGTCGTACTCAAAGGCTAGTTTATACTCCAGTTCGCCCAGTTCCCAATAGTCCTTCGTTTGTAACCAACTCAACACTTCTTCTCGCTGTTCGTGACTCAGGTGGCTTTTTCGTCCTTTGTAGTTCAGCCTGAGTCCATTGATTCCTTCCTGCTCGTAAGCTTGCTTCCAACCTGTTATCGACCCTAAAGAGACATCTAAAATTGCTTGAATCTCTTCGTATAAGTAATCTTGGTAAACCAACTTGACTGCCAAGGCTTTTCTTGCCTCACGGGCATCGCGACAAACTGCGATAAAGTCTTGTAGTTCTGCGATCGCAGTTGCCACTCCCAGTGGCAGTGATGCAGTTTGTAGATGCTGATTTCTCATTGTCTACTCTTACACTTGTATACTTAACCGTATTTTCTCGTAATCTTTTTCAAAAATCAAATAGGATTCCTATATTTTATTGAAAATGTGATTGATCCAGCACATGTTTATATCAGCCATGATGGTCTTCTTGGTAAAAGAGAAGATGCTCAACCATTGGACATAGAAGTTGTTGAAAGTTCTTTAGCGGGAATTCGTGGCAGATGGAGGGTAACAAGAAAGCCTAATCTACCTTGGATTGGATTAGATTTTATAGCTCCCAATTTAATTATTTATAAGCTTAGCAATGAAACTCAGAAAAGATGGGGAGGAACACTTTTGTATTCTCTGCCTCTAAGCAGAAATAAATGCCGCATTCTACTGAGAAATTATAGTAATAAATTTCCCTGGCAAGTAAAGCTGATGCCTGATTGGCTAGATCACATTAAAGTACGAAATAAAATTTTGGAAGGGGATTTACAGCTTGTTGTTCAACAAAAAAGACAAATTGAGCGCTTGCAAAAAAATCTCAAAGATGTGTATTTACCACTTAAAACATCAGACACATTAGTAATTGAATACCGAAAGTGGTTAGACAAATTTGGTAAAGATTTACCTTTCTATCAAGGTTATGCCTCTGCAAAGAATTTATCTGAAAGCGAGATTACGCAAAATTCACTACTACTAGAACACCGATTCAGTAATCAAATAGAAGTAGAGGCTGGCTCAGTAGTGTGAGTAAAAATTTTGGCAAGGACATGAAGATTATGAACAACCGCTACGCGACGAAGATCAAATAAGTTTTTGCGACAACCAACATAGCGAGCTTGTTCACCTTGCCAACGACCAATATGAGATAAAGAATGCTCAACACAAACGCGTTCGCGGAGTTTGGCACGTCCAATAGGGGTTAATTGACGTTCTCGTAACTCTCGAAATAATTGTTCTTCTGGATGAATTGAAATACTACGTCCGCGTGGTGAACTGGTGCAAGATTCTCTGAGAGGACAGGTTGCACAAACTTCTTGTGGGAACTGAATTTTAGCACCCAAACTAAAAGGTAAAGTTACCTGATTGGGACAACAAATAGTACCATTGTCCCAGTCCAACACAAAGGCAGTTTTACCAAATTTTGTACCGTTGTGGACGACCCAAGCCTTACAGTATATACTCAATTGCTCACTACGATTTTTAACTAAGGAGCTACTCAAGTAAGCCCGGTCAATATGCAATTCGGTAAGTTCAACATCTTGTGTTTGTAAGTCCTGAGTAATCGCATCGGTTACTGATGCTTCTGGGACATTAGCTTTGGTAATACCAACAGCGCGAATCATTCCGTTGTCTAAATCTCGTAACACATGACGTTTATAGCCATCAATTTTCTGGCTACGGCTTTTACGTCCATGTCTCATCTCTTCGTCTTCAACTGAAATACGTCGTTCTTTGGCAACACCAGAGCGCAGTTTTACCTCACCATTGGCATCAACTTCCACATCCTGTGTTTCGATTTGTCTTGCTGTTTCAAGAGTTGAACGAAGTAGCGGATGTTCATTTTCAGTAGGCTGTGTTTGAACAAAAGTCTCAACTCTCTCTAAAGCATCCAGTACAATCCCCAAGGCCAAATTTTTCTGATCTGGGTCATCCCAGTTTAAGTCTAAAGCCGCTTTCAAGCTTGAAGTTGCAACCATATCTACCCCAATATCTTGTGCAACTTCCGCCAACCCCCTCCCCTGCTGGACAGCTATCACGCCAATCGCTTTTTTGAGCGCGTGACCCAATAAATTATATGTATCTTCAACCTTCGATGCTCCCCACAAGGGGCTGGAATCAAGCGCTGCCCGTAATTGCCTTGAGCCAAAACCCTTGCTCTGTTCTGCTAGTTTTACTGTTTTCTCAATTAATCGTCGGTCGAGTCCTTGGATAATCAGTGCTGTGCGAAACCTGGCAAGTGTCGCTTGAGAAAATGGTGCTTGCTCACAATCAATGCAATCAAGCACTAACTGCCAACGTCTATCCATGAGCAACGCTTCAATCGCTTCCGCATCGGATGCTCCTGTATAAGCTTGTAAGATTGTCACTAATGCCAGTTGTGCTGGAGGTACTGGTGGATGCCCTTTGGGAGAATCTGCATAAAGCTTGCTCAGTTCTTCTTGAAATTCCTCATCAAATAACTGATGACGGTATTGCCGCAAGAACGTGAATAGCTTTGCTCTTTTGATCCGCTTGACGATTTTTTGCTCTTGAGCGTTAAGTTCGGTCGGTGGATGCCAATGGACTGGACGCATAGGTATACTCTCGGTCTTTCATGCATCTGTGTAACATCGAATATACCTGAAACTTGAGCGCACTTTTCCTTGAGAGTTGATTAAATCTCTATATTCCATTACTAATGGCTACAATCATTACCTGATAAGATTTTGCTCTATTTTTACCTTCATCCTTTTACTCTATATCAGCTTGATTTGCTTTCGTTTCTCCATTACTGAATCGGTGTTCTAGATAGGTATTCACAACACACGCTAATTTGTCATGATTGTAATCAAGCTTATCAAACTACAGGTTTAGTGAAACAAATTTTAGTGGGAATTGCGATCGCTCTTGCAGCCTTAGCTATACTTACAGATAACTCATGGATTTCTTCTGTAGCTGTTGCAGCTGCTTTATCAGCATTAGCTTTAGCTTTTGCAGCCGAGAAACTTAAAACCAAGTTTGAGCGTTCTTACACTCGCCATGATTAATTAAAACTTGACAACTACTTTGCCAAAGTTCTGACCACTTAGCAGATATTCAACAGCGTCAGGAATAGACTCTATACCTTGAAATTGGGTAGGGTCAACGTTAACTCTGATTTGATTAGTGTAGAAGAGATTTAAAAGGCGATCGCACGCCTCTGGCATATACTCACGGTAATGTGGCATTAAAAAGCCGCGCACAGAAGCAGCTTTCCAAAATAGCTGGTGATAAATGCGGGGTTGGGTAATTTGTTCTATATTCTTGGCGTATTCCGAGATAAAACCCACTACAACTAAGCGTCCCCGCACTGCTAAGTTGTCAACGCAAGTATCAAACACTTGTTTACCCACACAGTCAAAAATTAAATTAATGCCATTGGGATATTCTTGCTTGAGGACTTGGTCGAGGTTTTCTGTACGATAGTTGATAATGCGATCGCATCCTAATTCTTGGAGTAACTTTGCTTTCGCCTCAGAACTACAAGTACCAATGACATGATTACCTGCTAGCTTGGCTAATTGCACCGCAATATGACCTGTACCACCAGCCGCCGCAGTTACCAAAACCACCTCATTACTTTTCATCTCTCCCACTTGTTCCAACGCCACCAAAGCTGATACACCTGTAGGCATGAGCGTTAAAACCTCTGGAGTTGCTTCCCGCACTTTCACTGCTAAGTTCGCATCAATAACCTGATATTCTCGATAACCACCACCTCGCGCCGTACTGATAGCCGCATCACCAACTTGAAAATCTTGAACATTTTTACCTACAGCCACAACTGTTCCTACTGCTTCTACACCCAAATCAAAGGGCGGAGTTAAGTGAAAATAAAGAACCTCTCCGCGACAAAGTAAAGTATCAAACCCACCATTAATACCAGCAAATTTGTTTTGAATTAATAGTTGATTTGCAGCAGGAATAGGAATCGGTATTTCAACAATTCCAACAGCCGATTTAAAGTCTTGATTCAGTTGTTTTGCCATTAATTTCCTGTAGGTTTTTATATTCATTTATGCTCTTTATTGGGCATTGGGCATTGGTAATTGGTAATTGGTAATTGGTAATTGGTAATTGCTTTTTCTCCCCTTGTCCCCTTGTCCCCCTCCTCTCTCTCATCTCCCCTACAATGCCTTATCCCACTCTAATTGATGAGCTAAACCGTACTTGATAAAATCTTCCTCTTTTGCTTTATCGCTTTTACCAAAAACACCTAAGCTGTAAGGATTATCTTGCATTCTTTGAGCAATTTGCTCTTGTTCAAATTGAATGACTTCTGCTCTCGGTTTATCTGGTTTAAAAAAGTCTACAACCAAAACAGTCCGGTCATAATTAGTATAATTATGGGGACAATGTGGATAGCTATGATCTAAAATCAAAAACTCACCTTCATGCCAATAAAGCTGCTCATGGCAGATTTTCATAGCTACATCTCCCTCTGGTACTATCAAACCTAAATAGCCCCTATTCATGTGGGGATTGTAGTTTACGTGCAGCTTAATATCTAAACCTGGATGAAATGTACCAAAATAGGCGTTTCTAATAATATCCTCATTGCTAAAGTTAACTTTTTCTATTACCTTAGCCAAATTAGGAAAGTATTTTTCTCTTAATTCCAGCGCTTTAGCTGATGCATCATTTGTACCATAATCAGGATATTCTATGTGATGCAGTTTAATATATTCTTCTATAAAAAGACCTTGGAACAAAATACCAAAAGCACTATATTTGGAATTACCCTTCGTTTTAATAGTTTTACTTTTAGGCCCCAGCACCTCATAAGTAAATTTTATTTCTTCAGAAGATGCGCTATTAATAAAATGTTTAAACTCATCTCTAATTACTAGCCAGTTATCTTGTAAAGTTTCTAGGAAGGGAAATTCTGCTGAGTTTAAATGATACTCATTAAAGGTTTCCATTATTCTTACCCCCTGATAATGATTGAATAAAATCTTTTACAGCGATTTTGAATGGGTATAAGCTCTGGGTTATTTAATTTACATATTAGCTAAAAACCACAATCTTGTGATATAGACAAGTTTCTACGCTCATCATCTAATTTCAATACCGATGAGCTGACTAAAGCTATGGTGCTACCAAAATACAAGAATTTGCGATCGCACCTGCTAAAACTGTTGAATATGTTGTATAAAATCTTAAACTGCGTAGACCGGATAGGCTGAAGGGAAAAAATGAGACATCTACAATGTCCCTAAATCTACAAAAACCTTGATTCCAAAATAAAGCAAAAAACGCCCAGGAGTGTTGCCGTGTTTCCACCCTAGGCGCTTTTTGTTTTAACTTGCTCCTCACACACAACTAAAGAATATCACCTGTCTTCATCAGAGTCGGTATTCTAGATAACAATTAGAAAATATTTTAATTATGTTTTCAGAATTGGTGTTTGGTGTTGTTAATTTACCCTCATTCCCAGTCCCCAGTCCCCAGTCCCCAATCCTCAAACAGCAAACGGAAAAGTTTCTGGCGGCTCGCCTTCCTGGGGTGGAGTACTGCGGTCTAAGGGTTGTACGCCTTTTGTATTATCTATATGAATAATGGCATCAAATTGCTCAGGAAGAGAAGCGTAAAAGTAATGACTGATCCGCTCGGTTTCTGGGCGGTAAATCACGCCGATCGCTCTTTCTAATCGCCGTTTTTCTAATCCTGCAATTTCTGGGCGATCGCGTAGGTGTAAACAAAACTGTGGTATTTCTGTGTGGTGGAAGATATCTTCGTAACTTTTAGCTAAAGCCGGACGAACTAGCTTCAGTTCTGGGGTAGCTCCCCAGTCAGAAGCAGCGATAACTGTACCTGTATAAGTGCTAAAGCCAATCAATACTGCGTCCCGTCCATACTTTTCTCGCACTAATTGCCCAACATTTACTTCTCCACCTCTCCCCATCGCTGTGGCGCGTGCATCGCCTAGATGTGAATTGTGTTCCCAAACTACCACCTTGCTTGGCTTTCCTTGTTGATCGAGATGGTGAGCTAATTGATCTAAAGTTTCTGCCATGTGGCGATCGCGAATATTCCAAGAAGAAACTGGCCCTTGAAACATGGAGCGATAGTAAACTTCGGCATTCTTTACCAATCGCGCGTTCTGTTCGGCGTAAAATAACTCGTCTGCGGCTACAGGATTGTGATTTTTAATTTCCTCCGCAGTTCTAGCTTGCAGTTCCCGCAGCTGATTGACTACCTCTTGTTCGCAAGATTCAGTCAGTCCAAAACTAGCAGCATAGCCATAATGCTGGCTATCTTCACCAAAATGCTCAAAGCAGGAGTAGCGATAACGGGCACGTTGCGCGGCTTCTGGATCGACGCGATCAAGATAGTTGAGAACCTCTGCCATTGAAGCAGACATACTATAAAGGTCTAGCCCATAAAAACCAACTTTGATGGCATTTGTGGATAGAGCATCATTATATTCTCTTAGCCAGTTGATAAAATCTAATACATCTATATTGCGCCACATCCAAGCCGGGAAGCTTTGAAAAGTAGAGAGTGCTTCCGCAGGTGTGGAGTCTTCACTTACACCACGCACGTAGCGATTAACGCGGTATGCATCAGGCCAGTCTGCCTCAACTGCAACTGCTGTAAAGCCTTTTTCTTGAATTAATCGTTTTGTAATCTCAGCCCGTTGCTTGTAGAACTCATGGGTACCGTGGGTTGCTTCGCCAATCAGGACAAAGCGGGCATTACCGATGAGGTTCATCAATGGATCGTAATCTGTGGTTGCACCCTGGAGTTGGTATGCAGATCTACGCACAGCATCGACTAGGTTGGTGATCGTTGCTTCTAGCATATTTCTAGCTCTTGGTTCATTCCGATAGGTCGGCGCAATTAAAAATAACTGGCTAGGGCTGTCATTTGTCCTCAGTCATTTGTCATTGGTATGCTTCTTTATTCCTAATTACGGAAGTTAGACACAATTGAGTAGTCTGCCAAACCAAAATTGCTGGGTTGGCGTTGGAAAAAAGGAAGGAGTTAAGAACCTTTTCCCTTTTCCCCTTGACCTTTTAACCCGCCAAGTTATCTCAATGCTCTGGTTGCAATCTCTAGATTGCTTTATCTGAGAAACAATAAGTACGTTGTCTAAACTTAAGGATAAAAATCTCTGAGAGCGCTTCCATCTGGCTAATTGAGCATCAAGCTAGGTATATGGCTCTACCTGGGGAATGATTTGTAACCAAAGCTAAATATAGGCAAATTCCTTGCATGAACTGAACTGTCAGCATTTACCACATCAGCCTGAAGTTATGCAGTCGAGAAATTTGTCTTGCCATTTTTATCTAGACTGTGACATACTCAGAAAAATAAATACACTATTCCGACCGATTTAATGTACTTTATGGTAGCCCAATCAATTGAAGGGTTACCAGCGTTTTAACGTGACTGCCGATCGCCATCCCAGGAAAGAACTATGCTAGAAGACGCTCAAGGACTTGAAGTTACAACAGACTCAAAAGCCGCGATCGCAGCTATTAATAGCTTCATCGATCAAGCCCTCAGTTATGGCAAAGAGGCGGAAGCGGTAATTCACCAAGGGATTGCAGCTGATCCCAACTGTGCAATTATTCGTGCTTATGCAGCGGCTTATTATCTTTCTCAGGAAAATGCTCAAGCTTGGAAGCAAGCCAAGCCGCACCTGCAAGTAGCGCAACAGCAACTTACAAAAATCACCGATAGAGAACAGTTGTATGTGCAGGCGATCGCAGCTTGGGCGGAAGCGAAAATTGAGCGGGCGATCGCTATCCACGAAGCCCTTACCGAAAAATATCCCCATGACTTAATCTCTGTACAGCAAGGGCAATATCACTACTTCTACTTGGGCGATCAACAGAGATTGCTGGCGATCGCGCAAAAGGTATTACCAGCAAATCGCGACAATCATTATCTATACGGTATGGTGGCATTCGGTTTAGAACAATGCCATCGTTTGCAGGAAGCAGAAGCAATGGGGCGAATAGCAACCTCTATGAATCGTCACGATCCTTGGGCACATCATGCTGTGGCTCATGTAATGGAAACTCAAGGACGAATTGACGAGGGAATTGCTTGGATGGAAAGCCTGGCTGATACTTGGGAAAATTGCAACTCTATGCTTTATACCCATAATTGGTGGCATATAGCGCTTTATTATTTGGAGCAAGGTAACGCCGCGAAAGTCTTAGCGCTGTATGATAGCCATGTTTGGGGACGCGCACAGAAATCTTCACCTAAAGATCAGGTAGGTGCGATCGCTTTATTGTTAAGACTGGAGTTGCAAGGGTTTGATGTAGAACAGCGCTGGCAGCAGTTAAGCGCTTATTTGCTGCCTCGCCTGCACGAACACGCTTTACCCTTTCAAGACTTGCACTATATCTATGCATTAGCGAGAGCAGAACGTCATGACTGGTTAAAACAGATGTGGGAGAGTATGCAGCAACATACTCTGAAGATTAACCCATTTCTGCGGCGACAATGGTCGGAGATTGCAATTCCCTGTGCTAGAGGCATGATTGCCCATGCTAAAGGTAATTGGTCAGAGGCAGTCAATCAACTCCAACCTGTACTACCAAAATTATCTCAAATAGGCGGTAGCCATGCCCAAAGAGAATTATTTGAGCAGGTTTATCGAGATGCTTTGTCGCGAACTCAAAAGCCAGTGAGTAATCTCTTGTCAGCCTGATTGGTTAAACCTCGTCACAGATCCCGAACTGGAGTGTTCCTAAAGAGAACAGAGGCAAATATTAAGCTAAACCACATCTAGTACTCCACCACATTAATTCTGATGGGTACACGCCAGAGCGATCGTATACTAGTATAAGCTGGATAATTAAGGCATTAGTAAGTTGGATATAAAAATTTATTCATCATGGCTATCAAACATCAAGTCAACTTAACCATTGAGGATAAAGAACAACTTGAACAAATTACTAAAAAAGGAAAAATTCAGGCAAGAAAACTAAAACGGGTGCAGATACTATTAATGTCATCTGCTGGATATAAAGATGAAGAGATAGCCAACATAATAGGTGTGAGTGTAGCAACTATAGAGCGAATTCGGAAAAAATTTGTATCGTCAGGATTGGAGTCAGCCTTAAATGAAAAACCCCGTCCAGGTAAAGTAAGAAAGTTAAATGGGACAGCAGAGGCTTTTTTAGTTGCTACCGCATGTAGTAATCCACCTTCAGGGCGAGAATGTTGGACAATGGAATTACTAGCTAATAAATTAGTACAACTTGAAATTGTAGATAATATTAGCGATGAAACTGTACGTCGAACTTTAAAAAAAACGAAATCAAGCCGTGGCTAGTAGAGCAATGGTGTATTCCAACAGTCAGTCCGGAGTTCGTGTGGCGAATGGAAGATGTCTTAGATTTATATGCTCAAACAGATGATCCAAAACGTCCGAGAGTTTGTTTTGACGAGCGTCCGGTACAATTACTTGGTGATACAAAAGTTCCCATACCGGCAAAACCAGGACAAGCAAGACGCGTTGATTACGAGTATGAGCGCTTGGGCAATTGTAATTTATTCACGTTTATAGAACCAACAAAAGGTTGGCGACACATTAAAGTTACAGATAGAAGAACTGCGGTAGATTTTGCTCATTGTATGAAAGATTTGGTAGACATTCATTATCCAAAAGCTGAGTTAATTAGGATTATTATGGACAACCTAAATACTCATACGCCATCTGCTTTATACCAAGCTTTTCATCCCGAAGAAGCTAGAAGAATTTTGAAAAAACTAGAGTTTCATTATACTCCTAAACATGGTAGTTGGTTGAATATGGCAGAAATTGAATTGTCAGTTCTTTCTCGCCAATGTTTAAATCGACGCATCCCAAATCAGAAAATTTTAAAATCTGAAATCGCTGCTTGGGAGCAGACAAGAAATCAAGAAAAAGCAACTATTACCTGGCGGTTTACAAATGATGATGCTCGTGTCAAGTTGCAAAAATTATATCCAAAAACACAGGAATCTGACGAAATTAAAAATCTTCAACAGCCAATGTGTGATTGTGCGATCGCTCTGGCGTGTACCCATCAGAATTAATGTGGTGGAGTACTAGTTTGCATAATCTGAAATTGTATATTTATTGTGGGGTGGGCACTACCTTGCCCCTACAATCTGTCGCATTCTTTTTTCAAATTGGTATTAATTTTGAATTTTGAATCATCCCAATTCAAAAAATAATAGCAACAGATGGATTGACAGAACGCAATCCAAAATCCAAAATTGTATGATGTATTCACTAGATGTAACTCACGGGACGCTTGCAGATGAGCAAGTTTCCGAATTGGTTCATGCAGCTTTAGCAGATCCTCAATTGGATGGAAAGCGCATCCTAGTATTAATTCCTGATGGAACTCGTACTGCACCCATTCCGCAAATGTTTCGCTTGCTGCATCAGGAATTGAGTAAGCGGGTGGCTGCTTTAGATTATTTGATTGCTCTGGGTACACATAATCCCATGAGTGAGCCACAAATCAATAGCTTGGTGGGTGTTACAGCACAGGAACGCGAGACAACTTTTAAAAAAGTGCAGATTTTTAACCATCTTTGGCATTTACCAGATACTTTTATTTCTTGTGGGGTAATTCCATCTGCGGAAATAGCAGAAATTAGTAATGGAATGCTGCATCAAGAAGTAGAAGTAAATGTTAATAAGTTGGTAACTGAGTATGATTTGATTATGATTTGTGGGCCAGTCTTTCCCCACGAAGTTGTTGGCTTTTCTGGCGGGAATAAATATTTTTTCCCTGGGATTGGTGGACAGGAAGTAATTGATTTATCACACTGGTTAGGGGCTTTAATTACTTGTTATGAAATTATCGGTACGCCAGGAATTACACCTGTACGGCGCTTAATTGACCGCGCTGCTAGTCTGATTCCTACGCCGAAACTGTGTTTAGCAATGGTGGTTGCACCAGGAACAAATCAGTTAGCTGGACTTTATATAGATAAACCCGAAGCAGCTTGGGAAGCTGCGGCGAAATTATCAGCGAAATTGCATATTAAATATGTAGATCAGCCTTTTAAACAAGTACTTTCTGTGATGCCGCAAATGTATGATGACATTTGGACAGCCGCTAAAGGAATGTACAAATTAGAGCCAGTTGTTGCTGATGGTGGTGAGGTAATTATCTATGCGCCTCATATTACAGAATTTAGCTATACACATGGCAAAATTCTTGCCCAAATTGGCTACCATGTGCGAGATTATTTCCTGAAACAATGGGATAAATTTCAACATTATCCCGGTGGAGTTTTAGCCCATAGTACTCACTTAAAAGGTATGGGAACTTTCGATCCAATTAAAGGAGAACAAGCGCGGATTCGGGTAACTCTAGCCACTGGTATTTCCCCGGAACGCTGCGCTGCTCATAATTTGAACTATCGCGATCCGGCTACCATTGAACCTCAAGAATGGGCAAACCGCGAAGATGAAGGTATTCTACTTGTACCTAAAGCCGGTGAGATACTTTATCGGTTGACGACTGGAAAGTGCTGAGTTCTGAGTCACCGAAGTTCAGATGCCTGCGGCAAGCCGCTATCGCGTCTACGGCGAAAGCCGCCGCTCCGACTTCTCGCTGAGTGCTGAGTCAGGAGTAATTCCTCCTTATCCCCCAGTCCCCAGTCCCCAATCCCCCATTCCCATTTTCAATAGAGTAATTATAATTTGTTCGTAAATTTATTGGTATATTTTTATATCTAAAAATATACTGGTACAACGAAGCGTCAATAAATTGCTCAATTGAAAAGGGTGCAAACGCAAGGCTCAAATGTTTAAGCACACAACCGCTCTCACTTCCTCAGAATTAAAATCCGCCATCGTCCGCAATCCCTTAATAGTTGGACTAGATACGCTGGTGATGGATGCGATCGCCCTCATGAGCGGTGTGCGGGCTGTTTGTGATGCCACTAAAGTTGATGAACTCCATATCGATGCCAGAGCCAGTTGTGTTTTAGTAGTAGATAATAACAGCTTATTAGGTATTTTCACAGAGAGAGATGTGGTACGCTTGTGTGCCCAGCAGCGTCCTTTAGAGAATTTGACGATTGAGGAAGTGATGATTCATCCAGTCATCACTCTGCATGAGTCTGACTTTACTGATGTATTTTTCGCGGTGAATTTGCTCCAACAGTACCACATTCGCCACTTAGCTATCATCGATGAGCAGGATCGGGTTGTGGGCTTGCTCACAAACGAAACTCTGAGGCAATCTTCTCGTGCTGTGAATCTTTTGCGCTTGCGTTTAGCGTTTGAGGTCATGACTCGTGAGGTGATTTGTGCTACGCCAGAGAGTTCGATATTGGCGATCGCGCAACTGATGACAACCCATCGTGTCAGTTCTGTGATGATTGTGCAACCCGGCGGTAGTGAAGACGCACCACTCAAAATCGCTGTGGGAATTGTGACTGAGCGCGATATTGTTCAGTTTCAAGCCTTGGGTATGAATCTGGAAACTTGTCTGGCTCAAATGGTGATGAGTACGCCAATTTTTGCTGTAAAACCTGAAGATTCGCTGTTGGTGGTGCAGCAGATGATAGAACAGCGCTTAATTCGACGGCTGGCGGTTACAGGTGAGCAAGGAGAACTATTAGGGATTGTGACTCAAAGTAGTTTACTACAAGCCCTCAACCCCTTAGAGTTATACAAGCTGGCGGAGGTGTTGGAAAAGAAAGTAGTGCAGCTAGAGACAGAAAAGGTGCAACTGCTAGAAGCTAGGACTGCGGAATTAGAGCAGCAAGTAGAAACCCGCACAACCGCCCTCAAAACTAAGGCAGAACAGGCGCAACTGGTATCTGATATTGCTATGCAAATTCGCTCGTCCTTGAGTTTGCATACCATTCTCGAAACAACTGTGCAGCAGGTACGGCAATTTTTAGGCTGCGATCGCGTCATCATTTTGCGATTTGAACCGGATGGGCCAGCCGCAGTTGTGGCAGAATCCACTACCTCCTCCCTATCTTTAATGGGTAGACGCGTTAATGATGCCTGTTTTCAGGAAAATTATAGAGAAAGTTACCGTCAGGGGCAGATTCGCGTCGTTCCAGATATCTACACAATCGAAATGGCTGATTGTCACCGAGAAATGCTCATTGGTCTCCAGATTCGTGCCAAAATTTTGATACCTCTGTTGTGTAATGGTCAACTGTGGGGCTTACTTAATGTTACTGAGACTCAGCGTCCTCGCGAGTGGCAACAGTCAGAAGTGGAACTGCTGCAAGCTTTATCCGTACATTTAGAAATTGCCCTTCAGCAAGCCACCACCCACCAACAATTGCAAGAGCAACTGCGCGATCGCCAGCGGGCGGAAATGACGCTGCAAAAATTGGTCACGGGAACTGCGGCTGTTACAGGTGATGACTTTTTCCCCGCCCTAGTACGCCACATTACAGAAGCGTTGAATGTCTGCTGTGCGCTGGTCAACGAACTGGTAGATGACAAACTCCAGAGTCTAGGATTCTGGGGAGGTGGAGCCTTACAACCAGCAATTTCCTACTCCATAGCTGACACACCCTGCGAATATAGCCTCAGAAACGGGGAATTTTATTGCCAAAGCCAACTGCAAACAATCTTTCCTAATAATTCAGCCTTGCGGACAATGCAGGTAGATAGCTATCTGGGCATTGCTTTAAAAGACAATCTTGGTAATACAATTGGCAACCTTTGCATTCTCGATAAGCAGCCCTTACCACAGCATAAATATACCGAAGCACTTGCCATTCTCCAAGTATTTGCCGCAAGAGCCGCCGCAGAATTGCAGCGGATAGCAGCCAACGATGCATTACATCACCTCAATCAGGACTTAGAAGTCAGGGTAGAACAGCGGACTGAAGAATTACAAGCGCGAGAAGTAGAACTCGAGAAAATATCAGAACGCCTGGCTTTATCACTGAAATCTGGGGGAATTGGTTGTTGGGAGTGGGATATTTTACAGAACACCATTCTTTGCGATGAACGGATGTACGAACTGTATGGTGTCACTCCACAATCTGATTCCCATATAGTCTACGAAACTTGGGCAAATATGCTACATCTAGATGACCGTAAATCAACTGAAGCATTGCTCGAGCAAGCCGTTTTAGGACAAGCAGAATACAATACTGAGTTTCGGGTTCTACATCCAGATAGTAGTATCCACTACATCAAAGCTTATGGGGTAGTGGTTCGAGATGCCCAGGGCAAACCCCAACGCATGATAGGGGTGAACTTTGATATTAGCGATCGCAAGCGCGCGGAGATAGGGCTGCAAAGTAGTGAAATCCGCTTCCGGCAAATGTTTGATTCCAATGTTGTGGGAATGATCTTTACCAATTTTCAAGGGGACATTACCGATGCCAACGATTGCTTCTTACAGATGGTGGGTTATACCAGAGAAGAATTAAACGCTGGGGTATTGAATTGGAAAGCCATGACCCCACCCGAATATGTACCTGCTGATATTGTCGCAATCGACCATCTCATCAATGATGGTGCGATGAATCCTTGGGAAAAAGAATATTACCGCAAAGATGGTAGCAGGATTCCTGTCTTGCTGGGAGCAGCAGTCATCCCAAGCTCAGATTACCAAACAATCTGTGTAGTTGTAGATATTAGCGGACAAAAAGCTGCATTCCGGGAACGTCAACAAGCAGAGATGCAACTGCAACTGCAGGCCAGACACAAACAGTTGCTGTGGAATATTACCCAAACTATTCGCCAATCTTTAGATATTGAGGTCATTATCAATGCCGCAGTGACTCAGGTCAGGCAAGTATTAGGAGTAGATCGGGTAGCGCTTTACCGCTTTCAAGCAGATTGGAGTGGTGAGTTTGTTGCGGAATCTGTAGCTGACGGTTGGGTAAAACTTGTGGGATATGAGATAAAAACAGTTTGGGAAGATACCTATCTCCAAGAAACTCAAGGCGGTCGATTCCAAAACTACGAAACCCTAGTAGTTGCTGATATTGATCAAGCTGGCTTACAGCCTTGCCATATTGAAATTTTGCAGCAGTTTCAAGCCAAAGCTTATGTCATTACACCCATCTTCGTGAATGAATCACTTTGGGGTTTGTTTGCGATGTACTACAATCATCGACCTCATGCATGGACAACATGGGAAATTGAATTATTGCGGCAAATTGCTAACCAGTTGGCGATCGCAATTCAACAAGCGAGTCTCTACGAAAAAAATCAGTCGGAACTGTTGGTGCGGCAGCAAGCTGAAGCGAGTATTGCCCTACAACTGCGGCGACAGCAAACTCTAGGGGCAATTATTGAACAAATTCGCAAGTCATTAGATCTCAACGAGATTCTGGCAACAGTAACTCAGCAGGTGAAAGATTTAATGTATTGCGATCGCGTTATTGTGTTTCGCCTGTTTGGGGATGGTAGAAGTCAAATTGCGGAAGAAGCTGTATCTAGTGAATTTGTCAGCCTAAAACATCGCCACTGGGAGAACGAAGTTTGGTCTCAAGAAATCCTGGATTGCTACTGGCAAGGTAAGCCTCGTATTGTCCCTGATGTGATGAATGATATCTGGACGCATTGCTTGCTGGAATATTCCCAGGAAGGACAAATCCAATCCAAAATTGTGGCACCCATCTTACAAGAAGTACGCGACCAGAATCATCGCTGGGTTTCGCCTTGGGCAACAAATAAGCTGTGGGGAATTTTAGTTGTTCATGCTTGCCAAGAAAAACGCATCTGGAAAAACTCAGAAGCCCAAATTCTGCAACAAATTGCCAACCAGTTAGCGATCGCAATTCAGCAAGCGAGTCTATTTGAACAATTACAGCAAGAACTCGCTGAACGCCAACAAGCAGAAGCCAAGCTTACAGAAATCAATCAACAGCTAGCATTTTCTAACGAAGAACTCGCCCGCGCTACCCGCCTTAAAGATGAATTTTTAGCTAACATGAGTCACGAACTGCGTACCCCCCTCAATGCCATTCTGGGGATGACTGAAGGGTTGCAAGACGAAGTTTTTGGCAGCATCAATCAGCAACAACTGAAAGCTTTAGATACCATTGAGCGCAGCGGCTCTCATTTGCTGGAGTTGATCAACGATATTTTGGATGTAGCAAAAATTGAATCCGGACAAATTAAGCTGGATTGCACCTCAATTTCTGTAGCAAATCTGTGCCAATCTAGTTTGGCATTTATCAAACAACAGGCATTGAAAAAACGCATCCAGCTAGAAACCAAAATTCCCCAAAATCTCCCTAATCTAGTAGTAGATGAACGACGCATTCGTCAAGTATTAATTAACTTACTCAACAATGCGGTTAAATTCACCCCAGAAGGGGGACAAATTACCCTAGAAGTTAACCAACTTGCCCCTGACATCACCACTAACAATTCTTACCCGCAACACTTTTTGCAAATTGCCGTAAAAGATACAGGTATCGGCATTGCCCAAGAAAATATCAACAAACTATTTAAGCCCTTCATCCAAATTGATAGCGCTTTAAATCGTCAATACGCGGGTACAGGTTTGGGGCTAGCATTGGTAAAACGCATTGTAGAATTGCACGGCGGTAGGGTGGGGTTAAATAGCGAATTAGGTGTAGGCAGTTGTTTTACCATCGAGTTACCCTATACCCCAGTTGCTCCTGTAGTCGCAGATATTCAACTAGCTGTTACTCCAGAATTTGTTTCCTCAAACCTTGACAAACCCGCGCCCCTAATTTTGTTAGCTGAAGATAACGAAGCCAATATCAGTACAGTTTCCAGCTATCTCAAAGCTAAAGGCTATCGCATTCTTTTAGCAAATAATGGTAAAGAAGCCATCGAATTAGCGACAACTCAGCACCCTGATTTAATTTTGATGGATATTCAAATGCCCTTGATGGACGGTTTAGAAGCCATCAAACTCATTCGTCTCGATCCCAACTTAGTCAATATTCCAATTGTGGCACTCACCGCATTAGCCATGAGTGGCGATCGCGATCGCTGCATTGCCGCTGGAGCCAACGACTACTTAAGTAAACCTATTAAACTCAAGCAATTGGCTACCACTATTCAACAGCTATTAAGTACTTAATAAAATCAATTTAAAAAAAGAATGCGATAGAGTCTAGAGGACACAGCATTGCCTTGTCCTCTAGACTCTATTGATATGTCGCAAACATGATTTGATTTGGTATAATTAAGCATTTTTTACCCTGTTCCCTTTATGGCTTCGATTTTAGTTATTGACGATGAACCCGATAACTTTGATGTTATTGAAGCATTCTTAAGTCAGCAAGATTACACACTACATTATGCGGCTGGTGGACAAGAGGCGATCGCATCTCTCAACCTATTTCAGCCAGATCTAATTTTGCTCGATGTCATGATGCCGGGAACAGATGGTATAGAAGTCTGTAAACAAATTAAAGCCATGTCTCAGTGGCAACCAGTCCCCATTATTATGGTGACAGCTCTCACAGGCAAAGAAGACCTAGCGCGTTGCTTACAAGCTGGTGCCGAAGACTTTATTAGCAAACCCGTCAACGCAGTGGAACTACGCGCCCGCGTTCATGCAATGCTGAGAATTAAGCAACAGTACGACAAAATCCAAAGTTTATCTGATGTCCAAGCCAATACCATCAAAGTTTTAGAAAGCACTCTTGATGAACTACGCGGTAACTTAGTCACGGCTTTACCCCACGAACTGAATACACCACTCAATGGCATTGTTGGCATCGTCAGCTTGCTGATGGATGATTTTGAGAACATGAATCCTGCCGAAATCCGGGAATGTTTAAGCTTGGCAGATAAATCAGCCCGTAACTTAGAAAAATTAACCAAACAATTCCTGATTTATTTAGAACTAGAGTTATTAGCACAGCAACCGCAAAAAATCGAACCGCAATCAACCTACTTTTCTCAGGATGCGATCGCCACAGCTTTGCAATCTCATGCCCAAATTTTTCAACGTCACGACGATTTAATATTTGCAATTGAGGAAGCTGAGGTATCTATCTCAAAGCAATATCTAGAAATTATCCTCTATGAATTAGTCGATAATGCCCTCAAATTCTCTCAACCTGGCACAGCCATCAAAATTAGCACTCAGGTAGATAAAGAAATGCTGAATCTCTATATCCATGATTTTGGCAGAGGAATGACAGCAGAACAGATTTCCAAAATCGGTGCTTTCATGCAATTTGAACGCAAAACCTATGAACAGCAAGGCATAGGCATGGGCTTAAAATTAGTCAAAAAAATCGTCAGAATTTGTGGTGGGCAATTCTCAATTTCCAGCATTTATCAACAGGAAACAACGATACATATTGCCTTAGCCCTACATCATAAGTAGCAAATATAGCATTCCTATTTTATTTATTTAGAATTGTTGGGTGCGTTAGCCTTAGCTAACGCATCACGCATCCAAAGCTTTGTATGGTAATACCAAATCAAATAATGTTTGCGACACATCAATAATATTCTAGAGGGCAAGGCAGTGCCTTGCCCCTACAATCCGTCCCATTCTTTTTTCAAATTGGTATAAGTTATACCAATTCAAATCATGTTTGCAACAGATAAATTCTCTGTTAGGGCACAGCAACCAAAATATTTGGGAATATCCCATTATCTTCATGCTGCCATGCCCCTACTCATCTGTTTTTCAAAATGGTATGATTTACCTTGCGAAAGCAGCTTTGGTAGCGACTTCTAACGCACCTATATCTACAATTGCACCACCTCTACCATCTCCATCTTGCGGACGGTTTAAGCCTTGCTTATCAATAGTCGGTGCATTGACACCACTGAAAGTCTGGGTTCCAGTATCAATCGCTGAACTACCAGATCTGAGGGTGAAAATACCCTTGGCCGGATCGCTCAATAGAGGGTCTTTCCCAATAATATTGTGAGTTAGCGAACTGGTAAATTTGGAGGAATTGTAAACAACGTTGTAGTCAAATTGAGTATTTTTGGCGTTATATACTTGGTTTGCTACACCATCCTTGCGCGTATACATGATGTTGTTGAATACTTTTACCTGATCGGCATCTAGAACCGTAATTTCTCCAGCTTTTGCATGATCGGGAGATTGCGTGTTCTGATAAGTTGTATTGTTAACTACATCAACATTGGGACTGCTATAGATCATAATCCCAGCACCACCATTGTTATAGGATATGTTGTTAGCAATTAAGGTTTTGCCTCTATAGGGCTGATGAGTAGAATTCTGTTGGGTATTGAGATTATCATCCATCATAATCCCATGCCCTTCAGTGATTTTGCCTGCCTCTTTCCAGGGAACTAAGCTTTTATTTTGGTAAACAATATTTCCCCGAATAATCATTTTGTATTGGCTGGTGTTGTTATCAGAATTCCAGCTATACATCATGCCTAGGGTATTGGCTCCCCAAGGAGTATAGAAACAATTCTGATACAAAACATTATTTTCAAATGTCAGGTAATCTCCTTTAATACTACTGATTCCTGCACCGCCAAACTTCGCAACTTGGTTGTTACGAACTACTATATGGTGGGAATACTCAGTGATTTGAATGCCATTATTTGAGGTGTGGGGATTGTTGAGATTATCCTTTTGCTGTAATGCATACTGCAAAGTGATATTGTCGTTGTTTCCTTGTAATTTAAAACCCTCAACCGTAATGTAAGAGGAATTAACAATCTGAATGCCAGTGTAATTGTCTACCTTGATAAATGGTTGATGTCCTGGATAGGCTTTGATGGTAATTGGCTTACTTGCTGTACCTTTTTTGTTTTCAAGATACATCACAGCTTGGTATGGATTACTATGTGTATAGGTTCCATTCATGACATAAATGGTATCACCTGGTTGTAAGACGTAGGCAGCTTTTCCCAACGTCCGAAATGCGCTACTTTCCTTCAGTCCATTATTGTTATCGTTTCCAGTTCCAGAAACAAAGTAGGTTTTACCAGTAGTACTGAGAGCAATTTTTGTATTTGAGTTATTTTGAGTACTTGTCAGTTTCGATGCCGATAAATCTGCGTTATCAGCATATTCAGTTTGTAACTTAGCTGCATTGCCAAGGTTAACAGGTTGAGTGATTGCAACCGGTTGATCCAAAAACATAATAATGCGACTCCTAAGGTGTTCGATGAATTGAGTAGCACACTCCTGGCAATGAATAAACGGAAAATCTACAAATTACCGTTTTACAAATATTCGCGATCGCATAGATGCCTATTTAATTCATTAAAAGGCTCTCAGCCCAAATTTTGAGCCTCGCCACATCTCCCACTGATGATGGTTGTTAAGTTAGCCAATTTTGCAACCAAATTCGTGTTTACTTAGGATGCGATTATCTAGGTGAAACCGCTGTTGTAAACCTGACCTAGAATACCATCTGTTTTTATACCATCCGATTAACCTATGCCACTTTTGAACCTGGCACACTTGTGGGGACTGGGTAATCGGGAAAAGGAGAACAAATTTCAAATATCTATAGATTCTTACAAATGATTGAGGACTGCTATATAAATTTGTCAGGATGAGACAATAGACTTATGTCCAAAGGATATCTATTATTATTTTGCGGTTTGTAACCAAAATTAATAGCACGCTGGTAATTTCAGTCTTATTTAACAGCCCATAGCAGTATATATAGTCAAAGACGTTTATAGAGAGTTTATAAGTACTGCGAGTAATTATTAGAAAATTTGGTACAAGCTCTATTCAGTAGCCTTTGCAGTCAGCAATATCGCAAATAGTAGATCGGGTCATCTTCGGTATATTGCACAGAATTTCACGATGCATCGCTTTCACCCTATGGAGGTGATAATTATGTCTACAAAATTCCGTAACCGCTTAGAAGCTGGTCAGATGTTAGGTAAACAACTAACAGCCTATGCTAGTTGCCCAAACTTGTTGGTTTTAGGCTTACCTCGCGGTGGTGTACCAGTAGCATATCAAGTAGCAAAGGCACTAGGTGCTCCATTAGACATCTGCTTAGTGAGAAAACTAGGTGTACCTGGCCATAAAGAATTGGCAATGGGAGCAATTACATCGGGAGGTATTCGAGTATTAAATTATGATGTTGTGAACTCTTTGGGCATTTCCAGTCAGACGATTGAGCAAGTAACGGCTGATGAATTCCAAGAATTACAGCGTCGCGATCGCGCTTATCGAGGCGATCGCCCTCCAGTTAATGTCAAAAATTGCACAGTCATTGTTGTGGATGATGGTATTGCTACTGGCTCAACCATGCGTGCTGGTATTACCATATTGCAACGCCAACAACCCGAGCGCATGATTGTAGCAGTTCCAGTTGCACCACCTGAAACTTGTGAACAATTGCAGAGGATAGTCGATGAAGTAGTTTGTTTGAAAATGCCAGAGCAAATGTGTGCAGTTGGTCTATGGTACGAAAACTTTTTGCAAACTACCGATGAAGAAGTGCGCTATCTGCTTACGAAGCACTCATCTGCTAGTAACTATTCTGTTTCACTTTAAGAAAGAGAATAATCCCGCCTCAATTTTTCAACTTATACTAATTCCAAGAATGCTTGCGAGATAAAAATTACTGGTAAGGGTACAAAAATTTTGTCTCCCTAACTATGTCTCGCATTCTTTTTTTAAATAGGTTTCAATTTTGATTAGCTTAATCAAAAAAACAAGTGGAATTCCCTTCTCTTGTTCATTGAGCAAACTCATATTTTGGCATTCCTAGCCAATAAATTATCCAATTTACGAGAGAGAATATTTTCTGTCTCCCTCCTGCTCCCTGCTCCCTTGCCCAAAAAGCAATAGTATATTTTTAGTTGGAAGTCCCTTTCTAGGCACCAGTTGGTTCTGTGTAACCTTGAATATTTTCTGGCTCAAATTGACGTAGTATCCGAGTCGCTTGACGGGTTAATTCTTCTGTACCCTTCACCACAATTAAATACTTACCTGCATTCAGTCGATTGCGATAAGGTAAAGCATCGCCGCTACCTGTGGTCAGACCAACACCACCACCAACAAAGTAGGCTCCTAAGGCACCAGAAATGGCTCCTAAAACACCACCAATAATGTGATTACCAATATTACCAACTGCGGATAAGATTTCGATACCAGTTAAAAAGTTGAAAGCATAACCAGCAACAAATCCTAAGGGAACAAGCCAGTACAATAAGCGTTTAGCTCCTTTAGCGGCTTGTTTATTAGGGTCAATTAACCCATACTCATCAGCACTTTTATAGCCACTGCCTAAAATATCAATTTGGTTACCGGATAAGCCTTCGTTTTCTAAAGCAGAGTAAGCTGCTTCTGCTTGGATTCTATCTGGCAAAACTGCAACAAGGTAATTCATAAATACCTCAACTAAGTGACGAATGAAAATCGATTGAGCTTTGGAGCAGCAGCATAATTACTCCTACAACTACGAAGGATAAACTGACCCAAAATAAAACTAAATTCAGCCGCATTCTACTTTTATTCCTACAGTTGAATTATGTTGTTGTTACCGCTTCGTAGTTAGCAGCAGGAAAAACGCCGAGTTACGATTAAGTACACAACACTGTATTTATTGCAGATTAAACAATACAATTTCTCAATACCTCTGTCTAAAGACTCAATCGTTAACTAACAATAATTTATGTTGCACAATTAGGGTAGGCATTCTGCCTACCCTATAAGATTTTGATGCAATCTGAGATATGTAATCTCTACCTTTTTAGCTATTTTGTTTTGCAGTTCCAGACACTCACCACCATGCAAAGAGAGTATCTAATTTAGCTTTGATCGAGGAGATCAATTCTGGCTGTTCCAATTGGAATATCTCCTTTCAAACCAACTCTTTGGCCAGTTACACCATAAAGCAGTGTTCTTACGCCTGAACTCCTGGTTCGTATACCTGTGAGATTTACCTCTACCACACCACCAGAAGTTACAGGTTGCTCAAAGGTGATTGCTATACGTTCTTTACTAATTTCTGTTTTAGCAGCAATTTGTTTACCTGATTGGTCTGTAATCTCTACACTATTAAAACGTTCCATTTGGTCTGGTAGAGATATCATTAAATCCTGCAGCGACATCCCAACTACTGCAACTTGGATAAAGTGAGCATTATTACGAACACCAGAACCAGTAATATGAGGAACGTTAATTTGATATGCTATTTGAGATTGTGCCTGTGTATTTAGCTGTTTATATTTAACAGGTGTAGCTATAGCAGCAGCAGATGTAGTGAGTATGAGAGCAGATAAAGCACTACCAATTAATTTTTTCATCATAATAACCTCTTTCTTCAATTACCAAGAGCTTGATGTCAATCAAGAGCCTGTAATTAATAGATTGATTTATTAATCTGAGATCAAGCTGACTGAAAAATTAGAGTCTGCTGAGTTTTTGATAAGCTGTTCCATATTTAACTTGTATTTATTGTAGGGCGGGCAAGATGCTCACCCCACAATAAATATACAATTCAGGTTATGCAAACTAAATGTGGTTGAGCTTATTATTTGTTAAAAATGGCTCCCAGGCGACGCATTATCCAATATGAATGTCAGAAAAACTAGAAAACTAGCCCCTAATTTATCCTCTGAAGAATTCAACTCCAATTTGAGAAGTTATCACCAAACTGAGCAAGAGATAATAACTGAATCCGTTGGTCATTGTCGGCTGTTTCTCTTTCCGATTGAGTATTGTAGCCCCAGTCTGCCAAGAAAAGTTTGACATCTGCAAGGTCTGATTGCTGTTGTACTAATTGCAATGTCTTGAGCCTATCTTCTACAAACCAAAGACTAACAGGCTTTTGAGTTGCTGTCTGGATTAATTCGCGGAGAATTTCATATTTAGGACGTTTCTCTTCTTTGCCAAAAATCTCTTGAGAAGATAACTCTACTCCTTCTTGTTGCAATAGCTGCTGGACAAAACGCCCTTCTTTGGTGGTAACAATATATAAGCTAACCGCACTAGCAATAGTTGCTTTGATTTTGTCGATTACACCAGGATAAAATCTATGCAGACTTAACCAGCCATTCAAATCAGTAGCAATCCATTCATCGCGGATATTATCTAGTGCGGCAGCAATTTCTCTTGCTTGTAGCTTGTAGTTTAACAATATTTGTGGAGCAATTTTTACCCAATCTTGCAGGATATTGTCATCCGCAATCCCTTCTACCAATGCTTTGATTAAAACAGGCATTTCCCAGCCTGTTTCAATTACTGGTCGTAGCCGATAAAATCTCGAGGCTAAATTATCGGCTGGTATATTGTTAGCAGGCGACCAGATTTTACAATAGGTGCGCCATGCTACCTCAAAATATTCAATTAGTCCATCGCAAATCACTCCATCAAAGTCTAGGGCTAAAATTGTGGGACTACTTGCGGTCATGGTTTTGAGGATGAAAACTGCTTTGGTTAGCTTATCCGATCCTGCAACAATTTTTCTGTATCAATGCTAGTACATCGCGGCAACAGTTTCTAATCAGTCGTGATGGTAGTGCTGAGCCCTGAGTTGAATTTTGTACTGATTAGTTATTTCTGCCAGTCTGCACTAGTTGTCATTTTTTTCTGACCAGTCCACCGGTTCTTGCGTAACTTCCTTTGATTGCATAATGTCTAGTGCATCTTGGTCTGCCATTTCGATAATTGCTGCCACATATTGCCGTACTTGTTCAGCAACATCGGGTTTCCATTGACGCAATTTTGTATCTAGAGTTTCCGCTAAAGCTTCCATAGATACCTCTACCATGAATGAGTGTGGTGCCTAGTACCATGTTAGAGTATCTAAGCCAGAGGTTGCTCAACAGTTACCTTAATCGCCAGTAAATTGGTTAAGTAAAATAGTCAAAATGCAGGTTATGCAAGCATTTGGTAAATTTTAAATTTGTCGGGTGTGTAGTATTTAAGATTCGCTGCTAGGCTAATTAGGTGTCAGCGTTTACAGAATTAAGCAAAATTGTCCGAACACCATCAACAAACTCATAATGCCACTGTTCTGGTTGAGTCTGTTTATGCCCCTGAACAAATTGCAGCAATCCACTCATAAAAACTTCTGCTTAGTGAATGTGACTAGATTCTGGCAAGAGTTCTTGCTGAATTAGATGTATTACAGGCAAACTTACAGGTGCAGCTGTGCCATTAAGCCTGCTAATTTTCTGGCAAGGGGGGAAATACAGTCGCTAATTAGCAATATCAACCTTCTACCTGTGGCATCCAATAGCTCTTTTGGACTGCGAGAACGTTGTTTTCTTGGCACTTTTTGCTGAAACGAGAAAATGTTAATTTTTGGAATTCGGCAATGGTTTCTTGCAAAACAACTATTGTACGGGTTTCTTCCACCACCAGCACTAATTCTAGCCAACGTTCCCGTGCGGTTTACTTATCTTAAGCAATCTCTACTTTTAGGTAATTTATTGAAGTATAAAACGTTGAAATTAGCCTTGAAAAAATCAGGCTTGTTTTATTTATAACTCAGCCTTAAAATAATATTAAGATAAATGCTAAAACCATCAAAAATATTTCCAAAGTGCTATCGGCACGCAGATTGGCAATCTGATGAAACAAGATTGGCGATGATTTTGGTATTTTTAGAAAAATATTTCTTTTGGGGATGAGGGCGTTATTGATGCAATTAAAGTTAGACAATAGCGAATCAAATAATAATGAAAAAGTAGAAGAGAAGAAAAAGCCGGGAAGATTAAATCCATCGCGCATCCGGGATCACCTGGCTAACGAACGCACCTACCTAGCTTGGATGCGAACTGCGATCGCGCTTTTAGGTTTTGGTGTCGTCATCGTCCGGTTACGCGCCTTTCAAGTTCCTTTGCTACCTCATCCGGGAACTGGTTGGAAGTTAGGTTTAGTGTTCTCCTTGGTGGGTTTAATTACAGTGTGGCTGTCCACAGGACATTATTTTGCAGTTCGTCGCGATATTGAAGAAGATAGTTACGAACCGACAGATCGCTGGGTCATCCTTTTCAGCCTTGCTATTATGATCCTCGGTTCTGGAGTCATCTATTATGTCTTTACTGCGCCCTTGAGTCCTATTAGTCCAGTGATACCTGAGTAGGGGGGATTGGGGATTGGGGATTGGGGACTGGAGATTGGGGATTGGGGATGAGGTAGAGAAGGAGAGAAAAAGCAATTACCAAATGACAAATGACAAATGACAAATTAATTGATTACTTTATCAATGGAAGCTAAGCGGTTGCGCTGTTTTAACCACAACTCACAAACTTCTTTGGTAAGTTGAATTTCTTCCTGTGTTAAGACTTCGTCTGGTTTCTTCTCGGCTAGTATCTGGGCGGCTTTAGCAGCTTTATCGTAGTCTACGCCGTATTTAACTAATTCTGTATGTAGCAATTGCCGTTCTTTTTGTAAAAATTTATGTCTGTCTTTTAAATAATTCATTTTTTATGATAGTTAAATTTATCTAGCTTTACTTTAATGTGCAAAATTTATGCAATTCCTACTTCTTACTTTAGGTAGATAAAATAAATGTCTTAAGGAATCTTTTATATTTGTGAACAAAATTATTCACTACTTCAATAAACTTCACTCTCAAAGCAAAAATGGCTCTGTGATTGATTCACAGAGCCATTTATCTGAGTGTCTTTCAGACTGTGGAGACATTCAACGTTAGCAAGTTAGACGGTTATACAATAAATCGTACAATGGGGGGATGAAAATTTCTCATCACTAGCCCCTGACGATTAGCCCAAATCGAACAGTAAGACTTCTCCACTGGAATTGCTGCTGATTTCGAGTGTTTCTTCACCGCTAATTTGTACACCATCTCCAGCGTTGAGTTCCTTACCATTGAGGGTGGCGGTACCTTGAGCTACGTGTAACCAGGCATAGCGATCGCTTTTCACGTGATAATTAACAACATCACCGCTTTCTAGCACAGATGCGTATATATCCACATCTTGGTGAACTGTTACAGCGCCATCTCGCCCATCTTTCGCAGCAATCAAGCGTAGTTGTCCCCGCTTCTCTTCCACAGAAAACGCTTTTTGATCATACCTAGGAGATAGTCCTTGCTTGTTAGGTAAAATCCAAATTTGCAGAAAATGGACTGGTTCAGTTGAGGAATGATTATATTCGCTGTGGGTGATTCCGGTACCAGCACTCATAATTTGTGCGTCACCAGGAAGAATGACTGAACCTGTACCTAAGCTATCTTTATGCTCTAGCGCACCAGACAACACATAAGTAAGGATTTCCATATCTCGATGGCCGTGGGTACCAAACCCAGCGCCACCAATTACGGTATCATCATTAATCACCCGCAGAGAGCGAAATCCCATTTGCTCGGGATTGTAAAAACTACCAAAGGAAAATGTATGGTAGCTATCCAGCCAATTAATTCTCGTATGACCGCGTGAGTTGCTATCATGAACTACGAGAGTTTTAGTATTTTGAGACATACATCTACCTCAGGTTTAGTTGATTCTTAAAATTGAATAGTAGGCTTATGTCGGACTTTAAATCTGTATGAATGGCAAAGCCAGGTGCTCATCACACAAGAGTTGCAAGCTTAAAACATCGGTGATTTAAATATCCAAGAGTTGCTTATTATTGTTTTTGTAATTCTTGAACTTTGTTCGTTAAATAATTGCCTGTTCTATCAAGTTCGGCTCATCGCTGATAATTAAATATTGGTTTTTCCAATTACCAATTACCAATTACCCATTACCAGCCCATACAACAATCTAATTATTCAAGCGCACATAATCTCAAACCCGTTTTTCAACTATTTAAATCATAAAGTATGTACCTATAAAATAAAAGTACGCACTTAAAAGTGGCGTACTTACCAAAAAGTTACTACTCCATTAACAGAGTTATTCAATTAAGAAGGTCTTATTTCTCTTTGTATCGTCTGAGAAATAAATATGCATTTTGTTGCAATGCCACATTTTGGGCTTTAGACCAAATTGATGTAAAGTTGCAAATATCTAGATCCCCCTAAATCCCCCTTAATAAGCTATCCATTAGTCACATCTTTCTTTACAATCTTGAAACGCTTATTTTGTGGGCATCTTGAACACTGAGGTGTCAAACATACTTGACAGATTAACTCTTAGTCTTCTCGCTAAAATTAGGTTTTTATTGAGAATTGATGACGAAGGAATCAGGGTTATAAAAAGCGTGAGTGAATACTCTCGTAAATGTTGAGAAAGATCCGGGTAATGGATAGCTTAATAAGGGGGACTTTGATAGATTTTTCCGGTTTACCCCTTAAAAAGGGGGACTTTGATAAATTTTTCCGGTTCCCCCTTTTTTAAGGGGGACTAGGGGGGATCGAATTCTATGCAGCTTCATAAAAAATTGGTACTATACCAATTTGATGGCTCATAGGTCTAATTTTACTTTTTACTCAAGATGATTTCGGCTATTATCTCACACCTGCTGGCTGTTGAGTTCCTTTGAAAGTAGACGCGCCATTTTCACCTTTGATTTCTGCTACTTGCAGATGCGCTTCTAAGAACCACAGACGCTTATCAATGGTGCGGGAGACTTCGGTGTAAAGGTCAGCGGTGTCTAGGTCACCTAAATCATCGGTTTGGTTAATGGCTTCCCGCAGGTGTTTAGCATAAGGTGCAAAACGGTCTGCTAAAGCGGTTACGTGGTCTTTGCCATCTAAAATATCGAAAGGATATTCTGGCAAAATGGAATTGCTAGCGGCGGCGCGGGCGGTACCGAGGGCGTAGCCACCTAAAGCGGTGACACGTTCCGCAAACATATCAATGTACTCTTCTAATTCGCCTGCAATTTCATCAAACAATTCATGCAACTGATAAAAATCAGTTCCTTTAACGTTCCAGTGCGCTTGTTTTGTTTGAGTTTTGAGATCCAAAGATGCTGCCAAAGTTTGATTAAGAAGTACCACGATTTTTTGTCTAGCTTCGGCAGGAATATCAATGCGAGTGGGATAAAGACGAGAAGCAATTTTATTGTCGCTCATGGGTGTTATCTGCTTGGTTCAAAGATTCAACACAATCAGTCTACAAATAGGACTTCATAAAGCGAAACTTCCTTGAGACAGATGGAAATCAGCTGATAATCAATTATTTTGTTTATTTATAGACAAAAATTTGCAATTAGCTGGCTCAGAGGCGATGGTTGTCTATGGTATTGAATGTACCACCAAAAAGGCGATCGCGGATCGTATCATTATGTAAGAAATCGTGGGGGTAACCTAGTTCAATTTGGCTGACTTCATTCAGGCGTTGCAGATGTGCGGGTGAGAGGTTGATATCTAAAGAAGCTAAGTTATCTTGAAATTGACTCAGCTTGCGTGCGCCGATAATCGGGATAATGACACCAGTTTGGGCGTGTAACCAAGCTAGTGCAACTTGGGAGGGTGTCTGTCCAATATCTTGGGCTACTTGACTGACAACATCTGCGATCGCTAAATTACGTTCAGAAATACTTCCTAACGCTGCATTGGTTAATCGTCCTTGTTCATCCCCTGGTTGCGCGGGCTTGTTATACTTGCCTGTGAGGACACCACCACCCAAAGGTGACCAAGGTGTTACCGCCAAATCCAAAGCCTTTGCCATTGGAATTAAATCTCTTTCTGGGGTGCGCTGAATCAAGCTATATTCAACTTGCAAGGCGACAAACTGCGTCCATCCTTGATATTGGGCGATAGTATTGGCTTGGGAGATAATCCAGGCTGGGGCGTTAGAAATGCCGATATAGAGTACTTTACCTTGACGGACGACATCATCGAGCGATCGCAAAACTTCTTCTATGGGTGTGGTAAAGTCCCAAGCGTGCAACCAAAATAAATCAATATAGTCAGTATTTAACCGCTTCAAACTCCCTTCTAAAGACTGAATTAAATTCTTACGATGATTACCGCTACCGTTAGGATTTTTCTGATTCTCGTTCATCCGCAATGGAAACGAGTATTTAGTTGCAACTACAAAACGTTCTCTATCTTTAGCTATTAACTCACCAACAATTTTTTCACTACTACCATCTGTGTAACCGTTGGCAGTGTCGATGAAATTTCCGCCAGCTTCTACAAAGGTATCAAAAATCTGACGACTTTCATCTTTAGAAGCACCCCAACCCCAATCTTCACCAAAAGTCATGGTACCTAAGCAAAGTTCCGAGACTCTCAACCCACTTTTACCCAAAAGTTTGTATCTCATCACAATCTCCATGAATTTGACTTGTGGTTTTGCGGTTTTGGTGTACACAAACAACTTCAATATAGAGTAGAAAGTTTCTACTCTAATTGATTTGTAAATCCTAAACTTTCACCTTTTCTCGGTAAACTTTAGGTGTTGTTCCTAGTGATTTTCGGAAGACGTATGTAAAGTGGCTTTGACTTTGAAACCCTACTTGCTGGCAAATTTGGTCTATAGTTTGTTCAGTACGAGTTAATAATTTTTTAGCTCTTTCAATTCGACAATTTAAAACATATTGATGGGGTGCAAAACCTGTTGATTGTTTAAAGAGCCGCGAAAAATGGTACATACTCATACCTGTGACTTCAGCGATTTCAGCTAAAGTCAAATCTTGCTCCAAATGCTCTTGAATATATGTCACAGCTTGTCGTAACTTGAGCCGTGGCAGTCCCCTTTCTTTAGTATATTCAGCAACTATATTATTAGATTCAGAATAATGTTTAAGTAGATGAATGCAGAGTGTACTTGCCAAAGATTCGATATAAGCACGAGTACCCAGCCCACCTGATACTAATTCTGATTGCAGTGACATTCCTATTTGTTGAATCATCGGGTTGGGTGCAGCAAAGTGGGGTACAATCTCGAAGCCCTGCAAATCTACAGCATCGAAAGCCGCACGAGTGAATAAAACAGGTTCAAGACTAATAACTAAAAATTCCCCTTCTGTTTTCCACCTTGATAAGTGATTGGTATTTGCTGGAATTACTACCACATCACCATAGTTGATGCGTTCAACCTGCAACTTGCCATCAAATAGCCGCTCAACTTTGTTACCACTAAGGTCTAGACTGATCAGAATAATATGCTGTTCAAAATAGTGTTCGGGCGTTTCATAACCAGGCTGTCGATGATGTTCCAAGCGAATCCCATTCCACTGGGCATCGTAGCTAGAAAGCAGTGGCGATCGCGGTAGAATTGCTGAACAGGCATCTTTTTGGGCAAAATCAATTGTTAAAACCTTCTCTGGTGGCATTATTCTCACCCTAACAAGTACTCAGTTTCCAGTGTAAAGCTATACTTAATCTTTTAAAGACTGTAGATACTCTTGGAATGAGCAGCTAAGTTAAATTTACATATAGCAATATAATCTCACCATTTTAAAGCCAACCGCTCGTTTAAGGGTATAAACAAGGATAATGAATTATTACGTAATCTACGACGGCAATTGCAATCTCTGCGTTACCTTAGTGCAGTTATTAGAGAGCTTAGATCAAGGTAAGCTGTTTCGTTACAGTCCCATGCAAGATGAACAGACACTCGCCCAATTTGGCATTACACCCCAAGATTGCGAACAGGGGATGATGTTGATTGATGCTAATGCACCAGCAAAACGTTGGCAAGGCAGTAACGCCGCAGAAGAAATAGGCAAGTTATTACCGCTAGGAAGTGTATTTGTCGATGCATATCGCGCATTACCTGGGGCGAAGTGGGCAGGCGATCGCTTTTACGAACAAATCCGCGATCATCGTTATACTATCTTTGGTAAACGTGACAGTACCTATCAATCTTCATTCTGTATCGATGGTAGCTGTCAAACTAATTCGTAATTCGTAATTCTTAATTCGTAATTATGAATTACGCCTGATGTGAATTAGAAATGCCTCTTATTCCATCAGAGTTTCAAGGCTTAATTAACATTAAACGTCAATTACCAATTACCAATTACCAATTACCCATTACCCATTACCATTACCAGACAACCTTGTCATTTCAAATAATTGCTGGGCATTCTTACCTAAAAAAGCATCAAAAAGTTTAGATTTACCTGGCTCTATTTCAACAGGGTAACGTTGAGCAATTTCATAATAAGCATAAGTCCAGGGAATTTGAATTTCTTCATTATTACTATCATCTAAAACAGTTACCATTTCTGTTACAGCTTGCGTGGCTGTTTGACGCAATCCCCAAGCAATATTACCCTCTATCTCCGCTTTCATCGGAACGCCCAAGTTAACTAAACCTGCAACCGTCGTGTCAATATCTGGGTATTTTGAAGTATTTTGGCGATTGACAAAGCCTGTAAAATGGTTGACTGCATAACTATGCAACAACACCCAAGCACCATATTGAGTTACCTGATTCACCTCTTCCACAACAGAACGTTGGGGAGTTTTCCAAGGACGAGTAAATATTTTCTGAAGTTTTTGAGCAATATTTTTTTCGTTCTTGTTCTCCTTGATTAAATTTGGTAGAAAAGAGATGAACTCGCCATCAATTGATGATACTGTTTGATAAATGAGTTGAGCAATTTTATCAGGCAACTCATCTACTATTAACTCGCTAATAAATAGCTTTGGTAAGTCAAATTCTGCTTGCTGGGGATGACTATAATGACGAGCATATAAATGAGTTTGTGGAAAAATATATTCCCCTGCTGCTACATACCCTAAATCTGTAGCTAATTGTTCCAAATAATTAATTCCCAAATCAACTTTACCTGTTGGCGTATCGAGAGATAGACGCAAAGAACGTAAAGCAATGTGGTCATTTGCAACAGTTCCACCCGCCGCAGTAATCATTTCTTGATAAATGCGGGCGTAACTGACTCTGGCGCTGTATTCTTCCCATAGCGATGAAAAGAGATGAAGGGCTATTTGGGGTTTCATAAATTTAAGAGTCAAAGGTCAAATGTCAAGAGTCAAAGGTTAATTTTTATAGTAAGTTGCTATCAAAATTATTGTCTGTGAGGACGATGAGAAAGTAGTGAATAGAGGGGCTATCTATTAATTACAAGGTAATACAAAAAACTGCAACTGAGTAAGCTTATCAGTATTTAAATTCCAATTTGAGGGCGGGCTGTCCGGCCCACCCTATAATAGTTTGATCAATTTATAATCTGCAATTAGGAACTTAAGATATCTGAGAGAATATCTAAAGCAATATGAATTTGATTGCTATCGATAACTAAGGGTGGGCAAAAACGAATTGCAGCTTTACCACAACCAAGCAATAATAAACCTCGTTTGAAGGCTTCTTGAATTATGCGATCGCGCAAATTACGATCAAGATTACCTTCTTCATTGTATAAATCCACCGCTACCATTAAACCTTTACCCCGTGGTAACGATAGGCGGGGAAATTTTTCATGTAATTGAGTTAAACCTGTTTGTAATAACTCTCCCATTTGCAAGGCGTTAGCCATCAAACCACTTTCTAAAAGCCTTAGTGTCGCAATCCCAGCAGCGCAAGCTACGGGATTTCCTCCAAATGTTGTAGCATGGGCCCCTGGCGGCCAAGTCATTAATTCTGGGCGAGAGATAATTGCACCTAAAGGTAAACCGCTAGCGATACCTTTAGCTGTGGTAATAATATCAGGCATCACACACCAATGCTCAATGGCAAATAAGCATCCGGTGCGCCCCATCCCCGATTGCACTTCATCAACTACCATCAGAATGCCATAGCGATCGCATATTTCCCGAATTCTTTGTAAAAAACCATCTTCCGGTACGATGTAACCACCTTCTCCTTGTATCGCTTCCACAACAATTGCTGCTACCTCTTGTGGTGGTAACATCGTCGGGAATAAATGTTTTTCTAAATAATCTAAGCTGGCGTGAGTACCGTAGGGAATATGAGTGACACCGGGTACAAAGGGGCCAAAATTCTGTCTTTGCACTACTTTAGAAGCAGTCAGAGACATTGCACCATAAGTACGCCCGTGGAATGCGCCTAAAAATGCGACGATTTGCGATCGCTTGGTGTAATATCGAGCTAGTTTAATTGCTCCTTCGTTAGATTCCGCCCCAGAATTGGTAAAAAATACCTTAGCACCTGCGGGGAAAGGGGCGCGACTAGCTAATTTTTCCGCTAATTCCACCATCGGTTCATAATAAAAATCAGTACCCGACATATGTAGAAGATTTGCTGACTGTGCTTGAATAGCTGCAATCACTTCTGGGTGGGCGTGTCCGGTATTAGTCACCGCAATCCCTGCAGTCATATCTAAGAAAACATTACCGTCAACATCCTCCACCATACAACCCTCACCCCTAGCCACCACCAAGGGATAATCTCTTGTATAAGAAGGAGAAGTTACAGCGCGATCGCGTTCTATAATTGCTTGAGCATGAGGCCCCGGTAAAGAAGTCACTAAACTTGGTACACGGGGTAAACCAAGATTCACAGGGATACTCAACATATTTTTTTAGATTTTTTTTAGATAATGTTTGATTAAAAACTGAGGTTTCAACTATTGCAGTAGCATTTGATTCTCTTTGCTAAAGATTTACGCTTAATGGGGATTGGGGACTAGGGACTAGGGACTGGGTAATGGGTAATTGGTAATTGTTAATGGGTAATGGGTAATTGGTAATGGGTAATGGGTAATTGGTAATTGGTAATTGGTAATGAGTATCTGTTATTTCTCCCTCATCTTCTCAATCCCCATCATCCCTTCTCCCCAGTCCCCAATCACCAGTCCCCAGTCCCCAGTCCCCAACCCCCAATCCCCTCATCAACTAGATTTGGCAATTTGGCAGATATTTTTATTATTAAATTGGTATCTTAAAACTCGCGAATGTCTTTGTGCGACAATACCGACTTGCAGAATCCCCTGGCTAATCACCGGGGGTCTTTTTTTTGGCTTGACGAACGGCATTACTGCATTTCAGTATGAATCTAAATTTAGATATGTTTCATGAACAATTTCTACAAAGTTCTGAACCAGATCCAAAGTTATTTTCATACCAAAAATCAGCAACACCTGCATAGCAGTATGCTTACACCACAGTGTAAATTATCTAACTATGAAAAATCTCTGAAACACTTACGCTGTATCAAATTTGAATTTTTAATTTCGCTTGAAATTACTAATTATTTTGCTCTGGGCGTTTGCGAAATAAGCCTGTCATACTTAAACCAGTGATGAGCAAGCCTAATAATCCCAAACCATTCAAAATTGGATAGATTTTACCTAAACGTAATATCTCAAAAGTATGAATACTCAGCAAAAATTCGCCTAACTCACCTTGGTGGAACCATTCATCTACGATGGTATAGCCCATACCAGTAAGCACAGTCAAAAATAAGGGTATACATAAAGCGATCGCAATTTGGCGATGATATTTGCGAAACATCCGGTTCATAAAGCTTCTCTAGTACAGTACCTTTCAGGTTAGCAAATACAGTTGTCAAATCAGGCCTATTTTTGTGTATGCTTTATGACTAGATGATATGGGGCATGGGGCATTGGGCATTGGGCATGGTAATAGGTAATAGGTAATTGGTAATTGTCCTTATCCCCCTCATCTACCTCATCTCCCCAACCCCCAGTCTATCCCCAACTCAGCTTTCTTACGCTTTTTAGGGATTTTCTCGCCGTAGCCTAATTTCCAGTTGGTGGGTTGCTGCAATTCACCTACCTTACCTTGGGCAATTAGCCATAAAGCAATTCGTGTATTTAAATACCCTTTAACTAAGTAATGCCCAGGAGGAGGCTGAATGCCTTCACTCTTTGGGCTAGGAATATTATGTATAGTTCCGCAGTCTGTATCATTGTCAGGTAATGTAACTTGCATTACATAGTCAGTTTTATATTGATTGGGAACTGCAAATACAGCATAGACGTGATGTTGACCGCGCCAAGGCTGAATTACTATTTTTTCAGGATAGGCATAGTATTTTTGACCTTTAGTAGCAATAAATTTTGATGGCTGACAAACAGGAATTCGCGATCGCTTGCGGCTGAAGTAAGAAAAACCTAGGATACCAATTAAACTCAGCGCCACAAAAATGTAAATGAATTGATGTTTTCGCACTTGCTCGATCAACGACTATGGTTTTTTGGTTATATTCTAGCGATCCAAAAAAAAGTACGTAGGTGTAACCCTACGTAAAAATCGCTTTCCCTTCATTCATAGGCGATCGCATTCCAGCAGTACAATTTTGGCTAGAGAAATAAGATTGCCATCTCCTGAATGTGTTTCACCCTATTAAACAGGTACAGTTAACTTATCTTGTTCACGAGCTGCCACTACTAGAACTAAACAAAGAATTGCGATCGCTTTTTGCCATTCCTGACGGACTTTAACGCTTTGCACTCCATCAAATAACGCTATTAAGCGGGGAATGGAAGCCTCTAAAGCTTTACGTGGTACTGGACGGTGTAAATCTACTAAGTTAGTTAAACTTTCGCGATGATGAACAAAACCAATTACCCAGGCTGTTGTGTGTTCGGGACTTTCAGGAACACGCTTCACTCCTAATTCATTTTTTAGCCAGTGATAAAAAGGTGGTAGTTCTTTCGCTAAAACTGCTCCAGCCGTGGGTAATGTTTCCTTGAGCAAAGGACTATCTAAACTATCTAGTTTTTGCTGTAGTTCCAGTGAATTCAAAAATTCATTGAGTGGGTGAGATAGTATTACTTCTAATTGAGGTTGAGCAATATCTGAGTATTGGGCGAAAGTAGAAATTAGTGATTGCATAGTTCTTGATCCAAAAATTAATTGTTATCTGATGCTTTTTCGGAAAGGATGAGCAAAAAGCTGAGATTTTCTGCAGTTTGTAAAGCGTGAGGTGCATTAGCTGGCATAAAAACTAAAACACCAGGCTCTAGGACAATATTCTCCCCACATAAAGTTAGTAACCCTTTACCTTCAATGACACTGATTGTGGCATTGCGGGTGGAAGTATGTTCCGAAATTTCAGTGTTTGCTGCTAGACAAAATAAGGTATATTGACACACTTGGTCTTTGAGCAATACTTTACTGAGAACTCCACTATGGGGATATTCAATTTGTGCTCGCATTTGCGTAACAAAAGATTGGTTACTTGTGATAGTGGAAGTCATATTTTTAAGGAATAACTAAACGACGATGGCAGCAGATAAATAATGTTATTGGGCAACAGCAGATATGAGGATATAACCTAATTCCTGATGATATTTATGGAAAACATGGCGCATTTCTAAAACACGCTTGCGGATTAATGGTTGCGTTAAGATATTCCACAAAATCTTGATTGTGCTGAGAATACCTTCTTCTTTCAGCATTCGTTGCCAATTCAATAAATTCATGGAACCAGTATGATGCTGTTGTACTTGTAATCCTGCTGTTGCGAAAGCCCTAATCCAGCTAGATTCGGAAAGTGGTGTAGAATTAACATGAATTACCTGAGCTAATTCAGCACGAATTTCTGCTTCTTTATTAGATGCTAATAGTTCATGAGAGAGGAATTTTCCTCCAGGTTTTAGGTGATGATGAATTGCCGCCAAAAGTTTAGCTTTCCCCTGTGGAGATTGCATCGTGAGAATAGCTTCCCCTAAAACATAGTCGAACTTAATTGGTATTTGCTCGAGATGAAAAATATCACCTTCAATAATTTCTATTTGGTTTTCTAACCCAGCAGCGCTAATATTAGCACGGGCATGAATTACGCTTTCGTGATTCTTTTCTATGCCGATTACTTTTACATGGTAGCGTTGAGCAAGAGCGATCGCACTATAACCAAAGCTAGAAGCTAGCTCTAAAACTGTTTCTCCTGGTTGTAAATTTGCCCACATGAGCAATTTATCTGTAGCTATTCTGCCGCCAGGACGCAGATATTTTTTACCTGCGGCTGCTAAAACTTGGTGTCCGGAAGCTGTTTGCAAATTGAGGCTAAGGTTGGTCATCTATGTGACCCTCTGAATTCATCTTACCCTCACTTTCCCAGGAATTTATGATGCTGTCTTTGAGGTAGCTCAAAGAAGAAAAAATATATGGCAATACGGTTCAGTTAAGGATAGATGTAGGTTGGGTTGAGGAACGAAACCCAACAAACCCGTGAAAATGTTGGGTTTCGTTCCTCAACCCAACCTACACAAGAATAATGTTTTTGACACTAACTGAACTCTATTGAAATATATGGCTGTTTTGCAAAAATGTCGATTAGACTATTGATCTACTATTGCTGGGTATCAAACAATGCGTAAGACAGCTACGACATGGTTGCTTTTGTTGTTCTTGATATTTGTAGGTTTTGGAGACAGCTTTCTACCCAAACCCTTAAGTTCTGCCAGCTTACAGACTCGCACAGCCATAAATCAATTTGTTGTTGGGTTGTTTCCCAATTGGCATCCTAAAACTAATCCAAATTCACGTACAGAAAGAGCTTTAGACGATATCGAAAAAGGTAAAGCAAAATAGCTAAGGGACTTCCAAATAAAAAAATATCCCAGTATTTATTGTGGGGTGGACATCTTGTCCGCCCAGTTTATATGGCGGGCAAGATGCTCGCCCCACAAGATGGAATAATTTATTTCTTGGAAATCCCTAATACCAATTCAAATAATGTTTGCGACACATCAATATATTCTAGATGGCACGCCGTGCCGTGCCATCTAGAATATATTGCATTCTTTTTTCCAATTGGTATTACTCAACAAAAAACCGAACAATAATTTTGGAGGGGGTTTGGGGGACGCAACCGTCACCCAATCGGGGGTTTGGGGGAGAATCCCCCAATTCTTCTGGCTTCTTTAATCAGTGATACCAAATCAAAAAATGTTCGCGACGCATCAATATATTCCAGAGGACACGGCGTGCCGTACCCCTACAATCTGTCGCATTCTTTTTTCCAATTGGTATAATTTCCTGGAATTAAACCGTGAGGTTTAGGAATCACCGTTAATACCGTTGGGATAAAATAAATCGATTGACGTTTAAATCTTGTAGAGACGCGATTGATCGCGTCTCCACAACTCGGTAAGGATATAAAAATAATAAGGGTACAAAAATTTTTGTACCCTTAACAAAGTCTATGCAAAATTCAATTGAAGTGAATGCGATCGCTCGCACTTGTTCGCTTGATACAGCAGATTGTAAGTTGGTAAAGTACAGATAATTGTAAGGGCACGGCAGTGCCGATGCCCCTACCTGTATACTTCATTTACCTGAAATACGCTGTAATTGAGGTAATTACACTTTTTTCAGCCAGCTAAACATAGCACGTAAATCTTTGCCCACTTCTTCAATGCGGTGTTCGGCTTCTTGACGACGCATAGCGGTAAAGCCAGGCTTACCAGATTGGTTTTCTAACACAAATTCCCGCGCAAATTGGCCGGATTGAATTTCGCTGAGAATCTTCCGCATTTCGGCTTTGGTTTGGTCATTCACAACCCGAGGGCCACGGGTGTAATCGCCATATTCCGCAGTGTTGGAAATACTGTCACGCATTTTGGCTAAACCACCTTCTACAACTAAGTCAACAATGAGTTTGACTTCGTGCAGACATTCAAAATAAGCCAATTCTGGTTGATAACCGGCTTCTACTAAAGTTTCAAATCCGGCTTTGATTAAAGCACTCAAGCCACCGCACAATACTGCTTGTTCACCGAACAAATCAGTTTCGGTTTCTTCACGGAAAGTTGTTTCCAGAACACCAGCACGAGTACCACCAATACCTCTAGCGTATGCCATAGCGCGATCGCGTGCCCGACCACTAGCATCTTGATAAACAGCAAACAGCGCTGGTACGCCTTGTCCTTGTTCGTAAGTCCGGCGGACTAAATGTCCTGGCCCCTTAGGTGCAACCATAACCACATCTACATTTGCAGGTGGTACAACTTGCCCAAAGTGAATATTAAAACCGTGAGCAAAAGCTAAAACGTTACCTTCTTCTAAATTGGGTTCAATTTCGTTTTTGTAAACTGACTTCTGCACTTCATCAGGCAACAAAATCATGATAAAGTCAGCAGCATTCGCAGCATCCGCGACATTCTTGACTTTTAATCCAGCTGCTTCCGCCTTGGCAGCTGATTTACTGCCCGGATATAGCCCTACAATTACATCTAAACCGCTATCTTTAAGATTAAGGGCGTGAGCATGACCTTGGGAACCATAACCAATTATTGCAATAGTTTTTCCCGCCAAAAGGTCTAAATTGGCATCTTCGTCATAGTACATCCGGGCCATAGCGCATCTCCTGTCAGCAAGCATCATTTATTGGCAGGCTTTTGATTTTACCCCAAATTAGGTACATATTGGGAATGGGGATTGGGTATTAGGGACTGGGGACTGGGGACTGGGGAGAAAGGGGAAAGGGGAAAAGGGGAAGGGGGAAAAGGGAAATTATTATTACCAATTACCCATTACTAATTACCCATTACTAATTACCCATGCCCAATGCCCAATGCCCCATGCCCAATGCCCATTACTACGTCCCTTGGTCAATTTTTTGAACTTCTTCTTTTGATAGTTTGACATTTATAGCGCTTACCGAGTCTTCAATGCTGGCAATTTTGCTAGCGCCGGGGATGGGTAGGATTGCGGGGGATTTGGCACGTAGCCAGGCTAGGACAATACAATAAACTGATACACCTTTGGCTTGAGCTAATTTTGCGATCGCAGGAATATCTTGCAAGTTTTGATGGCGACGACTACCACCAAAGGGACTCCAAGGTAAAAAGGTTAATCCTTCCTGTTCGCAATACTCCAACACGCCATCACGTTCGGGTTGTCGTTCCCAAGGATTATATTGATTTTGCACGGAGACAACATCAACTAAATCCTGCGCTTGCTGAATTTGTTCGACGGAGAAATTAGAAACTCCCACAAACCGAATTAAACCAGCTGCTACCGCTTCCTTAACTGGTGCTAAGGATTCTGCAATTGTGTACTTGGGATCGGGGGCGTGATATTGCCAAACATCTATCGGTTTATCACCACCTAAAGCTTGAAAACTTTCACGAATAGTTTCGCGTAAATGTTTTGGATTCCCGTTGCGTATCCAGTTCCCATTAGGACGCATTAAACCGCCCTTGGTGGCGACAACTACATGGCTAACATCGCCGTTATAACTGCTTAGTGCTTTGTTAATCAGTTTTTCGTTGTGGTGCTTATCTGCTTCATCTAAGCAGTAAGAGTCAGCCGTATCAATGAATGTTATACCCAAATCCAAAGCGCGATGGATAACTGCGATTGATTCAGATTCAGCAGGGCGATTCGATATCGACATTGGCATACCACCCAAGCCGATCGCACTCACGGAGACACCCGTTTTTCCTAGCTGTTTAGTTTCCATGCTTCTTACTCTTGTTTGCAGTGCTGTGAAGTAGGAGGGCGATTAGGGTAAAGGGGAAGAGGAAAAGGGGGAAAGGGGAAATCTTTAACCTTATTCTTTCCGCTTTTCCGATAAACAACTTTATATAAGCTGATACGCAGCTAAATCAAATATTCTGGCGTTAGGACTGTCAAGGGTCAAGAGTCCAGAGTCAAAGGCTAGCTTGGACTTTTGACTCTTGACTTTTGACAACCTGAGTGCGAAATATACAATTTAAATGCGTAACAGCTTATTTCACCTTAATCGCGCCTACTTAAACTATTTAGTAGCGATTCACAGCGGTTTTGACAATTCATCTTTAGTCTTGTTAAGCGC
Source organism: Nostoc carneum NIES-2107 (assembly GCA_002368155.1). Taxonomy (GTDB): domain Bacteria; phylum Cyanobacteriota; class Cyanobacteriia; order Cyanobacteriales; family Nostocaceae; genus Aulosira; species Aulosira carnea. Next base: position 3,958,541 of record AP018180.1, read on the forward strand.
AAGTGATATTACATAAGCTCTATCGGCAGACTGATGTAAACTTCTAAGTAGTGAGCAATGAGTGCCGAGTGTTGAGTTGCAACAGACGCGATTAATCGCGTCTGTACAAGAGTGCTAAGTTCTGAGTCAAAAATAAAAATTAAGTGCATCCTATTCTTTAAGGAATGGGCATAGGGCATGGGGCATAGGTATTGGGTGATTGGTCATTGGTAATGGGTAATTGGTAATAATAATTTCCCCTTTTCCCCTTCCCCTTTTCCCCTTCCCCTTTTCCCCAGTCCCCAGTCCCCAATCCCCAATCCCTCAACTTCTGCATAAGTTCTCACTCTTCAGAGATATGTAATTACAGCAGCGATGCAGAGGAAAAAACAATGTCTAATGAACAAGATATAAATAACGCTCCTATTGAATTAACAGACGAAGAACTCGACCAAGTGTCGGGTGGGATTGATATTTTTGTATCAGGCGCGATGTTTGAGCAAAGAAATGTATTCTCTGCTCGTCGCGGTTCCCGTCGGCGTGGGGGTAATTCCATTTATCAATCTTCTTCTATATCTTCTTCTGCATTTCAATTGATTGGTTTGGGCTTTGGCTCCGTTGGTGATGCCATGAGCTTTCTCCAAGGGTTTTCCAAACTCTTTGGTAGAAGATAACGCTATGTGGGAGACAAATTTGTCTCCCCTTTATTAATTAATCACATTTAAAAGTCTAATTGCCCTGGAATCCCTGGAGTGTGGAGAATATTCAATGACAGAGGTGTTACTTAAAGAACTTAGTAATGAAGATATAGATTGGATGTTGGCGGCTGGTAAGCAAGTGGAATTAGAGCCGGGAACGGTTCTGATTCAGCAAGGTCAACCCCTGGAAGCGCTGCATATTCTGCTAGATGGTGCGTTGCTAGTTACTCTAGCACAAGCTGATAAAAACCCGTTGGGTCGTGCTTTTGCAGCACTGGAAGGCGGAACTTTATCAGGACGAGAAATTGCGCGGTTATCTAATGGGGAGATGGTAGGGGAAATTCCTTTTGTGGAAACCTACTTACCAGCTACTACCGTTAGCGCTACCAGCAAATCTTTAGTGTTGACGATTCCCAGAACTCGCCTCATTTCAAAACTAGAGCAAGACTTGAGTTTTGCGGCGCATCTCTACCGTGCAAGTGCGGTGCTATTGGCTAATCGCCTAGAGCAAATGATCAATCAACTGGGAAATAGTACGGTGGTTTTAAGCCAACCGCAACTCAGAGAAGCGTTGATTGTGTTTGCAGAATTACACGATCGCGATTTGGATTGGTTAATTACTGCTGGACGAGTCGAACAATTTCCCGCAAATACCGTATTAATTCGTAGTGGTAGACCTATAGAATCGTTATATATTTTACTTGATGGTTCTGTGACTTTAAATGCAGCAGAAACAGAGTATAACCCCTTATCACAAGCTTTTTCTAATTTAGAAGATAGTGAAAATCAAGTATTTGAAAAGGAATTTGGGCGCTTATGGCGCGGTGATATTCTCGGTGAGACTCCGTTTATCGAGGTGCAACCATCAGCGGTAACAGTCAAGACATTAGAGGATTCACGAGTATTAACCATTCCTCGCTGGCGGTTATCTGCCAAACTGCTGCATGATGTCGGATTCGCATCTCGATTTTACCGAGTTTTAGCAATTTTATTAGCCGACAAACAACAAGCGATCGCACAACGCCTCGGATATGGGAGAGTAACCTACAGCAGCGGTCAATCTCTAGAAGAATCTTACAGCAATGAACTCTCTACCAATTCTCTGGGACAAGTAGCCCTAGCCGGCGCACGATTTGAATGGATGCTAAAGCGCATTGGCATTGAGTAATTTAGTAGGTCGGCGTAATTAAATATAACTGGCAAGGGTTGTCATTTGTTATTTGTCATTTGTCATTTGTCATTTGGTAATCGGTAATCGGTAATCGGTAATTGAAAATTTCCCCCCTTGTCCCCTTGTCTCCCTGCCCCCTGCCTTTACCTAGTCCCCAGTCCCCAATCCCCAATCCCCAGTCCCCAATCCCCAATCCCCAATCCCCAATCCCCAATCCCCACTCCCCAATCCCCAATCCCCAATCCCCAATCCCCAACCCCCCATCATCAAAGGATAAATAAAATGGTTCCCCAGCAAGAAACACAGAAAAATAATATGTTCCGCAAAGAAGCTTTAGAAAAGGTAGCTTCTCCCGAACAATTAGACCAACTAATTCAGGTTACTAATCCTAAACGCTGGTTTTCTTTGGTCGCGCTGGGTTCGTTAGTAGCAGCGGGTCTTGCTTGGAGTATACTCGGACGCATCCCCATTATTGTTACAGGTCGCGGTGTATTAGTTTATCCCAGTAAGGTTGTGACAGTCCAAGCTGCGAACTCTGGACGGATTCAATCCTTAAATGTGCAAGTAGGCGATAAAGTCAAAAAAGGTCAAGTTCTCGCCACAATCGATCAAACAGAATTACGCAAACAATTGCAGCTATCTTATGAGAAACTAGCACAACTGCGATCGCAAGACCAAACCGCAAATAATGCCCAACAAGAACGTTCTGGTTTAGAACAAAGCGCTACACTGCGCCAAAAAGAAGCTTTACAGCAGAGTTTGCAAACAGTGCAATCTCTAACTCCAGTATTGCGGGAAAAAGGCTTAGAAGTAATTAAACGCGATCGCCAAACGCTCAAACAACGCTTAGACACCTTACGGGAACTACAACCCACACTGAAAAAACGCTGGGAAGACCGTCAAGGACTGTTCAGAGAAGGGGCTGTGCCTCAAGATACAGTACTACAAGCCCGTCAAGAATTTATTGGTGCCCAAGCCCAGATTAATGAAGCAGAATCGCAGTTAAATCAACTAGATGAGAAAGAAGCCAGCGCCCAACGCGACTATTTGAACAATCTTAATCAAGTTAACGAATTGCAAGCGCAAATCAAAGCCTTAGATAGCCGTCAAGCTAGCCAAAAAGAACAAGATATTAATACCAATACCAACCGCAGAAAGGAAATTCAAGAAACTCAACGCCTCATTGCTCAATTAGAATTACAGTTACAGCACAGCACTCAAATTGTTAGTGATTTTAGCGGCACAGTTTTAGAAGTTACCGCTAAACCCGGACAACTATTAGAAGCAGGTGCAGGAATTGGTACAATTGCTGCCCAAGAATCAAATGCTAAGTTAGTTAACGTTGCCTTTTTACCTGTGAGTGAAGGTAAGAAAATTAAACCAGGAATGCCTTTGCAAATCACACCTTCCACAGTCAAACGCGAAGAAGTAGGTGGTATCTTAGGAAAAGTCGCCAACGTCTCTGCATTCCCCATCACCCAACAAGGTGCAGCTAGTTTAATCGGCAATCCAGATATTGTAACTAGCATTATCTCCCAAGGGCCACAACTGGCTGTATTTACAGAAATGGAGCAAGATTCTTCAACTTCTAGCGGTTATCGTTGGTCATCATCCAAAGGGCCAGATCAAAAAATCACCCCTGGAACTACCAGTTCCGTGCGGATTACAGTAGAAAATCGCGCCCCAATTACCTTTGTTCTCCCAATTCTCAAAACCTGGACAGGCTTAAATTAAAATTCAACCCTTGTAGAGACGCGATTCATCGCGTCTGTGCCTACAGATTTTCATGTAGAGTTAAGAGCGATCGCACTTGACAACAGTTTTCGCATATTTGAACCACATCTATCGTAGGGGCACGGCATCCACAGACTTTCGGTTACACAAATATCTTATCGATGCCGTGCCCCTACCAGGTAATTCATCTTGGCGACTTACCTTGGGATAAGCAAAAAGTAAATGAAGATACTGAGGTGCATGAGGTAGCAGAAAAATTTATTCAGGCAAACTACTATCAGCCCACAGTGCCAGGTATTGGAATACGAGAATGTTGATTATACCGTGCATAAGGGGCTTGTGAAAAATCTTTATAAATCTCTGAAAGCCTTAAATGTTACAGTTTACAGGTCTCGATGCGAGAGTAGAAAACCGCTTTATTCATATACCAATGTTTCTGAGGGTAATATCCCTTCTTCGAGGTATAAGTGAATCCCTCGATCATCTTTCTTATCCAGTTGCTTTGCACTCCCCATCCTACGCGATCGCGAAATTTATTCCAGGTTTCTTCGTAATACTTGCCGTCTGGCTTACCGCCTACGCTTAAGTAAATTTCCTTTTGGACGCTCCAGCCAAAGCGTCCATTGCTATATTTTACCCATAAGCGGTCAATCGTGCGGAGGTCGGTACAGGGAAAGTTTAATAGTTCTTCATCCCTAATTACATGATTTCCCTTACCCCCTAATCCTTGCAGCATTACCAGAAAGGTTTCATAATCAGCCTCTTTCCAATTCCCTGCTGCTAGTAAGTCTCGTAGTTTGGTATAGTCTACACCTTTTTCTGAACTGAGGTCATCTTCGTTTTTGGGCGGTTCAGGCTTCGCATCTTTTGCAATCTCTTGCTCCCCGCCTGGCTTACCAGGAGAAGTTGGGGGTGGGACAAATCGCGTCTCAATTTGCTCAATATCCTCATCTCTGAGTTGCAGAAGTTGCTGTAACCGCTTCAATTCCTCCCTTGTGTGCTGACTTAGAGTCCCTTCATGCTGTATTGCCTCAGCCAGCGCTTCTTCATATTCCTTGAGATTTTCCTGATACTTGCGGTAAGGTTCCAAAACTTCTGTTTCAATTTGGGCTGCTACCTCAACTGACAAACCCAATTGAATTTGCTTACGCTTGAGAATGCGACGACTCACAGGCGAAATTTGACCATCTCTTACACTTCGCTCTACTTCCTTACGGTAATCCAATTGAGGATCGCCTACAGGAGCTTTCGCTAACTTAATTTTAAAGCCTTCTTTGACAGCATAAATTTCTGGCTTCATTGCTGGCGCTGCTTCCTGCACTTTTTTACGGGCATATTCATGCAGTTCATCTACAGAAATCATGCCATCGTTATCGGTGTCAGCCGCACCTTTCTCAATTCCTTCTACAATGTAGCGGGTGTAAACCGATAAGTCTGCTCCTTCTTGTTCAAAAGAATATTGAGTAGCCGTGGAAGAAGTAAGTACCACCCGTCCTTCTCCTCCCAGTTGATTCTTAATATCTACGCTGTTATCATCTTTCGCCTTCATTCCTTCGGCAAAAGCACCGCTAAAACAACAGTCAAGAATAATTACCTGTCGCCGAGAACGGCTATTTTCCATCATCCCATGTATGAGGCTGGCAGCAGTGGCAGTAGTTTGAATGAGTCCGCCTTTGTGGTTTTTACGGGTTTGGCTAGTTGCTAAATATAATCTGCCAGCTTCATCTTTAATCCCATGTCCAGAAAAATACAGTAATACTAAATCATCCTTTTCACGACCAGAAAACAAAGTTTCAATTGCTTCTTCCATTACCTGGCGTTTTGGATTTTCCAACACTGTAATATCAGCATCGGCAAAATCGCCCATTTCTGAGTGCTGTAAAACTCGCTGCATTGCTTTCACATCTTGTACAGCACCAGGTAAAGCATTTAACCCTGGTTGGTACTCATTCACCCCAATCAGCAATGCTAGCTTTGCCATCTACCTATCTACACCTTTGTAATTTCTTGTATAGCATTTACTGCTGCTTCTAATTCTTGTGTATGCTTTTACGATAATTGATGTCTAACACAGAATTTTAAATTGTTTGCGCCTTTATCTACCTAATCCCTAACTTCTCTATACTGCCAGCATTTCAAATCCCAGCCAACACCAGCTACAACCACAGCTGCTGCATAATTGTTAGCAGCTGATAGTTCAAGTAAACTCCAGCCTGTTACTGTCTGTAACGTAGCTGATTCTGTAGGCGTGAGGGAAATTTCAATTTGCTCTAACTGCGCTATCCCCTCACCTGTAGCTTTTAAGTAAGCTTCTTTACAAGTCCAATAGCGAAAAAATACAGAAGATTGTAGCTCTGGAGATAGCGATCGCACTAGTTCGTATTCTCTTGGTAAAAAGAACCTTTCAGCTAGAGATTCCAAGTCTGACATGGGACGAATATATTCTAGGTCTATCCCGATTTGGCGATTTTGACTAACTGCACACAAAGCTAAATTTTGGGAGTGCGATAAATTAAATGTCAATCCGCTGTCAGAAAATTTACTTGACAATAGCGGTTTTCCACGAGGTTCATAATCAAACTGCACTTCTTGGGGAGAAATTCCCAAATAACGACTTAATATAGTCCGCAAGCTACCACGCCCAGCAATGAAACGTTGGCGATGTTCTGGAAAATAAAATCTTTCAGCACGAGCAGATTCATCGCTAGAGAGGATTGTTGCCAAGTATTGCAACTCTGCTGCTGATTGGTCAAGATTTATACGCCAAACATGAACTTCATTTGGTAACAAAGTTACTTCTCTGGGCGATGGTAACCATAAATACTGATGATTGTTCATCAAATAAGAACATTAAGGAAATAATAAGTACAGCTATTTTACTTGAGTAGTTTGTCGGATTGCGACAATATAATTGCTGCTTTGCTAATTGAAATTGATTCATAGCGGTGCAGATGTTGGGAAAGACAAGCTTTTCGTGTATTTACCGCAGGTATCGCACCCTAAATCGGCGCAGTACAAGCAGAAGTATTCAAGATATGCGATCGCATATTTTGAGCGCTCATCATCATAAAACCCTGATTTGTCAATAGTTGATAGGTTGCTAATAGAATCAAAGACTAAAATGGTAATAATTTTCTGAGCAATACTAGATATTTTGACTCAGATGCAAGTTGTCACTATTTAATTTAAATAAAGTTCCTCCAAGCAGTTACGCAAAAATACTGTTAACTATCTTTAAATGTTCCAATTTTTATTTTTTGTATCAAACATAAATTAATATAAAAAATATCCAAAAAGTATTTTTACGGTGTGAATAAATATTTTTCATAAAACTTGCCTTAAATATTAAAATTACAACAAGAAGTCAAATAAGAGTGTTTTTACACAGTAAAATATCGTTAGCATGGAAATCTATTTATCACTAAAAATGCCTATAAACGAAGATATTAAAGAAGATAATTTTATAAAAGCAAGGGAAAATAGCAAAATTATGCAACTAGTAGAATTGACCGAACTCAGCGACCAAGAAATGCAATTAGTAGTAGGAGGGGCAGACAATTTAGACGTAGATGTTAGCGTTTCCATTGGTATAGAACCAAAGCCTGGTTTTGTAATCCTAATGGCATGGACGACTCCTGGTAGTGGTGGTAGTGGTGGTTCTGGAGGTGGTTCTGGAGGCGGTTCTGGTGGTTCTGGTGGCGGTAGTGGTGGCTGGTAATCTTCATCCTATTCATGCTATTTAGTCAAAATGGAAAAATTATAAATTCCTCTTGGTTAAAGCATGAAATATGAAGCACATAATCAAAAACAGTAGGGCAAAATATCTTCAGCAATATAGTATAACTATCGAGCAATTCAACTTTATTGAATTTAGCGATTGTGAAGCTGAAATATTTGTAGAAGGTAGCACTACAGTAATAGGTGCAGTTAATAGCTTATTAGAGCGAAACTGTTGGGGAACTGGAGGTAGCAGTATTTCAGATGGTAGTTATGGTGGTGGGTTTTGAGTGCTCGATCAACTCATCATATCTTTGGTAATATCAAGCTTTCTTGAGCATAAATGATAGAAGTTTTATCTAGAGGTTAGAGAGTAATATGAAGGCGAAAATTCAAAAAAATCATTACCAGAAAAATCAAACAAATAGCAAAACAATCCAGCTATCTGAATTGAGCGAACTCAGCGATCAAGAAGCTGAAATAGTTGTAGGTGGTTGGGGTGATGGGAGTGGATCTGGGACTGGATCTGGTACAGGTAGTGGATCGGGTAATGGGGGTTGGGATAATCCCGATATAACAGGTTAAAGAACTTTAGGTAAAACCTTTAGGCAAATTTGTGTAACGATACTGGACTGATTAAGAATCTTGGGTGTCTGCCAATGCGGTTCAGATCAGCAACAACCCTTAACCCCGGTTTCTTGACGAAATCGGGGTTCTTCTAACGCAAATTCCCCTTAATTAAAGGGATTGTCAAAACGGGAGCAATTGAGCGCCACCTTTGGATCAATCAGTTATCTAATTTTTGAGATTAGAGAAGACACTTTAGTTACTCAGTGGCTAAGATCATGTCGTCTAACAAGAGAACTGCAAAAACCATGTCAGCAACCAAAAAACAGAGCAGAATTTTCAACCTCAAAATATTGCTGGGCTTACCTCTTGTTGTATGGTCGTTAGCAAATATCAGGTTGAATGCTGCGGCACAAGTAGTTCCAGATAATACTCTACCTATTAATACAATTGTTACTACAAATGGTGCCACTTTTAACATTGATGGTGGCACTAGAGTAGGTAATAATCTATTTCACAGCTTTGAGCAGTTTTCCCTGCTCACAGGACAAACATCATCTTTTAATAACTCTACTGATATTCAAAATATTATCAGCCGCGTCACTGGCAGCGCTATCTCCAATATTGATGGTTTAATTCGCACCCAAGGCACAGCTAACCTATTTATCATCAACCCTAATGGTATTGTTTTTGGCGCTAATGCTTCTCTAAATATTGGTGGTTCTTTTATTGCCTCAACAGCCAACAGCATCAAATTTACTGATGGTAGTGAGTTTAGTGCTACCAGTCCTCAAGCACACCCCCTACTTACAGTTAGTATTCCGCTGGGATTGCAATATGGGCCTACTAATACAGGCGTGATTACTGTAAATGGGCCAGGAAATAATCTAGGTTTGAATCCAGATAACTTTTCTGTAATTACAGACAACAGACCTGTGGGACTTCAGGTACAGTCACAGAAAACCCTGGCGTTGGTAGGTGGAGATATTGCGATCGCAGGGGGTAATCTGACTGCAAAAGAAGGACGAATTGAGTTAGGAAGTGTTGGCACAAACAGTTTTGTCAAACTCAATCCTATTACCTCAGGTTGGGAATTGAGCTATGAAAATGTTAATAGTTTTCAAGATATTAGTCTTTCGCAAGCAGCTTCCCTAGAAGTCAGCGGCAATAGTGGCGGTACTATCAAGTTACAGGGGCGTAATATCCAAGTCAAAGATGCCTCTGCAATGTTGGCAAATACTTTGGGTAATGGTTCTGGCGGAACACTGAACATTAAGGGAGTAGATTCTGTAGCAGTCAGTGGCAGTTCGCTATCACCAATTCCTTTTATCACTTATTTATCTACCGATGTGGCACCAGGAGCCACCGGTAATGGCGGCAATTTATTGATTGATACAAAAAGTTTGCTGGTTGCTGGTGGCGCTCAGATTTCTAGTGGCACCTTTGGTTCTGGTAATGCCGGAACTTTAACAGTTAAAGCCCAAGCAGTAGAATTGACTGGTGGTTCGCGTGTTGCAGGTTCTAGCGGCTTATTTACACCAGTTGCACCCGGAGCCACAGGTAATGGCGGTAACTTAGTAGTTGAAACAGATAACCTATTAATTACTAATGGTGGACAAGTATTTTCTAATACTTTTGGCTTTGGGAATGCTGGAAATATTCAATTAAACGCGACAAATATACAATTAATTGGTGCTTCACGAGGCGGGGTTTCCAGTGGCATATTTGCTAATGCAGAATCTGGTACCCAAGGCGCTGGCGGTCATATCACTATTGACACGCAAAACCTATATGTTGCTGATGGCGCTAGGATGGCAGTCAGCACCTTTAATTCAAAAAATGGGGGAATTTTAACAGTTAAAGCAAAAGATATAGAGTTAATAGGAGGCGCAGCTAGTGTAGGTTCTAGCGGCTTATTTGCCAATGTGGAATCAGGAGCCACGGGTAATGGCGGTCAATTGTTGGTTAATACCGACAGCTTGCAAATGGCTGATGGCGCACAGATAGCAGCATTAACCTTTGGCGCTGGAAATGCGGGAACTGTGCAAGTGAAAGCAAATCAGATGCAACTAAGTGGTAGTTCTTCAGGAGGGTTACCCACTGGTTTATTAGCAAATGTAGAATCAGGCGCTACAGGTAATGGTGGCAATTTATTCATTGATACTCAGAGTTTACGCTTGAGCAATGGCGCTCAAATTGGCACAGGTACGTTTAGTTCTGGAAATGCTGGAGATTTAAATATTCAGGCAAATGATGTAGAGCTCATAGGTAGTTCTAGTAGTGCCCCCAGCCTGATATTCACTACTGTCACCTCCAATGCCACTGGTAACGGGGGAAACTTAACCCTAGATACCGGAAGCTTGCGCCTGGTAGATGGAGGTCAAATTGCTAGTAGTACTGCTGGCTCTGGAAAAGCAGGGAACTTGACAGTCAAAGCTACTGATATAGAAGCTGTAGGGTTAAGCCAGCAAGGACGCAGTGGTTTATTTGCTAGTGCAATTCAAGGCAATGGTGATGGCGGTAACTTAGCGATCGCAACTAACAATTTAACTCTTAAAGATGGGGGAATTATTAGTGCTAGTAATTTCCACAGCATTAACTCTAGTATTTCCCCAGGGCAAGGAAAAGCTGGGAATATTCAAATTGCAGCTGGTGCTATTTTACTAGATAACACCTCCGCGGAAAATCCCGCTAGCATCACCGCATCTACATTATCTGGTGGTGGCGGTAATATATTTTTAAATGTGCAACAATCATTAACTGCTCGCAATGGTAGTCAAATATCTGCTGACACTAAAGGCAGTGGTGATGGTGGCAGTATTAACATTAATGCTGACTCTCTAGAATTTACAACTGGCGCTTACTTAACTACTAGTACTGCAGGTAAAGGCAACGCAGGTTTAATTAATATTGATGCCCGTTCTATTCTGTTTGATGGCTATAGTAATGGATCATTTACGGGTGCTTTTAGCGAAGCTAAAGCAGAATCACAAGGCAATGGCGGCAATATTCAAGTTACAAGTGATATTTTGAAGTTAACTAATCAAGCTCGCATATCTACTAATAGTGCAGGATTGGGTCAAGCCGGAAATATTACGATCAACGCCCAAAAAATACAAACTAATCAAGGCAACATTGTTGCAACTTCTACTAAAACTGGTGGTGGTAATTTAAACTTAACGAGTAATTTATTGTTGCTCAATAACAATAGTTTAATTAGTACTAGTGTGTTAGATAGCAATGGTGGCGGTGGCAATATTTACATTAATTCTGATTTTGTTTTAGCTCACAATCACAGTGATATTAGAGCTAATGCTGTATTTGGGCCAGGAGGTAATATTCAAATACAAACTCAAGGTATTTTCTTTTCTGCAGATAGCACAATTGATGCTAGTTCACAATTTGGTGTCAATGGTATTGTCACCATTACTAACTTAGAAACCAGTAAGAATATTGCCAACATAGAATTATCAGAAAATATTATAGACTCTAATCAACAAATTGCTGCTAGTTGTCGAGGCGATCGCGCCAATAATTTTGTCGTCACAGGACGGGGTGGATTACCAGAAAACCCTACTGACGCTATCATTGGTAAGACTGTTTGGACAGATTTACGTGAGTTGTCTCCAAAAGTAGGAGGAGAGCCAAAAGTAGGAGGTAACAAACAAGAAGTGTTGCCGCAAATATCTCAAAATACACCATCCGTAATTATTGAGGCTCAAGGATGGACAATGAATAGTAATGGACAATTAGAGCTAATAGCGAATTCTCCGAATACTATTCCTCCCGTATCTAGCAATTCTGCACCTACTTGCAGTGCAATATAAGAATCCGCTGTGATTTCTGAAATTATTTGCTTAGGAAGGGAATAGGAAGAAGAAATATAATAGGATGCGTTAATAACGCATCCTACTAATTGTTTTGCAAATATTCAATTGCTGCTGCTAATTTTGAAGGATATCCTTCAGCAAATCTTTCAAACCACAGCCCTTCAGGTGAAAATGGATCTAATTTAGCTAGCCATTCTTCTGCCTGTTTTTTCAAAGCTACTAGTTGTTTTGCTTTCAGTTGTTCTTGGCGAATACGTTCTTGCTCTAATTCTTGCTGTCGTTGCAATTCTTCAGCTGCATCGACTTGGGCAAAATCAGCTTTCACTTCGTCCAAAAGATTATCAATTAATGAGGCTGCTTTTGGTGATGTTGGGATTGCAGGTTGGGCTATACCTAGCTGAGGCTGTGGCTGTAGCTGAGGTTGAGAGGGTGGTTCCTGATATTCATTTTTGAGTTCAGCTAACAGCTTATCAATGGCATCCATTGTCTGATTCCTGTAAACAAGATTAATACCACTTTATGCCTATACTAGTCTCTAGCCCATAGTTCCTTGTCCTGTTTCATCCCTAATTGGTATACAGCAGGAATGATGGCTACTTGGCTCTAGTCATTTATGGCATTGAGTAGCACTTCCGAAAGACTCATGTCTTCCATATCTTCCATTGTAACTGTGTCGCAGATATCAAACTTGGCACCAGCTCCTTGGAGTTCATCATCTAAGATTTTGAGGAAGCGAGTAGCGTTAGCATCTGTACCCACTTGAATGAAAGAAATAGCTAACTCTTCATCGCGATCCATCTTCCGGGAAGCTTCGATGATCACTTTCATGACAGCTTTGCGATCGTCTGGTTCTCCATCAGTAACCACTAAAATTGTCTCACCATTAGCTTTTGTTTGATTAGCAGCTTTACGTTTAAAGTAATCATCAGTTGCGTGTTTGAGCACTCCTGCTAAATCAGTAGTTCCAGATGGATCGTTTTCTCGGAAAATTTGTGCTACTTTCGCAGATGTCACATTTTCATAGCGTTTAAATTTACCAGAAAAGACATAAATAGTAATCCCATCCGGGTCAAATTGTTCGCATTTACTAGCTAGGGCTAAAGTCGATTCATGTGCAGCTACCCATCTGGTTCTACCACCTTTTTGATCTGGGGTAGCCATACTGCCGCTTTTATCAATAATTAAAGTGTAATCACGATTGTCTAGCATTTCTAATGTCTCCAAGTATCTAATCAAAATTGAATTAAATAGGACAGCTAAAGATAATTCGCGAAATTTATGATTTCTCTCTGATGATTAAGCTTTTGCTATACATCCGAGAGAAAAATAGTGATTAATCAATCATTTATTGCCTGAATTAATACATCTGTCAGGCTCATATCTTCTAATTGCTCTAAGGTAATGGTGTCACAAATATCAAATTTAGCGCCAACGCTTTGTAATTCGTCATCTAAAGCATGGAGAAACTTAGTGGCTTTAGTATCTGCACCAACTTGAATCAGAGAAATTCTCAATTCTTGAGGATTGTCTAATCGCTTAGTGGCATTGATAATTACCTCAAATACTGCTTGGCGATCGCCTGGTGTCCCATCTGTAACCACTAAAATTACTTCGCCTGCTGGCTTGGTTTTGCCTGCTGCCTTACGTTTAAAATAGTTATTAATGGCATCTTGCAGTACACCTGCTAAATTGGTCGTATCTCCAGGGATATTTTCTGTAAAAATTTCTTTGACTTTGGTTGCAGTAACATAGTCGTAGCGCTTAAAGCCTTTAGCAAATAGATAAATAGTAATACCATCTAAGTCGAACTCTTCACATCTAGCAGCTAAGGCAAATGTCGATTCTTGTAACGCTGTCCATCTACTTGTGCCATTTTTTTGATCTGTGGTAGCCATGCTAGCACTTCGATCAATAATTAAAGTGTAATCCCGATTTTCTAGCATGGCTGATATCTCCAATCATTGCTCATTATTTTAGATAACCCTGGCAGAATTAAATATGATTAATCTGTGATCGCATTCATTAATACATCTGCAAGACTCATCTCTTCTAAGTCGTCTAGAGTCACAGTGTCGCAGATATCAAATTTAGCACCAACACTTTGTAACTGGTCATCTAAAGCTTTGAGAAACTTAGTTGCTTGGGGATCTGAACCAACTTGAATCATCGAAATGGCTAATTCTTCATCTCGCTCCATCTTACGAGTAGCATTGATAATCACCTCAAATACGGCTTTGCGATCGTCAGGTTCACCATCCGTAATGACTAAAATTGTCTCGCCATTGGGTTTGGTTTTACCTGCAGCTTTCCGCTGAAAGTAATTATTGAGCGCATCTTGGAGTACACTAGCTAAATTTGTTGTCCCAGCCGGATCGTTTTCTTGGAATATCTGCGAGACTTTTGCTGATGTCACATCATCATAGCGTTTAAATCTGCCAGAAAACACGTAAACAGTAATGCCATCGGGGTCAAATTGCTCGCACTTTCGCGCCAAGGCTAAAGTTGATTCTTGGGCTATCTCCCATCTATTTCTGCCACCCGCTTGGTCAGGAGTGGACATACTGCCGCTTTTGTCAATAATCAATGTGTAATCACGGTCACTCATCATAGTATTCCTTTGATTGTTACCTGTGGTTACTAGTCTAACTGTTGGCAAATAGCACGACATCTGTGGAAGATGCTTTGTAATATTGATTTAAGTAGTTAAATTTATGTATAATTTTATGCGATTAATACTTAAGTAACACGGAAAAGCTCCATAGTCCGAGCTTTGGTCTTGTAGAGCAAAAGTAAAATTCAGTTGCAATATTATAGAGACGTTGAAAACAACGTCCCTACAATCGCGTCGTTTTTGACGGAAGGACAATTCCGTTAAGTCTGGGAACGGAACCGATGGACTTGGAAACCCATGCAAGGCATTGCTGCCAAAATTTAAAATCTAAAATCTAAAATTGGTATAATTATTAACCCAGAGATTTTAAAACTCCCAGTTCTTGCTGTATAGGCAACACATCTAAAATATCGGTTTGGGAACAGTATTTTAGATCTTCATAACATTCCAGACGCAGCAAACGTTTGCCGTGACTGGCGTGTTGTAGAAGTCCTAATAAGTTATCTTGCCATTGAGAGTAGAGCGCGATCGCACTGATCGCTTCATCATTACCAGCGATGTCATCTGGTGATAGTTGAGTATGTTGCAAAATACTATGGGCGATCGCACCTGCACATACTGTATCTTCTAAAGAAAAACTACCTTCCCAACCAGATCCCACAATCCAGACTGTCTCAGGTTGCTTTTCTAGGAGAAATTTCACTACCGCAGCACGGTTGATCAAGGCTGCTGCTATGACAGTTGGCGCATCTTGTATCCGCTTTAAGGCACGTGTACCATTGGTGGTACTGATAAATAAGCGCCTCCCTTGTACAAGTTCTGGTGTGCAATCTAGAGGAGAATTACCCAATTCAAAACCAGCGACTTTTGCACCGCCACGTTCTCCGGCTCGCAGCCGTTGGAGTGGGGGCCATTTTTCACTGACTTCCATGAGTTGATCTAAATCGCTGAACACTTGTACAGCTTCGCCTCCAGCTGCCAAAACTGTAGCCATTGTGCTAGTAGCTCGCAGAACATCGACTGCGATCGCACATTCTGGGGCTTGATCTGTTGGAGTCAATTCCGGGGTGTGATAAACAAATAGCTTCACGTTTTAGATAAGCCTGATCTAATGCTGCCGAGATAACATTCTAACTACTTGGTGTCATCTAATTGATGATGAATTGGCTAAGAAATCTCCACAGTGAATCATTGAAAATACTCTATGAATACCATTATGGTTTTCTCTATACACTTATACTCAGAGCTTGTTTGGGCTGTTTTTGTCGTAGGTTTTGAGTGTTGAGACTGCTGGTTGAATTAAGCCAAGGAGTGAGCATTTTCACGTTAGAGGAACTTTGTGTTGCCGAATCCCTTGATATCCTCAAAGTAAATCTGTTCTATAATCTGCAAATACCTGGATAATTTTATTTACCTGTAGCGATTAACAGTTATCTGTAATAGATGCTGTTCTTAGGCTGGAATGCAGTCATGACGAGGAATGCACTATGTCACATAGCTCAGGGTTGTATATTCTACTAGTCAGCGTTCATGGGTTAATTCGAGGTCACAATTTAGAATTAGGACGAGATGCTGATACAGGCGGGCAAATAAAATATGTGCTGGAACTTGCTCAAGCCTTAGCGAAACACCCTCAAGTTGAACGTGTAGACCTAGTTACTCGTTTAGTTAACGACCCAAAAGTCAGTCCTGACTACGCCAAACCTGTAGAAGTTCTTTCTGACAAAGCTCAAATTATTCGTCTGAACTGCGGCCCGCGTCGCTATCTCCGTAAAGAAGTTCTCTGGCCCCATTTGGATAACTTCGCAGATGAACTACTCAAACATCTGCGTCAAATTGGTAAATTACCTCATGTAATTCACACCCATTATGCCGATGCAGGATATGTTGGTTGTCGGGTGGCGGGGTGGTTAGGTATCCCCCTAGTGCATACTGGTCACTCCCTGGGACGTGTGAAACAACAACGATTGTTAGAGCAGGGAACTAAGCCGGAAGTCATTGAAAATTATTTTCATATGGCTACCAGAATTGAAGCGGAAGAAACGACTCTTGCTAGTGCAGCATTAATTATTGCTAGTACTAATCAAGAAGTTACACAGCAGTATGGCATTTACGACCACTATCAGCCGCAACGGATGGTTGTCATTGCACCAGGAGTAGCACTCGAACGCTTCTACCCAGTTCCCGAAAATTGGCAGGAACCGCCTATCTATAAAGATTTGCAGCGATTTCTCCATGAACCGCAAAAGCCGATGATTATGGCGCTTTCCCGTCCCGCGATTCGGAAAAATGTTGGAACTCTGGTAAAAGCCTATGGGGAAGATCCACAGTTGCGTCAGCTGGCTAATTTAGTTTTGGTTTTAGGTAACCGAGATGACATCACCACGATGGAATCAGGGCCGCGTCAGGTACTCACAGAAATTTTCCAGTTGATAGACCGTTACGACCTTTACGGTTATATCGCCTATCCCAAACACCACGGTGCTGATGAAGTACCAGAACTCTATCGATTGTTGGCAAAAACCCGGGGAGTCTTTATTAATCCGGCATTAACTGAGCCATTTGGTTTAACCTTAATTGAAGCTACAGCCTGTGGTGTGCCAATTATTGCCACATCTGATGGGGGGCCACGGGATATTCTCGCAGCTTGTGATAATGGTTTGCTCATCGATCCCCTCGATATTAAACAAATTCAAGATGCTTTGCGAACAGCATTAACTGATACTGAAAAATGGCAGGGTTGGTCTAGTAATGGTTTAAGTCGGGTAAGGGAAAATTTCTCTTGGGATACCCACGTAGAACGCTATCTGGAAAACGTGCGTCTATTACCGCAAAGAAGAGTCCAATCTCTACTCAGTCCTTTGCGGCAAGGGCCAGCTAGTAACATCACTGATTGGAACATACCCGAAACCAACCGCTTACCAACTGCCGATCGCTTTTTGGTGTGTGAAATTGATAATACTCTCTTAGGTGACCCAGAAGCACTACAACAGTTAATTGATCGATTAAATAATGAGGGTCACACCACTGGAGTAGGTATTGCGACTGGACGCAACCTCGACAGTGCCTTAGAGATGCTAGAGGAATATCGCTTTCCTATGCCAGATTTGCTCATTGTCTCCACAGGTAGCGAGATTTACTATGGCCCCCAGGTAATTCCGGATATGAACTGGCAAAGACATATTAGCTATCGTTGGCAACCAGACGCAGTGCGCCAAGCAATGGCAGAACTACCAGGAGTGATGCTACAACCTGCAGAAGGTCAAGGTAAGTTCAAGATTAGCTACTTTATTGATGAAGAAAAATCTATGAGCTACCGAGAAATTATGCGTCATTTGCGACGGCATAAGCTCCATGTGAAAGGTATTTATAGCCACAATATGTATCTCGATTTGGTACCCATCCGCGCTTCTAAAGGCGATGCCATCCGTTATTGTGCCTTGAAGTGGGGATTACCAATCAAACGCTTCTTAGTCGCAGGTGCGTCAGGTAATGATGAATCAATGCTGGCGGGTAATACTCTAGCTGTCGTTGTGGGGAACTACAGCCAAGAACTAGAAAAGTTGCGTAGCTATCCACAAGTTTACTTTGCTCAGGGGCATTATACTTGGGGCATTTTGGAAGCTTTGAATCACTACGACTTTTTTGGGACTTTATCTCAGACAGAATCAGAAATGAACGCACAAATCGAAATGGTAGTGCAAAGAAAGGAAGAGCTAGTTACAGAAGGGGTCTGACCTTCTGAAGTAGAACAGCATGAATATTTGGAGTTGGGATAAGTGGGCGCTACCCTCGTTGGAAGTGGCGAAAGAATGTTTAGGGACACTCCCCAACGCCTGATATATGTTGGGTTTCACTGCGTTCTACCCAACCTACCCATCTGTCGCATTCTTTTTTTAAATTGGTATTACATATAGGTTTGTTGACTGTTAACCGTTGACAGTCAACAGCCAACACTGATATTTTTCACAGATGACACGCCTAAAATGATGCATTAGAAGGTCAATAATTTTGCGTAAGCACTTACTACTGTTTTGGCGCAAGAGGATTGGGAATGGTAATGATGGGAATAACTAGAGGCTTTGATTTTTCCGCTTGCAGTTGATTTTGTGCTTGCTGACTGGCTTCGATGGCTTGTTGATAGTCTGGCTTGTATTTTATGGCTTGTGCATAAGCTGCGATCGCATCTTGGTAGCGTTTTAAGTTTACTAGTGCATTGCCTTTGCTATACCAGCTTTCGTAATGGTCTGGTTTATAACGAACTGCGCGATTATAGGATGCGATCGCATCTTCGTATTTCTGTAAGTTGAATTGCGAATTTCCTAAGTTATACCAAACTTGGTAATCGTTACGGCGCAAAGAAATGGCTTTATTATAAGAATCAATTGCTTGTTGATAGCGTTGGCTTTGATGTAGCGCCCAACCCCGGCTATACCAGGCTTGGAAATTTCCAGGATTAGATTTAATTACTTGATCAAAAGATTCTATGGCTTCTGGATAACGCCGCAAACTCATGAGAATATTGCTTTTCGATAACCAAGCTTGATAATAATCAGATTTATATTGTACTGCTCGGTCATAATCTTTTAAAGCATCTTCGTAGCGACCTATATTTACTAAAGCATTGCCGCGATTGTAGCGGAATGAAGCATCATCTGGCTTTAATTCTAAGGCTTTATCGTATGCTATAATTGCGTCGTCATAGCGTTTTAAATTATGCAGCGCTAAGCCTTTATTTTCCCAAGCTATTTCATAATTTTTTTGCACTTCAATCGCTTTATCGTAAGCTTTGATGGCATTATCATATTGTTTTAAACTACTCAAAGCTTCACCTTTAGCATTCCAGATTTCGGGAGAGTTGCCTTCTAGTTGTAAGGCTTTGTCAAAAGATGCGATCGCTTCTTGGTACCGCTGTAAATTTGCTAAAGCCAAGCCTCTAGCGCTCCAAGCTTCTACATAATCTGGCAGAATTTGAATGGCTTTATCATAAGCTGCTAGTGCTTCTTTATATTGCTTTAATTCTGCTAAAGTTTTACCTTTACCATACCACCCTTGAGGGTAACCTGGTCTAATATCAACTGCTTTATCATATACAGCTAATGCATCTTGATAGCGCTGTAAATCATATAATGTATTACCTTGCTTATACAATTCTGTGGCGTTATTTGTATGAATACCATCAATAATAAATATCCCAATTGCCCCACTCACACCTAAAATAAATGTAGCTGCTAAAATCTTGTGCAGAATTTCTTTTTTAAATTGAGGATTTGGCAAATTTTTAAATGGCAAGGCTGGAATTAAGGCAACTGTTTTAGCTGCTGGTTGTGTTAAATCTTTGAGTGCTTGTAATGCTTCTGTTGCAGAATTGTAGCGCTGCCGAAAATCATAACATACCATTTTATTTAAAACTTGGGCGAACTCTGGCGATACTTTAGTATGACTTTGCCAGATAATTTCATTAGTATCGGCATCCTTTTCTAATTGTTCTGGTGGTAATCCAGTCAAAGCTTGCAGCGCGACTATCCCTACCGCATATATATCGCTACTATATTTAGGATTTCCTTGTGCTTGTTCCCCTGGTAAATATCCAGGAGTACCAATAGCAACAGTGGATTTAGTATGTCCTTGTGGTGTAATTACTTGTGAGGAAATTTGTTTAACTGCACCAAAGTCAATTAACACTAACTTTCTATCTGACTTGCGGCGCAGTAAATTGTAAGGATTGACATCGCGGTGAATTACATTTTGTTGATGAACAAACTTTAAAATTTCGAGAATCTCCATCAACAAAGAAATTACCTCAGTTTGAGTCAGAATTTTCCCTGGTGTTAATTCTTGACTGAGATTGTGTCCTTCGATAAATTCCTGTACGAGATAGAATTCTGCATTTTCCTCAAAGTATGCTAAAAGTTGAGGAATATAATCATGAGTACCTAATTTATACAGAACTTGCGCTTCTGTATCAAATAAACGTCTAGCCGTTTCTAAAGTTACTGGATCATTGGCCTGAGGCTTGAGTTTTTTGACAACACATTGAGGAGATCCCGGCAATTGAGTATCACAAGCAACAAAGGTTTCCCCGAACCCCCCACCACCCAAGTGGCTAATAATTTGGTATCTTCCTACAAGTGTGTTTCCCAGCATCAGGTTTGCCTAGTTAAGTGCAATATTATCTGATTTCAATATTGGCACAGGGGAACCGGATGGGGATTGGGGAGATGGGGATTGGGGACTGGGGACTGGGGATTAGGAAGACGGGGGAGATGAGGAAGATGAGGGACATGAAATAATTTTCATTGCCAAGTATATAAATGAGACTGAAATTTTTACTCAGCACTCAGGACTCAGCACTTTCAAGTCGAGGAAGTAGAGGAGAAATTCCCATTACCAATTACCAATTACCAATTACCAAATGACAAATGACAAATGACAAATGACAAATGACAAATAATGATTCCTATTAATGATAATATTCGTATTCGTCATCGACCGATGATTACTTACTGGCTGATTGGTATTAATATTGCAATATTTTTCTGGGAAATCCAATTAGAATTAAGCGATCAATTAGGCGCATTTATTCAAACTTGGGGTGTGATCCCAGCACAGATTATTGACGGAATTATCAATGCGAGTGTTAACCCAGCAGCTTGGATAGTGGTAGGCTGGCGATTGCTTTCTTTGCCAGTAGCAATGTTCCTACATGGTAGTTTTAGCCAAATATTAGGTAATCTACTTTTTTTATGGGTTTTTGGTAAAAGTTTAGAAAATATTCTCGGTCATGGACGCTATTTAGGATTTTATTTATTAACTGGCATTTTTACAGAATTAGTACAAATATTTTCTGAAACTAATTTAACAGTTCCCTTGATTGGCGCAAATGGTGCGATCGCATCTGTTTTAGGAGCTTATATTGTCAAGTTTCCTAAAGCCAAAATCGACAGTATTCTTCCCTTAATATTCATTTATATCCCTGCTAAATTACCAGCATTTGCCTATTTAGCTTGGTGGTTTATCCAACAGTTATTTTATGGAATTGGTAGTTTAAATATTCCCCCTGCGGGGGTTAATCAATTCAGTATTGCTTACTGGGCCCAAGCAGCAGGATTAGTGATTGGTGCCGTCTTCATGCGATTACAGAAGTGAGTAGGGGGTAGTAACTCAATACTTGTCGGTTAAGGGCAAAAGGGAAAGGGGAAAAGGGGCAAGAAAAAACCTTTAACCCTTACCCTTTCACCTTTTCCCCAAACCAAATTAAGAGTTTAAAATCCTTAACCGAGCAGTATTGGGTAGTAACTACTCACACAAAATCAAATACATTCGTGGCGAGAAGGAAGAGAAAAACCATGTGTGTAATTAATTCATTTTTTAAATTGGTATTAGTGGTTTCAGCTAGTACTAGAATGATTTTGGCAATAGATTGACATAATCTAGACGCAAACAGCAATTATCACTTAAAAATCTGAAAATCTGGAGACTTCATGCCCAAGCTCAACGTTAAGCAGAAAAACTGGCTACTTTCCGCCCATGTTGCATTTGGTAGCATTTGGTTGGGTACGGCTTTATGCATAGTAGCGATCGCATTGAAAAATACTCATACTACTAACGGTGATGAACTATATGCAGTTAATGCTAGTTTGAAGTTAATCGATGATTTCGTAATTATTCCCTCAGCTAACTTATCTTTGTTAACCGGAGGACTGCTTTGTTGGTTAACGATTTGGGGATTTTTTAAACACTACTGGGTAATTGTCAAATGGATTGCAACAGTTCTGTTGATTACTACGGGAACTGTGTGGCTAGGGCCTTGGTTAAATGCAGCCACAAGTATTTCCGAGATAGAGCGATCGCAAGCGTTAAGTAATCCCCTATATACATTTGACATCAAAGGCGTTCTTATCGGCGGTACAATTCAAACTTTATTTGTACTTGCTATTATTGGCATTTCCGTCCTGAAACCTTGGGGTAGAAGAATAGTCAAATCGCCAGAAGAATCTACCTCATCAAGCAGCTAGAGACTTGCAAATAAAAAATAATCAATTGCTTTGGTGAGCAGAGGGAGCAGAGGAGGAAAAATACAATTATGGTCTTCGCTGTGAAAAATCGATAATCTAATCTCTTTCCCCCTTACCCCTTCCCCAGTCCCCAGTCCCCAGTCCCCAGTCCCCTAAATCCACATTTCCACCACTAATAATTACGCCAATTTTTGCGCCTGGTGCTTTTACCACACCTGCTAATAAAGCAGCAGCAGCTAGTACTCCTGTGGGTTCAACAACAATTTTCAAGCGTTCCCAAATAAACAACATCGTACTGATAATTGCTGATTCCGAAACTGTCACCATATCATCAACATAATTCAGCACTAGGGGGAAGGTGATTTTCCCCAAGTAAGGAGTACGAGCGCCATCGGCAATTGTATTAGGATTGGTAACAGTTTGCAGAGTTTTGCTGTGAAAGGAACGGGTAGCGTCATCGGCTAGTTCTGGTTCTACACCAATCACCCGACAGTTTGGTAAAAGTGCTTTAGCTGCGATCGCACAACCGGAAATTAATCCGCCACCACCACAAGGAACTAGTAACAAATCTAGTTCGCCTATCTCTTGTATCAATTCTAAAGCAGCTGTTCCCTGTCCCGCTATGATGTGGTGATGATCGTAAGGGGGAATGAGGGTGAGATTGCGATCGCTGGCTAAATTTTGGGCTAATTCTTCTCGGTTCGTTGTCTGGCGATTGTAGAGAATCACCTCAGCGCCATAACCGCGTGTAGCAGTTTGCTTGACTGCGGGCGCATCATCAGGCATGACAATAGTTGCAGGTATATTAAGCAATTTTCCCGCAAGTGCGATCGCTTGGGCATGATTTCCCGATGAAAATGTGAGAACTCCTTGGTGTTTTTGGACTGCAGATAGCTGTGCTAATGCATTGTACGCACCCCGAAATTTAAACGCGCCTGTGCGTTGAAAATTTTCGCATTTAAAAAACACCTGGCTGTGAGTAAGTTCATTTACTGTTGTTGAAGTTAGCACAGGTGTTAAATGAGCAATACCCAATAGACGTTCTTGTGCTGCTTGCACATCATTTATAGTGACAGAATTATCATTTTGCATTTAATTAAATAAGTCGGTGAAATAAACTCAAATATTTTACAAAAAGTAAATATGTTTGAAACTCTAATACAAATTCTTGATGAGGCTGCATAGAATTCTATCCCCCTTCCCCTTTTTCCCCTTAACCGACAAGTATTGCTACATTCCAGAGGCGAAAAATTTCTATCTCTTAATAAATCAACCAACTCTCAAAAATACTTGAGTATAATTGCATACTATGTTTTGGCGTTGGGAGAACCCGCTCATGGATAAATCAATTGTGCAGTTGGTTGACGAATTACCAAGTGATAATATCAGCATCAAGGTTTTGAACGCTCTCAATTATGTCGCCCCCGGACAGTGGAACAACCTAGTGGGTTTTGACAATAGTGTCCGTGCAATTACTGGTGAAACTGACCCCGCAGTTATTCAAAGAATCCGCGATCGCGCCGTTTCTCTCTATCACGATCCGCAAAATGGCTATCAGATGGCGGTGAAACTATATCAAACCATCGATAAAGCCGACACAGCTATGGCAACAGCAGCTTTAGCGAATAAAGTAGGGGAAAAAATCGGTTTTCTATCCTTTTTAAGTAACATTACTCCCAAGGCAGACGTAACTCAAACTATAGATTTAGTCTTAAAAATTGCGATTGAAATTATCGCCTTCTCGAAAATAAATGGTATTCCTAGTCCTAATCCCCAAGAATTTGCTAAATCTCTAGCTGACAACTATCAAGATGCTTCCTTAATGCGGATGATAGCCTTAGTCTGCATAGATGGAATGCTACCTTTAGGCCCTGATTTCCTCAGCAAAATTCACAGCATTATTACTGGCACTGATGCCAATGTAGTCGCGCAAAATCCTGTATTCTTAGCAGTTAATACGGCTTTACCTGGTAATAATCCCTCCGAGAAATTTGGTTTTATTACTCAAGCTTTCAACTCCGTACAAGGCTGGATGAATGGCTTAGTAGCTAAGACAGGTTTAACACCGCAATCGATTACTAGCCATTTAGGTAACTTTATTCAGATTGCTGATGATAACTTAGATTTCGTCGCCGCATTCTTGGATCAAACCACCAACTACTTTGAGCATACAGGCATTCAATCAGTAGCACGCGCCATAATTTTGCGATCGCACTCTTTAGTGAAAGCCGAAACTCCCGCACCAGCACTACAGGCAAGCGCCGCACCTGCATCAGCAGCACAGCCAGGTAATAGCCAATATGGAGTTAGCAAAAATGTAGAAGTTTGGGACGAAGAGGAAGAAGATTGGTATCAAGCCACAATTGAGAAAGTTGACAATGACCAGTTCTTTGTCAATTACATTGGCTACGGTTCATCTTATAACGAATGGGTAGGCGAAGATGAAATTCGCATTCGCGAACATGGCTCATCCGATACTAATGGATTTGCTGTGAATCAGAAAGTCAAAGTTTGGGATGAAGATAACGAAGATTGGTATTCCGCCAGTATTCAGAAAATTCAAGGACAACAATATTATGTACATTACCTAGATTACGATTCTTCCTATGATGAGTGGGTGGATTTGGAAGAAATTAGATAAGCTGTTACGCATTTAAATTGTATATTTCGCACTCAGGTTGTCAAAAGGAGCCAGTGCGTTGGGCGGCTTTGCCGACTTGAAGCAACTGGCGTTCAAGAGTCCAAAGTCCAAGCTAGCCTTTGACTCTGGACTCTTGACCCTTGACAGTCCTAACGCCAGAATATTTGATTTAGGTGCGTATCAGCTTAATGCGTAATTCGTAATTACAAATCAGCATTGGCTCAGATACCCGAATTTTTGAAAAATTCGGGTATCTTTTTGTTTATAAAGCTCTTAATTGGGTTTTTGCTTTTCTCGCCGTTTTTGTTCGAGATAATTGAGCAATTGAGTTACATAAACTTCAAAATCGGCATTTCTATTTTTGACAGATTGAATAGGTAAAATCGCAAAGGAATCAGGAAAATTAATCACGAAATTACCTAAACGGAATCCTAAAGGTCTTAAATGTCCACCTTTTAATTCTGCACGGAAATCTTCCGGTGGTTTTTTCAAGCAATTTAAGAACCATTGGCGTGTCGATTTACCTATATTATCCGACTTGAAATAAATTAATCCCAGCAAATTAAATAAATTGCTCTTTTTAATTAAAGAAAATGTCTCTTCAGGAGTTGGTCGGATATTCACTCCTAGACGAATTAGAAACTCTGCCAAAGCTTTAGGTTTAATGGCGCTATCAAGTTGAGTATTAACTGGAGCTAACAGTAGAGATGGCTGACTTTTAATAAAGAGGCTACCAATACTGACATCAGAATTCTCAGTTTTTGTCTGAGCTATGGAATCTTGGGGATTGACATAATAAGAAATCAAATTTTGGGTTTTTCTATTTTTTAACCTCAGTTCATGAATTAGGTATTCAATATCATTGAATACACTTTGAATTTTTTTCTCTTGTTTTTCTAGAGGTAAAGAACCTGAGGTTTTTTGAACTACTTCACGAATTATTTGTTTGATAGCATCTGGGTCATCAGGAAAGCTACTAAATGCTTCCAAAAGCGCAATGTATTTACAACCAATACTATGACCTATCCAAGCAAAGTTAGAATTATCTTTGTAAATGTCATAGTCATAACCTGCTAGCTTTGCCATTCTCACCAATTCCGGAATAATTCTATACTGCTCTTTGATGAGAAACCCGGCTTCGGTGTAATGATCAAAAGTAAAGTTAAATGGCAAAAGAATTATTGTATAGCCGTGATTAAATAAACTTTCTAGTAAATAGCGATAAAAGAACATGGGGCCAAATGTACCGAAAAATGCTCCTCCAATGAATTGGATGACTCCTCGTGGTTGGGGATGTAGAGCAACCCAACTAAAAGAAACTGGTTTAAATCTTAGCTTTAGACTCATAATTTCCCTAATTAAGTAATAGCAAGTAATTCGTACTTGAGAATTGATATAATTTATTCCAAGCACGGATATTGAATGCTGAAGCAGATTCAAATAACTTGTGCCTGGAATAAAAGCTAGTGTGACTTATAGAATATAATTCTAGGTAGACTTAAGCGTCAATCAAAGTCTAAAATTCATCCGATAAAACCACTGTGATATTGGTGTTTTCTTCCGGTGTAAAACCACTTCCTTCCGCGATGTAAGTAATTGAGCCGCCTGCTTGTAAAACAGCAGGGCCACCACAAGCTTTAATTAAATTAACCCCATCTTGCACCTTAATATTTTGACAACCAAATTCCAGCCCATTTGGGCCTGAAATTTGAATTTTATTGATTGTGCCAGTTTCACCAGCAGGTAAGAGAAGTTGAGCAGAACGAATAACTGTTGTTGCTGGTAAAGATGTAGTTGTTGTGTTTACACTCAGCTTCCCTCCAGTAATTGCAGCTTTTTCTATAATTCTTAAGGTGGGAGCAGTAATTGTATCTGCCATTACTGGCGCACTAAAGAATAACATTACAAATGACAGAACAAAGGCAAAAATTTTAGCTAAACGCATAGATTTATTCAGTGAATTTATGTTGATTGTCTTAGCACGAAAAGCGTGGGTACTGATGCGTTACGCTATCGCTAACGCATCCTACCTGAACTTTAAAAATTAAAGATGAGCTAGAAGAAAGATGTCTCTTTCGCTTTACTCACAAAGCTACAATATCAACTAAAAATTATGAGTAATAGTACCCTCGAGGGTACTATTACTCATAGGTTTAAACCAAATGGTAAAGATAAGCTGTTACGCATTGAAGTTGCATAGTTACTCATCAGGATTGTCCAGAGTCAAAAGTCCAAGTTTATCCTTGACTCTTGTAAAGACGCGATTAATCGCGTCTCTACAACTTCTGACAACCCAAACAAGAAAATGTGCAATCTAGATGTGCATCAGCTTACCTGCTGGTATGGGAATCAATATTGAGACGGTTTGGGTGATAAGCTGATACGCGCCTAAATCAAATATTCTGGCGTTAGGACTGTCAAGGGTCAAGAGTCCAAAGTCCAAGCTAGCCTTTGACTCTGGACTCTTGACTTTTGACAACCTGAGTGCGAAATATACAATTTAAATGCGTAACAGCTTAATTCTTGTTTTCAGCGCCTTACTACAGGCTTGACGCTACGCATAATCATTGCTGTGGTTGACTCGGAAGGTTGCAAAAAAACTTAATACACGTTTTATGCACACGTGTGCAATTATAAAAACATCAGCTAATGCACACGTGTGCATGAAGACGAAAGTCTGATTCCACAAGAAACTGGCGTAACTCCTCACAATATGTCTTATACTCTCAATACCGTTAACCAAGCTGAAAACAATCCCTTACATTCCCTAGAAGAATGGGAAGAAGATGTACTGAATCGCTATCCCGATCCAGAAAGCATAGTTAAAGCGGGTAAAACTACAGCAGAATACAGAAATTATGAAACAACTACTAGAGATTCAGTTAAAGAGTTTTATCGCTTAAATCATGTTAACCAAACATACGACTTTGTGCTTAAGAAAAAGGCAGAGTTTTTGCAGTTTAATCAGCAAGAAATGACGGTTTGGGATGCGGTGAAATTTTTAAATCAATTAGTGGATGATTCCGATCCAGATACAGATTTAGATCAGTTACAGCACTTATTGCAAACATCAGAAGCTATTCGTGCTGATGGACATCCTGATTGGATGGTATTAACTGGCTTCTTTCACGATATGGGGAAGGTGCTGTGTTTATTTGGCGAACCCCAATGGGCAACTGTAGGCGATACTTATCCTGTGGGTTGTGCATTCTCTGATAAAATTGTCTTCGCGGAATTCTTTAAAGAAAATCCTGATTACAATAACCCGAAATATAACACTAAGTATGGTATTTATGAGCCGAATTGTGGATTAAGTAATGTCCAGATGTCATGGGGTCATGATGAATATTTTTATCACATGATGAAGCCCTATTTACCTGAACCCGCTTTATACATTCTGCGTTATCACTCCTTCTATCCACAACACCGAGAAAACGCCTACGAACATTTAATGAATCAGCGCGATCGCGAAATGTTCAAGTGGGTAAAATTATTCAATCCTTATGATTTGTATTCCAAAAACCCCAATCCTCCAAATTGCCAAGAACTCAGACCATATTATGAAGATTTAGTGGCTAAGTATTTACCTGCTACTTTAAAATTCTAAGCATAGGTTGATTGCCAAGTGCAGGATTTGGGAAACCTGCTGCTATCCCCGTAAAGCCATCATCTAAAAATCGCAGTTTTTACTACCTGATTCTGACGTTAGATAGATGAAAATCTTACCGTTTTGTATTAAATAACGTCCAGAAGAATCTCAAAAAAAGTTCCTGATATTAGCATACTTGAGACAGATTGAAAAATAATTTCCCATAATTTTCAGGTATGGTGCTGTTATACGTTTCATCGGTAACAGATGCTTTCCAGGATTGCTATAAAAATTCACAATAGCCTACTCTGAAAAATATGAAATTTGACATTAAATATTAGTTCCTAGAGAGTGTTAAATTTTATTAATTGATTTTCAGAAATAGCAGTGAATTTGGTTAAATTTGGATATGAGCTAAAAGCGGCTAATTTCTCAGAAATACTTCTCTAGAGATAGGAAAACGCTAGAGTTTTACAACTTTAGAAAAAGTAGTTTTAGATAAAAAGTGCCTGCCGCTACAAGCAAGATTAACCAAAGAAAAAGTAATTTATACCAGTACATTCAAGTAGCTTTTACAAAACCATAATGTAAAAATTTGATGTATTGCAGCCAGCAGCTTTTAACATTCAAAAAAATCATAAATGCTAATTCACAATTGAGTCATTCAGATTTGTTCTCAGCTTCTAGCTGAAAATCTGGTGACAAATTTTTCAGAATTGGTATGAGTATCGCTAATAGTAGTAGCTCAAATCACTATTAATAGCTCAGAGATTGGATAGCAATTGAGCAGCTACAAGCTAGCAGCGTCACTTAATTAGGTCTGAAGTTTTCAGTCCTAGTTCAAATTGCAATGACATTGCAGATATAGGTTGAAATCCATATTTGGATAGATGAATTATGAGGAGAATTGCGACCGCAGCTAGTATCATCAGCCTGATCAGCAGTACTTTGGCAGCTTGTACCAACGTTTCGCGCTATAGCACAAACGCGATCGCACAAAACCAGGGTGAGCAAAATTCCCAATTGCGATCGCTAGGTGTCAGTCTGGGCGATTTGGGAAATCCCTTCTTTGTGGCTATGGCTAAGGGTTCTGAGTCCCAAGCGAGGAAAATTGCCGGTAACGATCTGAAATTGAGTATAGTTTCCAGTGGCTTTGATTTAAATCAGCAATTTAACCAAATTGAAAATTTCGTGGCTGCTGATGCTGACTTAATTATTCTCAGCGCGGTAGATAATAAAGGAATTAAACCTGCAATTGAGAATGCTAGACGAGCAGGAAAGACAGTCATCGCTGTAGATGCGGCTGTGGATGCCAAGGTAGATGCCACAATTAGTTCCAATAATCTGCAAGCTGGAGAAATTGCTTGTGAATATATTGGCGATCGCTTACAAGGTAAAGGTAACGTCGTCATCCTCAACAGTATACCGATGGATTCAGTCATTCAGCGCGTGAATGGCTGCCAAAAGGCATTAGCGAAATATCCTGATATCAAAATCCTTTCCAAAGACCAAAACGCCGAAGGAAGCCGGGACGGGGGATTACGAGTCATGAGTGATTTGCTGACAACCTTCCCCAAGATAGATGCAGTGTTTGCCACAAATGATCAAAGTGGCGTAGGCGCAGACTTAGCAGCCAGACAAGCTAGGCGCAAAGAATTTTTTATCGTTGGGGTTGACGGTGGCCCAGATGCAGTTAAAGCCATGACCACCAAAGATAGCTTATTTGCAGCAACTGCAGCTCAAGATCCAGTCGGGATGGCTGCAAAAGCTGTGGATGTTGGTAACGACATCTTACAGGGCAAAAGACCGAGTAATCCCAATATTTTGATTCCAGTCAAGCTGGTAACGCAAGAGAACATTAGCAGTTACCAAGGGTGGTAGGGAGGGGAAAAGGGGAAGGGGGAAGGGTGAAAGGGGAAGGGTTTAGGAGCTAAGTTGAATTTTATGAGGAGTCTAAATGAACGTAAACAGGATTGCAATAGTAGCCAGTCTATTCAGTATCGTTAGCACAACCCTGAGTGGCTGTATTAGTCCTAATGTTTCTCGGAATAGCACAAATGCTATCGGTGCTAACGGCAATCATCAGGGAAAATTAAAAGCCGTTGGTGTTACCGTTGGCGATTTAAGTAACCCGTTCTTCGTGCTGATGGGTAAAGGTGCTGAAAGCGAAGCCAAGAAAATTGGCGGTAATGATGTCAGAGTCACTGTAGTTTCTAGCGGCTATGACCTCAACCAGCAATTTAACCAAATTGAAAATTTCGTGGCTGCAAATACTGACTTAATTGTCTTGAATGCGGCTGATAGTAAAGGTATTAGACCTGCAGTCGATAAAGCAAGACAAGCAGGTACAGTTGTAATTGCGGTAGATACAGCAGTTGACGCTCAAGTTGATGCCACAGTTACCACCAATAATTTGCAAGCTGGAGAAGTTGCTTGCCAATATATTGCCGATCGCCTAAAAGGTAAAGGTAATGTCGTCATCGTCAATGGCCCGCCAGTTACCTCTGTAATTCAGCGAGTCAATGGTTGTGAAAATACCTTAGCCAAATATCCCAATATTAAAATTCTCTCAAAAAACCAGAACGCTGAAGGTAGCAGAGATGGGGGATTGAGAGTCATGGGCGATTTACTAGTTACCTTCCCCAAAATAGATGCAGTCTTTGCCATTAACGACCCCAGTGGCGTAGGTGTAGATTTAGCAGCAAACCAAGCCAAACGCAAAGAATTTTTCATCGTGGGAGTTGATGGTGCGCCAGAAGCAATTAATGCGATCGCATCTAAAAAAAGCCTTTATGCAGCAACAGCCACCCAAAACCCCAGAGGAATGACGCAAAAAGCCGTTCAAGTAGGCAATGACATTTTACAAGGTAAAAAACCCAGCAATCCTAATATTCTGATTCCCGTGAAGTTGATTACTCAAGATAATGTCAGCACCTTCCCAGGGTGGTAAATCAGCAGTGCTGAGTCAAGAGTCAAGAGTCAAGAGTCAAGAGTCAAAAGTCAAAAGTCAAAAGTTATTTATCCCCAGTCCCCAATCCCCAATCCCCAATCCCCAATCCCCAGTCCCCAGTCCCCAATCCCCAATCCCCAATCCCCAATCCTCAACCCATTTATGACAACCGATATCCAAAGCATACCCAATGCACCAACCACCACCCCGGTGTTGGAAATGCAAGGAATAACAAAACGATTTCATGGTGTACCTGCTCTCCAAAATGTTAATCTCACAATTTATCCGGGAGAAGTTCACGCCCTGATGGGGGAGAACGGTGCAGGGAAAAGTACATTGATGAAAATCCTGGCTGGGGCTTATATAGCCGATGAAGGCGAAATTCGCATCAATGGTAAAACAATAAAAATTACCGATCCTGGGACTGCGCGACAGGCGGGGATTAATCTGATTTATCAAGAACTGAATGTTGCACCCAATTTAACCGTTACCGAAAATATTTTTATGGGTAGCGAGTTGCAAAAAGGTCAGTTTTTAGACCGCCCAGGTATGGAACGGGAAGCAACTCAAGTACTGCAAAGTTTGGGCGCTAGTTTTGCACCTAATACTATAGTCGGTACGCTCTCAATTGCGGAACAACAACAGGTAGAAATTGCTAGGGCGCTAAAAGATAATAGCCGCGTTTTGGTAATGGATGAACCGACAGCCGCCCTATCAGACCGGGAGACGGAACGTTTATTTGAGGTGGTTCGCAAACTCCGCAATGATGGCATTGCCATTATTTATATTAGCCACCGCATGGAAGAAATCTATGCCTTGGCTGACCGTATTAGCGTACTACGCGATGGTCAATATATTGGCACACTCACACGGGAGGAAATTTCTCCCCAGCGCTTGGTGCAGATGATGGTTGGTCGTCCCATGCAGGATTTTTACGAACACCAACGCCAAACCCAAGTCGGCCCGGTAGTGTTGGATGTGAGAAATATCAGCGATGGACGCAAAGTTAAACCTGCTAGTTTGCAAATTCATGCTGGCGAAATTGTTGGTTTAGCTGGGTTGGTGGGTGCTGGACGCACAGAAGTATCACGGCTAATTTTTGGCGCTGACCGCAAAGCCAGTGGTGAAGTCTTCCTCGATGGCAAAAAACTCGAAATTAATAACCCTAGTGATGCTATTACTGCGGGAATTGGTTACGTTCCTGAAGACCGCAAAGACCAGGGTTTATTTTTAGAAATGAGTTCCCGCAAGAATATTGCCCTGAATCGCCTTAAGCAGGATGCTAACGCTGGCATTGTTAACTGGGGTTCAGTAAATAAAATTGCCACAGATGCAGTCGAAAACTTTCAAATCCGGTTAGCGAATTTAGAAATTCGCGCCGTGGATCTTTCCGGTGGGAACCAGCAGAAACTTTTACTAGCGCGTTGGCTAGCCATTAAACCCAAAGTATTGATGTTGGATGAACCGACACGCGGTGTAGATATTGGTGCCAAAAGCGAAATCTACCGGATTATGAGCGAACTTGCAGCCCAAGGTATTGCCATTTTAATGGTTTCCAGCGAATTACCCGAGGTTGTGGGAATGAGCGATCGCGTTTTAGTGATGCGCGAAGGGCAGTTAGTTGGTGAACTTGACGGTAGCCCAGGTAAGGAAATTTCCCAAGAAAACATTATGCACTATGCCACAGGAGCAGCAGAGGTACTAGCATCATGAGTCAAACTTTAAGACCTACCCAAAATCGACCAGGAAGCCAGGCTAAATCCCGCCAGCGTCAATCACTCAACAATTTTCTGCAGGTAGCCGGGATTCTCCCCATCCTGATCCTGATTTGTATCTTATTTGCCCTGCTCACTCCCAACTTTGCCACAGCTGGTAACGCCGTTAATATCTTGCGCCAAGCATCAATTAACATTGTGCTGGCAACTGGCATGACCTTTGTCATTCTTACAGGTGGTATTGACCTTTCTGTCGGTTCCATCTTGGCTGTTTCTGCAGTCGTTGCGGTGTTAGTCTCCCTACTCCCGGCTTTAGGTTGGGCGGCTGTACCTGCGGCATTACTCACAGGATTGCTTTTAGGCTTAGTCAACGGTGCGTTAATCACCTTTTTAGATGTCCCGCCATTTATTGTCACCTTGGGTTCACTCACAGCCTTGCGTGGTGCTGCTTACTTGGTAGCTAATGGTACAACTGTAATTAACCCCGACCTGAATTTTGCTTGGGTAGGTAATAGCTATTTAGGCCCCATTCCCTGGCTAGTCATCATTGCCTTACTGACTGTAGCAGCTAGTTGGTTTATTCTGCGGCAAACAGTTTTAGGTGTGCAAATTTACGCAGTAGGTGGTAACGAAAGAGCAGCAAGATTAACCGGGATTAAAGTCAATCGCGTCTTACTATTTGTTTATGGCGTAAGTGGACTATTAGCAGGTTTAGCCGGAATCATGAGTGCCAGCCGCCTTTACAGCGCCACCGGCTTATTAGGTCAAGGTTACGAACTAGATGCGATCGCGGCTGTAATTTTAGGCGGTACTAGCTTTACAGGTGGTATCGGTACTATTGGCGGAACCCTTCTCGGTGCATTAATTATTGCCGTTCTCAACAATGGTTTAACGTTGTTGAATATGTCTTACTTTTGGCAACTTGTTGTTAAAGGTTTAGTGATTATTGTCGCAGTAATGATTGACAGACTTCGCAGAAGATCCAAACGGTAATAATTACTAATTCGTAATTCGTAATTCGTAATTTGTTGCTTTCATTCTCGCTTGTATTTGGATAAATTGGGGAACGAACCGCGAAGGCGCGAAGGGCGCGAAGAAAGGGACAAAGAAGATTAGGTTGGGTTACGCTACGCTTAACCCAACATGGATTTTGAAAGCTTAACCTATATTTTGGTGTTGGCTTTCCTTACGTCAACCCAACCTACATCTAGATCTACAATCTGCTTCATTTCTTTCTTCCTTTGTGTACTTCGTGCCTTTGCGGTTCGTTTTTTACTCCTCAAAATTAACGCGATTTAACCATAAATTAAGGGCACAACAATGTTGTGCCACTAATAATAATTGCTGAGTTCGCTTGAACTACGAATTACGAACTACGAATTACGAATTCCCAACTATTGCAGATATCCTTTTTAAAACCATGCTAAAAAATTTATTATGTACTTTTCCCATATTATTCTTCATCTGCCCCGCAGCTTGGGCGATACTTACAAACGATAATTTTCCCAACGCAGATGTTAACTCTGTTACCTTACAAGACCAAGTAACCTCTGTTTCCCAGCTTTCAGATATCAACCCTACCGATTGGGCATTCCAAGCATTACAATCATTAGTTGAACGCTACGGTTGTATTGCAGGTTATCCTGATTCAACTTATCGTGGTAACCGCGCCCTTACCCGTTATGAATTTGCAGCTGGTTTAAATGCTTGCTTGAATCGAATTAATGAATTAATTGCGACTGCGACTACTGATTTGGTCAGAAAAGAAGACCTAGCAGTGTTGCAAAATTTACAACAAGAGTTTTCCGCAGAATTAGCAACTCTGCGTGGGCGAGTGGATGTATTAGAAGCGCGGGAAGCAACCCTAGAGGCGCAACAGTTTTCTACCACTACTAAATTAAATGCCCAAATTATTACAGCTGTTAGCGATACCTTTGGTAATAGCGTGGGTGGAGATAGGGATAGATCCAACACCTATTTTAGCGATCGCGGTCGTCTGAATTTAGAAAGCAGCTTTACAGGGAAAGATTTGTTGCGAGTCCGGCTGGAGTTTGGCAATTTCTTAAATTCTAATAATACCAGTCAGATAGCCTCCGTCACGGGTACAGGCATGACGCGGTTGAACTTTGACACCGACAGCAACAATACCCTATCTATTCCTCATATCCGTTACTACTTCCCCGTCAGCGATGCTCTTGCTTTTGTGGTGGGGCCTGTAGGTATTGGCTACACTGATATTACATCAACCGTGACCCCCGCTGTAATTGCAGATGATGGTAACGGTGTTCCCTCACTGTTTGGACAATATAGTCCGCTATTCCGACGGGGTGGTGGTGGTGCAGCAGTTAACTGGTTCATCACTCCAGATGTAATTTTGACTTTAGGCTATTTAGCAGGTTCCCCAGAAAATCCATCATCAGGTAATGGCATATTTAATGGTGGTTATAATGCTTTAGCACACCTAGTTTTCAACGGCAAACAAGGTTCAATTGGGATTGCCTATTCTCATGGTTATAGTCCAGGGGGACAAGTTAATCTTACAGGTGGAGCAGGTAGTAACCTAGCAATTTCTCCTTTTGGGGACACCATCGCAACTTCCAATAATATAGTAGGCGCACAAGGATTCTATCGCTTTTCGCAAAACTTCCAGGTTCATGCTTGGGGTGGGTATATCTGGGCTAGTGCGGAAAATTCTGGTTTGAGTAATATCCCTGATGGTAGGGGTGGCAGAGATACATTATTAGTTAACAATGGTGCTAATGCCAATGCTTGGTTTGGGGCGATTGGCGTATCCTTCCCTGATTTTGGCGGTAGAGGTAATCTCCCAGGAATATTGTTTGGTATCCCACCCCACGTTACCAGCAGCGATGTTCGTCAAGAAGGTGACCATGCTTACCACATCGAAGCCTTTTACCGTATGCGGCTCAACGATAATATCTCCGTTACTCCCGGCTTTTGGGTAATTCTCAACCCAGAGAACAATAGCAGCAATAATACCCAATATGTTGGAGTGTTACGAACAACCTTTGATTTTTAGTTTGTAGAGTGACGTATACACAAAATTAGGACTTTGTTTAACAAGGTCGTGAGTTTCTTTAACAAGACTACGATTTTCTTTAACAAGGTCGCGAGTTTCTTTAACAACGCAAGTATTTTGTCAAAAACATTCGCTATAGAGTCAGCCCAGTAGGGGAGCCACTGCGTTGCGCGGGTTTCCCACGTTATAGCAAGTGGCGTTGTGTTACGGCTATGAAAGGATTTGGGACACAGAGATAATAAAATTTAGCCGTAACCCACCGCCGCATGGATGGTGCGTTAGGTGTATAGGTGAAGCTTTAAATATCCATGTTGAGTTAAGCGCTGCACTTCAGCCAACATGGATCTGCTATATCTGCTGCTTGTGAGAAATGCAGCAAGGGTATTACGAATTACGTAGCGCTTTACGCTTCCCGCAGGGTATTACGAATTAGTAATTTCGGTGACAGGTTGCACCAGACTTAAGTCAAAAGGGCGCTCAGTATCATCCTCCCCTAAATACTCACCGTTTTGAATTTCCAAAATTACCAGAGGAATAGAGCCAGGATTTTCTACTTTATGCAGAGTTGCAGCCGGAACATAAGTAGACTCGTTACGATTCACTAATACTTCTTGTTCACCGCAAGTCACCTTGGCGATACCAGACACTACCACCCAATGTTCATTGCGATGATAATGGATTTGCGGCTTAATCCCGTGCCTAGGCTTGATTTCCACGCGACTAATTCTATAGTTTTCGCCTTCTTCTACAACCTCGACATTGCCCCAATATCTAGCGCCAGAATGGTCAGAAGGTGGGGTATTTGACTGAGTAGTACTGTCATTTTGAGTCATAACTAATTTTTAAACCTAATAGCGATCGCAGTTAATTTTTCAATAATGTAGCGCAAACAGGTTAAGCCTAAAGAAAACCCTCAAAGTTAGGGACTTCCAACAAAAAAAATATACTGTCGCTAGGGTAGCAGAGGAAGCAGGGGTGCAGAGGGAGGAAAAGAATTTGCTCAATATCTTCCCCCTTGTTGATTGAATAATTTAATTTCTGGAAGTCCCTTAGCTACTATAATATTCCCCTAGTCCCCAGTCCCCAATCCCCAGTCCCCATTACCCCTTATCCCCAGAGGGGGCCCCGAGTTCCCCAATCCCTAACCCCCCTTATACTGAATCCGATAAATCCGATTATTCGCCTCTTCTGTTACTAATAAACTGCCGTCAGGTAAAACTAGTAAACCTACAGGTCGTCCCCAAGTGGTTGGTGTAGAAGGATTTAGCAAAAATCCTGTGAGAAAGTCTTCATAGTAACCTTGCGGACGACCCTGATTATTGAAGGGTACAAATACTACTTTATAACCAGTCCCGCGATCGCGGTTCCAAGAACCACGAAAAGCAACAAAAGCACCGTTACGATATTTTTGTGGGAATGTCTGACCATCATAGAACTGCACACCCAAGGCTGCTGAATGTGCCTGGAATAACACATCTGGGGTAGTTGTACGGGCTGCTAAATCAGGACGTTTACTTTGATTATTGGCTTTCTGGCGTGGATCAAGGTTATTGGGTGTGAGATATGCATAGGGCCAGCCGTAGAATTCTCCCTGCTGGAGACGCGTAAAGTAGTCTGGTACTAAATCATCACCAATACCATCCCGTTCGTTCACAGCAGTATAAAGTGCCTTGGTGACTGGGTGAAAATCTAAACCTACAGGGTTACGCAAGCCAGAAGCAAAAGTCTGCTTTTGCGAACCATCTAAATTCATTTGTTGAACTGAAGCGCGTGGTAGCGGTTCTTCATCTACATTACTTTCGGAACCAACAGAAACATATAGCTTATTACCATCGGGCGAAACTACCACGTTACGCGTCCAGTGCTGGTTATAGCCACCACCAGGAAGGTCAGCAATTTTTTTACCAGTACCACTCAGTTGTTGTTGACCTTTACTGTAGGGAAACTGTAGCACGGCATCGGTGTTACCCAAAAAGAATGAATTACCGCCAAAAGCCATGCCAAACGGTATATTAAGCCCATTTTGGGAACTAGCGAAAGTTTTACGAACATCAGCCACCCCATCGCCATTACTATCACGCAACAGCCGAATCCGGTTTTGCCGAGTTTCAGTAACTAACACATCACCGTCGGGAGTTAAAGCCAGCCAGCGTGGTGCATCTAAGCCTTCAGCAAAAACATTAACCGTAAATCCTGATGGTACACGCAGCACAGGATTTTGCGGAATTGCTACCACCTGAGGTCGTTTGGAAGCACTCTCTGTAGCGAAAGGTGCTGGTAAATTATTCAAGCCAATTCTAATTGGTGTAGGCGAAAGCGGTTCAGTCCGAACTATATTTTTCGGCTGTTGTGGAGAATTATCTGCCTGTTGGACAACAGATGCAGATGGTTGCGGTGTGGAATTATCTAAAGAAGCACTGGTTTGGTTACAAGCTGTTACTGCGGTGAATAACAATAAAAGCGGCAAGAAACGCTCAAGAATTTGCATAAATAATTCAACTCTTCCAAAAATCTCAACCGGAAGATAGCAAAGTACTCAGTCTTGAGTGTAACTAAAGCGCTGTCATTACCCATCCGTCTGGGGGCTGGGGATTGGGGACTGGGGATTGGGGATTGGGGATTGGGGACTGGTGATTAGGGACTGGTGATTGGGGACTGGTGATTAGGGACTGGTGATTGGGGGCTGGGGATTGGGGACTGGGGACTGGGGATTGGGGAAATAACAAACACCGATTACAATTACCAATTACCAATTACCAATTACCAATTACCAATTACCCACCAACCAAAAGCAAAGTATTTTCTATTGATTTCCTTACATTAGGAGTAATATTAGTTGCACTATTGAGGCAATCTAATAGTAATTGATTGGCATACCAGTATTGTTGTAAGTTCTGCCATTCTTCTGGGCTAAACTGCCAAGCATGACCAATTTGGCGGGAACCGATGATTAAAGTTCGCAATTTTCTAATCCAACTTTCGCCATGAGTTTGCCACCACATCTTTAATGCTTCTCTACCTTGTTTTGGTGATGGTAGTTGGTTTTTCAATAGCTTTAGTGATGTTTGTAAAGATGGTTCATCTGCTAGTAAATGTTCTAGGTCGAGGGCTAAACTTAAAGCAAATAAGCGTTGGCTAAATATATCAGCTGTAATCGTCACACTCACTGATAATGCATGAGTCAGGGCTAAATCTAAAGCTAAATCCAGAGAAAGATTACCAGCCATTTGCGGATCTAAAGATATCGCAAAATTCTGAGTCCGGGCTAAAGGATGTTCGGGAGGCAGTGCAATGGTAAAGTAAAAAGCACGTACACTAGCAGGATGATACGCTCCCTTGACTGTAGAGGATTTCTCTATTAACCAATTAAGAAAATCTTCTAATTTCTCGTTGGCAGTTGCTAATCTATCAATTTGTTGCTTCATGAGCTGCAATAATTCATCAGCTGGTTGCAACATCTCTACAGTTAGTAAAAAGATTTCTCGCCAACGTTCTTCAGTAATTTGCCCCACAACTTCTTGTATTGTTTGAGTATTGGCATTAGCAAAAATTTCTCTGGCTGTGAAGTACTCTTGAAAAGTCAAATGAGAAAAAGAATAAATGCCTCTAGCTCTTTCTACTAATAAACCATGTTGCGCTTCAATTGCCTTTAACACGGCGGCACTCTCTAATTCTAAAGCATCGGCATCATGTATCCCTTGGGGAAGATGAGATAGATAGTCGGCAATTAGCTGATGCATTTTCTTTTCCGGCAGAAAATATTCGCCTTGAGCAAAGGTAATGGCTGCAATCCGACTCAGCAGTTTAATTTTTTGGAGTAGCGACAAATTCCGGTAAATTTGATCGCGTTTTATCCCTCTGGCTTCATCCCAGCGTACCAGCAGTAAATCCAATCCTTGTTTATAAAGTTCAGCACGCTTAGAAGGAAAATCTTCGACAAACTGAAATAATAAACAAGTGAGATTTAACAAAATTGGAGTAGAGGCTAACTCTAAAATTTGCACATTCTCTGCAAGTTCTAATTTTTGGATAAATTTACGTGCTAATGACTGTGCTTTGGCTGGACTTTTTTTAGCCACTGCTAAAAACCATTTGTTAGCGAAAGTAGTAATTTGCGATTTCGTAAAATCCGCAATTTCTACCTCTGTAAACCCTTGAAACCTGTAATATTGGGCAGCAACGCGGCAAGTAATAACTATAATATTTTTATGATAGATTTCAATAAACTGTCGCAGATTTTTGAGAATTATTTCGCTATCTTGTTCTGCTACTTCATCTAAAGCATCTAATAAAAGTAATACTTTTCCTTGAGATAATACTGTGATAATTTGCTGTTCCGTAATATCAAAAACTGCAAAATACTTATGAATATATTTTACTAGGCTAGGTTGCAGTAGGTCTCTGGTATCTTCTGCAAAATTTTTTAAATTTATAAATATCGGCAAACAATCAGGACGGAAGTTGCCTTGGTTACAATTTATCGCTAGTGATTGCAAAAATGTAGTTTTACCCGCACCGGGTTTTCCTAACAACATCAATTTAGAATATTGTAATACTACATCTTGCCCGCTAACCCGCTTCTGTCGGACTTGCCCTAATCCAAATCTCTCAAATTGCTCTCTATCAGGCTTTTGTAAATCATTAATATCTACCCATCTTTTACTATTAATTTCTTCTAGGATATTGACATCAACATATAACTCATTTATCCCAATCGGCCGCGCAATATCCAAAATATGCACCGTACCACACTGGGCTTGAATCCTTTCGTATTGAGCTGACCTGAGCTTTTTTACTAAACTCTCAACATCTAAGTGGGAATTCATGTAGGTATTGAGGGGCTGTTCTGGAGGTGTTATTTCATCCTCAGTACAGTTTTGCGAGATTTCTAAGGGGTTTAAGTCCAAAACTAAGCAAATCTCGTTAAAAGCTTGGCGGTCTATGGGTTTCCCAGTAAAAAACTTCCAAATTGGCTGACGAGTTTCTAAACCAACCGTCGCTGCTAGATATTCTTGCGTCCAACCTTTGCGTTTAAAAGCCTGTTTAGCTTTTCTGATACCTTCTTCTGATGCTTGAAGAGATCTTTTTGCCATGCTCTCACCAAAAAAATATATAGAAATTGGCTGTTCGTATACAAAATATACAAGTTATACGAAATCTTATACTTGAACCCCAACACAATCACTAATATAAGCTATTTATAATAGTTTTCAAGTCAGCCAATTCTACATACCCAACTAGCTTATGGCATTGCTAAACAAAATATTTCCTTGTTATGCAATGCCGAAGCTTTTATTTAATTTCCAGGTATGAGAGTTCAATTTTTTCAGCAGTTTGTATTTAAAAGAAGTTTTCTAATTCAGCTGCTGGTAATGGACGACTTAGAAGAAACCCTTGCATGGCATCACAATTAGATTGACGTAAGAAATCTAATTCGGCTTCTGTATCTACACTTTCAGCTATTACCCGGATATTTAGTTTATGAGCCATTTCAATCACGGCTTTGGTAAGGGCTGATTTCTGTGGGTTTGAGTCAATATTGTGAATAAAATATCGACCGATTTTTAAGGTATTAATAGGTAAATCTTTGAGGTTAACCAAAGAAGAAGAGCCAATACCAAAATCATCAAGACCGATTTTTACACCTAAGGAAAATAATTTACCCAGAATAGCGATCGCATTCGTGATGTCTTGCATCAGAGTGCTTTCACTCAGTTCTATTTCCAGGTGCTGAGGTGAAACCTTCTTGCTGGCTAAAAGTTCAGATATCTTTGAGAGAAAATCTGGATCATAAAATTGACTTCCAGATACATTAACATTGATACTCAACGGTAAAAAGTCAAGATTATATTGCCAACTCTTAATTTGCGAGCAGACGTTGGTAACTATCCATTGTTCAATTGGCAGAATTAAACCTGTAGATTCGGCTAATTGCATAAATTCTACCGGGGGAACCAAACCTAATTCTGGACTGTCCCAATACAATAAACTTTCGGCGGCGATAATCTTCCCAGAAGCGATATCTACTATGGGTTGATAATATAACTCGAATTCCGCAAATTTTTCCTGTTTAACTACTTGTTGTAAATAAGTTTCTAGTAACTGCATCTTAGGTGATAATCCCACATTTGCAGTTTGAGCCGATAACAAATGCTTTTTTAAAGCCGCTTGCTTTTCTAGGCGGTTGACTATTGCACTTAATAATTCGGCGCGGGTGAAAGGCTTGGTCAGATAGTCATCTGCGCCCATATCCATACCCTGGCGAAAATCCGCTTTTGCAGATTTAGCTGTCAAGAAAATAAAGGGAATTGTTGCCGTTAATGGGTCTTGGCGTAATGTAGTTAATACGCCATAACCATCAACTTCTGGCATCATCATATCGCACAAAATTAAATCAGGGATTTCCGAGAAAGCTAAGTTAATACCAATTCTGCCATTGGCTGCTGCAATGGTATCAAAATCTTCCGCATCCAGTAAATCTAAGAGATTTTCCCGTACTAGTTCTTCATCTTCAATTACTAAAATTTTAGTCATAATTTAAATTTGTTTGTATTTGATTTGGTAATTAGTTTTCGTGAAGGTTAATTGGGTATTTATTTGTGAATAAACTTCCCTTTATCCTGATGTTAATAATTCATGATGCTTATTGATTGGCAGAGTAACTGTGAATGTTGTCCCAACTCCTAGTTGAGTAGTGACAAAAATTTCACCCTGATGGATATCAACACATTTTTTCACAATTGCTAGCCCTAATCCAGTACCGACGATATTACCTACATTACTAGCTCGATGAAAAGATGCAAAGAGATGGGGTAGGTCTGCTTCGGGAATGCCTATTCCTTGGTCTTGAACTTCAAAGATTGCTCGCCTATTTTGACAAGTCAGAGTGAAATTGACATGGCGATCATCTGGAGAATATATGATGGCATTTGTGAGTAAATTACTGAGAATATATTTCAGCAATTTCTCATCCATGTAACATTCTATAAATTCATCTGGGCTATGAAAATTAATATGGTGTTGCTGATGATCTAGTTGAACTTCTGCAACTAAATCATGGCAGTATGCAACTAAATCAAAAGATGTTGGGTGATATTCTAGTATTCCCGCTTCGGCTTTGCCAATAAACAAAATATCATTCAACATTTCTGTCATCCTGTGGACAGAAGTTTGGATACGGTGAATATGAATCAGTTGTTTTTCGTCTGTCCATTTGTGGCGGTAGTGTTCAAGTAACTCTGAAGAAGAGAGAATGGTACTCAACGGTGTGCGGAACTCATGAGAAGTCATGGTGATAAAACGAGATTTGAGTTCGTTGAGTTCTATTTCTTTCTCCAGTGCTGTGATTAACTCCTGTTCTAATTGTTTACGCTCTGTAATATCTGCCCAGTAACCAACAAGTTCCACAAAGTTACCAGCTTCATCTTGGATGGCATGGACTTGATCGTAAACCCAACGATAATTACCATCTTTGTGTAAAAAACGGTACTCATAGGTAGAATAACCTTCAGCAAAAATCTGGGATATTT
The DNA here is from genome assembly GCA_002368155.1 of Nostoc carneum NIES-2107. Classification (GTDB taxonomy): domain Bacteria; phylum Cyanobacteriota; class Cyanobacteriia; order Cyanobacteriales; family Nostocaceae; genus Aulosira; species Aulosira carnea. Next base: position 4,002,327 of record AP018180.1, read on the forward strand.
TGGCAAAAACATCTGATACATCGTCTGGGTGGATGCGATTAGCCCAAAAACTAGAATCTTCGAGGAATTCTCTGGGTTCGTATCCCATCATGACTTTGACATTTTCGCTGATAAAAGTTGCGCCAAAATCACCGGAGACTTTGCAGCTATAAATTACAGCTGGGGTTGAAGCCAGTAAGTATTGCAGTCGTTGTTGACTGAGAAGTAGTGCTGTTTCTGCTTGTTTGCGTTCAGTGATATCTGTTTGAATGCCAATGTAGTGAGTGAGCGTCCCTGCAGTATCATAAACAGGAGAAATGTTGAGCTTAGTCCACAAAAGTTTGCCATCTTGACGATAGTTACGCAGAATCACAGTGCAGTCTTCACCCGCTTGCATTGCAGCATTTAGTTGTTGTAATTGCGCTTGATTGTCATTGTTGTGGAATAAATTAAAGTTTTGCCCAATGACTTCTGTGGCACTATATCCAGTCATCCGCTCAAAGGCAGAATTAACATAGATAATGGGCCCATTAGGTATACTGGCATCAGCAATAATAATTCCATTGCTACTGGCTGCGATCGCGCGATCGCGGAGTCGTAAACCTGCTTCTACTAGCTGGCGTTGGGTAATATCAGTATGGTTGCAGACTATTCCCAGGACTTTGCCAGTCGCATCTTTAATAGCATCAGCGCGCAGATATACTTGTAAGGTGCGACCACTGCGCGATCGCATGGTCACTTCTTGATGCCAGGAATTGCCTTGCATCAGAGTCTGACATAATTCCTCACGGTCTTGCGGCTGTTGGAAAATCGCTGCTAACCCGCAAGGTGCTTGTAATTCCGCTTGGGTATATTCATATAAATTGAGAAATGCGGGATTAAAGTAAATAGCTTTACCTGTGATATCTACAATAACAACGCCATCACTTGTGCTTTCTATGGCTTGGCGTAGGCTGAGTAGTGATTCCTCAACTATTTTGCGTTCGGTAATATCTGTAGAAATGCCACAAATAGCATAGATATGACCATTGTGATCTTTTAAAGGAAAAATGCTCGACAGGTAAGTATGTAAGCTATCCGCTTGGGGAACAACTTCCTCTACTTCTATAGGTATACCATTAGTAACGACTTGGTGATTGTTGACTACAAACTGATCGGCAATCTCAGCATCCCAAATCTCATAAACACTTTTACCTACTATCTCTGCTTGTCTAAGATTAAATATTTTTTCATACTGGCTGTTGATCAGTAGATATCTATTTTGAATATCTAATACAAAAATAGCTGCTGAAGAATTATCTAAGATTGCTTGTAGCTGCTTTTGGGTTTCCCTTAATGATGCTGCTGCTTGGTGGCGCTGGGTAACGTCACGACTTATACCGCGATAACCAGCGAATTTACCTTGGGAGTTAAAAATAGGAATACCGCTAGTTTCCAGCACCACTAAATGGCCATCTTGATGCATCTGGATATTTTCCAGACATTCAAATATTGTTGGTGTGATAAAAATTGCCCCAAAACTCTCAGCCAACATTTTTCTCTGGGGTAAGGGCATAAAGTCAAGGGGGCTGTTACCCAGTACTTGCTCTGCTTCATATCCCAAAATATCGCGTACTTGTGGGCTAACGTAGGTATAACGTGCATTTTCATCCACTTCCCAGACTAAATCGCTGCTAGTCTCTACTAAGTTGCGGAAACGTTCTTCGCTTTCTCTCAGTGCTTGGATTGCAAGTTGGCGATCGCGCAGTGCTATTTGCTGTTCGCTGATGTCGGTAACTGTCCCTACATAAGCAATAATTTCCCCTGTGGCGTTACACTCGGTAACTGCTTGACCAAAAACCCAAATTTCGCTGCCATCTGGGCGCTGATACCGATATTCTGAACGAAAGGGCTGGTTTTGGGCTACGGATTGCAACCATTCTGCTTGCACCCGTTCTCTGTCTTCAGGATGCAGAGCCGCTATCCAGCCGTTTTCTAAGGCTTGGTTTAAGTTCATTCCCGTCATTCTGCACCAGTATTCGTTGACGTAGAGAACTTTTCCTGATGCATCTGTGCGATAAATACCTACAGGTGAGAGTGTGGCAATAGTTTGATAACGCTGTTCGCTCTCGCGTAATTGCTCTTCGATGGTTTGGCGCTCTAAAATTTCCGAGGTCAGCTGTTGGTTGATTTCTTCTAAAGCAATGGTGCGCTTTAATACTCGCCGTTCTAGCTCTAAGTTTGCTTGACTTAAATCTGCTTGTGTCTGTTTGAGTATGGTAATATCTTCAGCAATGCCTACAATGCGATAAATCTCTCCCAATTCATTTTTAATTGGGAAAGTTTTGCTAGCAATCCAGCGCAATTCACCATCAGGGCGAATGATGCGATATTCTCCGTGGAAAGACTCACCTAATAACAGATTTTCTCTCGCTGCAATGATGCGATCGCGGTCTTGGGGATGGATCAAATCAAGATATTCTTGGGGGTTGTCATACAGGCGATCGCAGTTTCTGCCCCAAATTTCGGCATAAGCGGGGCTGACGTAATACATTTTTTCTTGTTTTGCATCCCGCACAAATAATACTTGCGGAATATTTTCTGTAAGTTGTTGAAATAATTCTGCTGTTTGTTTTAAAGATGCTTCATCACGTTTGCGGATGGTGATGTCTCGCTGGATGGCGGCAAAATAAATGATTGTTCCGCCTTCATCTCTAATGGGATAGATGTTAATCTCTATCCAGTAGGGAGTACCATCTTTTTTATAGTTGAGTAAGTCTGTCTTAATTGCTGATCCAGTTTGCAGTGCTGTGCGGATTTTTGCCAGTTCCGTGCGAGAAGTTTGCTCACCCTGTAAAATCCGGGGTGTTTTGCCCACAATTTCACCCAAGCTGTAGCCGCACATCCGGGTAAAGGCTGTGTTTGCATAAACTATCCGCGGGTCTAGTTCATCTAGTGAACCTACTTCTGTAATCACAATGGCATCGTTAGCACTAGCTATTACCGACTCTAGCAACCATAATTGTTTCTCAATCGGATCGCATTGATCTATAGATGGCTGGGGCTGTTGTTCAAGCACTTGACAAACGTTATCTAATGTGATTGCACCGAACAAACCATCATTTTCATCTAAGATTGGCAGTAAATCCAGTTGCGATTGGCGTAACTGAGAAAGCAGCGTTGCTAAATCGTTAACCTCAGATAGCTTGAGCTTGACTATGGGAGTCTGCATGACCTCAGAGATTTGAGTAGTCTGCAAGTCAATTCCCGCAGCTACCAGCTTGACCAAATTTTTCTGACTAAACCCGCCCAGAATCTCTGTAGTCGAACCTATTAAAGCACTTTTACCTTGACTAGCCATAAGAGCGATCGCATCTGATACCAATGTTTCCGGCCCAACAATCAATGGCTGAAAGTCAATCATTGACCTTAAGTCTTTTCGCCACAGTAGTTGAGGTACGAGTTGCATAGATATTGAGGATAACTCCGAGCAGAAAATAGTTATTGCAGGGTTGGATATTGAGATTCAGAGTTTAGCACTTAAATAAAGTAGTAGTCATGATTGAGTCTTAAAAGTCACAGTTCAAATGGAGATAACCGATTTTTGACCTCCTTGAGATTATGCCCAGCTATTGTAATATTTTCTTTCTAATAGTTAATTACCACTCGCGTATTAACACGGGAAAATTTCTGTTATATAGATACAACATTCTTAAGAATTATTAGGGATTGGGGGTTAGGTAATGGGTAATTGGTAATGGGATTTTTACCAAAAAATTAAGGTTTGAAGTTTAAAAAATCCTAAAATATCAATTTTCCAACTTTTTCTCTCAATCCTGCGCCTTTTTTCTCTGCAGTGTTAACGATTAGCTTTTTTCCCAACACAACATCAGGGGGATAGACCGATATCAATAATATCGCCTTCCCCCTACGCATCCACAGCATTGGGATATTTATTTAGAGAATTACCAAAAAGTCAATTATTCCCATTTTTAGATTTCACAAAAATTTTACTCCCCCTGCCCCTCTGCCCCTAAGGACGAGATTGCAACTTGCGTTCGCCGTAACGCAATAAACGTTCAATTGCGGCCAGACGATTCTCCCAGACTTTGACTTGATAGGGATTCTCTATGGCTTCTTGGCGCATCCAGGTGCGGTATTGCGATTGGAATTGGCTGAGTGCAGCTTTAGCAGTGATAAACTTACTAGCAGAAGGTGAAGCTGCTAGTTGAGATAAAGCTGTTTGTAGAACTTGTGCTTGATTATTAAACTCAGCAATTGTAGTTGTTGGCATCCGCATTTGATCGCTTTGCAAAATAAATTTCCATTCTCTTTGTAAAGCGTTATAACGCACAGCAGCGGCTTGAAAAGGTTGACGATGGGGAATCGGTTCGGTGCTGGTAGGTTGGGCTTTACCTTGAGTATTACTAAAAATTTTATGGAACTCGTTGTTCAAATTATCCACAGCAAAAAGTGCGTAACCGCTAACAGGTAAATCCCTGACTAATTGCAGTTGATCGAATGCGCCTACTGTGGGCAAAGAAAGCAACCGAATTCCCGGTACTAATAAAGTTGCACCTAATTGTGTAGAAGCAATCCAAGGTTGTGCTAGCCGTTGAAAGCGAGGAGTATCCAAAGCATAAGTCATGGGCACAATTAAATCGATATCTCCGCGCCTAGCCCACACTTCCCAGTGCTGTTGCAACTTGTGAATACGTTCTATTTCTGGTAAGGGAAATACAGCCACGGAGACAATTAAATTAGGGCGTTTTTGTCGCAGTTGTTGGGAAACTTGGGCGACAAAACTATCAACTTGCTCGGTACGGAATGCTGTCCACTTTTGCCACAAATCGCGATCGCTAGGAGAAATTTTCGTGGGATCTACCCCGGTAAGTTGCTGAAATTGCTCTCTAGCTGCTTTCCCATAGCCGTAAGTTCTCCCGGCGGCGGGGTCTTGGAAGGGATAACGGATGTAATCTAATTGAATCCCATCTACTTGATAGCGAGTGACAATTTCTTCATAGAGATTGAGTAAATATTGCCGCAATTGGGGATTCGCTTGGTCAAAAAAGGGCTTGGTTTGACCGATAGGAATCATGTTGCCACGATTATCGTAGTTTGCCCAATCAGGATGAGCTGCTAATACTGGCCCGGGATAATCTGGCTTGGCGTTAATAATTTCATTGTGACGCTGATTACCTGCCGCAAAAGCCCAAACCCAAGCGTGTAGTTCCATATTTCTCGCATGGGCTAATTTCACGGCTGAGGCTAATGGATCCCAACCACGAACTAAGGGGTTTTGTTGGGGGGCGACTTGGCTAGGATAAATTGTGAAACTGGCGTTGACAGTTTCAAAAAATACCGTGTTAATTCCAGATTGTGCCAAGCGGTCAAAGATTTGCGCCAGTCCTTGCTCACTACCAGCACGGACAATTGTGCCCCTATCTAACCATACTGAGCGAATTTCCGGTTGAGCTAATCTACGGTTGAGGGGAAACTGCTTCCACAAATTAGCTTTGGCTGTGAGCCACTGTTGACGCGCTGAAGCATAGTTTTTTTGCGCCACCAATACGGGGATATTTTTGGCAATTTCTCTAGCTTGGGTAATGGCTAAGGCTGTGTCTGGGAGTTGTACACCAGACCGACTGGCGATCAAGTTGGGGCGATCTACCTTCAGTCCTTCGGTATTGCTGGCAATATCTTCATTAGTACCATTGGTAGCAGCCGCTAAATTGGAGCTTTCCACACGCCCAATCAGGTTTTCTAGCTCCTGCTGCAACGCGATCGCATCGCCGCTACTAATTGGTGCATTCGAGTTGGGTACTACATCCAACCGCACTGTATCTTCCAGTTCGTCAATCGCTTCCCGTGAACCTGGACGTGTGACATTCACTAATGGTCTAGGTTGGGGGGCTGTTGCGATCGCTTTTGGTGGCGTTTTAGTTGGTGGGTTTGGTGTATTAATAATTGGCGGTTTGACAACTGGTTGAATCGCAGTTGTAATCACTGGTGGTAATGGCGAGGGTGTTGTGGATTTCGCCACTGTGGAAGTAGAACAAGTCGGTGAACCACCTTCGACCTTCCTACTAGCACTGGGTGGTAGTTTCATATAACGCGCAATAGCAGCTTTTAACCAAGCGTTATCTAACTCTGCACCTGCAACTGCATCTACACCCCAGCGCCAGCCTAACAAAGTAGAACGGTCAGTAGTGACTACAGCAGCCTGATTATCTGTACTATTCCACACCGCCGCAGGTGTACTGATGCTATCGGGTAAGATTACGCCACCATGTACTTTACCAAACATCGCCCCTTGGTTGACCCAGTCTTCTGGTAGCTTGGTTTTTGCTGGTTGTATCTCTTGCTTTTCGCTCAAGCTAAATCCCCAAAAACCGCCTACAATACTCCGCAACAACTGGCGCACTCCTGGCGCTGACAAACTACCCACAGGGCCGCTAGCAATTAAACGCCCGCCTTTACTCATCCATTCTTCTAAAGCGATGGTTTGTGCTGGTGTTAATGTTTCAACGTTAGGCAAAAATAATACCTTGCGATCGCCCAAATCTGTCGCACTTCGCACATCAGCTAGGGGAATCACACAATATTTCACCCCAGCCGCTTGCAAGCGATTGGTAATTGTTGACCATTGATTACTATTATCTTGACTATAAACTATGCTCAATACAGGTTCTTCATCTGCCGCAATTGCTGGTAAAATACCCAAACTATTTAATAGTAAAAATTGCAGATTAAAAATGAAGAATCCGGCTTTTTTTAGTTGTAATTGTAATTGGGTAACACGCTTTTCCTGATTCTTCACTCCTCATTCCTCACTGATATTTATTATTTATTTGTCGAAATTAAATTTAGGCTGAAATTTGAAGGATAAAGTATAAAAATATTCTATGCTGCTAGTGATTTGCATAAATTATCACCAGGGAAGATTTACCTGCTAAAAATTAGCAAGAAATCTCTGGATTTCCTACTTCCTGTTCTACACTTTATACTTCATCCTTCAGCCAATACAGGTATTGATTAATTGCTCAATTCCTGATATGGGAAAGATTTTGGTTCCCAGTTTGCTAGCAACTTCTTTAATACTCATATCATCTAAAAATATCAATTCACCATGTTTAAGCATGACATTTGGCAGCAAAATACCATCACCTAAATCTTCACCTTTTAAGTTTAGAATTAAATCATGCCCAGTTAATAAACCAGTAACACTAATATTTTGTCCCCAATAATCGCTAGCCAAAGCACGCATATTGACCTGTAAACCCGCCACAGCATTTAATTGTTTGAGGATGGGTTGAAATGCTTGCTCAACTGCATTACCAACTACCCAAGTTAATTTCTTCTGGGGAGAAATCTTAGCTGGGAGTGATTCCGCCGCCGCTGCAAATTGTTTGAGAAATAACCGAATCGAACCAACACCATTATCAATTTGGGGATACTCTTCATATTCAGCTTCACTAGGTAATTCTTCACCTGCAATTAAAAACCACTCATCAGCCAACCAAACCACGCTAGAACCGAACTTTTGGCGAAATTGTACAGCAAGCGATCGCACTTGAGAAATCACTTCTTGAGCTTTTTCTCTGGTAACAGGGATGAGTTCGTCTTCTTGGGGGCGAAACCTTGTTAAACCAACAGGGACTACTGCCACTGATGCCACTGTCGGCACTTCGCCAGTATAAAATGACGCTAAGTTCTCTAATGTTTGTTCCAAGTGTAAGCCATCATTTATACCGGGGCAAACTACGACTTGGGCGTGAATTTGCAACCGTCTTTCTTGAAACCATTTGAGCTGTTGTAAAATTTGCCCCGCACGGGGATTTTTTAACAGTCTAATTCTGACTTCCGGTTCTGTAGCATGAACAGAAACATATAAAGGAGACAGACGCATCTGTTCAATCCGCCGCCATTCGCGCTCAGGTAAATTAGTAAGAGTTAAATAGGAACCATATAAAAAGCTCAGACGATAATCGTCATCTTTAAAATACAAGCTAGAACGCTTACCTGGTGGCTGTTGATCGATAAAGCAAAATGGACAGCGATTATTGCACTGAATTAACGCATCAAACAGCGCTGTTTCAAATTCCAGCCCTAAGTCTTCGTCATAGTCTTTTTCAATTTCCACATGATGAGTTTTACCAGATGCATCCAAAACCTCTAGTTCTAGAACCTCATCAGCACATAAAAATTGATAATCAATCAAATCGCGGGGATTTGTACCGTTAATTGCAACGATCGCATCCCCCACCTCAAAGCCGATTTCAGCCGCGATGGAATCTGGTAAGACTTTACTAATTTTGGCAGGGTGAATTGTAGTCATAGTCAAGGGTCAAGGGTCAAGGGTCAAGGGTCAAGGGTCAAGAGTCAAGGGTCAAGATTTATTTGACTTTGGACTTTTGACTCTTGACTTTGGACTATTAACTATTCTTCAACAAACCAGCACTAATCGCCCCTAAAATAGCTACACCAAATACCAAGCGATACCAAATAAATACCCATGTGCTTTGGGTTTTGAGGAAGCGTAACAAACCTGCGATCGCAATATAAGAGAAGATAGCGGCAGAAATCACGCCTACAACTAGGGGAATAATCGCATCACTACTTAACCCTGCGCCGACAACATCTTTTAACTCTACTAACCCCGCGAGGGTAATGGCGGGAATCCCTAGCAAAAATGAAAACCTGGCGGCGGTTTCCCGTTCTAATCCCATGAACAACCCCCCTGTGAGGGTAGAACCAGAACGAGATACCCCAGGAATTAAAGCTAAAGCTTGTGCCAAACCCATTAATAAGCCATCATTCATTGTCAACTTTTCAAAGTTACGTTGACGCTTACCTAGTTGTTCAGCCAATCCCAGTAATAACGACATCACAATTGAAGCAATGGCGATCGCACTTAAGCTTCTGATGGGAGAATTATCAAAATCGGGGATAAACTTTTTAATCAACAGCCCAAAGAAGACAATGGGCACAGTTCCCAAAATTATCCCCAAGGCTAACCGCAAGTCATAGTCATTGTAATCTTTATGGGCGATCGCTCTCGCTGAACCTTTAATAATTCGCGCCAAATCTGGCCAGAAGTACCACAGCACCGCTGCAATGCTACCCAATTGAATAATCGCCGTAAACGCTACCCCCGGATCACCCCAACCCAAAACCACAGGTACAACTTTTAAGTGGGCTGTACTACTAATAGGTAAGAATTCTGTCAGTCCTTGTACGAAACCTAAAATAATTGCTTGCAAAATATTCATTTGTTGCACACCCTCACCCCCAGGGTTAGGCTGGGCGCTGAGAACTTGCAGCGGAAATGCGGCTACTGAAAAAGCAGCAGATACCGCACTCAACATTAAAAATTGTTGTCGTTTTAATAGAGCCATTAGTTTACCCGCGATCGCTAATCATACAACCTATTACAAAAACAACTACCTGGAGAACTTGCCAGGATAATCACAAAACAAAGCTGTGGTTGATCATTAATTTCCACAAAGACGCGACATTAATTTAGCACTCTCCAACTCAGAGGGTAGCGGTTAATAGCTAGTAGTTTCGCAAAAATAGATGAAGCCTTAACGACAATTTTTTAAAGTTCGTGTGAATAGGGGTGGGGACTGGGGATTGGGGACAAGGGGACAAGGGGAGAAAATTCCATTACTCATTACTCATTACTCATTACTAATTACTCATTACCAATGCCCCATGCCCAAAATTAATGTAAAATAAATATGCCCCTGGGGGGGATTTTGAAGTGTGGTATCTTAAGTAAGATAAAGTTTAGTAACAATTATTAAAAACATTGATTAATAATACATTGTCCTCATACGGTGCTCCTACCGGCTCTATAGATACTGAATTACAATCCATTAATCAAGGACGCAAAGGCATAGGTGAATTAGAGACGACACTCTCAAATTCTCCCAATTTGCCCATATCTCCAGCTTCTACAAAAGTTTGGTTAGTGTTTGCGGCGGCGGTATTTTTGGTATCTGTACCAGTATTTATCGAAGCGCCATTAGTGCGATCGCTCCCCAGTTTAAGTTTAGCGATCGCAGGTTTGTGGGTGTGGCTGAGTTTTAATTTAATGTCACGTCCCGCAACATATCTTTGGGGCGATTTGCTTTTAGGTTTTAGCTGGAGTTGGCTAGCAGGGGCAATTTACTGGGGATGGTTTCGCTGGGAACCGTTATGGCATTTACCTGTAGAATCTATTGGGCTACCCTTTGCCTGTTGGTGTCTTTTCAGAAATTGGGGCAAAGTCGGTAACTGGTTTTACCTAGGTTCCTTATTTGGGACAGTCTTAACGGATGTGTACTTTTATTTAGTAGATTTAATTCCCTATTGGCGACAAATTATGCAAGTTGAACCTGAGGGTGTTTCAGCAATTTTACAAAATGCTGTTATCCAAGTCAGAACACCTTGGGGACAAGCATGGGCGATCGCCTTAGCTTTAGTATTATTAACAACAGGCATTATTCCCCTATTTAGTAAACAAAAACATTGGTATGCCTTTGGTGGTGCAGTTTTAAGCACAATCCTAGTAGACAGCCTCTTCCTCTTCGCCGCACTCTTTGCCTAAAAAAACACTAATCCCCAATACCCAATCCCCAGTCCCCAGTCCCCAATCCCCAACCCCTCAAAGATTCAAATCCAACAATTGCGAGATAGCAGGTAACAACTTATGCCCAGTTTTTACTAATCTGGCAGAACTGGGTAAACTAGCCAGCGTACCAATCAAAATCTTAAATGCAGTTCTGGCTAACCTGTGTATATGTCCTTCTTCTGGATTTTTCCCAGCTTCAGCTAAAGCCATTACCTGCTCTAATGCTTCGGCTTTATCTTCAGGTTGTAATTCTCTATTCGCTTCAATTTCTGATTGCAACTGTTTCAGCAGGTTAGCTAATTTTGCTGCTTCTGGAGAATCTAAATTTTCCAGTTGGTTAATACTACTATTAACAAGGTTATTCGCTTCATTAATAGTAACTTCACTTACCATTGATTCGCTCAATTTTTCAATGTAGTTACCGCTAGTAATCACTACCATTTCATCAGTTTTGACAATTCTTCTTCTCTGTTGAGCAGCAACTAAAACAGCTTGAATCACAGAGTTTTGAGGTTGCAGTACTAATGCTTGTTTAAATTGTTCTTTTGCGGCTTCAAATCTCCCTTGCTCCATGAGTTCTTGTCCGTAACTCAGTAAAGCTTGAATAAATCCATCCTGAGTTCTAATTGCATCGACTTTATAAGCTCTAGCATAAAGTTCTACAGCTTGGTCAAAATCTCTAATATCTATGCAAATTTCAGCTAATCTAAACAATGCATCAAAATGGTTAGGATTAGCCTGTAATACTTGCTCGTAGAGATTGGCGGCATTTTGTAAATCGCTATTTTGAGAGAACTTTACTGCTTGTTGATAAAGGCGATGAGCTTGCGAATCCAGCTTTTCTAATTCCCAAATTTCTCGCCTTAACGGATATCTTTTAACTAACCATTTACGGACTAACTCAACTGTTACCTTATAGTTATTCCAGCGTAGTGGTAGAGAGATGATCGGTGCTATATTATGTAAGAAATTCCATTGTAATAATCGCTCTTCTGCTATGTGAAAAGGCTCAGTTAAAACTACACCACATTGCACCAGCAGTTTTAGCGGTTCTCCCTTAGCTACAGTGGGTGTTTGTTGTTGAACTTCTGCTACTGCTGAGAAGATTACTCGCTCAGTAATCGGTAAACCATCTCGGAACCAAGCTAAACCAGCTTCACCAATTTCAATGGCTTCCTCAACAATATTTTGTACATCACTACGAGTTACTTGCCAGCGTTGTTCTTCTCTAGCTTGAGAGAAAAGTGCAAAGCAAATTACTTGCGTAAAATAGGGATGTCCTGCTGACAATTCTAAAATTGCATCTATAGCATCAGGCTCATATTTGAGAATATGCTGTGCAGGTTTAGTAATTAATTGTTCTGCACTTTGTCTATCTAATAGACCAATTTCTCGATTTGGTGCTTGCCTAAATAGACTGAGTAAATTTGGTAAATCATCCAATTGTCTACCGATAACTGGAATGATAAAAAGTTCTTTTTGGGAATAAACAACAGACTGGAGACAAGGAAAAAAGTCAGCAACAGAAGAATCTTGACCAGAATCACCTAATACATCAAATTCATCCAACAAGAGTACCAAGTTTTTACCATTGATGACTTGATAAACTTGGGGTAAAAATTCATTGAAAAATATACCTGCATCTTTTTGCAGTTGTTTTTTTGTTGGTAAAGCAAGTTGGCGGCGATGTGGATGGCGATAATCATCTAAATAATCAATAATCTCTCTTGCTAGCTCATATAAAACCTCACTTAAGCACTTCTGACTTTTACCTTCTAGAGATAAAGGTATAAAGAAAAAGTTTTCTAAATCGATAAAGTGAGGAATTTGGGACAGCACAGACGACTTACCAATCCGCCGCTGACCGTGGAGTAAAATTACTTGTGCGCCTTGATTGAGATTGTCATAAATAAAATTGAATAGGTCTTCACGCCCAAAAAATAACTCTGGTTCATAAATTGGACGACCAATAACATACGGATTATCTTCCCAATTGGTTGAAGACACCATTCTCGCCAACTCCTCCCCAGAGGAAGTAGATCTAGCTTGTACTTTAAGCATACGGCACGTGATAATTACTTCTCAAGTAGGATCGCCTGCTAGTTTGCGAACAATCCAAACTAAAGACTGGACGATATCTCGATGCTGCCATACCCAACGAATCGCTTTTTTGACTGTACCTGCTTGTTCCCGGCTCATCAAATTGAGAAAAACTTTCTCTCTTCCTTCCAGTTGCGCCTCATTAGTGTTGTAGATTTCTTGGATTACCCACCACTCCATCATTGATGAATTAAAAGAATAGATAGTTTTGCCTTCATCTAATGTGCGCTGAATTACGCCTCGTTCTTCTAAATCAACTAATTCCCGGCTGCGTTGGCTAAAAACTAAATCAACGTCACCTAAACCATAGCGAGTGTTTCTGTTTAAGCGACCTTGCAAACGCACCAAGGCAATTAGCATTAAGAGAATCTGTTCTTCTTCAGTGGAAAACCTCCAGGTATCGCGGAAATATTGCTCGGTAGCGCTTTCAAAATCCTGAGCAAAAGATTGAATATCAGGGGTATTTCCTGCTAATAGGGTGTCATACAATAAATAACCGGCATTTTGCAGCAGCGCTGGGTGTCCATCGATAATTTCTAAAACTCCGGCGCGCAAACTTCCAGGAATGGGTATGGCTAGCTGATTATTAACTTCCGTAGCAGGCAATGGTCTTAATAACCGGAAGAGATAATGATTATACCACGGCGAACCACCCGGTTTGATTGTCGGGCCCAATTCATTGAGGCGGCGAAAAGTAGTAACAATAGTTGAGAGGTATTTACCTTCATTGCTGTGAACTGCCAAATCCCGAAACTCACTCAAGAAAGTGAGCATTTGGGTTTCGGTGTATTGCTCATTGGGTTGCAGCGCTGCATCATAATCATCTAACAGTAGCAACAAGAACTTGTCACGCTGCCCAATTTTCCGCAGCATTCGCCGCAAGTCTCCTTTTTCTACCTTTTCTTCCTGCAATAACTGTTTAATATCAGCTTGGAGAGATTGATCATCTTCCGTTGCATCTTGTAGCAAGCTGAGGATTTCTCGCCAAAAACCAGAGGCGGTAAAAGGACTTATACCTGTACAGTTAATAGATACGATCAACGCTTTGGATATATCTCTTCCCCGCGCTTCCCAAATTTTCGGTGAAGCAATATACCGCAATAGCGAAGACTTCCCCATCCCAGGACTACCATAGATAGCCAAATGTGCGCGGCGAGAAATTTGGTCAAAAGCAGTTCTAACTTCCGCACTGCGTCCGAAAAAGTATTCTGGTGGTACTGGGCCACCTACAAAGAAGGGATTTTGTGACATCAATGTAATTAGGTCAAGGGTTGCAGAGACGCGATTAATCGCGTCTGTACTCAAAAGGCTAAAATCGAGCTTTGGGTTGAATTTGACTCCATAGCCTTACAGCTAATTACATTATTAACTTGATGATGCGATCGCATCTTCCTGACGCGACAATTAGCGATCAATTCTGTAAAAGTATTGGCATTGAAAAAATGAGTAAAAATAAAACCATTACTCTACGATGAGGTGGATTATGGGTAAAGAAGAACAATTACTTGAAGGCTGGCGAGAACTCACACCCGAAAAGCAGCAAAAGGTTTTAGAGTTTGTGGAAGCACTGAAATCTGAACCAGATGCAACAGCAATCATTACCGAATATATTCCCCAAACGCCCTTAGCTAAAAAACTATGGGAAATTCGGACTAGAGCGATCGCCTCTGGAATACAATTACTCAACGAAGCAGAAATTGAACAGGAGCTTACTGAACGTCGGGGTGGATACCGTGAGTCGTAAGAAAACCTACATCGACTCTGGGGTTCTCATCACTGCTTTTCAAGGTATTCAGTCAACCAGCATCCGAGCAAATAGCATTCTCAATGATGCAAATCGGGAATTTGTGTCGAGCCAATTTGTTAAGTTAGAATTACTGCCTAAAGCAATTTATAACCAAAATCCAGACGAAACAGAATTCTACGAAACCTTCTTCAGTGCTGTTAGCCATTGGGCAACCGACTTAGAGCAAATTACACAAGATGCTTATCAAATTGCCTGTATCTACGGTTTAGCCGCGATGGATGCACTTCATGTGGCTGCGGCCCTCTGGCTCAAAGCCGATGAACTGATTACCACTGAAAAGCCTACCAAACCAATGCATCGAGTTACAACAATCAAGATTATCTCGATTTAATCCCAATAAGTCCAAGACCAAAAATATTACGCTTCTAGTTCCACACCAAGCGATCGCACTAACCAGATTATACTTCTGGATCAACACCCAAGGCTCGTAATTGAGCAGCTAGGCGATCGGCTCTTTCTTCACCAGTTAACAATAAATTACCTTGCTCATCCCACCAGCGCAGCCAAGGTAATTCTAGATTCTGATATTCTCCCTGCCAAATACCTAACTCTACTCCCATAGGCGTTAGAGCATAATGTCCGCGTTCATTAGGCGACATTAATTGATATTGTCCGCCAATTAATTCATAAACTTCAACGCTGGCTTGATTCACTTCATAAATGCCGTAAAAAGACGGATGAATTACTTGTTCATAAATCCAGAATTTACCCTTCCAAGGCGTTTTATCTCGTTCTTCTGTACCATCACCAGAGACAAATTCTAATGCAATCAATGGAGCAATGAACTCTCGCCACAATACGTAAGACCTACGGATTTGCCCATCCAGCAAGGGTGGTACATTCGGCACATAAAACCAATCTGGTGCTTCTGCGCCTTTTTCTGGGGGGTCAGTCATGCGCCAATATATCCCGCTATCTTGACCTATGCAATATTGCCCATCTGGATGGCGTTTTTGCAATATCGGTTTAATGGAGTCGGTAAGTAGAAGGCTTTGGGGATGTTCCTGAAAATTCTTCACGAAAGTACCATCAGACTCTGGTAGCTGCGTATGGTCGGGGAAAGGTGTGAGTTCGTCTGTGAAATTGGTTGCAGAGGTCATAATGTTACCTTTGCACAGGGGTAAGATTTGTCTTTTAGTTTAGCAATTTGGCAGAAAAAGGGCGATTTATAACTACAAGCCGCTACGCTTCTACTGACTTACTTTTAGACGTAGTTCCAACTTACTAGGGTTTTCATAACTTTGGCAAGCGCTAGGCGATCGCTATCTTGTGCAGACTCAAATAATTTTTCAGCTACTTGCAGATGGGTTACGGCTTGCTTTCGATTCCGCCAGATGTTGAGGTAGTATAGCGCCATCCCTAAATCTTGATGAGTTTCTGCATCATCAGGATTGTTTGCCAACTTTTGCCGCAAATTTTCAACTTCATCTTCTAGATTTTGCCAATCAAATAAGCCAGATTTTTGATTTGCTTGAATAGTTATAAAAAAGCGCTTATTAGGTGCTGGTAATTTGTGATCAAAGTAAGGGATATCTAGAAACTCTGCCATCATTTTGGCAATGCTGGTGGCACTCTCATAATGACCATCAGATTTTAGCGGAATTCGCCAATAGTTTAATCCCATAATTAAGCGAGGATAGAAGGCTATTCCTCCTTCATCACCACTAACACTTTCGACTTCAACACCATAAATCAAATGACAGGGAAACTCAACAGATTTTTTGTGCAAATTTATCAGTCTGTTTTGTCTTTCCCAGAGAATGGAATCTTGGGTTTTATCAAAGGTGTAAGTAGTAACTTCTGTATGAGCGATGATGGCATAAATACCACCTACAATAATTGCACATCCGCTGACTAAGGCGATTATTCCAGATGGATAATTAGCACGCACTAATATGAACCCAAGCAAAAAAATTAAACTACCAATTGAAAAAAAAATATACTGATAAGTAATACACACCAAAGAGATTTTTGAAAGCGTAAAACGCACCTTTGCTGATTTTTGTCGATAATCTTCATGTTTTCTGGTGTACGTTAGTTCATGATGGCTACTTAACTGTGCGTCTACGTACTTTTAGCCCATGCCAAAATATTACGCTTCTGGATCAACACCCAAGGCTCGTAATTGAGCAGCTAGGCGTTCTGCGCGTTGGCGTTCCTGTTCTGCGCGTTGGGATTCCTGTTCTGCGCGTTGGCGTTCTTTTTCGGCTCTTTCTTCACCAGTTAACAATAAATTACCTTGCTCATCCCACCAGCGCAGCCAAGGTAATTCTATATTCTGATATTCTCCCTGCCAAATACCTAACTCTACTCCCAACTGGGTAATAGAATAATGTCCGCGTTCATTGGCTGGCAATAACTGATACTTTCCATCGACCAAGTGATAAACTTCCACGCTGGCTTTATTCACTTCATAAATACCGTAAAAAGGAGGACGAATCACCTGTTCATAAATCCAAAATTTGCCCTTCCAAGGAGTTTTGTCTCGTTCCTCACTACCATCACCAGAAACAAATTCTAAGACAATTAAGGGGGCGATAAACTCTCGCCAGAATACATAAGACCTGCGTGTTTGTCCATCTAGCAAAGGCGGTACATTACCTACATAAAACCAATCTGGTGCTACTGCACCTTTCTCTGGAGGATTGGTTAAGCGCCAGTAAATACCTAAGTCTTGACCAATACAATAGTGACCGTCAGGATGTAATTGTTTGAGGACAGGTGTAATCGAGTCAGTTAATAAAATACTTTGGGGATGCTCTTGCCAATTTTTCACGAAAGTACCATCAGACTCTGGTAGCTGCGTATGGTCGGGGAAAGGTGTGAGTTCGTCTGTGAAATTGGTTGCAGAGGTCATAAGACTACCTTTGCACAGGGGTAAGGATTGTTTTTTAGTTTAGCAATTCGGGAGAAAAAGAGCGATCGCACTCTTTAGAAGAAACTTAAGAGATGTTTTTGCGATCGCCAAAATAGCAATTGTAGTATCCGAAGCAGCAAATGTAGTGTCCGAAATAGCAATTGTAGTATCAAAAACAGCAATTGTAGTGTCCGAAATAGCAATTGTAGTATCAAAAACAGCAATTGTAGTGTCCGAAATAGCAATTGTAGTATCAAAAACAGCAATTGTAGTGTCCGAAATAGCAATTGTAGTATCAAAAACAGCAATTGTAGTGTGCGAAACAGCAATTGTAGTGTGCAAAATAGCAATTGCGACGCTGAAAACCCTATTTTGTGCTCAGAATACTACCTTTGCAGGGGTAAGGGTTGTTTTTTAGTTTAGCAATTCAATGAGAAGAGAGGCGATCGCACTTCCTTTGGCTAAGTTTTATACTTCACTGTTGGAAGATGGCGACCAACATAGCCAATAATGATTGTTCCTGTTTTGATTGGGAAGAAATGAATTCGCCAGTTACAAAATCTCAATTTAATATGCCTTTCAAATAAACGTTCTTGGCCATCAGGACATAAAAAAGTCCTTTCTTTGCCATATTTTTTCAGTGTTGGTTCACTCTCTCCAGACTCCTCAATAGAGTAACCTTCAAGATTAAAATAGCCGCTATTCCAGTTTTGGCAACATTTCTGAAGTTCCAATAATATGTTGATAACAGGTTGTAATTCTAACTGTCTAGTAAGGATATTTTCTAACTGTTTTCTAACAGCATCACAGAACTCTAAATTAGGAAATAATTCCCGTCTTCGCTCCCAAAGTTTTACACCATTGCTCACTTCTTGATAAATGCGCTCTTGATTTTGTTGAATTAGACCTGCGTGTTCTTGTACATGGCTGCTACGGCTAGCATGGATAATCTCTACAATCTCGCTAATTATCTCTCCATCCTCATCCAAGCATCGAAATTCCAGTTTTACACGGTTACAATCCCAACATTCCTGAGAGAGCAAGCTAATTGCAATTGTATTAATTGTGATCGTATTAAGTACATAAGCAATACCCAGCCCAATAGCTAATTCTCCCTGATAACGAAATTCAGACAAGCTAGCATTATTTTCAATATCTTGGATCTCAGAATTTACAATATCACTTGAGAAAGGTGCTTTAGTTGCAAGAGTTTTGATAAAAATTCGCTCAACCTGTTCTGCGTCATTAAGCCAGCGGCGCAGAGGATAATTCGGTGCAAGTATTATTGTATGAAAATCTTCTTTAGTGCGAAGGCTTACTTTTACCCCCTGAGCTTTAACTGCTTTTATGGTCTTAATCAAATCAGACATTCTTTGCTGTGCTACTTGTTCATTTGGAGCCGGATGTAGCAGAGATAACTCATTTAATATTAAGTCAAAATCCACCTTCTAATCCCCCGCAGGCTCAAGTAAAACATCTAAACTTCTTTCCCATTCATCAAAGAAACCATCGGGCCATTTATCAATTCTTCCGTTTCTATCAATACGGGGTGATACTACCTCTGTAACAGATTGTCCTTGTTTTTCTTGTCGCTGAAAATAATGTAATTGAACATCATCCGGCTTAATTTTACCTCCATGAACAGAAAGGCGAATACCATTTAAAACATGATCACTATGGGTTTCTATTACTACTTGAATTCCACAACTAGCTACAAGTGACAATAATTCACCCATTTTAACTTGCCCTTTAGGATGTAGATGCGCTTCTGGATTTTCAATTAGAATTAGTGTACCTGGAGAAGAGGCTAAAACTGCTACTATAATTGGTAATGTATAGCTAATTCCAAATCCGACATTAGTTGTGCGATAAGGGTTACTATCCCCATAGAAATACTGCAAACTCATCAAACCCATATCTGAATTTGAATTGATTTTAATCCTTGTACCAGGACTAACTTCTCTCATCCATCCTTCAACCTGGCTGCTAAGAGCGTTAGATTTTGCCATCGGATGTCTTAGTTTACTTTGAAGAACGTCTCTATCTTGATTAATTGCTAAAAAATGTGCAGTATATTCACCTCTAGAACCTATTTGTCCTAATCGTCGCGCTTGATAATCTGACATATCATAAGATGTTCGTGGCCCGAGACGTTCCGCCTGTAAATAGTGAAATCTTTTATTAAAAACACTTTTTGATTTATAGACCCCCGCATCAATTGAGAATTGTGAATCTAAATTATTTAAAATATCTGCATCTGTTTTAATTGGGTCATAGATAAAACGCCAAATCCCTTTTTTACCATCATTCCAAAGAATTTCAAAACCCAGATAATCCTCTTTGGCTCTTTCACAAAAGGCATCTTGAGCAGTACCAATACGTACGAATTCACCATTCAATGCTAAACCGATATTTGGCAACAATTCTTGTTGATAAGATTGACGCAGTAAAAGTAGGGATTGCAGTACAGAAGATTTTCCTGTACTATTTAGACCAGAAAGTAAGGTTAATGGTTTAAATTCTAGTAACTGATTTTCAAAAGCTTTGTAATTAGTCAGCTTTAGAGAATTAATCATGATAATACTTCTTGGATAATTTTTTCGACAGTTTCAAATCTATGCTCGATTTTATTGGCTGCTTGAGATATTGATAGTAGAAATTCTGTATCATTATCTACATATTTAATAAATTTATCTATTAGTTCTTTTTTTCTTTCTTTTAAAATTTCAATATTTTGAATATCTAGTTTTCCAAGATTTACAGACCAAACTTCAAATAATGATTTATTAATAGGGAATTTTCTTGTATTTTTTCTAGATATTTTACGAAAAGCATTACCATTGAAAATATCGAATGCTGCTATCATAGATTTTTTAAAAGCCGTTTCTAATTTTGTTATTTCTTCCTGAGATAAACTATTTACTTTCGACAAAGCTTTACTTAAAAAAGAGTCTCTAGTTTCATCTTGATACTCTTTGTAAGAGATTAGATAAAAAGCTATAAATCCAAGGATAAACTCTCTATCATCCATTCTTTTTCTCTTGGATTCACTAAGATTAACAACACGTTTAAACTCTGGGTAAGAAGCTAAATCAGCCAATATTTTTGTAGCCTTACCAGGATTCAAAGCATGTCGCAGTTCTTGATTTGAAAGACGGACACCTCCTGTATTAATACGTTTGAAAATATTATATTTTACTTGTAAGGGCGTACCTTTTTCTATCAAATATACTGTAACTTGAGTTTCTAGGATACGACGTTGATATCTCCGTTCTAATTCATCATAAGTTTTATTATTTAAATCTTTCAAGTATTCTAAGCCAGCTAATTTAAGTCTCTTATCAGTTTTGTCAATCATAAATTGCTTCATGGCAGATAATCGTTGTAATCCATCTACAACTACCCATTTATCTTCATTGGTAGCATCTATATAAAAAGCTGGTAATGGTATTCTAATCAGAATAGATTCAATTAATTTACTTTTTGCTTCTGGAGTCCATATATTCGCTTGTCGTTGAAAATCAGGTGCTAAGTCAAGAGCTTCTTCATCAATTCTTCTGAGTAATTGCTCAATAGTTGGCTCCCTTGTAACAATGTTGATTTTTTCAGGATCATACTGGAAAGTAACTTTTTCATCTTCTTCCTCTTTATCTTCTTCCTCTAAGGTTTCTTTATCAGCTAGTTCTGCGTTGTAGTTATTCAAATCTGTCACTGTTTTTACTCCTTATTATCAACACTTACTAATTGAGTTATTGGTGATACCGGGTGTTACTAAATTAGCGAATGAAGCTTTTTAACTGGCATACTCCTATGCTACTATCTGCCCAAATAATAGAGACGCAAAATTTTGCGCCTCTACCTAGATATGCTATTACTCGCTTACTTAGTTAATACCAAATTCATGGGCTTAACTCCTGCTAAATCTAAAATCTGCGGAATTAAGTCTTCTCGCTTCACAGCCATCATATGCACACCTTGGCATAATTGCTGTGCTATTTGCACTTGCTCGGCAGCAATTTTTACACCTTCCTCTAGGGGATGTTTGGCTTTGGCTAACCGATCAATTATGTGCTGTGGTATATTTACACCAGGAACGCACCTATTAATAAATTGAGCATTTTTTGCAGATTTCAACAGAAAAATTCCTGCCAAAATTGGTTTATTACAACCTACGGCAATTTTGTCCATAAATTTCTCTAATCGCTCAAAGTCAGTAATTAGTTGACTTTGAAAAAATTGCGCTCCTGCTTGTAATTTGCGTTCAAAGCGACTTTGCAAGCCTGACCAACTAGCACATTGTGGATCGACAGCTGCACCAACAAATAAATCAAGCGCGCCATCGCTCAAGGGTTGCTCGTTACTGTCAGCACCTTGATTAAGGTTGCGAATTAATTGCAGCAGGCGGACTGCTTCTAAATCAAATACACTCTTAGCATCGGGGTGATCGCCTGCTTTGACTGGGTCACCCGTGAGAGCTAAGATGTTACGGATACCCAAGGCATGAGCGCCCATCAGATCAGCTTGTAAACCAATCCGGTTGCGATCGCGGCAAGCAATCTGACAAATTGGTTCAATGCCATGTTGTAACAAAATTGCTGATGCCACTAACGAAGACATCCGTAATACTGCGCGGCTACCATCGGTAACATTGACGGCATGAACCCTCCCCTTAAGGGTCGCCGCCATATCAAGCATATGTTTGGGATCTCCACCTTTAGGAGGTGCTACTTCAGCAGTTATTAAAAATTCGCCAGCTTGCGCGGCGCTGCGGAAGGCATTCAAGACTGTCGGAATCTGGGTATCAGGCATAACATTCAGATTTCAATTTTCTTACAGGGTAAAGCAAATTACACCTAAAAGTGAAATCTTTAGAGAGGAACAGAGTAGCCCAAAGCCGCTTTGACTTCTGCTAGGGTTTGGTTGGCAACTGCTTGGGCTTTTTGGCGACCATCTCGCAACACAGACTCTAAATAGCCTTTGTCTGCCATTACCGCTTGATATTTCTCTTGAATCGGTTTGAGAGCTGCGATCGCTGTTTCTGTTAATAAGGGCTTAAATTGTCCCCAACCCATATTCTCGCATTCTGCTGCTACCTCTGCTTTATTTTTACCAGCCAACAGCATATATAGAGTTAACAAGTTATTACACTCTGGACGCTCTGGATCGTCAAAAGTTAAGCCCCGAACTGGATCGGTTTTACAACGCTTAATTTTATTGGCGATTTGCTCTGGTGTATCTAACAAGTTAATTCGGCTTAATTCCGATGGGTCGGACTTGGACATTTTACGGGTACCATCGGTCAAACTCATCACCCTTGCACCTTCTTTGCGAATCAAAGGTGCTGGTAGCTTTAACACTGGCTGATCCGGTGTGGCAAATAAGTGATTAAAGCGGTTCACAATATCCCGCGTCAATTCTAAATGTTGCTTTTGGTCTTCACCCACGGGGACAAAATCTGCTTGGTACAGCAAAATATCAGCAGACATCAGCACTGGGTAATCCAACAAGCCGACACCAACGTTTTCTCCTTGTTTTACAGCCTTTTCCTTAAACTGGATCATGTCTTGCAGCCAGTTGAGGGGTGTAATGCAGTTGAGCAACCAGGTAAGTTCGCTGTGTGCCGAGACGTGAGACTGTACAAAGATAGTGGAATGATTTAAATCTAGACCACAAGCTAAATAGAGAGCCACGAGAGTATAGGTATTAGATGCCAACTCCTTGGGTTCGTGTGGCACAGTGATTGCGTGCAAATCAGCGACGAAAAGGTAATTTTCGTAATCACTCTGGGCTTCTACCCAATTACGAATCGCTCCCAAATAGTTGCCTAAATGCAAATTTCCAGTTGGTTGAACTCCCGACAGAACGCGCTGCTTGCCCATAAGTTTCCAGTTTAGTTATCTCAAATCCGCCCTATGTCCAGCGACGGTTACAAAACACATTCAATTTTGACATTTTCTAGATGCAATGGGCATAGGGCAATGGGCATTGGGCATGGGGGAATGAGTAATGAGTAATGAGTAATGAGTAATGAGTAATGAGTAATGGGTAATTGGTAATGGGTAATTGGTAATGGGTAATTGGTAATGGGTAATTGGTAATGGGTAATTGGTAATGGGTAATTGGTAATGGGTCATTTATTCTCCCCCTGCTCCCTGCCCCCTGCCTCTTTGACTGCACAGCAAATATCTAGCGACTTAATCAATAAGATGATTAATGCTTAGTTCAGTGAAGGTTAAAATTCTGCGTAAAGTTTCTAATTTTAGAGAATCTAATTTATTTGACTAGAAATTATAAGGCAAGAGTTGTCTTTTTGGTTCTTTCTTGCTGCAGACTAATATCTTGACTTTATGAGTATTTTGCCCTCAGGTATTCATAGGCGATCGCCAACAAGCAAGTATGAATATTTATGCTTGATAACCTCATTTATATTTTGGCTTCTATCACTGAAGAGAAATTTTGACAGCTAATTATGAAAATTGGTCTTTTTTAGGCGATCGCTACAGGGTAAATACATCTATTTTTGAGCTAGCTTACCTATTAGATATTTTTTTCTGACAAATTTTATACTGATATTTATTTTGGTTACTTATTTGATATAAGCTATAGCTTGTAACCTATTGTGTCTATCATTAAACCATCTTACAGATGTATATCATTGAAATTGACGTGTTTTACAATACATGGTATTAGTCAGACATAATTTCATAGAAACTTCATAATACTCTCAGAAAATCCAGCTAATATAATTTGGCCGGGATCAGAGTATACAGGGTGGAATTTACTAACTTATAGATTATTAACGGGGTGACTTGGAAATAATTTCTAAGTTGATGAGGAATTTCCTCACAATATTTTGACTGGCATCTATATTCCGTAAATCGTTCTCGATAATTTTCTTTTTTAAGAAAAAATATTTGTTGTTCTCTAGTCATTAATGACTCTCTTGGAGGTGCTTTTCAGTAAATGGAAAATATAGATAATAACGCTTCATCAGCTACGAAAGATGATGTCGTCAGCAGCGAGATAGAGACAGAAGCAAAGGAAGAGGGAATTCTACCAGATGGGACAACACCAAATGATCTTTCTTATAACCGTCAGTGGGGTTTACAGAAGATAAATGCACCCGCTGCGTGGGATTATACTCAAGGTAGTAAAAGTGTAGTTGTAGCTGTTGTTGATACTGGTGTTGATTACAAGCATCCTGACTTAGCTGCGAATATTTGGACGAATACCAAAGAAATTGCTGGTAATGGCATTGATGACGATGGCAATGGCTATATTGATGACATTCATGGCTGGGACTTTGGCGATAAAGACAACGATCCAAATGACAATGACACCAGCAAAAAACAGTACGGTCATGGCACTCACGTAGCAGGTATTCTGGG
The DNA here is from genome assembly GCA_002368155.1 of Nostoc carneum NIES-2107. GTDB lineage: Bacteria > Cyanobacteriota > Cyanobacteriia > Cyanobacteriales > Nostocaceae > Aulosira > Aulosira carnea. The sequence continues at coordinate 4,027,055 of AP018180.1, forward strand.
TGCTGTAGGAAACAACAACCTAGGTGTCAGCGGAGTCAGCCCCAATGTCTCCATCATGGTCACAAAGCATTACCGAGCCAGTGATTCAGTGGGGTATTTGTGGGATATTCCCCAAGGCATCAGATACGCTGTAGACAATGGTGCTAAAGTTATCAACCTCAGCTTAGGTTCCAGTTCTTTTGACAAAGCACAATTTGACGCTCTGAGCTATGCAAACGATAGAGGTGTTTTAGTTATAGCTTCAGCTGGTAATAATGGTAGTAATAATGATGTGACTCCGTACTATCCAGCGAACTACGATTTGCCTAATATCATTACCGTTGCATCTCTCGATGAAAATGAAAATCTGGCTGTTTTCTCCAGTTCTAGTTCCTCAAGCTATGGCGCTCAAACTGTAGATTTAGCTGCACCAGGGACAAATATTTATAGTACCTTCCCTGATAGTAGATATGCTACATGGGGTGGCACATCAATGGCTGTCCCCTATGTGACTGGTGCTGCGGCTTTACTTTTGGCGGATAACCCCAAGCTCACAGTCTCAGAACTCAAACGTGACATACTCGCCAGCGTTCAGCAAGTCCCGACTTTGCAAGGCAAGGTGGCTACTGGTGGATACTTAGATTTGTCTAAATTAACGCAATTTCTGTCAACAACAGCCTCTCAAGCAAATAGTGTAACCAATAGCGAGATTGATACAGCTGCTGCAGAGCCAGTTCCGACTCCAGCCGATAATTCTAATGATGCTAGCGGTAGTAGTGATAGTGACAATATCTCTAACAATGCTGATGATCAGACTATCTATGGCAGTGTCGATAATGATAGCCTCACTGGTGCTTCAGGCAACGATACTATTTTTGGAAATGATGGCAATGACTCCATTGATGGCGGCGATGGTAACGATGTTCTGAATGGCGAAAATGGCAATGACACCATCAAAGGTGGTGCTGGTGATGATACAGTCAATGGCGGCATTGGTGGTGACAGACTCTATGGTGAGGATGGTAATGACAACCTCAATGGCGATGCTGGTAATGACAAACTCTATGGTGATGCTGGCGATGACATCCTCAATGGTGGTGCCAGTAACGATACCCTCAATGGTGGTGCTGGCTATGATACCCTCATAGGCGGTAATGGCAAAGATATCTTAACAGGTGGTGATGGTGACGATGTTTTAATAGGTGGACTGGGTAACGACATACTTACAGGCGGTTTGGGAGCAGATATATTTGTCTTTGATTCTCTGTCAGAGGGGACAGATAAGATCACAGATTTCTCCCATTCAGAAGGAGATAAAATTAAAATTGGCTCTAGCTTTGGCACTGACCTTAGCCTGTTCAGCTATGACAACATTACAGGTGCTTTGAGCTTTAATAATGTTCAATTTGCTACTCTAAATACTGATTCTATGTTTAATCCTGACCAGGATATTATTTTTTAAGCAAGCGTTTCCTTAAGAAACTTGTTTCCATCGGGTCTCTTAAGGAAACAGTACCTGAGAATTTTTTCCCCATTATCAATTACCAATTACCAATTACCAAGCAACTACCTGATTTCAGACATCCACCTGTCAATAGTAGGGAAATTGCTAATTTTGGTCTTCATGCCATCTTCTATAATTTATAAAACCTGCACAAATAAATCTTAGGCATGAGACTGTGACAGAAACTGGAAGCTACAAAGATACTGTAAACCTACCCAAGACTAGTTTTGATATGCGAGCGAACGCGCTGAAGCGTGAGCCGGAAATTCAAAAATTTTGGGAAGAAAATAACATTTACGATCGCCTGTCGCAAAACAACCCTGGCGAATTATTTATACTACATGATGGGCCTCCCTACGCAAATGGCTCGCTTCATATTGGTCATGCCTTAAATAAAATTCTCAAAGATATTATTAATCGCTACCAACTGCTACGGGGGCGTAAGGTTCGTTATGTGCCTGGTTGGGACTGCCACGGCTTGCCAATTGAATTGAAAGTTTTGCAGAATATGAAATCGGCAGAACGGCAGAATCTTACGCCTTTACAACTGCGGCAGAAAGCAAAACAATTTGCTTTAGCAACAGTAGATGACCAACGCCAAAGTTTTAAACGCTATGGTGTTTGGGGTGATTGGGATGACCCTTATTTGACCCTAAAGCCAGAGTATGAAGCAGCTCAAATTGGCGTATTCGGGCAGATGTTCTTAAAAGGATATATCTATCGCGGTTTAAAGCCTGTTCACTGGAGTCCCAGTTCTAAAACTGCTTTGGCTGAAGCTGAGTTGGAATACCCAGAAGGTCACACTTCCCGGAGTATCTATGCAGCTTTTCCTGTTACAGGCCTTTCGGAAGCTGCAAAATCATTACTAGGTGAATATCTCCCAGATTTGGGTGTCGCTGTTTGGACAACCACACCTTGGACAATTCCAGGTAACTTGGCTGTGGCTGTGAATGGTGATTTAAACTATGCGGTGGTGGAAGTCTCACGCAGAGACGCAGAGGCGCAGAGAGGATTTAAATACCTAATTGTGGCGGCTGATTTGGTGGAAAGTTTAGCTGTTACTTTGGGAATTGAGTTAACCGTAAAAGCCACATTTAAGGGGAAAGATTTAGAACATATTACCTACCGTCATCCTTTATTTGACCGCGAAAGTCCGGTGGTTGTCGGTGGCGATTACATTACCACTGAATCTGGTACAGGGTTAGTTCACACTGCTCCTGGTCATGGTCAAGAAGACTACATTGTTGGTCAGCGCTATGGTTTACCTATCCTCGCGCCTGTGGATGATAATGGCAACTTTACCCCAGAAGCCGGACAATTTGCTGGGTTGAATGTGTTGGGTGATGGAAATCAGGCGGTAATTGATGCATTAACGGCTGCGGGTTCTTTGTTGAAGGAAGAAGCCTATGCACACAAATATCCTTACGACTGGCGGACAAAGAAACCGACAATTTTCCGCGCTACCGAACAATGGTTTGCTTCTGTAGAAGGATTTAGAGAAGAAGCATTAAAAGCGATCGCTTCGGTACAATGGATTCCCGCCCAAGGGGAAAATCGCATTACGCCAATGGTGGCGGAACGTTCTGATTGGTGTATCTCCCGTCAGCGTTCTTGGGGTGTGCCCATTCCCGTGTTTTACGATGAAGAAACTGGCGAACCACTGCTGAATGAGGAAACCATCAACCACATTCAAGCAATTATCGCGGAACAAGGTTCCGATGCTTGGTGGGAACTTCCTGTAGAGGAATTATTACCCGAACCATACCGGAGTAATGGCCGTTCCTACCGCAGAGGTACAGACACAATGGATGTCTGGTTTGATTCTGGTTCATCTTGGGCTGCTGTCGCTAAACAGCGTCCAGAATTGCGTTACCCCGCAGATATGTATTTGGAAGGTTCCGACCAACATCGCGGCTGGTTCCAGTCTAGTTTGCTTACCAGTGTAGCGGTGAATGACATTGCACCTTACAAAACTGTGCTAACTCACGGCTTTGTGCTGGATGAACAAGGTCGGAAGATGAGTAAATCTGTGGGGAATGTAGTTGATCCGCAGGTGATGATTGCTGGCGGTAAAGACCAGAAAAAAGAACCCCCTTATGGTGCTGATGTGTTGCGGTTGTGGGTGTCATCGGTAGATTACACCTCCGATGTGCGTCTGGGTGGCAACATCATCAAGCAGCTAAACGATGTCCGAGGGAAGATTCGCAATACAGCGCGGTTCTTACTGGGTAGCTTGCATGACTTCGACCCCGAAAAAGATGCAATCCCTTTAGCGGAATTACCCGAACTCGACCGCTATATGCTGCATCGCATCACCGAGGTATTTAAGGAAGTCACAGAAGCCTTCGACAGTTTCCAATTCTTCCGCTTCTTCCAAACAGTGCAGAATTTCTGCGTTGTGGATTTATCCAACTTTTATTTGGATGTTGCGAAAGATAGACTTTACATCAGCGCCCCGAACGCTTTCCGCCGTCGCAGTTGTCAAACAGTACTAAAGATAGCTTTAGAGAATTTAGCACGTGCGATCGCCCCCGTGTTATGTCACACTGCGGAAGATATTTGGCAACATCTCCCCTACAAAACACCTTATAAATCAGTATTTGAAGCTGGTTGGGTGCAAGTAGAAGAAGCATGGCTAAATCCCGAATTAGGCGAGTTGTGGCAAACATTACGACAACTCCGCACCGATGTTAACAAGGTGTTAGAACTAGCGAGAATAGAAAAACTCATTGGTTCTTCCCTAGAAGCAAAAGCTTTAATTCACATCCCCCACAAACAGTTAGGCGATGCAATCAAAGCTTTCAACCCTGCTAGCGGTAACGGTATCGACGAACTGCGTTACTTATTGCTGACTTCGCAAGTGGAATTATTGAATTCTGCCGAGAAACTGCAAGGATTGAAATACACAGCACAAACCGAAGACTGGACAATTGCAGTAGTGAATGCAGACGGCGAAAAATGCGATCGCTGCTGGAACTACTCAATCCACGTGGGAGAATCAACAGCACATCCCCTACTCTGCGAACGTTGCGTTTCAGCACTAGCAGGCGAGTTTTAAGAATTGGGGATGGGGTAATTGGTAATTGGTAATTGGTAATGGGGATTAATCTCCTGTCCCCTCATCTCCCTTATCCCCAGTCCCCAGTCCCCAATCCCCAATCCCCTATAACTTCTGCAACAACTCCTGAGTTAATTGCAAAAATGCCTTAGAACCAGGAGATTGCGGACTCATTAAAACAGCCGGCATAAAACTATCAACAGCCTTAGCCACATTCACATCTACTGGAATTTGATTTTTACAAATTTTTTCTACACCAAAATCTTCCACAACGCGATGCATTACTTGTTTGTAGTATCTGCTAGTTAGAAGATTTGAACTCGACATACTAAATACTATACCCAGCATTTTTATATCGATTTTAGCTTCATGTTCGTGACTATCTTTTAATTGTCCAATGCGTCTTTCTAACAATTGAATACCTACTACAGATAATGGTTCTGGTTTAGCAGGTAAAATATAGAAATCACTACAAGCCAAAGCACTACGAGTTAGCAAGTTATAGCCAGGGGCGCAGTCCAAAAGAATAAAATCATACTCTTGGCGAACTGATTTGAGGATGTTATTAATTAACACCCTTTCAAAGCGATTCCAAACCATTTCAAAATCTTGCTCGCCCAACGCCACCGATTGTTGATGCAGCATTTCGGAAACGACAAATTCATCGTATAAATCGATATCTCCTGGTAATAAATCTAATCCAGGTAACTTACAAACATTGGCATGAACGATATCTTGAATCGTCAATTTAGCATCCGGTTCGGGAGCAATCACTTGGTCTATTAGATATCGAAATGTCTTTCTATTTTTCCGCCGTTTGGCAAATTCCAAAGGCGACATCAAACTGAGTGTGGCGCTAATTTGGCTATCTAAATCTAGAACCAACACCCGCTTACCATGATACTTAGCCAAACAAGTAGCTAAATTGACTGTAATGGTGGTTTTACCGACACCACCTTTCATATTTGCAGTTGCAATTACATATCCCATTGGTTAAGTCCTTTGGTGACGCATCCCCATCTAGGTAGCGCACACCCCTCCTGATATATGGAAATTGTCGTTAAATTTAATATTTCTGGAATACACAAAGTACTCCAGTGATATTGCCGTGATTGAGGCAGTCAGAATTATAGCAGTGAGTAGCACATTACTAACAATTAAGAAAAAATTAGTTTTAGGCTAACGGTAGTTGAATTTTAGTTGCTAATAAACTTTGTAAACGTTGTAGGTGCGGACCAACTTGGTAAAGTAAATCACCTTTTCCTAATAAGTAAGCTGCTAACGCTGATGTACCACCTAAAATAATTTTGGAATCTGCTTCGCTTCTAGTGCTGAGGGCAATTCTTCCTGGTAAATTAGCGCGAATTAGAGGGGTAACAATCCCCGCTTCCGGACGTTGAGTCGCAATAATTAGATGGATTCCCGCAGCCCTGGCTTTTGCGCCCAATCTTTTAATACTTTGTTCTAATGCGGTGCGAATTTCTTTTTCTGCCATAAAGTCTGCATATTCATCAAAAATACAGACAATCCGAGGAAGAGATTGTGAGCAACGTTGATTATAACTACTCAAGTCAGCACAAGCAGCTTTCTCAAACCTTTGGTAACGAGACTCCATCTCTGCAACTAACTCATCCATTAGTTCAATAGCGCGATCGCTATCCTTAACAATAGATGAATATGACCAAGACATTTGCTCAAACTCTGGAAACGTTACCCGTTTAGGATCAACGAGGGCAATTTTTAGGTGTTGTGGGGAATGACGATATAGTAAGCTGAGGAGGAGCGATCGCAAAAATTCACTCTTACCACTCCCAGTTGTACCCCCAACCAAAAAGTGACAGGTATTCGGATCAGATAAATCAGCTTCTATGAGTTCTCCTTCCAAATTCACCCCAATTGCAATTTTTACAGGTGCATTTGCGGGTAAAAATAGCGGTTGAATATAAGTTTCAAAGTGAGCAATTTGCCGATCTGAACGTGGTAAATCTATACTGACATATCCAGCTTGTGGCGCAATTAAAGGCGGATTGGCTAAACCTAACTGCACTTGCAAATCATTAGACAACCGAAGAATAGAATTTACACTCACCCCTAAATGAGGTTTCAGCTTCACTCGAATAAAAGCAGGCCCTACAGCAGCACCTTGATAATCAACTTTAATTTTAAAAGATTGCAAGGTAGTAACTAATTGTTCACCAATTTCATCACCTAACGTTGATGTATCAGGCTTTGGAATTGACGGTTGTGGAGTCTCAACTTCTGCATCTTCAAAAAAAGTCTGACACTTTTGTTGCTGGGGACAAATTTCACACAAATCAGGCTGAGTTGTTCTTGGTGGTGAATTGAGATGAGGCGGTTCCCAAGTCAACCATTCTTGCATTTGTTGCAATTTATAGGGAATCAACTGATGCACAGTACTTTCTAGTTGTTCCCAAGAATATTGATACTCTTTAAATTCTGGTAAAACACAGTAAACTGCTGAGTCAACTGGTACTCTTTTCTTTTGCCACAACAAATAACTATAAAGCGAAACCTGCGCTAATTGTGCTGATGGATCTACTGGTTGATAGGTTTTAAACTCCACTACACAAAGGCGATTGAGTTCAAAATTAAAAACTAAACAATCAAATTCTCCCCTGACTCTTTGCTGTGTCCCATTAGGAAGATTAAAGTAATGCTCAATGCTGCGTTCTCCAGAGAGAAAGGTATTACTAATAACGGTTTCTGCATTGCAATAGCGGCGATTAATTACTAACAATTCTGCAAAGCGTTTAATTAATCCTTGTAATCCTTGCCAAACTTGTAAAAGTGCTTGAGCTTGACTACCATCTTTCGCAACTGCTTCTTGTAGGTAGGGAAAGAATTCTAATTGATAAAATATTTGTTGCATTTGTGAGGCAACTTCCTTTACCTTTATCTGTGCTGCTTCAGATTTAAATAAAGCTTTAAATGGCGGTTCAATAACAGCTAATTTTACAAATTTATCTGCTAATTTATGAAATGGGTTACCAATACCAACAACAGTATTTGGTGGTAAAAATATTGCTTTATCTCCAAATGTATGATTGAGATAGAATAAGCGAGGACACTCAAAAGCAAGACGGACTTTCGTCACCGTTAATGATGAATTATCAGATTTGCTTTTTGGTTGATGTGAGCCATTTTTTTTCATATCAGCATTAGCTACTTCTAGTAACCGACGGTGTACAGCCGCTAAATAAACCGTATCCATCGCCGCATATTTCAACTGCTTGCTGCTCAGAGGACGCTTTCCCCAATCGCTTGCTTGTTCTTCTATATCTACATCTGTTAAATTGCAGAGTTCTACTGCTAAAGTCTTCAGTTTCAAATCGGAAACTTCCAGCCGCTGACGGGTAATTTTTTTAGCTAATTGTAAAGTACAAGTAACATTTTTAGCTAACTTACCGCCTAAATACTTTAAATCAAAACTAGCATTGTGAAAAATCTTCTCAATATTGGCATTACTCATGATTTGGTTAACAAAATATGCTGCCAAATCACGTTTATTTAAGACATCGAGAATATAAGCAGATACACCTGTTGAGTCTGTCGAATCAGCTAATACCTGAATCAGTGATAATTTTGGATAGTAAGTATTCCAGTCAGCGGTTTCTGTATCTAACCAAAGAATTTTAGTAGATGCTAACTTAGATATTAATTCCCGTATTTCCGCAGCTTCTGTCAGGTATTGCATTGACTTTTGAGCAAAGACTATAAAGCAATCAAACAAATTAATTGGTCTTGTAACTTAGCTTTGGGGTTAATAATTTTCACTTTCCTTTCCTGGCATAATAATTCAATCAAATGCTTAGTTTCAGATTCTTGTACATCAGAAAACTGACTAACTGCTTGTGAAATTAAAGTAGGTAATCCCATGTAACCTTGAGTTTTTACAAGATTTAACAAGAATTCTTTGACTGGTCGTAAATCTTTTTTTATCTGGTTATCATCTTCAGCATATTTTTGTTTAGCAATAATCCCTAAATCCTGCAACAAAATACATTTATCTAAGGTTTTTGCTTCCCGAATTAAACTTTGCAGTTCTTTTAAATTAATAATTTTACCTGCAAACACCAATTCCTGTGATAGTGCAGAATTCACCAAGCTTTGGTATGTTGCCAAGTAGTGAACAGAAGATAGACTAGGCTTAATATGATGATGATTGGTGTGTGTAAAAAGCTGTTGATATATTTGATTACCAGCAAGTTTTGGTGTTCCCACACCTCCAATGCGAATTAGGTAAAGAGTATGGCAGAGATTTTGCTGAATGACTTTTTGGCAAGCATTCATAATATTGAAAAAGCTTGTCATATTTGAATCTTCAGTCCAAACTATACCTATTCTTTCCCGCTTATTAGGCTTTTGATAGCTCAACGAAAAACTGGCATACTTGCCACTTAAGAGTTTAAGTTTAATTTCCTGTATTTGCAATGCTGCCAGCGCTTCTTGCATCATCTGGATTAAGTCAGGTGATGATAGCAAAGAAATTTTGGTGATTTTTTCCTGGTTTTTTTTATACTCTTTCTGCCATAGCAACTGAAATTCTGCTTGAGTTCTATCTGTCTCCTCTTGATCCTTTCCTGACGTAATTTTTATAGTGCCAAGTTTTGTGTTTTTTATTGTGATAACTGGTTCATCAATAATAGACTTACCTCTATTAACTTCTGGTGGTGATATCGTTAGCTTATATTTTTGATACTCATTACGACCCAGAATTAATGTATTTCGGGGCATGGTTTTACCACCAGGGTAATGTTGATCTAATACTTGTCTAGTCAATGGAAAAATTGGAGAATCAGGCTGTGAATTCGCTTGTCTGTGTAGTGGTTGTAGCTGATAAATCCAGAGTGCCTCAGCCTGTTCAAGCGTAATATGTTTTAATTGAATTGACTTATAAATTCCTGCTTTGTCCGCTGGCTGAATTCGGTCAAGATTACGCTTCCATGTACTAGTAATAACACTAATAATTACTAAAAAATTTTTTAACCCATCACCATGAATAGTTGTATTTACATTTAAAAAAGGTTGTATGTCAAGGAAACCATCTGGCATCTGAGGCATAGTATCTAAATTATCAAAGCACAAAACTATTGGTTGAGTTTGTGTTGCAATTCTGCCAAAGTTCGCCAAAATATTTTTAGCTGTATCTTCTGTGTCAATACAATGCTTTAATTTTAAAGCTTGCATTGATTCTTCGCTTAAATCATCTCCACGTAACCATTCACAAGCCAGTTCATATAATTCTGGATTTGTTAAGTCATGTAATACACCAAAAAAAATATCAGGATTATAAATACTAGCTTTTTTATAAGTATCTTTCAGGTGTTTAATAAACTTTTGACGATCGCTTTGTAATACTTGCCAAATAGCATCATTAAATAATCGTTGTTTGAGGTTGCGTTTGGTGAAGGCAGATAAACTTTTGAGCCACAGCATTAACTGTGAATCTTGTTCGCCCTCTGGAATTTTGATTAAGCTATCAATAGTAGAGCGTAAAATATGCCGCCAAATATTACTGCTATCAGCCCAGTTACAAAGAATGTAGGCAAAAAAAGCTTTGGGATTGAGGGTACGCTTAAGCCGACCTAATAAATAACTTTTGCCTGAACCGGAATCACCTGCAAGCAAAACTGTGCGGCTAACATTATCTGTAGCTACTAGGCTGAGTAACTTTTCAATCTCAATAATTGCTTCTTGATGAATTGAATCAACTGTAAGCGTAGCATCTTGTGTATCGCTCCAGAAATTCATCGGTTTCAACTTTATCTGGTCAAAGGGGTTGACCTCTCGTTTAATAATCTCATTTATTTCAGTCATACTAAAACTGTGATATAGAGCGAACTAACTTTGAATTCAAAAATTATCTGACAGGCTAATAATTCACTGTGAGAAAAAACAGCGAACCACCAATATTTTGAGGAATACCTGCATCAATTTGTTCAGGAGTATAAGCGCTTACTTCTTGCAGGGAACTCAACTCAAGTTGGTCATTTTTTTGCAAACGATACAAAGCCTGATCTAATTCATCCCGTGACAGTGGGGGTTGTAACTTTTGCCGCAGATGGAAAATAGGTAAATAATTCTCCGTACCCATTTCCTTATCTAATTTCTCGATAATTTGTAAAATTTCTTCATCAGAAACTGCTTCTACCCCAATTGGTTGTTGAGGAGGTTCTGGCTTATCCCGCAGAGATTTCCGTAAAAACCGTAGGTAATTACCCAGCAATTCCAAACTGATAACGGGGTTAGCGCCTTTATTGGGACTGTAATCATCCCGCAACTCCGCAATTCCTCTTTCAGTCAGCCAAACCTCAGCTTTAGTTTTTTTAATTCCCCATTCAGCGTCAATCAATCCCCGTTCACTTAGGGTTTTCAATATCGCATCTCGTTCAGCAGCTTTTGGCGAGGTGATTTTGCTAGGGGCGATTTTTCCGGAAACTTTACTTATCTTCTCCAGTACCTTGAGTTCTTTGTCTGTGATCGGTACTTGGGCTGCATCAAGCTTCAGCAGCGCTTGACCGGGCGGTAAAATTTTAACTGTGGCAATCTCACGGGTATAGTCTACCAGTTCGCGATCGCCCAAACTTTTACAAATTTTGTTTTTATCACTTTTAAAAACATCAAAGGTGCTAGCGCTAAGACTAGAGCGATAATTGGTACACCCCAACAACTTGAGTAGAAACTTTAACTCGTTCGTTTCCATACTAGTAATCTTGCCTGTATCTAATTAAGCATTAAGCACTACTCTAGCTCGAACAGCAAAAATTGACACACTTTTCTGATCGTAGCACTATATTCTGTGACTACGGAAAAGTGTGCGATCGCACATACACCATTTCTAATTAATTGAGTAAATCTAACTTCTCACTGCTCATAGCTTGATGTAAAAAGCCTAAAGTTTTACCAATAAAATAAAAATGGTGCGTTGCTTAGTTAACGCACCATAAACTATAGGATAGAAGACAATTTATTTTTTAGTATTCTTTGAATTTCTAATTCCTATCTATCCGCTTTTGCGATTAGTATTTACGCTTAAACTCTCCGCAAAGCATTAAACGCTTTATTCCGTAACCCACCCGGTAACAACGACAAACCTAAACCAGTCCAGGCTTTAGTATTAGAAAAAGACTTACCAGCTAAAATGAACTCTCTACCAGATTGGATTTCGCCTTTTTCAATTAAACGTAAACCTAATATTAACTGCACTTCCGCAAGACGGTTTTTCCTAATTGACTCTAATTTTTCTGAATCAAACTTATAATTTTGCAAATATTTAATCTTATCAAATAAATAAGGAATCGCCCGATTAATACCCTGCTGTTCTGCATGGCAGCGATATTCCATTAATAACTCTGGTAAATAATAGCCTTTTTTACCAGCTAAAGCTAACCGCACAAACAAATCATTATCTTCGCAATTTTGAATATTGGGAAGCATAAAACCCAATTCTTGCAATGTTTGGTGACGGAATAATGTTGCACCCACTTGAAAGCTTTGGTAAATAAAAACTACCTCTAGTAAATTATCAACAATACCAGTCGCTAATTTCTTCCTACCCCAGCGACGAGAATTTTCCTGAGTCATCTCATCATTGCGGACATTATTAATATCGATAATCCAATGGTCAGTACCAACAAAATCAATCTCAGGATTTTGTTCAAAAATGGTAACAGTACGTGCTAAAAAATCAGGTGTTAGTCGGTCGTCGTCATCAAATTTGATAAAATACTCGCCACTAGCTGCATTAAAGCCAGAGCGCATATTATTACTTTTACCAATGTTTTGTTGATGACGAATATATTTAATGCGGTTATCTGTGTACTGTGACATCAACTCCGATGTACCATCACGCGAACCATCATCACAAACAATTAATTCAAAGTCCTGGTAACTCTGATTGATGACGCTCTCAATGGCGTAAGGTAAAAGATTAACTCTATTATAAGTAGGAATACAAACACTAATTTTAGCCACAATGATAATAATAAATATTGTTTAACTACAATGTCTTACCAAGTTAGAATCCAGTCTGTTGCTAGAATTCCCAATTTCAATGTTACCTTATTGCTCAATTGTTATATTTTATATTAAAATTATCTTGTTTCAGGAATAATACTGATTCGTATTTGTCCAACAATTTCTCAGTCAATAATTACTAGCTTCTTTGCATCAGTAGATATATTGAATTGGCTGCTTTACCTGACATATTGGCATAGAATTTTCCGTAGATACAACAATTAAAACGACCATATACAGGAAATTCATCAAATTGCCAGCTAATCAGTAATGAACTTTTTACTAACTTTAATTTACTAAAATTTTACAAAAAATATATAAGGGATTGTCATGATGACAATTAGCATTAAATGAAGCCATTGTATATATATATTTTCATTCCTTAGTGTGATTACAGATATCAATTCTATGAATATTTTAATGCTATCTACCACCTTTCCCTATCCACCAACACGGGGGGGAACACAGGTGAGGACGTTTAATTTACTTAGGTATTTAAGTCAACGCCATAGTATTACGCTGGTAACTCAACGGGATGCTACTGTTACAGAAGCGGAAATCATAGCATTACAAGATTGTGTGGATCGCCTAGTGGTTTTTGAACGTCCCCCAGAATCAGGAACCTCTGCAGGAATATTCCAGAAAATTCAACGCTTCAGTTCATTTTTGCAACAGGGAACACCACCAAGCGTCATCAACCGTTACTCTACTGAAATGCAAGAGTGGATTGATAATTTTGTAGAGGCGGGAAAATGCGATGTTATTACCTGCGAACATAGTGTGAATGAAATTTATGTGCGATCGCATTTCCAAAAACAGCTAAGAACCGTAGTCAATATTCATAGTTCTGTATACGGTAGCTGCTATAACCAGCTGGCAACTGGGATTTCTGAAAATAAATTGAGGGATAAAATTAATCTGCCACTTTTACGCCGTTACGAACAAAGCTACTGCTCGAAGTTTTCTGAAATTGTCGTGACAACAGCAGAAGATAAAATTCAATTACAAGAATTTAACCCTCATAGTGAAATTACAGTGATTCCTAATGGCGTTGATTTAGTGTCATTTCCCTACAGAATTCACGATCCGGGAGGACATCGCTTAATTTTTATCGGCGCAATGGATAATTTGGCAAATATTGATGCGGTATGCTTCTTTAGCCAAGAAGTATTGCCAGAAATCCAAAAAAATTATCCTGAGACAACTTTGGATATTGTGGGTAGTCATCCAACCCCAGAGGTTTTAGCGCTGAAAAAACAACCGGGAATTACTGTAACCGGACGTGTACCTTCAATGGCCGAATATTTACATAAATCAACCGTCTGCATTGTACCAATGCGGACGGGTTTTGGCATTAAAAATAAAACTCTAGAAGCAATGGCTGCTGGTGTACCGATAGTTGCAAGCGATCGCGGTTTAGAAGGGTTAGCGGTAGATGGTTCTGGTACGCCTGTACGAGCATTGAGAGCAAATACGCCAGCAGAGTATGTCAGCGCTATTACTCAACTATTTGATCATCCACAACTGAGAGCCGAATTATCTATTAATGCTAGAGAACTGATAGAAACAGAATTTACCTGGGATATTGCCGGTGAACGCTATGAAAAAGTTTGTTGTGGAAGTAATGGGAATTATGAAATTTGAACTATTCCTGATTCACAATGGAATTATTGTTCCATTGTAGGTACAGCAAAAATTCTGCTGCCAATAGGAATCCTTGTACTAGGTTGAGCTGTCTCTGGTGTAGTGACAGTAACACTAGTAGAAGGATTACTGAGGTTTTCAGATAAAATATTGGGTTGGTTATTTGTGGAAGAACTGGAATTATTAACTTCAGATGGCGTAGTAGGATTAATGCCAATAGATGGTTCTGTAGATATGGGGCTAATCTTATTAGTATCGTTGTTATTTGATTCTGGTGCAGTTTGTGCTTGGCATGGCATTACAGTCAAAGCAGAAATTGAAACTACAGCCAGTGCAATGATATTTTGGCAGTATTGGTGCATATTCTTATTGATGTGATGAGGGGTTAGACTTTGAACAAGGGAGATGCACTGAACTCTTAGCTCACCAATTTTCTAATTACTAAATTTGGTGGATTAGACTTTTTATCTTGCAAATTGCTGTAATCACAAACCATCTTGATGTTAAATATTGCAACTTCACTAACAACTTTTTTATTAAGCAATTAAATATTAAGTCGCTAATTGAAGTATTAATGTATTGCAAATACACTTATTTTTTAGATATCTTGTTTGAGAAATCAGCTTGTGCAACTACCAATAAATATACTTGTATAGTCATTCTTTACATAAGAGAAAAATTACGGATTTTTGTATAAAAAACCGGAATTATCACCTCAAATGCTGGTTCGTATATTTATCAAACCCAACAATAAATATATAAAGTATTAAATGATGAAATATAAAAAATTGCTTTATATCAATTTGCGGTAAAGATGCACCACAACAGAAAAATGGTGAAAGTCTTTACCTCAATACAATACTGGCACCAAAATCCGATGGCTCTATAAAACTGATTCATTAATCAAACACAAGCAATTCTTCTAGGGTATACAGCAACTAACTGTATACCCCAGGAAACGCTAAAGGCAGATATATCTATATACTTGCAGCCCGACTGTGAGAGTTTTTTAATCTGCAACTGGATCGCAACGAATCTCAATCATAAAACCATCAGGGTCGTAGAAGTAGACACCTCTACCAGTGGGGCGAGTAACCGGGCCATGAGCGATCGCAATTTGATTATCTTTAATTACTGCTACTGCTTGATCGAATAATTGCGGATCGATGTCAAATGCTAAGTGGTATGCTCTGGTGAAAGACTTCTCAGGATTGGGATCTGGTGGGGATAATTCCGGTTCCCCAAATAAATCTAGAATTGTGCCATCAGGAGTAATAAAGTTAGCTACCTTACCAGCAGCGACAAGTTCAACCAAGGTTGCGGGTACTTCATCACCTGTAAGTTCATGTAAACCTAAAATATTGCCATAAAAATGTCGGGATGCTTGCATATCTTGAACGTTGAGAGCAATGTGATGTACCTTCCGTAGAACCCCAGCAGCTAAGACACTGTTTGCAGCACAAGAGCTAGATAGCATGGCAGAATCAACTTCCCTACAAAGATAGAAGATAAACTTTTTGCTCAAAGTTTATGCTTTATCATAAAAACTTACCATGCCTTTCGATTATTCATTAGACTTTGCCAATATTAATTTTCGCCAACATCCTGAACTTTATCGTGTAGGTAAAGGTGAGCAGGGTGTACTTTTGGTAGAGCCATATAAATCGGAAATTCTTCCTTACTGGCGATTTAAGACCCCAGAGATTGCTAAAGAGTCGAGTGAGAAGATTTATGAGATTTTTTTAGTTTATTTAGAAAACAATGATTTTGTTGGTGCAGATATGGCACGCAAGTTTTTA
Organism: Nostoc carneum NIES-2107; assembly: GCA_002368155.1. Lineage (GTDB taxonomy): Bacteria > Cyanobacteriota > Cyanobacteriia > Cyanobacteriales > Nostocaceae > Aulosira > Aulosira carnea. The sequence continues at coordinate 4,043,076 of AP018180.1, forward strand.
CAAATGGGTTATACGCGATCGCGCCGTTATGCAAATCATAAAACTGGCAGAAAATATAAATCAACCTCGCCAGCAGCAGGTGAGAAAAAAGAGATTCTACCTTATGATGTAGACCCAGTTAAGGCAGAATCAGCAGCAATATTTAAAACCAAGTGGATACAGGCCAAGACCAATGAAAAGTATCTCCAGCTTTTAGCTGAGCATAAACAACTGTATGAAATATAGGACTCATATTTTATTTTTGAAATTCACCTGTTGAATCGACACAGCAAAACCCAACATTCGTATCAATGTTGGGTGTCATGCTTAACTACGTGACGCTAACGCAGATCTGCACACAATTTTTGTTAATTTAATGTTCAAATATATCTTTAAATTGTAATAAATCTAACGTGACAATTGTTGGCAGAGCTTGAAAACATTCCTGAGCAATTTGCCAACGTTCTTCTCTTTTAAGCATCGCAATTAATTTATCTTTCACACTGAGTAAATAGCGCACATCGTTAGCAGCATAATTAAGCTGTTCTACAGATAAATTAGCAGCATTACCCCAATCAGAACTTTGAGCGCTTTTATCAAGTTCGACTTTTTCTAATTCCTGAACTACATCTTTTAACCCGTGACGATTAGTATAAGTACGTGCTAGTTTACTGGCGATTTTGGTACAAAAAACAGGCTGAACAGTAATGCCTAAGTTGTAACGTAAAGTAGCAATATCAAACCGCGCAAAGTGAAATACTTTTTGGATATTGGCTGCTTCTAACAGTTTTTGTAAGTTTGGTGCTTCAGTTTGCCCTTTAGCAATGCGAATTGCAGTAACTTGCCCCTCTAGGTTACATAATTGGACAAGACAAAGGCGATCGCGCTGTGGTAGTAATCCCATTGTTTCCGTATCCACAGCGATCGCCTCTGATTTTAAATACTGAGACAGCGCAGCGTCACTCAGGTCGCGATCGCTCACTTGAAAATCTTGTAATGTCATGAATCACTCAAGAATAATTGCAGTGCCCAACAGAAGCAGTTTCTATGAGACACTACATTATTATTGTGCAAAAAAAGCAGAATTTCTAGCCATTCTGAAGTGACTATCATTTCTGGTTTATTTGTACAGACTGGTAGCAATCACTAATCAGCACAAAATTCAACTCAGCAACATCACTTGCTGGAAGCCAGGAAACCCTTTCGGTAGCTACTACAATAGCGGGAATCTCCGCAACATACTGCGCCGCGTAGCTTGCTTCCCCAAAGGGGTAAATCAACACAGTAACTCCAGCCTGTAGGTTCGCATTTAGGTGTTTTTAAAGAGTAGCTCCAAAAGCTTCTACAAAAAACTCAGCACTACCATGATGACTGTGAGAAACTTTTGGCAAGCTGCACTAATTAGTTTGCAAGAAAATCTGTGTGAGATAGACTTCGCCTTTTTTATTAGCAGCAACCCCAATCCCGGTAAGATTATACTTTCCTTTGATGTTCTTGAGATGCCCAGGACTATTGAGCCAACCAATCACAGCTTGCGCTGCCGGATCGCTATATCCTTGATTAAAAGCAACATTTTCTCCGGCACTTTTGTAAATAATCGGGAGAATAGTAACTCGCTTCTCAAAGCCTTGATGACTAAAAGGAACTTTACCATTAGCCATATTTTGACTATGAATTCTTGCCTGCCGAGTGATATTTGCATTCAGGGTCAACTTTGATAAACCCTTAGAAATACGATATCGATTAATTTGGTCAAAAACTGATTTTTCAAGAGATGTAGTTTTAAAAACAGTATTTGAAGCAGCAACCTGATTTGAGGTAATCGATAACGGTTTATTATTAGGGTTTTTTTGTGGAGAACTGTGTCCTGAAATAGGAGTAGTTGTTAATCCACTGGCAAGGACAAGCGTACTTAAAGCTATGCCAAAAGCAGTTTGTCGTAACATGGAAATTACTTAATGTATAGAGTTATAAGACCTCTAATCTACCTTATTCTTCCTAGCAGAAATACGAGGATACTATTAAGGCTTGATGAACTTAGAGAAATTTTGCAACTGCTTCACAGTAAATACAAGTAATCACCTCCAAGTTTATACACTAGGATAGATGTAGATGTTTCAGATGCATTAAGTAGCTTAACGAAGTGATAGCTGTCCCTGAAAAGAGAAAAATTATCTGAATCTTTAAAAAAGATAATGTAGTCTCTTCTAGACAAATGTCATAGCCACTACATTTTTCATTAAATAAATTGGCATAAATCAATATTTAAGATTGATGTCAGAGGCGATTAGAAAAGTTTTAAAGACTCAGCCAGCCGCTATGACCAAAACTTGTAACACCAACCCCAATGTCTCGACCGTCAGAAATTGCTTGCGACCTTCAATTTTTTGGATTGCATCGTAGCCCACAGCTTCATAAACTTTATTCATGTGGTTCTCTCGGTGTGCTTTAAGAGCTATTCATGGCGTATACCGAGAGACTTTTTTTACAACTTGAACGATTTTTCAAAGACTCTTTTCTAAAACTGGTCAAGAAGTGTAACTATCTGTGCTACTCGCTGTTTATTTGATTATAGCGTTTCTCAGGCTAGTGGAGTACGCTTATAACTTAGACTGTAAGATTAAATCTGAGCATCTCCTCAAGTATAAAAATGAAACCATATTCCCTAGACTTTCGCCAAAAAATATTTGATACCTATAAGATAGGTGAAATATCACAACGTGATTTAGCCAAAAGATTTTGTGTCAGTTTAAGTTTTATTGAGAAACTACTAAAACAATATAGAGAAACAAACAATATTGCTCCAAAAACCAGAACTAAGCAAACTCCACCAAAGTTAAATGAGGAACAATTGGATGTTCTTTTTGAAATAGTAGAAGCCAAGAACGATGCCACTTTGGAAGAAATTCGTGAGAGCCTCTTTGATAAAATAGGGATAACGATTAGTATCGCTACAGTAGACCGAATGCTCAAAAAAATGGAAATCAGCGTCAAAAAAAAACATTGCACGCTGACGAAAAAGAGACTGAAAGAGTTCAATCATTAAGAGTAGAATTTTGGCTTAAAATTAATGGTATACCCACTGAAAACCTTATATTTCTTGACGAAGCAGGAGCTAATCTATCTTTAATAAGACATTCAGCCCGTGCCAAAAAGGGTAAAAGAGCGCATGGCTCACGACCTCAGAAGCGTAGTAAAAATGTCTCTATAATTGGTGCAATTGGTCTTTGTGGTTTGATTAGTCAATATAGCATTTTAGGTGCAACTGACGGGCTGACATTTGAAGCTTATATTTCTCAAAAATTAGTTCCAAAACTGTGGGAGGGTGCCTACGTAGTCATGGACAATTGCTCAATTCATAAAGGCAAAGAGGTTGAAAAACTAATCGAGTCCGCCGGAGCAAAATTGATTTATTTACCACCATATTCTCCTGATTTTTCGCCAATAGAAAATTGTTGGTCAAAAGTTAAAAATCTACTCCGTTCTATTGGAGCTAGAAGTTATCCAGATTTAGCAAAAGCGATTGAAACTGCTTTTAATCAAGTTTCATTGAATGATATTTATAATTGGTTTACCCATTGTTGCTACTGTACTTCACCAGACTGAGAAACGCTATAGCAGAAATATCTAAATTTATTAGCAATAATTCTTCGAGCTAATCAAGGCTTTTATTGGTGATTTTTAGGGAAATTTTTACGAAAAAACTATTCTATATAGCATTAATATAAATTTCTGGCTGCAGTTACCAAAATCTGTGAGTGTCAGTAATTTCTTGGGAAATCTAAGGATAACCTAGAATTTCTGCTGACTTAACTTTGTAATTAAAGAGCAAACCCTTGATACAAGAACACTCCAGGCTATCGGTATCTGACGGAGAAAATCACCGCTCACGTAATTTACTGATTCGATTTATCGTTGGTGGCACTACCCTTGTAGTTAGTATTTCTGCATATTTCAGCTATCAAGCTGCTAGAAATATGACGCTCCAAGATTTGAGACAGAGTGCTTTTTTAGAAGTACAGAGAGGAGGTGATGAAATTGAGGAGTGGTTACACGTTCGCCAAGTAGAAGTAGAAACCCTGGCTAATACTCCTACTGTACGCTCCTTAACTTGGTCTATTGCAGAACCTTATTTAACCGCAGAAGTTAACAGGATCAAAGAATTTTTCTTTTTCCAAATGGTTAACCGAGATGGCTCATTTGCTAATACCAAAGTTGGCCCTTCAAATAAAAATATTAAAGATAGAGACTTCTTTCAAAAAGCGATCGCAGGTAAAAGCAATATTTCCGATCCCTTCATTAGCCGTTCTACAGGAATTCCGTTAATTGCGATCGCAACTCCAATTTGGGCAACTACTCCGCCAGTTGGTTCGCCCATAGGAGTCTTCCACGGGAATGTGAAAGTCGATCATATCCAAGAGGTTGTCAACTCGCTGTACTACGGCCCCAACAGCTATGCTTTTGCGCTGAATTCCCAAGGACAAGCGATTGTCCATCCCAACTCCACGTTAATGTCAACCATCGAAAAACCCGCACCTAGTTTGCTCAAAATTGCTGATCGCAATTTAAATGCGATCGCGCAACGGATGGTAAACAAACAGCAGGGAATTGAGTTGATGGAAATTGACGGTACTCAAAAATATGTAGCTTATCTGCCGTTAAAATCTGCTAATTGGTCAGTGGCTTTGGTAATTCCCCGCCAAAATATCGAATCTCGGCTGCAATTCCTCGATGCGATCGCCTTAATTGTCGGTGGGCTGACAGTCACCATGATTACGGTATTGTGGAGAGTACAAGCATTTGAACAAGCTGAACTTAAAAGGTCTAAAGCGGCGGCTGATACAGCTAATCTGGCGAAAAGCGAATTTTTAGCTAACATGAGTCATGAACTGCGAACACCTTTGAATGGGATTCTCGGTTGTGCCCAAATTTTGTTGCGTTCTCCAGCTTTACCTGAGTCAGAGCAATATCACGTCAATATTATTGAGCAATGTGGTTCTCATCTGCTGACTTTAATTAATGACATTTTGGATTTGTCTAAAATTGAAGCTAAAAAGCTAGAACTGCACCCCCAAGATGTGCATTTGCCTTCTTTTCTGCAAGGAATTGGGGAAATCTGCCAGATTCGGGCGAAACAAAAAGGTATTTTGTTTGTTTATGAGCCTGCAAGTAACTTGCCAACAGGGGTTCATGTCGATGTCAAAAGATTACGTCAAGTATTATTGAATCTGCTGGGAAATGCGATCAAATTTACAGATGCGGGTAAGGTGACTTTCAAAGTTGAAGTCATCGATCAACCTCCCAGTGATGAGCAGATAGTTAAACATCAGATTCGTTTTACTGTAGAAGATACGGGAATTGGTATAACTCCCGCAGAATTGAGCAAAATTTTTCTGCCCTTTGAGCAAGTAGGCGAGAAAAAGCGCCAAGCTGAAGGTACTGGGTTGGGTTTAGCCATTACTCGCCAATTGGTACAGATGATGGATAGCGATATCCATGTGCAAAGTCAAATTGGTGAGGGGAGTCGCTTCTACTTTGAATTAGAGATTCCCACAGCTCATGATTGGGTACAGTCTGCAATGACTGTATCAGAAAAACAAATCATTGGCTTTGCAGGAGAACCCTACACCATCCTGATGGTTGACGATCGCTGGGAGAATCGCACAGTAATTACAAACCTACTGCAACCACTGGGTTTTAATGTAGTGGAAGCCAACAACGGTAAAGAAGGTTTAGAAAAAGCGATCGCACTCCAGCCAAACTTAATCATCACAGATTTGCTGATGCCAGAAATGGATGGCTTTGAATTGATTCAACATCTGCGTCAGACCCCAGAAATTGAGGATGTCAAAATTATCGTCTCTTCTGCTAGTGTCTTTGAAGCCGACCAATATCGCAGTCTGCAAGCTGGTGGTAATGACTTCCTCAGCAAACCCGTACAGGCTGATGAATTATTGCAGCAATTAGCTAGCCACCTCAATATAGTGTGGATTTACAAGCAATCTCAAACGAAAGTAACAGTCAAAGAATCTACCACAGCCAATAGCCAATCTCCCCAATTAACTCCCCCCAGCACAGAAGTTTTGCAGGAACTACTTACCTTAGCTAGTAAAGGTAACTTTAATGCCATTCTCAAGCGGGCCGATCAACTAGAAGACACAGACATCATATTTGCACCATTTGCTAACGAACTACGGCAATTAGCTAGGCAATTTGATGAAGATTTAATCCTCAATTTCTTGCATCAATATGCAGTGGAAAAAGTATGAACAATACTATAGGAGAGCCTTCTGCTCAAGGAATTATTTTAATAGTTGATGATAACCCCGCTAACTTACAGGTTTTATCCAGTTTCCTCGATCAATCTAACTTTGAAGTTTGGGCAGCACGCAGTGGTGAGAAAGCTCTTCAGCGATTAGAAAATGGTGATTTACCTGATTTAATTTTGCTAGATGTGATGATGCCGGGTATGGATGGGTTTGAAACTTGTAAATATCTCAAAAGCAATCCTCGTGTGCAAGATATTCCGGTGATTTTTATGACGGCTCTTTCTGAAACAGCTGATAAAGTCAAAGGCTTACGGTTAGGAGCGGTAGACTATATTACTAAACCTTTTCAGCATGAAGAAGTTTTAGTCAGAATCGAAAATCATCTGCAACTGAGAAACCTCACTAAGGCTTTAATCTCCAAAAATGCCGAATTGCAAAAAACTCAAACTCAACTGATTCAAGCCGAGAAAGTAGCAGCTTTAGGTCAACTAACAGCAGGAATTGCTCATGAAGTTAATAATCCGATCAATTTTATAGCTGGCAACTTAAATTTTGTGGAACAGTATGTACAGGAAGTAATTAGTTTACTTAATCTCTATCAAAAACATCTACCTGACCCACCGGATGAAATAAAAACCGCAATTGAGAAAAACGATCTCAAATTTTTATTAAATGATTTATCGAAAATTATTCAGTCTATGCAAGTAGGTACGAGTCGAGTTACAGAAATTGTCTCATCTTTAAATAAGTTCTCGCGGCACAGAGAAGCAGGGAAGAAACTAGCTAATTTGCAAGAAGGGCTAGAAAGTACACTACTGATTTTAGGACATCGCTTCAAAAGCAATGGTCATCATCCACCTATTCAACTAATTAAAGAATATGCCGATTTGCCTCTGATTGAGTGTTATCCTGGGGAAATTAATCAGGTTTTTATGAATTTAATTTGCAATGCAATTGATGCTATTGAAGAAACATATAAAAACAAAGACTTTAATGAAATTTCTCAAAATCCTGGTGTTATTAAAATCAAAACTGAAGCCTTAAAAGAACAAGTTATTGTCAGAATTGCAGATAATGGCTCTGGTATCAATAAAGCGGATGAAGCCAAAATATTTGATGCCTTTTACACCACAAAACCTATTGGCAAAGGCACAGGACTTGGTTTATCTATTGCTTATCAAATTGTGGTTAATAACCATCATGGTAAGCTTACATATAATTCCCAACCAGGTGAGGGGATAGAGTTCGTTATTGAATTACCAATCCGATAGGATAAATTTTAGATTTTGGATTGTAGTTCAAAATTTTTACCATCCAACAGTTCCGAAAATTTAAATTTTTCAACTAGCAAAAATCTGGCAATAAAAAAGCTCCCCATCAATGAGGAGCTTTTTTATGAAGCTAAAGCTTTAATATTAGCCGTTGATAGCAGGAGCAGTCAACGCCACAGGAGCAACTTCACCAGCAGCTAAGTCTAAGGGGAAGTTGTGAGCGTTACGCTCGTGCATGACTTCCATACCCAAGTTAGCGCGGTTGATTACGTCTGCCCAAGTCGCAATCACGCGACCTTGAGAGTCAATTACTGATTGGTTGAAGTTGAAACCGTTCAAGTTGAACGCCATTGTGCTGATACCTAATGCGGTAAACCAAATACCGACTACAGGCCATGCAGCCAAGAAGAAGTGCAGAGAACGGCTGTTGTTGAAGGATGCGTATTGGAAGATTAAACGACCAAAGTAACCGTGTGCAGCTACGATGTTGTAGGTTTCTTCCTCTTGACCGAACTTGTAACCGTAGTTTTGAGATTCGGTTTCGGTGGTTTCACGCACCAAGGAGGAGGTTACCAAAGAACCGTGCATTGCGGAGAACAAAGAACCACCGAACACACCAGCCACACCTAACATGTGGAAGGGGTGCAACAGAATGTTGTGTTCTGCTTGGAACACGATCATGAAGTTGAAGGTACCAGAGATACCCAAAGGCATACCATCAGAGAAGGAACCTTGACCAATGGGGTAGATCAAGAATACTGCGGTAGCAGATGCCAAAGGTGCAGAGTAAGCTACGCAGATCCAAGGACGCATACCCAAGCGGTAAGACAATTCCCACTGACGACCTAGGTAGCAAGCGCAACCTAGCAAGAAGTGGAAAATTACCAATTGGTAAGGGCCACCGTTGTACAACCACTCATCTAGAGAAGCAGCTTCCCAGATGGGGTAGAAGTGCAAACCGATAGCGTTAGAAGAAGGAACAACTGCACCAGAGATAATGTTGTTTCCGTAGATCAAGGAACCTGCAACAGGTTCACGGATACCATCGATATCTACTGGAGGAGCAGCGATGAAAGCGATTACAAAGCAAGAGGTAGCGGCTAGCAGGGTGGGGATCATCAATACGCCGAACCAACCGATGTAAATCCGGTTCTCGGTGCTGGTGATCCACTCGCAAAACCGATCCCATACACTGGCGCGAGAGCGCTGTTGTAAGGTTGTTGTCATTGTTTTATGAGTGCTTGTTTTTTATGAATATGGTAAGTGACTTTACTTACCTGTGTAATACCATAATGGCATTGTTGAGATTTGTAAAGAGGAATTAATTCAAGATTATTTATGAAATATATAAGTTTTTATTATCTTTTGCCTTAACGCTCAAGGTTAACAATTTTCTTCGTAGAGTTTGCCAAGAGTCAAAAGTCGAAACCTTTGGCTTTTGATTCTTGACGTTGAACCTTGGACTTGTTCTTAAAAAGGATTGTAGATCAAGGAGAAGTATAACCCATTTTCTTGCCATGTGTTCTCCCTAGATTCTACAGATACTAAAGGTATACCCCAGTCAAGACGCGCTGTGAAGCGATCGCCTTGTGTCCACCTTAGTCCTAAACCAACAGAAGCTAGGGTATTTGGATCTGGGTTGGCTCGATTAGAATTATTCCAAGCCACACCAAAGTCAACAAATGGAATGATGTGCAGAGTACTACCAATTTGCGGTAAGCGGAGAATCGGTACTTGAACTTCAGCAGAAGCAAAAGTTCCATTATCCGTTAATAAGTAATCTTGGCGATAGCCTCTCACAGTGTCAATACCGCCTAAACCCAATTGTTCTAAAGGTAGCAAGCTTTTTGATGCCAACTGTGTATTTACACGTAATAGCAGCAATGTTTCTGGAGCCAATAACCTTGCCCATTGTGCTTGTCCTTGCCAAGCAAAAAAGCGGCTATCAGGCCCCTCTTGATTAATCGTCGCATCAAACGCACCTATACCTAAATTAAATTGTGATCGCAAAGCAATTACTTCCCGACTGTTGCGGGTTGTCCATTCTTGGAAAAATCGTAATGCAGATATGCGTGTTCTTCCTTGATCATCTGCTCCCAATGAGGGAAAAGGTAAACGTTCGCCTTCAATATATGTAGCTTCACTCTCGCGCCGCGAAGCTGTTAAACCTAGAGCTAATTCTTGTGTGGGAGTTTGAATGATGGGTTGGCGGAAGGTAATCTCGTAGTACCGGGAAGATGATTCAATATCGAGAATATTAAAAGGTTCTTCAATAACATTGCTTGATGTGGTGCCAAAGTTGAACGAGAGTGTACCGTTACGGGCATTGAGCGGTAATGTATAACCAACATCAAAGGCATTACTACCATCTGTATTGGTGTATGCAAAATTAAAGCCATCTCCAAATCCTAGTAAGTTGGCTTGATTGATTTGTAAGCGGCGACGGAAACTACCAACGCTAGGCGATCGCGCATTATCTAGAACTACTTGAGCGCTAAAGGATTGTGCTTCTCGTACCTCAACTTGTAGTACACTCACACCCGGACGAGATCCGGCGGAGAGTTCCGCCGATAAGTTTTGAATCAAAGGATTCAACTGTAATAGTTGCAATGCTTCTAGCAACTGCTCCCGATTTAGTGGCGCTTTGGTGGCGATCGCTAAACGGCTACGTACATAATTAGGGTTCAGTCTGCGAGTCCCAGTTACTTGAATTTCTTCTAATTTACCTTCAACAACCTGAATTTTAATTACACCAGACTTGATAGTTTGGGGTGGAATATAAGCACCAGAGGTAATATAGCCATTTCTTACATATAAATCAGTAATTTTAGAACGAGCCTGAAATACTTCGGCTAAAGATATTGGTCTGTTGATAAATTCTTTAGTTTCTGCTGCTAATTGTTCAGGAGTAAATACAGTGCTACCAACAACCTCAAATCTTTCTACAACAATATTCTCTGGAAGATTTTCTGGTAGAGTTGGTTCGGGTGCTGGAGTTGGGCTAGGCGCAGGAAGAAGTTGTTCTGGTGGTGGTAATGGTTGTGGTGGTTTAGGTACAGGCGTTGGAGAAGGTACAGGTGGTTGGACATCTTGTGGTGGTGGGAGTTGTTGCGCCTGGATGGAATTAATATTTGGGATCTGTGAACTATTAATAGTCTGGGCTTTTGCCGATTTAGCATTGATGTTGGCAAGCAACACAAATATACTCAGTTGTAATAACAAGACTCTATACTTATGAATTAATTTATCGCTCATCATGGTTTAGGGCTATTGCAACTTACCTTAAGATTTAGTAGAAAGCAGCTGACATTACAAGATAGCAGCTAGCTGTATATTCACTGACAGTAAATTCATCTAATTTAAAAAAATCAAACGTAGACTAAGTTTACAATTAGATTTCCACCATTATCCGCTATAATTACCAATTAGCAAATAAAATTTTCTACAGTATTTAAAGTGTAAAGTCAACTGAAAAAGACTAATATTTAGTTTTATCTATAAACCTATATTTCATTGCAAAAATGGCTTCACTTTTGCATTTGATATTTTTAATTAGGGACTATTGATAAAGTAAATCTTAAGTAGGAGAGCCACTGCGTTGCGCGGGTTTACCGCATTGTGTTACAGCTATGAAAGGATTTGGAATATAAAGATAATGAAATTTAGCCGTAATGCACCATTCATGCGGCGGTGCGTTAGACGCTAGCATAGTTATTTTGTGATAAATTATCTTGGAAATCAGCGCCTAACAGACCATACATTAATTTTATTTTTACTTTATAAATAACCTCTTAAAGAAGAAACAAAAAATTAATTATATTTTTTATAATGGTATATTTTTTAGTAAAATATTTTAAATATTTTTTCATTTCATCCTTCAAACTTGATATTTCAGCCTTCTTTTATGATTTGGTACTTTTCATAAATACCCTTCACTCTCGGCAAATTTCCGCAAGCGTGGTAAACATTGACGTTGATAAAAACTGCTTAAAGTGGGAATTGATAAACCGAACTCTTCAGACAATTCCTTCCAACTGGCTTCTGGCGGTAGGCGTTTCAAAATTAATACCTGACAATTGACATCAGAACGTCCTTTAATATAAATACTGCGAAGTTCTCCTTCAGAGTCAGCTTCCGCCCAGATTCTGACATTATCTAAAATAGGGGGAGCTTCAGGGGTAGCAGCTAGGTTGTCTACAGGATCAAGAGTATCGGTGTTGTCACCCGAACCTGATTGTCGAATCTTCAAAGGTACTTTGATTGCTTGTTCTCGTTGCTGGCTTAAGTAAAAGTCTTGGAGTCTACGTTTTAGGTAAGCATTCAACCAAGTGACGACACTACCATAATCAGGGTCATAGGCTTGACCAGTCCTAGCTTCACAAATATTGCGACAGAAATATAACCAAGTTTGTTGGAGTGCATCTTGATAATAAGGAGTAATTTCACGCCAGAGCCTACTTGCTGTCAAACGAATGATTTGCGTGAGCAGCTTCTGACGCTCTTTACTTCCGGGTGGGTGTTGACAAGCTTGGGCAACTAAATAACGCAGCTGTTCATCCAATTCAACCATAGCAATCTGGATAAAGAAAGCAAGAATATTTTAATGCAAATATTTACCCAAAAATCTATTATTTCCAGCTTGGGCAATTTTTTTTCTTTCATGCGCTTAAATGAATAAAAAATTGTCATTTATATGATTAGGCATAATTGAATTTTTGAGAACTAATATAATCTTATACATTTCTGCTTTTACTTTTACGCTGCTCTCATTTACTGTTCGACCTAGATAAATGTAAGAAACATATATTCAAAATCTGTAGATTCTCTTTGAGCTTCTACCAATAGCTATATTTTTTATTGCAACTTTAGCAATGTATAAAACAAGATTTATTGACTAAATCCATCAATTTATCCATTGGTAACTATAGAGAAATAGCTATTAATCAAAAGATAAAATTTTTTATTAATCCATATAAAATTAGCCCACATTATGATGCGATCGCACGCTTTTTGGATAAAGAACTGGCTAGATGGTTAAATGGCGACAATCTGCCTTTGAATTGCAGATGTGACTAATGCTACATTTGATGGAATCAATGCTATAGTCTTGACTAATGCAGGTAATAACGAAGTTGATACATAAAAATCGTGATTAGCTAATGGGCGATCGCATTTTTAGTAATGAAGCTAAAAACCAATTATATGTGCAGTCCAGTGGTGACAAACTCCCGACTGGAAATACTGGTACAAACCAATTCTGGATTATAGATGCTGAACTACCTACTTGAGAAAAAGTTAAAGGGAAAGGTCAAGCTTTGTACTTTTCCCTTTCCCTTTTTATGCTTAACCAACAAGTTGAACTATAAGCCTAACCAAGAAAAGAAACTCTCCCACCAAGAAGTTGTCAATTCGCTGACATTGAAATTCATTTTGCGGCGGATATCTTGAATATTCCAGTTAGTTAGCTTAGCTAAAGTTTGTGCTTCTTGTTCAAAACGCTTAGGCAATGACTGCTTATATTCTCGCCCAGATGGACAATTGAGGTCGCCTGTAAACGGATGTTGTAAGATGTAGCGCCCTTGAAACAATTCCCGGTTAGAAGTTTCTTGGAACATTGGATCTTCGGGGAATTTGTTGCGGGTGTAGCGAATATGCAATCTGCTGATAAACACATTACTACTAGGAATAGATGGACGAAAACCACGGGGTAATGTGCGATTATTGGTAGAGTCATTGTCTAGCCAAAATACACCTGCTTGCTTGAGTTCCTCTGGTGATAAGGGTTCAGCAGAGCAAGGATCGCAACTACTCATATCCCAGGCATATTCTAAGAAAGCGACTTTCCTGTCTTCTTTAACGTAGGAAGTTTGGAACATGGACTTATAGAAGTCAGCAAATTCACTTTTGATAAATACTGGAATATTAGCGTCAGAGGGAACTTTTACTGTGCGATAGTTAGTAGTTTCTGCTTGCCCTTTGGGAGATAAAATGTAAACAATCACATCCTGTTCAGCTGCGGCGTTAATCATACCTAAACGAATCGGCAGCATGAACCTAGGTGATTTGTAGAAGATTTGCAGAGGACGGAGTAACTGATAGCCAGATTGCTCAAATTTATCTAAATTGACTTTCGCTACAAAGAATTTCATTGCAGAGCGAATGTATGGCTGAAGTAAGTCTTTGGCTCCCTTAGGAATTTTGTAGCCATTTTGATTGAGCCAAGTTTCCAAACCTCCAGACTCTTTAGCGCTGAGAATCACAATATCGTATTCGCCAACATTAAACCGCGCCTCAACAGTCACACCTAAATTACTACCGCCCCTTTTACCTGACATCTCATCTCTGGCTGCAGCTCTAGGTGCTGCTTGTGGCATATTTTCACCTTCGTAAACAGGAGCGCAGGGATCTGAATCAAAATACTCTACTAATCGTGGCGCGCTAAAAGCATCAAGCCGTTCAATAATTTTGGGTTCAGCAACACGAACTTGGTCTTTTTGCAAGACGGTTGGTACAGGTACAACGATCGCAAAATCCTTGACTGCACCCTGAAAATCATTAGCCATTGTCAAGACAGTGCGATCGCCATCTCGCGCAATTACTACCTGAGAAGCTTGGTTATAAAGTTTGCTATCAGCTTTAGAAACATAAAATCCGCAAAATGCCCATGCTGTAGGCGTAAAACACAGCACAGCTATCAATGCAATGACTATGGAAATTAAGAATCTTAAGGGCTTCATATTATTTTTTAATTGTGTTTAAGGTGAATTCAAAATTCAAGCAGCTTCAGCATTTCCTTGAGTTGCAATGGTTTGTTTATTTGGGTATTGGCTGATTAGGAGCTAGGATTTAGGGAATTAGAGATTTGAGTGTTATCGGGAACACTAGCGTTATCGTCTTTTTTCCACCAAGAATATTCCGGGGCTGACCAGAAAGCATCAAACAAAATAGTTAATGGTGCTAAGATAAACAATGCCCAAAAAACCGCGCTGGAAATAAAGAAATAGTTCCGCAGTATAAAAGTGAATATGGCGATGCAAACTGCCCAAACTAAACGACCAATTCGGGCATTGGGAATTGAGCGCGGATCTGTCACCATAAACAGAGCAAATAGCAACAAAGAACCACTCATCAAACGATGCCAATAAACATCCCAAGTCCAGCCTAGCCAGAGATTGCGAATAGCTTCTAGCAGAGAGTAGGAACCCAAAAAAGCAGCTGTCGTATCCCAGCGACCAACTCGCTGCAAAATCATGCCACCAGTCCCAAAAAACAATAGTCCATACCACCAGTCTTCTCCCCACTGTCCTGGGGAAACCCAGGCATCAGAAGTGAGCAGCAAGGCAGTAATAATACCAAAGTTGCCAGGATTGAAGAAATGTTTATTACCAACTTGGAAAAAAAATTTACTAGCGATCGCACTTGCTGCGGCTAAAGCCATTGTCGTCCAATGATCGGCTCGCAACAGCAAACTGAGTCCCAATGATGTAATTAAAGCACTGCGAAGATTGATGTTTTGTTCTTTACTCAAAATCGATGACAACATCCATTGGGTTAACAGACAAGTCGCGATCGCCACTCCTATCAACTCCGGCCGCAATGTCCAGTCCCTTGTGCCAATTCCCAAAGCTAGGAACAAGGACAGAAATAGAATTTGATAATCTCGGATATCATTAAGTAACATTACCCGCATATTCAGGGATTACGCGCAGATTTTTCCCCAATCTAGACGGATCAATGCTGAGATCATAAGGTTGTTACAGTTTTTGTTACAAACTGAAGGACTAACAATAGAAAGTTCCGTATTATTAACCAGTAGTGAAATTGCGATCGCCTTGATGTGAACTAATGTTGTGTATCGATTCGCTAGAATGCAAAAACAGATTGCTTCTCAAGCCTTTAATTTATGCTGATCCGTCCTGCTACGCCAGATGACGTACCCAACGTTTTACCAATGGTTGCAAAGATTTGTGCTTTGCATGAAGTCTGGGACTCAGCTAAATATGGGTTTCTACCCCATCCAGAACAACGATATCAAAACTGGTTGGGAAGGCTGACAAATAGCGATAGCAGCGTATTTCTGGTAGCTGAAGATGAAGAGAATTTAGTAGCGTTTCTGGTAGCAACAGTTGAGCGAGAAATTCCTATTTATCGGTTAAAGGAATTTGCCTTTATCCATGATATTTGGGTTGAGCCAGATTATCGGCAACGAGGTGTAGCACGACAAATGGTAATACTGGCTGTTGAAAGATTTCAAAAAATGGACATTCATCAAATCAGGCTGGATACCGCAGCAATTAACGAAGCGGCGCGGCGGTTATTTGCATCTTGTGGTTTTCGCATCAGCACTATAGAAATGCTGATGGAATTAAGCCAATAGTTGTAGAGACGCGATTAATCGCGTCTGTATTCACAAGTCAAATGACTAATGACTAACTAGCTAAAAGCGTTTTTTCTAGAGGAGTCCAACGGAAAGCGCGATCGCCACCTCTTTCAATCACTACTTTTACTTTTGGTTCCAAGCGTGGTAAAGCTGTCAAAAAGTCAAGTTCTTGATTGGAAAGAATATGCCCCTCAATGATCCACAGAACCAGTCCTTTAGACTTTGGCGGTAACTGTTCTAGATGAGAACTGATAATAGGTGGCAAATAGTATACATAACCTACTGCTGCACCAGTACCAGTACTTTTTTTACCCAGATGAGGTGGTCTGACTCCATGAACTCCTGTGAGATAGGCAGCCAAGTCCCCTAGTCCCTTAGCAGTAATGTGGAGGGTTTCATACCCAGTTGCGCGCAGTCGGCGACGGTAGCGACCTTCATAACCCCCTTCTGGAGGAACATAAACACCAAGAGAACCAACTTTTTCTAGTTCGCGAATAAAAGCGTTGCCAGTGGTAAGTAGTGCCATAGATATTCGTTCTATCTCACTTAGATATCTCTATTATTTACCGCGAACTGCTAAATTCAGTTCAATAATAAACTTATGATCTGGATTAGCTTTACTTGGTACCAATCCATTGATATCGCTTCAATGTAATTTTGATACCTCTGGGCAGGGGGAAGATAGAGCATGAAGGATCTGGGCAGTCATAACAACTTCCTATTAGCAATTACCAATTACCGATTACCCAATGCCCAATGCCAAAAAAATTTATAGACAAATCTAAATAAATCATTTATATTGTTAGATTGTGACCAAATACGCAAATTAGATTGCCCTCTTATTGGCATTCTGAGCTAGTGTGAGCATCAAGGGCTGATGACTTGACTCCAACAAGGATGAATCTAGCTGAGACTGGCCGAAGACTGGTACACTAAAAAAGCTTTCGGGTCAAATACAGAACTTACGGCTGGAAAATTTCAAGCCAACCCTAAGTTCCAGACTACATTCACTCCTGTAGTCCTGAAAAAGTAGGCAAAACCTTGAACAATAGTTTAAGGTATTTTAGTCGGAGTAGAAACTGAGCAGTAATGTTGGTTTGATCGCGTTACATCAGACTTAGTTAAAGGATACTGGGTGGCAACAGCTGCTTAAGTCCCACTACCACACGGCTGTCGTCTAAAGTTGGGCAATCCACTCAGGACGCTGCCTCCAGAAAGTGCCTAAGCAATTGCTTGGATGAAAGCATTGCTGCACAAAGCGCAAAGCTCTCAAGCCTTGCCTTGATTCCAGAAGTTAACTCTTCCAAGAGGAAGATGCTTATGGCTGTTCTGGTGAACTAGTGAGTGAAAGTAAACGGATTCACCAAACAGTAAGGACATAGTTTTGTTTGTCCCAGAGGAGTTGGAGTGGCCAATGCGGCTCTAAATTTCGGAGGCTCTTCCAACCTCGCTAGGTATACAAAAATCATGTCTTTTAGAGTCCGATGCCAAGGTTAGCAACGTAGATAAGGAGAACCAGTTACTGTGGCTGTAGGTATTCTCGGCACCAAGCTGGGCATGACCCAAATCTTTGACGATGCAGGAGTATCAATTCCTGTTACCGTTGTGCAAGCGGGGCCATGCACCGTTACCCAGGTTAAAACAAAACAAACTGACGGTTACGCTGCCATTCAAGTTGGTTTTGGCGAAGTTAAACCCAAGGCGCTCAATAAACCGCTGTTAGGACACTTAGCAAAATCATCTGCTCCAGCGTTACGTCATCTGAATGAGTATCGTCTAGATACTGCTGGCGATTATGCTTTAGGTCAAGAAATTAAAGCAGATATTTTTAGTGCAGGCCAAATTGTAGATGTAATCGGTACAAGTATCGGTCGTGGCTTTGCAGGCAACCAAAAGCGTAATAACTTTGGTCGTGGGCCAATGTCACATGGTTCCAAAAACCATAGAGCACCTGGTTCCATTGGTGCTGGTACAACCCCAGGTCGTGTTTATCCCGGAAAACGGATGGCAGGACGCTTAGGTGGTACCCGTGTCACCATTCGCAAGTTGACCATAGTACGAGTAGATGCAGAGCGCAATTTACTGCTAATCAAAGGAGCTATTCCTGGAAAACCAGGTGCTCTCGTAAATATCGTACCTGCCAAGCAAGTTGGGAAGTAGTCAAGAGTCATTATCGTTGTTGTCATTAGTCATTAGTCATTGGCTAAGGACAAGTGACAAAGGACAAGTGACAAAGGACAAATGACAAGGGACAAGTGACAAAAATGGTTCAGAGTATAGTTAAAAATTGGCAAGGAGAACAAGTCGGAGAGACTTCGTTTGAGTTGCGCGTTGCCAAAGAAGAAACAGCGGCTCATATTGTGCATAGAGCCTTAGTTAGACAACAAACTAATGCTCGTCAAGGAACTGCTAGTACAAAAACCCGTTCCGAAGTCAGAGGCGGTGGACGCAAACCTTGGCGGCAAAAAGGTACAGGACGCGCTCGCGCTGGTTCTATTCGTTCACCCCTGTGGCGTGGTGGTGGTGTGATCTTCGGGCCCAAACCCAGAGATTTTGATTTAAAAATGAACCGTAAAGAGCGGCGTTTGGCACTGCGAACAGCTTTTGTCAGCCGTATTGACGATTTGATTGTAGTAGAAGAATTTAGCGAACAGCTATCTCGCCCCAAAACAAAAGAATTAGTCTCAGCACTAGCGCGTTGGGGAGCTGCTCCAGAAGCTAAGACACTTTTAATTTTGTCTGAAATTGCGGAAAACATTAACTTGTCAGCCCGCAACGTAGAAAATTTAAAGGTAATTGCAGCAGATCAGTTAAATGTTTTCGATTTACTGCACGCTGACAAAATTGTAGTTACAGCCTCAGCTATAGAAAAAATTCAGGAGGTCTACAGTGCCTAACTTCGACCCCCGCAACCTTGCTGATTTAATACGTCGCCCCATTGTGACAGAAAAGGCGACCATCCTCATGGAGTTAAACAAATACACTTTTGAAGTAACTCCTAAAGCAACTAAACCACAAATTAAGGCTGCGATTGAAGACTTATTTCAGGTCAAGGTTGTTAAAATCAACACTTCCATCCCACCGCGCAAGAAAAAGCGCGTAGGCAAATTTATTGGTTACAAGCCCCAATATAAGAAAGCGATAGTAACAATCGCACCTGGGGATGTAGAGAAGGTTAGACAAGTTCTATTCCCAGAGGTGTAAAACAAAAATGGGTACTCGTTCTTATCGCCCCTATACCCCTAGTACTCGCCAAGTTACAATCTCTGACTTTGCGGAAATCACTAAAACCGAGCCAGAAAAATCGCTCACTAAGTACGTACATCGTCCAAAAGGACGAAATAATCAGGGGCGGATTACAAGCCGTCGTCGGGGTGGCGGTCACAAACAGCTTTACCGCATCATCGATTTTAAAAGAGATAAGCGCAACATTACAGGTACAGTCACAGCCATTGAGTACGATCCAAATCGCAATGCGCGGATTGCTTTAGTGTTGTATGAAGATGGCGAAAAACGGTACATTCTTCAACCCAATGGGTTAAAAGTTGGTACCAAAATTATTGCTGGGCCAGAATCTCCTATTGAAGATGGCAATGCTTTACCTTTAGCGAATATTCCTTTGGGTACCAGTGTTCACAACGTAGAAATGACTCCTGGAAAAGGCGGTCAAATTGTGCGTTCTGCTGGTGCTACCGCGCAAGTTGTAGCAAAAGAAGGTAATTACGTTACTTTAAAACTACCTTCTGGTGAAGTTCGCCTAATTCGGCGCGAGTGTTACGCCACAATTGGACAAGTAGGTAACACCGACGCAAGAAACCTGAGTGCAGGTAAAGCCGGAAGAAATCGCTGGAAGGGTCGCCGTCCTAAAGTTAGAGGTAGCGTCATGAACCCCGTTGACCACCCACATGGTGGTGGTGAAGGTAGAGCGCCAATAGGTAGATCTGGGCCTGTTACTCCTTGGGGTAAACCTACTTTGGGTGCAAAAACCCGCAAACCCAAGAAAGCTAGCAGTAAATTCATTGTGCGCCGTCGACGTAAATCTTCTAAACGCGGTCGTGGTGGTCGTGAATCTTAAATTTAGTTGTGGGTAGTGAGTCAAGAGTGCTGAGTAGAATTGTCCAACTCAACACTTACAACTCAAAACTCAAAGCTTAAAACTCAGAACTTCAGAACTCAGCACTTAAAAATATGGGTCGTTCTCTTAAAAAAGGGCCTTTCGTAGCCGATCACTTGCTCAGCAAAATTGAAAAGCTGAACGCTAAAAACGAAAAACAAGTTATTAAAACTTGGTCGAGAGCATCGACAATTTTACCCTTGATGGTAGGTCACACGATCGCAGTCCATAATGGACGGCAGCACGTCCCCGTTTTTGTCAACGAGCAAATGGTAGGACACAAGTTGGGAGAATTTGCTCCCACACGCACCTACAGGGGTCATGGCAAAAGTGACAAAAAATCAGGGAGATAGTTAAGAGTCAATAGACTCTTGACAACAGGAGAAAATTATGGCTACTGATACAACTGAAGTCAAAGCGATCGCTCGTTTTATCCGCATTTCTCCCTATAAAGTACGTCGTGTACTCGATCAAATTCGGGGCAGATCGTACCGAGAAGCGCTAATCATCCTAGAATTCATGCCTTATAGAGCCTGTGAACCAGTTTTAAAGGTTCTCAGAAGCGCTGCTGCTAATGCCGAGCATAATGCTGGCTTAGACCGTGCCGAGCTAGTAATTACTCAGGCATACGCTGACCAAGGCCCAGTACTCAAAAGATTCCAACCCAGAGCGCAGGGTCGAGCTTACCAAATTCGCAAGCCAACGTGTCATATCACCGTAGCTGTAGCCGCAGGCGCTGCTGAATAATGAATAGACACGAAACCATTGCGTAAAGTAAGAAATTTTAGAGGAACCATTCGTGGGACAAAAGATTCATCCAGTTGGTTTTCGGCTGGGTATTACACAAGAACACCAATCTCGCTGGTTTGCAGTTCCTGACAAATATCCAGAACTGCTCCAAGAAGACCATAAACTCCGTCAATATATCGAACAAAAGCTAGGCAGACTGGCGCAAAACAACGCTGGGATTTCCGAAGTCCGGATTGAGCGCAAAGCCGACCAAATCGACTTAGAAGTTCGTACAGCTAGACCTGGCGTAGTAGTAGGTCGTGGTGGTCAAGGTATCGAATCCTTACGTACCGGACTGCAAGAACTTTTGGGTAGCAATCGCCAAATTCGCATCAACGTAGTAGAAGTACAACGAGTTGATGCCGATGCCTACTTGATTGCGGAATATATTGCTCAACAACTGGAACGACGCGTATCTTTCCGTCGGGTAGTCCGCCAAGCAATTCAACGTGCTCAACGTGCTGGTGTGCAAGGCATTAAAGTTCAAGTTAGCGGTCGGCTCAACGGTGCAGAAATTGCCCGTACAGAATGGACTCGTGAAGGTAGAGTACCTCTACATACCTTAAGAGCTGACATTGATTACTCTTACTGCACAGCCAAAACCGTTTATGGGATTCTGGGCATCAAAGTGTGGGTCTTCAAGGGCGAAATTATCCCCGGACAAGAAGAAACCCAGACCGCACCTGCAGCTACTCGTGAACGCGATCGCGATCGCCCTCCCTCTCGCCGTCAACAACAACGCCGTCGCCAGCAATTTGAAGACCGATCAAATGAAGGGTAAACCGTTATTGGTCATGAGTCATTAGTCATAAGTAAATGGCAGATGACAAATGACAAATGACAAATGACACATGACAAGTGACAAACCATGTTAAGTCCAAGAAGAACTAAATTCCGCAAACAACAGCGCGGACGGATGGAGGGTCTAGCCCACCGTGGTAGCACCCTGAACTTTGGCGATTTCGCACTCCAAGCACAAGAACCCGCTTGGATTACCTCCAGACAAATCGAGGCTTCTCGTCGAGCCATGACCCGTTACATTCGCCGGGGTGGGCAAATTTGGATTCGGATTTTCCCTGATAAACCCGTAACCATGCGTCCTGCTGAAACCCGGATGGGTTCCGGGAAAGGTAACCCAGAGTTTTGGGTAGCAGTAGTGAAGCCAGGGCGGATTTTGTTTGAAATCGCTGGTGTTTCCGAAGAAGTTGCCCGCGAAGCTATGCGCTTGGCTGCATACAAGCTGCCCATCAAAACTAAATTTATCGTGCGCCCTCAAGTACAGGAGCAGGAGTAGGTTATGCCTCTTCCCAAGATTTCAGAAGCTAGAGAATTAACTGACGAAAAACTGGCTGAGGAAATTGTTGCTGTAAAAAGACAACTATTTCAGTTGCGTTTGCAAAAAGCGACCAGACAATTAGACAAGCCCCATCAGTTTAAACATGCCCGACATCGCCTAGCGCAATTGCTAACGGTAGAAGGAGAAAGGAAACGGGCAGCAAGTCAACAGTCTCAAGAACAAAAGTAGGAGATTATGGCAGTCAAAGAACGAGTTGGCTTGGTAGTGAGCGATAAAATGCAAAAAACGGTAGTAGTAGCCGTAGAAAACCGCGCTCCTCACCCCAAGTACGGCAAAATTGTAGTTCAAACCCGGCGCTATAAAGCTCATGATGAGGACAATCAGTGCAAAGTGGGCGATCGCGTTCGCATTCAGGAAACTAGACCCCTGAGCAAAACCAAGCGCTGGCAAGTCACAGAAATTCTCAACGCTAAAGCTACAACTTAATAGTTGTTATCGAACTAACAACTTAACAAGGGAGACAAATTGTGATTCAACCCCAGACTTACCTGAATGTCGCAGATAATAGTGGTGCCCGGAAGCTAATGTGCATCCGCGTATTAGGCGCAGGCAACCGCCGTTATGGTGGCGTGGGTGATAAAATTATTGCCGTTGTCAAAGATGCTCAACCCAACATGGCTGTGAAAAAGTCAGATGTGGTAGAGGCAGTAATTGTCCGCACTCGTAAAAGTATTAATCGAGATAGCGGTATGAGCATTCGATTTGACGATAACGCCGCAGTCATCATCAACAAAGATGGTAACCCCAGAGGCACACGGGTATTTGGCCCAGTTGCACGGGAACTGCGTGATAAAAACTTCACCAAAATAGTTTCGTTGGCTCCGGAGGTGCTGTAATGGCAAAACAGCCACAACCCAAGGTGTTTCATAAAATGCACGTCAAAACTGGCGACACTGTACAAGTCATCGCTGGTAAAGACAAAGGCAAAGTTGGTGAAGTGATCAAAGCACTGCCACAACTTAGTAAAGTTATTGTCAAAGGCGTAAATATTAAAACTAAGCACGTGAAGCCCCAACAAGAAGGGGAATCAGGAAGAATTGTTACCCAAGAATTCCCGATTCATAGCTCCAACGTGATGCTTTACTCCACTAAGCAAAACGTCGCCAGCCGCGTATGCTACACCTTCACCGCTGAAGGCAAAAAAGTGCGGAAGCTCAAGAAAACCGGCGAGATCCTGGATAAATAGTCATCTCCCAAGGGACGATTTTAGATGAGATTTTAAATTCAATCTAAAATCCCAAATCTAAAATCTAAAATTCGCGCTTCCCTGACCAAGACCAGGGATAAACAGGACAAAAAACTATGGCGACCACAAGACTCAAAACCTTATATCACGAGACAATCGTCCCTAAACTGACCAATCAGTTTCAATATACCAACGTTCATCAAGTACCGAAGTTGGTCAAGATAACTGTGAACCGAGGTTTGGGAGAAGCAGCATCCAACGCTAAAGCACTGGACGCGTCTCTAAATGAAATTGCCGTAATCACTGGTCAAAAACCAGTAGTAACACGGGCGAAAAAGGCGATCGCAGGCTTCAAAATTCGTCAAGGTATGCCTGTTGGGATCATGGTGACCTTAAGAGGCGAAAGGATGTATGCCTTCCTCGATAGACTTGTTAGCTTATCCCTACCTAGAATTAGAGACTTTCGCGGCGTTAGTCCCAAGAGCTTTGACGGACGCGGTAACTACACTCTAGGCGTGCGAGAGCAGCTGATTTTTCCAGAAGTCGAGTACGACAGCATCGATCAAATCCGTGGTTTAGATATTTCTATCATTACCACAGCGAAAAACGACGAAGAAGGTCGTGCCCTACTGAAAGAACTGGGTATGCCTTTTCGCGATCAATAAGTTCATCTAAAGAGGGAACGATGGCGGCTAACGACACAATTGCAGATATGCTGACGCGCATCCGCAATGCCAACTTGGCGAGGCATCAAACTACACTAGTGCCCGCAACAAAAATCACCCGTAGTATTGCCAAAGTGCTACGTGAAGAAGGCTTTATTGCTGAATTTGAAGAATCTGGTGAAGGTGTAAAACGCAATTTGGTGATTGCCTTAAAATACAAAGGTAAAAATCGTCAGCCACTCATTACTGCCCTCAAGCGGGTTAGTAAGCCAGGTTTGCGAGTTTACTCCAATAGAAAAGATTTACCCAGAGTACTGGGCGGTATCGGCATTGCCATTATTTCAACATCCAGTGGGATTATGACAGACCGCGAAGCGCGTCGTCAGAACTTGGGTGGGGAAGTACTGTGCTATGTCTGGTAGTCATTAGTCATTTGTCATTAACGTAACGGCAAAAGACAAAAGACAGATAACAAAGGACAAAATAGTCATGTCTCGTATTGGTAAACGTCCAATTACTATTCCTGCCAAAGTGCAAGTGGCGATTGATGGCACAAAAGTTGTCGTCAAAGGGCCTAAAGGAGAACTTTCTCGTGAGTTACCTGCTCATGTGTCAGTCTCCCAAGAAGGCGAAACATTATTAGTGACCCGTCGGGATGAAACTCGTACCTCTAGGCAAATGCACGGTTTGAGCCGTACTTTAGTGGCCAACATGGTTGAGGGTGTGTCCCAAGGTTTTCAACGCCGATTAGAAATCCAAGGTGTTGGTTACCGAGCACAAGTTCAGGGTCGTAACCTCGTTTTAAACATGGGTTATAGCCATCAGGTACAAATTGAGCCTCCCGATGGTATTCAGTTTGCTGTCGAAGGTACAACTAACGTCATAGTCAGCGGCTATGACAAGGAAATAGTCGGCAACACAGCAGCGAAAATTCGTGCCGTTCGTCCACCAGAACCATATAAAGGCAAGGGTATTCGCTACGCCGGTGAAGTGGTCAGACGTAAAGCTGGTAAGACTGGTAAGAGTGGTAAGAAGTAAACATGAAACTTACTCGTAGAGAATCAAAAACACGTCGCCATAGACGTATCCGTGGTAAAGTTCAAGGCTCTCCAGAACGCCCACGCTTAGCGATATTTCGCTCTAACGAGCATATCTATGCTCAAGTGATTGATGATACTCAGCATCATACTTTGGTATCAGCTTCAACTGTAGAACCAGAGTTGAAATCAAGTTTAGCGTCAGGTGCTAACCGCGATGCATCAGTGCAAGTAGGTAAATTAATCGCAGCGAGATCGCTAGAAAAAGGCATCACCAAAGTAGTATTTGATCGCGGTGGTAACCTATACCACGGTCGCATTCAAGCACTAGCTGATGCAGCACGTGAAGCTGGTTTAGATTTCTAAATTAGTCAAAAGTCCAAAGTCCATAGTCAAAAGTAATGACTATTGACTGTTGACTGTTGACTCTTGACCCTTGACTAATAGAGAGCATTTAATTATGGCAACTGGTCGTCGTAAAGCGAACCGCGCAAAAAAAGAAGAAACTAACTGGCAAGAGCGGGTCATTCAAATTAGACGGGTGAGCAAGGTAGTTAAAGGAGGTAAAAAACTCAGCTTCCGTGCGATCGTCGTCGTCGGTAATGAACGCGGTCAAGTTGGTGTAGGGGTAGGCAAAGCTTCAGATGTAATTGGTGCTGTCAAAAAAGGCGTAGCCGACGGCAAAAAACATCTTATTGACATCCCCATTACCAAATCTAACTCCATCCCTCATCCCATTGATGGTGTTGGTGGCGGAGCTAAAGTCATTATGCGCCCAGCAGCACCTGGTACTGGGGTAATTGCTGGTGGTGCTGTGCGGACTGTACTGGAATTGGCAGGAGTTCGTAACGTTTTGGCCAAGCAACTCGGTTCCAACAATCCGCTCAACAATGCGAGAGCCGCAGTTAACGCCTTATCCACGCTGCGTACTCTATCTGAAGTCGCTGAAGACCGGGGTGTTCCTATTGAAAATCTCTACATCATTTAGTAGAGCCAATTTTGCCTCCTCCTTTGTGTAAAAAAATACTATTTACATCATGAGACTCAACGATGCTAAGCCTCAAAAAGGCTCAAAAAAACGCCGTAAGCGCGTAGGTAGAGGTATTTCAGCCGGGCAAGGTGCAAGCGCTGGTTTAGGGATGCGGGGTCAAAAATCCCGTTCTGGTAGCGGTACCAGACCAGGGTTTGAAGGTGGTCAGCAGCCATTGTACCGCCGCTTACCTAAGTTGAAGGGTTTCCCGATAGTTAATCGGAAAATTTACACTACGATTAATGTAGAGAAGCTAGCTTCTCTCCCTGCTAATACAGAAGTAACTTTGGAATCCTTAAAAGCGGCAGGTATTCTGACTGCTGTTAAAGGGCCATTGAAAATTTTGGGTAACGGGGAATTGAACGTTCCGCTCACAGTCAAAGCGGCAGCTTTTACGGGCCAAGCTCGTAGCAAAATTGAGGCGGCTGGAGGAAGTTGTCAAGTTCCAGAGTGAGCCAGAATAGCGCACTTACAATGCTAGCCAACTCGCTTCCAGCGCCTGGTTCACGATAAAGGTAGCACTCTATGATCAGTCGAGACAAAGCCCCAACGGCTCAAGAAACTTTTATGCAGATGGCTCAAGCAGCTGGACTGAGAGGTAGGCTGCTTGTCACTGTCGGTATTTTAATTTTGGTTCGCCTGGGCATCTTTCTGCCTGTACCTGGTATTGATAGAACTAGGTTTCATGACGCTATATCGGGCAATAATTCCATCTTCGGCTTATTGGATATCTTTTCTGGGCGAGGACTTTCAACTTTGGGAGTTTTTGCTTTAGGTATTTTGCCCTTTATTAATGCGTCCATTATTATCCAATTACTCACAGCTGCCATCCCATCTTTAGAAAAGTTACAGAAAGACGAAGGTGAAGCTGGTCGGCGGAAAATTTCGCAGATTACCCGCTATGTGTCTTTGGGTTGGGCAATTATTCAAAGTACAACTTTTTCGGCTCTGTTCCTGCAGCAGTTTGCTCTAGAGCCAGGCCCATTATTTGTAGCCGAAACTGCGATCGCCCTTACAGCAGGTTCAATGTTCGTAATGTGGGCATCAGAACTGATTACCGAGCGTGGTATTGGTAATGGAGCATCATTGTTGATTTTTGTCAACATTGTGGCATCTCTACCGAAATCATTGGGCGATACTATTGACCTGGTGCAAGTTGGCGGTCGAGAAATAGTTGGTCGGGTGATTGTACTAGTAGTGGTCTTCCTGGCAACAATTGTTGGTATTGTATTTGTGCAGGAAGGAATTCGCCGCATACCCATTATTTCGGCACGTCGCCAAGTAGGACGGCGAGTTTTGGCTGAACAACGTAGCTACCTACCGTTGCGCCTCAATTCCGGCGGTGTGATGCCAATTATTTTTGCCGCAGCTATTTTGAGTTTGCCTCTGCTAATTGCTAATTTCACCAAAAATCCGGAGTTGGCAAACATCGTTAACACTTATCTCAGTCCTGGTGGCTCTCAAGCTTGGGCCTATGCCTTGGTCTACTTAATTTCTATTGTTTTCTTCAGCTATTTCTATTCTTCGTTGATTGTCAACCCCGTAGATGTAGCACAGAACTTGAAGAAGATGGGTTCGAGTATTCCTGGAATTCGTCCTGGTAAAGCAACTAGTGAGTACATTGAGCGGGTGATTAATCGACTGACTTTTTTGGGTGCAATCTTTTTGGGCTTTGTTGCAATTATCCCCACAGCTGTAGAAAGTGCTTTAGGAGTACCAACTTTTAAAGGCTTAGGTGCTACATCTTTGCTGATTCTAGTTGGTGTTGCGATTGATACAGCAAAACAAGTCCAGACCTATGTCATATCTCAGCGCTATGAAGGAATGGTGAAACAATAGTGACGCAGTTAATCTTCTTGGGGCCACCTGGAGCTGGTAAAGGAACTCAATCGCAAAAATTGGCGCAAAGCTTGCAAATACCCCATATTTCTACTGGTGATATTTTACGGCAAGCGATGAAAGACCAAACTCCGTTGGGTGTAAAAGCTCAAAGCTATGTAGATAGCGGTGAGTTGGTTCCCGATGAACTAGTACAGGACTTGGTACAGGAACGCTTAGGTCAAGCGGATGCTCAATCTGGTTGGATTCTCGATGGCTTCCCTCGAAAAGTATCACAAGCTGAGTTTTTAGCAAAATTGCTGGAATCAATCCATCAAGCTGGCGAAAGGGTAGTAAACCTAGATGTTCCAGATGATGTTGTGGTAGCAAGGTTACTAACACGGGGAAGAAAAGATGACAGCGAAGAAGTGATTCGCCGTCGTTTGGAAATTTACCGTTCGGAAACCGCACCCTTGATTAATTATTACCGCGATCGCCAAAAGCTCCTGACAGTCAATGGTAATCAGTCCCCGGAAGAAGTCACTGATGCACTCCACAAAGTAATAGCGTTTTAACAAAAGCACCATAAAAGGGGTAAGAGAGCAATAGATCATTTCTCAATTTACCCCTCACCCCAATTTCAGATACATATAAATTGCACTACTAGTTGTTAATGTAGGGCAGAGGGTAATTTTAGCTAAGATATATTAAGAAACTGTTGATATATTACGTAAAATATGTTCTCTTGCAGGTGAAGCTACCGCAACAGAACAGGAGATTGTTGAGTTGAGGAAAAAACAAATTGTCTAAGCAAGATTTGATTGAAATGGAAGGCACGGTCACCGAGTCATTGCCTAATGCGATGTTTCGTGTTGACTTGGATAATGGCTTTAATGTCTTGGCACACATTTCGGGCAAAATCCGCCGCAATTACATCAAGATTTTACCTGGCGATCGCGTCAAAGTGGAGTTAACCCCATACGACTTGACAAAGGGCAGAATCACTTATCGACTACGCAAGAAGTAAGGCTATGTAGAGAATATTACCATACAAACAACTTTTTTGGATATTCCTTAGTCATTTAACTGACTAATTTTCTGAGAAATGCTATAATTCACTATTTGGAGTTAATTACAAAAGGCATGAAAGTCAGAGCCTCAGTCAAGAAGATTTGTGAAAAGTGCAACGTGATCAAACGCCGTGGTCGCGTCATGGTGATTTGTGTTAACCCCAAACATAAGCAACGTCAAGGATAGCGTTCTGAATCTCACCAGAGACAAGTGTGACACACACCAAAAACAAACCCAAATGCGAGTAATCGCGTTTTTCTAACAGCAATTGCGAGAACAAGAGGGAGAAATTCATTGTGGCACGTATTGCCGGAGTAGACCTGCCACGCGATAAGCGTGTAGAAATTGGTCTCACCTATATCTACGGAATTGGTTTATCTAGATCGCAAGAAATTTTAGCGACAACAGGTGTAAACCCAGATACCCGTGTAAAAGACCTCAGTGATGCTGATGTTGCTGCCCTCCGAGGCGAAATAGAAAGCAACTATCAAGTTGAAGGGGATTTGCGCCGCTGGGAAGCAATGAACATCAAGCGCCTGATCGACATTGGTACTTACAGAGGCCGTCGTCATCGCATGGGCTTACCTGTTAGAGGACAAAGAACCCGCACAAATGCCAGAACCCGCCGTGGTAGAAGGCAAACTGTAGCCGGGAAGAAGAAAGCACCAGGCAAATAAAATTTCACTGCTTGCTCATCAAAGCAAAGTTTACTTTAATTTCACTACACAACTATGGCGCGACAACCAACCAAAAAATCTGGGAGCAAAAAGCAGAAGCGTAACGTACCCAACGGTATGGCTTACATCCAGTCTACTTTCAACAATAGCATTGTCACCATTACCGACCAAAACGGAGATGTGATTTCTTGGGCAAGTGCTGGTTCTAGCGGTTTTAAAGGGGCAAAAAAGGGAACTCCTTTTGCTGCACAAACTGCTGCTGAAAGTGCTGCTCGCAGAGCTATCGATCAAGGAATGCGCCAAATCGAAGTCATGGTCAGCGGGCCAGGCGCAGGTAGAGAAACTGCAATTCGAGCGCTACAAGGAGCTGGATTGGAAATTACACTCATTCGAGATATTACTCCAATTCCTCACAATGGTTGCCGTCCACCTAAGCGCCGCCGAGTTTAGTCCCTACTTAGTAGGTGGTAACAGCGAGAAGTTCGAGGATGGGAAAGTCACCTGTAATGCCTGCTAGAAGTTCGAGCGTGCAGACTACTGTGGACAGACTCAGCTTTTGAACTTCAGGCGGCTGGGGCGACTAGAAGTAAAGTTAGCACTTCGGAAAACCCAAAACTAATTATTAACACCCATGAGCTAAAAAAGGAAATTAAATACCAGCATTATTAGCTGGGTAATTGATCCACCTAAAATTAAGCTTCAGGGAAAAAACTAAATTCAGGAGGCAAGCGATTTGCCTACTAGTAGCACCTTAAAAAAAGGGAGGCAACTCCGTGGCGCAGTTTCAAATTGAATGTGTAGATTCTAATACTGAGGAAAGTCGAAACCATTACAGTAAATTTGTCTTAGAACCTCTAGAACGCGGTCAAGGTACCACAGTTGGTAACGCCTTACGGCGCGTTTTACTTTCCAATCTAGAGGGAACGGCAGTTACAGCAGTGCGGATCGCAGGCGTTTCACACGAGTTTGCTACAGTTCCTGGTGTAAGGGAAGATGTATTAGAAATCTTGATGAGAATGAAAGAAGTCATTCTCAAAAGCTATTCCTCTCAACCCCAAATTGGGCGGTTACTCGTAAACGGCCCTACAACAGTTACGGCAGCACATTTTGATTTGCCGAGTGAAGTAGAAATCATTGATCCGACTCAGTATGTCGCTACCTTAGCAGAAGGTGGCAAGCTGGAAATGGAATTTCGGATCGAGAAAGGTAAAGGTTATCGCACTGTAGAGCGAGGACGCGAAGAAGCTACATCTTTGGACTTCTTGCAAATCGACTCGGTGTTTATGCCAGTCCGAAAAGTCAATTATAGTGTTGAAGAAGCCCGTGGGGATGGCTCGATCACTAAGGATCGCTTGCTATTAGAAGTCTGGACAAATGGTAGTATTTCTCCCCAAGAAGCACTATCATCTGCTGCCGGAATTCTGGTAGATCTATTTAATCCTCTCAAAGATATCTCACTCGAACCTACCGATACAGGTTCAGATATCCCAGACGACCCAACTGCTCAAATTCCGATCGAAGAATTGCAACTCTCTGTACGGGCATATAACTGTCTCAAGCGAGCACAAGTTAACTCTGTAGCCGACTTGTTGGATTATACCCAAGAAGACTTGTTAGAAATTAAAAACTTCGGTCAGAAGTCAGCGGAAGAGGTAGTTGAAGCTTTACAGCGGCGCTTAGGCATTACCTTGCCCCAAGAAAGAAGCTCTAAACACAGCTAAATCAAAACCGTTAGTAATTGATAGTGCATTATTATGCGTCACCGTTGTCGGGTCAAAAAACTTAGTAAACCAGCAGACCAGCGTCGCGCTTTGTTGCGCGCGCTTACTACTGAACTGGTTCGTCATGGAAGAATTACCACAACTTTAGTCAGAGCTAAAGTTGTCAGATCTGAAGTAGATAAAATGATTACTTTAGCTAAAGATGGTTCCTTGGCAGCACGCCGAGCGGCTCTAGGCTATATCTACGACAAACAACTAGTTCATGCTCTATTTGAGCAAGCTCCCACTCGCTATGCTAACCGTAACGGGGGTTATACTCGCATCCTGCATACAGTCCCTCGTCGGGGCGACCATGCTGAGATGGCCATTCTTGAACTAGTTTGAGAAGGATGAAGGATGAAGAATCAGAAAAGTAAAATTCAGACTTCATACTTCAGCCTTAAGTAATTCTATGTTAGAAAGCCACCAGCCAACAGGAACTCACAGAGTAGCCCTGGTAATCCAATACCTGGGCACTCATTTTCATGGCTGGCAACGGCAAAAGCAACAGCGTACAGTCCAAGAAGAAATAGAAACAGCGATCGCGAAAATTCTTGGGTATCATGTGACACTACATGGCGCAGGCAGAACTGATGCTGGAGTTCACGCCGCCGCCCAAGTAGCGCATTTTGAAGCCACAGGTTTAATTCCACCTCACAAATGGGCAGCCATCCTTAATAGCTATTTGCCCAATGATATTTTAATCAGGGCTTCAGCAGGTGTAGGTAACCGTTGGCACGCTCGTTTTAGTGCAGCCTATCGACGGTATCGCTACACAATATACACTGAAGATCAACCTAACTTGTTTGTTAGACCCTTCAGTTGGCATTATTATTATGCGCCCCTAGATGAATCATTAATTAAGGCTGCCCTCAAACCCCTGCTGGGAAAGCATCATCTTGCTGCTTTTCATCGTGCAGGCTCAAAGCGATCGCATTCTTGGGTAGAAGTACAAGCAGCAGAGTGTCATCGCAGTGGGCCATTAATCCATATTGAAATTCAGGCAGATGGATTTTTGTATGGCATGGTTAGGCTTTTGGTAGGGATGTTGGTACAAGTAGGTACTGGACATATCACCCTAGCTAACTTTACTGAATTGTGGAAAGCTGAACGACGAGAAGAAGTAAAATATGCTGCACCGCCTCAAGGTCTTTGCTTGTTGCGAGTCGGTTATCCAGACTTCCCTTTTTCCCCAGATGTTTGGTATGACAATCTGCCAAAATTAGTTTTTAGTCAGGAGTCAATCGTCAAAAGTCAACAGGTAATAGTCCAATGACATAATGACGAATGACCAATGACAAAGAAAAATGACAAAGGACAAATTACAAATGACTAAAACATACCTTCCTCCTCAAGAGTCTCTTGAGCGTGAGTGGTACATAGTAGATGCCACAGACCAACGCCTCGGTCGCCTCGCTAGTGAAATCGCTATGGTTTTGCGAGGCAAAAAGAAAGCCGAGTATACTCCTCACCTAGATACAGGTGATTTTGTCATTGTTATCAATGCTGAAAAGATAGCAGTTACAGGTAAAAAACGTACCCAAAAGCTCTATCGTCGCCATTCTGGCCGTCCTGGTGGAATGAAGACAGAAACCTTCGCTAAGCTGCAACAGCGTCTACCAGAAAGAATTGTAGAACACGCTGTTAAAGGAATGTTACCCAAAAATAGCCTGGGTAAGCAGTTGTTTACTAAGCTGAAAGTCTATGCTGGGCCAACTCACCCCCATGCAGCGCAAAAACCCAAAGAACTTAAAGTTAATACAATTCCTGGAGCAGAAAGTTAATGATAGCAGTAGCAGAAACTACTAGTGGTCGTGCCGTATACTGGGGTACTGGCCGCCGTAAATCAGCAGTAGCAAGAGTACGTTTGATTCCAGGTAGCGGTCAACTGACTGTAAATGGTAAAGATGGAAATTTGTACTTCCAATTCAACGCCAATTATCTGGGTGTGATTAAAGGCCCTCTAGAAACATTGGGTTTAGAAAACGAATATGACATCTTAGTAAAAGCTGAAGGTGGTGGCTTAACCGGACAAGCTGATTCTATTCGTTTGGGTGTTGCTCGTGCCTTGTGTCAGCTAGACCCAGATAACCGTTCCCCTTTAAAAACAGAAGGTTACCTCACTCGTGACCCACGAGCTAAAGAGCGGAAAAAATACGGTTTACACAAAGCTCGTAAAGCACCTCAGTACTCCAAACGATAGGGCATTGGTCATTGGGCATTGGGCATCGAGCATTAATTGTTTCGCCTTGTCCTCTTGGTATGCCTTGCCTACGCTTTGAAATCATCTGAAAGTTATAATTGATATAGATTCACCACAAAAGGAACAATGGCTAAATCTGATATTCATCCCAAGTGGTATCCAGATGCGAAAGTTTACTGCAACGGTCAAGTTGTAATGACTGTTGGCTCTACAAAGCCAGAACTGCACGTAGATGTTTGGTCTGGAAACCATCCTTTCTACACCGGCACCCAGAAGATTATCGATACTGAGGGTCGAGTAGAGCGCTTCCTTCGCAAGTACGGTATGAGCAGCACTCAAACCTCAGGCGACACAGACAAAAAGTAGCGGGTTGGCTCTGCTGTTAACGACGACCCTGCAATCAGCTGGGTCGATTGTCATTTAATGCTTGAGCCAACTTGTTATTTTAAGGAGCGTCGCACTCATCATGGCTGAATCATACCTGCTGGACAAACTAAAATCTGTTGAACAAACCTTTAATGAATTAACTCGTCGTCTTGGTGACCCCGATACCGCGAGAAATCCTGACGAGTTTCAACAAATTGCTAAATCTCGTTCTTCTTTGGAAGAGGTAGTTAATACCTATGAAACTTGGAAAGTAGCTCAAGAAGATTTGATCGGAGCGCGTCAGGTTTACAAAGAATCGGCGAGTGATCCGGAGTTGCAAGAAATGGCAGCCCTGGAAGTAGATGAACTAGAGCAAAAAATAGAATATTTAGAGAACCGCTTAAAAATATTGTTGCTACCCCGCGATCCCAACGATGATAAAAACATTATGTTGGAAATTCGCGCTGGTACTGGTGGCGACGAAGCGAGTATTTGGGCAGGCGATTTACTGCGGATGTACTCTCGCTACGCTGATGGCCAGAACTGGAGAGTGAAACTAGTGAGCGAGTCACTAGGTGAAATGGGCGGCTTTAAAGAAGTAATCCTGGAAATTCAGGGTGAGAGTGTTTACAGCAAGCTGAAGTTTGAAGCCGGAGTACATCGCGTACAGCGTGTACCTGCAACCGAAGCTGGGGGAAGGGTTCACACCTCTACAGCTACAGTGGCTATCATGCCAGAGGTCGATGATGTAGAAATCCACATTGACCCCAAGGATATTGAAATGACCACAGCTCGTTCTGGTGGTGCTGGTGGACAAAACGTCAACAAGGTGGAAACGGCTGTTGACTTGATGCACAAACCTACCGGAATTCGGATTTTCTGTACGGAAGAACGCAGCCAGTTGCAAAACAAAGAACGGGCAATGCAAATTTTGCGAGCGAAACTTTACGAAATGAAGTTACGCGAACAACAAGAAGCTGTAACTTCTATGCGGCGATCGCAAGTTGGTACAGGGTCGCGATCAGAAAAAATTCGCACCTATAATTATAAAGACAACCGCGTTACTGATCACCGTCTGGGACAGAACTATTCTCTTAACCCTGTATTGGAAGGTGATTTAGAGTCAGTTATACAATCTTGTATCTCTCAAGACCAGCAGGAACGTTTAGCAGAGTTAGCGGCCTCTGGTGCTACAAGCTAATTGTTTTGTAATAAATCTTCTCAAACCGCTTGTTGTGATGTTATTTTTAACACCGATAGGCGGTTTTCTAATGCAGTATAGATAATATCCTCCATTTCATGAAAATAATGGTAGTAGGCAAATTCGTATTGCATTATGTGATTTAATTTCTTCCATTCATGGAGGGTTTGGCAGCTATCAACTAACTGTTCGACTTCCTTTTGCCAACGGCTAAAAATTCGGTAGCTGAAAAAGCTGCTGCAAATGTTACCTCGTTCATCCCAAAAAGAAATACAAACCTGATGCTTCAGACAATGGAATTTCTTGATTTGCTTAACCTTGTAGCCTTTGGCTATTAAAGCTGCTTTAGCCTCAGCATGAGAAATATGCCACTGTTCTGGTTTAATTTTATTAGCGGTAATCAGGCTTTGACCCTTGTGGCGATACGAGTTAATTTTGCGCGGCTTATACAACATGATGCACCTTTTTCCCATGATTTAGCTGCAAGCGGTTTGTCACGAATTTCCGCGATAAAATGAATTAGTGTCTTCAATCTAAATTGATTGACATTTAAACTTGTAATTTAAAATCTTAGATTTAATCTACCATTGGCAAGCAAACTTGTAAATGGCTAAATTAAATATTGATTGGCGAGCAAGTAAACCCGTGAATCTCGTTGAAAAAATACTACAGCAGTGGATTTAGAGGCTAGAAAGAAACTTATTGAAGTCGTAAAAATGGCTCGTGGCTCTATGAGTCAACGAGCTTTTGGTAAGCTTCTGGGTGTTTCGGCTACTGCTGTGCAATTGTGGGAAAAAGGCGAATCGATTCCTGATACACAGAATTTAGCTAACATCGCAGCCAGAGCAGGGTACACAATGGAGGAATTGCTTAACTACTTAGGTGTTAAGCCCATGTCAGAATCCTCCGATGTCAATCAGATTGTGAAGTACATCAAATCTATGCCATTGAATGAAGTAGCAATCATTGGTAGAGCTGTAATGGATAGATTGGCTACTGCGGCTGAAGCGTCTGTAGATGAAGCAAAAGCAAGTTGAAGATTTGTGAGCGATCGCTTCTTTGTCTACAAGTAAACTTGTAAATTTATTTGTATAGACAAACAAAATATTGTTAATTTTTATTACATATATCTAATAATAAATACAAATTTTATCAGGATATTGCTTTCTGCTTTTTGTGCATGAGATAGCACTGGTGAAGATAAAAAGTAAAGCAATCAAGATGAAATTGCTTTGGCTTATTGGAAGTGGAAGCCTCGTGTATTAATTGAGATAATGTTACAATCTTGAATTTTCCGAGGTGTATTTATGTCACTACCCAATGAACCTTCAGCTTGGCAAGTAGAATCAAGCGATGTTTTTATGCCAATCTACTATAAAGGTGATTTAGCTGGTTTTTTTAAACGAGAATATGCAGATGAAATTATTAAGTTTTTAAACCAGGACGAAGTTTTAAAAAAAGCACTTAAATTGGCTTGCACTGATTTAGTTAAAGCAACTGGTGGGGACAGTAAGCAAGTCAAAGATAAGATAAGAAAATATATAAAAATTAGCGAACGTCCCAAGTATGGAACTAGGGCGATCGCACTTTTATTAAGTGAAAGACAAAAAGCTTTAGATTTGAGTAGTCAGGAGTTTGCTAAATTTTGCGATACATTTAAAGTTTCTCCTGCTGAACTCAATAATATTTATGCTGGAGAAGTTATTGATGATAGCTTATTAGCACCACTTTCACGAATATTAGGTATATCAAAAGAACAGTTGCAAGAAGTGCGCGATGGTGCTGAAGAATAAATTAATAGTCGCATCTATAATACAAAACTTGTAGACTTTTGTGAAAACTGACATTTTATTTTATCGGCTATTTCAAGAAATACCTAGTATTTTCTTTGAAATCATTGGCAATCCTCCTGACGAAGCAAACAATTATCTGTTTTCATCAGTTGAAATTAAACAAACTTCATTCCGAATAGATGGGTTATTTTTGCCTATAGAAATTACTGATAGACCAATTTACTTCGTTGAAGTTCAATTTCAACAAGATGACGAAATTTACTCACGACTGATTGCGGAAATAAGTTTATACCTGCGTCAGAATAAACCCAAAAATGATTGGAGTGCTGTGGTTTTATACCCAAACAGGAGTGTAGATACAGGAGATATTAAACACTATCGTGAATTCTTTGCCAGTCAAAGAATAAAACGGATTTATCTGAATGAATTGGGTGATACTGCTACTTTACCAGTTAGCATAGCAACCGTTAAATTAGTAGTTGAAGATGCAGAGATAGCGATTCACCAAGTGCGAGAGTTAATCGAGAGAACTAGGCAAGAGACGAACTCACAATTACAGCAGCAATTATTACAATTAATAGAAACTATCTTAGTTTACAAATTTCCTAACATGAGTCGGGAGGAAATCGAAGCCATGTTTAGTTTGAGCGAGTTAAAACAGACAAGATTTTATCAGGAAGCTTTTCAGGAAGGCAAAGAAGAAGGTGAGCGCACAGGTAAGTTAAAAGCAGTACTACCAATGTTGACAGCTGGGTTGACTGTAGAGCAAATAGCTCAAGCTTTAGAATTGAGTGCGGAGGAAGTTAGCCAAATAGTACAACAGCAGGTTTCTAACTCCAGCAGCGAAGAATAACAGCATAATTTGAATCCTAGGGTAGACAAATGTCGAAATGGGTGATTGAGATTAGGTATATATAACTTAATTAGCTGTGAACGTGACAATCCCAAACTCTTTTTTTGCATTCAGCAATTTTTCCCGACGAAATATTAATTAAATTTTGTTAAGATTGACACGGCATTACCACTTCATCCCGAAACCACCCATTCCCCTACCTGAGAAAAACTTGATGCTGCGACTAGAACATATTAGTAAAATTTATCCCACTGGTGAAGTTCTCAAAGATATCAACTGGGAAGTTAAACCTGGCGATCGCATCGGCTTAGTCGGTGTGAACGGCGCAGGTAAATCTACCCAACTGAAAATTATCTCTGGAGAAATTGAACCGACGGCGGGGGAAATTATTCGTCCTGCGAGTTTACATATAGCCTACCTCAACCAAGAGTTTGAAGTAGACCCCGGCCGCACTGTGAGAGAAGAATTTTGGACTGTTTTTAAAGAAGCGAATCAAGTGCAGCTTTCCATCGCCCAAGTGACTAGGGATATGGAAACTGCAACTCCAGAGGAACTCGATCACTTAATTAATAAATTGGATCGCTTACAGCGCCAATTTGAAGGCTTGGATGGCTACGGTTTAGAAGCACGCATCGGCAAAATCTTACCGGAAATGGGCTTTGAACAAGAAGATGGCGATCGCCTCGTTAGCGCCTTCTCTGGTGGTTGGCAGATGCGGATGAGTTTGGGTAAAATCCTGTTGCAAAAACCAGATTTATTGCTACTGGACGAACCAACAAACCACTTAGACTTAGAAACTATTGAGTGGTTGGAAAATTACTTAAAAAGTCTAGTGACTCCAATGGTGATAGTTTCCCATGACCGGGAGTTTCTTGACCGCCTCTGCACTCAAATTGTAGAAACAGAACGTGGTGTTTCTACTACTTACTTGGGTAATTATTCATCATACCTGCAACAAAAAGCTGAAAATCAATCAGCACAGTTGAGTGCTTATGAAAGACAGCAGAAAGAACTAGAGAAACAACAAGCTTTCGTTGACAGATTTCGCGCTAGTGCTACCCGGAGTACGCAAGCAAAAAGCCGCGAAAAACAACTAGACAAAATCGAGCGAATTGAAGCCCCTACAGGTGGTGTCAGAACTCTACATTTTCGCTTTCCTGATGCACCCCGTAGTGGACGAGAAGTAGTCACAATTAAAGATTTAACTCACATCTATGACGATAAAATCTTATTTTTAGGAGCCAATCTCTTCATTGAAAGAGGCGATCGCATCGCTTTCTTAGGCCCCAACGGTGCAGGTAAATCTACCCTACTGCGGGTAATTATGGGTATGGAACCACCTACAGAAGGTAGCGTTAAATTAGGCGATCACAATGTGATTCCTGGTTACTTTGAACAAAATCAGGCAGAAGCTTTAGATTTGAAAAAAACAGTCATGGAAACTATTCATGATGAAGTTCCTGACTGGAAAAATGAAGAAGTTCGTACATTATTAGGACGCTTCTTATTTACTGGAGACACGGTATTTAAACAAGTTGGTGCATTAAGTGGAGGCGAAAAAGCACGTCTAGCTTTAGCAAAAATGCTATTACGTCCAGCAAATTTACTAATCTTAGATGAGCCGACAAACCACCTAGATATTCCAGCTAAAGAAATGTTGGAAGAAGCCCTGCAAAATTATGATGGTACAGCGATTGTTGTTTCTCATGACCGTTATTTTATCTCGCAGGTAGCCAATAAAATTGTAGAAATTCGCGATGGTGAATTCCGCGTTTATTTAGGTAATTATCATTACTATCTAGATAAAATTGCTGAAGAAAAAGAAGCAGAAAAACTAGCTGCGATCGCGGCGGAAAAAGCTGCCAAGAAAGCTGCTAAAGCCGCTAAAGCTTCGTCAAAACGCAAATAACAAGTTAGTAATAACACTGAATTTTACGTAGTGTGCATGATGCTGCAATAGCTTAGTTGAAAAGTGTTCATTCTCAGCTTTCAACATCATGCACTACTGCTATACAATGATGAATTAGGCAGTAAATAGTATATTCTACAGAAATAGCAAGAAATCTACAAAAATTGCAGCAAAACGCCAATTAGAGCCTAACTGCTAGCACTATACAAAAGCTTTTTTTGATAATTAGCCCCACACAAGTATCACAAAAAATAAGCAAAAGTTACTAAAGTTAAAAAAACTCTAAAAAATACTGAATTTTTTGATAAAAGAAGTTAATAAGCAGAAATCCTCTTGCAGTGGTGATTAGCAGTGGTATCATTCGGGTATTACAAAAAGTAAAGGGCAATTTTACTATGACCAAAGCACCTGTTGCTCCTGTGGTGCTAGTCATTTTAGACGGATGGGGCTACTGCGAGGAGAAGCGTGGAAACGCTATAGCTAATGCGAAAACTCCAGTCATGGATAGCTTATGGACA
Organism: Nostoc carneum NIES-2107; assembly: GCA_002368155.1. GTDB lineage: Bacteria > Cyanobacteriota > Cyanobacteriia > Cyanobacteriales > Nostocaceae > Aulosira > Aulosira carnea. The sequence continues at coordinate 4,083,322 of AP018180.1, forward strand.
GCTTATCCACACACCCTCATTCGCACATCAGGAAAAGCCGTAGGGTTGCCAGATGGTCAAATGGGCAACTCGGAAGTTGGTCATTTGAACATTGGCGCTGGGCGAGTAGTACCGCAAGAATTAGTACGCATCTCTGATGCAGTGGAAGACGGTTCTATTAAGCTCAATCCAGCACTTGTCAAAATTTGCCAGGAAGTGCGCGATCGCAATGGCAAGCTTCACATAGTAGGTCTTTGTTCAGAGGGTGGAGTACATTCCCATCTCACCCATTTATTCGGACTACTAGATTTAGCTAAGGATCAGCAAATTTCCCAAGTTTGTATCCATGCGATTACCGATGGTCGTGACACCACACCGACCGAGGGTGTCAAAGCAATTGGGCAGCTGCAAGAATATATAGACCGCGTAGGTGTGGGGCAGATAGTTACCCTCAGCGGTCGCTATTATGCGATGGATCGCGATCATCGCTGGGATCGGGTTAAACGTGCCTATGACGTAATGACCCAAAATGAAGTAACCGATAATCGCCAAGCCGTAGAAGTTTTAGCAGCATCCTACACCGCCGGAGTCACAGACGAATTCATCAACCCCACACGTATTGCTCCTGGCGCAATTGCAGCCGGGGATGGAGTGATATTCTTCAACTTCCGCCCCGATCGCGCTAGACAACTCACTCAAGCTTTTGTCAGCCCAGAATTTAAGGGCTTTGAAAGGCAGTTAATTCAACCACTTGCTTTTGCTACTTTTACTCAGTACGATCCAGATTTAAAAGTAGCTGTCGCCTTTGAGCCGCAGAACCTCACAAATATTTTGGGAGAGGTCGTTGCTAATCACGGATTAAAGCAATTCCGCACTGCTGAAACCGAAAAATACGCCCACGTTACCTACTTCTTTAATGGCGGTCTAGAAGATCCTTTCGAGGGCGAAGACCGGGAACTAGTAAGTAGTCCAATGGTAGCAACTTACGATAAAGCCCCGGCGATGTCCGCAGCAGCCGTTACAGAAGTAGCGATCGCAGCGATTGAAAAATGTATCTACTCGTTAGTTGTGATTAACTATGCTAACCCAGATATGGTAGGGCATACGGGTCAGATAGAAGCTACGATAGAAGCAATTGAAAAAGTTGATCTCTGTTTGGGTCGCCTACTTGCTAGCATTACTAATGTTGGGGGGACAACAATTATTACTGCCGACCACGGTAATGCCGAGTATATGCTAGATGATGCGGGTAATCCTTGGACAGCCCACACCACTAACCCCGTCCCCTTAATTTTGGTGGAAGGAGAAAAAGCGAAAATCCCTGGACATGGTACAAATGTCGAACTGCGAAGCGATGGCAAGCTAGCCGACATTGCACCAACAATTCTAGAGATTTTACAACTACCTCAGCCATCAGAAATGACAGGGCGATCGCTAGTTGTACCGGCTGGATATGATGTGCAACGCAGTCGTACTCCCGAACCAGTAGGTTTGTAAAAAAATAACAGTTAGCTGTTATTTCAACCCTGACACTTCTGTTTTGAAATTGACTATCTATTTAGATTGCTACCATGACAGTTTCTAATATTGTTCAAGGCATTTGGGCGCTTTCCGCCGTTGGTTTAATCGTCTTAGTACTGCTGCATAGTCCTAAAGGAGATGGTATTGGAGCCATTGGTGGACAAGCTCAACTGTTTAGCAGCACTAAAAGCGCAGAAAACACCTTAAACCGAATTACTTGGGCATTAACAGTAATTTTTCTGGGTTTAACAGTAGTTTTAAGTGCTGGTTGGCTACCTAAGTAAGCATAGGGAATAGGGACATGGGGCAAAAAATCCAATACCCAACACCCAACCCCCTAAAAAATTTATTTACCTCACAGTTACTAGCAATTCTTACCTTAGCGATAGGTACAGGGCTGCTAGTTATTTTTACGCATCTCCCTGCAAATGCTAATTTTGCCAAAGTAACGCCATATTCTAGGGATTTACTCGCTTCTGTCCCTACCGCCTCATTTCCTACTCCAAAAGCTCATCCTCTACCGCCAACGTTAGCCAAATGGCAAGATAATACCAACAGTGGCGATTACTTTGCTCAAATTACAGCCACCCAAGTTGGTTATCTGGTTTGGTCACAGTTTCCTATTAAAGTTTACGTAGAAACGCCAACAGCAATTAACAGTCAGCAAGCTCAAGCTTGGGTTAACAGCGTTTTACAAGCTGTGCAAGAGTGGAATGCTTACTTACCTTTGTTGATAGTGGAAAAACCAGAGGTTGCAGATATTAAAATTTTGCGAAAAGCACCACCTCTGCAAATTTCTCCCGTCGATAAAATTCCCCGTGCGCGTTCAGCCTTAACTACCTACGAGTTATATACCAACAACAAAGTTTTATTACACCGCTTCACTATATTGTTGAGTCCTAGCCAGACTGGTAATTATGTCATAGCCGCAGCGCATCATGAACTCGGCCATGCTTTGGGAATTTGGGGGCATAGTCCGTTACAAACTGATGCTCTATACTTTTCTCAAGTTCGCCAACCACCGCCAATTTCTGTAAGAGATGTGAATACCTTGAAGCGAGTTTATGAACAGCCAACAAGTTTAGGGGGGTCTTTAGTAGAAAATTAAATAATCATAGAAATCAGTGAGTAGCGGTATTTTATTAATGAAAAGATATGTTTAAAAATTTTTACTTAAATGAACGTCTAAAATTTATAACAGCTACTTTGGCAGTACTTTTGAGCGCCTTCCTAGTACTTAAAAATAATTGTACCAAGGCAGTATTTTTTGGTGATTCAATTACTCAAGGCGCGGGTGCATCTATTTTGTCTTTACGGTGGAGTACGCTATTGGCTAAAGACAAAGGTTTATGTGAAAATAATCAGGGAATAGGTGCAACTGTTCTCCAGAATACTTATCCAAGGCTGATTAATAATGGGCGAGATCGCTATGTTAACGATATTGTAAAGTATCATCCTGAAAAAGTTTATATTTTATATGGATTAAATGATTTGCGATATAGTAATCAAGCCTTTTCAGTGGAGAAGTATAAAACTGATTTAAGAGAAGTTATACAAGGACTTCTGGCATCAGGAATCAAGCCTTTAAATATTACAATTGGTTCTCCTCCTTATGTAAAGCTAATTGCATATCATCTCTACGCAGAATTTAGTAGCGGTACACCTAATAAACATAGTATTTACAGAGAAGCAACAAAAAGTGTAGCAAAAGAGTTTAGTGTTAGGTGGGCGGATGTCTACCAAGATATGATCAATGCAGGTGGTGATGCATTGATTTCTCAGGATGGCATACATCCTAATGACCAGGGACATAAGGTTATTTTTTATTCAATGGCTAATGCAATTCCAGCTAATAATTACAAATGAAAGTTTGGGGTAATATAACTAGATAATGAGATAAAAATCATCCATAAGATAGGTTGCCAAGTAAGTCGTCTAAGTATGTTTTTTTAATCTTTATTAATATATTTAAAATAAAAATTCTGCACCTTTTTTACTCTCATAGTCAGTGCAGCTCATAAAAATTTGACGCAAAAACCTTACTTAGGGTCTGCTGAAAAAGTCATAAAAAAGCAATCTTAAGGGTTGACTAGTTATCTAAGCAAAGTGAAATATAATTTTTTATTGCCTATAGCTAGGAAAATCATAAATTTAAATTATGCCATTGGCTAAAAAAGGTCTATTTTGGAAAAATAGACCTAAAAAGGCATAAAAAACCCGTGACAGGTGAGTAGAAAGATTCATGACTAAAAAAGTAATAGCAATTGCTGTTTGAGAAGTATGAGACAGTTTTGCCATCACTTTACCCAGGCTAAACCTTCTTTTACCTTGTCCAAACTTTCCCTCAATAGAATTACGAATCCTTTCGTCCTCTTGAGCTTGCTTCTTTTTTTCTTTACTCACAGTTTTTGGAGGTCTTCCTAAAGGAACTCCACTGATTCTAATACCTCTTTCTTTACACCAAGCTCGGTTCTCTTTTGTGCGATAGATTTTATCAACATGAACGGATTCTGGATAATAACCTGTGTAATTTTTATATGCTTCTACTTGTGCTTTTAAATCTCCTGATTCATTAAAGTTATCCCAACTAATATGGTCTAAAAATACATATCCCTCAAAATAACTAGCTGATAATTTTGCCCCAAATTCCACGGCTTTCCCGGCTTTTCCCCGGACAATTGGACGGATATGTGGTTGGCTTAAACTAACGATTCGGTCATCAATACTCTGTTTTTTATTTTCATACAACCATAGTTGTTGACGATAAATTTCTCCAACAACTAACAAAGTTTTATATTGTCTCTTACTTAATGGTTCTAGGCTGGCTCCGGCAATAATTAACTGGTCAATATGTGAGAAGTTTCTTTTGATATATTGCAGTTGTTTTTTTATCGCTATTCTTCTATCTTTTTGAAATACACGACGTTTTTTGGCTACTTCTAGATAATCCTTCCGTGCTATATTTCGATACGTTCTTGGCTTTTTATCTAATTTGACTTTCACTTGTTCATAAAGCAAGTCTATAATTTTCTCTATCTGCAATCTTGCTTGATTTAGTATCTCTAAATCTGTCGGATAACTGATATCTCCAGGCGCACAAGTTGCATCTAATATTAATCTTCCCCGATTTTTTGGTTCACTTACCTCTTTTTCTTCTAATTCGGTTTTTTTTTAGCCTCTTGAGAAGATGTTGTCTCTAGCATCTTCTTCACCATTTCTTGATTCACTTTGTTCACTAGGTTAGCACTAATTCTTGAGCGAAAATGTACTAACATTGATGCGTCAAATGGAGATTCATTACTATAAGATGACATCCCTATAAAGTACTGTAGATAAGGATTTTCTTTAATTTGTTCTACTGTCTCTCTATCGCTTATCCCTAGAACACCGATTCAGTAATCAAATAGAAGTAGAGGCTGGCTCAGTAGTGTGAGTAAAAATTTTGGCAAGGACATGAAGATTATGAACAACCGCTACGCGACGAAGATCAAATAAGTTTTTGCGACAACCAACATAGCGAGCTTGTTCACCTTGCCAACGACCAATATGAGATAAAGAATGCTCAACACAAACGCGTTCGCGGAGTTTGGCACGTCCAATAGGGGTTAATTGACGTTCTCGTAACTCTCGAAATAATTGTTCTTCTGGATGAATTGAAATACTACGTCCGCGTGGTGAACTGGTGCAAGATTCTCTGAGAGGACAGGTTGCACAAACTTCTTGTGGGAACTGAATTTTAGCACCCAAACTAAAAGGTAAAGTTACCTGATTGGGACAACAAATAGTACCATTGTCCCAGTCCAACACAAAGGCAGTTTTACCAAATTTTGTACCGTTGTGGACGACCCAAGCCTTACAGTATATACTCAATTGCTCACTACGATTTTTAACTAAGGAGCTACTCAAGTAAGCCCGGTCAATATGCAATTCGGTAAGTTCAACATCTTGTGTTTGTAAGTCCTGAGTAATCGCATCGGTTACTGATGCTTCTGGGACATTAGCTTTGGTAATACCAACAGCGCGAATCATTCCGTTGTCTAAATCTCGTAACACATGACGTTTATAGCCATCAATTTTCTGGCTACGGCTTTTACGTCCATGTCTCATCTCTTCGTCTTCAACTGAAATACGTCGTTCTTTGGCAACACCAGAGCGCAGTTTTACCTCACCATTGGCATCAACTTCCACATCCTGTGTTTCGATTTGTCTTGCTGTTTCAAGAGTTGAACGAAGTAGCGGATGTTCATTTTCAGTAGGCTGTGTTTGAACAAAAGTCTCAACTCTCTCTAAAGCATCCAGTACAATCCCCAAGGCCAAATTTTTCTGATCTGGGTCATCCCAGTTTAAGTCTAAAGCCGCTTTCAAGCTTGAAGTTGCAACCATATCTACCCCAATATCTTGTGCAACTTCCGCCAACCCCCTCCCCTGCTGGACAGCTATCACGCCAATCGCTTTTTTGAGCGCGTGACCCAATAAATTATATGTATCTTCAACCTTCGATGCTCCCCACAAGGGGCTGGAATCAAGCGCTGCCCGTAATTGCCTTGAGCCAAAACCCTTGCTCTGTTCTGCTAGTTTTACTGTTTTCTCAATTAATCGTCGGTCGAGTCCTTGGATAATCAGTGCTGTGCGAAACCTGGCAAGTGTCGCTTGAGAAAATGGTGCTTGCTCACAATCAATGCAATCAAGCACTAACTGCCAACGTCTATCCATGAGCAACGCTTCAATCGCTTCCGCATCGGATGCTCCTGTATAAGCTTGTAAGATTGTCACTAATGCCAGTTGTGCTGGAGGTACTGGTGGATGCCCTTTGGGAGAATCTGCATAAAGCTTGCTCAGTTCTTCTTGAAATTCCTCATCAAATAACTGATGACGGTATTGCCGCAAGAACGTGAATAGCTTTGCTCTTTTGATCCGCTTGACGATTTTTTGCTCTTGAGCGTTAAGTTCGGTCGGTGGATGCCAATGGACTGGACGCATAGGTATACTCTCGGTCTTTCATGCATCTGTGTAACATCGAATATACCTGAAACTTGAGCGCACTTTTCCTTGAGAGTTGATTAAATCTCTATATTCCATTACTAATGGCTACAATCATTACCTGATAAGATTTTGCTCTATTTTTACCTTCATCCTTTTACTCTATATCAGCTTGATTTGCTTTCGTTTCTCCATTACTGAATCGGTGTTCTAGTATTCATTATCATGACGAAAAAACTAGGTTTCGGGGTTTGCGACAAAAAATGTTTGGTTGTAAGTAACGTTAAAGTAGGGTTTTTCTGTCTCGCGTTTTATTAGTAAATCGGTGTTCTAGTAGATGCTTTCTCGCGTTCTTTCCCAATACAGTTGTTAACTCAGGATGGTCTCGGAATAGTGGTAAGAGAGATTTTAATTGCGATGGCACTTTTACAGGACTTTATAAATCAAATAAACAAACTGCAGTCAACCCTAAAGAATTCACCCAAAGCTTTAGCTTGAGCTTTACTCATTTCTAGCCGACCATTAACTACTTTTGAAACTATTTCTTGGCTACCAAGAATACTAACCAAATCTGATTCTTTTATATCCCTTTGTTCCATTAAAAAACGTAATATAGAATCAGGCTGCGATGCTTTTCCAGGCGAATAATATTCTTGCTCAAACTTCTCAATTAAAATAATTAGCAACTCATAAAGTTCATCTTCTTCAGGGCTGCGATTATTACGGTGCATTAATTCTTCTACAACAGCTAAAGCTTTTTCATTCTCTTCTTCATTCCTAATCAGTTTTGGTTGATACTGGGTTAATAACTCTTTATATTTATCTGAATTAAAAGTAAGGGTCATTTTTCCATTCTTCCTTATCATATTCAGCATGGGTAAGAATATATTTGATATAAATCAATTGCTTTTCATAATCTATACTCACAATTAAGCGATATTTATTACCTTTAATATTAAAAACAGTAAAATTACTAACTGCTTCTGCTTTCGGAAAAACTGATTGTACATCAATTAAATTAGACCAATCAGCTTTACTAGCAACTTTATACCAGTTATCAATAGCTTCACGACAATCGGCGTGGCTTGCAGTATATTCTCTTAAAATTCGGTAGCTAATGACGTGCATTTCTCATACTTCGTCTTCCTATTTGGGAATTTATAGCGCGATCGCACTTAATGCTTTTCTTTTTTATATGCTTACTGGATGTTGAGATGGAATTAAACTATATCAACTAATTCAATATGTACCCTTTTACCCACTGCTTTCGCCGCACGTTCAAGAGTTTCTAAGGTTATGGATGTGTTATTGGGATCTAATAACCGATCGAGAGATGATCTACTGGTTCCCATCATTTGCGCCATTGCTGTCTTATTCAAATTTCTTTTGTTCATGGCTTCGCTAATTTGCCATGCAATAATACGTTTTGTAGCAATCAGGTTAATTTCTTCAAGTGTTCCTTCTTCTTCAAAAAGGTCATCAAGAGATGAACCGATATGAGGATTTTTTTTCATTCTTATGCCTCCAGATTTCCCTTGCGTTTTAACGCTATAGCTAATTCCTTGGTTGGTGTTTTTCGAGTCTTTTTGATAAACCCGTGTAGAAGTATCATTTCGCCTTCAAAGAAGCAAAATAAAACACGCGCAATCCGTCCATTAGTTAAATTGGTTCGTACTTCAAACAAACCATCACCCATCGAACGGCAGGTTGGCATCCCAATCGGCCATCCAAACTCAACTGTCTTGATATCAGCACCAATTAATTTTCGATCTTCTTTATCTAGATCCTTTAACCAATCACGAACAGGCTCTGCACCATTATCACTTTGATAAAATCTTGCTGGAACTCGTTTTTGGTTTTGTTGTTCTTTTTGATTTTCTTCTTCGGTCATCTATACCAAATTTTCTGATCATAATCAGATTAATTTGATGTTATTTCTAATGTACCTTTTTTGGTACACAATCATCAACCGTATTATTTTTGTGTAAAAAATTACTTTTATTTGCGTCTTTGTGTAAGATAAAAAAAGATGTGATCAAATACTTGAAAACATCTGTAAATGATAAATATTAACTTCAATGATCCAGATTTAAAAGTATAGCTGCACTATATCTATGCTCTCAGATTTACTGCAGCAACCAAAATTGATAAATAGGTCAACATTGAAAAACGTAAAATAGAGTCTTGGCGATTACTTCGCTTCACTGCGTTCCGCTCGTAATGACATTTCACGTTTAATTAAGTTGAGCTACTTATGAGAACTTGCCTATAATCTATGACTTACTGGTAAAGGTCGCTGGAGTAAAACTTCGCGGTATAACTGTTCCAACTGAGTAATATTATCAGTGAGAGTATAGCGTTCTAGGACACGATTTCTCGCTTTCTGCCCTAATACAGTTGTTAACTCAGGATGGTCTTGGAATAGTGGCAAGAGAGTCTTTAATTGCGATCGCACTGTCTTCGTATTTAAAACTACCCCCGCACCTTTTTCTAATACCTCTCCATCTGCACCTACATCTGTGGCTAAACACGCCAAACCACAAGCCATTGCTTCTAAAAGAGATAAAGATAACCCTTCTACCAAAGAAGGCAAAATAAATACATCTGCTCCCCGTAGAATTTCGATGCGTCGGTTTTCATCAGCAATGAATCCTAGCCAAATAATGCCTTCTTCTGCACCATAAAACGGCTGTAAAGACGGCTTCAAAGGCCCATCGCCCACAATCAGCAACTTGCTATCGGCTTCCAGTCCTGACTGCTTCCAAGCGCGTAGCAGCGGTTCTACATTCTTTTCTGGTGCTATCCGACCTTGATAGACAAATAGGCGTTCGGCTTGAAATTCTGCTTTGATTTGAGAAGGGCCTGGAGAATATTTAGCGGTATCAACTCCATTGGGAATAACTGCAACATTTTCTTCCCGCACACCCATCCGCCCTAATAACTCGCGCTGAATTTGGGAAAATACAATCACGCGATGGTAGTTCACTAAGAAAGGTGCGTATAGCTGATAAGCCAAAAGTTGCGTCCCCGAAATTAGTTTTGCCCCTTTCCCTGCAAATGGGGTATGGAAAGTCGCAATTAGAGGTAAATTCAGTTGTTCACAAATTTCTGGAAGAATAAAGTCCAGGGGAGATAAAGTCAAAGAAGCGTGGACTATATCTGGTTTAATTTTCCGCAACGACTCAGTTAATACTTTGGTTGCTTTAAAAGTGGGAATTGTGTAAACCTGGGACTTGTAAATGAAGGGTAAGGAAACTTCTTGAAATTTTGGCCAGTTATCAGGTTCAGGTTCTTCTTGAGCAAAGTGGAGAAAGCTAACTTCATGCCCTCGGTCTAGTAAGGCATTTGTAATTTCTCGACTGTAGGTAACATTGCCGCAAAAGGGTGATTTTTTTCCAATCCAGGCTATACGCATTCTTTATTTAGTTATAAGAACAGCGGGTTTAATATTGAGTTTTTGTTGCTTTGTGGTTTTGCTTTTAGCTGTTGTTATCGCTGGCTTTTGAGTTAGTATTACACCCCATTGTCTCTACCCATAAAATAGCCAAATTCTCAGATTAATTTAGCTAGTTTAGTTATAGCTGTAGTTATCCTACTAAGAATTTGTGAATAAATATGAGTCAATCAAAACCAATTGAGCCAGGATTCACAATGATCCCGAGTTAAGCCTATAGTGATTTATGGCTGAGTTCAGTCTATCACGAAAATTTCAGCTTTCAGTAAATGATTAATTATGTCAAGCTAATGTTTAATTACTCACGATGAGAGGTATACCAGGTAAAGATACCTCCAAAAAACACAATTACAGCTAATGATAAAAAGACAGCTTGTAATCCAATAAAGGTTTCTGCTACACCAGCTAATGCTAAGGGTAAAGAAAGAGCAATATTAATGACATTATTTTGCAAACCGAAGACTTTACCCCGCATTTCTGGTGGGGTTTCTGTTTGAATTGCAGTTTGCATTGGGATACCCACTAGTGCGCCAAAAACACCCAATAGTGCTACTAACAAAAGCACGATCCATAGCTGTGTTGTAAATATAGATAACCCTATTAAGGAAGCTGCCATCCCTAAACAACCACAAAGACTCAGAGCAGTATAGGAGAAACGTTGACCAAACTGACCGAGAATGGTTGCGCCTGCGGCAATTCCCACACCACCAGCTGCTAGTAAAAAGCCAAATTGCGAGGCTTTCATGTTGGGAATGATTTCTGCCATTCTGACTGCCAAAACTGTTAAGGCGGCAAAGATGGAGAACAAGATAATTAACTGTACTAAAGCGCTACGAACACGATGATTATCTTTGAGATAACGCAATCCATCGCGTAAATCTGAGAAAACATGAGGAAATTCCGTTTCTGAGTCGTGAGCTTTTTCGTTAGTTACCAAGAAACTCAAAATTATTCCCGCGATCGCATAACTTCCACCAACAACAATTTCTTTACCAAAGCTGCCACTTGCACCCAGATTGAGCCAAAGTTGATCCGCGATCGCTAATAGTGGTTCGCCAACAGCAAAACCAACAATCACTGAGGCCATCATTGTTGTGGTGTACAGTGAGTTAGCTGAGAGTAAATGTTGCTCTTCCACCACCAAAGGAATTGCTGTTTGTTCGGCTGGAGCAAAAAACTGTGTGAGGGTGGAGACTAAAAAAGTCACGCTTAAGATGATTAAAAAACCTACAGGTAATACTCCCACTGGTTTCCAATCATGAGTCAACCATAACAGTAAGGGAATTACCAACACCAAAATTCCCCGCCAAACATTTGTGGCTACTAACACAGTCTTTTTCGACCAGCGATCCACAAACACACCAGCCACAGAACCAAATAGCACGGCGGGTATGGTAAAAGCCATCATCAAAGCTGATACCCAACCACTAATGCTTTGATGACTAGCTTGAAATTGCGTATTAATCAAGGCAATCATCAATACCAGATAAACTTTATCTGCTAGTTGACAAAAAACTTGTCCACCCCAAAGTGCTAAGAAATTTGGGTTTTTTAATACAGGTAAAAACCCTTTTTGGGGTACATCATTTGATGGTTCATCTTTACCTGAATCAGGCCCCTTGACATCAGGTGGCTCTTTTGCTGAGGTAATAGCGGCTTGGCCATTAGCCTCAGCCTGAGTGGATTTGCCTTCTGAATTAATAAAATCAGGTTTTGATTTTTCCGATAGCCAATTTCTATTATTTGGCGAAATCTCCCGGGGGGAAATTTCGTGGTTATTGATTTGACTGGGCCGAGACTTCGGGACAGCACTCAAATGGCTGGGTGCTGTAGAATCTGATGCTCTATTCTGTTTTTTGGCGTAGCTCGGTGACAAAGGCAGGATTTTTGTATCCAAATCAGACGGTTGCATCATGGTTGGCAGCAAAGTAAGAATCGATTAAAGTGGCGGAGCGGATTGGATGACCCAAATGATACTGAGCATAATGGCGCAGAATTTGCTCAACAGCTAACCAGTTATTATCTCTGGTGGTACTAATTTGCATTATCTCTGGTTGTGACAGCTGCTGGAGAATATCAAGTTCTTTTGCATTTAAGCGCTGAGAAATCACAGGTAGTTCTTGGCGATGCATCACTGTTTGGTAACCCGAGATGGTTGTAGCTGGGGTTGGTGGAGAATGAGGCGATCGCATTCTGGCAGAATTGATTTGTCTCTCATTCTCTTTTTGTTTTCGCAAGTCTTCCCAAGTCTCTAAGCAAACTGTGCCACCAGCAGAAATACTAAATCCTACCTGCCACTGCGGGTTTGTAAAATTTGGTATCAGGGGCCGTTGCGTGAGACAACAAACTTGCACTTGAGGTGTTAGTCCCGCCAAAGCTAATAGGTGAAAAACTCCCTGAGACAGATGAGCTAAGATACTCGCTTCGTTGTTAGAAACTGCCTCCAACCGATTGAGATGTTCGTTAAGCAACTCATAAAGTTCTTCTTGGGGTTGTTCGCTCAAAGCTTGACTGAGGACTATTTCTGCTAGATATTGGCTAGCTGCCAATTTCCCTAAATCTTTAGTCAAACCTGGATAGGTTTTTACTGTTTGTGCTTGTGTAATTTTATCTAGCGATCGCCCTTTAGCAATCAGTAGTTCGTTGACGACAAACATCCCACTCCTACCACCCAGGCTTGAATTGTGCTTACGTGCCCCTGGGGCAACTGCTCGGATTAAACCGAACTCTTTTGTCAAAATTGTTACTATTCTATCTGATTCTCCCAGCGCCTGGGCTTTCAGATTAATTCCTGTTACTTGATAGGTTTTACTCATTAGCCAAGAGTCCGTAGGGGCGGGTTAAACCCGCATATCTAAGGGTAGATGCGATATTTTCGTTAAACCCACCCATACATTAGTCATAAGTCATGAGTCATTGATCTGAGTACAAAGAACGAATGACCAAAGGGCAAATGACTATTCCACCTTTTCCAGGTTATCGCGCTGGCGGATTAAATCGATACCGCGAGATGTGCCTAATCGAGTAGCACCCGCCAAGATTAATTCTAGGGCTTGATTCACAGTACGAATACCACCTGAGGCCTTAATCCCTACTCTTTCGCGAGCAATCTCCTTCAATAGTTTTACATCTGCTACTGTCGCCCCCCCATTCCAACCTGTACTGGTTTTTAAGAATGCGGCCCCTGCTTCCATCGCCAATTCTGCTGCCATTCTTTTCTCCGCCTCTGTCAACAGGTTGGTTTCTAAAATTACCTTTACAGGTTGTCCGGTTTCTTCACAAATTTCCGCAATCTCGCGGTGGACTGCTTCAGTTTTACCAGCTTTTAACCAACCCAAGTTGAGGACTACATCAAGTTCAGTGGCTCCATTTTCCACTGCTTCTTGAGCCTCATACAGCTTCACTGCGGAAGTAGTCGCTCCAGTCGGAAAGCCAATTACTGCACAGACTTTGGGATTTTTACCGTGGAGGAGTTCTGCGGCTTGCTTTACATAGGTAGAGTGCAAGCAAACCGCCGCAAAATTAAATCTGTCTGCTTCTTCACACCATTGCTCAACCTGCTCTGGAGTCGCAGTTGGCGTTAACAGGGCGTGATCGATAAATGGCGCAATATCAATGTCGGGATAGTCTGCTGCCATCGTGCCTTTTGCCAATTATTGATTATTAAACTTTATAAAAAATTAAAACATTTCTTATATATATATTAAACCACATTTATTACGAGTTTATCCTGAAAACCGAACTGCTGAATAGGTCTTAAACGTTGGCTTTGCAAGTATCTTTAAATTGGTTCGGTATTCAAGTTGACATTAGAAAGCCTTAAGGTTACTAAGGTGAAATGTGATTGCTAATAATTTTATTAAATTAAATTACCTGTCTAGCCTTATATATATAAACATAAGAAAATGCCTAACACTACAGAATGGTTTACAGAAACTGTTGATGGTAAATTTCGTATTAATAGCAGGACAATCTATAAAACTTTATCTTCAGAGATAGTGAATAAACTAGAAAAAAATTTTTCAGTTAGTGAGATTTTAGACTGGCTCAGGAATGAAACAAGTAAAGCTTTTCAAGAGAAGTATTTACAAAGTCCTCAAGTTGGCGCTCTCAACAAAGCAATCGGAGGATGGAACGAGTTGATCGCTACTAGTTTATTGTCTGAGATTGTCTTAGATATTAATCAGAGAACTGGTGTCTGTATAGCTACCTTTGCGATGCCTAACTCAAGATTACAAATAGAAGGAATAGATGATGCCTATTCAAATTTTTTAAATCTATTTAACAAAAATAATTTTTCTAATATAAATCATGCTTTATCCAGAATTCAACCTTTTAAAGGTAAGATTTTTATGCCTAGCCCAGACTACATAATAACTATTATTAATAGTGAGGTAAATGCTACCATTGTTAATTCGCTTCTACATCAACAGGCAAAAGATCCATATAGTTTAGGACTTTTTAATTTTTTAAAAGGAAAGCTCGCTATAGAGGAAGTCAAAGCAGCAGTTTCTCTCAAAACTTCAAATCGTCCAGATCGTCGCTATCAACCTTTATTCGAGGCAGCTATGATAAAGGCAATGGGATATGTATTACAACAGGATTGGAAATATTTCATGGTTGTAAGTGACTTAACTCCTGCTGACAGAACTATATTTAGTACAGCAATTTCTCCACACGGAGTTGCGCTTGAACAAAATTATAATTTAGTAGATGGTACCTATCCATATGCTAGAAAAGCCGATTTACTGCCGTTAATTTCCTCTGCAATTTAGTTAAAAGTCAATGGCAACTCTAATTGTTTATAAATTTCCTGTCTGTAATCTCGTTCTTCAGCTACTAAGAAATCAATAATGCTTTGAGCTAATGCTTTTGATGCTAAGTATGGAACACCATTACCAATAGTTTTAAACATATTGGTGAGTGACATATTGGCAGGAAGTACAAAATTTTTTGGTAAAGATTGTATAGCTAAAGCTTCTGCGACAGAGAGCCGACGAATTTTATAAGGATGCAAATGTACTTCATTATTTCCATAGCAGGCTGTCGGTGAGTAACGCCACCTATGAAGACGTTTAAAAGATTTTTTAGAATCATCGCCTTCATCAATAGAAGCGAATTTTATAATACCAGATCTAGGTTGAAAATAGTGTTCAGCATTAGGATGATACAACACATTATTTTTTATAAACCAGTGTTCAACTGTTAACTCTTGAGGAATACCATCAGGACATGGCAATATAGAATTTTCCTTAAAAGGTTCACGCTTATGCCAAGGATAAGCAAAAACTTTATTTTGCGGATATAAAATATATTTTTCCCAATTAAAAATACTCTCAGCGAGCTTATCATTAATATTAATTTTTATTCCTAAATCATTAAGCAAGCTATGGTGAAAGCCAATTAGAATTATTCTTTCTCTATCTTGAGGTACACCATATTCAATAGCGTTAATTAATTTTTCTGTTAATATATATCCAGCTTGCTGTAGCTGTTGCTTAAGAAATTCAAAAAATAAACGGTGTTTTGCCGTTTTCCATAAACCTTTAACATTCTCAAATAAAAAGAAATCTGGTAGATTTCGACAAATTAATTCAATATAGGTAGCCGATAGCTTCCCATTATCACCTAAGTGGCCCCTATTTTTTCCTCCAACAGAAAAATCAGGACAAGGAGGGCCACCAATAAAGCCAACTATATCGTTATATTTGCGGCAATCTCGAACTAATTCCCATAAGCGTTGTGCTTGTAAACCTTCGAGAAATTTACTTATGTCTCCTTCTTCTCCTTCATGATATCCATACTCTGGGATTTCTAGTTTGAGAATCTCTCGTGAATAGCGGTATGCTGCCATAAATGGAGAAAAAATCTCATTGACATAAACAATTTTAAAACCGCTATGTTCAAAGCCTAAATCTAGAAAACCTGAACCAGAAAAAAAAGAAAAAATAGAAGGACGGATATTATTCATTGAACATTTATATAGTTACAGTTAGCGCATTAACAAATTTTAAGGCACTTTAATAACTTAAAATACAAATGTTTATTTTAAATTGAAAATTTATAAATTCTAGCTATTTTAAATTTGTAATCGCTGTCTAAGAAAAGCTCCAAAAAGCTCCTGTTAGAACTTTAGTCATCAGGTTAACTTAGAACAATAAAGAAATTGCATTATAATTTAACATCATAGGAATTATACTTTCTTTCCTCAGACTGAAAATTGAGGTTTGTTATAATATAGCGTTTCTCAGTCTGGTGAAGTACAGTAGCAACAATGGGTAAACCAATTATAAATATCATTCAATGAAACTTGATTAAAAGCAGTTTCAATCGCTTTTGCTAAATCTGGATAACTTCTAGCTCCAATAGAACGGAGTAGATTTTTAACTTTTGACCAACAATTTTCTATTGGCGAAAAATCAGGAGAATATGGTGGTAAATAAATCAATTTTGCTCCGGCGGACTCGATTAGTTTTTCAACCTCTTTGCCTTTATGAATTGAGCAATTGTCCATGACTACGTAGGCACCCTCCCACAGTTTTGGAACTAATTTTTGAGAAATATAAGCTTCAAATGTCAGCCCGTCAGTTGCACCTAAAATGCTATATTGACTAATCAAACCACAAAGACCAATTGCACCAATTATAGAGACATTTTTACTACGCTTCTGAGGTCGTGAGCCATGCGCTCTTTTACCCTTTTTGGCACGGGCTGAATGTCTTATTAAAGATAGATTAGCTCCTGCTTCGTCAAGAAATATAAGGTTTTCAGTGGGTATACCATTAATTTTAAGCCAAAATTCTACTCTTAATGATTGAACTCTTTCAGTCTCTTTTTCGTCAGCGTGCAATGTTTTTTTTTGACGCTGATTTCCATTTTTTTGAGCATTCGGTCTACTGTAGCGATACTAATCGTTATCCCTATTTTATCAAAGAGGCTCTCACGAATTTCTTCCAAAGTGGCATCGTTCTTGGCTTCTACTATTTCAAAAAGAACATCCAATTGTTCCTCATTTAACTTTGGTGGAGTTTGCTTAGTTCTGGTTTTTGGAGCAATATTGTTTGTTTCTCTATATTGTTTTAGTAGTTTCTCAATAAAACTTAAACTGACACAAAATCTTTTGGCTAAATCACGTTGTGATATTTCACCTATCTTATAGGTATCAAATATTTTTTGGCGAAAGTCTAGGGAATATGGTTTCATTTTTATACTTGAGGAGATGCTCAGATTTAATCTTACAGTCTAAGTTATAAGCGTACTCCACTAGCCTGAGAAACGCTATAGTACAAAAGATATTAGCTCTGCTCTTTATAAAGCGGAAATTTTAACACTTCATTTCGCAGGGATTATAGTTATTAGCATAGTTTTTCATCAAACTAATTTTGAGCTCGACGCAAAGACGCTAAAAATCAGCGCCTTTGCGTGAAATTATCCTACAGCCTTCTCAACAGCAACTTCTGGTAACAAACGCTTGACACTTTGTTTTACAAAACCTTGCAGAAAAGCCATCTGCTGATTTTGCTGGAAGACATTTTGTAAGGTTTGCCGCAACTTCTCCAAATTCAAGTTATTACCAGAATCTAGGGCTATTTCCTGTTGCTGGAAATACTCTATTAAACTTAAGCCAGCAACTCTGGTGAGATAAGCTGCACTAACTCCCTGTACCACGCCACCAGCGACAAATGTGACGGCGTTACTTTTGAGAACAGTACTCACAGCTTTAGTAGAAAGTTCGACTAAACCTAGCTTCAGCATTAAGCTTCCCATTGTTCCAGCGACAGTTTGCGCCTGTTCCAAAGAAAATTTCTGCTGATAGATATTACCCAAATCCATTACCATTTGGGCATTAATCGCCGCAGTTGCTAAAACATCTAGTGCGGGGACTGGGTTAGCAAAAGCAGCAGCCGCAGCTATCCATTGATATTGTTCGATAGCTGGGGTAGCGCGATCGCGTCTGATATCATTTAGCCAAGTTTTTGCTTCAGCTTTCAGCAAGTTAGCTTTTCTAATAGTTGTTGTCCAGGCTAACTTCTGTGCTTGCTGGGCTAAAATCTCTCCTAGTTGCTTTGTCAACGACTGGATATCTGCTGCTGGTTGTTCTAACCACTCTTGTACAGCACCATCAGCCTCATGTTTCCGGACTTTGACGGGAATGGGAGAGGCGGCTGTTGCAACTAAATTACCTTGTGTCCGTTGTTTCAGTGACAGCAAGATGCTAGCACGTTCATCAGGTAAATACTGGTCTTGTTTGTTGAAAACCAGCAAAACAGGTTGATTTGCAGCTTTTAGCTGCTGTAAAGTTTGAAATTCTGAATCGGTTAAATCACCGTTAGTCAGGAAGAGGAGAAAATCGGATGTTTCCACTTCTGCCAAAACATCTGTATCTGATTTATTACCAGCTTGAATAAATAAAGGTGCTGTCTCTTGAAAGCTGACTTTTTGCTTGATTTCTGATTGCCAGCTAGATTTTAAAACTTCAATTAAGGTAGTTTTACCGACAGATTTCCCACCAGTAACAGCTAGTTTAAGTTCTTGCCTATCTAAATCTAAGAGTAATTGGTTAACTTGTGTTCGTAAGTTCCCTAAGGCTGGATGTTGTTCTGATTCTTGTGCTAGTTGGTTAATTACGACTTCTGCTTTAGCGATCGCATTTTCTACATCTGCTCGTTCTACAAGCATTATATCAAGCTGCTCTACACTAGCTTTCGGGCGATTTTGCTGCAATAACCACAAACCACCGCCGACTGCCAAAGCACTCAGTAACCCAAATTCTCCTACCTGCACTATGGAATCTTGCCAACTGTCTAACATCCACAGAGAAAACGACAGTCCCAATCCTCCTACTAAAATTGGTCGTTGCAACTTCACAACTATGACTCTCCGCGCTTTTTGGATGGCTTACTCCAGAATAGATCAAAACCCTGCTTCCCCGAATGAGACAGGCGAACAAACACAATTTTCTTTACTTACCGCTTGTAAGATTAATTCCCAAGCTTCGCGATATTGTGCAGAACGAGGTTTACGCTGTCGTTTTTCAGTTTCCACAAGGTGGATTTCGCTACCATAACCGATGAACACATCGACTGGGAAGATATAAAATATGTCAAGTTTTTCTATATATACTAAGGCAAAATCAAAGTCTGCTGTCTGATATGCCTCTCTTCGCATGAATCGGCGATTTGTTTTGGTGCGACGATTATCTACAACATAATTAAGAGAAGGCTGATCAAACCAAGCATATTTGACTTGAATTTTGAGTACAGTTCCTTCAATATCAAACGCTA
This sequence comes from Nostoc carneum NIES-2107, assembly GCA_002368155.1. GTDB lineage: Bacteria > Cyanobacteriota > Cyanobacteriia > Cyanobacteriales > Nostocaceae > Aulosira > Aulosira carnea. The sequence goes on from AP018180.1 coordinate 4,102,540, forward strand.
AATCGTAAGGTAGCCTGTCGCCTACAGGTTTTAAAACTCCCCAACCCCGCTTTAAGGCGTGAAGAATAGCTGCTTGTTCTGCAATATCTCCTTTAAGCTTGGTGTCCATAAGCTGTTACGCATTTAAGTTGCATAGTTACTCATCAGGATTGTCCAGAGTCAAAGGTCAAAAGTCCAAGTTTATCCTTGACTCTTGAACGCCAGTTCACTCAACGGAGGGAACCTGGGGAGGTCACTGGCTGCTCTTGAGCCTTGACAACCCAAACAACAAAATGTGCAATTTAGATATATAAAATAAATCCCCGAAACTATTTGTAGTTTCAGGGATTTATTGTTTTTTTAATTTGGTGGCGGGAAGTGGATTTGAACCACTGACCTTCGGGTTATGCTTACCATCTACAGCTTTCGCTGCCCAGATTTACTGGTTTGTGGTCTGGACTGTCCCTTCACCCTCGCCTTTAACGTTAGGGTGCCTGCCTTCCAGTCTCTACACCTTCTCCATTTCTGGAGCTTGGTTCGGGATTACCACGCTAATGGCTTCCCCGAGTTTGACAGGTAAACGCACGTAAGTTTCTTCACGTACCGCCCATTGCAAAACTAACTGATAAGCGTTTAGTTAACTTTGCTTGTTGAGCCCGACGAGCTACCAGGCTGCTCTATCCCGCGTCGTTTGCTTACTTTACTAGTATAACCACAAGTTATAAATTTGGCAACTATAAAAGCGATAATTCTCCAACAACTTCTAAACGCTTGTATTTTCCCAAAATCATAAACTTCTCAGCTAGGCTTTCAGCAACGCTGGGCGTAATCCAGCCCATTTGTTGAAGCAAGTGGATAGCAACTGCGTATTTTGCTCGCTTTGACCCATCCATCACTTTAATTGCCAATCCCATGCCTTCCCCTAACCTACCGATGCACTGTACTCCTTCGGCACCAGCTTTGCTTACCAATTCCCCAGGGGTCAAGCGCATGAGTTCCGTATCAAATTCACCATCGCCAGCTACCATTGTGGGATGATGAGTCATGGCCCGGACAATGCGCTCCATATCCAAAGTTTTACCAGAGGCTAGCAGGGCATACAAAGAACCCATCTGACCCAGTTGCATCAAATAAGTTGGTGCGCCACAGTCATCATGAACACCGATAAATTCTTCCGATGGCATTCGCAGTAATTCTGCTACCTTGCTGAGAATTAACTGTTGGACTGGGTGTTTGCGTTCTAAGTAGTTATTTAAAGGCCAATGTCGTTGTTGGCAAACAGCTAGCATTCCCGCGTGTTTACCAGAGCAATTGTATTCTAGAGGACTGCGCTTACCTTCAGGAATCGGGCATTGGAGTGCGCTGGGGTCAAGATCGGCCCGCCAAAGAATGTTAAATACCTGTCTTACTTGCTCTATGCTACCTTTGTGGGAGCTAGTGATAATCGCTAAGTCGCGATCGCTGAGGTCATAGCGTTCTAGCGTACCCGTAGATGTGACTGCAAGTGCTTGAAATGGTTTAAGTGCTGAACGGACAAATGCAGCCGTTTCCGCATTACCGGCTACGGATAAAATCCGCCCCCGTTCGTCGCATACAACAGCCTGGACTATATGCCGCGATTCAATAATTCCTTCCCTTAGCAACCTTACTTCTAAGGCTGCGGCCTGAGTTCGTTTTCCCATTGTCATGGGTTAAAATCTATCACTTTTTGTTATTTTTTTATTATTTGTTTATTTTAGTCACTTGCCCTCTGCCAAATGACTATTTATAACAAATGCCAAACTATACTACCAGCAACAAACATTCCTGCCAAGCTAGCAAAGGTAAGTTGCAAGCGGCGAAGAATGGGTTTGATTTCGTAGGTCGCAATTAAGCGATCGCGGTTTAATATTTCCTCTGGTTTGCTCCAAGTTTGACCGTCATACCACCCAGATTCTTCGTAAAATACTGTGGCGCTGGTTAGGCGATCGCTGACGTAATACCAGCCTAAATACAAACGTACTAACAAGAGAATTACGCCGATACTTGCTCCCGCTGCACCACAAAGAATAAATTGGGCAAAATGCTTATGTGGGGGGAAACTGGCGGCTGCGACTGGTCCAGCTACCACCCACGATAAACTCCAAATCCACAGCATTTTTTTGATATGCTCGCGCCGATTTAAGGCACAATCACGAAATAGCCAAGATGTTTTTAATTCTTCGTACTCGTTGAGTGGTTGTTGTTCAGTCGGAACTGGGCAATTGGAAACCGAGGATTTGATCATTTTGGCTTACCCCCACCGTCATCGGCTGTTGGCAGTTCTAAACGTTCAGCATGAGACCAGAATGCTTCTAAATTATAAAACTCCCGTTCCTTGGGCATCATGATATGAACAATCACTTCGCCATAATCTTGTAAAACCCAGCTTCCTTCGGCTTTACCTGCTGTCCGCAAGGGATTGCGTTGCAGTTCGGTTGATACTTGGTCTTCAATGGCTTCTGCGATCGCTCTGACTTGGACTCTTGAATAGCCAGTCATCACCACAAAATAATCCGCTAGGTAAGATACATCTGCTACTCTGAGTATTAGAATATCGCCAGCTTTGCGGTCTGATGCGGCTTCGGCAACGGTTATCGCTAATTTTCTGCTTGCTTCATCGCTGGGGTCTTGTGGACTAGCGATCGCAGTTTTTCTTAAAGATACAGATTGCGTTGGGAATTCTCCTTGGAAATAATCAGACATTAAACCTCAGGTGCTTTAGCCCTTTTGTTACATTTTTTGACAATTACACACAACTCATCAGTCATGAGATGTAACTATGTAAATTGTTTTTTTTGCATACTAACAAAAAAATAGACTTTTTGGATTTGGTAAACAGCAATCAAGCGTACCATGCTATTGGAGGTAGTGTAGCTACTTGTATTTTGCATTGGTTGCTTTATGACAATTTTTGTAGTATTATCTGCAGCTTTTAGAGATTAACTTAAACCCTGATTTTTAGATGCTGACGTATTGCCTTGTTGATGCGTATTGATCATTTTGTAAAGTACCAGGCTATTACTCCAACACCCAAGCGAAAAATCGGTTTGCAAATTCCTGATACTTGTGGTTAGAAGCTGCATCTCTAAGCACGAGCATTTTACACAGAGTTCGGCAACGGTCAAAAAGTTTACTCTATAATCCTTTCAAAACTGACTAAGTTCTAAGTCTTGTTGGGAAAATCTTCAAAATAATGATGATTTTTTGCTAATAAATAAGGTGTTGATATGGTAAGCAGAGCTATATAGCACACACAGGAATGATTACAGAGAATAAGATATATTCCAAGTAACCTAAGATATATTTGAACATCTTCCTTGAGTCAGACGTTATTAGTTAAGTGGTATATTGATGCTCGTTACATTTTGGCTGCAAGTGCTGTGCAGAAAAAATCAAGTATAGTTAACTAATACCCTGGTCTGTGAATCGCGTAAACAACTAATAATCTGAAAGATTTTTACGAGTTAATTCACATATTAAAAGACCCCTGTCTGCGGATGCTAAGACAGGGGTCTATATGTCTTGTTAGTTGAAGGATTAAACTTCTTGATTTGAGATATTTGTGCTGGAAATTATTGCCTCTTCTGCTTTTAGCGCATAGCATAAAGCCTCATAGTTATTTAAAGCTTGCTCAAAGCTATATTGTTCAACAGCATATTGGCGACTTTTATAACCGAGATTTTTAACTTTATCTGGGTTTTGGTACAAGTCTAGAATTGCATTGGCTAAAGCTTGAGCATCTTCTGGTGGCACCACACATCCACCACCACTTTGTCTAATAGCTCTTGCTGCTGTACCATTTTCTGGTACAGATGCAATCAATGCTCGCCCACTAGCAAGTAGTACTTGTATTTTGGAAGGCATATTGAATGATATAACATTCTTCTTTTGCACAACCAAACCAACATCCGCAGCTGCTAACATTTCTGGCAGACGTTCGCGGGGTTGAAAAGGTAGTAACAAGACATTATCAGCACCATAATCGAGACAGTCTTGTTGAAGTCTCTGCAATCCTTTAGCCTCTCCAGCAATTGTAAACACAATGTCTGGGATATGACGTAATAGAGCCGCAGCTTTCACAACTGTTTCTAAGCCTTGAGTTAGAGCAATATTACCAGAATATAAAACTACAAATTTGTCTTTGAGGTTGTGTGTTTCCCGAAACGCGTTATTTTCTCTGGGTAAGGGGCGAATAAAATTCACATCAACCCAATTGGGAATTTGCACAATTTTGTGAGATGGTACACCCTTCTTGAGCAAATTTTCCACGAAACCATCAGCGATGACGCTGATTTTAGTAGCGCTATGATATGCAAACTTCTCTAATTGTGTAAATACTTTGATTAGAAATTTGTTCTTGAGTAGACCTACGTGAATAGCTGCTTCCGGTAAGATATCTTGCAAGTTTAAAACCACAGGACAAGCACGCAACCATCCGACAAGGGCCGCTGGCAAACATACAGGCAATGAGGGTGAAGTAGAAATAATCACATCTGGTCGCCAGCCTATCATTGCAGGTAAAAAACTGGTGACTACAAAACTAGCATCTAACAATATCCGATCTAGCAAGTTTGGTTGTGGACGAATCCAAACATAACTGCGTTGAATTTGGACTCCATTTTTAGATTCTGTTGAATACAATTTACCGCGATAGCCAGGGTAAATTTGACGTTCAGGATAGTTGGGCATAGCTGTGACTACACGCACTTCATGTCCCCGCTTCACAAGTCCCTCGGCTAATTCAGTCATTAAGGGAGCAATACCAATTGGTTCTGGGTAATAGTTGTAGGAGTAAATCAAAATCCGCATAACAAATTAGTCAGAATTATCTGGCTTTGTATTGAAAAAGAATACTTGTCCCAAGAATTTTTGATTTTACGTTTTACGTTGCACCCATAACTAAATTGTCCTTGCACAGCCTTGCTATGTCAGTGACTTTTGGTTGAAGATTAAGTAAATTTTGATATCTCATGCGTAGGCAATACTGAATTTATATAGAGGCTGCTTGCTTGTTATGTGATTGTTTTGTAGGGTAAACCTACCTAAGTATAATCTCTATTTTCATTAATTAATTAAGCTTTAAACAAGCATCAAAATTACTTTAATAAAAGTTCTAGCAAGTAAATTATTTCTGATAAATGCTAAAAAATAATCCTAAATCAATCGAGAGTAAATATAAGTGAATACATAGTATTTCCACCAGTAGTAATCATGAAAACTACGGGTTCAAAAAATTAATTATTTTAGGTAAATATATTGTGAAAAATCAGATAGCTTATAAAGTTATCATCACAATAATTAGTGAGATATTGTACTTAATTGCACAACGCCCCAAATGTTTAGTTGCTAATGGGAAGTGTAACGAATACCTAAAATAGATAATAGATAGAGAATTTAGACTTTATTATTTAAAGCTGGATAGTAAAGCAGCTTTTTATCTAGAAAATAGATTGAGTTCTCAGTATAGCGTCTGGAAAGTTAATATAATATAAATTTATTGTGGTGAATTATTGAATTTTAATCTTGACTAATCTGTGTTATGAGTCGCAATACCATTTCACTGGAAAAATATACAGATGGTCAAGTGGAAGGAGTAGAGGCGCAGAGGAACGCAGAGTATTTTCTCAGCTAATTCACTAAGAATTTATGAAATGCTGTATTTAGAGAATTTGCGATAAAAATTTGCGAGTTCGTTCTTCTTGGGGTTTGTTAAAAAAGGAGTCTGGTGTAGCTGACTCAACTAGTAAACCGCTATCCATCAAAATTACTCTGTCAGCCACCTCACGTGCAAATCCTACCTCATGGGTAACGACTACCATTGTCATACCGTCACGGGCAAGACTTCGCATTACATCCAAAACTTCCCTCACCATCTCTGGATCTAAAGCTGAGGTGGGTTCATCAAATAGCATAATTTTAGGCTGCATTGCTAACGCACGCGCGATCGCTACCCGTTGTTGCTGTCCCCCAGATAATTGTCCTGGATATTTATGTGCTTGCTCTAAAATTCCCACCCTTTCTAAGAGTTGCATTGCTAATTCTTCAGCTTTCGCCTTCGTCCACCGACGCACCCAAATTGGTGCCAAGGTGATATTTTGCAACACTGTGAGATGGGGGAATAAATTAAACTGTTGAAATACCATTCCTACTTCTTTGCGAATCGCATCAATATTTCGCAAATCATGGCTGAGGGTAATGCCATCTATAACAATTTTGCCTTGTTGATATTCTTCTAAAGCATTAAATGTGCGGATAAAAGTAGATTTACCAGAACCTGACGGCCCCATCAATACTACTACTTCACCACGATTTACAGTCAAGCTAACACCTTGGAGGACATGAAATTGCCCATACCACTTGTGAACATTCTCAGCAATAATTATTGGTTGTTGGTTTAACATAAAATTTCACCTTTTAACTCTTATTCTCTGTCTCTGGTAGGGATTATTTTCTCTTTTAACTACTTAACTGCTTTTCTAATTTCCGAGAAGCCAGAGACATTGAGTAACAAAATACCCAGTAAATCAAGCCAATAAACAAATAAACTTCTGCATAACGTCCTATAAATTGCGGCTGCGCTAAAATGGAACGAGCTATTCCGGTAAGTTCCACTAATCCCACCAAAGATAGAAGAGATGTATCTTTAAATAAACCAATAAATTGACCAACAATTGCCGGGATTACTGCACGTAAAGCCTGTGGTAAAACAATTAATAGTACGACAAATAAAGAGTTCAAACCTAGCGCTTTAGCCGCTTCAATTTGCCCTCGTGAGATGGACTGGAGTCCGCCTCTTACATTTTCTGCCATGTAAGCTGCGCTGAATAATACTAATCCTGTAATTGCTCGGACTACCCTGTCTAAACGTAAATCAACTGGCAGAAATAATGGCAGCATTACCTGTGCAAGGAATAAAATTCCAATCAAGGGTAGTCCTCTAATAATTTCAATGTACAGGATAGAAAACCACCGGACTACAGGTAAATTGCTAGTGCGTCCTAAAGCTAGTAAAACTCCAATAGGGAAAGAAAGTACAATACTAACTGCTGCCATTAGGAGGGTTAGTAACAAACCATTCCATAAATTTGTAGGCACAGATTGTAAGCCAAAGCCACCACCGATTAGCCACAGAATTATAGGAAAAGATAAAATCCAGATGAAAGACAGCCAAGGTGCTATTAATTTAGTAAATCTCTTTCCTAGCAAAAAGCTTATCAATAATAAAACAGCAATTAATAATAGATAAACGCGGGATATTAAATCTAAAGGGAAAACAATTAATAAAACGCCAATAATTAAACTAAAAATAGCAAGCCCAGACTTTGTTAAATTTTGTTTACTAGAAAATACTCCCCAAGTTATCGCGCCTAAAGTAGAAGCGATCGCCAGCACAATCCAAGCTCGCCAGTACAAAGATTGGGGGAATCTTCCCACTAAAAATAAACGTAAATTTACTGAAACTACTGCCCATTGTGCTTGGGTAGTTGCCCAAGTTAATATTCCTTGGGCTAACCAAAATAGAAATATTAAGCAGAAGATAGTTAATAAGCTGTTGTACCAAGTACTAAATAGATTTTTACGCAGCCACAATATTTGAGGGTTTGTCATTTGTTATTTGTTATTCTTGTTATCCCTTTATCTTTCCTTAATTTGTACTGTGCGGTTAAACAAATTCATGACTACGGAAATTGTCAAACTAAGGGTGAGATAGGTAAGCATAATCAGTAATATTACTTCTACTGCTCTCCCTGTTTGGTTAAAAGTTGTAGAAGCGACAAAATAAATATCGGGGTAGCCAATTGCGATCGCTAAACTAGAATTTTTAGTCAAATTGAGATATTGGCTCGTTAAAGGTGGAATAATTACCCGCAATGCTTGGGGGAATACAACTAAACGCATGACTAACCCAGATTTTAAACCAAGCGATCGCGCTGCTTCCCATTGTCCCCTTGGTACGGATTGAATTCCACCTCGGACAATTTCGGCAATAAATGCACCTGTATAAAAAGTTAAGCCTAGTAATAAGGCTGAAAACTCTGGAGACAAGGTAAACCAAGGAAATTGGATGCCATTTTGACTCAGGTGCACCAAACCCCAGAGCGAAATTTTACTTTCTACTTTGGGAAAACCCAGAAAAACGGCAAAGTACCAAAACAGCAATTGCAGCAGTAAGGGAGTATTACGAAAAATTTCTACGTAAACTAGGGCAATATTTCGTACTAACCAGTTATCCGAGAGCCGAGCAATTCCTGCACTAATCCCCACAATTGTAGTGAGAAAAATTCCTGTAACTGCTATCCGCAATGAGTTAACGAGTCCTACCCACAAGGCGCGACTGTAGGTATCAGTTGGATTGTAAGTAATTACAGTTTCACCAATATCAAAAGAAGCTTGCTGCTTGAGGAAGTCAAAACCGAACTGAATGCCTAATTGCTGTAAATTACGGTTGAGGTTGCCCCATAATATTGTGACAATTGCTACTGCTAAGAATACAGCAAGTAATTGTCCCGCAATCTGCCAAAATCTGCGATCGCGCCACAAAGATTTCATATTGGTCATTTGTCATTTGTCATTTGTCATTTGGTAATTGGTAATGGGTAATTGGTAATAAATATTTCTCCCCTGCTTCCTCATCTCCCTTACCCCTAATTACCGGAACGGTGGCGAATAAAGCAATCCGTTTTTTGACCAAAGTTGATTTTGACCACGAGGAAGATTGAGTTTTGTTTTGGGGCCGAGATTGCGATCGTAAACCTCGCTATAGTTACCGACGTGCTTGATGATTCTGGCTGCGAAGTCGTTTGTTAAACCCAGTCCTTCACCCAAGTTGCCTTCTGTTCCTAAAAATCTTTTAATATCTGGATCGCTACTCGTAGCGAATTGTGCAATATTCTGGGAATTAATGCCTAACTCTTCAGCTTTGACTAAAGCATAAACTACCCATTTAACAGTATCAGCCCACTTGCTATCTCCTTTGGCGACAGCAGGTGCAAGGGGTTCGGAAGAAATCACTTCATCAAGAATTACGTTATCTTCTGGTTTGGGTAGAATGGAACGCCTTGCTACTAAAGCTGAACGATCGGCTGTGATTCCGTCACAACGTCCTTCTGCATAAGTTGCAAAAGTAACGTTTACATCCTCAAACACTACGGGTTTGTAAGTGATGTTTCGCTTCCGCATTTGGTCGGCTAAGTTCTGTTCGGTAGTCGTACCTGTTTGCACACAAATGGCTTTGTCTTTGAGGTCTGCTAGGGATTTAATCCCGCTATTTTTACGAATCATCACCGCTTGACCATCGTAAAAAACTACAGGTGCAAATTCTAAGCCAACTGAGGTTGTGCGACTCAATGTCCATGTAGTGTTGCGGCTGAGAATATCTACTTCCCCAGTTTGTAAAGCTGTAAAGCGTTCTTTGGAATTAAGATTGCGAAATTCCACTGCGTCGGGGTTATCAAATAAAGCCGCTGCTACAGCGCGACAAACATCAACATCAATTCCGCTGTATTTACCATCAGTTCCAACAAAACTAAATCCTGGAACTTCGCCACTCACACCGCAAATCAGCTGACCACGGTTTTTGACAGTATCCCAGCGATTGCGATTTACTGGAGATGTGGAATTAGTACCAGGTGTGGTGGCTGTGTTGCCTGTATTTCCTGACTCACCACTACAAGCACTGAGGGCAAAGATTAGGGGTGCGATCGCTAAAATTAATGCTGATTTACGCATAAATCTATAAACATTTACGAAGTAAAAATGTGTTTAGTACTACAATTTCTCTGTGAAAATAGGTAGATGTCTGTAATATAAAACTTTTTGTGACTCTTTGATGAACTTGTTTTCAGTTGATTCTGATTTAATTTTTTCACTGATTTTTAGCCAGTCCAAAATGATAGATAAAAATAGTAAATTTAGCTTTATTTTAAAAACATCATTTTGTACAAAATAAACTTTTGAACATATTTTTTAATATATACAAGTTAAACCCATTGCAAAAATTAATGCTTTTGAGAGCTTGGGAAAAAATAACTAATTTTTTTAATTCATCAAAAATTAGGAAAAAAGTAGATTGTATAAATTTCCAAACTAATCAAAAATATCTATACAAGAATTTTAAGCAAATAACACCAAAATCACTTATCTATAAAACTGGTCAAAGATACGGCTATAATCAAAAACCTATTTAAATATGAGAATACAATGATTTTGGTTATTACGAAAAGCTGCAAAGTGGGTTTGACTGCGGTAGAATTTTCAAGATGACTTTTTACTTTGATGGAGCAGTCCGACACTTATTAATCATCAAGAGATGGATTGCATACTCTGATGAAAAGAGAAGTAACCATACCAACCTAAGCATAGGCCGCTAGCAGGTTAAACTAGATTTGGTAACAGCTGCTCCACCGTTCCTTGTGAGGCTTTTATGGGAGCTAATCTGACACAGATTGCCAAATACTTAGACAACCTTGGTTGGGAATATCGCTTTGATGACGAAGAAGATCGTATTATCACAGGTGTTGAAGCTGATCACCTAGAAGACTTCCTAATTGTTGTGCAATTGGATGAGGAGGGCAAATTTTTTCGGGTATTTGCACCTCAAGTACTAGCAGGAGTTCAAGAGCATCCTTATAAAGGAGCTATCCTCCAGACAATGCTGGCAATTTCCTGGGAAACCAAAATGCTGCAATGGGAGTATGACCCATCTGACGGTGAAATCCGAGCAATTATTGAGTTTCCCCTGGAAGACTCTATTCTGACAGAAAAACAATTTAACCGTTGTTTGAGTGGATTAATTCAAATTGTTGATAGCATAGCCATGCCACGCCTCAAAGAGGTAATGGCAACAGGCTACGATCCAGGAAATATCGAACTTGGGGAAAGACTTTTACTGAGTATTCAAGAAGAAGCCCCTGGATTACTAGAAATCCTCGAAAAAGCAATGGAAGCTAGGAAAAAGCGAGGAAGTTTTCCTCACGAGTGAGGCGAATTATCACTTAATATAGCTATACTCCAAAGTGATACCCTCACTATATACTGAATTTTTCTAGGGCTGGATTTTATGACATCCTATGCAACCTCCTCTGCCAAGGCGGAAATGAGTGAACTTCGGCGGTTGAAAAGCTTACTACCACCAGAATTGCAGAGCTGGGTCACGGTTGAAGGCACAACTGAGGTCAATCCACCCCTGATCCGTAGCGAAGAAATTGGTAAAGACCAGGTAGAAATCCAAATTGACTTGGTGAAATGGGATAGCCTCGCGATGGATCAGCGTAATCTGTTGTTTTGGCACGAAGTCGCCCGCATTCAAAATGACACAATTCCCAAAGATGGATGGGAAATGGCAGCACTGGCTATCGGTTTAGGTGGTGCTGTAGGTGAGTTGTGGGTACAGGATGGATTGTTACTAGTTTTAGCCTTAGCACTTTGTGGCGTATCTGGCTGGCGACTATACCAAAAAAATAACGGTGAAAAGCAACTAAAAGAATTAGTCGATGCTGACGAAAAAGCGATCGCACTTGCAACTCGCTTTGGTTATAGCCTCCCCAACGCCTATAAAAGTCTAGGTAGCGCTTTAAAAACTTTAATAGACAATACTCCTAGCAAACGCCAACGTTCTAGATATGAAGCACGCCTTTCTGCTCTCAAACGCAGTGCCAATAAAGCAAAAGCTAAATCTAGACCAGTAGATGAGAGTGTTGATTACTAAGTGCTGAGTGCTGAGTAAACAAATCAACTCAGCACTCAGCATAGTTTATAGCTGATTCAACATTTTATGGGTTTGAGGCACGACACGAACGTGCTTTAACCACTGCTTCATTAAAGCTTGCCACTGCAAAACCTGGTCGGGAGTAGGGGCAAGTATAGTTTTTGCTGGAGATTTTTCGGACACTGGCAAAGGTGTCACAGGTTGTAAGAATACTGGGATATCAGAACTAACAGATGCTACCAACAAAGCTGAACGTTCTAACTCAGTTGGTTCTGTCTGTTGCGAGATAATTATCTTGACAAAAATGTTTAAATGTGAATCATAAGATAATTTCAGACATTGCCCGTGTTCTTGCCAATAGCTTTCACCGCTGACGCTTGGTAATTTTAAATCCATACCTACGGAGTCAAGGTAGGGCAAAATCATTGCCAACTGTTCTGGACGATGACCTCCAGTTTCCAGATATATAGGCAGATTGGTAAGCGATCGCACTTGCGGCAGAAATAGCTCTAAAAATGGGGCATGAAGCAAGGGTTCGCCACCCGTTAAGCTAATGCTATCGTGTATAGACGGTTGATTTTGCCGTTCGACCCATTCTAATAAAATAGGCAGTGGGATAGGGTTCGAGTGCTCTTCAAAGTCTCGTAATCCAGGGGTTCGCTCTATCCTACAAATAGAAGGTGCATTCCAAGTATGGGCGCTATCGCAAAAGTGACAGCGTAAGTCACACAAAGCAAAGCGAATAAAAATCTGACGTGTCCCGACATTCAGTCCTTCCCCTTGAATAGCAGAAAAGACCTCAATCAGGCGTGCAGTAGGTTTAACCGTAGTTTTAGCAGTCATGGGATGATTAAAAAAGCGATCGCGCCGCGTCGTCACGAGAGCAAGTAAGTTTTTTGGTTCTTGTTCTATTGTGAATCGTCGCTAGCAATCTCTAATCTCAACCCAAATAACTTACGATTAGTCCTGATTCCTACTTAATCAAGATGAGGTTAGAGAATATCTACGTCAAAATAAATGATTGATAGCTTACATTTAGACGGCAACGACAGTGCAAAGCTTCATAACTAGCCAACCCAAAGCGGTCGATTTCCCGGTGACTTCCCTAAATGACATGGCTGTAGTCCAGGTACCCAACCGATTGAGTGTGCTTGAGGCCGTAGGCTTTAAGCAAATCTGCCAAGAGTTAACCCTGGAACATTCTCATATAAAACAAATCATTATTGACTTTCACCAAACTACTTTCATGGATAGCAGTGGTTTAGGTGCCTTAGTCAGTAATTTTAAAACTGCTCAGGAAAAGAGCATCGCCATCATATTGCGGAATGTGACACCTCAGGTAATGGCAGTTCTTAACCTCACAGGTTTAGATCAAGTTTTTCCCATTGAATCTATCAGCAGTTTATCACCGCATGGACAAAGCCACATTGCGGAAAACCACAAGTTTTCTGCTCGCAAGGTTGAGACCCTACCTACTACTCATCCTTCTGTGGCATCTTGGATGAAGCGGTTGATCGACATTGTTGGGGCAGTAGTAGGCTTGGTAATTACAGGAGTCTTGTTAATTCCTATTACAATTGCTATTCAAATTGACGATCCCGGCCCCCTTTTCTTTAGACAAACTCGCTGTGGTTGGATGGGTAAACGTTTTGGAATTTGGAAATTTCGCTCCATGTGTGTGGATGCAGAAGCCAAAAAATCCCAAGTCCAAAACCAAGCGCAAGGAGCTTTCTTTAAGAATGAGAGCGATCCTAGAGTAACGCGGGTAGGACGCTTTTTAAGGCGAACTAGTCTAGATGAATTACCGCAATTCTGGAATGTTCTTAAAGGAGATATGAGTTTAGTTGGTACTAGACCTCCAACTCCTGATGAAGTAGAACGCTATGAAGTACCTGAGTGGCAACGCTTAGATGTAAAACCAGGTATGACTGGCGAATGGCAAGTAAACGGACGGTCTAAAGTACGTAGTTTTGAAGATGTAATCCGCCTGGATTTGCAGTATCAAAAAAATTGGAGTTTACTGTATGATTTCAAGCTAATTTTCAAAACTTTAGCCATTCTATTTAATAGAAATAGTGGTGCAGTTTAGCCAATTACCTTGATTTTTAGTTTGTTGGTAATTTATAACTTCCAAAATTAATTATTGCCAATGCCCAAGCTCACAAGTAGCTTGGGCATTATTTTATCAAATAATATCAATTTAAAAAAATAATGCGACAGATGGTAGGGGCAAGGCACTGCCTTGCCCTCTAGAATATATTGATGTGTCGCAAACATTATTTGATTTGGTATAACTATCGACCAAAATATCGCTGATATAAATCACAACTAATCATCACCTGATTATTTCGCATATTCACCAAACCCATACTATTTAACTTAAAAGCTTGTACTGGCTCTAACTCTATTGGTGCTTTTGCCTTTATTACTTGCTCAAAAGCTGTTGCCAGGTCTGGATGCTGTTGTAAATACCATAAGTGTTGGTGAAGATATTCACTATAAATTCCTGTATCGGAAGCTGCAGTTTGCATCAATTTTTCCCAAGTTAAATCTTGGTGTGCTAGATGGTAAAAAGCCACACGTAGCAAATAAGGATGACCAGCTACCAGCCACATAAATTCAGCTAAATGGCCTATTGAAATATTAAGTTGATGACGCTGTGCTAAATCTTGTACTTGCTCCCAGTTAAATGAGCGCAGCTGCACTGAAAAACCAACTTGAAAGGGAAATTTAGCAATACTTAATGGAATATGGAATTCTGTAGACTTACTTACTATTAGTCGGAGTTTTTGCCATATTTCGCTATCTTTAGCTTCCTCATGCCAAGAACGCAATAAACATAAAAAGTCTTGAGCAATTTCAGGATATTCAAAAATTTCATTGACTTCATCTAAAGCCAATACTAGAGGATTCTCTATTTGCGGCAGCAGGTATTCTTGTAAATAGAGTGTGCAGTTTGCTTTACTACCCAAATCTTCATCCCAGTAATCATCTAGTTTATTTTTGAGCTTGAGTTTATAGGTAATATTGGCACACACCCAACGCAATAATTTATTTAAGTCAGTCAAAATCTTCTTATCAGCTTGTAAAAGATTCAAGCTGATAGTTTGATAACCTATGGTAGCTGCATAAGCCAGAATTCTAACCATAAAAGAGGTTTTACCCATTTGTCTTGGTGCTTTAATTTGAATTAAAGACCCTGGATTGGTAATCTCCTCATAGCATCTATGTTCATTAGGAATTCGCTCAATGTAAAAGGCAGAATTTAAAGGAACATAGCCTTTTGGTAGTTCTAACTCTACTGTATGTTGATAATTTGCGTTGATTAACTTTGTAGGCGAAAAAAGTGGATTAGTATGGTTTTTAAATGAAGTATTGGTAATTGTTTGTGGATTAACATACTGTACCTGTCCAGTATAATAAGGCTCTAGTCGCTTTCTCAAGCTTTCAATTAAGTTTTGACTTCTACTAGAAGTTTGATTTGCCCGTCGCCTTTCAATTACAGCATGAATATTAGTTTTATTAACTTTTTCCCCTAGTACTTCCGATAGCAGTTTCCATAATTGCGGGGCTACGGTTTGCTTAATATAACTTGCAGAATATTGGAATTCTTCGGCAATCTGGTTATAAGTTTTTCTTTGCCCATCCCAAGATTCTTGCAAGACTGCTTTTTGAATATCCGTTAGAGATTTTCCTGTCTTGGCATAAATTAGTTGTTCGACAAATTTTAATCCTCCCTGAATATCTTTCATAGTGACTTAAGATGAATGTCAATTAGAATAAATTATGCTAATCTATCCGCAGAGTAGCTGGATAAAAATCTCTATTATATTGTTCCCAGTTTTGAGCTAACTTAGCCAAGAAGTCTCAAATAAAAAATTGCTGTCTCTTATTCGTAAGAAACAGCAGTAAGAATAACAGGTTGGCAATAACTAAAATTTATTGAATTTATACCTTAGCTGTTGCTTTGATTCTTTGTTTTTGATTCAGCATAGAACTAGCAGCTAAAGCACCAAAGGCTACTACACCTAAAGCAGAACTAGACTCAGGAACTCTTTTTGGTGGAACAGCGGTAATTTTAGCGTAAAGGTAAGCCGAGTTGCTACCACCTTCTTGTGAAATAAAATTAGTTACAGGAGTGCTATTAGCAGTTTCGCTGAAACCTACCAGCTGTAAAGTATAGTCTACGCCAGCAATACTAAAGGAGTTTACGTTTTTTGGGGTAGAAAAGGTAATTTTATCAGCGCAACCCTGACTGTTGCTCCCATAAGCGCACACACCGGAGTTTAGCGTTTCGTCAATATTAAAGCTAAAGTTAAAGGTTTGTGATGCTACAGGCAAACCACTAAAGTTTAAGTTGAGTCCAAGGTCTACTTTTGAGGCAGCTGTTCCATAATTAATCGCATTGTTATAGTGTGTCAGAGTACCAATTTGAAATACTTTATCCAGATCAAAGTCTACTCCACTAGCTCCTTGAAATCCCAATCCACTCTGACCATTGCCTATATCTTGCCCCCAACGTACTTGGTTTTCTGCATCTGTTGAAGTTGCTGTATTAGTTGAGAGCAGTGTTGTGGTTGTTGTAGTTTTGGAATTTTTTGTATTATTTGTGTTGTTGATTATTTGAGGTGTACTTACTACATTTGATACTACACTTGGTTGACTTGTTGTAGATGTTGTAGATGTTTTACCTGTTGTTGCATCTGTTGTATTTGTTGTAACTTTTGTAGTTTTAGTAACTGTTGTAGTGGTTGTATTGGTTGTGTATCTTTTATCTTTTAGAGCTTCTTGTAATAATGTTACATCTGTTTTTAGTGTTGTATCTGTCGTAACATTTTGATATTTAACATAACTTCCGCCAACAGGTTTACTCCAGGTACCAGAAGAACTTGTTAGCGATATAGCATTAGCTGAAGAAGCAAAAAATCCTAGCGCTGTGGTAGCAGTAATCGCAACGGAGAATTTTGTCAGGAAATTTAAGGTCGCCATAGAACTAATTTTTTAAGGAAAGTGAAGGTGAATAGTGGAGATGCTTGCTTACAAGAGTTTCCAGTTGTTATAGCTTTGTGTAATAGACCTTGTAGCAACCCAAAAGTAGCTGACCCTGACTGGTAAAAATTAACTGAAAATTTGTGGAAACCAATTAAAGTTAAGAGAGCCTTGTTGTTAACAGATAGGTTTCAATAGCCAGCCTGTAACTTTTAGAGGATGTTTTTAGAAACCCTGCTTATAGATTTAGATGAATTGTATTCGCGGTGGAAACATCATAGATAATCGTTGGTTGAGTATTTATCAGACAAACTTTGCTAAACAATACTTTTGCAAACCAAAAATTTGAATACTTGTTCTCAGTATCTCAACGGATAAACAAAGGGTAAATATATAAATGTTCGTAACTTGGTATATAGCAATAGATAAGAGTTGTATTTACCAAGTCTTTAATCGGGCTATTGCTAACTTTTTATAGCTCTTAAAAAAATAATTGACAATTTTTATATTATGTGTGTTTAAAATAATCATTCATAAAAAAGTAAAAATGTCAATATATACAAGTTATGATCTTTGTCTTTAAATAACATCCTGACAAAAACACACTAGTCTGCAATAACACTCAGAAAATGTGTTTACGTACTGAGAATGAAGGGTGCGATCGCCTGAATTTACCTCTGTTCTACAAGCATTGGGGATTATTCAAAGCGCTAAAGATTGACAAGCGAATACAAAAATTTCTCATGAGAAGCTCAAGCGATCGCCTGAATTGTTAACATGAGTTCGACAAATCGGAATCAATCGGGCGAATACTCAGTTCCTACGACTTTGCCATCCTTAAAATAAACAGTCACCCATTCCGCATTATAACGACCATCGCTTAGGTCAAGAATGTAATGTAGATTTTGGTCAGGGATAGCTACAAAGCCTTTTTCAGCAGGGTCACGATTTTCAAGCACGCCATTATGTCCATAACGTAGTTCCCATTCCAGTTGACGAAATTTTCCCCCTTTTGGAAAACGCTGGTTAAATAAGCTTTGAACCTCCGGAATTGTCATACCGTTTTTAATATCGAGATAAAACTTTGTGAAGGGTTTTACAGGACTGAGAGTCAAAAAGTGCAGAGCTAATAGACTGATATTGAAACCGAGAAAAAGCCACAATTGTTGTTGACTCCGAGATTGTAAGTATATTGGCAAGAGTAAGATTAAGGCTAAAACAGCCATCAATAAGTAAAACTGCCAGAACAAGGAAGCAGCTAATTTATAATCGAGGAAGAGTCCAAACAGAAATAAGGCTATTAAAAAAGCAACCTCGACAAAGAGTTCTATCCCTTTAACGTGACGTTTGATATGTTTCATTTCACTGTATCTTGTGTTTTCTTTTGAGGTAAGAATACCTCAGTATATGGCGATCGCACTTGGGAATTGAGGAGTGCGATCGCTCATCAAATAATTATCTTATTTACTTTAATAAGTACTCAATTTCCTCATCGCTAAAACCAAACTGCCGAAAAACCCGCAAAACATAAGCAGGAGACATTTCTCCTGCACCCATATCTATAGGAACTACTCTACGTTGTCCATCAACTTCACGAGTATATAAGCAATGGTCGCCTTTACCCTCTCGATAAAATGTACAGCCCCCTTTTTCTAAAAGCTTAATTAGCTCTTTGGGTTTCAGGGAAGGTATATTTTTAGGCATAAACTTTTCTTAATTCATATATCTCGGAATCTTGCTGCTTTTCTTCTAAGAGCAAAAATTCATGAAGTTCTTCTATAGAAATTGGAGATTTATAGATATTAGTTTCACTTTCATACACAAGCTCAAAAGACTCGATTGCTTCTTTTAACTTGCTAATGGCATTATCTTGAGTTTTTCCTTGTCCTAAAATTCCGTTTTCTAAACACAAAGCAATCCAATAATCAGCGCTTTGCTTAAGTACTACAGTGTAAAAATTCATAAATAATCACCAAATTGAGCATTATTTTTAGCTATTTTAAATATTCTTCATTCAATAGGTAACTCTCTATATTCTCTAATATTCCTTTTAAATAATAAATAACTCTTTTTTGAATTTTCAATAACTCATCTGCTGTAGCGTCTCTACCAACTTCCTCAAATGACTTAGAACCATGTGCTAGATCATTCCTATTAGTCTTAATTGTTAGTAAATCGCTACCATTTTGGGTCTTTCTGGCATTTGTCTTATATGAAAAGCCATACATATTTGCTGTATCTCTTATTGTTTTTGCATCAACGTTACCTGAAAATAATCTTTTTTTGTTAAAACAAGCTGATATGATATCAACTGAAATGTTTTGTATGCTTATTAAAAGATTAGCTGTGGATTTATTATCTTTATCTTTAATATTATCAATAATAATTTTTTTAATTTCATCTCTGACATCATCAAAAGAAATATTTTTATTTTTTAGTTCATCAAAGACTGCTTCAATCGCATTAGTAATAGTGGATTCAACTAAATTATAAAGCAGAAGATATCCTGTTGCTTTGAGAGTTTTTTCTAAATTGTTATTAATTGATTTAGTTTTTATACTTTGAGCATTACCCATGCTTAATTTAATTGAACCTTGCTCTAAATTTTTCAAAAATAAAAAATATCTACTTACTTCTTGAGCACGTTCATCAAAATCTTTAAATAATGTACTTTCCATTAATTACCTAAGAAGCTGATCACGGACATAATAAATACGATTAGTCACTTTATTTTGAGAACTGTATGTATCAGATGTCGTATATTTCTTAAACTCTTGACTCTCTAAAAAATTAGTTGATTTTGGTTCTAGATTTGAGTTTTCTCTTAATGCTAGAGCAACACCTACACAAATTGATTCAAATTTAATTCTGGTTGTTGGTTCATAGCGATTTTTTGTCTTTCGATAAATATGTAAAGCATCAGGAAAATATTTTTTTATAAATTCTAACACCAAATAAAATTCTTTTTTCATTGCGTCAATATTTAATAAATCAGATTTATTCTGTTGTTCTAAATAATCATTTAGAAATTTATGCACTTTCCTCTCAGAGTTAGAATAGTTTTGATGATTATTTAAAAATGCAAAAAAACGTAAAACAAATTCTTGCGGATCTCTTTTGTTGATTTCAGTCTTAGTAAAAGAACATAAATCTATAAATATGGGCAACTTTGATAAATCCTCAATTAAATCTAAAAACTTTCCTGGTTTCCCTCCCCTACGTTTCTCCATTTCATTTAATTCAACACTACCACTATTAATTCTCTCAAAGAGATCCCGTCTAATCTCTTCATCTGCCTCCTTTGTTAAAATAATCATTCTAATAGTAGTTCTTTTAAAACGTCTTTGCCGTGGTAGTGGTAAGTCTTGAAAGGTAAACCCATTAAGATTTTTTAATTTTTCAAGGTTTTGTAATTTAAGTTCATTTTTGATAAACCTAGTTAAAGTGCGAATACGTTGTGTACCATCAATAATTTCTAAACGAGCTAAATCTTCTGTTCCTGATATATCAGCAACAAAAATATAGGGTATTGGTAAACCCAAAATCAAAGATTCAATAAATTTTGACTGCCTATCTTCATCCCAAGACATTTCTCTTTGATAGTCGGGAATAAATAATTCATTTTCATCTTCGTCTCTGCCTTCTAAATATTTTTGAATAATTACTTCTATGGGGTATTCTAAAGTGTTGTAGTCAACACGTTTTGTTTTGTCACGAATTTCTATTTCAGCATTCTCTTTGTGTTCATCTGTAATTTCTAATTGATTTACCATATTTAATAATTTATTGCTATTAATGTTTGAATTACGAATTTTGAGATTAAGTTAATTAACTAGGTGCAATTTCAGCATTGGAATAAGTAAAGCTGAGCTTAAAAAAATTTATGCTTTTCTAGCCATCCTTAATTAAAGCACTTTTACAACATCATATCTAAGTACTTTTACCTTGTTAATAAATCTTTAGGTGAGCCATTATGATGACTCACCATTATCTAATCGAAATTATACTAACAAAGCCTGCTGCTCCTTAGAAATCACTCGTCCTTCATCCTCAAAACCGGCAATTTGATCGAAGTTCAAATACCGATACAAATTGTCAGCGAAAGGATTAATCTTCTTCGCCACAATATCAAGATATTCCTGTACTGTGGGAATGCGTCCTAACAACGCACAAACTGCGGCTAATTCTGCGGAACCTAAATACACTCTTGCACCTTTACCCATGCGATTATTAAAGTTGCGGGTAGAGGTAGAAAATACAGTTGTGCCATCAGCAACTCGCGCCTGATTACCCATGCATAAACTGCATCCTGGCATTTCTGTTCTAGCACCAGCAGCACCAAACACGCTATATACACCTTCTTCTTTTAATTGGTGTTCATCCATGCGGGTTGGCGGTGCTATCCACAGGCGTGTTTTTACTTCACCTGCGCCTTCCAAAACTTTCGCAGTTGCTCGATAATGACCGATATTTGTCATACAAGAACCAACGAATACTTCTTGTACTGGATCGTTTGCAACTTCCGATAATAATTTCACATTATCGGGGTCATTAGGAGCAGCAACAATTGGTTCTTTGATTTCGTTCAAATCAATTTCAATGATTTCGGCATACTCTGCATCTACATCGGCTTCAAGTAATACGGGATTGGCTAGCCATTCTTCCATTTGGGCAATGCGGCGTAGCAGAGTGCGTTCATCATGGTAGCCTCTGGCTATCATGTTTTTTAACAGCGTAATGTTAGAACGCAGATATTCAGCAATTGTTTCTGGACTCAGTTTAATTGTGCAACCTGCACAGGAACGTTCTGCTGATGCATCTGTTAATTCAAAAGCTTGTTCTACTTTTAAATCTGGCAAGCCTTCCATTTCTAAAATTCGCCCAGAGAAGATGTTTTTCTTGTTCTCTTTCTCTACTGTGAGCAATCCTTTTTGAATGGCGACGTAGGGAATAGCGTTAACAATATCTCTGAGGGTAATTCCTGGTTGTAATTCTCCTTTGAATCTTACCAAAACTGATTCTGGCATATCCAAAGGCATGACACCTAAAGCCGCAGCAAAGGCTACTAACCCAGAACCTGCGGGGAAGGAAATACCTAGGGGGAAGCGGGTGTGAGAGTCGCCGCCAGTTCCGACGGTGTCGGGTAGCAGCATCCGGTTTAGCCAAGAGTGAATGATACCATCACCAGGACGTAAAGCAACGCCACCACGTTGAGCGAAAAAGTCTGGTAAGTCGTGGTGGGTTTTGATATCTACTGGTTTGGGATAAGCTGCGGTGTGACAGAAACTCTGCATCACTAAATCAGCGCTGAAACCAAGACAGGCGAGTTCTTTTAACTCGTCACGGGTCATGGGGCCTGTGGTATCTTGGGAACCAACGGTAGTCATGATGGGTTCGCAAGATGTACCAGGACGCACACCAGGTAATCCGCAAGCTTTCCCTACCATTTTCTGGGCGAGGGTATAGCCTTTACCTGTCTCTTCAGGTGCTTGGGGACGGATAAATAAGGTGCTGGGTTCTAAACCAAGTGCTTGGCGGGTTTTGTCGGTGAGGGTACGCCCAATTAATAAAGGAATGCGCCCACCTGCACGAACTTCATCGAGGATGGTATCGGGTTTGAGGTTGAAGGTGGAAATAACTTCGCCGACTTCGTTGGTGATTTCGCCTTTGTAGGGATGGATAGTAATTACCATACCTGTTTCTAACTTGGTGACATCGCATTGAATAGGCAAAGCACCAGCATCTTCAGCTGTATTAAAGAAAATAGGCGCGATCGCACCACCTAAAATATATCCCCCAGCGCGTTTGTTGGGAACAAAGGGAATATCATTGCCCATGTGCCACAATACGGAGTTGATCGCAGATTTACGGGAGGAACCTGTACCAACTACATCACCTACGTAGGCGACAGGATTTCCTTTTTTCTTTAACTCGGCAATGGTTTTTAAGCTTCCCGGTTGCCGTGACTCTAGCATCACTAAGGCGTGTAAGGGAATATCCGGGCGAGTGGTAGCACTTTGGGCGGGGGATAAGTCATCGGTATTGGTTTCCCCAGGAACTTTGAAGACGGTAACGGTAATTGCTTCTGGGAGTTGGGGACGAACAGTAAACCACTCAGCTTCCGCCCAAGAGTCTATGACGCGCTTGGCAAAGGGATTAGTTTTAGATAACTCTAAAACATCATGGAAAGCATCATATACCAACAGAATTTTACTGAGGGCGTTGGCGGCATAGGCGGCGATGGGTTCCTTTCCTTGTCCCCCCATCACCAAGGGGGTTTCGGAAGAGTCGGAGACAGAGACAGTAGGAGTTTGCAGCAATTCAATTAAAGATTGCACATTGTAACCACCTACCATTGTTCCCAGTAATTCTACTGCTTGGATGGGTGAAATTAAGGGACTTTTGGTTTCACCTTTGGCAATAGCTGTGAGAAACCCTGCTTTCACATAAGCTGCAGCATCAACTCCAGGGGGTACGCGATCGCGCAATAAATGCAATAATGTATCTTCTTCACCCTTGGGCGGATTCTTCAGTAATTCGCACAATTCTGAAGTTTGCTTGGCATCTAGCGGTAAGGGGGGAATTCCTAATTCAGCTCTTTCTACAACGTGTTGACGATATAATTCCAACATTCTACACTCCAAGATATTAGCCAAAAATGGTTTTAGTGTTTATAATCACTGCCTATATTTCAGGAGAATTCAAGCTTACAAGTCTTCATCGATGGTATCAACTGGTAATGAGTCTCCCTACTTGAAGTTTTGGTCTGGCCAGGACTTATAATTATCACTGTATAGCTACTTCTGCCAATAAATCTATTTGAAAATAATTTTTGGGTTGGCGTTTCTCGACTTGGTTGTGTGTCTATTCATCAGATAAAATATTTCCTTTGTTAGTTAAATTACACCCTTTTTGTATATGCCCAAAACATACACCGTTGAGATTAACCACCAAGGCAAAATTTATACTTTGCAAGTGCCCGAAAACGAAACTATTTTATCAGTTGCTCAATCTTCTGGTTTGGACTTGCCAACTTCTTGTGGTGCAGGTGTTTGCACAACTTGCGCTGGTCAACTTAGTGAGGGAACTGTAGATCAAACTGATGGTATGGGCGTTAGTCCAGAATTACAAAAACAAGGCTATGTGTTACTTTGTGTCGCCAAACCTCTGTCTGATCTAAAACTGGCAACAGAAAAAGAAGATACACTTTATCAGTTGCAATTTGGCAGAGGCTAATTAAAGGATAAAATATCAAGGCTAAAGGATGAAAATTTGACAGAAATTGCTCTTTTAATACTTCATCCTTTATGCTGATATCAGTTATTCTAGAAAGCAATAATAACAAGGATAGGCGAGAATGACTACTCATTTTATTACCGCAGAAATTGACCTCCAAGAAACTCCTACAGAGTTAGAGCAAGCAATCGCCGCAGAATTAGAAAAACAGGGTGAACCTTTACGTTGGGCAATTACCTCTGTAGATACAGAACAAGAAAAGGCTACGGTGGAAGCTGTAGTGACTACAGCAAGTGCAGAGTAATTACTAATTCGTAATTCGTAAGTCGTAATTCACAAACCAGTATAAAACCCTTGATTTAGCAATTGAGAAGTCAAATACATGGTGATGAATGTTTTAAAATCCGCGTGTCTGAAAGCATAGGAAAATAATTACGAATTACGAATTATCAATTACGAACTATTTTATGCAACGTCCATATACTGCTATTTTAATTGTACCTACTGGTGTGGGTGCAGCAATCGGGGGTTATGCCGGGGATGCTTTACCAGTAGCCAGAGTTATATCACAGGTGTGCGATCGCCTAATCACTCACCCCAATGTCCTCAATGGTGCAAGTTTGTACTGGAATTTACCTAATACTTTTTATGTTGAAGGTTACGGGTTAGACAAATTTGCTGCTGGACAATGGGGTTTGCGCCCTGTACATCGAAATAACATAGGTTTGCTTTTAGACCAGGCGATAGAGCCAGAATTAAGGCTGCGACACTTGCAAGCAGCAGATGCAGCTAGAGCTACATTAGGCTTAACCCTGACAGATTATGTTGTCACAGATACGCCATTAAATATAGAATTACGCACATCAGAATCTGGTATTAGTTGGGGGACAATAGGGAACCCCGATAGTTTATTAAGAGCAGCAGAAGTATTAATTAAACAAGCGGGTGCAGATGCGATCGCAGTAGTAGCCCGTTTCCCCGATAATATGGAAGCGGAAGCAGTGGAAAACTACCGCCAAGGTAAAGGCGTAGATCCCTTAGCTGGCGCAGAAGCAGTCATCAGCCATTTAATTGTGCGTACTTTTCAAATTCCCTGCGCCCATGCTCCGGCTTTAGCCTCATTCCCCCCAGATGCGAATTTATCTCCTCGTTCCGCCGCCGAAGAATTAGGCTATACTTTTTTACCGTGCGTACTTGTCGGTTTAAGTCGCGCACCACAATTTATCATAGAGAAAGGAACAACCAAATATCTACCAGAAGATATTTGGTCAGAACAAGTTGATGCTGCAATAATACCAGCAACCGCTTGTGGTAGTAGTGCAATTTTGCGCTTAAATCAGAAGCAATGCCAAATTATTACTGTTGCAGAAAACCAAACTCAAATCCAAGTTCCTCCAGAACCTTTAGGAATCAAATCCATACAGGTAAACTCATATTTAGAAGCAGTAGGTGTTTTAGCAGCACACAAAGCAGGTGTCGATCCCGCTGCTCTCCGTCCGCAAATAAATTCTCTACAGCAACTTGTTATTAGTTAAGAGTCAAGAGTCAAAAGTCAAGAGTCAAGAGTCAAAATTAATAAATTATTTCTTCCATAATCCCTATCTAGCCCCCAGTCCCCAATCCCCAATCCCCAATTCCCCTAAACACCCGTGGTTGAACAACAAAAACAAGAACCAGAAATTCCTTACCTGACACGCATCCAAGTATTGGGAGCGATGGGAGCGACTGCAATTATTTTGTGGATAGTCGCTAAATTGTGGTTGCGCTTTGGTGGCTTTTCCCTGTTTCCTTGGCGTTGGAATGAAACTGATTTGCTTTTGGGGGTGGGACTAGGATTAATTATTACTATTGTGAGTGGCTTAACTTATCGCTTTGTGCCAGCCTACCGTAAAAGCGCAGATTATTATCTAGACTTGGTACTTAAGCCTTTAGTTTTACCAGATATTATTTGGCTGGGATTGCTACCGGGATTAAGTGAAGAATTATTATTTCGGGGTGTGATGATTCCCGCCTTAGGTGCAGATCATGTCGCTGTGATTGTATCCAGTCTTTGCTTTGGGGTATTGCATCTGAGTGGTTCTCAACAATGGCCTTATGTGATTTGGGCAACTATTGTTGGGTTAATGCTAGGCTATGGTGCGCTATTGAGTGGCAATTTGCTAGTACCAATTATTGCCCATGTGATGACAAATTTAATTTCTAGTTACTTGTGGAAGTTACGAAAAGGCTAGAACCTCTGTGGGGAAGTCAAAAGTCAAAATTTCAACTAAATGCACTGTACTTTACTACAGAAAAAATTACCAAATTTGTAGATTTTTCCTATAGATTTATGACTGGCAATTTCAAAATTATCCCAATGTGAGAGGCACAGCACTGAAAGATTTTGATAGAAACAAATATCTTAATTGATGCCGTGCCCCTTGCGATCGCAAAATTATCTCACGATGATACAGTGATGCAATGCGATCGCCTTTGTGCGGCTAATGCGATCGCCTGTGGTAAAATTCGATGTTCCTCTAATTGAATTCTGGCATGGAGCGTTTCTGCGGTATCATCTGCTAACACTGGTACTGCTGCTTGGATGATGATGGGGCCGCTGTCTACTTCTAAACATACTAAATGCACCGTACAACCAGTAATTTTTACCCCAGCCGCTAAAGCTTGTTCTACCGCATGAATACCCTTGAAACTTGGTAGCAAGCTGGGATGAATATTAATAATTCTGTCAGGAAAAGCATCAATTAATACTGGTGTTAATAGCCGCATCCAGCCAGCTAAAATTACCCATTCTACATCGTACTGCTTTAAGGTTTGTACAATTTGCCCATCAAATTTTTGTCGATTTTTGCGATCGCGGTGATTCAACAATACCGCCTCTACACCCCAATTCGCCGCCCGCACAGCAGCCTTAGCATCAGGGTTGTTATAAATTAAAACTTGAATTTGGGCATTTAACTGTCCTGATGCAATAGCTTGGGCTACCGCCTCAAAATTGCTGCCATTTCCTGAGGCGAGAATACCTAATTTTAAGGGCGTGCTGGTTCTTAAGACCTCACTAGAAATGTTGGGCGAAATTAAACTAGTCGTAGCAGTATCGATTGTAGAATTATTACTCATATTTGCGGGTTAATAAACTTGGTATTCTCCGGTAGCTTTGTGGTATCAGAAACTTTGGTGAATAGGGTGGCTGTCGGAGAGAAAGCTGTCGGTCGTGGTTTACCAGGGTCGGTATTATCTAATTGCAAGCGCAGTTGACCATCAGCTGTAAATTCAAAAATTGTCAGAACTGGTTGTTTTTCTTTAGCGACTATGACATTTAAATGCATTGGTTGGGCTGTCGGGTTGATCTGATATTGAAATTCCACAGCTACAGGAGTTTTTGTATCAGGCGACAGAACATATAATTTACCATCTGGCGAGAACATAAAAGTTAGCGTCACAGGTGATGAAGGGTCTTTAGTTTGCCATTCACCGATTAATTTTTGGGCAATGGGATTTGTAGACTGTTCTGTAGGTGCTGGATTAGGGACTGGTGTTGGTATCGCCTGATTTGTAGGTGCTGGGTTAGGAATTGGCACTTTTGTAGGTTCAGCCAGCACAGCTGTATTGAGTGTCATCGATAATGCTATAAGTACGCTAGAGGTCAGCTTTGTGCTGGCGATCGCAAATTTGCCAAAGTAGGGGAAAATGTGAGGCATTCGTTTAAGCCAAATAGAATTCACAGGATCTTAGCAGTACCTCTGCGTGGAGTCACACCCTACCGCATTCAACAGCCAAAACCGCTATGAAAACATCCCGTTCCTCTCAGATGCAACTGCTAGATAATGATACAGTTGCCGCCTGGGTTTTTCTCACACCCGCATTGATTTTACTAGGTCTGTTTATTATTTGGCCGATCGCTTATTTGTTTTATCTCAGTTTTACGGCTGGTAGTTTTACCTCAAAAGGTATTTATCTCGTCGGCTTCAAAAATTATTGGCGCTTGCTGTTGAATTCCGATTTTTGGCAAGTTTTGGCTAATACCGCTTATTTTACGATTGCTACGGTAATTCCTAGTTTAGTGATTCCTCTAGGGCTAGCAGTATTATTAAATCGTTCTTTAGCTTTGCGAGGCATCATCCGCAGCGCTTATTTTCTACCTTCAATTATTTCTTTAGTGGCTGCTGGGTTAGGATTTCGCTGGCTATTTCAAACCACTGGCCCCGTTAACGGATTTTTAAACATATTTGGCATTCCGGCAATTCCTTGGTTGGGAGATACATTTTGGGCTATGCCAGTAATTATTTTACTGAGTATTTGGAAACAACTCGGCTTTAATATGGTGGTGTTTTTAGCAGGGTTGCAAGCCATTCCCCCCAGTCGTTACGAAGCAGCGGAATTGGATGGTGCAGATGGTTGGCAACAATTTTGGCATATCACTCTCCCCGGATTGCGACCAACTTTAATATTTGCGATTGTTACCACTGCTATTTTTACCTTGCGGAGTTTTGAGCAAGTTTACGTAATTACAGGCGGCGGGCCGCTAAATTCGACGAATTTGCTAGTTTATTACATCTATCAAGAAGCATTTGGTCAATTTGATTTTGGTTATGCAGCCGCAGCCGCGACAGTATTACTAGCAGTAACTTTAGTTTTGGTATATTTGCAATTGCGGACTTGGGGAGAAGAGTAGGTAATGGGGAATGGGGAATGGGTAATTGGTAATGGGTAATTGGTAATTGGTAATTGGTAATTGGTAATTGGTAATTGGTAATTGGTGTTTGGTTTTTCCCCTGTCTCCCAATGCCCCATGCCCTATGCCCCATGTAAAACACAAGTTGATACAGCTGACAATCTGTCCCAGGATGTGTAAAGTAGTTGAGGATTATTAACTTACTGCAATATATAACGCATCTTGATATGGATAGAAAAACTAAACGCCTTTTAATGCTAGTTGTTTTCTGTAGTTTGAGTGGTGTTATTTTAGGCGGTACTACCAGTTGGGCAGAAAGTACTATGTGTTTGGAAGCCAAAACAGTTACTAGTGACTGCTTGACTCAAGATCCTATACAAAAAACTATACAAGGAATGAGTACTGGTTTAGTAGCCGGTGCGGGAGCAGCTTTAGGTGTAGCTTGGCAGTTACGTCAACAAGACTAAATAATTCGTAATTCGTAATTTGTAATTCGTAGTTAAAGCGGCTATTTTGGGATTAATTATCCCAAAATATTCGCTTTGCATATACAGAGTAGTGGACTGACAAGACTAAATGTGGCAATATAATTTTCTTGTGGGGTGGACATCTTGTCCGCCCAGGACGGGCAAGATGCCCATCCCACAAGAGTTTGAGTAATACACTATTTTAGTCTAGATACGCCAGTAGGGTGTGTGATGCCGTAGGCTAACGCACCTTAAATACTAATTATTCAAAGCGATAGTTGCGATCGCGCACCCATAAACTAATAGGTACAGCATTACCTTGAGGATCGACTTTGACTTTGACTACTATTGGTTGTCGTCTTCCCTCACGAGAGTTTAAAGCGCGGGAAATATCTCTACTAATCCGTTCCCGCTGTTCCTCTGGAATGTAGTATGTCTCTACGCCATAATTGACAGCGCCATCCCGATATACGCCTTTTAGGGCGACCTGATCATTTGCTAGGTTTGTAGGTCGTCTTCCGCTGACTCTTATTGGCCTCCAAGCAGACGGAACACCACGGCCAGAAAATTCTCTCTCTTCCAGAGTTACATACAAATTGGTTCCTTCTGCCAATTGTCTAGTTCTACCCCTATTTTGCCTTAGCAACTCCTGCCAGCCAGGTAGTCTTCTCAAAGTTGCAATCCGGGAGATGTTATAGTCTAAATTGATGGCGTAGTTTTGCCGCACATCATCAGGATCTACAGACGCACTTTGCAAAATCACAGTTTTGCCAGCAACGTCTGTGTAAACAGCTTGGGTGGGTACTGCCATAATCAACCCTGTTTGAATTAACAGGGGAACCAGTAACCGCCAAAAAGGTAAAGGTTGGTTTGCTTTTTGTTCAGTAGCAATTAAATAATCCCGAAAAGTCAGCTTGCCAGAAAATTCAGCTTCGGGAGACCAACCTTGATTAGATTTATTTGATGATTTATTCGATTCAGAAGCGCTGGATTTATTTGATTCGGAGGCATTACTTTTCATGGGCGTAGTCCTGAAAGGAGAGGAAAATAACCGGGATTAGGACTTACGCAGAGACAGGCTAAGGGACTTTCAACTAAAAAGATATTCCATCGCTATGCCAGCAGAGGAAGCAGAGGAAGTAGAGGAGAAATAATTTGTTCCTCTGAAAGTGGGATCATTTATTTTCCGAAAATCCCTAACTACTCAAATATTAGGAATACACAGAGATAACATTCTATCGAATTCTTCGTAATTACGAATTATGAATTACGAATTAAGAATTACTTTTTTTACTTTTTCCTTCAGATTGGCGACGTTCAAACCACAGTCCTGCGCTAATTAGTACAGAACCGCACATTACAAAAACCAGCGACTTGACTAGCAAGTCTGTATTGTACTCCCACACCCGACTGAGGACTTGTAAAGTTAACAATAGCATACCGCCCCAAAATGAGGGTCTATCGTTAAGTTTCAATCCTTCTTGAATTAGTTTCCAAGATAAGATGACTAACAGAACGTTGAAGGCAAAAATTCCCAGTTCGCTAATACGGGTAATACCTTGATGCCAAAAAGGTACTAAAGCCGTAATCCCAATAAATATCCCAATCAGGATCAGGTTGAAAACCATTTCTCGACGGGCAGGATTGTTGCGTTGACGCAATAGAAATAACCATTGTAATACTGCCAAGCCACTAAGAATCCCTATATCGATGATGGGAAGACTTCTGAAGATGTTGCTGTTAGTAGTTGGCGGGATATAGCCATTTTCTGGGAATTGCCATTGCCAACGGAAGGACAAGATATAAAATGCAAAACCAAAACAGAATAAAGCCAGACTACGCGCTAGGGGTTGAAACAAGCGATAATTAACCGTGGGAAATAGTAAATCATCGTAACTCCACAATAAAGCTGGTGGGAGTGCAAAGGCAAAGGATGCCACCCACGGCGCAATATCAGTGTAAGTTAGTACTTGTAAGGGATTGAGGTTGAATTGCAAGGAACTTACAAAAGCAAAAACTGCTAAACCAAAAATCCAGCGCGATCGGCAAAAATAGGCTAAGGGTACAAAAAATAGCCAGGATATCAAGGGCATATGTCGCACAATTAATCTTGCCCAAGTCCATTCGCCCTGAGTGTACCACCAGTCTCCGAGTCCACTCCAATAACCAATGAGGACGAGAACAATGCCCAGAATACCCAAGGAATTTAATGATAGGCTGTAAGCCATGATCACAACCCCAAATCCCCAAGCAATAAACAGTTCCGCAGTGGAACCAGCAATATTGAATACTTGAGCCATCAAGAGGATATTTGCGCCCAAAATAAAAGCGCCTAATATTAGTAAAGCCTCGCCTAATAAGCGTTTGCTGCGGTCAAGTTTTTTGCCTTCCGCTTTCTTAAGTGCAGGTTCTCGCCAAGTGTAAAAACCAGTGATAGTAACAGATAGAAACAAACTGATCATCAAGATAAACTTGACATCTCGCGACCATTCTTGCCAGTTGGCGGCGATAAAAATAATCACACCTAAGACTAACAAGATACCGCCAACTGCGATCGCAATCATCCGCGAGCGATCGCGCGTTGCTGCTTCTATGTTGTTAAATTGATAACGGTCTGCTAACTGTTGATACTGCGAAGCACTAATTAGGCCTTCATCTCGCCACAACTGTGCTTCTTTGCGTATTTTTCGCTGAAAATTATCTAATATCATGACCCTCGGTGGTGTAGTTTGGGGGCTGGAGATTGGGGACTGGAGACTAGGGACTGGGAAGATAAGGGAATATGGGGAAAGGGGAAATAATCAATTACAAACACCTAAAACCAAACACCAAACACCAAATGTCCAATGCCCAATGCCCAATGCCCCATGCCCATTTCAAATGACATGATGTTTTTCAGTATGCAGCTAAACCTTAGCTTGGCATTGTTCTTTCATAACAGTTTGATTTATCGATGGAAAAACCTTCAAATCTATTAATTAAACTTGCAAAGCGTTTGTTTGCAAACGTTGATATTCAAGAGAAATTTATTGCAGAACTAATTGATCCCCAACCTTTTCATCCTTGCATTTTATGGTGTCAATCAAGACCAAATATTTCACCTTTTTCTGTAGAAATACCAGCCAGTTGGCAACCGGAATTTGTAGATAGATTACCTTTAGGAGAAAAGCCAGGTAAACATCCTCTACATGACCAAGGAGATTTTTATTGTCTGGATTTTTCTTCTGTATTTGCAGCTGCGCCTTTATTAACAATTACCCCATCGGTAAAGCTGATATTTGATATGTGTGCTGCACCAGGAGGCAAGAGTATCTTTGCGTGGAAAGCTTTACAACCTGAATTACTGATTAGTAATGAGGTAATTGGTAAACGTTTAGGAATGTTAATTTCTAATTTGAAACGTTGCCAAATTAAGCCTAGTTTTGTAGTTAATCGAGATTCTAGTATTTTAGCAGAAACTATACCATTATCTAGTAATTTAGTTTTAGTCGATGCTCCTTGTTCTGGGCAATCTTTACTCGCTAAGGGTGAAAAAGCACCAGGATGTTTTCACCCAACTAATATTAATAAATGTGCTAATCGGCAAAAACGGATTATAGCTAATTCTGCTAGATTGGTATCGCCTCAAGGCTATTTAGCTTATATGACTTGTACTTATTCTCCAGAAGAAAATGAGGAGGTATGCGAATGGTTTTTACAGCGGTTTCCTCAATTTGAAGCAATTCCAGTGACTAATTTCCAAAATTATCAATCCCATTTAACCGATATACCTTGTTATCGTCTGTTTCCCCAAGATAGGTTAGGAGCAGGAGCATTTACAGTACTGTTCAAAAATACAGAACTTGGTGATAGCAAGGAGGTAGATGAGGAGATTCTTAATCAGCTTGGTTGTCGAGAAATTTTACCTGAATGAACATTAAGAAGTCAGGAGGTAGGAAGAATAGCCAGAAATTGTAGGATATTGGATTTGACAAGGACACCGTATTTTTTGTGATACGTTTATCAAAATATATTTTTGATTTTGTTAATCAATAAATTTAGTAGGGTGCGTTACGCTGAAGCTAACGCACCGATGGAAAGGCTTTTCATGCGTTACTTGCAAGTTTGAGAACGAGTCTATGAGTATCACCCTGGGGGTAAGCAAACTTACCATAGAGAAGATTGTAATTTTTTTTGACATTTGGGGTAGTTTCATATTTCAAAAATCAGGCTAGATTAAGACCAAAATCAGCAGATTAAGGTAAATATCATGAGTAATCAAAGGCCTGTTCTTGTAATTCCTGAATCGCAGCTATTGCAAATAATAAATTTGGGTGCTTTAGCAGGAATAGTGGCATTATTTGGCATCGCACTTCACGGTTGGTTGACATTACCCGAAACGATACCAGTCCATTTTGGGATTGATGGACGTGCTAATGGCTGGGGTAGCAAAAAAGTTATCTGGTTGTTACCGATTGTGGGTTTATTTATGTATGGAATGCTGACATTGATCAACCGCTATCCACATACTTTTAATTATGTGGTGAGAATTACGGAAGAAAATGCATTGAGACAATATCAAATTGCTTGCTCAATGATCATTTGGTTAAAGTTTGAATTAGTTTGGCTCTTTGCTTACATTGAATGGCAAATGTACAATCTCGCCACTACCGAAAATCCTACTTTAGGAATTTGGTTTGGCCCTGTGTCTGTAATATTGATATTTGCTACTGTTGCATATTGGTTAAGCCAGTCTTTAATGGCTCGTTAATGGCGAGAACTAGCTAGACTGGTGCTAAGATTTCTAATTGGCACTCAATATGTGCTTGAGAATAGCGATCGCCATATTCCACAAAAATATCTAAAGCTTTTTGATAATTTTGGCGCGCCTGTGCTGTATCCTGGATATTTTGGGCAATAATTCCCAGGTTTTGATAAGTACGGGCTTGTTTATAGCGATCGCCATATTCTATATAAATATCCAAAGCTTGTTGATAATAGCTCTGCGCCCGTGCTAAATTCTGCATTTGTTGAGCAACTAGCCCTAAGTGTTGGTAGATATTGGCTTGCTCATAGCGATCGCTATGTTCGATGTAGATTTGTAACGCTTGTTGATAATAGCGTTGCGCCTCGACAAATTCTTGTGTTTTTAGGGCTACGCTTGCCAAATCTTGATATATCTTAGCTTGTTCATCGCGATCGCCTTGGGCAATGTAGACGATCAAAGCTTGTTGATAATGGTGTTGCGCTGCTGCAAATTCCTGTGTTTGTTCGGCTATACTTGCTAAATTTTGATATATCAGTGCTTGGTGATGGCGATCGCCATGTTCAATATAAATATCCAAAGCCTGTTGATAGTTACGCTGTGCTTGTGATAGCTCTTGTAATGCTTCGGCAACTACACCCAAATTGTAATAAGTACTGGCGCAAGAATAGCGATCGCTATGTTCGATGTAGATTTGTAACGCTTGTTGATAATTGCGTTGAGCTTCGGCAAATTCCCGCAATTCTTGGGCAATTACACCTAAATTATAATAGGTGCGAGCACAAGAATAGCGATCGCCATGTTCAACATAGATTTTTAACGCTTGTTGATAATAATCTTGCGCCTGTGACAATTCCCATATTTGTTGAGCAATATTGCCTAATTGGTAATAGGTACGGGCTTGATGATAGCGATCGCTATTTTTGATGTAGATATGCAAAGCCTGTTGATAATTACTCTCTGCCTGTGCAAATTCTTGCATTTGCTGGGCGATTATCCCTAAATTATAGTAAGTGTTAGCTTGCCAAATTTGTTTCTGTATTGGCTTTTGGCTGTCTAAAGCACTGTATATTTGTAATGCTTTTGTGTAAGATTGTCTGGCTTGTGAATATTGTTTTTTTAACAGTTGCCAGCGACCTAGTTTTTGAATCGCTAAGGGTATTTGATAGCCTAATTCACTTTTAATAAATGCAGGTGGGTATTTCTCTAGGTGTTGACAGACTATTTCTGCTAACTTCTGGTTTGTTTGATTATCGTCAATCAAATCCAAGTATCTATCTAAACAAAAATAAATACTAATACTTTCTTGATTTTCCAAACATAATTGCAACGCTTTGTAAAGGTTATCATATTGCCATTGGCAAAATAATCTGCCCTTTTCCCGCTCTTGGTAATCATGGGAATTTAGCAACTGGTAATATTTTTCTGCATACTTTAAATAGTGGTTTTTAAATGCCTCATCTAACGCTTTATGCATTTCCTCGTTGAGGCTTTCTAACTTATGCTGCAAAAAGTAAGGAAATACTGGTTGGATAATCAGCAAATTGGCGAAAATATTATGAGATTTTAACAATCCCCAGTCAATAGCTTCTTGAATAGCGGCATCAATTTTTTTTAGGGAATATTTCTTAAGGAATTCTAAATTTTGTAATTCTCTAATGTAATTTACCAGTTCATTCCGGTCAATCAAACCCTTCAAGGGTGCTAAGCACAATAGTAAGCTCTGTGTATCAGCAGATAAATCCTTGAGAGGATATTCTACACATTTAAAGATTGTTTTATTTTTATAATCACTAAATTTATTTAAATTTATATTAACATCCTGCCAATCTAGCCAAATCTGCTGTGGCGATTGCTTGTGCAAATTCGCTAGCACTATTTGTTTTGCCAAAGGATACGCCGCCAACAAATTCATCAACCGCTGGACATCTGCATCTTTGCGAATCGAATCAAATCTGTTAATAGCTTGGTTTTGACGAATCCTACTGACTGACACGGCTAGAGACTCCCAAAATTTATAATTACATTCTGCAATTACTGTTTAATATATTCTCTATTGAATCGCTGATAATTTAAAAATATTTTCATATATTTTTGGCTATTAGTATACGATTTTTCTGCAATTTCCGTAGGCTAGTTGTTATACAAACTACAAATTTATAATTTTAATCCAAGATTAAGAAAACCTGAACTGTATAATTTTAATTGAGCGTTATATTATTTAAATTAATATTAACTACAGCAATCTCTAGAAATTATGTGATATGTGGGAAGTCTGCTGACTATAACTGAGGATGATGTGGTTAGAGAAAGCAGACTCAAATATTTACTTAATTTTTTCACATTTAACTTACATAACTCAGGTGTTCTTTCAGGCAAAAGACACAAATATTTAATTAAACTGAGATATGCAAATTAGCAGATGCTGGCTGCAAAAATTGCAGAAAAGAAAGCGCTACTTTTACCAGGAACGTAAAGCGCGCAATTGGTGTGTTTTCTTCATTTGATGTGCCTGCATTCTGGTGAGAACATCATCTAAAATTGTTACAGCCTGGACAATATAGGCCCCTTTGTTCAACATGACACACTCAGCCCTTTCTGCCATTGCTGCATCAGTCATTTCTGCGCGTGAAGGCATTCCGTGTTTCACGAGATTTTCTAAAACTTGAGTAGCCCAAATTACAGGCACATGGGCAGCTTCACATAACCAGAGAATTTCTTCTTGAATTTCTGCTAAACGCTGGTAACCAATTTCTACAGCTAAATCGCCTCTAGCAATCATAATGCCAAAGGGTTGTTTACCTGCTGCTTGCACGATTAATTCTGGGAGGTTGGTAACAGCCAATGGGGTTTCAATTTTAGCGACGATCGCGGGGATGGGAGAACCTTCTGGTAACCTAGCTTGTAATTCCTGTTGTAAAAGTGCGATATCCTCAGCCTTCTGCACAAAAGAGTAGCCAATGATATCAATCAGTTCGGCGTGACTAGCGATAAAGTCGAGATCTTGTTTGTCTTGATTTGTGAGTGGACTTAAGTGCAAATCTGAATCGGGAAAGTTTAAACCCTTATCTAGCTGGAGTTTATTACCTTTGAGGCGGGTTTGAGTAATCCTTATCCAGATACCTTCTTCTGTGATGGCTTCCACAAGTCCACCTATATGACCATCATCAATCCAAACTCGCGCGCCTAGTTGTATCTGATCTAGAACTTCCGGTAAAGTACAACTTGCTTGGAAACAACTAGATCCAAAAGTGGTGGATAAGTCACGAGTCAGCAGTAGCAAATCTCCACGACAGATGTGACGTTTACCATTAGGTGCGAGAGTAAATTCAATTCGCGGTTTCGGCCCGCCTAAATCCATTAAAATTTTGCAGGGATGTTTCATCTCTGCTTCTGCCAACCGCACATTCGCAATCATGGCAGACCATTCAGTCGGAGTATCATGAGAGCAGTTAATCCGCACACAATCAGTTCCCTGGTGAATGAGATTCCGGACTAACTCATAATTGCTAGCTGCTTCTGTAGGCAATGTCACCATAATTCTGACTCGACGGTGACGAAGGGTCTTACCAAACAGCGCCTCAGTTTGTTCTTGCAGCAAGCGATCGCCTTCAAAAAATTCCTCTAATGGTGGGTGACTAATGGGAGAATTTAACTTAACATCACAAGCAGCTGCTAAAGTGGCAATTACTGCATCTAAATGAGCTAAAACCTTAGTTTCAATATGTCCTAATGAACATAAACCCCAAGGTAACAAAGCCATTTGCAATTCCCGCAAGTCATAACGCCGCAGTGCCAAATAATAAGCTAAGTTGAGACTACTATTAATAAAAGCTGGTCTATGAATGCGCGATCGCCATTCGTGAAAAATCTCCTGTCCTTCTTGATAAACACATTTGCGAAGCTGTTGTAAGGCGGTGAGTAAGGCTTGGGGATTGGATAGATCCACACCAAAATCGGGAGTTTTTAAGCTTGAAGACAGCATATAAGTTAAGGGTTGGAAGTCCGATTGTTAGGGAATAAAGATGATAGTCATGGAAACTGCTTGTAAGAATCAAGCTGAACTTGCTACCGTGGCTGGGGAATTTTCTTTAACAGCATCAACTACCCCTTGTACTGCTAAAACTGAACAGGGAGCATGATGCAGCACGTAATTACTAACGCTACCTAAGAAAAACTCGCTAATTCCCGTCAGTCCACGCCGACCGAGAATAATTAAATCAGCTTGCCAACTACGGGCTAAATCGCAAATAATCCGACTTGGATCGCCAAATTCCTGAGTGTATTCTGCATTGACACCTTGAGCGATCGCTTTATTGTTTAACAACGTCAAAAATTCTACGCCCTCACGCTTGAGAGATTCCCACTGTCCCAGATAATAGTTGACATCATCAGGAGTGAAAGGAGCGTAAATTCCATCTGTAGCTATACCTGGAGGATTGGGATACCGCTCATCAAAAGGTGAAAGCACATAGAGCAACATTAATTCCGCATTAGTTGCTTTCGCTAAAGCTAAAGCCTGATCAAAAACTTGTTGACCAATTTCTGAATTATTAACCGCAACCAAGAGTTTATTAAACATAATGATTACTCCTTAGTTATTGTATTTGGGCATTGGGCATTGGGCATGGGTAATGAGTAATGAGTAATGAGTAATGGGTAATGGGTAATAGTTATTTCTCTTCACCCCCCTCATCCCCCTTATCTCCCTGCCCCCTGCCCCCTTGCCTCATCCTCTAGCTTCTGCATTAGCAATTTCTAGGAGTGTTTTCAGTACTGAATCCGGATTGAGGCTGATGGAATCAATTCCTTGTTCGACAAGGAAGCGGGCGAATTCTGGGTAATCACTCGGTGCTTGGCCGCAAATACCAATTTTGCGTCCGTGTTGTTTAACTGTTTGGATAGCTTTGGCGATTGTTCGCTTCACAGCTTGATTGCGTTCATCAAATAGATGGGCGACTAATTCTGAATCTCGATCCAATCCCAGGGTTAATTGCGTCAAGTCATTGGAACCGATGGAGAAGCCATCAAATACTTGAGCAAACTCGTCAGCGAGAATCACGTTACTGGGCAATTCGCACATTACGTAAACTTGTAAGCCGTTTTCGCCTCTGACTAAACCATTGTTTGCCATCTCAGCTAATACTCGCCGCCCTTCTTCAGGTGTCCGGCAGAACGGTATCATTAAAATAATGTTGGTTAAGCCCATGCGATCGCGCACTTGCTTCATTGCCTGACATTCCAAAGCAAAGCCTTCACGATAGCGTTGATCGTAATAGCGCGAAGCACCACGCCAGCCAATCATCGGGTTTTCTTCTTTAGGTTCAAATTGCTTACCACCTAAGAGATTGGCGTATTCGTTACTCTTAAAGTCAGACAGACGCACAATTACAGGTTTGGGATAAAAAGCAGCTGCGATCGTGCCAATACCTTCAGCTATTTTATCTACAAAGAATTGCGCTTTATTTTCATATTGAGTAGTTAACTCCGCAATTTTGTATTTAGCTAATTCGTCTTCTAATTCATCAAAATGAATCAAGGCTAAAGGATGGGCTTTGATGTGGTTAGCAATAATAAATTCCATTCGCGCTAGTCCTACACCATCATTAGGAATAGCTGCAAAACCAAATGCTTCTTCTGGATTACCCACATTCATCATAATTTGAGTGTGGGTGTGTGGTAGTTTTTCTAGTGGTAATTCTTGGATTTCAAAAGGTAGTAAACCTGGGTAAACTTTTCCGGTTTCACCTTCTGCACAACTAACAGTAATTTCTTGCCCAGTTTTCAAGATAGTAGTCGCATTACCACAACCAACAATCGCTGGAATTCCTAACTCTCTAGCAATAATTGCTGCATGACAAGTACGTCCGCCAGCATTAGTTACAATCGCACTAGCCCGTTTCATAATCGGTTCCCAGTCTGGATCGGTGCGGTTTGTTACGAGTATTTCTCCAGCTTGGAACTGATTAATTTGATGTACATCTAAAATGACTCTGGCTTTACCTTGCCCAATCATCTCACCCACGCTACGACCTGTAACCAAAGGGATTAGGGATTGTGTATCGTCTTTCCCAGTCCCCAGTCCCCTATCCCCAGTCCCCAATCTATAAGTCCGCAGTATATTTCCTATCTTTTGGGACTGCACTGTTTCTGGACGCGCTTGGACAATAAACAGTTCATTGCTAATCCCATCTTTTGCCCACTCAATATCCATTGGCGTATATGTACCACGGACTTGGGAGTAATGTTCTTCAATGATGCAAGCCCAATTAGCAAGTTGCAAAATCTCCTCATCATTAAGCGCAAATACACTCCGTTCTGATGCGGCGACGGAGATATTTTTGGTTAATTTTGAGCCGCCCAGGTCATAAACCATCTTAATTTCTTTACTGCCAAGGCTTTTCCTGATAATTGGGCGGTATCCTTGTTTTAATGTGGGCTTAAATACTAAATATTCGTCGGGGTTAACTGCGCCTTGAACAACGTTTTCGCCTAAACCGTAAGCAGCAGTAATTAAGGCCGCGTCTTTAAAGCCGGTTTCTGTATCAATAGAGAACATGACACCAGAACTAGCCAAGTCAGAACGTACCATTTTTTGCACGCCTACCGACAGGGCAATATTGAAGTGGTCAAAACCCTTAATTTGGCGATAGGAAATGGCGCGATCGGTAAAAATAGAAGCAAAGCATTTGTGACAAGCTTCTAATACAGCTTCTAAACCATGAACATTTAAATAAGTTTCTTGCTGTCCAGCAAAGCTAGCATCGGGTAAATCTTCTGCAGTCGCACTAGAACGAACAGCTACATCAGTATCCATTTCAGCATCATATTGCTGACAAAGACTGCGATAAGCTTGGGCGATCGCTTCCTGCAATTCTACAGGAAACGGAGTTTGCAGCATTAATAACCTTGCTTTCTTTCCACATTGCCGTAGATTTGGCACATCTTCTACATCTAAATCAGCAAAAATTTCTCTGAGTTTTGTTTCCAAACCTGCGGCAGAAATAAAGTATTTATATGCGTAAGCAGTAGTAGCAAACCCTGTAGGAACTTTTACACCTTTGCGCCGGAGTTGCTGAATCATTTCCCCTAAAGAAGCATTTTTACCTCCTACCAAAGGAATGTCTGCAATCCCTACTTCACTCAAAGGCAATACAAATGCTTGTTCTTTGGAAACTGAGCGAGATATTTCTTGATTATCCAAGATTTCTAGCATAATTTTAAGTT
Source organism: Nostoc carneum NIES-2107 (assembly GCA_002368155.1). Lineage (GTDB taxonomy): Bacteria > Cyanobacteriota > Cyanobacteriia > Cyanobacteriales > Nostocaceae > Aulosira > Aulosira carnea. Next base: position 4,143,582 of record AP018180.1, read on the forward strand.
CCTTAAAGAAATAGAGATATTGAAGAGCGATGTATTATTTGTTTTGATCCCAAGCCCTACACTTAATTTATATACGAGGATAATTTGAGGATCTTGTGAAGATCATTTATTAGTAATTTGTTTTTACATAAGCCTAAAAACTGCAATTCAAAAGTGTGTTTTAATTTTTTATTTAGAGAAGCAATTATTAACAATCCAACTCATATATTGCGAAATGTGTACAAAAATTACAAAAACAAGAATAACTTAACTTTCTTCACAAGTTCCTCACATTTCACAATTATCTTAAAAGTGTTGATAGTGAATTTTTCTAGTTCAGCTGATTGCAGAACTTGTAAATATGAATTACTGTCCTTGCTGCTCTAACTTGCTGCTGCTACATATCAATGGTTCTGATCTATACTGGTTCTGCCGACATTGTTGGCAAAAAATGCCAGTATTTCTAGGACATCAATCCTGCTTATTATCAGAACATTTTGTAGAAGAGCTACCGACCCTTGGGGATCGTCATCAAGAATCTGAGGGCCTTGTTTGCACAAACAAACGTGAAACCATCAACGGATGGATAGGCTTAGACAGAATATCGATTTGAAAGATAGATATTACTGATTAATAATTGGGTTTAGGAATTGCTGACTGATAAATAGGAAATAAAAATGTCTGAATTCAGCATTTGTATTAGTAAGGTGCGTTAGGCACATTACCTAATGCACCATCAAAAAATTAATTAATACAAAGTTAAATATTGTTTGCAGAAAAATAAATTATTCAGAAGGGTACATTTAATCTTGTTCCCTTCTTCGTTTATTGCATTCTTTTTTTATTTAGACTGCTTTGCCAAATATATGTTCTTGATAAAGTTATATGTGTAGGGTGCGTTAGCGTAACACACCACTACCTTCAGAAAATCAATTAATCTTCGCTTTCTAAAATTTGCTTTGCTTGCAAAAGTTGCTGCTGATATTCTTCACTCAAAGTAGGATATTTAAGATTGAGTTCTTTTAATTTGGTGCAGACAATATCAGCAACCGTCAGACGTGTAAACCATTTGTGATCGGCAGGAATAATATACCAAGGAGCCCATTCAGTGCTAGTTTTTTGGAAAATATCTTCATAAGCACTCATATAATCATCCCAAAAAGCTCTTTCTCGCACATCATTAGCAGAAAACTTCCAATTTTTCTCTGGCGATTCAATCCGAGCCAAAAATCTTTTTTTCTGTTCTGATTTAGAGACATTCAGAAAAAATTTCAGGATAACAATGCCGTTATTCACTAAATACTTTTCAAAATTATTAATCTCTTCAAAACGCTGCTTCCATATATTATTTCCTTCAGGGAACTGTGGAAGTTGCTGTTTTTTGAGAATTTCCGGATGAACGCGTACTACTAGTACTTCTTCATAGTATGAACGGTTAAATATTCCAATCCTACCCCGTTCAGGTAAAGCTTTCATTGACCGCCAAAGGTAGTCATGGTCTAATTCTTCAGCACTTGGCGACTTAAAACTAAAAACTTGACAACCTTGGGGATTAACCCCCGACATAACGTGTTTAATTGTGCTGTCTTTACCAGCAGCATCCATTGCTTGAAAAATAATTAGCAATGCATAGGTGTTTTGAGCGTAGAGAACATCTTGGTAATAAGCTAATCGTTGAATATCTGCCTCTAATTTACCTTCAGCATCAGCTTTTTGCTGGTAATTTCCTTTAAAGCCTGAGTCATACTGCTTCTTTAAGGAAACTTTTGAGCCTGGTTTAACAATAAAAGCATCATGATTCATATAAAATGCCTCACTGTGATGTTGATGGTTAAGGTTTTAGCCTGACTGAATTTCAGCAGTAGTATATACACAACCACACAACACCAATAGATACAGTTAATTTTAAATCATGGGGTGGACAAGACTGCGATCGCAGCCTTGTCATAGCAATAAGTCAGCTGAAAATCTAACTTTCGCACAACACTTGAGATAAGCAATAAATGTAGCAATAATCACAGTAAATATTAATAATTGTATTTACTGAAAGACCATAGAATATCCAATGTACTCAGTGATATTGAATATAAATCAATATCGAATCTTGCTGTTCCCCTGCAACCTTTAGTGGTTGTGGGGGTTTATTTAAGTTTTTACTGATGCTGAATCGACACAGTACAAACCTTAGATAATGCAAATGATTTATCTAATATCACACAAACAATTAGCAGTTATCTCTACCTAAAGACTAAGCTAATAAGCACCTAGATAAAACAGTTAAAAGTTATAAGTAGGGTGTGTTACGGCTATGAGATGATTTGGGACTTAGAGACAATGAAATTGAGCCGTAACGCACCGCCATATGGATGGTGTGTAGACGCTAGGATAGTTATTTCGTGACAAAGTATATTGGAATTCTAATATGGATAAAGCCGAGCTAAGCTCCCATACCAGAATACCGCTTTAAACCCATACGCCACAGCCAGCGATTTAAAACTAAAAATATTAATGTCCAACCTACCAGTGCTAGAAAACCACGCCCTAAATCAACAGGTAGTCCAATCAAAATACTAGCAGGAAAATCAATTAAATAAGGGAATGGTGTTAACATCACGATAGCCCTTACAGAATCAGGAAATACTTCTAAAGGTGCAATCATGCCTGATAAAAATAGATAAAATAACATCCAAAGATTTTCTAATGCAGTTGCTCTTTCTGTCCAAAAAGCGAACATTGCAAAAGTATATTGAATTGTAAATCTTAATATAAAAGCTATTAATACTGATAGAACAAACAATAATACACTACCCAATCTCGGCACCCAAAAAGCTTGGGGATAAAGAATAAAGAATAAACCTACCAATATAAATGCAAATTGTAGGCGTGCCAATCTATCAGAAACATGAATGGCAACATGATGCCATACAGGGTCGATAGGCTGTAATAATCTAGGAGAAAGCTTCCCTTCAACTACTTCCTTTTCAAAATCCCAAATTACCCAAACAGCAGTAAATTGCCTAATAACAAAAACTACTAAAAAATAACGAGCAAAATCTACAGGTGTCAAATTAAAGCGTCCACCCTGGGCTGCTTGTATCCAGATACCCATAAAAATAATAGGTAACGAACCAGACAACACCCATAAAATCATTTCTGCTCGGTATTCAAGTATGTAAGCATAGTAGACTGCAAGTAAAGTTAGAGCTTTCCTAATAATTCGCTTCATTGCTGTTTGGTATTGGAATTTGATAATTATTAGCAGATTATCTACAGCAGTCTGCAATCAAATTAAGTACATAAATAGAAAATTAAAGATAAAAATTCGTTTACCTTTAAATACACATACTCAGCACTCTTGTACAGACGCGATTAATCGCGTCTCTGCAATTCAGCACTTATTCTACAACTCCAGACTGAAATACTTTGCCAATAACTTCTTCTACTGGTGGTTCAGTTACTTGTAAATCTACTACCTCTAAATCAGCTAAAATTTGAGATACAGTTTGCGTTAGTGTATCTTGAGGTACTAAAAAACGCACCGTTCGCCCTTCTAATAGTTGTAAATCTCCATAAGATAGCAGTTTTTCTTTGGGCAAACATTGGGCTAACTCTAAATGAATTTCTCGATAAGGAGCGAAGCGTTCTAAAAGTTCATCCAAGCTGCCATCGTACATCAGCCTTCCTTGATGAATCAACAACACTCGTTGACATAAAGCTGTGATGTCAGCCATGTAATGACTTGTTAATAAAACAGTCGCTTGATAACGTTGATTGTACTCGCGTAAAAAATCACGTACCCCAGCTTGAGCATTCACATCTAATCCCAAGGTGGGTTCATCTAAAAATAACACCTGAGGACGATGTAAGAGTGCAGCTAAAAGTTCGGCTTTCATTCTTTCACCCAGTGACAGTTTTCTTACTGGTTGGGTAAGCTTTCCTTCTAGGGAAAGCATCTCTGTTAACTCACCGACTCGTCGCTGAAATTCTTTATTGGGAATGTTATAAACAGCCGCATTAATTTTTAAAGAATCTAAAGCTGGTAGATCCCAAATTAATTGCTGCTTTTGTCCCATCACCAAAGTAATTTTTTGCAAAAATGCTTCTTGGCGCTGAAAGGGAATTTGTCCTGCAACTCTCACACGACCACTAGTAGGATGAATTAACCCTGTGAGCATTTTTAGGGTGGTAGTTTTACCAGCCCCATTTGGCCCTAAAAACCCTACTACTTCCCCAGTAGCGATTTCAAAGGAAACATTCTGAACTGCTTTTATAGAACGGTAGGTGCGGCGGAAGAAGTGAGCAATTGTACCTTTAATGCCAGGTTCCTTTACCGCCACCGGATAAAATTTATTTAAGTCTTCAGCCACAATTATCGGCATAGACCTCATTTTAAACGACCCGATCGCAAAATACTAAAAATTAGCCACAATCCCAACAGACTTGCAGCCGCAAACAAGATATTGCTTAACAAAGATAGTTGAGTTGTCTGGGCGTGGTTAGAAATAATTGCTGCTCCCATAATCAGGGAACCTACTAGGATGCTAAATGAAAGACGATTGGCAGCATCATCCATAGTCCGGCGGACACCATCTAAACCCCGCAGCGATAAATTCCACTGCAATGTTTCTGATGTTACCCGGTCTAATAGTAGTTCAATCTGACGGGGAGATTGTAAAGACAGGCTTTTCAGATCCAATGCTGTTCTAAGGAGCGATCGCAAGGGATTTTCGCCGACTAACTGACGACGGAACAAGTCTGTGAGTAATGGCTGAATCTCATCAACAAAGTTTAATTCTGGATTGAAGCCACGGGCTAACCCTTCTAAGTTAGCTAAGGTTTTGGCATATAACCCCATGTTACTGGGCAAGCGAATTTTATTATTGCGGGCGACTTGCAAAATTTCATAAATGACATGACTGAAATTTATTGCTGATAAATTGACGTTGAGATACTTTCGCAGCATCCGGTCATAATCATTTTCCAGTCGCGCTAAAATAACTGGCTGGCTAGAATCTGCTAGCTGTAAAGTTAACTGGGCACAGCGTTGAGCATCCAAATCGACGATCGCTAACAGCATTTCTGTTAAAATCTGCTGGGTACGGGGATCGAGCCTGCCTACCATGCCACAATCTAACAAAGCTACCCGACCATCTTGCAGATAAAATACATTCCCCGGATGGGGATCGGCATGAAAAAATCCATCTATATATAGTTGTTGAAAAAAAGCTCTAAATAATAAACTCGTGAGCGCTTTGCGTTCTGCGATCGGATCTTTACCATTTTGATTACTTAAATTTGCGGTGAGCAGAGGTACTCCTTCTAACCACTCCATCACCATCAACTTTTCTGTAGTTAACTCCCAGTAGATTTCGGCAACTACTATCTGTTGGGGATCAAACCATTTACCCTGGGATAAGTTGCGGCGGAGTTGGTCTGTATATTCTGCTTCCCTAGTGAAATCTAACTCGGCTTCTAGGGCTTTGGTAAATTCTTCAGCGATAGATTTGATTTCGTTGTTTCGCCCAAAATCCGTTCTTGCTACTAAATCAGCAATCCCTTGAATTAAAGCTATATCTTGAGCGACTGTTAAATCGATCCCCGGACGTTGCACCTTCAAAGCAACTTCTCGACCATCTGCTAATGTAGCCCGATGAGTTTGAGCTATTGATCCCGCCGCTACCGCTACAGGATTAATTGTCTTAAAAGTCTCTTCCAAGGGAGTCTTTAGCTGTTGGCGCAGTAGGACTTCAATATCTGACCAGGGAACTGGTGGAACTTCATCTTGCAGAGTTGAAAGTTCATCAATATAGCCAGCGCTAAGTAAGTCTGGACGGGTAGAAAGTAGCTGCCCTAGTTTGACATAGACAGGCCCCAAATCCACCAGAATGTTTTTTAATACTGCAGGTGTTGGTAGTTGTGGTTCATCAGCTTTACCACCAGTAAGTAACCTACGCATATAGTCCCAGCCGTTACGCAGGACTACTTCAATAATTTCTCGTTGACGAGGAACTGTTTGAGTGAGGAACATTTTTTTGGGGACAAGGGATTGGGGATTGGGGACTGGGGATTGGGGACTGGGGATTAGGGATTGGGGATTGGGGATTGGGGATTGGGGATTGGGAATTAGGGATTGGGAATTGGGGATTGGGGATTGGGGATGATAAATTTCTTTTATGTCCCCACTTCTGTTGATCTCTCTTGTCTTCTTAGTACCTAGTCCCCAGTACCTAGTACCCAGTCCCTAATCCCTAGTTATAATGAAAATAGCAGAACCTTAGCCTCTGCCAAGGGTTTTAACTTTTACAGCTATAGCAAGTCGGTAAATCGGGGATCGCTTTGGAGTGTTTTGAGAATTTGTTTAATTTCCTGGGTACGGTCTTTTTTGACTATGAGGGTAACTTTGCGATCGCGCACGATCACTACATCCTCTAAGCCTATGGTAACAATGACATCTTCGGGATCGGTGGCGTAAAGTAGTGCTCCTTGGGTATCAAGCCCCACATGGGTAGCAAGTTCCACATTGGGAGTATCTTCTGTTTTCAGTAAACGTTCGATCGCATTCCAATCGCCTAAATCATCCCAGCCAAATGCCACTGGTAAGACATATGCTAAAGTGGTCTTTTCCATAAGTGCATAGTCTATACTTTTCTTAGGCAACTGCGGGTAGATACTAGGGCCATTTTGTGCTAGAGGTTCGATAATTTCAGGCGCGTGGGTATACAGTTCCTTGAGAACAACACCAGCCCGAAAAACGAACATTCCACTATTCCAGCTAAAACGCCCCGTTGATAAAAAAGTTTCTGCCGTTTCCCGGTTGGGCTTTTCAGTAAAGCGGTTGACGTGATAAGCTGGCAACTCATCAAAGGTACCAATTTTCTCGCCTTGTTCGATATAGCCGTAACCAGTGGATGGGAAAGTAGGCTTGATCCCCAGTGTGACAATCGCTTCTGTACTTGCCGCTAAAGAGCTAGCAGCATTTAAGGTGTTCGCAAACGCCTCTTGATCGGCAATCCAGTGATCTGCTGGAAAAAAACCAACGATCGCATCCTCGCCATAACGCTGTTTAATGACTAAACTTGTCCAAGCAACAGCTGCGGCAGTGTCTCTTCCCTCTGACTCGATCAATAAATTTTGTGAAGGCAGTTCTGGCAGCTGTTGTCGCACTCCTTCAGCTATCTGATTAGAAGTGATGACAAACACAGAATCCCACCCGCCCACGAGTTTTATCAACCGATCGGCGGTTGCTTGTAATAAGCTTCTAGAGCTACCATCAAGACTTAAAAATTGCTTGGGTCGTCCGGAACGACTTAAGGGCCAAAAACGCTCACCTTTACCACCAGCAAGAATTACGGGGAACAATGAATTAGTCATTATGTCATACAACTTTACTAAAGAACATTACAAGTTTACAGTGGGCTTTTCTACTGGCAAGATTTGTAGCTTGGACTAACATACTTTTAAGGAGTGGTTGAGTGGGGAGATAATTGTGATTAAACAAATGCAATGGACGGAAAATCAAGTCACGCCTCAACAAGTACCAGCTTTAGATTTAGATGAGGTTAAGCCTCAACAATTACCAAAGTCAGATACTCAAGTTACGCCTCAACCAGCAGTAGCACCAGAGCAAGAAGATAGACCGAAACAACCTACTAATGTTTCCCGTGGTGTTGTCGAGTCTGTAGGTGAAATTCCTAACCAGCTTTATGAGCGGTTAGGCTTAACCATGCCCCGCTGGCTATTGTGGGTGTTAACGGTTGTCTTAGGTATCGTTTTATCTGGGCTGCTAGTTTCTACCTTGGCGTTGTGGACTCCTTTATGGAGTAATCTCGACCAAACTGAAGAAGATGCTGGAACATCTGGCAAAGAACAGGCAAAAGTTCCCCTGCCTGGGGAATTATGGGGCAAAATCTCGGAGTATCAGCTTTCAAAACCCATGAATATTTTGATCATGGGGATTGAACCAGTCAAAGGTACTGTTGACGGCTCACCAGAAAGTTTTGCTGGTAAAAGCGACACGATGCTGATGGTGAGGCTCAACCCTGGCGATAAATCCATGAAGGTGCTGTCAATTCCTCGGGATACGATGATTGCCATCCCCGAAAAGGGATTAACTAAAGTATCTGATGCTAACGCTCAAGGCGGCCCAGTATTGGCAGCGCGGGTAATTAGCCGGACTTTAAATAACGCACCAATCGATCGCTATATGCGGATCTCTACTAGCGGCTTACGCCAAATGGTAGATCAGTTGGGTGGAGTAGAGGTATTTGTGCCGAAATCAATGGCATATCAAAACGCCTCTGGTCAATCAGTTAGCTTAGTAAGCGGCTGGCAAACTCTCAACGGCGAACAAGCAGAACTATTTATTCGTTACCGCGAACCCGGTTTAGGTGATTTACCCCGAGTTCAAAGACAGCAAGCGCTGATGAAAGCGTTAGTAGAACGCCTAAATAGTCCGACTGTTTTACCCAGGTTGCCACAATTAACCCGCATTATGCGGAAGTACTTTGACACCAACCTGAAAATAGAAGAAATGATGGCATTGGTGAATTTTTCCGTAAATCTGGAACGGGATAATTTCCAAATGACCGTATTACCTGGTGGCTTCAGCCGCTTCAGCCAAGACCCCAATAGTTATTGGTTGAATATGACTGGGCAACAAAGCCTGTTGAATGATTATGTTGGGGTAAATGTGCCTGGTCTCAAGCCGGATGTACGACCAGTTACTAAACTCAAAATTGCTATTCAAAATGCTTCCAATCAACCACAGTTAACTCAAAAAGTTATCAATTCTCTCAAACAAAAAGGCTTCACCAACGTTTATCCGGTACCAGATTGGCCTGATACCCAACGCCAAACTCAAATTATTGTGCAAGGAGGTAAGCGAGAATTAGGAATTGATCTCCAAAAAATTATCGGTTTAGGTCAAATTGAAATGACAGCGACTGGTGATTTGGAATCTGACCTGACAATCCAAATTGGTAAAGATTGGAAATAGTTAAGAGTTGGAGAGACGCGATTAATCGCGTCTGTAGATTTGAGAGACGCAATTAATTGTGTCTGTACAAAAGTCAAGAGTTAGAATTAATTTATGATGAATTTTTGACTTTTGAATCTACAAAAAAGTTATGAAAAAGTTTTGGTTACGCTTTTTTAGCTTGATATTGATTTTGATATTGGCTGGTTTATGGGTGATTCTTACTCCTAGACCAGCCTTTGCTCAAACAAATACTATCAATTACAACAACACTAATTTAGAGAATCGTGACTTTTCACATAACGATTTAGCTAGGGTAACTTTTGTAGCAGCAGAAATGCGAGGCACAAATTTTGCCGGAGCCAATTTAACAAACGCAATTTTAACTAAAGGTGTGTTACTCAAAGCCAATTTAGAAGGTGCAAACCTCACAGGCGCTTTAGTGGATCGCGTAACTTTTGATAATGCCAACCTCAAAAATGCCATTTTTACAGAAGCAACTTTAACCCGTAGCCGCTTTTATGATGCTGAAATCACTGGTGCCGATTTTACAGATGCTTTAATAGACCGCTATCAAGTATCACTATTATGCGATCGCGCCGATGGAGTTAATCCAGTAACCGGAGTTTCCACACGCGATAGTTTGGGTTGTCGATAGGAAGAAAATCACAAATACCAAACCCCAAACACCAAATAACTAATTTTTGATAATTTGCCTGATAGACTCTACAATTGCAGGTTAAATGTGTTGAGATATGCACTCAGTTAGAGTTGTCAGGTATTATTCGTGACTAAACAAGACCAAAAGCCCTCTCGTTCATTTGCAGGAATTGCTGGCATTGTTGCCATAGCTACCTTAATTAGTAAAGTATTTGGTTTAGTAAGGCAACAAGCGATCGCAGCTGCTTTTGGTGTGGGTGCTGCTGCTACTGCTTATAGTTATGCCTACATTATTCCTGGCTTTTTATTAATATTACTCGGTGGTGTTAACGGGCCGTTACACAGTGCCGTTGTGAGCGTTTTAGCCAAGCGCAAGCAAGAAGAAGCGGCTCCTTTAGTAGAAACAGTCACAACCCTAGTTGGTGGATTGCTGTTGCTGGTGACATTGGCGCAAATTGTCTTTGCCGATGTAGTAGTAGATTTTGTTGGTCATGGTTTAAAAGAAACTACCAGAGCGATCGCCATCCAACAAATCCGCATCATGGCTCCGATGGCTCTATTTTCAGGCTTAATTGGCATTGGGTTTGGCACTCTCAACGCTGCCAATCAATATTGGTTACTTTCTATTAGTCCTTTATTATCTAGTATTACCGTTGTTGCAGGTATTGGGATTTTAGCTTTGCAATATGGCAAAGATATTATCCTCCCAGAATACGCTTACATCGGCGGCATGATGTTAGCTTGGGGAACCTTAGCCGGAGCCATTTTGCAATGGTTGGTGCAGTTAATTGTGCAATGGCGCTTAGGATTAGGCACATTACGGCTACGGTTTGATTTCAAATCCCCTGGGGTTCAACAAGTAATTAAAATTATGACTCCGGCAACCATCTCTTCTGGGATGATGCCAATTAATGTGGCTACAGACCTTTATTTTGCTAGTCCTATACCTGGTGCTGCGGCTGGTTTTAACTATGCCAATCTTTTAGTCCAAACTCCCTTAGGCATTATTTCTAATATTATTTTGTTGCCCTTATTACCAATCTTTGCGAAATTGGCGGAGCCAGACAATTGGCCAGATCTCAAAATACGTATTCGTCAAGGGTTATTGCTTACTGCCTTTACTATGCTCCCTTTAGGAGCGTTAATGGTGGCTTTATCTGTCCCCATTGTGCAGATAGTATATGAGCGCGGCGCTTTCAAGCAAGAGGCTACCCAGCTAGTTTCTTCATTACTAATTGCTTACGGAATTGGAATGTTTGCCTATTTAGGGCGTGATGTTTTAGTACGGGTATTTTATGCTTTGGGTGATGGTCAAACACCATTTCGCATTAGTACTTTTAATATCTTTCTGAATATTGTACTAGATTGGTTTTTTGTGAAACCATTTGGCGCGCCTGGTTTGGTGTTAGCAACTGTAGGCGTAAATTGTAGTTCTATGTTAATGCTGTTATGGCTACTTGATCGTAAACTCAATGGTTTACCTTGGCGAGAGTGGAGTGTACCGATTATTAGTTTAACTGCTGCTAGCTTAGTTTCTGGTGTAGCTAGTTATGCAACTTTAGTTGGTTGTCAGCAAGTGTTAGGTAAATCTGGTTTAGTAATTCTACTAATAGAGTTATCTATTGCTGGCTTAGTAGGTCTTGGTTTGTTTGCAATCTTTGCCTCATGGATGAAAATACCAGAGGTGAACACTTTTGTAGTGCGGATGCGCCAACGATTTTTGAAGAAAGGAAATCAGGTATAGTATGTAAGTCTTTTATTAAACTTGTGCATGAAATATAGACTACAAATAGTCTCTGTTAGAAAATAAAAGCAAAGGACTTAATAATTAATAAGTTATGTCAACAGTTCCACAACCGCTGGAAGAACGAGTAGCAAATCTAGAGGCTGAAGTTGCAAGCCTCAAAAGCAAATTGGAAGTTGTTGCTTTGCCAACAAAACCTTGGTGGGAGAGGATAACTGGTACATTTGCTGAAAACTCAGCTTATGATGAAGCTATGGAGCTAGGACGTGAGTATCGTGAATCCCTGCGTTCCGACTCTATAGAATCAAGTGATGCTTAGATGTACATTCTTGATACAGATCATCTCAGCGTTTTGGATCGCGGAGGAGCAATATCTCTATAGTTAAGTATTAGTATTTTAGGTAAGTATTCATCAGTTTCATAAGAAAGATAATGGATGTTGCTACCATGACTTAATATTGAGGAGTTAAAATTATTCCTACACCAGAGCAAAAAACCCAGTGCTATATATTATGCTGCTGGTTTACAAGGTTTTACTTGCCTATTAATATCGTTCGTCTGGATGAACGCACAGGAAATATCTTTTTTATGGCAGGTGATGAAAATATCATAGAGATATAGAGTTTCTCAATCTAGTGAGGTACGTTTTTGAAGCTGATTGTTTTGATATAAAAGGTTCGTGTGTACTTCAGTTGCCTGGGAAACGCTATATCCCTCTTCTGTCACTTTCCGGGAATAACCAATTAGTAAAGAAGCTAAATCATCCAGAAGCATAACAGGGTTTAAATTGATTCATTGCAGCAATTAAATGATTGAATCCCAGTAACAAATGTGAATTAGGGAAAATACTTAACCAGGGATAAATTAACCAAAATAATAAAAGTGGTTGGATAATGAGACGCAGATTATTTAAAGTATTCTTCCATCCAGATTCATGGTTCCATTGCGGATGCTTGGAAAAATCCACCTCACTATTTTCTTGTACCTCAGTCTCAAGTTTACGAGATTGATTTAAGCTTAAGAAGACTGGAGAATTTAAACTAATCAATGTGTAAACACAAAAAATAATCTCCCACCACCTCTCAATATGTTGGAAATTAGTAAAACGGTAATCTGTCCAACCTAGTTCCTGTTTACACTGTCGAAACCCATATTCAACCCAGGTTCTTAATCCATATAAGTCACCTAAGATTTTCTTGAGATTACCTTGCAGATTCGTCATCACAAAGGAGGTAGAATTTTCGGGCATGGTTTCTGGGTCAGTAGTTATTTCCCAGTAAGTTATGGCTCTTTTTTTCCCATAAATTATTTCCCTAATATATCTTGTTTCTGATTTTTGATTACTAAATGTTCTCTCAAATTTACACCACTTATTTGCCCTAACGCTTTGTCCTGCTGGCAACCAGACTCCATGATTACTTCTAATTGATACTACATAACCTAATTTATATTCAGCTACTTTTCTAATAAATTCACTACTTTCACCATACAAACTATCAGCTAGTACTAATTCAATATTGAACCCTGCCTCCATTAATTCTGTAATTATCTCTGATGCTAACTCTATTTTAGTTTTATATTTATCTGACTCTTTTAATGTTCCTTTTGGTTTAAATATTTTGACGATTAATGGAAAAGTTATATTAGCATAAACTCCATAAGCATTGACTGAAACTATTCCATTATCTACTTTACCCACGCTTCCTAAATATTGTCTAGCTACATAATCAGTCTTTTTACCTTTTTTCCTATCTCCTGTTTCATCTATTACTAATGTAATTGCCCGACCATCTAATTGTTTCTTTAACTTATTTAATCTTCGTTCTTTTAATTTCTTGACTGACCAATTTGAATTGGCTAAGAAATGGTGTAATGATTGGGCCGAATTTATGCTCACTACCTTTGCTATCTCTGGTAACGATTTTCGTTTTATAGTTGATGTTATCCCCATGTGTAAATATTTGAAGCACTCATAATTCCTGACTTCTTTAAATACGTCTTTATACTCTGCACAATATTCATCTATGAGCGTAACTGTTGGGTGAGCATCTCGACGTAAATGTTTGAGGATTTGTAATTCTACATCCATTGCCCTACTTACCTTTCAGGGTTTTTTCTGTTCATCCTTTTATTTAGAATACCCGGAAAGTGACAGAAGAGGGATATACCCTAATGGAAGATGGAGGTACATAGGATGAACAAGCCTAACTTTCAAGCAATGAGCCAAAAAGAATTACATGATTACGTTCTTACTCATCGCAATGATCAGGAGGCTTTTTATGCTTATATAGATAAATTACATACAGAAGCGAATTGGATTGAAATGCCACCGTTAGAGTCATTACAAGATTTAGATAAATATCCTGAATTCATTGCACGTTTTCATGGCGATTCTAACGTGTGAAATAATGTTTAATAATTGATGATTAAATCTAGATGGAATAATTTGGCAACTTCAGGCGTATTTTATGCCTACTTTGTGTAATTTGAATAAACAGACTCACAATTACTGCTAAGAAAGCTATCAACTAAAAAATTGGTGCGTTATCCTACGATGAACGCACCTCAAAACAAATTTAAGCAGTTCTAAACCGCGCTAACTCTTCACCAGTCTTGGCATCGTGGGCGTGAACTGTACATACTAAACAAGAGTCGAACGATCGCGCGACGTGACCTACTTCTACTGGATCTTTAGAATCGTAGATAGGTGTGCCGATTAAAGCTTCTTCAATTGGGCCGCGAGCGCCATTTCCATCGCGAGGGCCAATATTCCAAGTACCGGGGGCAATAACTTGGTAGTTCTTAATCTTACCGCCCTCTACTTCTACCCAGTGACACAAAGACCCCCGTGCGGCTTCGGTTCCACCCCAACCTTTGCCATCTTTTTCTTGAGGTTTGATATACCAGGGGTCGTTTAACTTAAATTCGCGCAAGCAGTGTTCGGCTTGGCGGTAAAGCTTGACAATTTCGTGAACCCGTGCAAGCTGACGCACGTGAATGCTAGGGCCACCCATTTGCTTGAACACGTCTAAAATAAACCCGTCTTGGTGTTGCCAAGATTCGCCATGCTTACCACCTGCAACTAACTGACGTGCTAAGGGGCCTGCTTCTAAACGTCCGAAATCTTTGTGTAGAACTGCACTTGCCCAAGAATAGGCATTATCGAAGTCTTTTGTATTCTTTTGGATAGGATTAGTTGTGCGATCGCCTGGGTAAACATCGGCTGTGCCTTCATCGTACCAAGAGTGAGTAGTATTCTCACGGGCAAAAGATGGGTGCATCAAGCTGTGAGTGTCACTGAAGCTGTCATACACTCCACTTTTCATGATCATCGCCGCATTTCGCCCTTCAATGGTGGGCTGTTGATATTTGTCTTCATGGGGTAAATATCCCCAAGTGACATATTTGCCAACACCAGCGCCGTATCTATCTAGACCAATATCTAAACCCATGCGCCAATATAAACCCAAGTCGGATTCCCGATGCTTGCGGTCTTCATCTAACCAATCCATGAAGTCATCATAAGTTTGAATTTCTTCATAGCGTTCCAGGGAACAACCCAACCATACTGGTTCTAACCAGTTAGTACGGAAATATTCTAATAGTGACCAAGCGCGGGTAATGTCTGTGAGTGTGGGGGCGCACATGACACCGCCAGGAACCATGTAACTAGAATGGGGCCATTGACCACCTAATAAAGCATAAATTTCTACAGGTTTTGCAGAAATAGTCACACCTAGTTCGTAAGAGGTTCCTGTGAAAGCTGCAAAACGCTTGGTGGCTTCTTCATAAAACCGACTACTGCGGTACTTTTTATTAGTCAGGTCAATTGCAAATAGACCATAAAAATAGCGGGGTATACTTTGGATGGTTTCGACAATTTGACCTAAATTTCTCGCTAAAATCGCATTGCATGGAACTTCTGTACCCCAGAGTGTATCAAGTGCCCAAGATGCAGAAGTTAAGTGAGAACCCCCGCAAATACCACAAATGCGAGGCGTAACGATTAATCCAGCTTGGGGGTCTTTACCACGGAGGATAATTTCAAATCCCCGGAAGAGTTCTGCATGAGTCCAGGCGTTGACTACATATCCGTCTTCAATTTCCACCCGGACATCTAAATCACCTTCGACTCTACCGACTGGCGAGATGTCTAATGTTTGAATTGTCATTTGTCCTTAGTCCTTTGTCATTAGTCAAAAGTCCAGAGTCAAGGGTCAAAGATATTGGTTATTCACCCAATGCCCAATGCCCCATGACGGCAGTTGCTACAAAGGAGGAGACCTCCGCAACGCACTGCCTCCCCAATGCCCCATTCCCTAAATTGTGAAAATGTCTTCTTCTGCCCAAGGTGGTGCGATGTCTTTGGCTACCATTGTTAGTAAGGCATAGTCTTTTGGTCTGACTCCTGGTGGTAGTTCTTTGGGAACTCCCATGACAGTTTGGGTTTTAAATACTGTTCCTGGTTTGAGGTCGTAGAAGGGAAATTCTGGTTCGGTACATCCTAAACAGGGCATACCAGCACGAGTTTTAGAAGAAACCCGATTCCACAAAATACGGTTGCAGGAAGAGTGGGTCATGGGGCCACGACAACCTAAATCGTAGAATAGGCATCCTTTGCGTTGACCAAATTCCACAGTAGATGCTTTGTAGGCAAAGTGGACGTTACGGGTACAACCGATTTGGGTGTAGCTTTTAAAGAAGGTTTGCGGACGATTAAGTTCGTCTAAGGTAATATCGCCTAAGCGTCCGGTGGCGATCGCCACTAAAATTTGACTAATCCAATCAGGATGGGCAGGACATCCGGGAATGTTAATTACGGGTAAGCCGGATTTGGTGCGAAAGTCTGTGCCGAAAAAACCACCTGGTTCACGCTTGAGGAATTGTAAACCTTGGGATTCGCTAGGATTGGGTGACATAGCAGGTATGCCTCCCCAGGTAGCACAGTCTCCTACAGCCACAATGAAACTAGCAGCTTGGGCGAGGTCTGTTAACCAATCTTTCATGGGGCGATCGGCAAAGCGGTTCCATTCACCTGTACCATTGGGGGCGTTGACAACACTACCTTCAAAAACCAAGATATCTAGGGTAATTCTCCCGGAAATGCAATCTTGGAGTAGTTGTTGTAAATTATCGCCTAGTTCCACACCCAAGGAGGGATGCCAAAGTAGTTTAATGCCAAAGTCAGCTATTAAGTCGCATACTGTCGGTTCTTCAGCGTTGAGAAAGGACATATTATAGTCACTATAGAATAAATTTTTCCTTATGGGCGAGAAATGGTTTTATGGTCGGGTTTCGACGATTGAACAACAAGAGGATCGCAACGCACTCAAAAAACAGCTAGAAAGAGGTAAAAATGTTGGATGCGATCGCTTTTATTGGGATATTCAAAGTCGCACCACTGAAGTACGGACTGGGTTACAGCAATTAATTGATGATTTAAAAACATCACCCAAAGGTATTGTCAGCGATTTAGTTGTTACCAGAATTGACCGCATTGGTTCATCATCAAAACTGTTTTACTCGTTGCTGGAAGTATTACGCAGTAAAAGTATCAAGCTAGTAGCACTCGACCAAACCATAGATACAGAAAGTCTGGGTGGCGAGTTGACAATAGATATTTTGCTAGCTGCGAGTAAATTTGAAATCAAAATGTTATCCAGTCGTGTATCTGCTGAACGCAAGCATCGTATGGTGCAACGGAAAAGCCATCGGTTTGCACCCTTTGGTTGGAAGGTAATCAATGATTGTTATGTCAAAGATGAAAGCTGGTGTGTTTCCCTCATAGAAGGGAAAAGAAGTTTTAAAGTTTGGGAACTGGCTTTATTTATATTTGAAATATTTGATAGTTGCGGTAGTGTAAGAAAAACCTGCAATCTCTTAAATGAGATGTTTGGGGTAAGCGGGAAAATAGACGCAAAGAGTAAAAAATTAAAAGATAATCATCGAATTATGCCTGATGATATCGAGCAATTTGATTTATTACAAAATCAGAGAAAAACTTATCAACGCTACCCTTGGACTGGCTTACAATGGTCACCAGCTGGGTTAAAAAACTTCTTAGTTAATCCCGTACACGCAGGTGGAACACCATTTAATGTCACCACATCCAGTCCATCAGGTAAACAAATCAACCATTTCGATCAATGGGATTGCAATTGGGATACCCATGAAGGGATAATTAGCCGCGAACAACACGAACAAATCAAACGCCAGATTCGCCAAAATCGCCATAACAAATGGGTTGCACGTCAAGAAGATATCAACCCATTTGCTAATTTATTAAAGTGTAGTAGATGTAGCGGTGCATTAACTCGGATGTCATCCCGACGCGATCGCAATGGACAATATACAGCCTACTATCAATGTACTTACTATGCTCTAAGACGTTGCGATGCTAAGGAAATGCTCAATAGTCGGAGTTTAGATGCTCAGGTAGCTGATTTGCTAGTAACTGAAGCTACTAGGCTAGCGGGAATGGTAGATTTTGAAGAAGATAAAAATCCTGAACCAAAAGAAGTGCAAGAACTGCGCGAAAGTTTAGCAGCCTTAGAGAAGATACCTAGTAATGCTTTTGTAGAGAAAGCCAAAGATGGTATCCGTGACCAAATTGCTAATATCTTGAGTCTCCACGAAAACATTACAAAACGTAGCCTGATAGTACGAGAAGAGTTAGTGCAAATGTTCCGCGATCGCGAATACTGGGAAAGCCGCACATTAGAGGATAAAAAACGCATTCTAAATAAACTTGTCCGTCGGATTGTTATTGATGGGCGAGTGGTTTTGAGTATTGAGTTTCTTTAGTTTTCTTTGACGCACAAGTTCTCGGTATTCTTCTAATTGACGCAACCAAAATTCTTTATCCGATTCGATTTTCATCTGTGGCGTTATCTATCTATAAGTTTAGATTAGCTTTGAGCCACAAAATTTCTGTTCTCTACGAACAAGGTTTATGGAGATACATCAAGAATAAATTTAACCAAAACAAATTAATGGTATAAGATTGGTATAATTTTAAAATTGTAATTTCTAGATAATTTCTACCGTTATTTGAGTTCCTTATACCAATTTGAAAAAATCATGCGACAGATTGTAGGGGCACGGGCATTGCCCTGCCCTCTAGAATCTTATTGATATATCGCAAACATTATTTGATTTGGTATTACATCAACCTCAGAAAAATTTAATTGAAGAATATAGTCCAATTTTTATGGATACAAAGAACTCGAATTTTAACTCTTGGATAGTTTGCCCTCAGCCTAAACCACAAGCGAATTTGCGTTTATTCTGCTTTCCCTATGCGGGTGGAAGCTCTTTAATTTTCCGTAATTGGTCAAATTATCTACCATCAAATGTAGAAGTTTGTGCAGTTGAAATTCCGGGTAGAGGCAGGCAAATTCAGTTACCACCATTTAGTAAAATAGAACCGCTTGTAGATGCGATCGCATCTCATATATACCCATATTTAGATAAACCCTTTGCCTTTTTTGGTCATAGTATGGGTGCTTGGGTCAGCTTTGAATTAACACGTTTACTTCGTAAAAAATATGGGATTCTCCCAGCAAATTTATTTATATCTGCTCGTCGCGCGCCGCACCTCCCTGGCTCAGAAGCAATAATCCATAACCTGCCAGAACCAGATTTTATAGAAGAATTGCGCCACCTCAACGGTACACCATCAGAAGTGTTAGAAAATGCAGAACTTATGGAGCTATTTCTGCCAATTTTACGGGCAGATTTTGCAGTTCTCGAAACTTATATTTATAAGGCTGAATCACCTTTAGAATGTCCCATCACCGCTTTTGGCGGATTAGAAGATACAAGAGTTAGTTTTGATGAACTACAAGCATGGCAAGAGCATACCAAAGCTGATTTTTCATTAAATATGTTCCCTGGTGATCACTTTTTTATACATTCTGCCCAACTTCTTTTATTAGAAACATTAACGAAATACTTATCTAATTGATTATGAATTTAATTTTTAATTTAAAAGGTATTAATTAAAAAATATCAATGACTAATACCATTTTGAAAAAAGAACGCGACAGATGTGTAGGGGCACGGCACCAGTAATACCGTTTCACTTTAAGATTGATACAAATAGGCAGCAGGGGGCAGGGAGCAGGGGGCAGGGGGAAAGAATTAGAGATTAATCATTTGTATCAGGCATTTCGTGAAATGGTATAAGATATTTGATATGCCAAAAGATTGCGGATGCCGTGCCCTGACAAAGGATTTATCTGCCGCCAACATTATTTGATTTGGTATAATCGAATTAGTAGAAGCTCTACTACGAATTCATAATTATTTACTTATAGCCCAATTTTATCACTCCAAAATTTATACAAATTTGCATAAAGAATGCGACAGATTGTAGGGGCACGGCAGAGCCCATAAGTGTCAATTTCACCTAATTCTAAATCACCTCAATACTGCTCGGTTAAGGATTTTCAACTTTTAATTTGGTTTAGGGAAAAGCTGAAAGGGTCAGGGTTAAAGCTTTTTTCTTGCCCCTTTTGCCCTTCCCCTTTTACCCTTAACCGACAAGTATTCCAAATCACCCTACTGTGATGCACCTGGGCTAGGTACAGCCGCAGGCGCAGCCTCACTGCTCCGACGCAGAGCATTTCGCAAACGACTAGCACTATCTAATGGTTGCGAAGATGGTTGCACAGCTCGTCGCCGTCTTCTCAGACGTTGTGGTGTTTCTCCTGATGTTCTCACATCAGCCGTAACTTCCCGTTGTCTGCGGCGTAGGCGATTACTAAGAGAATTTTCTCCTTCAGAACTTCTTACCCTTGTTGGTGTTGCTTCTGCGGTATTAGCGCGCCGTAATCTACGGTTGAGTCTTGATTCCCTACTGCTAGTAGCGGTTTGCTCGGATGCAGATTCTACATTGCGTCGCTGTCTTGTTGATGTTACAGGAACATCGTTACCCCCAGAAACAGCAGCTTCTATACGCCGCCTGCGCCGTGGTGTTTCTTCACTAGAGGTGTTATTTGAAGAAGCTGCTGTTTGCTGTTGTCTTTGGCGTTCTTCTCGTTCCTGCTGCTGCTTCCTGACTTGGCTGTGGCGACGTGAACCTTGTATTGCATACTCTGTAGCTATTTGGACTCCTTGTCTACCACTTTCGGAGGGCTTGAGTTTCCAGTTCCTAGCTTGACGGAGATGTTCTTCATCTAAGTCTCTATCACCACTGGAACCAATCAGTCTGACATTAGTAACCTTACCATTAGCATCTGTATCAACAGCTACGGCAACTCTTCCTTCTGCCTTGCGCCGTCTAGCTCTTTCGGAGTATCTAACGTTACATTCTTCACAAGCAGCTCGACCATCGCCACTACTGGGTAATTTTGGCGTTGTGGATGTGGTAGCTATTCGTTCTCCTCCATTATTACCACTGCCGACACCAGAACCATTACCGCTACCTGTACCAGAACCGGAACCACTGCCGACACCAGAACCGCTACCGCTACCTGTACCAGAACCAGTACCGCTACCGACACCAGAACCGCTACCGCTACCTGTACCAGAACCAGTACCGCTACCAACACCAGAACCGTTACCAGTACCCGTACCCGTACCAGAACCGCCAATACTGCCAATTCCGTTACCAGTTAAGACTGATGTACCGCCGCCGCCACCACCACCGCCACCCCCACCAGGCGCACCATTTCCTGGTGTTGTGGAAGTGCTGACGTTATTGGTAGCAACCGACTGACTCCTACTAGAGTCTCTAATACCTCGCAGAGTATCGCGTAAATTACTGCCGGAATTACCAGAATTAGTAGGATTTGTGTTAGCTAAAGCAACGGCTTTCGTTGGAACTGGGTCAACAGGCTTTTGGGCGACATTTGTTTCTGGTTTCGCTGGCTGAACTTGAGGTTTGATTGGCTCGATAGGTTTCCGCAAATTCTCTACCAACTTTTGAATGGGTGGCTCTGCGACAACAGGTTGCTTAGGCTGTGGAGGTGGTAATTCCACTTTGGCAGGAAGCGGAACTGGTTTTACTGGGTTCTCAGGTTTGACAGTAGTTTCAGTTTTAGAATTATTCGTTGAACTTGTCAGAACCTCTGCTTTTTCGTTAACTTCAAGCTTTTGGGGAGACTGCTCCGGCTTTTTATCTTCTGGGGTGTCGATAACTGTGACCTCAATTGGTTCCTCTTCAACTGGGGACACTCTGGAGAAGTAATTACCAACCCCTGAAGCAAGTACTGCTACGTGGAAACCAAGGGAACCTATTAGACTCAGTACCAGAAAACCTTTAAGCGCCTTTGTCTCTTTCTCACGCTGCTCGAAAGTAGTGCCGGAGAAGCTCATAAGTATATTGCCATCTATTCTCACTAAAAAGGTTAAAGTGTCACGGTGCAAAAGTCAATCAATATCTATAAATATTCTGACATTGCTTTTGCGTAAGTTTTTCAAATATTGGCGACGAAAAACTGTCAAACAAGAGCAATTGCATCACTAGCACTTGAATAATTTACTAATTTACTGTCATTATATTTTCACATCATGTTGAGAAGTATTCGCAGTACTTTATAATTCTCAGTTGAGAGTATATCTCAACTCCACTGGAAACTGACGGCATCAGCATATCCATTGAAATTGAACTAAAGGATTTATGGGGATAAAAAATTTATTTGCCGCGGGTGGCGTGGTTATGTGGCCCCTGCTTGCGTTCTCTGTTGTGGCGTTAGCTTTGATTGTTGAGCGTGTGCGGTTTTGGTATCGAGTCAATACCCGCCAAGCTAAGGCAGTACGAGAGATTCTGAATCTCTATCGGATGGATAATGTGGTGGGAGCTATTGAAAAGTCTCGTCAGAATGCGAATTTACCGATTCCCCGGATTTTCCTAGCAGCTTTGGAATTGGAAGAACCGACTCCAGAAGAGTTCCGGTTAGCGCTAGAAAGCGAAGCGCAAGCGGAACTACCAATTATCAAACGGTTCAACACAATTTTTGACACAATCATCGGACTTTCACCACTATTTGGATTGTTGGGTACAGTACTGGGTTTGATTGTTTCATTCGCTTCGCTCAATCTTGGTGATGTCGGTGGGACAAAAACTGCAGGTGTGACATCGGGGATTAGTGAAGCGCTGGTTTCTACAGCTTCCGGCTTAATTGTGGCAATTTTCACCCTGTTCTTTGCCAATTCTTTCCGCGGATTGGCTCAACGTCAAACTGGCTTGATTCAAGAATATGGTGGGCAATTAGAACTGTTGTACCGCCGTCGTTATGAACGAGGAGACAAAGTCTATGCGTCTACAAGATGAACCGGATCTACCCGCACAAATTAATATTGTGCCGATGATTGATGTCATCTTTGCTATTTTGACGTTTTTCATCATGTCTACCCTTTTTCTCACACGCCAAGAGGGATTACCCGTCAACTTACCTCAAGCTGCAACTTCCCAACAATCACAAGTTCCCACCAAAGTAACTGTGACAGTCGAATCAGACGGCAAAATTAGCTTGAATAAACAGCCAACAACAGTTGATGCACTCACAGAACAGCTACGCACTTTGATTGGTTCTACCCCAGACACAATTGTTGTGATTAACGCCGATCGCAAAGTTGAACATGGCGAGATTGTGACGATTATGGATCAAGTGCGCCAGGTTAAAGGTGCAAGGTTAGCTATTGCAACTCAAAAGCCTTAGTTGGGGGTTTGGAGTTTGGTAATTGGTAATCGGTAATTGGTAATTGGTAATTGGTAATGGGGATCGAGAATTTATCCTCTGCTTCCTCATCTCCCACCCTACGGGTACTCCTACGAAGAACTCGCAGAGTAGCCGCTTCGTTTCTACCTACATCTCCCTAGTCCCCAGTCCCTAGTCCCCAATACCCAACTCCCATGAATAGAAAATTGTCGAGATTTTTAGCGTTTATCTTTAGTGCAATTTTGATTGTAGTTTTGGGCAATAACAGTTTTGCAACTGCACCCAGAACTACAGAAATATTATGGGATACCTATGGTATACCGCATATATATGCTAAAGATGCTCAAAGTTCTTTTCAAGCGTTTGGTTGGGCGCAGATGCAAAGTCACGCTAACTTGCTGTTGCGCCTTTATGGTCAAGCTAGGGGAAAAGCAGCCGAGTACTGGGGAGAAGATTATTTAGAGTCTGATAAATGGGTAGTAACGATGGGAGTACCTAATCGTGCTAATTCTTGGTATCAGGCACAAAGTCCAGCTTTTCGGAGGTATATAAATGCCTTTGCTAATGGGATAAATACTTATGCAAAAGCACATCCTGACTTAATTGATGATAAAGTCGAAATTGTATTACCTGTAAAGCCAGAGGATGTATTGGCGCACCTGCAAAGAGTGCTGTACTTTACTTTTATTGTTAACCAAAAGCAAGTAGCAGATAATACTCAAACTCAACCGCAAGCTGGTTCTAATGGATGGGCGATCGCACCAAAACATTCGGCTAGCGGTAAGGCGATGTTGCTGGTAAACCCCCACTTGTTATGGTCAGATTTGTTTCTGTGGTATGAAGCACAAGTAACGGCCCCAGGGATGAATGCTTATGGCGCAACCTTGGTAGGGATTCCAGTTTTAGCGATCGCCTTTAACGATAATTTAGGTTGGACTCACACTGTCAATACCCATGATGGTTGGGATATGTATGACTTGAAGTTGGCTGACGGTGGTTATCTTTTAGATGGCAAAGTTCGCCCCTTTAGCACAGAAAAATTCTTGTTAAAGGTTAAACAAAAAAATGGCTCCCTCGTTGAACAAACTTTGTTGGTCAAAAGTTCCGTCCAAGGTACAGTAGTACAGGAAAAAGAGGGTAAAGCTTTAGCACTGCGGGTTGTTGGTTTAGACCGTCCTGGGGTGTTGGAACAGTGGTGGGATATGGCAGCTTCCCAAAATATTGAGCAATTTCAAACAGTATTACAACGCTTACAACTGCCAATGTTTACTGTCATGTATGCAGACCGAGAAGGGCATATCATGCACCTATTTAATGGCTTAGTACCTGTTCGGAAACAGGGAGACTTTCAATATTGGCAAGGCTTAATTCCTGGTGATACTTCCAAAACTTTATGGACAAAAATGCACCCATACCAGGATTTACCACGTGTAATTGACCCGCCTAGCGGTTGGTTGCAAAATGCCAACGATCCACCTTGGACAACTACTTTTCCAGCTGCAATCAAAGCTGATGATTACCCTGCTTATATGGCTCCACGAGGAGAAATGGATTTCCGCGCCCAGAGTTCTGCAAAGATGCTAGCTGAAGATGACAAAATTTCCTTTGCGGAAATGATTCAGTATAAGCATTCTACAAAAATGGAACTTGCAGAACGTATCCTGGATGATTTAATTCCCGCCGCGCAAAAATCAGGTAATGAATTAACTCGTCGTGCTGCTAATATTTTGGCTGCTTGGGATCGCAATGCTGATGCTGATAGTCGTGGTGCAGTATTGTTTTCCTTTTGGTGGCAAGAAATGCCTGACGACGAAATCTTTACTATTCCTTGGAGTGAAAAATCTCCTCGTAGCACACCCGATGGTTTAAAAGATCCAGAAAGTGCAGCAAAAGCGCTACAAATAGCAGCAACAAAAGTCGAAAAAGCTTATGGCAAGTTAGATGTAGCTTGGGGTGAAGTTTTCCGTTTGCGTAGCGGTAACTTAGATTTACCCGCCAATGGTGGTGATGGGGATCAAGGTATATTCCGCACTCTCTATTTTGCTCCCGCTAAAGATGAACGCTTTCAAGCGGTGGCTGGGGATAGTTATGTTGCAGCTATTGAATTTTCGCAGCCAGTTAAAGCAATGGCTTTGCTTAGTTACGGTAATGCTACTCAACCAGGTTCACCCCACATTACCGATCAGCTACCGTTATTTGCTCGCAAGCAACTGCGTCCTATTTGGCGAACTCGTCCAGATATATTAGCAAACCTGGAGGAACGCAAAACTTTTTAAGAGCTTCGCCCGGTTATAGACTATGAGTTATGCATCGAAAATCTGCCAGTACAGTGGGAAAATTCTGCTTTTGATAACGCTGATGAGTTTGCCTTTACCAGCGTTATCAGAAAACAAACAGCTGAATAATGATGAACTCCAAACTCTGCAGACTGAAATTAGCGATCGCGATTTAAAAATTATTGAGCAATTAGTAGCGATCGCACAGCGTCAGTCTTCGCAAGTACGGGAGGCAAAGGCGGCGATGGGATGGGGTGCTTTCACTGATGTTTTAAGTATAGAATTTTCGCCATCTCAAAGCACAACTAATTACAACTTACCTGAAATATCATCGGAAAGCGAGCGCAGCTTTGGGATGGCATTAACATTTGATCCCATTAAATTGTTGAACATTATTCAAGAATTACCCCTAAGAGAAGCTCGTTGGCACGAAGCCAAACAGCAAAAACGCTTAGCCGTTTTACAATACTATCTGGCTTACTTACAAGCCCAACAAGCTACGAAAATTGCCGCCTATAAAATGCAACAGCTTGTTGTTGCGGGAGCAAAAACTGAGCGGATTGCTAGTTTAAATCCCCAAGTCACTGTTCCCCATCAGATTAGCTTGGCGAATCCTGACTATGTTGCAGCTGCAACGGAAATGTTAAATACAAACGCACGCGAACGCCTAGCATTAGAAGAACTAGCAGCTTGTGTTGGTTTATCTTCCCAAGCAACTATGACAATACTGAAGGCTAGTGATTTGAAAAATCAGTAAAATTTTGCAACTATTATTACAGAGTATAGGAATCATATTTGATTTTGAAGGTCGCGTATGGTGCGTTACGCTATTGCTAACGCACCATTTATCAGCCTTTGCGTGCGTTACTTTACTTTTCACGGAAAATAATTAAGTAGGAATTTATTTTCATTTTAATAGACATATGTTTTTTATCAATTGAAAATATCTCCAATTTGTCAGGCTTTTGAATAGCAAAAAAATTAGAGAACATTCTACCAACTAATATTTTATCTACTATCGAATCTGAATTTAATAACGAATTCGCTATTTGGTTATCCATGAGATACACTGTACTATCCTTGACATACCAACGTCCATAAAATGTTTGACTTAAGAAACCCATTAATAACCGTGTAATTAGGTTATCTCCTTTGACAGTTAATTCATAAGTAAAATTCCTTTTAAATTCTGTATGGTATGAAAAACCTTGATATTCATATGGCCATTTACCAATGATTAATAACTCTATATCTTTGTCTGAAATATTATGCGTCATCTTAAATATATGTGTTAATTTATACAAAATTGGTATTTGAGCGATCGCACTCGCTATAGCTGCTCCATTTTTACTCCTGGGACTTCCAGCATGACTACCGCAATCGGCACGAGTCGTCCCACGGTTGTGTAATAGTTACTTCCCACAGGCGTTTTAGTTGAACGTTCCTGAAAACGTCGCATAGTAATTAAAAACCACTCCCGTGTTTTAGGCATTGGTAGTTTGTACAGTTGGCGAGTATTGACAAAATAGTAAAAAAGCCAGTCTGCCTCACTGTACAAGAAGCAGCCAGGAGTTCCTTTCTCTAAATTGCTGTGGGTTTCAAAAAACAGGTTACGAGTTTTATTCCATCTGTCACCTTTAATCTCAATTAAGGTTTCGCCATTGTGTGTTTTCCAGATGAGGTCAATATCTCTGCATTGAAACAGAGGATCATCCTCAACATTAACAATATCAATGGTTTCTGGTTGAGAGCGCAGCCAAGCCTCAATATCAGCAATAGCCAATTGTGCTACTTCTAAAGTGTCGTGCATGGTATATGTCATAGCTGTATCTCCTCCCAGCAAGGCATACTAGTTGATGATGTGACTGGCATAACTAATCTAGCGTCGGTTGATATACGATATATCGAGAGTTACGCGGAGCCGAACGCTAAAATTGCTCCAATTGCTTGATGTTGTAGGCATTGGGTACATTAATTAATAAAATCCCCACTGTTAAAGTGGGGATAAGGGTTTCTCTTTTGGGTACAAATGTACTATAAAAATGTAAAGCTGACAAGTTAGTACCTCCCCCAATACTTCTCAGTTAAGGATTTTCAACTCGGAATTTAGTTTGGACAAAAGGTGAAAGGGTAAGGGTTAAAAGTTTTTTCTTGCCCCTTTTCCCCTTCCCCTTTTGCCCGTAACCGAAAAGTATTAGTACCACCCCGATAAATTCAAGAGTTACACCCGATACCTGACACCTCACACCCAAAAGCCTTATCGTAGCCACATTTGCTTGTGGGGACTGCTCAATGATGAAACCAAGGAAATATAGTTTTTTGGTACCCAAGGATATTTATTGATATGTCGCCCTGGACAAGTCTGATAACTACTTTGTCATTGCTGCTGTACTTAATAATCACAATTAATGTTGGTCGAGCAAGAGCTAAGTATAAAGTTCTACCTCCCCAAATGACAGGAGATGCTAACTTTGAAAGAGTGCTGCGCGTCCAGCAAAATACCATAGAGCAAATGGTTTTGTTCCTCCCAGCTTTATGGATATTCTCTTTCTACGTCAACTCGTTGTGGGGTGCTGCAATTGGTGCTATCTGGCTTGTAGGTAGAGTTATTTATGCTTGGGGATACTATCAAGCTGCTGAAAAACGCATGATAGGCTTTGTCATCAGTACTTTCAGTAGTGTAGTGTTACTTTTAGGTGCGCTCGTTGGCTGCATCTTGTCTTTGGTGCATTCATAAGTCATTTGTAGAATGAAAAGCGATGTCTAGCGACAAGACGCAGAGCGTCTACGCACTTGGTTGATGGCTTCTTCCAGTGTTGATCGCTTTTAATTTATCATCAGTTTATTGCTATCAAAAACTGCCAAATCATTTAAGCCCATGAGTATTTGATGGGAATTTCCTCAACAATATACTCTCGATCGCCCACTTAAATAAATTAAGTGTATGTATCTCATGAAACAAAAATATTGGCAATATTTTTGGTGTTGTACTCTGTCAATCGTTCTAGCGTTGACTTTTGGTGGATTAGGAGTAAAATCAGCACAGGCGCTACTTCGTCAACATCACGATTCACCCGGTATCTTGCGTTACCATTCCCAAGTATCTATCAAAGATGAATTTGGATATGCTTGGCAAGTGCTGCTATTTAAACAGAATTACAATAGTGTAGTTCCAGATTTAAGGTTACGCTTGGTGGGGTTTCCTGGTGTGGTAGAAATTGCTCACCCCCAACCATTAGAAATTGAGACAGCAAATGGAAAGTTGCTTTTAGCATCTGATGCTTATGCTTTGAATACACCTGCACCCAATGTAGGCGAATATGAATTAACAAATATTTTACCTAAATTACCAACAACAGATGCCCTCAAACTTTATGTGCCAATCTCTGCTAAAAAGCCACTAGTTCTAAACATACCCAACACCATAGTAACTGAGTGGCAATGGTTAGTGACAGAGATTGATTAATATTGCAAATGCCTACGCCAGTCTTTTAGAGAAATCCAGCCAAATTGCTATACTGTCACTAAATTTATATCGTACTTTTTAGCATCACTTTCAATACGTATAAATTCATTTAATGGGTTATAATTCTCAAAATTTTGGAGATTTTTCTCTTTATCATGAGAATTTTCCAAATAAGTTAACGCTAATGTAGAAGTCACATAAATATTTCCATGTTGTTTAAATCCTTCTATAATTTCAGCTTCAGGAGGATAATCTTTAACTAAATGTTCTGCTAGAAATCCTTTTAAAATTATTCCCTTTAAGCCCGTTTCTTTGTATCCTTCTTTCGCTATCATCAACGATATCTTATCAGCATTGAGATGCTTAAATTGCTCGTAATCTTCAAAAAACGGGCAAACGATTTTCATCAGATTTTTGACAGGATTTTTAACCTTTCCGTAGTTCGCCTCTTGCTGTTTTCTACGCTTTGATTCGCCCATGATAGATATCTCCTAATAAACGTTCGCATTGTAATGCCTTCTAGATAAAACGGCACAACATAGTTTTACAATTGGGAGAATCGTTTGGCAACACAAAATTTCAAGGCGTAATCGGAATAAATACGGAGAAAGGGAAAGGGAAAAAGGGAAAAGGATTGAATTAGCGATGTTTCTTTCATTTGTAGCAGGTGCTGTTCCGCCTGTGTAGCCTTGGGTATCTTGCCGGATGCGATCGCACAACTTAAGTACAGATGAGTTTAAGAAGGCTAAAGATAAAGAAGAAAACTTTAACCTCACGGACTTTAGTAATCACGAATTACGAATTAGGAATTTATATTTATTAATATTGATGCTAGCTGTTCAGGACAAGACAAATGAGGGCAATGTCCAGAAGGTATTTCAATCGCATCGACTCCTAAGCGGTGGCGTGCAGTGTAGTGCGACCAAGTAGAAGAGATGATTCGGTCATTTGTACATACAATATATTGGCGCTCAACTTCTGGCAAAGCTTTTAGAGGATTCGTCTCAAAAATATATGCCTGAGATTGTTGCGGACGACTTTTTGAAAGTGCCCACTGTGCTATGTTTGGCGGACAGTCATGATAGAAAAATTCCATTAATACTGCTGGATCTGAATAATCTTTCCCTAAAGAAGCTGGTTCATACATATTAGGTTCCGAATGGAACTGCTCTAGTAGACTTGGGTCTTTTGGCTGATAATTGAATGATTTCAGCGTATCAGCATCAATATAATGAGCAAATTGGTCGATGGTACTGACTCCAGGAGATGGAAGCAGCGCCCCTAGAAAAACTAATTTGCGTACTTTTACCGCTTCTGCAACCAGAGGAATGATCGTACCAGCCATTGAATGCCCAACTAGTACGATATCGTCGTTAGTTTTCGGTAGCGCTTGAATTACCACATCCGCAAATTGGGATAAAGTCGCGGAAGGATCTTCAATTGGTAAATCCATTGTTACGGTTTGATGACCCTGTGCTTCTAAGTAGGGAATTAGTAAATCCCAACACCAAGTACCTTGGAAGGCACCGTGAACTAGAGAAAAAAGGCTCATATCAAGTAATTCAGTAAGTAAGCGAAATTACTGCTAACTAGTGTATCCTTTTGGGAAAGCAAGCTGTGCGATCGCCTCCGTCCATCAAAAATAATTCAGTAGTCATCTGGATGATAGTAGCGCAGATATATGCAAATGAATATAGCAATCCTAAATGAGTTGTGAAAAAAATGAACCATACATAAATATTTTGGGAAAATTAAAAACTTGATGATTAGTAACGAGTTCAAATAATCTCTTGACCTGAGAAAAGGATTTACATAAGTGGTAAAACTCTCGAATAAATTTTTTAGCGTACAACCAGATGTCTTCTACAGGATTTTGCGTTGGGTCATTGGGTGCAAATCTCATACAAGTAACTTTCCATTCATCTTCACTTAATCCTTGATTCAGATTATCTAAGTAAGCTTTAAATTCAGCAGAACGATGATAACTAGCTCCATCCCAAATTAAAGCAATACGGCTTTTTGGATACTGGGAAATTAAATATTGTACAAAAGCAATCGCGTTGCTAGAATCACCTTTTTTACAAGGCTTAATTAGAAACTCTTGTGTGTAATAATTTAGAGCGCCAAAATAGGTTTGTCTTTGTCGTTCATTGATCACTGGAACTTCAATCCGTTCTTTCGTATTTCCCCAAATATAACCACAAATATCTCCCCATAATAGGTGACATTCATCTTCAAAAAAAACTATGAGTTCCCCAGATACTATCTCACGCTCATGTGCCGTCAGCCATGCGGTTATTTCTAGTTTTTTTTTAGCTACTAGTTCTGCGTCTTTTTTAGGATTCTTTTTTTGTGTTTTTTTCCAACTTATATTAGCGTCTTTAAAGAGATCGTAATAGCTTTGATTTGACTCAAATACAACATCAAAATTATCTTCTACGTACTCCTTTAATTCTGATAAATGCCAATAGTTTTTCTGTTGAAGCCAGTTTAATACTACTTGTCTTTGTGCAGAGTCAAGATAACTTTTTGACCCTTTGTATTTTAGCCTCAATCCGGTTATACCCTGTTCTATAAATATATATTTCCATTTGTTTACAAAACCAACAGACACTCCGAGAATATTTCCAATCTTTGAATGTTTATAGTTTTGCATCACCATTTGTACTGCCAGTGCCCGTTTTAGTTCTCTGGAGTCTGAGGTAGCCTGAATGAACTCTATCAACTCTTCCATTTGTGCTGCCATGCACCCTATCAATGACTTCTAATGTTCACCATATCAACAACTGTGATTTTTCACAAATGATTTAGGATTGCTATATAGAGATGAAGCATCTCTATATTTGCTTATTTTCTTTATACAAATGAATAAAAACCGTAGTTTTCTTTCCGGAACAGACTATTTTGCTCAGTAGATGTGAAATAAGTACAGAAATGAGAGTAAAAGAGTATGCACATGAATACTCTTTTACTCTCATCGTACCTCATGAATTCTATGCAAAAATGCCAGCATGGCCGTGCTGGCATTAGAACAAACAAACATTTCGTTAATCCAGTTTTGAAAGGAGTAACTCGCATGAGTAACATATTTAGCTCTGATTCAAATACTCAGTATCCGACAGCACAAATGTTCTGGAGTCAGTTACCAACTATGAACCAATGGACTAACAACAATCAAAACCTGTTAAATGTAGTCTTCAAAAGCAGCGAAGGCAAATCCGGAAAAAATTCAGATATTACAATACAAAGTTATACAACCCAAGCAGAAACCCCAAATCTACCTTTACTACTGGATAAAGCCATTGAGTTAGCCAAAACTAATGAAGTGGCAGGGTTGATTATAGCTTGTGCCTTTTTTACATTTGTGATTTGTGCGGCTTTGTCCACATTTCTTCGCAATTGCGTGGACACATTGCGGATATCTGTGGATATAGTAATTCGATTAATGAATTACTTCCGAAAATAATTAGACCTATCTCATCAATTTAAGCACCCCGAAAAGGAAACATCTCATGATCATTGGTGCTTCTACCTTTCATCCCTAAATGTATACAGAGGATGAATGACATTTTTGGAAAAAAAGTGCAATTTAATAGTATAACCTTCCCAACATCAGTATTTACTTACATAATTAATTAGAAATATTCTATGCCTACAATTATGGATAATAAAGATTTAGATGAAAAATTTAAACAACTCAATCGTTCGCCTAAACGCAAAGAAATTTTACTTAAATTGCTCTCTGGGGAAACAGATGAAGCAATTGCTTTAGCACTAAAAATTGAAACAGGAACAGTGAGAAGGCAAATTTCTTTAATTTGTCAATTATTTGGCTTAAAAGAAGAAGAATCTTATGAACGCCGTTCCAGACGCAGTGAATTAATTAGCTTATTCGCCAAATATAAACCAGAACTAGTGAGAAATAAAATCTCTACCAATTTTACTCCACAAGTACCTTTTAATTCTGAACAATATATTGATTTACCACAAGTTGAATCGATATGCCACCGAGAAATATTACAACCTTCTGCTTTAATCAGAATCAAAAGTCCTGGTTTAACAGGTAAAACTCATTTATTAAAAAGTATATTGCAATATGCACAATCACAAGAATATTCAGCGATTAATATAAATTTTCTCGAAGCTGATCAAGAAGTTTTGAGCAACATCGAAGCTTTAAACTATTGGTTTTGTAATACTGTAGGTTATGCCTTATTCGGTGCCACTAAAATGGATATATATTGGGATAAAACTCTATCTTCTAATATGCGATGTAGCGTTTATTTCCAAGATTATATCTTAGCTAATCTAGAGAACCCTTTAGTTCTTGGCTTAGATAACGTCGATCACATCTTTCCTTACGCTAGTCTAGCATCTGACTTTTTTGGGCTGTTAAGAGCGTGGCATGAAAAAGGAAGAAATGGCAATCAATGGCAAAATTTAAGAATCATACTAGCTTATAGTACAGATGTTTATATTCCTCTGAATATCAACCAATCACCATTTAATGTCGGACAAATAATTGAGTTACCAGAGTTTACCAAAGCACAGGTACAAGAGTTAGCCATTAGATACGGATTAAATTGGCATGACAAGCAAGTAGAAAAATTAACGGCACTAGTAGGAGGACATCCTTACTTAGTTCAGAAAGCATTACTGCATATCAAAAACCAGCCACATATCAAACTAGAAGAAGTTTTAAATACGGCTGCAACCCCATCAGGATTATATGCCGATCATCTCTGGGAAATTTGGGTGAAATTAAAACAAGAACCGCATCTAATTACAGCTATGAAAAATCTTGTACAGGCGAATCAACCAATATTGTTAAATCCAGAACAAGTACGTCAATTAAATAGAATGGGATTAGTTCGTTTATCAGGTAATAATGTAGAACCTCGATGCCAATTATATCGTCTTTATTTTCGTGTTTGGTTGAATTAAGAGATAGCTTATGTCAGCAGAAAAGACTTTACCTTATAGATATCAAGTAGGAGGTAGCTTACCTCACGATGCTCCCACTTATGTTAAACGCAAAGCAGATGACAACCTGTTTAATGCACTGAAAGCAGGTGAATTTTGCTATGTATTTTCTTCTCGGCAGATGGGTAAATCTAGCTTGAGAGTACATACCATACATCGCTTACAAAAAGAAGGAATAATATGTTCTGTAATTGACCTGACAGAAATTGGTTCTCAGCTTAATTATCAGCAATGGTATAAAGGCATTGCCTACTCTTTAATGATGAATCTACAAATTAATAATTCTATCATTAACAAAGAATGGTGGGAGAAACACAAAGATTTATCATCTGCTTATCAATTAAGTTTATTTCTCGATGAATTGCTAAAATCTACTTATCAAAAAATTGTCATCTTTATAGATGAAATAGATTTTGTTAAATGCCTAGATTTTCCTACAGATGAATTTTTTGGGATTATCAAAACTTGTCATAGCAAACGTTCTTACACACCAGAATATAAACGCTTAAGTTTCGCCTTAGTAGGCGTGACTACTCCCTCAAATTTAATTCAAGATAAAAATCATACACCCTTTAATCTTGGTAGACCGATTGAATTATCAGGTTTCCATTTTTCGGAAGCAGAACATTTAGCAAAAGGTTTGGCTAAAAAGTTTTCTAGCTTGGAAATAGCTAAAAAAGTTCTCAAAGATATTTTAAGTTTAACTGGTGGGCAACCATTCTTAACACAAAAAATCTGTGATCTAGTTGTGAACCTCTCCGAACGTCCGCGTCTGGGTGAAGAACAACAATGGGTCAAAAATATTGTATGTGAAAAAATAATTGAGAATTGGGAATATCAAGATGAGCCAGAACATTTAAGAACAATTAGCGAACGCATTTTGAGGAGTCAGAATGCAATTGGGGTTTTGCATTTATATAGAACTATTTTAGAGGGTAAGATAGTTAAATATGATAATAGCGAAGAAGCAACAGATTTATTACTATCGGGGTTAGTTAAAAACCAAGGTAGATTGAAAATATATAATTATATTTACGCATCTGTTTTTAATCAAAAATGGATTACTAAAACATTAGAAAAACTTGGTTGTCCTTATGCAGAACAGTTACAAGAATGGATACAATCTGGTCGGATTAATAATTCACAATTATTATTACCAGAAGAAGCTTTGTATAAAGCATGGCAATGGGCTGATGGTAAGTCATTAAGTTTTGTAGATTATGAATTTCTTTGTGCTAGCTTATTAGCAAATAATATTAGCAAAAACAGTATTAATTTTGATAATCAAATTTTCACTGGTTTAAAAGTTAGAGAAATAAAAGAAAAGACAAACAAGGTAGCATCAAACAACCAAGAAGATGCCAGAGTTAAATCATCTAAACTTTCTCAATCAAAAGCCCAAGTTATCCACGAATATTACAAAAATAATTATATTAAGTTATTAATGCTGATTTTGGGTATTCCTTTTGTAATTCTAATTTCTCAGATTCTGTTTTTACAAAAAAATATTGGCAATAACTGGTTTAATTCTGGCAATAACGAAAATATTTTAAGAACAATTAATCAATTGCCTGAAAATACTATTTTTAATAGTGGTGACTTGAAAACAGATTTAAGATTTAGCATCACACCTAATTCAACACAATTGTTAAATACTGAAGATAGTAAAATTCCTATTTCTATCCCTCGATTAGTTGAAAATAGTCAAATAATTTCAGTTCCAAACACTCTGGTATCATCACTTTTAAATGATCAGCAGCAAAAAAATTTAAAGTTAGAAGTAGAAATTAGGTATGACGGCAGTATCAAAGTTTTACGTGCCATTGATGAAAATAATAGAATATATGATAATCCTCAAAGTTCAGAAATGCAGTTAATCAAGCAAATAGAGAATGCATTCCGTTATGAGTACGAGCCTGAACTTACAAGATGGGGTTTTCAGAACAAACAAACATTATCTTACAGTTTGTCTCTGACAATTTTAAAACATTAGGTATAAATTTCAACAATCAACCTTTGAGAATTCATGAAATTGGTAGAGGCGATCGCAACCAAAACCACAGAGTATTTTAACTCTGTAGCGGGCAAGATGCTCGCCACTAATAGTTATATGATTATTCTATAGCATTTACAGAAAGGACATGGTGTTGCCCGAACAAGCACCACCCTGTAGCCATAGTACGTTAGTCATAGACTATGTGTTTTTCTATTGGTTACTATGCATGATTCAGGTGATAAGTATTGTAGCGTATCACCTGTTTCTCAATATTTATCTCTCATTATCAAGAGATGGTTTTTTAATTATATACGCTAAAGCACAAAATCATGATTATTAATGTAATTATCACAAAATATCCGTAACTATAATTTTCATCAAAAGGTTCTATGCATAACAGCTTTTTTTTCAAAAATATGGATAATATTTAGACCAAGATAATTTTGATATTTCACATTTATAATTGAACTTTTTACTAAAACCAGAATATACAAATAAATTAAGCTTCATAGTTTCAGGGATGATTGCAATATCATGTTAATTAAGCCTATAAATAATGGTTGATTTTTTCTGACATATATGCAATTAATGCATATAATTTATGGGAATATTTCATGATAAACTTTTATTTTTTGTTGGCAGGCGATACAAAATTCCTGCCTAAATATTGAATGTATTGAAACTTGTCTGAATATTGGCAAATATCCCCTAGAAACTTGTTAATATCTTGTTTTATAGTTGAAAATCTTGATACCTTAAATCTAAGGAGTGTTGAGCAGATTCCTGGTACAAACACCTATAGCAATCTTCAATCATTCACTTTGCAAGCATAATTGTTTCGGGTAAAGATATTTGTATGTTGTAGGAAATTGCCCAACTTACAAAATTTTCCTGGGATGATAATTCTTATTTTCGGGTACAAGATAGAAAGCGTCTTATTTTTTCACCCTACCCTTAATTTTAGCTTGAACAAATCCTAGATATCATATCTGGACACAGGGAGAGTTTGTTTAGCTAAGGGTTCAAGGGGAAAGGCAAAAGGGGAAACCAAGGGAATTCTGCTTTACAGAATCGCTATCTGCGTAAATCAGCTGACTATATATAGCCTTAGATGATAGATGCTTGTATCTCTTCATCTTTTTTAGGCTTTAAACATTTAATTCCCCAACAGCCAGATTACGGTAGTTATGACTCCTAACATTACAGATTCAGTAGTGAAGGCGACAATAGCAGCCATTGTATCTGAGTCAGCAACTACAGAAGAGCAAATTCAGATGCTGATTGAGATAGCATTAGGCTGGCAAAAAAAGCATCCAACTGCCAAAGACTTGCGGAATGTAATTTCTCTCTATTATCGGATTTATGAAATGTGCGGTGAAGACTATCCCCTACTCCAAGCTAAGGCTAAAGTAGGGATGGGTAAGGCACTACAGAGAATTCCGAATGTCAGTCCGCAACTGCTGCTGCAAGCGAAAGCTGCTTATGAAGAAGCATTGCCCATATTACAGCAGTTCGCTGTCAAAGCAGAAGTGGCAGAAGTGCAGATGAACTTGGGGTTGGCGTTGCAATCGCTAGTACCCTTCAATTTAGCCAGGATAGTAGATAGCATCAGTGCTTATCATCAGGCTTTGCAGGTATTTACTTGGCAAGATTATCCCCAAGAATACGCCATCTTATACAACAATCTTGCGATCGCTTACCTTTCTATGCCTCTCGCTTCAGCACGAGAATACTTCCACCAGGGATTAGCGGTGCAATCATTGCTAGTGGCGCTGAAGCATATCAAGTTGAACGAACATCCTAGAGAATATGCCATGTTGCAGAACAACCTGGGTAACGCTTGGCAATATTTAGTAACTGCCCATCCTTTAGAGAATAACTTACGCGCGATCGCAGCTTATGATGAAGCCTTAAAGGTGCGTAATCGGCAAGATACACCTATCGAATACGCTCATACAATTGCTAATAAAGCCAATGCTCTGCGTAACTTATCAGATAATCGCCCACAGCTAGCAATACAGTCTCGCACTTACTATCAAGAAGCTTGGGAAATTTTCAGTCAGCACCAACAGTTACAACAAGCACAATTAATAGCCAAACTCTTCCAAAAAACTGTTACAGAGATTACAAATCGCCATGAGCAATAAGTTTGGAATTAACAGTTACTATTTATTAACTTGTGTACTGTGTATTCACTAGCAATTAACAATTTATTCGTTATTCAAAGAAAGAGAAACAAGGAGAGAAATCATGAGCAATTTTCTCACCAGTTTAGCATCTGGGAACCTAAATATTGCCACAGTAATAGTATGGGTCTTAATAGCAACCGTCTTATCTATGCTTGGCGGTGCTATTGGGGGCATACTACTAGCTGGCAAAGATATAGGTTATAAGTTTTCTGCTATGTTGGGCGGATTGTTTGGCCCTGCAGGTGTAATTCCTGCGATTCTGTTAGGACTAGCTGCACTGAATTTGTTCACAAATTTATAGTACATATTTACACAAAATTTTCGCTATGAGAATCAGAAAATATGTGCGTTATTCTGGGTTGATAAATGCTATAAATTCATGCCAATAACTAGGAGGTATCATGTTTGAGCTTGGGTGGTTTTCTGCTAAATTATTTTTAAAGGGAAGGCTAGTACGTAACCCCATACATTTTGTGCGACAAATTGCGATCGCGACTGGTATCAATTCCTTAATCTTATTACCACTGGAACAAACTACAATGCCTTTCTGGCTACCAATCGTCATATCTAGTCTAGCCACAGGTGCAACCATGCCATTTCTATTGAAAGATTTTAAAACTAAATAGATTATTAGTTATTTATTTTGAGCAATTGGTCATTAGTCATTTATCTAAAATACTTGACTTTTGACCTTTCTAACTTGAATTTTTACCAAATGAATAAAATAGAAGAATTAGTTCAAGAAATCAGCCGTTTTGAAGCAATTATATCTGAGTGGGATGAAAGCGAAAGGTATGTGGCTTTAGGTTTAAAACGAGCCATTGAAGAATTAAATAAAATTGCTTTAGAACGGTTAATTAAAAATATCAAGAAAGAATCTTTATCTGCTTTACGTCATGCTGTGGATGATGAATGCATTTATGCAGTATTGCTATATCACGAATTAGTCAAACCACCACAACCGCCTTTAGAAAAACGTATTCAGACAGCCCTTGCAGAAGTACGCCCAGGCTTACAGAGCCATAATGGAGATGTAGAACTAGTAGCTATTAAACTTCCAGATACAGTAGAAGTAAGATTGGTTGGAACTTGCAGTAATTGTCCGGCTTCTACCTTGACTCTTACAGAAGGAATCGAACAGGCTATTAAATCTCATTGTCCAGAGATTACTAAAGTTATCGCTGTGAGTTCTAATTTAAAAGTTGATAATTCCCAGCAAAATTTAATTAATCACCTATCTCAGCTAAAAGGCGCAACTTGGGTGAGAGTAACAACTGTGGAACAAGTGCCAGAATCAGGTATTCTCGAGGTTTCTTTTGCAGGTAATTCCTTAATCTTATATCGTCAAGGTATTGACATTGTTTGTTATCAAAATGCTTGCGCTCACTTAGGATATGCTTTGGATAGAGGTGAAGTTGACAATGGTATTATTACCTGTCCTCATCACGGTTTTAAATACAACTTAAAAACAGGTGAATGTTTAACAATACCTGATGTTGCTCTGCAGTTATATCCTGTACAAATTAAAGAAGGTAAGGTTTTTGTACAACTACAATCATCAGCAGCAAGCTAAAATTGTATTCTGAAGTGAGTAACTAAGCTGTTATGCATTTAAGTAGCATAGTTATTCATCTACTAATGACAAATGACTAAGGACAAATGACAACCTTTACAACTTAATCTGAAATTGCAGCAACCTACCTACAACTGCATTGATTGATTTACATAAACTTGTAATTCTGTACCAGCAGGCAAAAACCAAATATTAGTTCGTTGCATTAATTGAGAGATGGCTTGTTGATTACGTTGTGTAATTTGAGGAACTAGAGAATTGATACCACCTTCTAAAACTCCAGTCAAAATGTTCCTTTTAGGATTCGTGTTACTCACCACAGTACCACCAGAGGTTGTAGTGATGACTTGAGATTCAGTCCGGTTAGATAAATCTGCAAGTTTACCCAACCCACCCAAAATAAATAGTCCCGCATCCATACCAGCAATAGATCCCTTTCCCTGGGAAAATTGATTTGCTATTAGAGGTTTGCCATGAGGTGCGCGAATTGTCAATGCATTGCTGGGTAGGCTGATTTCTGTGATGTTTTGATTGTTTTGGGAAACAACTTTCAAAACATTGAGCTTTAATAAACCCTGCTCAGAGATAGAATTAATTTCAGTTAATAATTCGGTGGTTTTAGATAGTGCGATCGCACCATCTACAGATTTTAATGGCTCTTTCAACCTTACCACAAATAAGTTTTTGCCACTTTCGTCATTGTTACCGCTAGAACTAGATCTGCTAGTTTCCCCAAATACTGCTGTTGCTAAAACAGCTTTAGCGTTACTTCCTACCGCTAAAGATTTTGGCATTGTTTGAACTGGGGTTGCTACAGAAGATGATTGTACTGGGGTTTGATTTATTGGGGAATTTATGATTGATGACTGTAAACTAGGATTTCTTGGAGGTTGATAACTAGTAGGATTAATATTAGGTTGCTCGTTTGCCTGATGAGAACGATTTGGCTGTGTTTGAGGTGGGGGTGCATTTGGTGTAGGTGATGGCTTTGTACTCCCCAATGCTTGAGAGGTAGATTTTGTAGATGTGCGCTGTGATTTCGGTGCAACTTTAGCTAATTGCACAGAGTACTTGTTTGGAATACTCCGAGGCACATAAACTGTTGGCAGTAATGTTGCTGTTCTTGTTTGTACGACTTGTAGTCTATCTCTAGAAACCACTGAAGGGTTCATCTGAGAAGCTGATTGATTAATCAATTTTGGTGGCTGTATTAATAGGCTTCTCAGTTGTTGTTGCGCGGCTTTGACTTCTTTGACTTGTTCTGTAAGTGCTAATTTTGTTTTGAGAATTTCTATTTCTGAAATTCGAGAATCTGTTTCGTTTTGAGGTAGCGATCGCACTTCTGAGACAACAGTCTTTTTTTGGACTGGCTTTTGGCTATTTCCACTCATCAACTGCAACAGAAAAACACTCACCAATAAAATTATAGACAAAGTAGCAGTGCCAACTAAAACAACTTTTATAAAAGGATTAGATGCAAAAGATTGCTGAGTTGCAGCTACTTCTGATGTAGTAGGTGATAGTTCTGGAGAGCTTGATATTTCTACTTCTTCTATATCAGAGAGATGTTCTTCAAATCCAACTAATTTTGCTATCTGTGTTTCCCAATCAGAAGATTCTACTTCTATTTTTTTTACAGGTTCATTCTGTGGTGGCAGATTAATTATACTTGGGGAATGGTTATCTGTAGAAATTAATTTTTGAGTCATATTATATATGAATTAATTTTCAACCAAAGGGATATAATTTTTCAAAAATCTAAAACTTATTTTTGTTAGACAATCTTACTCAAACGCTATAGCTAATCATTCAAATTGCTACTTTGTCCATTCCCCACAATACCTAAGACATTCATCGGCGAAAGTTTGAGGTGATCTAAAGTTTGTTCTACTTTGGCAGAATCTGTTTTATCAATCCTAACTACTAATAAAATCCCATCAGTATTTTGTGCTAGCAAGCTAGCATCAGCTAACCCTAGTAAGGGAGGAGTGTCATAAATCACTAAATCAAAGTTATTATGAAAATCTGCCATCAAGCGTTTCATCTTCTCCGATGAAAGCAACTTTGTGGGATCGGGAGGTATAGGGCCAGCCGTGAGCACTGATAATTGACTCATAGAAGGTAATTTACGAATTACTTCCTCTGGTGGTAAATTTGTAGAAATTAAATTACTTAATCCCCATAAATTATTTAAATGTGACAGAGAGTGAATTACAGGCTGACGCAGATTTGCATCTACAAGTAGTACTCTTTGCCCCATTGCTGTAGCTATTTGTGCTAAATGGAAAGCAACTGTAGACTTGCCATCACCAGATGTAGCTGAGCTTATAATGATAGAACGCATCTGGCGATCGCAACTGAGAAGTTGAATATTTGTATAAAGTACCCGTAAAGCTTCTAAAAATTTTACAGAATGATTGCTGTAGTTTTGAGCTGGTATGACTGCTAATCCAGGAGTGCTTTCAGGGGGAAAATTTGGGATTCTGACTACAGGAATATTTCCTTCAGAAGCAGGGTATTGACTAATGTGCAGTTGCTTTTCAAAGGGAATATTACCTAATAATGGTAGTTTCAGCTTGTCTTTGAGATCGTTGGTGCTATGGTATGTATTGTCAATCTTTTCAATCAGGATAGCAAAACTTATTCCTGCTACTAAACTCGTAATCAATCCCATGATTAAATTACGTTTTATATCGGAACCAGTAGCAGGAAATTGAGGTTGAATTGGCATCTTCAGTAATTGCCAACCTAACTCTGCCTGGGATATCCGAATTTGGAGTTCTTCACGAGTAGATAGAAAACGATTGAGGCTTTCTGTGGTGATCTGTAATTTTCTTTGCAGTGCATTATATTGCCTTGCTAAAGCTGGCAATGTTTTGCTTTTATGTTCAAGTTTTTCTATTGTTTTATCTATCTCCTGCCTTTGCACGTCTAAGGTTTGAACTTGTGTTGCGATCTCAGAAAGTTTTACATCCATAAAGCGTTGTGCTTCATTACGCAGCAAAGGTAATAAACTTTCTCGTTTATCCTGCAACGCTTGAATGCTGGGATTTTCTGATTGTAAACGCGTTGACTCTTGGGCAATTTGAGCATCTAATTGACGAATCTGAGCTAGTAACTGCTGATATAAAACGGCATTATTAAGTGCAGATGTTGCTCCGTCTTTTCCCTTAATAATATTTAAATTAGAACGAGCTTCCCCCAACTGCATATCAATATTTTGT
Source organism: Nostoc carneum NIES-2107 (assembly GCA_002368155.1). Classification (GTDB taxonomy): domain Bacteria; phylum Cyanobacteriota; class Cyanobacteriia; order Cyanobacteriales; family Nostocaceae; genus Aulosira; species Aulosira carnea. The sequence goes on from AP018180.1 coordinate 4,186,312, forward strand.
CGTTGTTCAGACAATTTAGCTATTTGCTCATCTACTTGTTTAGCCTCGGCTTCTGGGTCATTAAATTTGTAATTTAGCCGAAAACTTTGCAATTCTCTTTGGATATTATCAACTCGATTCTGTAAAAATGGCAGTTGTCTTTCAACGAACTGAATACCTTGACGCAGTTTGGTTTGTCGCCTCTCTTGGCTGTATTCTACATACTCTTGAGAAATTTTATCTAATACAACTTTAATTTTATTGGGATCATGACCACGGTATTTTACCTCTATAATCTTGGTTTCACCTAAACGATTAATCTGCAAGCTATTGATTATCTCATCATAATTAATATCTGGATAATAGGGTTGTATATGTTTAATTATCCCCCCTATCAATTCAGGACTTTTTAGAACCTGAATTTGGCTATCATAATCTAGAGTACTTTTACTTGTTGAGTTAGCATTAGCATCTTTGACAATATCCACTACTTTGCTGTCATCATTCACAGGTTCAACTAGCAACTGAAAACTACTTTCATACTCTGGTTGCTTTTGATTGAACCTCATATTAAAAGCAGAAGCTAGCATCACAACCGTAGCTACTCCAACAATCACTAGAGATCGTCGCCTGATTAGACCGATAAATTCACGGAAATTCCAACCTTTTTCCGAATCTTCCATCTCGGGGAAAGGTTGTGGCAAGTAAGATGCTGGTACAGAATTTCTATTCCGGTCATAATCTGAGAATTGATAAGGATTATTCTCCATCATTTATTAATATCTGGTAATGAGAAAAGTAAATTTCGGATAACAGGTTAAAAATTATTGATTATGCAGCAACTAACAGCTTAATCAAAGCCTACTCTAGAAAGTTAGTTCTGTAATAAGATGACACGTTGGCAGTATTTTGATCGGGCTGTATATGGAATCAGCTAAGTGCTATCTTTTACTAGAAAAGCTTTGGGCAACTACATAAGTAGTTTAACGATTAAATTATAAATTAGTGACATACGTATTAATATATTAATTTTATAAAGTTCATAATATCTATAAAAAATCCTACTTGCTTTTTAAGCATCTAAGCTCATTAGAAGCCTGGTATGTACAATTTTTATTCTCGGTATGCTAAGCAATATTCTTAAGTAAGCTTTTTGTATTGGAAATATAAAAAGCTTTGTGATCTCGATAGTAATATTACAATTAATTAAAATTATTTTTACTACTTGCCGTTGATTTTTAAATGTTTCCAAAACCTGCTTTCAGATACTTAACCTGGGCTGGGATCATAGCATGGTGTTTAAAAAGGCTATATATAACTCTTATGTAATTACGTAGTTAGCAAAATATAATAGTATAAAATCATACTTATACTTTTTAAGAAAGTAATTTATGTAAGCAATTTGTATTTTGCAATTTATTCTTAAAAATAAAAATATGATTTTTAAATCCTCCTCGAGACAGTAAGTATGAGAGCAAAATAACTCTAAAAAAACTTGTAGATGAGGTATTAAAAATTACTGAATCATCAGAGGTATGGCCTCTGAGAAACAATTTATGTACTAGATATACTGTGGATTTGCATAAACTCTTTAAAATCAATAATTTTTGCCTGATTTTTAAATTCATATCCACATTTTCCCCAATCTTTAATATCCTCGCAAACACTGGATTAAAATTTCACTCTGTTAGTGAAAGTATCTCAAAATGTAATATTGTATACGAGTATTTGATATATCAAAAAAATATATCAGTGGTATTATGGTTATTTTATAAAGATTATGTATGAAATTTTTTGTGAAATCATGAATTTATGATGAAGTACGCACGTAAATTGGAAACATGGTATTGTAAATTAGAGATTAGACGTGATGAGCAATTATCAGCCTAAAGTTCTTAAGGGTCTGTAGTTGTTCAATAATTGTCAAAACAACTGAAAAAAAGTAGTTTTTGCAATTGTGTTTGTCATTTGGAAGCTTTCTTAAACCCAAAATTACATTTAACGAGAAATAATCAATAGAAACTAAATGATGTGAAGCAAGAGAAACGAATTTAAAATCTGATACCAATTACTCTATATCTAAGGACGATGCATCCAGTTTGATTTCTGGAAAAATCTTGTAGAACTCTAATTCTCTTCTTGTTTGTTCCATTTTCAGAGTTACCTGTTACCTATATCTACAAGTAACTACAAAAATCAAACTTTATTCCTAAAGCAGAATACTTAGATAAGTAGTCGCTTAGAAAGAGCTAAAAAAGAAAGGAATGAGATAAATTTAACAGCCTTCTGAGCAAAAACTTTCTAGTAAATAAACGTAATACTACTATTCCTGTTTTTCCTGTAATTAGGTTTAATTTTGGTAGGAAAATTAGGAAATAGTTTTTTCATATCACGTTTATGAACATAGTTAGATTGTAACTATTTTTTACTATGCTTGTGTTAGATGTAGAATTTGCATTATATAACTTGAAGATGTAGCTGCAGGTATATAGAGATTATTTTCTAAAACCTGTTGACTAATGTATTGACATGGAATTAAAGCAGGCTGAGTTCCTTATGAATTAATAGACTCAGCACCACTTTAAAGCAAGATTTACACTATAGGATAGGGCCGATGAGACTTAATGAATGGATTAATCAAAAATTCTTTCCATCCATTTCTACTCAATTAGAACCAACAGAGCAGCTTTCTTTCAAGACTCATAAATCCTTGAAATTGTCTGTCATCACTCAGTTTTTCCCTCCAGACTATGCAGCTACGGGACAGTTAGTTGAAGAACTAGTGAGAAATTTAGGTCAACAAGGAGTAGATGTTGAAGTTTTTACCAGCCAACCAGGGTATGCGTTTCAGTCAGCTAGTGCACCCTCTGTTGAGCGTCAGGGTAGAGTAAGAATACAGCGATCGCGTACAGCGCAACTTTGGCCGGGACGAATTCGTGGTAAGGCCATCAATGGTGTTTTATATACTTTGCGTGCTGCTCTCTATCTCATGAGAGGCTGGCGGCGCAGTAATTTATTGTTGTTGACTACAGCACCCCCATTTTTACCAATTGTTGGATATCTAGCACATAAATTTTTTCGATTATCCTATGTCTGCATATTGTATGACCTCTATCCAGACATTGCGATCGCCCTCGGAGTCATCTCCAAACATAACTGGATGACCAGATTATGGCAGAAACTCAATCAGCAAATTTGGCTCAACGCCAAGGGGATCATAGTGCTGAGTCCTGGGATGAAACAACGAGTGGTAGCAAATTGCCCACAAATAGCTGATAAGGTGTCTATAATTCACAGTTGGGCAGATCCGGAATGGATTAAGCCCATTGAAAAGCATAAAAACTGGTTTGCATGGAAATATAATCTTGTCAACAAATTTACCGTACTCTATTCCGGTAATATGGGTCGCTGCCATGACATAGATACTATCCTGCAAGCTGCTCGATATCTGCATGATGAGCCAATCCAGTTTGTCTGCATTGGTGGCGGAGCAAAACGCAATGAGCTAATTGAAGAAGTTAAAGTATTAGGGTTGAACAACTTCTTGTTTTTACCCTATCAAGATCAACAAGTACTTCCCTATTCCTTAACTGCTTGCGATCTATCACTAGTAAGCGTAGATGCATCTTCAGAGAGTATGGTCGTTCCGAGTAAGTTGTACTCGGCTTTAGCATCAGGACGGCCGATAGCAGTGATCTGTTCGCAAGATTCTTACTTAAGAGAAATGATTGCAGAAGCCAACTGTGGTGGCACATTTGACAACGGAGACGGATATAGTTTAGCCCAATTCATTCGCTTGCTCTCTAACGATCCACAACTAGCACAGAGCATGGGTAAGTCGGGTCGTCAATATTTGCGATCGCATTTCACACCAAAAATCATATCTAAACAATACCTTGAGGTATTGCAGCAAGCGGTATTTCGTGAAGGTGTGGTCACTATATCAGAAAGCAGTGCCAAATAAAGGTGGTTGATGGGGCTTTATATGTCAAATTTCTGGTTACTTTTATTTGGTGCATCATCACCATTTTCTGTTGTTTTATTGAACAGTCAGAAGTACTGAAGTTTTCCTGAAGATTTATTAGTTTGAAGGGCTATTTTTATCTCGACATAGTGAAATAACCAGCTTGCCAAATAATTTTTATAGCAAGTTATATTTTTTTCATAAAGCAATTCAAACTGATATATAGACATATAGTATAATTTTGCAGCCAGTAACCTATGCCCCATTTTAATTGGTATATTTCACTATTAAGTATTTCAAAAACTCAGGCAAAATATCGCTAAAGTTTTGATTATTAATCTTGGATAAACACCAATTTCTAGCAATTTAATGTAGATAACGTCAGCTTATCGGCATTTTGCGACTTTACATGAAACTTCAAAAAATCAGGAACTTATTTATATAAAAAATATTTAATTGTGCTAAATAAACATGTTATAGTTACTTTTGTAACATTCTTCAAGAGAGTTAATTATATTAATTTTAACTCTAAGAACACAAAAAGCTATTCCTCAAAAACGAAGTTAACTTATTGGAGCAAAATACTTTATCCTATTAAATAAGTTTGTTTTTATACTGATTTTATAGGGCTGTTCAATAAAGCGTTTTGCTCGCAGATTAGTTAAATAAATTATTTTCAATTTTATGGAGAAGGGCTTTGATGGTCTTATAGATCTCAGTCCCTCCAAACCTAACCTTCCTGATTTTGTTGTCTATTTATTGATATGGGAGGTCAAATTGCAGAGAAGGTGTGACCGAAATCGGAAACGCTCAAAACGGCGTGCTATCTACTGTCCATGCCACGGCTGCTATCTCGATAGCGTCAGTCAAAAATATCAGCTGTATGCTACTCAAGCAGGACAGTTGCAGCAGCGAGGTATAAGTAGGCGTAATGCATTGATGCTAGTAGCAAATCAAGGTGCAGTATTAATAGAAGGAGAATGGCTAGAGGCATTTTGGTGCGATCAGTGCCAGCAAACCAAGTGGTATCACGTCCATAGGTGCGGTGAGCGGACATATGAACTTTCACTAGCACCAAGAGAGCTTTGGCAACAGGTAACAGGAGTCAATCATCCTGAAGGAAACCCTTCTGTAGGCGAGTTTACTCGCAGACAAGCAAGAGTACTTGGCTATAAAAGTATTAAAGATTTTCATTTTGTAGGTCAGTATTAAAAATCTTCAACCAATACCTAACTTATGAATAGCCAAGAAATTACACAATCTCAGCCAGAATTAGTAATTGAAGCTGGACGTACAGAACAGCAGTATTGGAAAGACCTATGGCGTTATCGCGAGCTCTTATATTTTCTTGCTTGGCGTGATATTTTGGTGCGTTACAAACAAACCTTTATTGGTATAGCTTGGGCACTTATTCGGCCATTTTTAACAATGGTAGTGTTTACTGTAGTTTTTGGTAACTTAGCGAAATTACCTTCAGAAGGTGCGCCTTATCCAATTTTGGTGTTTGCTGCTATGTTACCTTGGCAGTTTTTTTCCAATGCTTTAGGTGAGTGCAGTAACAGTTTGATTGCTAATGCCAACCTGATATCTAAGGTCTACTTTCCGCGTTTGATTGTACCCATCAGTGCAGTAACTGTCAGCTTCGTTGACTTTATGATTTCTGGCATAATTTTGCTAGGATTAATGGCTTGGTATAATTTTATTCCTGGTTGGCGAATACTAACATTGCCTTTATTTATAGCTATTGCCTTTGCAGCTTCTATGGGAGTAGGGCTTTGGCTAGCAGCATTAAATGTAGAATATCGAGATTTCCGCTATATTGTGCCATTTATCATGCAATTTGGCCTATATATATCACCAGTAGGCTTTAGTAGTAGTGTTGTCCCAGAAAAGTGGCGTTTACTCTATTCTTTAAACCCAATGGTGGGGGTAATTGATGGTTTTCGCTGGGCAATTATAGGAGGAGATTCAAGTATTTACTTGCCAGGGTTTATATTATCCATGTTATTAGTTGCCTTTTTACTGATAACTGGTATCTGGTATTTCCGCAGAATGGAACGGACGTTTGCTGATGTAATTTAGCAAGGAGCAAAGCAGATGTCTGATGTTGTAATTAATGTAGAGAATTTAGGTAAAAAATATATTCTTAGTCATCAGCAGGAGCGTTCTGGCCGCTACCGCTATAAGGCTCTGCGTGATGTCATTGCAGATGGAGCTAAATCCCTCGCTCAAAGATTTATCAAACCTGCTGCTAAAGAATTGTCCAATCCAGCCCGAGAAGAGTTTTGGGCATTGAATGATGTTTCCTTTGACATTAAGCAAGGTGAAGCCATTGGTATTATTGGGCGTAATGGTGCTGGTAAATCGACACTTTTAAAAGTTTTAAGCCGCATCACAGAACCAACTACAGGACGTATTGCTATTAAAGGTCGAGTAGCAAGCCTCTTAGAAGTAGGTACAGGATTTCACCCAGAATTAACTGGGAGAGAGAACATCTACCTCAACGGTTCTGTGTTAGGTATGAGTGGATTTGAAATCCGGAAGAAATTTGATGAGATAGTTGCTTTTGCTGAGGTAGAAAAGTTTTTAGACACACCAGTAAAACGCTATTCTTCCGGGATGTATGTGCGCCTGGCTTTTTCTGTAGCAGCCCATTTAGAACCAGAGATTTTAATTGTTGATGAAGTTTTAGCTGTAGGCGATTCTTCTTTTCAAAAGAAATGCTTAGGAAAAATGGGAGATGTAGCAACCAAAGAAGGGCGCACCGTCTTATTTGTGAGCCATAGTATGCAAGCGATCGCTCAGTTAACACAACGGTGTATCTTACTTTCCAAAGGTAAAGTGCAGTTTGAAGGCAATACTGGCAAAGCTGTGCAATTATATCTGGCAGGTCATCAAGACGAAGCAGTTAAATCTGCCTATTATCAAGCACCTGTCAATAAAGCTGGTAACTACGTAGCTTGGGCAAAAGTAGAGGCTTCAGAAGGGCAAGGTATTCACTGTTGGGGTAAACCAATTGTCTTTGAGTTTGCCCTCCATGTAGCTCAACCCCATGAAAGTCTCTGGTTCTCGTTTCAAATAGTTAGCGCCCTGCAACAACCCATTTGTATTTTTTGGTATTACGAACCCCAAGCGCCATTTCGGCGTGAGCCAGGAACATTTATTATTCGATGTGAAATACCAACATTAAGGTTATATATGGGTTCCTATACCTTAACAACATGGTTTTCTGAGCGCCGTAGCGAAACCCTGCTAGAAAACTTGAGAGGAATTTGCGAGTTTGAAGTTAGTATGCATAATTTCGAGCGGACAGAATATCAATGGCAACCTGATGAATGTACTTACTTAGAAAAGGCTACATGGAAAATGGTCTAAATATTCAATTAGCAACTAATTAACAAATAACAAACAGCTTTGCATTATCGAGAATTATATTTTTTCAAATCCAAGTAACACTGTTACTTGGATTTTTTACTAGATTATATCATTATTTTAATCTATTTTATCTATTATTTTTAGTATTAAAAAATCAGGCGGCAGACATATATATAAGAACGCATAAATACTCCGTGATCACAAGTAATCCATGTGTTATCAGCATAATTAGACTAGGCAAGAACAATTATGATTAAATAATTGTTCTTGCTATTAACTGTTTTATTAAGTAAGGCTAAAAACCATCTTTTATGATATTCCCAAGACGTTATGCCAGATATATTTTGGCATTTTTCTGTAGTTTGCTCTTGGTTGTTAGCCAAGTAAAAGTAGCCTTTCCTCAAAACTCGGTAGGCTTGAAGCAGGTAAAAAATAACTCTGGTACTGCAATAACTTCCCTTGCCTTCAGTGCGGATGGTAAGAAGATAGCAACTGCGACAAATGATTCGAGAATCATCATTTCGGATGCACAAACTGGCCAAGAGCAACGAACCCTTAAAGGACATGAAGGTCTCTCTGTAACAAAAGTAGCCTTCAATCCCAAAGGAGGTAAGCTTGCTAGTGTGGGTCGAGATACCGTACTACGGATATGGGATGTAGAAACTGGAGAACAAACCCAGAGTCAAACTGGTCACGAAAACCCTACTAAGACAGTTGCTTACGCTCCTGATGGTTTAATAGCTACGGCAGGGGAAGATACTAGAATCACTTTGTGGAATGGAGATAAAATCCTCCGCATCTTGCAGGGTCATCTTGGATTTGTTAACGACCTTGCTTTTAGTGCAGATGGTAAAAGGTTAGTCAGTTGCTCAGAAGATGCCCGAATTATCCTTTGGGATGTAGTATCTGGTAAAAAAGTTTTGACTCTACGTGGTCATGCTGCTGGAGTTACATCCGTAGCATTTAGTCCCGATGGAGGGCTTTTAGCTAGCGGCGGCAAAGATGGTACAGTCAGACTCTGGAATTTAGTCAAGAACACAGGTACGCAAAGCCAGATCCTTGAAGGGACAAGTAAAGTAATTACAACAGTTGCATTCAGCCCCAATGGTAAGTTCTTGGCTGCTGCGGGTGCAGGAGACAGAGCTTTTGTGTGGAACTTAGCAAATGGTAAATTACTCAAAAACCTAGCGAAAAATAAAGCTGCTAAGACCAATATAGTTGCCTTTAATCCAGCTGATGATAATAGCTTGGTTATAGGAGACGATGACGGTGAGATTTCAGATTGGGATGTAGCCCAGGGAACTAAAAAGAAAAGTCGCCAAGTATCTGCTAAAGCTTCTCAACAAAAGAGCTTAAAAATCCAGAAATCTGATCATCAAATCAGCGACGGTAATGTTATTTCTGGTTCTGAAACTCTCCTAGCTGCCATACCATCTCCACCAGGAGGGCCGATTCTGGTGGTGACTAGTAGTGCCAACAAATTTGGGGACTACTATGCTGAAATTTTGCGTAATGAAGGATTTAACTACTTCAACGTCAGTGATATTTCCGCAGTTACTTCTCAAACCTTAAGCAACTATGATGTTGTCATACTGGCTGAGATGGCTCTTAACTCCACTCAAGTGACAACATTGACTAATTGGGTGAACAGTGGTGGAAATCTAATTGCCATGCATCCTGACAAGCAACTAGCTAGTTTGTTAGGTCTGACAGATGCAGGTTCAACCTTAAGTGAAGGCTATTTACTTGTAGACACCTCTAAAGCTCCTGGCAATGGTATTGTCAATCAAACCATCCAGTTTCATGGCACAGCAGACCGTTATAACTTAAATGGTGCCGATAGTGTTGCTACACTCTATAGCAATGCGACAACAGCGACTGCTAATAATAATCCAGCCATCACACTGCGTAATGTTGGTAGTGGTAAAGCCGCCGCATTTACTTACGATTTAGCGCGTTCAGTAGTCTACACTCGTCAAGGTAATCCCGCTTGGGCAGGACAGGAGCGTGATGGATTTTCTCCCATTCGCTCTGATGACCAATTCTATGGCGCTGCCAACTTTGATCCAAAGTCAGATTGGGTAAACCTTGACAAGGTTGCTATTCCGCAAGCAGATGAGCAACAGCGCTTGTTGGCGAACCTAATTACCAAAATGAACTTGGCTAAAAAGCCACTACCGCATTTCTGGTATTTCCCTAATGGCAAAAAAGCAGTTGTACTGATGAGCGGTGACGATCATGGTAATGGTGGAACCATACCTCGTTTTGACCAGTACATAGCATTTAGCCCAGCTAATTGTTCAGTTGACAATTGGGAGTGTATTCGTGGTACTTCCTATGTCTACACTACTGTACCGTTCACCAATGCTCAAGCAGCAGATTACAATGCAAAAGGCTTTGAAATTGCCTTGCACGTTAATACAGGCTGTGCAGATTACACAACGACTTCACTGAATAGTAATTACACTCAACAACTCAGTGCATTTAGTAGCAAGTTCCCTAGCCTACCTGCGCCTACAACCCAAAGGCACCATTGTTTGGTATGGAGTGATTGGTCTGGTACACCGGAATTAGAGCTGAGTAAAGGGATACGGCTTGATACTACCTATTATTACTGGCCACCCACTTGGATTTTGGATCGCCCAGGATTCTTTACTGGTAGTGGTATGCCAATGCGTTTAACCAAGTCAGATGGTACATTGATTGATGTTTATAAGGCAGCTACCCAAATGACTGATGAATCAGGTCAGTCATTTCCTTATACTGTCAATACACTACTAGATCGGGCTATAGGCGCAGAAGGATACTACGGTATTTTTACCGTTAATGCTCACACAGATAACAGTAGTACAGGTTCTCAACAAGAATCGGATGATGTTGTCGCCGCAGCTAAAGCTCGTGGTGTACCAGTTGTTTCTGCTCGTCAAGTGCTAACGTGGCTTGATGCTCGTAATAATTCGACTTTTGACTCTATAGTATGGACTCCTGGCCAGACAAATCCCCAGACTAGCAGCACATTAAGCTTTAATATCACTAAGGCTACTGGTACAACTGGTTTACAAACAATGCTACCAACTAGGTCTAGCAACGGTATCCTCAGCAGTATTACTCGTAACGGCAGCACTGTTTATACGCCATCTACTGGCAAGACTGAGGGTATAAAAGGTATTGAGTATGCGATTTTCTCTGGTGATACTGGTAATTATGTTGCTACTTATGACCCAGACACAACATCTCCACAGGTAATAACGGATATTACACTTTCTCCTCCATCCCCTGCTAATGGATCGACAAACATCAGTGTTGGGACAACAGTGTCAGCTACTTTTAACGAAACAATTGATGCAGCAACAATTAATACCAGTTCCTTTGAATTGAGAGACTCATCGAACGCGTTGGTAACTGCTACGGTCACCTATGATGCTGCAACGCGTACTGCTAAATTGAATCCGATCGCAAATTTGGCGAATAACACTACCTATACTGCTACCTTGAAAGGCGGAATAGTCAAGGATCAAGCAGCTAATGCATTAGCTGCTAACTTTACTTGGTCTTTTACTACCGCAGGATTAGTTTGTTCTGAGCAGCAACCTTGTAGTATTTGGACTAATTCCACAGTCCCAACTAACCAATCGGAAAACGACAACAATGCTGTAGAACTGGGAGTCAAGTTTCGTTCGGATATCGATGGCTACATAACTGGTATTCGCTTCTACAAAGGTAATACCAACACAGGCAGTTATATTGTCAACCTGTGGAACAGCAATGGTCAGAATCTAGGTACAGCTAGTCTTAACAGTTTGAGTGCTTCCGGCTGGCAACAAGCCAAATTTGCTAGCCCAGTAGCAATTACTGCTAACACCACGTATGTAGCTTCCTATTACACAAGTATTGGCAGATACGCAGCTGATAATAGCTTCTTTGCTAGTTCTGGTGTGGTGAAAGCACCATTAACCGCCTTAAGTAATAGTGCAGGTGGAGGTAATGGTGTTTACAAATATGGTAGTAGCGGATTTCCCAACAATACTTATCAATCCAGCAACTACTGGGTAGATGTTTTATTCAGCCCAACTGTAGCCACAGACACAACACCTCCCACAGTTATTTCCACCACTCCTAGTAACAGTGCCACAGGTATTGCTATTAACACAACAGTCAAAGCAACCTTCAGTGAAGCTATGAATTCGGCAACTATTAGTAGTAGCACTTTTCAGTTGCTCGGCCCAAACAACACAATAGTCAATGCTAGCGTTACTTATGATACGGCAACCAAGACAGCAACATTGACACCAAGCACCGCCTTGGCAGCTAATACTTCCTATACTGCTACTATTACTAGTGGGGTCAAAGACATTGCAGGTAATGCCTTAGCACAGAACTATATCTGGTCATTTACTACGGGTAGTGGAATCACCCTTTGGGATAACTCAATCACTCCAACTGTCTTACAAGACTCAGATACTGGTGCAGTCAACTTAGGTGTGAAGTTCCGCTCCGACGTGAATGGTTATATCAAAGCGATTCGTTTCTACAAAGGAAACAGCAATACAGCAAACTATACCGTCAACCTTTGGGATAACAGTTCTCAGTCAAGTATCGGAACTGCTTCTGTGAGTAATGTGAGTGGTACTGGTTGGCAGACAGTTAACTTTACTACCCCAGTGGCAATTACAGCTAATACAGTTTATGTAGCTTCTTACTTGACAACTATTGGTCGTTATTCAGTTAACCAAAATTACTTTACAAACTCTGGTGTAGATACTGCACCACTTCATGCTTTGCAAAATGGCGTGAATGGTGGTAACGGAGTTTATCGTTACAGTTCAACGGTTGGCTTTCCTAACTCAACTTATCAATCCAGCAACTACTGGGTGGATGTTGTGTTTAGTACAACACCTTAGGATGACGCACATATAGAAAACAGGAGGGTAAAAGATAGTTTTGAAATCAAAACTATTTTTTACCTTTTTGTTTATTCACTAGCAAAAATTTTGACGTGAATCTAATCAGGAACTAGCCATCTACCAAAACTATTTCCCACAATCACTAGTTTTTGGAAGAATCATACTTATGAGAAGTATTTTATTTATTACTTTAGTTACAAATTTACGGTTACTAATTAATAAAGCAAAAAATATCACAAATTTACGACTATTAGAAAACAATTTGTGTAGTCCAAGATTGTTATTTAGCGGTTACTACCAACCTGCAAAGGAAAAAGCTGTATGAGAAAGTGGATGCGTGCGATCGCAATAGCTATCATTACGGCGCTGCTAACAATCAACCTCAACGGAGATTTTGAATTAAGACCGCAGCTTGTAGGTGCCCAAACGACAACAAACCCGATTGTTGCTGAAAATGCTTTAACAGGTAATCCCAAATCTGAATGGGATGTTACAGGCGCTGGTAGCTCTAATATTCAAGGTTTTACTACTGATATCAGTTACAACCGCGGTGATATAGTCAACTTTAAGATAAAAGCTAGCACCAATACTACTAACTACCGCCTTGATATTTATCGTATGGGTTACTACGCTGGCAACGGTGCCCGTAAAGTAGCCACTGTGAATCCTACTACACAGCAGATTTCTGATGCTAAAAGTCAACCCGCTTGTCTGACAAACTCTAGCACTGCACTATATGATTGTGGAAACTGGAAGCAATCGGCAGCTTGGACTATCCCAGCAAACGCCACCTCAGGAATTTATTTTGCCAAGGCCGTATTGACAAGTGGAGCAACAGGTTCTAGCCATATTTTCTTTATTGTTCGGGATGACTCAAGTACATCTGATATTCTCTTCCAGACTTCTGATACTACTTGGCAAGCATATAACACCTACGGTGGAGCAAGCCTTTATACTGGTGGGCCAGGCCCCAAAGGTGGTGCTTACAAAGTAAGCTATAACCGTCCGTTCAATACTCGTTCTGTTGATAGTGGTCAGGACTGGGTATTTAATGCTGAATATCCGATGGTGCGTTGGTTAGAGGCTAATGGTTACAACGTTAGCTATTTTACTGGGGTAGATAGCGATCGCTATGGTGATTTGATCAAAAACCATAAGCTGTTCCTATCAGTAGGTCACGACGAGTATTGGTCAAAGCAGCAACGGGCAAAAGTAGAAGCAGCAAGAGATGCAGGTGTCAATCTGGCATTCTTTAGTGGCAATGAAGTCTACTGGAAAACCCGTTGGGAAAATAGTATTGATAGCTCAGGTACACCCTACCGCACACTTGTTTGTTACAAGGAAACTCACGCTGGTGCCAAAATTGATCCAACTCCAGAGTGGACTGGTACTTGGCGCGACCCCCGTTTTAGCCCACCTGCCGATGGCGGTCGTCCAGAAAATCCCTTGACTGGCACCTTATTTACGGTCAATGATGGAGCAACTACAGCCATTCAAGTACCAGCTGCAGATGGCAAGATGCGTTTCTGGCGTAATACAACTATTGCTAACCTTGCAGCAGGAAGTACTGCCACATTGCCTAATGGTACTTTGGGTTACGAATGGGACGAAGACATCGATAACGGTTTTCGGGCTGCTGGCGCAATTCAGATGTCAACAACCACTGTAAATAATGCCCCTGTCCTTACAGACTACGGCTCAACTTTTGGATCTGGTACAGCTATCCATCACTTGATGCTGTACAAATATAAAGGCAGTACTGGTAAAAATGCCTTAGTATTTGGTTCTGGAACAGTACAGTGGCCCTGGGGATTGGATGCAAATCACGATCGCAGTGGTACTTTAGTAGATGTGCGGATGCAGCAAGCTACTGTTAACTTGTTTGCTGATATGGGCGTACAACCAGCAACACTCCAATCTGGTCTTGTGCAAGCTTTTGCTTCCGGTGATGTTCAAGTTCCCACATCAACAATTACTTCTCCCACTAATGGCGCAAATGTAGCCAGTAATACTTCAATTACCATCAATGGTACAGCAACTGATTTTGGTGGCGGTGTCGTTGGTGGTGTGGAAGTATCAGTTGATGGCGGGACAACATGGCATCCAGCAAATGGTCGCGCTAGTTGGAGTTATAGTTGGCAACCCCCAACTGATGGCACATATACCATTAAAAGCCGTGCTATTGATGATAGCGGTAATATTCAAGCACCAGAAACACAGATTAATATAACAGTCGCAGCTAGATGCAGCGCAAATAAACCCTGTAGCAGTATTTGGGATAGTAGTGTTACACCAACTGTGCTGACAGATTCCGAAACTAAAGCAGTAGAAGTAGGGGTAAAATTCCGCTCTCAAGTCAATGGCTACATTAATGGTATCCGCTTTTATAAAGGGCCGCAAAATACTGGTACACATGAGGGAACTCTGTGGAGTAGTAGTGGAACCCAATTAGCAAGGGCAACTTTTACCAACGAATCGGCTTCTGGTTGGCAGCAAGTTAATTTTGCTAACCCAGTAGCAATTACGGCAAACACTACTTATGTAGCTTCCTATCATACTAATGTTGGACGTTATTCCATTAACGAAGGATACTTTACCAATTCCGGTGTAGATAGCTACCCTCTTTATGCCTTGCGTAATGGTGAGAGTGGTGGTAATGGCGTTTATGCTTATAATGCTAACCCGACTTTCCCCAGTTCCACTTATAACTCCAGCAACTACTGGGTAGATGTTGTTTTCACTACAAGTACTGTAGCTGACACCACACCGCCAACGGTAACTGTTACAACTCCAAGCAATGGAGCAACAAACGTCAGCACTGCTACAACTGTCACAGCTACCTTTAGTGAGGCGATAGATGCGGCAACAATCAACACCAATACCTTTGAGTTACGTAGCCCAAACAGTTTAGTAGCTGCTACGGTCACTTATAACTCAGCAAACAATACTGCAACGCTCACACCAAGTGCCGCACTCGCAGCAAGCACTACCTATACTGCCACAGTTAAAGGTGGTACATCTGACCCACGAGTCAAAGACCTAGCAGGGAATGCTTTAGCAGCAAATTCCATCTGGTCATTTACTACAGCTGCAGCTGACACAACACCGCCAACAGTAACTGCTACAACTCCAAGCAATGGCGCAACAAACGTCAGCATTGCTACAACTGTTACAGCCACCTTTAATGAGGCGATAGATGCGGCAACAATTAACAGCAGTACATTGGAATTGAGAAATTCCGCAAATTCAGTAGTCACTGCTACTGTGACTTACAATGCTGCAAGCCGTACAGCTACACTCACACCTACCAGCCCACTAGCAACTTCTACTACCTATACTGCTACAGTCAAAGGTGGTACAACCGACCCACGAGTCAAGGATCTAGCAGGTAATGCTTTAGCAGCAAATTTTAGCTGGACATTTACTACTAGCGCCACATCACCAATAATTAGTATCTGGGATAACAGTGCTACGCCTGCTATTATCACAGACCCAGACAACTCACCTGTGGAATTAGGTGTGAAATTCCGCTCTAGTGTCAATGGTTATATCAAAGGCATCAGGTTCTACAAGAGTCCCCAAAATACTAATACTCATGTGGGAACATTGTGGAGTAGCACTGGTACTCAGTTAGCTCAAGTAACTTTTACCAGTGAAACAGCTTCCGGATGGCAACAAGTAAATTTTGCTACACCAGTAGCGATTACAGCCAACACTACCTACGTTGCTTCATATCACACTAATGTCGGTAAGTATTCTGTGACTGAGAATTTCTTCACTTCTGGTGTGGATAAATCTCCATTACGCGCCTTGAGTAGTAGCGAAAGCGGCGGTAATGGTGTTTATACTTATAATGCCAATCCAGCCTTCCCGACTAACTCTTATGCTGCTAGTAATTATTGGATAGATATATTGTTTAGCATTACTCCTTAGAACTAGCGCTAATGAGTGTATGTTTGTAAGCACAATTTATGTGGGAGTGTCCTAAATGAATAATTTTTGGTATGCTCCCATTTTGTTTTTCTGTATTCAGAAAAACAAGCAAGGATAAATCAAAAATAGTTAATTTTTGGAGGTAAAAATTACATTATGCCAATTAATGATGATGTAAAGTTGGGTAGTAACGTTAAAATTTTTCATACTCAATTAGTAAACCTCTATGGTTGTACTATTGGCGATGATACAAAAATTGGCACCTTTGTAGAAATCCAAAAAAATGTTGTTGTTGGTAGCAGATGTAAAATTTCATCACACAGTTTTCTCTGTGAAGGTGTGATTATTGAAGACGAAGTATTTATTGGACATGGGGTAATGTTCACCAATGACATTTATCCTCGTGCAGCCAATGATGATGGTAGTTTAAAACTAGAATCTGATTGGGATGTAGTTGAAACTGTTGTCAAACTAGGAGCGTCTATCGGTAGTAATGCTACTGTCTTGCCAGGAGTAACAATTGGTGAGAAAGCTATTGTTGGAGCTGGAGCAGTAGTGACTCGTGATGTTCCTGATTATGCAATTGTAGTAGGAGTACCAGCTCGTGTCATAGGTGATATACGCGATGACAAAAGAAACCTAAAAATAGCAACTACAAGTACAAGATAAAGCCACAACATACTGAAGTTTCTGCTTACCAAAGTTATGAAGCATCAATAAATAATCAATAGTTAGATTACCTGCAAAATGTGGAGCTTGGGATATAGCTAGCACAGATAATTCAAAACTCAAAAATCTCTAAAATCACAAGAATTAAGCTTTTATATTGATTCCTAATACTTTAATTTTGCTGAAGTTATTGCTATTGGTTTGATAATTTTTAGATGCTATAGAATATCCAGACTTTGGTATGAGGTGCAAATGTTTAATCAAATCTACCTGCTCAAAAACCACATTACATCCACAGTTATTTCTCTAGTTTCGGTGTTGAGTATTGCCACTGTTTTTCCTCACCCTGCTGCTGCTGTACAAATAAAATATGGTAGTCCAGGTAATGTTAGTAAAATCGAGGACTTAGTTGTTGATGATATCGGTTATGATATAACCTTCAAATATGATTCATTTATCAACTTGTTTGGTTCTCCCAATAATGCTGATTTTCAGAAACCGACTTTTTGGGATGATCCGCAAGGGGCAAAAAATCTAGTTGATAGCATCGCATTATTACTAAACTCTCAACCAAGTATACCAACACAAATTAATAATTATCCATCAGCCTTGGTTCCATATCGAGGAGTAGCTGCCCCTAATGGTACTCTATTTCTTGTCAGTAAGGTCGATAGTTATATTACTAGGTGGGATAATTATCGAGGAGAAAGTCAAGATATTTTCACCCGAGGGAATGAGCAAGCTAACTATGCAATAGTTAACATCAATCAATCATCTGATGCAGTCCCTGAAGCTAATATGTTAGCTACTGCAATAGCTGGAGTTTTCTTCGTTGGTGGAATGAAGATGAAGAAGAAGAAAATTGCAAAATTCAATCAACAACACAAATGATAAAAAACTGACATCTAATAATTCTTTGTAGATGCTCACAAATACACCCTTAACTACTTTTATTTAAAGTTGAGGGTGTTAACTTTTGGCATATCTGTAGATAGCTAGAATTTCTATTTCACCTCAAATAAAATTCTTTTAGTTAAGAACAATGGGAAACAACATTAAAATTGGTGTCATTGGCTATGGTTATTGGGGCCCGAATTTAGTCCGGAATTTTTCGGAAATCCCAGGTGCAGAAATCAAAACAGTCAGCGATTTTAAACCAGAGTTACTGGCAAAGGTACAGGCAAGATATCCCAAAATTAATGTAACAACAGATTGTCGCGATATCTTCACAGATCCGACGATTGATGCGGTGGCGATCGCCACACCAGTCTCCACCCATTTTGATTTAGCTTTAGCTGCATTAAAAGCAGGAAAGCACGTACTGGTAGAAAAACCAATGACCGTTTCCTCTGAGCAAGCACTGCGTTTGATCGATGAGGCGGAAAAACGCAATTTGGTGCTAATGGTAGATCATACCTTTGTCTACACGGGTGCAGTCCGCAAGATGCGGGACTTAGTGGTGACAAATGCTTTAGGTGATATTTATTACTACGACTCTGTACGCGTTAATTTAGGGCTATTCCAGCATGATGTGAACGTGATTTGGGATTTGGCAGTACATGACCTATCAATTATGAACTATGTTCTGCAATCTCAACCTTATGCAGTGTCAGCAACAGGGATCAGCCATGTTCCTGGCGAACCAGAAAATATCGCTTATTTAACTTTGTTTTTTGAAAGCAACTTAATAGCTCACATTCATGTCAACTGGCTCGCACCCGTGAAAGTGCGCCGGACTCTGATTGGTGGTTCTCAAAAGATGATCGTGTTTGATGATTTGGAACCTAGTGAAAAGCTGAAAGTATATGACAAAGGACTGATCCTCAACGGTCATACCGAAAGCGTTTACCAAATGCTGATTGGTTACCGCACAGGTGATATGTGGTCGCCGCAATTAGACATGACAGAAGCATTGCGAACCGAAGGCTTACATTTCATTAATTGTATCCAAACAGGCGATCGCCCCATTACTGATGGGGAAGCAGGACTGCGGGTAGTGAGAATTCTCGAAGCTGCAAGCCAGTCCCTCAAGCAACATGGCCGATTAGTTGAACTAAATTTAGCAGAGGTGGCAGCGTGATTCCATTCGTAGATCTCAAAGCTCAGTATCTCAGTATCAAAGACGAAATTGATAGCGCTGTTCTCAAAGTCTTAGAAAGTACTCAATTTGTTTTGGGTAATGAAGTTAAAGCTTTAGAAGCAGAATTTGCTGACTATTGCAATGCAGATTTTGGTATAGCTGTTAATACTGGTACTAGCGCTCTGCATCTAGCATTATTAGCAGCAGGTATCGGTGCAGGTGATGAAGTGATTACTGTACCTTTTACCTTTGTCGCTACAACCGCCGCGATTTGTTATACCGGAGCCAGACCAGTTTTTGTTGATATCGATCCGATTACTTACACCATAGATGTCAGCAAAATCGAACAAGCGATTACCGAACGCACTAAAGCCATTCTGCCTGTACATTTGTACGGTCAACCAGCAGATATGGAACCGATTATGGAAATCGCGCGCCGTCATGGTTTGACAGTAATTGAAGATGCTGCCCAAGCTCATGGTGCAGAGTACAAGGGACGGCGGGTAGGTAGTATTGGGGATATTGGCTGCTTTAGTTTTTACCCTGGTAAAAACTTAGGAGCTTATGGTGAAGGTGGGATGATCGTTACTAGTAACCCCGAA
Organism: Nostoc carneum NIES-2107; assembly: GCA_002368155.1. Taxonomy (GTDB): domain Bacteria; phylum Cyanobacteriota; class Cyanobacteriia; order Cyanobacteriales; family Nostocaceae; genus Aulosira; species Aulosira carnea. Next base: position 4,205,818 of record AP018180.1, read on the forward strand.
TACACCCACACAATGCAAATGTTACGCGACTGGGGTCAAGAACGCAGATATCACCATGTCCTCAAAGGTTATAACTACCGCATGGATGGTATCCAAGGGGCGATTTTACGGGTGAAATTACGCTACATCGAAGAGTGGACAGAAGCTAGAAGAACTCACTCCGCCCAGTACAATCAACTTTTAGCCAATTCTGGTTTAAGTACACCTGTAGCCTTACCTCACAATCGCCACGTTTATCATGTCTATGCAGTGCGGACTTCCCAAAGGGAATGGCTACAACAACAGCTAAATGCACAAGAAATTCAAACAGGGATTCATTACCCCATCCCAGTTCACCTGCAAACAGCTTACTCTGATTTAGATTACAAACCAGGTGATTTTCCCCACTCAGAATTAGCCGCTAGAGAAGTACTTTCCCTACCCATGTATGCTGAACTTACAGCCACACAAGTGAGCAAAGTAGCTAATAGCCTCCAAAACATTCTCCAGGGAGTGGCTGTTTAATGAGCGATCTCCGTCCTGGTTTAAACCCCCATCGCCTTGTTTCCTTGGTACGTCAAGCTGTTGAACGTTGTGATTTGCAATTGCAAAACGCGATCGTGCTGACAGAAGCCGCAACAGGGGCCTATGCTGTGACACCAATTGTAGCTGCGATCGCTGGAGCCGAGAAAGTCTTGGCGATCGCCAAGACTACGCGTTATGGTACCGTAGAACAAGTGCAAGCTCTGACAAAGCAACTCGCTGATATTGCAGGAGTGAGTGATCGCATTGAATTTATCGCCGAAAAAACTCCAGATATTGTTGCTCAAGCGGATATCATTACCAACAGCGGCCATGTTCGCCCAATTAATGCAGAGATGATTGGTTGGATGAAACCGAATGCTGTCATTGGCTTAATGTACGAAGCTTGGGAATTTAGACCAGAAGACTTGGATCTAATTACCTGTCGTCTCAAAGGTATCCAGGTTGTAGGGGTGAACGAACGTCATCCAGCAGTAGATGTCTTTTCCTTTTTGGGAATTATGGCAGTCAAACAATTGCTGGATGCGGGAATTTCCGTTTATACCAGCAATATTTTATTGTTATGTGATAATCCTTTTCAGCGATTTATTGAGCGTGGTTTAGTCCAAGCTGGTGCCACAGTAGATACTGTTGATAGCCTTGCTACTGCATCTATTAATAAAAACTACGATGCCATTCTCGTAGCTTTACAACCACGCCTAGAACCAATATTAGGCGCTAAAGATGCGGCAATAATTGCTAAATATTGGCCAGGTACATTAGTTGCTCAATACTGGGGGGACATTGAGCGATCGGGTTTTGCTACTCAGAATATACCCGTATCTCCCGAAGTTGAGCCAAAACCAGGACACATGGGCATTCTCCCATCAGCCGTGGGGCCAGAACCAATTGTCCGCCTACAAACAGGCGGACTCAAAGCGGCTGAAGTAATTTGGCGGCAATCTTTCCAACAGCAAACATCTGGTTTGGAATTTGTGCAACTCCTGTGAGGAATTAGTCAATGGTCAATGTACTACTAATTGGTATAGGTACCACTACTTTAACTGCCTTAGAATCCTTAATTTCTCAGTGTCATGTTCAAGGAATAGTGCGTTATACCGATACAGATGATCCTGTAGCTAATTTAGCTCAAACAGCAAATATTCCCATATTTACAGATACCTCACAAACAGCAATTAAAGCACTGATTCTCAAACTTCAGCCAGATTGCGTGGTAGTTTCATCCTATAATCAAATTCTGCCACCTGCACTGATTGAACTGTCTACATTCATCAATGTTCATTATTCTCCTTTACCCCAATATCGAGGACGGGCTAACGTTAATTGGGCAATTATTAATGACGAACCTTGTGCGGCAATTAGCATTCATAAAATTTCACCTGATTTAGATGAAGGAAATATTTTATTTCAGCAGCTAATTCCCATTCACCGCAATGACACAGTAGCTGATTTGTATGACAGATTAAATGAAATTCAGCAGCAAAATTTAGGCGAGACAGTTGTTAAAGCCTTTAATGCTTACCCAGGAGTTCAGCAAAATAACGCCGAAGCTACTTATGGTTGTACTCGCCTACCTGAAGATGGTGAGATTAATTGGTCGGCTTCTACTAGAAGTATAGATTGTTTAATCCGATCATTAGTGGCACCTTTTCCTGGAGCTTATACATATTTTCAAGGACAGAAACTCACAGTTTGGCAAGCCATGCCTGTTGAGAATCCGCCTGTTTATGTAGGACGCATACCCGGTAGAATTATCAATAGATCTAAAACAGATGGTTTTGTTGATGTGTTGACTGGTAATGGAGTACTGAGAATTTTTGCAGTTCAATTGACTGGAAAAGAAAAAACAGCAGCAGCTAATATCATTAAGTCTGTGAAAACTACTTTAGGCTTACAAACATCTGATTTACTCAATCGTATTCAAATTTTAGAAGCACAAATTAAGCAATTACAAGAAAATGCAAAATAAGCGCGTATTAATTACAGGTGGAGCAGGTTTAGTTGGCTCCCATATTGCCGATTTATTAGTTAAAGAAGGCGTATCGGAAATTATTATTCTAGATAACTTCACACGCGGACAAATTAAAAATTTGGCATGGGCAAAAGAACAAGGGCCCTTAGTAGTTGTAGAAGGCGATATTAGAGACCAAAAACTGCTAGGCGAAGTTATGCAAGGCGTTGATGTTGTCTTTCATCAAGCAGCTATTCGCATTACTCAATGTGCAGAAGAACCACGTTTAGCTTTAGAAGTTTTAGCAGATGGCACTTTCAACGTATTGGAAGCCGCTGTTAAAGCAGGTGTAAAAAAGGTTGTAGCTGCTTCTTCTGCTTCTATTTACGGGATGGCAGAGGATTTCCCCACCACAGAATCCCATCACCCATACAATAACCGCACCCTTTATGGTGCAGCCAAGGTCTTTAATGAAGGCTTATTACGCAGTTTCCATGATATGTATGGGCTAGATTATGTAGGATTACGCTACTTCAATGTCTATGGCCCGCGGATGGATATATACGGTGTTTATACTGAAGTTTTGATTCGCTGGATGGAACGCATCGCTACAGGTCAACCACCATTAATTTTCGGTGATGGCAAACAAACAATGGACTTTGTATATATCGAAGACATTGCTAGAGCCAATATTTTAGCAGCTAAAGCTGATGTTACTGATGAGGTGTTTAACATTGCCAGTGGTGTAGAAAGCAGTTTGAATGACCTCGCTTATAGTTTGGCGAAAGTCATGGGGTCAGATTTACAGCCAGAATACGGCCCAGAACGCAAAGTCAACCCTGTACAACGTCGATTAGCAGATGTGAGCAAAGCTCAAGAATTATTGGGTTTTGAAGCCCAAGTATCTTTAGAAGAAGGATTGCAACGGTTGGTAAGTTGGTGGCGCGAGCAAAAGCTGGCAAAGGAAGCAAGCAATGTCTGAAACAATTCAAACTATCCCTATTGCTAAACCTTGGATGGGTGAAGCAGAAGCAGAAGCAGCAAAGCGCCCGATTTTAGCTGGATGGGTAACCCAGGGGCCAGAAGTTGCTGCTTTTGAGCAAGAGTTTGCTACCTATGTAGGGGCAAATTATGCTTGTGCTGTGTCCAATTGCACGACAGCACTGCATTTGGCATTATTAGCTGTTGGTGTACAACCTGGTGATGAAGTAATTACCGTTAGCCATTCCTATATTGCCACCGCTAACAGCATCCGCTACTGTGGTGCGATTCCAGTGTTTGTGGATATTGAACCGCAAACATACAACATCAACCCGATGTTAATTGAAGACGTAATTAGCGATTCCCTTCGGGATAGCTCCGCTTCACGCACTCGTGCCATTTTGGTAGTCCATCAAATTGGAATGCCTTGTGACTTAAAAGCAATTTTAGACATTGCCCGTCGTTACAATTTACCAGTAATTGAAGACGCAGCTTGTGCTATTGGTAGTGAAATTCTCTGGGATGGACAGTGGGAAAAAATCGGTAAGCCACATGGAGACATAGCTTGTTTTTCTTTCCACCCCCGCAAAATCATCTCTACTGGTGACGGTGGAATGCTCACCACCAACAACCCAGAGTGGGACAAGCAATTCCGCCTCTGGCGACAGCATGGAATGAGTGTACCTGACACTGTGCGCCACGGAGCCAAACAGGTAATATTTGAGTCCTACCCCATGCTAGGGTACAACTACCGTATGACCGATATCCAGGCAGCAGTAGGACGGGAACAACTTAAGCGCTTGCCGGAAATTGTCGAACGTCGGCGTTACTTGGCACAACGATATCAGGAATTACTAGCAGATATACCAGGGTTAAAGTTACCAACAGAACCAACTTGGGCAAAAAGTAACTGGCAAAGCTTCTGTGTCCGGATACCAGAGAAATGCGATCAAGTGCAAGTGATGCAAGCAATGTTAGATGCTGGAGTGTCTACCCGACGCGGTATTATGTGCACTCATCGTGAGCTTGCTTATCAGAAAGAAGCTTGGTCATGTGGTGTTGTGCAGGCAGATTGTAATTGTGACATCGGAACTTGTCAGCGTTTAACTGAAAGTGAACAAGCACAAGAACGGGCGGTTATCTTACCACTATTTCATCAAATGACTGAGCCAGAGCAGGATCGTGTAGTTGACGAGTTGAAGAAGGCAGTTCAGGTTTCAGTGTCAGTTTAGGAAAGATTACTTAGGGGTGAGTATGATGGAAACAATGCCTAAGGATACACTGAGCCTTTGGCGAGAAGAAGGCATTCGGCAGATTCCGCAAAACTTTGAAGTATTCCGCAGTTTAGTAGCACAAGCAAGAGACTTCACACAACGCGGACAGTATGACGCAGCAGCTGTTTATGGAGAGATGGCAGCTACTTATGCCAACTTTAGACATTGCGGTATTTATACTAGCCCAGAATTAGAGCAAGTTCTTATTGACATCGGTAGAAAAGTCATATCACAAGCCTCTGATATCAGCAAAAGCAAAGATATATTAGAAATACCAAAGATAAGCAATATACTGCATATAGCAACATCTGTAGAACCTGTTGGTGGGCTTTCCAAAATGCTTGGTCGTTGGATTCGGCAAGATACCGAGCGTTCCCATTCCCTAGCTTTAACACGGCAGCTACAGACAGTTGAAGAGCCAAAATTTCTCATAGATGCGGTTAGAAATAGTGGTGGCAAAATATACAAACTAGACGAAGTTATTGGCAGTCTCACTGCTCGCGCTCAACGACTCAGCAAAATCGCTGCTACCGCAGATATGGTTGTACTACATATTTACAATCATGATGTTATTCCAATTATTGCCTTTGCTAATCAAGAACAATCTCCGCCAATTATCTTTTTAAATCACGCCGATCACACATTTTGGCTGGGAGCTAGCATCAGTGATGTTATTGCTAATCTCAGAGAGTCGGGGATGCGTCTTTCACAAAAGCGCAGAGGAATTGAGACAAAGCAAAACTTACTGCTTCCTACGATCGTGGAGCCTAATCACAGAGTAGTTTCTCGGCAAGAAGCCAAGAAACTACTTGGTCTTCCAGAAAACAGTGTTGTATTGCTTTCTATGGCTAGGGCACTGAAGTACAAAACGATGGATGAAATCAGTTATGCTGATGCTCATGTTCCACTGCTAGAAAAATACCCACAAGCCATTTTAGTTGTAGTTGGTTCGGGTAATCGGCAGGATTGGTCAAATGCTATCCAGCAAACCAAGGGCAGAATTATCCTGCATCCGCAACGTGAAGATACGGATATATTTTACCAAGCTGCTGACATTTATGTTGATTCCTTCCCCTTTGTCTCCATTACATCTCTGCTAGAGGCTGGAACTTACGGTATACCCTTAGTCAGTCGATACCCCTACTCCTCAGATGCATGTGAAATTCTGGGTGCTGATATGCCTGGTTTAACTGGTAATTTGATTCATGTGCGGGATATTGAGGAATATACAGCAGTTTTATCTCGTTTGGTAGAAGATGAAGAATATCGACTAACCCTTGGGGAAGCAACCAGAAAAAAAATTGTGGATACACACACAGCAAATCAATGGCAGCGTTTTTTAGAAAATCTCTATCATTTGGCTGCTACTGTGCCTAGAGTCAAAAAATCTTCGCTGGCAATAGATCAGATGTTTATTGGCGAACCAGATATTTATATACCCAGTGTTCATGGCATGAATTTTGATATAGATTCTCTCATGAAGTTTCACTTAACACTTCTGCCTATTAAAGAACGTTGGAGTCAACTATTTAGATTAGCCAAAAAACCTAGTTTTTATAATGAAGGCGATCGTTTGAGTCCGTTTAAATATTTGTTGCCTGAATGGCTACTTTACCGCATTAGAAAGATAATATAAAGCTTTTTTAAAATTTAGAATCATTAATTATGATTAAGATTTTTATGCCTTGTTCTGGTCTTGGTCATGTAAAACGTGGCTTTGAATCTTTCACGCGAGAATGTTTTGATGCATTAGTAGATGAGCCTTCTATTAAGCTAACCCTATTTAAAGGCGCTGGAGAGTCTAGGGAAAACGAAGTTACTTTATGGAATTTACGTCGGAATGACTGGAGAGCTATTCAAATAGGTAAATTAACTGGCAGAACTGGCTACATTATAGAAACAGCTTCATTCTTTTTGAGCTTATTAAAACATATATATCGCGAAAAGCCAGACATAATTTATTTCAGTGATATTAACTTAGGTAATGCACTTTGGCATTGGCGGCGGCTGACAAAAACAAAATATAAACTTTTATTTTCTAATGGTTCTCCACAATATCCTCCTTTTCCCCGATGGGATTACATTCAACAATTGACTCCTGCCCTATTCCAACTATCTTTAGATGCTGGAGTGGCTACAGAAAAGCAGAGTTTAGTGCCTTATGGTTTTAACATTGCACCTCAACTAACAATACTTACTTCCCTAGAAAGAAAAACTTTACGCTCTCAACTGAGATTACCTGAAGATCAGCCTCTCATACTTTCCGTAGGATTTATTGATAAATCGCATAAGCGGATGGACTATCTCATTCGTGAAGTTGCTAGCTTACCTGAACCAAAACCTTATCTTTTATTGTTAGGACAAAAAGACACAGAATCTTCTGAAGTCATCAACCTCGGTCTTGAATTATTAGGTGCAGATAATTTTCAAGTAAGGAGTATAGAACAGTCTGAAGTTGATGATTACTATAAAGTCGCAGATGCTTTTGTGCTAGCTTCTTTGCGGGAAGGTTTAGGACGAGTCCTAGTAGAAGCTATGGCTCATGGTCTACCTTGTCTTGTTCATGATTATGCAATTACTCAATTTGTTTTAGGGGAGTATGGTTATTTTGCTGATTTTCAATTAGAAAATAGTTTATCAAAGTTAATATATCAGGTACTTAATAATCCTGACAGCAAAGATGAATCTTATCTTCGACACAAAAGTGTTTACGAACGATTTAGTTGGGAGCAACTCCGCCCAAAGTATGTTGATATGATTCACAAATGTGCTCAGTCTTAACCTTTAAATTACTCTATGAAAGTTTGTTGGCTACTGCCTAACGATAAAAGTGGGGGTATATCTCCTGTTGTATTATCCTGTTGTCGTCAAGCTGCACAAGCTGGACACAAAACCACAATGTTGTTTCTCAATAAACCTTCGTGGCTTACTAGTAATCAGTTTCAAGTATCATCTTTAGGTTTACCCAATGGTGCGACAGAAACACCAAAAATGCTGCTGCAATGGTTAGAACAAAATCCTCAAGATGTGTTATTTTTTAACGGCTGTGAGGAATTTGATGTAATTATTCCTTACGTACCTGCCAAGATTAAATGTGTTTATGTTGTCCATGATACAGCTCCTTCTTACTGGTTAAGAGCTATAGCACAAGAGGACGATTTAGAAGCAATTGTGGCTGTATCTGAGACTGTAGCAACTAAGTTTCGGCATCAGTTAAAATACCCAGATAAATTATCTGTAATTTATAATGGTTGTATTTTTCCGGGAATCGAAAATTTAAATTATGTTAGGCAAGATGATTTAGTTTTTTTAGGTGGTGAAAATCTCACCAAGGGAGCCTTTGATGTTCTAAATTTATGGAAATATCTGATTAAATTGGGTTTTAAAGGCAAGCTGCACTGGTTTGGCAATATTACACCAAAATTTATTAGTAAAATTAGGCAATTACCTAATTCTGAGCAAATTAAAATTTATGGTTATGTGCCAAGAGATGTAATTTTCTCCATTGCTGCATCAGCAAAAGTTATCCTGATGCTAAGTAGAGTTGAACCCTTTGGGATGGCCACTATTGAAGCAATGGGTATGGGATGTATACCAGTTGCTTGGGATGTGGAAACTGGTACTAAAGAAATAGCTACAGCCAATGAAACAGCATTATTTGCTCCTTTAGGTAACACCCATAATTTAGCTCAGAAAGTTATCTTTGCTTGTGAGAACTATCAAGTTTTCAATGATGCTGTGATTGAATGTGCTAGGTCAAAATTTAATGAAACAGTAATGTGGAAAGGCTATGAATCTTTGATTGAGAAAATTTCTACTCTTCCAGCCATAAATAGAAATAAACAAGGTCAACAACCAGCTGCTTATCAACCCCCCGTCCGCCGGTTTCAACTGTTACCTACTGGTTTACGTTCTGCAATTAGAGAATTAATTGGGCGATCGCCTACTCTTGGTTACTTGGTACGTGATTTGCGAGGCTGGTAATTTTTTAGATTGAAATTTATGGGAAAACTCAGTTTTCTATATTTAGGTGCCAATAGTCCTTGGACTTATGGGATGGCAGAAGCTTTAGCTCAAAATCACCTGACCTATGCAGTGCAGTTTTATGATTGGCGCACCTATCGCATCTTACGCCCCCAGTGGTCTAGCCGTAAACCGCCATCTCTATTAAAGAGGTCAATGCATGTATTACCTGCTGGTTATGCAGGAAGATTAGAAAAAATATTCCGCTTTTATCTGCAATATTTAATACATAATTGGTGTCAGCAACTCAAAGGAATTACTGGAGAATATCCTTGGGTGATAGCATCAGAACCTTATTTTACTCCTTGGTTGCGGAAAGTATTTAGAGAAAAATTAATATATTACAATTTTGATGATTACACGCTTTATCGGCCTGAGCAAAAAGATAAAATTATCGCACAAGAGCAGGAATTAATTACAAGGGCAAATATAACCCTATGTGCTTCCTATACTCAAATGGCAACACTAAGAGAACGACATCCTCATCAAGCGTCTCAGATTCATCATTATCCTCATGGGTTTGTTGAAAACTACCTCAACCCTCAACCGGAAAACTCTCCAGAACCGATGACAGTAGGTTATGTCGGAAACTTAGGTGATCGCTTAAACTGGCAATTAATTTACCAAATTATTACAGCTTGTCCCGAAGTCACATTTGTGTTTGTGGGTGGTTTAGACGAGCAAATAATGCTAGACCAAGGAAATTGGCAGACAACTCGTCAAGCAGTGCTAGCCTTGCCTAATGTTCGCCATATCGGCAAAGTTCCGTCTGACGAAGTAGCAAAACATTACTGGTCTTTTGCTGTCAATTGGATTCCTTACATAGTGGAACACCCATTTAACCAAGCAGCTTGTCCTACCAAAATCATGGATGGTATAGCCAGTGGTCACCCAATTTTAAGCACTGATATACCAGAGTGTCGTTTATATTCTGACTGGATTAGCATTTTCCACAATGCTGAAGATGCGATCGCTCTCATTCGCCAGCAATTAGCCTGTTCAATGAAGCCACAAGCATATGAGAAAGCTTTAAAGCAGCTAGAATTTGCTCAACAACATACCTGGCAACAACGCGCTCATACTCTGGAAAATTTGTTATTGAGATCGTAGGAATAGACTATGCAGCGTCGTAAATTTTTCAGCTTGTTTGGATTAAGCTCTTTGACAAGTCTTTTATCTGTTCTCTTGACAAATTATCTATCAAAAGCAGCGCAGAGACTTACTCATAAAACTAATATTGCACAAATTGAAAACTTACCAATAAATTACGTAAATGTCAGGGCTTTTGGCCCACTTATTAGTGGTATTACTAATCTAGACTATATTATTAAAGCTAATACAGAAACTATTCAAATTGCTATCAATACAGTAGGTGCAAATGGTGGAGGAAGTATATATATACCTCAAGGAATATATCAAATAGCACCACCTAATTTTAGTACTCAAGAGCCGTGTTCGCTGTTAATTAACTATGACAATATTACTTTGTTTGGTGATGGAATTGGTAAAACCATTCTTCAAAGTCGAGGAGATTACTCCTTAATCGCTGGGAAAGTTGTTAGGGGTCATGGAATATTAATTAAAGGAACGCTTGATCCATTTAATCCAAGGAAAAACGTCAGCATTAAAAATTTAGAATTAAATGGTGGTATTCCAGGATTTACAGGTAATCGCAATTGGCCTGCTGAGCAGAGTAATGGTGATGGTTGGGATCTTACCCACAAAGGTATTGCCTTAGATTTTAATACAAATTTAGACAATATAACTTTAGATTCTATTTCCGTACATGACTTTAGAGGGGAATTGATTTACGGTGGTGGAGGGGGAATTAGAAAAGTAACTATATCAAAAACTCAATTAAAGAGTTCTAATGCTTCACTACTCAGTCTAGATGCAGACCTGACAGTTACAGAATGTGAATTTTCTGAAACTGCTACGGCTTGGGTAGAAAATGCTCCGATAGCTCCCAACAAAAGTTATCAATTTTATAAATGTGTTTTTAAAGATTCTATTTATCAGGGTTTAGTGATAGGACAGGGAAATTTTCCCGATAATCACAACAAAATTATTACTGAATGTTCATTTTCAAACTCTCCTGATGGTGTTTGTGCTTTTAATGGAGTAAGTAATTTAGTCATCAAGAACAACAATTTTAATGATTGTAGAAATTGTTTTATTACTAGCGGCAAAAATCAAAATATAGAATTTTCTTTTAATAAAATAAAAGGTAATGGAGTAACAGCAGCAAATCTTGCTGGTAATTTAACGAATATATTTATTAAAAATAATGTTCTGACTGCTAGTGATATAGATAAAAGAGCTTGTATTTATTATTGGGGTGATTTCCAGAATATAGTTATAGAAGACAATATATTTGAAAACTGTCGTACTCCTGAGCAATCCTCTAGTATAACCAATGAGCGCCCATTATTTCGTAATAATAAATACTTCAATGTGGACAGAAGAGACTTACAAGGAAAATCTAACTTTTGGCAAGAGCCTCCATATATTATAGAGCCAAAATCTGAAGAGGTTTTAGTTGAGAATAATACAAAAAATAGAGTAATTCAAGTCAGCATGAGTATTGATAAATATGTTGACGGACAGGAGGTGATGATTATGGTTGATGGTAGCCGTGGACAAATTAAATTTCCTAAAAAATCTAGTAAAATCCAATGTCGAAAAGAGAGATACTTAAGCCATAAAGATGACAAATTACAATTAAGATTTCAGAAAGCTGACAATAAGTGGTATGAAATCGCTTATTCAAGTCACACTTCTTCAACCGAGAACAATGTTTGACAAATCTTCATCCTGGCTGTGCTGCCAAATAGGTGCGCGAGAACATTATGCTCTGCCTAGAGCTTTACACCAAACAGGAGAACTTACTAACCTCATCACAGATGCTTGGATTTCACCGAATTCTGTAATTAATAGATTGCCTCAAGGTTGGTTAACAAATTTGCGGGAACGGTTTCATCCAGATTTAGCCACTGCACCTGTAACATCCTTTACTGACTCTTTAATTAACTTTGAAATAGCTCAACGAATTCAAAAAACTTCTGGATGGCAGCGTGTGATTGCCAGGAATAACTGGTTTCAAAAACTTGCATTACAGTCACTCAAAGAAATCAAACCAAAACTCAAATCTCGCACTATATTATTTTCTTATAGTTATGCCGCTTTAGAACTATTTCGCTATGCTAAATCTCAAGGTTGGTACACTATTCTAGGTCAAATTGATCCTGGAGAAGTGGAAGAGAAATTAGTTCTAGAAGCACATTCTCAATATCCTGCCTATCAATCTAGTTACGAGGCTACACCACCCAATTATTGGCAAAATTGGCAAGAAGAATGTTTATTAGCTGACAAGATTTTAGTTAACTCTAATTGGTCAAATCAAGCATTACAGCAATTAGGTATACCTGAAGATAAAATTAACATCATTCCGCTTGCCTATCAACCACCAATCGAAGCACATAATTTTGTACGTACCTATCCGGCTAACTTTTCGGCAGAACGTCCTCTGAGAGTGCTATTTTTAGGGCAAGTCATCTTGCGAAAAGGTATTGCTGTACTGTTAGAAGCAGCAGAAATTTTACATAGTGAACCAATTGAATTTTGGATAGTTGGTTCTCAGGGTATTCCTCTACCTCCAGATTCTCATTCCAAGATAAATTGGGTAGGTGCAGTGTCTAGAAGTGCCACAGCCAGGTATTATCAAATGGCAGATGTATTTATATTTCCTACTCTCTCTGATGGATTTGGAATTACACAACTAGAAGCACAGGCTTGGAATCTACCCATAATTGCTTCCAAATTTTGTGGTGAAGTAGTGAGAGATAACATTAATGGATTAATTTTGCCAGAAGTGACAGCATCTGCGATCGCACAGAAGTTGCGATTTTGCCTGAATAATCCTCAAAAACTAGAAGCATTATCCCAAAAATCCACCGACACTGCTGTTTTTAATTTGGACAAATTACAGCATTCGCTCCAAATTCTGCCCTATGTTGTCTCTTAGCTATCAAATTGTACGATTAATTAAAAATCACGATACGTTACAAGAAAAATAACAAAGGGATAAATTTAGCATAATTACTATTAAAGAAGCATTAATATTAAAATTGCATGGCAGAAGTATATCGAAATATTTTAGTCTGTATATGCTTAGGATTGTTAGTGTGGGGAGTCATTCGCATTGAGCGAATTTACCAATACCCATTTTTTATGGGTTGTATGTTTCTTTCCTTTATTTTGCCTCAAGCATTCGCTTTGATAGCAAATCCTGGTACAGGAGTTAGCCCAACAGTATTAGAAAATGTTTTATTAGTATCATCTATTTGTGCTGCTTCCTGTTGGATAGGCTATCAAATGAAGCCCAATAGGAAGTTGTTAAATTTCATCAATATAGAAACCGACGAGCGGAAGTTATTTATAGGGGGAATCATGCTCATGGCAGAGGCATGGTTCTTTAATTTTTTACTTTCTCGGACAACTGTTCAAGTAGCAGAAAATTATAATTGGACAGGACCTGCCACGATATATCTCTTCTTTATTCAAGCTGGGAATATAGCTTTTGGAATTTTTCTTATACAGGCACTAAAACGTCCTCGATTTCTAAATATCATTTTTACAGTAATTTCTGGCTGGCCTCTATTTAATAGTGTGCTGATTGGCCGTCGTCAACCAACAATGACATTTGCTATTATTATCGGTATTTCATTATTTTTGATTTATCGTTATGTCCCTCCTAGATGGTTAGTTGTCACAGGAATGTTACTAGTAACTTTCCTGATTCCTTTGTTTGGTGATTTACGTGGAGGTGTTTGGAATTTAATCTTTAGTGGAAATTGGCAGGCAATATTATTTGCAGTAGAGCAATCATTTAGCTCTCAGCAAAAGGGAGATTTTTTAGAACTCAGAAATGCAGCATTAATAATTGATGTAGCTAACAAAACAAGTTTATATGGTTTTGGCACTGGATGGTGGGATAGTATAGTTTTTCAATTTGTACCAGGACAAATTGTAGGCTTTGACTTTAAAAAATCTCTACAATTTAACTTGTGGGACACCTATGTTATACAACTGAAGAATTTATATGGCTATATTCGTCCTAACGGCTCTACAATTACCGGTGTTGGCGATTGCTTTATGGAATTTGGCTACCTGGGATGTTTCATTTATGCGCTAATAGCATATATTTTTAAACATCTTTGGATTTGTGGCGTTAATTATAAAAATACTTTCTGCCAAATACTTTATATGGGATTAATTAGCCCAGCTATGATCTGTTTAACGCATGGTGTGGGAACATTTTTACAACAGGGAATTTTTCAAATTATCTTTATTGGATTAGTAACCTATTACTCGAGGGTTAAATATAAATTACCTACTAGGCTCTATCAGAAAGCCAGATAAATCAATATTTATCTAAAAAATTATCTAATTCACAACAATACATTAATATCATTATCTTTTTTGTTAGATAAGATATTTTTTTGTCTTTACATAATTCATTTACAAAAAACTTTCTCATCAAAAATGATTAGTCGTACTGTACTTCTTATAAGTTCTAATTCTAGTGAGCGAGGTGGGGGAGAGCGTTACTTAGTCTACTTAACTCAAGGTTTACGCTTATTGAACTATGAAGTACATGTATTGCTTTCCACAGTTAGTTATATGGATAATTGGGCTACTTTATTAGCAACAGAAAAAGCTCATATACACCGCATAAATCTTACAGGATTGCGTTCTCGACCATTGCGATTTATGCAATCAATTTTAGATAAAAATCAACAATTGAAATTAGCTCAATTATGTAAAGAAATTTCCCCTGATGCCATTCTGATTAACCAGCAATATGACGAAGATGGATTAGATTATATTGCTGGTGCTTTAATAGCAAATGTTGCTCCTGTGGGGGGTACAATGCATATGCCAATGACAGCGAACAAACATCAAAGACCTTTGGGCAAACTGCGAGGTCAATTACTACGTCAATGGTATAAAAAACACCCATACTCTTTAATTCTTGTTTCCCAAGGTAGCCAAAAAGAATTTGAAAATTACTATAGCTATCCACGCCCTACAAAGATAGTTAATTATGGGTGCCCTTTTCCAAAAATTACCGCATCTCATCCGCCACTTCCTAGTAATTGGGTAGAACCATTACCAATAATTGGCTTCTCTGGTCAGTTTGTTTACCAAAAAAATCTCTCATTATTGTTAGATGCATGGTTATACACAATAAAACAAGGAGTTCAAAGCCGATTGTTACTTATAGGCGATGGGCCAGAACGAAGAAATTTAGAACAATATTTGCGTAATCATGCTCCTGAAAATACATGGTATATCGCAGGCTGGCAGCAACATCCAGAGGCATACTTATCTGTATTAGATATTTACGCCATGACCAGCCATTTTGAGGGTTTACCTCTAGCGCTGCTAGAAGCGGTGGGAAGGGGAGTACCTACTGTAGTTACCAATTTTAATGGTGCTGTGGATGTTGCTGAACGTGCTTCATGGGTAAGTATTGCGACTAATCCTAGTCCTGAATCAGTAGGTCAAGCATTAATCAAGTCAATTAATAACCTTTCCTGGCTCAAGCAAGAAGCCAGAAATGGAAAAGAAGATTTTCAGAAATATTTTTCTTTAGAAAGAATGGCAAGTGAAACCCTAGCTGCACTTGGGATAGCTTAGGTACTAAACAAATGCATATTGTTGTAATTTTTATCAACGTGGGCAGTTATCATGCTGCACGCTTACGTGCTGCTTATTCTGCTTGTCAAGAAAAAGGTTGGCAGTTTACAGCTATTCAAGTCACAGATGATACCTTAGAACATCCTTGGGGGGATTTAGAGCGAGAAATTACATTTCCGCTAAAAACCTTACTGCCTAAGAATGATAAGTCTTCATATGCAGAACAGGCGGCGGCTGTACTTCCTAGTTTTTTAGACAACTTACAACCAAGTGCTGTTGTGATCCCTGGTTGGGGTTTTCCAGTATCCCGTGCTGCGCTTTCTTGGTGTAAGCGCCATCAAGTACCAGCTATTTTGATGAGTGAAACCAAGTGGGATGATGAAAAACGTCTCTGGTGGAAAGAGAAAATCAAGTTTTGGCTACTGATTGGCAAATTTGATGCAGCTTTAGTGGGGGGTAAACTACATCGTGATTATTTGATTGAGTTAGGTTTTCCTAGCGATCGCATTTTTCTGGGCTACGATGCTGTTGATAACGATTATTTTGCCAAACAAGCTGAGATAGCAAGGTTCGATCCGGTTGAGACAAGACGGCGAAATCCCCAGATACCGACTAAACCTTATTTCATTGCTGTCACTCGTCTACTCAAACGGAAAAATGTCTTTGGTCTTGTACAAGCATTTGCAGCTTATCACCAACAAATGGGAAATGAGCGAGCATGGGATTTAGTAATTTGTGGTAGCGGTGAAGAAGAACCGGAAATTCGCAATTTTATTATGGAACAAAAATTGCAAGATGCTGTACATTTACCAGGTTTTATCCCTTACCAAAATATTGGTGATTGGTATGGATTAGCTAATGCTTTTGTCCATCCTGCTTTGCAAGAACAGTGGGGTCTAGTACTGAACGAAGCTTGTGCTGCTGGGCTACCAGTACTCTGTAGCCAAACTGTAGGAGCTCGTTATGAACTTATCGATCATGGTCGAAATGGCCTGCTATTCGATCCAGAAAGTATTTTAGATATGACTGATGCTTTGAAAGCTATTCATCAGATGGATGCAAATTCAAGAATAAAAATGGGCAGGCTCAGCCAAGAAATTGTAGAAAATTTTAGCCCACAAGTTTTTGCAGATGGCTTATTAAAATCAATTCAAGCATCATTAAATGGGTAATTACAAAATATCTTGTGCCTCTAGAAGATATATCTCTGAAAATCATTGAATTTAACTGCTGCAAAAGTTTACTAAATTAACTTACAGCAAATATTTCAACTACTGACTTAGTAAATATAGGTTCAATCACTTCTGCAGATTTTTTGTGGAAGTGATTTGGGCTGCTTAGTTACATAAAGTTAGCAATTTTGATTTGTCTAATTTCCTTTCTTCATAGCCTCACATGAAAGTACTAATTTTTATACCTTATGTTGGTTCACATTATGGTGGAACTTCAAAGGCAACTAGAGAATTCGCTGATACTCTTAGTAGCTTAGGAGCTAATGTAGATTTAATTACTACTGATGCGAATGGATCTGATAAATTAGACGTACCATTAAATAAATGGATATATCAAAAATCTTATAGAATTAGATATTTCTCTTGCTGGCATCACCATGATTTTATTGTTAGCTTATCTTTAATTTACTGGCTGATTAAGCATATTAAGGATTATGATATCGTCCACACTAATACAGTCTTTTCACCACTGGTTTCCTTAGTGCATTTACTTTGCCAATGGCGCAAAATTCCCTATGCAATCACACCGCACGGAATGCTTGAGCCTTGGGCTTTGTCTTATAAAGCCTGGAAGAAAAGAATCTACTATAATTTATTGGAAAAACCAGCTTTAAAAAAAGCTAGCGTTATTCAAGTAATTGCTAATGCTGAAGCTAGTAACGTCAAAAAATTAGGATTTCGTAATTTAGTTGTTGTTCCTAACGGAATTCATCACCAAGAATTTGAAAATCTACCAACATCTGAGATTTTCTATGAGCAATTTCCAGAAACAAGAAATAAAACTCTACTGCTATTTTTAGGACGGATTGATCCTAAAAAAGGTTTAGATTTACTTGCTCCTGCTTTTGGCAAAATTCATAAAAAGTTTCCCCAAACTCATTTAGTAGTAGCAGGGCCAGATTCTACCGGATTTTTGGCAATAGTTCGGCGCTACTTTGCCCAAGCAGGTTGTTTAGAAGCTGTTACTTTTACAGGTATGCTCACAGGTAAATTGAAACAAGCAGCTTTGGTAGCAGCTGATTTATATGTTGCACCTTCTTATTCAGAAGGTTTTAGTATGTCTGTCTTAGAAGGTATGGCTTCAGGTTTACCCTGTGTAATTACTACCGGATGTAATTTTCCCGAAGCTGCTCAGGCTCAGGCAGCACATATTGTTGACACTAATCCTGATGAAATTGCTAATGCATTAATTGACTGTTTAAGCAATCCAGCACAGGCACAAGCAATGGGCGATCGCGCTCGTAAATTAATTTTCCGCAATTATACTTGGGAGCGTGCTGCTGAAAAGTTAGTTAAAGTTTATCAAGCAATTGTCGATAAAAAAGTCTTGCCAGAATACCAAGATTTTATTCCAGCCAAATCTGGTAAAGAAATCTAATTTTTAAATTAATCAGAGTCAAGATTTGTTGGCTGCTTAATTTAACACTAAACAGAGCCAAAAATTGGTAAAAATGTAGATTTCAAAAGCTGGAATGCGCCTATTGGTAAAATGTATAGTCGTCGTAAACTGAAAAAATATAAGTTTTTGGCTGTAGCGAGTTTGATTCTTACCCTGTTAGCGATCATTCCTTTGCGTTTGGCGATCGCAACAACTCAAACACCACACCCTCAAGCCTTTCTTACCTTAGGTGGCGATCCTCCTAGGGAACAATATACTGCTGAACTAGCTAAATGGTATCCATCTTTAGAAGTTTGGGTGTCTTCTCCTCCAGAACCAGATAAGACATATGCATTGTTTCAAGCTGCAAATATCGCTACTCGGTTACATATAGATAATCGTGCTACTGATACGGTTACTAACTTTACTACCTTAGTTTCAGATTTTAAGCAACGCCAGATTCAACATCTTTACCTCATCACTTCTAAAAATCATATGCCTAGAGCTCAAGCGATCGCTTTTTTTGTTCTAGGTAGTCAAGGAATCGTTTTCACTCCACTTTCTGTACCATCCGATCAACCTCAAGAATCGGTAATTCGTATTCTGCGAGATATTGCTCGCTCTTTACTCTGGATAATCACAGGTTATACAGGAGCCAAACTTTAGTATCCTTTTGGCATATATAAATTATGCGTCTAGATCAATATACAGTCGGTACTTACACCCCAGGTGCACCATATTGGAAACAACTTCTCTGGTATTTTATCGGGTCGCCTTTGCTTGAAAGTTATTGGCTTCCCATGTCATCGTTAAAAGTTTGGATACTACGAAGTTTTGGTGCCAATATTGGTCAACAAGTCAGGATTAAACCAGGAGTAAAGGTCAAGTTTCCTTGGCGATTAAGCATTGGTGATTTTGCTTGGATTGGGGAAAATGCTTGGATTGATAACCTAGCACCTGTGATTATTGAAAGTCATGTTTGTTTATCTCAAGGAGTCTATCTCTGCACTGGCAATCATAACTGGAATCATCCTGATTTTAAACTGATGCCTGCTCCTATCTACATTCAAGAAAGTAGTTGGATTGCAGCCAAGTGTATAATTGGCCCGGGAGTAACAGTTGGTAGAGGTGCAGTGCTAACCTTGGGTGGCGTAACTGGGTCTTCCTTAGATCCAATGATTATTTATGCTGGTAATCCGGCTCAACCCATCAAAAAAAGATTCAATTATTAATATTAAGATATTAATATTAAGAGGTTGTTTACTCTCCAAAAATTATCATTGCTGCCCAAGTTTGAGAATGTTATTTAAGCCAATTATAAGGCTTTATTTTCGCTGCAAAAACTAAAATTAGACAAAAAGTGAAACTAAGACTGGTGACTTTGTAGGCTATGGTATTTTATAAAATTGCTAAAATACTGTGATAAAATTCCTTTTTTAAGCGGATTGGAA
Source organism: Nostoc carneum NIES-2107 (assembly GCA_002368155.1). Lineage (GTDB taxonomy): Bacteria > Cyanobacteriota > Cyanobacteriia > Cyanobacteriales > Nostocaceae > Aulosira > Aulosira carnea. The sequence continues at coordinate 4,225,332 of AP018180.1, forward strand.
AAGAAGCTGTTTCTCTTCACATATCTGGAAGAATTAGTTACTGGCAATTTAGAGTAGCTTTGATATCTGATACATCGTTTATCGCAAAACTTTGAGTTTTAGGTAATAATTTGCTTTTTGCAAACTCCAAGTTTCACGATGGACTGATTTACAGCAGATTGCCAGTTGGATGGATAATTGTAAGGGCATGGTAGTGCCATGCCCCGCGTACCTCATTTACTTAAAATATGCTGTAGATTTATAATTACATATACATTAATTACTTGTTTTTATTTAACTATTTTTCTCTTAAAAAATAAAAACAACAGACTGAATATCCTAAAAATTACCTGCTATAAATGGCGCACTCGAATATGTGAGATTAATTATTCTTTGGTTAAGAAGGAAGTAATCCCTTCTATATCATGCAACTAGCAGATATCTAGTCAAGCATTGATGTTAGTTGCTGAATTTCGCAAATGCATCAAATATACTGTTATATAAAGTTTTTAATGTCAAAATTTAAATATTTATCGCTAAAAGCGGCAACAGCAGCAGTTTAAGACCTAAAATACATAGACTAATACTATTACCACTGTTTCCAGTGTTAACATTGAGATTAGATTTGTAAAATTTCCTAGTATCGATGTTCTACTGGTTTGTTTTTCAGCAGTTAAATCAGCAAACTCCATCTGCAAACTTTGATATTACTTACTAATGTAAGGACTGGAATATGAGACACAGGATAAAAACTTAGAACTATATCCAGCAACGATTCGGTGCTTTACCACTAAAACAAAATCATATATAGCTAAGTATAACAAAAATGCTAATCTCTTCAGAAAGTCCTCCACAAGATTTAGTTCTACTCAAATCTGATAATTCTCCGTTAGAGGTACACTCTGATGAATGGGAATCACGAATAGCACAATTAGTTGGTTTTGAAGATGAATCTGCATCTGTTGATACGGAAGCAGTATCAGAAGTTGCTGAATTGCAGCCTTCATTACCTGAACCATCAGAAGTTAAAACTGAACAGTCACTTTCATCTAATCCCTTCGCTAAGTTAGGTGTGGTAAGTACTGCAACTTTAGCTATAGTGTTAGTTGCTGGTGCATTTTTATCGCAGTTGATGGGTAGTAATCAAAAGCCCAAAAAGAATATTATTGTTTCTCCAGAAATCCAACCGACAACCACAAAAGACTCCATTTCTGAAGATTTAGCAGCGGAAGTAGAAACTCTCAAAACTAAATTAGCCCTTACAGAACAAGCAGACGCTATCAAATTAGCACAACAAAAGTTAAGAAGCGGAAAACTCATATCTGCTTCTCAGGTAGCCAATCAACGAAATTCGCAACCAGATACTTTTCCAGATAGACGAACTGTGTTACCTATAATACCAACACCCCCATTACCACCATCAGCAGTGAATGCACCCCGTGTAGTCACTGTTGAGCGCATTGTCAGACCTCTCTATCCTCAACAAACGCCTTTTCCTCTACCTTCGCTGTTACCACAACCAATAGTTACTAACCCAAATCCTCAGCCATTAATTAATGTAACTCCATCACCAACACCGAACCCGCTTCAAGAATGGGCAAAGTTAGCAAAGTTAGGTAGCTATGGACAGGTTGCTGTCACTAATACATCTAATGTGAATGCAACTACTCCGATCAACCAAAGAAATGAGCCAGTACCGCAACAGGCTAATAATCCTCAGTCGGAACAACCCAGACAGCAAACTTCCGTGGTTAGTCAAGTATCATCGCAGAGTCCAAAATCCATAGCCATTGGTAGTAGTGCTAAAGCTGTTTTGGCGACAGCGGTATTTGGAGAAACCAGTAAATCTTCTAATAACGATGACAAAAATGTTTTTGTAGTACGTTTGAAAGAGCCATTAAAAGCAGTGGATGGCGCGATCGCTATTCCTGCAAATACCGAGTTGTTGGCTGAAATTGGTTCTCTTTCTGAACAAGGCTTGCTGCAACTGAATGTAGTAAAAATTATTGCTAAAGATAGTGGTAATCTTACGGAAAGAAGTTTACCAGAAAATGCGATGATGGTGCGTGCGCCCCAAGGTAGACCTTTAATCGCCAACCAATTTCCTAATAGAGGTTCATCTATTTTAGGTATGGATATAGGGCTATTTGTCTTAGGTGGCCTTGGCAAAGCAGCAGAGTTAACTAACCGTACAGAATCTCAAGTTGTGACTACAAATGCTGGTGGTACGATCATTAGCAATACCAACCCACAACGTAACATTTGGGCGGGAGTTTTAGAAGGTGGGATGAATACTGTAGTACCCCAAATTACCCAACGCAATCAACAAGCGATCGCCCAAATGAGCCAAAGATCTAATGTTTGGTTTTTACCTGCGGGTACAGCAGTTGAAATCTACGTTAATCAATTGATGCAATTGTAAGTAGGTCGGCGAAATTAAAGATAACTGGCTGAGGCTGTCATTCGTCCTTGGCCATTTGTCCTTGGTCATTTGTCATTGGTAAGGATTGCAAACCTATTGCCTAAAGAAAGGTTGAATCTCTTTGTAGTATTACGAGATTCAGCCCAAAAAGTTTTCAAGGCATAACAATGTTGTGTGCCCCTACTCATCTGTTGTATTGTGTTTTTAAATTGGGATAAAAAAACTTATTTCACAGTAAATTTATAAGTTTCACCGTGATTTAAGTATCTCACCTGAGTTTCTAACCCTGCTGCTGTAACCGCCTGCATAAAGTCTTCAAGCGGTGACTTGAAAACTGTGTAATCGTTATAGTGAATCGGTATGGCAGTATGGGGAGCAATAATTTTAATTGCCTGTACTCCCTGCATTGCATCCATAGTTAGGAGAATGCCAAATATTTTTGTTCCTCCTAGGTGCAGTAGTGCAAGGTCAATGTCAGGGTACTTTTGGGGAATTTCTTTTAACTCTTCATACAAAAGTGTATCGCCAGTAATGTAGAGGCGGTATAGAGTTTCTTTGGTAGAATTTTGAAACTCTAACATACTGCCCATTACAGGCGGAAGTAAAGCATTAATCGCGCCAGGGCCATGTCTTCCTGGCATAGCGCTAATTCGTAGTGAATTATTGCCCTTGGTAACAGTCAAACTTTCCCATGTCTCAAGTGCTTGCGTTGCTTTAAATCCTTTTTGTTTTAGCTTATTTGCTGCATGAGGGGTTGTGATAATTGGTAAGTTTTTGTCGAGTTTTTGCTCGACAACGCGGTCAAAATGGTCCTCATGCATATGCGACAGCACAATTAAATCCAGGGGTGGTAACTCCGTCATTTCTATTGCTGGATTAGTTTTCCGAGCCGAGCGGATGCCATAATGCAGATGCACGTGTTCTCCTTTATGGAGAAAGTTCGGGTCGGTAAGTATTGTGAATCCTGCATAGCGCAAAAGCACAGTTGCAGTGCCAATAAAGAAGATTTCACCCGTTTCAATATCTGCTTTGTCGCTGTCTGTAGGCAAGACAAGTTGAGTAGGGTTGTCCATCATATGGTGTTCAGCTAAAGACTGATTGTGAAGGCAGCACAGGAGAGGATTTTCAGCTTTTTGCACGGAGGTGAATAAATCTCACGTGCAATTCTTGATTGTTTGACTACTAGTTCACCTCAGTACTTGGGAGCATTCATCGTCCTAAAGACACAGTTACACTTAGTGCTGCCTCAAATTAAACTGTAATTTTTATCTGGGCAGTCTACATGATTATTGATCCTTCACAAATTGATCCTAGAAATAGCTACCAATTACTGATTGGCTCGATTGTTCCCCGGCCGATCGCTTGGGTGTCTACAATTGCTAGCGATGGTACGTTAAATCTTGCGCCTTTCAGTTTCTTTATGGGTGTGGCTGCAAACCCACCAACTTTAGCTATCTCTTGCGGTTCTCGTCGTGGGACAAAAAAAGATACCCTAGCGAATGTAGAGCAGTCAGGAGAATTAGTAGTCAATATTGTTGCAGAAGAATTAGGCGATCGCATGAACCTCACTAGCGGTGAGTTTCCACCTGATGTTGATGAATTTCAAATTGCAGGGCTAACCCCTGCACCTTGCAAACGCGTGCGTGCGCCGCGAGTTGCTGAGTCACCAATTAATATTGAGTGTGTACTCAAACAAGTAGTTTATGTTGGTAATGAAGGTAGTGAATCGGGATTAATTATCGCTGAAGCAGTGATGTGGCACGTCCGCGGCGATTTACTTACACCTGAAAACACCATTGATATTCGCAAACTAAATGCGATCGGTCGTCTCTCGGGGAATTGGTATACAAGCACTCACGATTTATATCAAATTACTCGTCCTGATACCCAGCAGCCTAAAACTTGAGCCACGCCGTACTTGGTATAAGTAATTATTCACTACCACCTGATAAATACTTGTGCTACATTAAGTAGTGGAATAGTAATACATAGCAAAGCTATGGTTCGGGTTCTGTATGCCCGTCTGGTGCGCCAAACTCTGGATTGAGCGTATACCGCCGAGCAATGCGTCACTAATCCACCGTTTGATTAGCTCAGTGGTAGAGCAGCCGAAGAGGTCGGACGTAGGTTCGAGTCCTACATCAAACACCCAGGAAGTTAGCTCATTGGTAGAGCAATCGACTCATAATCGATGTGTTACAGGTTCGATTCCTGTACTTTCAACCACCCTGTCTGGGTCAAAAGACAAATTTGCGGAATAGAGCAGCGGTAGCTCGTTGGAATTAGTATCCAAAGATCAGTGGTTCAAATCCACTTTCTGCCCCAAAAACCCCGTCCGGGTCAAAAGACACTACCCTGTCACGGTAGCCCATGTAACTTAATGCAAAACTCTGCGGTGTAGGTGCTTACTACTAGCGATCGCTCTGCGATCCGAAGTAGTAACAGTGAAGGAGCTAGAGCAAATGTTCTCTCCCTAACTTGAGTATGTCCCTTCCTTTGTTACATCTGGTTTCTCTAGGGAGATTCTGGAATTGGCAAGGAGAACGGCGTATCTGAGCGCTGTTTTTTCTAGGTTACCTTAGGGTAATTTAGGGAATTTAGCAGTTCTCTTAATCCAGTTTTGGAGATGCTATTTGCCCGCAAATGAACTGTAAACACCTACATTTGCAGAGTTTTAAAATATAATGTAGTATATGTAATACAAAACAATTAAGCTTATAACTGACTGAAGTAGGTAATGTAACACAAAAGTATTTTTCTCTTGGCTTTACAAAAAATTAGCTCAACGAAAATAGAGGGTAAATTTTCTCAGCCAAAGTTATAAATATTGTTATCAAACCTGCTGCGGCAGCTATGACTACCTCAATTAACTATGCAATTTTCTATGTGGAAGACTTTCTATATCAAACCTAATGAAATTGGTATTTTATATCATCGTAGTGATTTTAAAAGAATCTTACAGCCTGGTACCCATACTTATTTAGGTTGGCATTGGCAAGTAAAAACCTTTGACCTGAATCAACCAGAAGCTAATATTAATAACTTAGAATTGTTACTTAGAAATCACAGTTCACAATTACAGGAATATTTATTAGTAGTAAGAACTGCATTTAATCAAGTTGCTTTAGTACGCGTGGGGCAAACTTGGGTGAGCGTTCTACCCAATCAACTGCGGGCTTTTTGGCGTGGTTTTATTGAAGTAGAATCTCATATCTTCAACTTGGATGAAAGTTTAGAATTGCCTGCTGAATTTGTACAGCAAGTACGCCTAACTACGATCAATGGGCTAAAAAAGTTCATAATTTCTGAGTATGAAATTGGGTTGCTGTATGAGCAAAATAACTTTGTGCGTCCTTTAGAACCAGGAGATTATGCTTTTTGGACTGTGAATCGAGATGTTTCGGTTCGCTCTTTAAGTCGAATTGTTCCTAATCCTAGCTTTCCTTTAGAAGATGTACTAATCGAAAAACATCCTGAATTTGTAGCGGCTTACTGCGAGATAGTACAATTACAGAACCAGCAAGTAGCAATTGTACGCTATCAAGGAAAAGTAATTGCTATTTTAGCACCATGCGATCGCAAACTTTTCTGGCAAGGTGTTGCAGTAGAAGTGATTGACATCAGCACCGATGCGAAGTTGCCTTCTCGCTTAGTTGCAGAGTTAGTAGCAGGTTTACCAGAGGCTTTATCTTTGAGCCGCAATAGTTTGCATATTTGCGATGTACCAACACAGCACGTAGGCTTACTGTATATTGATCAAGAATTTCAAACTCAACTCCAGCCTGGAAAGCACGCATGGTGGGTATTTGGGCGTTCTTGGCAAACGCAAGTCTTTGATTTGCGTCAGCAAACTCTCGAAGTATCTGGCCAAGATATCCTTTCTAAGGATAAAGTGCCTTTGCGTTTAAACTTAACTGCTGGTTATCGCATTCTCGACCCCCTGAGAGCCAAAAACGCTTTAGTAGATATTACTGGCTACTTATACAAAGAGTTACAGTTTGCTTTGCGTGGCGCAGTTGGGGAAAAAACTCTGGATGCGTTGCTAGAGGATAAAGGTGCAATTGATAGAAGCATCTCTGAATATATTCGCCAGAAAACCGCAGACTATGGAATAGAAGTAGATTCCGTAGGGGTGAAAGATATTATTCTTCCTGGTGAAATCAAGACGATTTTGAGCAAGGTAGTAGAAGCGGAAAAAGCTGCTCAAGCTAACGTAGTTCGTCGTCGTGAAGAAACTGCTGCTACTCGCAGTATGTTGAATACTGCCAAGGTAATGGAAGATAATCCCGTAGCGTTGCGGTTGAAGGAATTGGAAGTACTAGAGCGAATTGCTGAGAAAATTGAAAAAATTCAAGTTAATGGCAGTTTGGATAGTATTTTAACTGAGCTAATTCGGATTAATAGGGAGTAGGGACTGGGGATTGGGAAATGGGTAAATTACAACCTGTTTTCTTTTCCCTTTTCCTTTTTGTAATACTGCATCGATTTTGGATTTTTAAGACCAAATCGAATAATGTTTGCGGCACATCAATAATATTCTAGAGGGCAAGGCACTGCCTTGCCCCTACAATCTTTCGCATGATTTTTTCAAATTGGCATAGTTTCAAATTTCGCTTGGCGTTATTAGTATTTATAAAGCTGCTCAATCCACATAGATACATCAGCTTCGGAGCCGGAAGAGAAAGATTTGCCTGTAGCGGGATCGTAAGCTCGCCAATAGGTATTACCTTGGCGGTCAGACTTTTGTACTACTTGTAATTCGTTGGGATCGGCCGTTAGTGTTGCGATCACATTTTTGCAGAAATCAGAAAAGGCTTGGACAACAGATTTGAAAATATCACTTCTGAACTTTCTATTAAAAATTATTTTGCTGGTTTGCAATGATCTAATTTCATTTTTCATAACCATTTCTCGATAGATGCTCTCTATAACAGCAACTCTAACAACACCTGAGTAAACAATCCAATAATGGCTTGCATAGTTTCTATAAATGCCATTTATAGTCGGGGATTAGGGATTGGGGACTAGGGACTGGGGATTGGGGTGATGAGGGAACAAGGGGAAAATTACAATTACCAATTACCAATTACCAATTACCAATTACCAATTACCAATTACCAATTACCCAATGCCCAATGCCACAATTTAAGATGTTCTAAAAGCGATCGCATCAATTGACCATGAAACTCTTTCAACTTCGAGCTGTAGTTGCAGTAGCAGATTGCGGTAACTTTAGTGAGGCTGCTTTGACATTGCAACTTTCTCAACCAGCAGTGAGCCACGCCATTGCTACCTTAGAAGAAGAATTGGGTGTACCTCTATTTGCTAGGGGTCGTCATGGTGCTGTACTTACGCCTGCGGGAGAGCGCATTTTATACCACGCGCGGCAGGCATTGCAACATTTGGAGATGATGGAACGGGAAGCTGATTTACATAAAGGCTTGCATGGTGGCCATGTAAGGATTGCAGCTTTTCGCAGTGTGGCTACTCATTTACTACCAAAAGCGATCGCACAATTTCACGAAAAATTTCCAGAAGTAGCTGTCACAATCATAGAATGTCCAGCTTTCCCGGATGTAGAACAATGCTTGCGAGACGGACGTGCTGATATTGGGATTACTTGTCTCCCTACTAGTGATGAATTTGAAGCCTGGGAAATTTTCCGGGATGATTATGTAGCTTTGATTCCGCCACAGACAACAACTAAAAGGGAGGAAATTACCTGGGAAGAAATCGCCGCCTATCCACCAGTATTGCTTCCCTGTACACCTTGCGGACGGATTCTGCACAATCACCTCAAAGTTGTAGAAATCCCCATTCATACCGCTAGCGACATTCAAGAAGATTCTACTGTTGTGAGTATGGTTAACCAAGGGCTGAGAGCCGCTATTATGCCTCGGCTAGCAGCTGTTCCGATTCCCCCAAAGGTGCAAGTATACAGTTTACCTGTACCTTTAGAAAGAATTATTGGCGTTGCCATTTTATCAAAGGCTCTCCATGTACCGGCAGTATTCACTTTTTTAGAAATGCTGAGAAAATTTGATTTTTATAGTTTGGCTCAATTTATTTATTGATAATTGGGCGATTTTATAGCAATCCGATTTGATTTGTGAGAAAATACTGAGACGGCAATAAAGTATGATTTATAACAAGTTTTGAGTTGTAGCGATGTGGATGCAATTATTAGAAGATTTTATCAGACAAAGCTTGGATAAACGTGAAATTACACGGGCAATGGCAGTCAAAATGCTGCTGTGTGGATATAAACATAAAGAGATAATGCCAATATTGGGGGTTTCATCAGGCTTTATAAGTACATGGAAAAAAGCATTTTTTCAAAACGGAGTTGAGGGTTTAAAGTTAGCACATAAAGGCAGCAAGGGATTTTTGGATGCACAACAACATCGGTCTGTCATTGAATGGTTGCAAACCAAGGAGCAATGGACTCTTAATGAGTTGGAGTATCAAATTGCATCTAAGTATGGAGTGATATTTGAGTCCAAACAAAGCTACTATGATTTGTTTAAAGAAGCACGTATTAGTTGGAAGAAAGCTCAAGCTAATAATCCAAAGCATGATCCAGAATTAGTTGCCTTAAAAAAAAAGAAATTAGTAAATTGTTGGAGACGCGAAGAGCCGAAATCGAGTCTGGCAAACTAGTTGTGTTCATGGTTGATGAATGCCATTTACTCTGGGGAGATATCTGTGGATATATCTGGGGTCAAATGAGTGAGCGCATATTAATTCCAGTTGTCAATGCTCGTGATAAACAAACATACTTTGGTGCATTAGACTATAAAACAAAGGAATTTCTCACCTATTCTGCCAATAAAGGTAACTCGGAAAACACAATTAATTTCTTGGATTATCTTCGTTCACAACGCCCTGGTGCAAAACTTTTAATCATTTGGGATGGAGCTAGTTATCATCGGTCGCAAAAAATCAAAGATTATTTAGACTCTTTGAATGCGGATTTAGAAAAAGAAGAATGGGTGATAACTTGTGAAAGATTTGCCCCACATGCACCCCAACAAAATCCTGTAGAAGATATTTGGTTACAAGGAAAAAGACTGATTCGAGAGTTTTATTTTCTCTGTCATTCTTTTTCTGTTGTTAAGGCCTTATTTGAGTTGTCAGTGCATGGTCAAATTTTTAACTTCCCTAAGCTTCATGAATATGGTGTTTTCTCATGAATGATTTAGGATTGCTATATATTATTTTGTGTACTGCTGCGATAATAAGATTCTTTTCAGTTTTATATCAAATTGCTACAAGTTTTATCTTTTAATTATCATGCCAAAGCTTGTGAAGAATTGATACAAATCTAGATACATAAGACTACAGTAAATAGTATCTTTAACAGAAGTAATTCAATTCAATAAAACATAAAACCTAAATAGGGAGGCAAAAAGCAAGGAAATTTTGTTTCCAAGTTTTGTGGAAGTTGCTACCGCTTTAGACACCTCCACATTGAACTTGCATACAGCCAACCGCCAGAATAACTATCAACAAATTAGTTTTTCATTTTCACAGCGAACTCTTAACAGGTAATCCCAAATTAGTATAGCCAGCATTGTTTGAGAATCCGTAAACAGCCAGATGTTCAAGATTTTCAATCTACAATTTGGATCACAGGTGTTCAAGGGACTGCCCAACAATATTTTCTTTTTCCCCCTGCCCCCTGCCCCTCTGCCCCTCTGCCTACTTCAAGAGTTCCCTACCCCGTTGGCACAGCCTCTCATCAGGGGTTTGTTGAATGAGCGAATTTTGAATTGCTTCACGTTTCTTTTTTCTGGGAAACTCAGCTAAATCAAAAGGAGAAGACCCATGAAGGTTGGTATCCCCAAGGAAGTTTACCCTGGCGAACAGCGTGTAGCTGTCACGCCAGACACAGCCAAGCGGCTACAAAAACTTGGCTTTGATGTACTTGTAGAAACGAGCGCAGGTTGCGGGGCAAATTTTGCCGATGATGCCTATAGGCAAGCCCAATGCCACATTATTGCTGATGCTGCAACTCTTTGGGCAGAGGCAGATATTGTACTCAAGGTACGCCCACCCCAAATGCATCCCGAGTTAGGCAAAGATGAAACAGATTTGTTGCGTGAGGGCAGCACAATCATTGGTTTTATCTGGCCTGCCCAAAATGCCCAACTACTGCAAAAACTGCTAGAACGCAAAGCTACAGCGCTGGCGATGGATGCAATCCCACGCATTAGCCGCGCCCAAAAAATGGATGCTTTGAGTTCTATGGCCAATCTTGCTGGGTACCGGGCTGTAATTGAAGCTGCTAACCACTTTGGACGCTTCTTTAACGGTCAAATTACAGCCGCGGGTAAAGTTCCACCAGCGAAGATATTGGTGATTGGTGTGGGTGTAGCTGGGCTAGCCGCCATTGGTACAGCTAAAGGATTGGGGGCAATTGTGCGGGCATTTGATACCCGCTTGGTGGTAAAAGAACAAGTAGAAAGCCTGGGCGCAGAGTTTCTCGAACTCAACTTTGCTGAGGATGGTACTGGTGAAGGTGGCTACGCCAAGGTAATGAGCGATGAATTTATCAAAGCAGAGATGGAACTGTTTGCAGAGCAAGCAAAGGATGTTGACATCATCATTACCACAGCCTTGATTCCTGGGAGAACAGCACCCATACTGATTACTCAAGCAATGGTTGAGAGTATGAAAGAGGGTTCTGTAGTCGTTGATTTGGCAGCAGAACAGGGAGGTAATTGCGCTTGTACCCATCCTCATGAAATTTACCGTCATCACGGAGTCACAATTGTTGGGTTAACTGACTTACCCAGCCGCATGGCGCAACAAGCCAGTCAGCTTTACGGGACAAATCTTTGCCATCTGTTAGAAGAAATGGGAGGGGCGAGTAAATACCAAGTAAATCTGGAAGATGAGGTAGTGCGCGGTGCTTTAGTTGCCTATGCGGGTGAGATTACTTGGCCACCACCAAAATTTGAGAAAAAGGTGGAGGTAAAAGTCGAGAAAGTAGTAGAACAAGTTAAAGAAACGCCGCCAGTATTAGCAACTACACCTACAGCACCAATTTCTCAAACTTCCCAAGGAGGGGGCGGAGTTAACTTTTTTTGGCTATTAATAGTGGCTTTAGCTTTAGTAGGTATTGGAATCACTGCCCCGCCAGAATTCCTAGCCCATTTCACCGTATTTGTTTTAGCTTGCTTTATTGGTTGGCAAGTCATTTGGAATGTGAAACCTGCTTTGCACACACCACTGATGAGCGTTACTAATGCCATTAGCGGCATCATTATTATTGGCGGTATGGTGCAAATATCCGGTGCCAACTCAGCTACTACCATCCTAGGCGCGATCGCAATTTTAGTAGGCACGATTAATATTTCCGGTGGTTTCCTCGTCACCCAACGAATGCTCAAGATGTTCCAAAAATAGAAGAAATTTATGTCAAATAATTTACTGACAGTGGCGTACATTGTAGCTAGCGCCTTATTCATTCTCAGTTTGGGAGGGCTTTCTGACCAGGAAACCGCTCGTAAAGGCAATATTTACGGCATTGTGGGGATGTTGATTGCTTTTGTTGCCACTACACTTACCCTAAATACCAACGCCTACGCTATCTTAGCTACTGTCGCGATTCCCGGAGCGATTGTAGGTGCCATTGTCGCCTCACGGGTAGCAATGACATCTATGCCAGAACTCGTGGCAATTCTCCATAGTTTTGTAGGGATGGCAGCAGTTTTGGTAGGCGTTGCTAATTATCTCCAAGAAACGCCACTGACTGCCGTAGAAGCAACTATCCACCAAGTAGAAATTTATATTGGGGTGTTTATTGGGGCAGTTACCTTTACAGGTTCAATAGTTGCCTTTGGAAAACTGCGAGGCATCATCAGCAGCAAACCACTATTACTTCCAGGGCGGCACATCCTCAATCTAGGGATGCTAACAGCTGTTCTGTGGTTAGGTAGCCAGTTTCTCGGCACAGCATCCCTCCCTGGATTGCAACTACTACTAATCATGTCTGCAATTGCCTGCGTTTTAGGCGTTCATCTCGTCATGGCAATTGGTGGTGCAGATATGCCAGTGGTAATTTCTATGCTCAACAGCTACTCTGGTTGGGCGGCTGCGGCGGCTGGTTTCATGCTATCCAACGATTTGCTGATTATTACAGGTGCATTGGTGGGCAGTAGTGGCGCTATCCTCAGCTACATCATGTGTAAAGCCATGAACCGTTCCTTTATCAGCGTCATTTTGGGAGGTTTTGGCGCTCAAACCACAACTGCGGAAGCTGGCGAACAACCTACAGGCAAATTCACCGCCACCACAATAGAAGACACAGTAGAACTCTTATACCGCGCCAAGAGTGTAATTATCGTCCCTGGCTATGGCATGGCGGTAGCTCAAGCGCAACATGGAGTTTCCGAAATTGTCAAACAACTGCGCGATCGCGGCGTTAAAATTCGCTTTGGTATCCATCCCGTAGCTGGCAGAATGCCCGGACACATGAACGTGCTATTAGCAGAGGCGAAAGTGCCTTACGACATCGTTTTAGAAATGGATGAAATTAATCACGACTTCCCCGAAACAGATGTAGTTTTGGTAATTGGCGCTAACGACACCGTCAACCCCAGCGCCTTAGAAAACCCCAACAGTCCCATAGCCGGAATGCCAGTCTTAGAAGTTTGGAAAGCTGGCACAGTCATCGTCATGAAACGCAGCATGGCTAGCGGCTACGCTGGCGTAGAAAATCCCCTCTTCTACAAAGACAACACCCTAATGTTGTTTGGCGATGCCAAGAAAAACATTGACGCGACGGTTGCCAAACTCACCCAATTAAAAGCAGATGCAGCAAGTCTGAATTTGGCAGCGACAAGGGTATTAACTTAATAGGCATGGGGCATTGGGCATTGGGCATGGGGTAATGGGAATTTCTCCTCTACCCCCTCTGCTCCCTCATCCCCCTCATCCAATCCCCAATCCCCAGTCCCCAATCCCCAATCCCCCATCCATGAGAAAAGTAGCAGTTTGGGAAGAGCAGCCAAACTGCTACTGGGAGCAGAAAGAATCAAGATTATGCGCTAGTTGGCGTGAGCGACTTCTTTTGTAGCGGCAGAAATATCGATCACTTTGGCGAAATCAGACAGTACATCCTGTAATCTCTGGGCAATTTCTGCATCTAGCTGAATACTGCCATCAGCTTGTACTTGAATTTGCTTATCGATACTGTAGATAGTACTGAGGATGTGCCGCGCTCCTAATTCGGATAGCACGGGTTTTAACGCATATTCTATTGCTAATAAATGGGCGATTGTTCCGCCTGTAGCTAGAGGAAGTACAACTTTTCCGGCTAAAGATTTCTGGGGTAACAAATCCAAGAATGCTTTTAAGACACCTGTGTAAGCGGCTTTATAAATAGGTGTAGCAATAATTACCCCATCAGCTTTTTCTAAAAGAGCTTTTGGTTTTTCTAAAGCTGAACTATCGTAACGTCCATAAGCTAAATCTTCCGCCGGAATATCGCGCACTGAGATAATATCTACCGTTACGCCTTGCTGTACAAGCAGTTTGCTAGCATACTCCAGTAAAGAGTAGGTACGGGAAGGATGGGAAGGACTACCTGCCATCGCTAAAATATGAGCCATGTTCTGAAGTTCTCCTGAGAATATTTTGCTATTAATCTACAGTCGCAGCTGTTGGCTGATTAATTTGTGGTTTGGGAAATTCCTGATTAGCAACGATTTCGCCAAACGGACTTGTGAATTGTGGTTCAATCGCAGGTAAGTTTTCTAAAGGCAAGCGTGGGAATAGTAATTCAGCCACACGATAGGCTTCCTCTAGATGGGGATAACCAGAGAAGATGAAGGTATCAATCCCCAAGTCTGTATACTCCAACATTCTTTGAGCAACAGTATCGGGATCGCCTACTAAAGCAGTCCCCGCACCACCTCTCACTAAACCAATTCCCGCCCATAAATTGGGACTAATTTCTAAAGCGTCGCGGCTACCCTTGTGTAATTCTTGCATCCGGCGCTGTCCTTCTGAATCCATACGGGCGTATGCTTCTTGAGTTTTAGCGATCGCATCTTCGTCTACATAGCGAATTAAATTATTCGCTGCATCCCAAGCTTGACTTTCAGTTTCCCTCACAATGACGTGCAGGCGAATACCAAAGCGGATTGTCCGTCCTTGCGCTTCTGCTAGCCGACGCACTGAGGCAATTTTTTGGGCAACTTGTGCAGGTGTTTCACCCCAAGTTAAGTAAACATCTACGTGCTTGGCAGCAATTTCTTGCGCGATGGGTGAAGAACCACCAAACCACAACGGCGGATAAGGTTTCTGCACAGGCGGAAATAGAATCTTACCGTCTTGGATGTTGAGATAATCGCCTTGGAAGTTACTAACTTCATTAGCTGCGATTTGTCGCCAAACTGTCAAAAATTCATCGGTGAGTTTATAGCGATCATTATGGGAAAGATGCAAACCATCACCCGCCAACTCTACGGGATCGCCACCTGTAACCACATTAATTAGCAAGCGTCCACCAGAAATCCGGTCAAACGTCGCAGCCATCCGCGCCGCAACTCCTGGTGACATCAACCCTGGGCGAATCGCCACCAGAAACCGCATTTTTTTTGTATGGGTGACTAGCGTTGATGCCAAAATCCACGCATCTTCACAAGAACGCCCTGTTGGTAACAAAGCACCTGTAAAACCCAAGTGATCGACGGCTTGGGCAATTTGTCGCCAATAATCAAAATTTACTGCCCTCCCGCCGATAGTAGTACCCAGATAGCGCCCTTCTCCGTGTGTGGGGATAAACCAAAGTAGTTGCATAATCCCTATTTAATATGGCTGCAAAATCAGATTTACATAAAACTACGGTAATTCTATGTGTATACCGTATTTATTTGTCATCTAAGAGTATTGCATAGGTATGCAGGGAAAGCAACAGGTTGAAAAGTCAATTGTAGAGACGCGATTAACTTAAGGGTCAAGGGTCAAGGGTCAAAGGTCAAAAGTAATTTGCCCCATTACCCATTACCCATTACCCATTACCCATTATCCATTACCCATTACCCATTCCCCATTCCCCATTACCCATTCCCCAACGCCCTCTTACCCAACGACATACAAATTGCATCATTCTGCGGGGTATGGATGCGGCTGCATAGAACGTCACGATAGTATCTTTCTAAAGGGTTATGGCGTGATAAACCAGGATTACCAATTAGTTCTAGTCCTGTTTCAACGGCGCGAATGGCGTTACTTGTAGTGATGTATTTTACGGAGTGCGCCTGTAATGCTACGGTGTTATCATACTCAGCGCGGTCGATATCGTGGGCTAAACCGTAAATTAGGCGATCGCTTGCGTAGAGTAAAGCTTCTATTTCACCCATCGCAGTTTGAAAGCGAGGTAGAGTGGCTAAACTAGCTCCTAAGTTAGAAGGCGATCGCTCATTTAAATAACCTACTAACCAATCACGGGCGGCTTTGGCTACACCTTGATACAAAGCACTCAGCCACAGGCTATTACCAGCTAATTGCAGGGGGTCTGCTAATGACCAAGCTGACAATGGACGAATATCTAAAGCGTATTCTAAAGGAATCAAGACATTTTCTATAATTAGGTCGTGGCTACCAGTAGCCCGCATTCCCAAATGATCCCAAGTCTCTGCAATTCTTACACCAGGCACATCACGAGGTACGAGAAAATTCCCTACTCGCGGTTCTGGCTCTGTGGTACGCGCCCAAACAACGAAGTAGCTTAAAATTGGGCTACCTGTAGTGTATATTTTATGACCATTTAACAGCCAACCATCTGGGGTTTGTTGGGCTGTGCTTGCAGGTAATCCACCCCTCGCTGGTGTACCTAATTCTGGTTCGACACGGGCAGCATTTAATAAAGCAATACCTGCCACCGATTCCCGACACAACCGTTGATAAATCTCATCTGGCCAGCGACGCGAACGGCTAGCATTAGCGTGTTGGAGATAATGCATCGTCAACACTAAAGCCGTAGCAGCATCCCCAGTAGCTATAGTTTCAATCACCCGACTGACAGCAGCATATCCTAAAGCCTGTCCGCCGAACTCTTTAGGAACAGTCAAATTCAAAAGCTGCGCTTGCTGGAGAGCAGTAAAATTCTCAAATGGAAAAGAACCATCGCGATCGTGAACTGCAGCGCGAGTAGCAAAGTCAGCAGCCAGAGAAGCCACACGCTCAAATAAATCGGTGCTAGGTGTCACTGGAGATGTATTAAGTTTGACCATATTTACTTCTTCTGCGTTTACAAAGTACAGCAGGGCGGCAATTTATTTATTGTCATATAAATGGGGATTGGGGATTAGGGACTGGGGACTGGGTGAAAGAGATGAGAGAGATGAGGGGGATGAGGAGGCACGGAGAAATATCTATTACCA
The DNA here is from genome assembly GCA_002368155.1 of Nostoc carneum NIES-2107. Classification (GTDB taxonomy): domain Bacteria; phylum Cyanobacteriota; class Cyanobacteriia; order Cyanobacteriales; family Nostocaceae; genus Aulosira; species Aulosira carnea. The sequence continues at coordinate 4,242,129 of AP018180.1, forward strand.
ATTACCCAATGCCCAATGCCCCATGCCCAATGCCCCTTATAATTCTGCCAATAGAAGTAACAATCGAGGTAGAGGTAATCACAGAAAGCTTTCACTAGAGTAGAAGCACTAAAGTAACCTAAAAGATTTGCAATGGCATACCAAGGTGTAATTCTAGATGTAGATGGGACACTGGTTCTCAGTAATAATGCTCATGCTGAAGCTTGGGTAGAAGCATTTGCAGAATTTGGCTATGAGGTAAAGTTTACACAAGTCCGGCCGTTAATTGGCATGGGAGGCGACCAGATTATTCCTAAATTTGTGCCAGGGCTTTCGGATGAACAAGGTAAAGGTAAGCAAATTGCCGATAAACGCAAAGAACTAATCATTAACAAGTTTAGTAAAGAGCTGACTCCTACCAATGGTGCTCGGGAACTCATCTTGAAAATGCAATCTGTGGGATTACGCCTGATTATCGCTAGTTCAGCCAGCAGTCAAGAACTTTCGGTATTGCTGAAAGCAGCACACATTGACGACTTACTCAGTCAAGATGAAGCCACAACATCTAACGATGCTGAATCTTCTAAACCAGATCCAGATATTGTGCAAGCGGCTTTGGATAGGTTGAACATTCCCCCATCCCAGGTAGTAATGCTGGGTGATACTCCTTATGATATTGAGTCGGCAAATAAAGCTGGTATTGATGTGATTGCGCTGCGTTGCGGTGGCTTTGATGATCGTCAATTAGAAAATGCGATCGCTATTTACAATGACCCAGCTGAGTTGTTAACAAACTTTGATAGTTCACCTTTAGCCATTCAAGCAATTACAACAGCATAGTATCAATTCAAAATTAACAAAGCCAAATTTCCATTGGTGAATTGGGATTACTATAAGGGAACTCCAAAAAATAAATTATTCCGTTCAAGTCGTTGACTGTTGACTGTTGACAGTTAACAATAGCAATGGAATATTTTTTTACTTGGAAGTCCTGCTTGTTGAGACGCGATTAATCGCGTCTTAAGTTTGCTATACCCTGGTGATGACGCTAGCAATAATTTATGATTTTTTGAATTCGCGTACCAGATGTTGAGCTTGGTATTTACTTAAATAATGCCAAGCATTCTGTTTTTAAAACCCCTGTAATCACATTGATGTTTCTAAATGATTTAGCAATCACCTCTTCACAAGAAATCTCAATTTGTGATTGATTGATGGAAATTAAATCTTGAATTGAAGCACCATAAATAATCTCAGAGATACCCGTCCAAACACAAGCCGTTGCACACATAGGACAAGGTTCACCAGTCGTATATATGCTATACCCTGTCAAAGAAGGATTTTGAATTTTAGCTGTTAAACTACGAATAACATTGATTTCTGCATGAGCAGATGGATCGTTATCTCGTCTTACAGTATTATGACCTACGGCAACAACTTCGTTATCTTTCACAATTACTGCGCCATAAGGTGCATCACCTTTTTTTGCTTCTGCGATCGCTAGCCGCATAAAATATTCACGATCCATATTCCTGAAGGAGTTGAAAAAGATACTTGCTAAGAATATCGCATTTTAAATGTTGTTTCTACGAAATACTGAAAAATAGTTAGGGTTAAATATGTTACTTAGTAGAGAAAAAGCCGAATTCTATTTAACAGACATAGAAACACCACTGGGACAAATAATTAACTTAACTATTGCCGGATTGGTTCTTTTGTCTTCAGGAATTTTCGTAGCAGAAACTTATAATATTCCTGATTCTCTCCGGTGCCAATTACAAATTATTGATACTGCTATATTTATAGTTTTTGCAGTTGAATATGCTATTCGTCTATGGAGTGCGGAAAATAAAGTTAGGTACTTTTTCAGCTTATATTCCATTATCGACTTAATAGCTATCTTGCCATTTTTTCTAGGAGCCGTAGATTTAAGCTTTATTCGTTTATTAAGATGGTTTCGGATTTTAAGACTAATCAGGTTTATCGATAAAAGATTTTTCTTTGGTAGTGTGAGTACTGAAGATGGTGTCATATTCGCGCGAATATTATTTACCTTATTTGCGATTATATTTGTTTACTCTGGCTTAATTTATCAAGTTGAACATCCTGTTAATCCCCAAGGTTTTGCCACTTTTTTAGATGCATTGTATTTTTCGATTGTCACTATGACAACTGTAGGTTTTGGGGATGTAACACCCGCTTCTGAATTAGGCCGCTGGTTAACAGTATTGATGATTTTGACAGGTATTGCCCTAATTCCTTGGCAAGTTGGTGATTTAATTAAGCGATTAGTAAAAACTGCAAACCAAATAGAAGCAAATTGTTCTGGGTGCGGTTTGGCTTACCACGATGCGGATGCTGGGTTTTGTAAAAGATGCGGAACCAAGTTACCTGTGATGAGGGCTGATTAATTTGTGTTTGGGGATTGGGGTTTTTCATTCGTCAAAAGTCAAAAGTCAAAATAGCAGTGGTAGGGTGCGTTATGGAGGAAAACCTGACGCACCGTTGATATTAATATCAAAGTTTTCCGTAAACACGATAACTAGTGTTGTTTATGTATATGGGGCTAATATCTCTAGTCCCTTCTGTTCTATAAATTCATGGGTATTCATAATTTTGAATACTCATAAAGACTAGTGGTGTGATGATTTGGAGTAAAACCTTATGGAAGCCTTGCTACATAACCCAATTGCAGATATGTACGGGCCAAACTTCTTACTGTTGTATGGTATTGTCATTAGCTTGACACTTTTAGGTTGCTGGAAACTTGTACAAGATCCGACAACAAATCAACCCTTACCTTTAATCCCTAGCGAACCAGATCCTTATGAAGTTGCTTACTTCCGTGAGGGAGCATTAGAAGTAGTAAAGGTAGCAATTTTGAGTTTAATTCAAAAGAATTATTTACAGATTACTGGAGAGAAAATTAGCCAAACCTTAGAGCATGGAGATGTATTGCAATTGCATCCTATAGAGAGGGAAGTCTTTTTTAGCTATTCAACTACTCCAGAAGCAAAATCTCTCTGGTTAATAGCCTCGAAAGTACAATCATATTGCGATAATTTTGAAGAAAAACTACGCAATGAGCAACTATTATATGCTCAAGAATGGCAAAGATGGAATTATAAAGTTGGCTTAATTGCAGCCACAATTATTTGCAGTTTAGGTAGTTATAAGCTCCTGATTGCCTTAGAGAATAACCATCATAATGTCAACCTGCTCATATATATGGCTGTCATATCGATAATGTGTATTTTATGGCTTAGCCGGATGCGATCGCGTCTTAGCTATCGAGGACAAGCTTACCTCAAACAACTCCAAGATACATTTGCTCAATTGAAGACCAAGGCAAAGAATTCTAGCTTCCTTTCAGTATTTAATTACAACTTGCTAGTAGCACTCTTTGGCGTAGAAGCACTCGCTGGTACTGAATACGATTCATACTACAAAGTTTTCTATCCTGCTACATCTAGAACAAGTAGCCAAAGAAGTAATTCCTCTGATAGTGGTTGCAGTAGTGGAAGTTCCTGCGGTGGTGGGAGTTCCTGCGGTGGCGGTTGCGGCGGTGGCTGCGGTGGCTGCGGTGGTGGTGATTAAGAAATTATGCTATCTCATCTCCCTAATTTAGGTGTGGGGTTAGGCTTTAGAGAGCTATTTAAAAGTGACTTGTTTCTCAATCGTCAGCCAGTAGACTTTTTGGAAATTGTTGCTGAACATTATTTAGATGCGCCAGTAGCAAAACAGCAGGAATTAGAATTGCTGGCGGCGCATTTTCCCCTAATTCCCCATGCAATTAATCTGTCTTTGGGTAGCGCTGAAGGTTTGGATAGAGATTATTTAGCTAAACTAGCAGAACTAATTAAGCAGCTTAACCCGCCTTGGTGGAGTGAACATCTTAGTTTTACTAAAGCAGGGGGAATTGATATCGGACATTTATCACCGCTACCATATACCCAGGAAGCTGTGGAAGTAGTTTGTCGCAACATAGCTGAGGTACGTCGCTGGATTGATGTGCCATTAATACTGGAAAATATTACTTATATGGTGGCGCTTCCTGGTGCGGAGATGACAGAAGCCCAATTTTTAGCAGAAGTTGCAGAACGTGCTGATTGCGGGTTGCTTTTAGATGTGACGAATCTCTACACTAATGCTGTCAACCACGGTTATGATGTGCAGCAGTTTCTCCAACAATTACCACTAGAACGTATTGTACAGTTGCATTTCGTCGGCGGACATTGGCATGATGGCGTTTTGCTTGATAGCCATTCCCACTCAACACCAGTAGAAATTTGGCAACTGATGGATGATGTTGTCGCCAAGTTTCCAGTTAAAGGAATTGTTCTCGAACGAGATGAAAATTTGCCAGCCTTTGCAGAATTAGTAGCAGAACTGCAACAAGCACGACATATCGCCAGGAGTCATGGTAAATGGGTTTAGCACAAACGCAGCAGGTTTTAGCCCAACTGTATACTAATACTGAATTTAGGAACAGTTTCTTTGTTAACCCAAAAGTCGTTGGTGCAGAATTGGGATTAAGCGATGCCGAAATAGAGAATTTATCTCAACTTGCTGCCTCACAAGTCAACCTATTTGCCAGTTCTCTTAAGTGGAAGCGATTAAATTTATTGTCAAAATTATTACCTCGTGCAACAAGCGCTCTGGGTAAAAACTTCAAAACTTTATTTTGGCAGTATGCAGAAACTTATATACCCCAGGGTATCAAGAAACATCGACAAGATGCGATCGCCTTTGCTGACTTTATCGTCAAAACCTCTCAGTTAGAAGAGTTAGAACCAATTTGGCTGAGTGATTTAGTACGCTACGAACAAGCCTGGCTATTAGCCGAGGAACTAAATCACGGCTTGAAAGTATATTGGTTTCGTTATCCCGTTGACAAACTAGGGACTAGTGACGAGAAAATTGCTCCGCAATTCACAATCGCTGTATGGTGGCGTTTCACGATGCGATCGCCTCTACATCATACTGTGCAATCGCTATTTATCAAGTAAAAATGCTGGAATCGGACATTTACTTTAATAAGTAGATTTTAAAGTCTTTATCAAAAATCAGTAAAACTTCTCTGATTTACACTGATTTTAGCAGCCGAAATATTTCGACTGCTAATTTTTTATTATTACTTTTACGTCGAAATATCATCTATCTAAAGCAGTAATTATTCTGATGTTTTCGATTGATAATTGGTTTTTAATCTAAAGAGAATTGGTTAACTCATCACAGTATTTCCGAGAGACTTGGTTAGTTTAAGGAGAAAACAAAAGTCTGAGAATTTGTTAAAAAATCGATTCTTTTAAATCTAAGCGCATCGTTAATTCGCTAAACATAGCGACAAGTAAAAGATTGTGTTTGCTAGTTATTTGATATTTATGGCGGAAAAACTAGAGCTAAAAAATAATTAATCGTTCAGCTTTATTCCCTGTAAATAACAGGAATCATGAAATTTATCATTTGGTTTACTTCATAAAAGAACCCAACTAAAAATACAGGAACAAGAGTAAAACTGCTGCAATAAATATTGTTAGCAATCAAATTTTATTTTTTTTACCGCTGCTCACGAGGATAAGATAATGGTGAAGAAAACAGTTTTTTTAACAAGCAATGCTGATGTTTGGGGAGGCTGGGAAAACGGTATTGAATATGAGGTTTCCGCCTTCGAGGGTAACGATAAACTGTACGGCTATATTGGCAATGACACTCTAGATGGTGGCGATGGTGACGACCAAATTTATAGCGGTGCTGGAGATGATATTTTAATCGGTGGATTAGGCAACGATTTATTAGATGGTGGCGATGGCAATGACATTTTAGATGGTGGATTAGGTGACGATACACTGATTGGTGGCAACGGGGATGATATCGTTTTTGGCGGTGATGGTAACGATCAGATTAGCGGTGGTGCTGGGAATGATATCCTCAACGGGGACAACGGTAATGATGTAATTAATGGTGGTGCAGGATACGACATCATCACTGGCGGTATGGGTAATGACGTGATTGATGGCGGCGATGGCAATGATACCATCTATGGTGGTGATGGGGATGATGGCTGGATATTTGGTGGTTTAGGGAATGACAGCATTGATGGCGGAACGGGAAATGACACCATAGATGGTGGCGATGGTAATGATACCCTCACAGGTGGCGATGGTATTGACCTACTCATGGGTAATAATGGCAATGATTCCATCTCTGGTGGTGCTGGGAATGACAACATCGATGGTGGAGCAGGCAATGATACCATCTCTGGTGGTGAAGGCGACGATAGAATTAATGGCGGCGCTGACAATGACACCATCTGGGGCGATATAGGCAATGACTACATTATCGGTGGACTAGGCTTTGACACCATTGCTGGCGGTATGGGTAATGACACCATTGATGGTGGTGATGGTAATGATGTGATTGCTGGTGGCGATGGTGATGACAGCTGGTTATTCGGTGGTTTAGGGAATGACAGCATTGATGGTGGTGCAGGGAACGACACCCTAGATGGTGGCGATGGCGATGATACCTTGAGAGGCGGTGATGGGATTGATGTCCTCACAGGTAATAATGGCAATGATGCCATTTCTGGTGGAGAAGGCGACGATAAAATTTATGGCGGCGCAGATAATGACATTATCTGGGGCGATGCTGGTAATGATTACATTAGCGGTGGTACAGGGAATGACACTATCTATGGCGGTATCGGCAATGATGTGATTGATGGTGGTGATGGCAATGACGTGATTGCGGCTGGTGATGGCGATGATGGCTGGTTATTTGGCGGTTTAGGGAATGACAACATTGATGGTGGTACAGGTAATGACACCTTAGATGGTGGCGAAGGTGATGATACCCTTACAGGTGGTGATGGTATTGACCTACTCATGGGTAATAATGGCAATGATTCCATCTCCGGTGGTGCTGGCAATGACAACATTGATGGTGGAGCAGGTAATGATGTCATCTCTGGTGGTGAAGGCGACGATAAAATTAATGGCGGCGCTGATAATGACACCATTTGGGGTGATCTTGGTAATGATTACCTCAGCGGTGGTTTAGGTTTTGACACCATTTATGGCGGTATCGGCAATGACACTATTGATGGTGGCGATGGCAATGATGTGATTGCTGGTGGCGATGGTGATGACAGCTGGTTATTCGGTGGTTTAGGGAATGACAGCATTGATGGTGGTTTAGGAAATGACACCCTAGATGGTGGCGATGGCGATGATACCTTGACAGGCGGTGATGGGATTGATGTCCTCACAGGTAATAATGGCAATGATTTCATTGCTGGTGGAGAAGGCGACGATAAAATTTATGGCGGCGCTGACAACGATACCATCTGGGGCGATGCTGGCAATGATTACATTAGCGGTGGTACAGGGAATGACACCATATATGGTGGCATCGGTAATGACGTGATTGATGGTGGTGATGGCAATGATGTGATTGCTGGTGGTGATGGTGATGATAGCTGGTTGTTCGGTGGTTTAGGTGCAGACAACATCGATGGTGGTGTAGGGAACGATACCCTAGATGGCGGCGAAGGTGATGATACCCTCACAGGCGGTGATGGTAATGATCTACTCATGGGCAATAATGGCAACGATCTCCTCTCTGGTGGTACTGGCAATGACACCATCTATGGAGGAGACGGGAATGATACCATTTGGGCTGATGCTGGCAATGATGTGATTGCTGGTGGTGCCGGAAATGACACCATTGGTGGTGGTGCTGGAATTGACAACATTGATGGTGGCGATGGTAATGATTTCATTTATGGTGGTGACGGTGATGATGTTTGGTTATTTGGTGGTTTAGGCGCAGACAGGATAGATGGTGGTGCAGGGAACGATACCCTAGATGGTGGAGAAGGTGATGATACTCTCACAGGTGGTGATGATAATGATGTTCTCCGGGGTGGAAATGGTAATGATGCCCTTTATGGTGAAGCTGGAAATGACAACATTGAAGGTGGTTTTGGGCTAGATACCATTGGTGGTGGTGACGGCGACGATAAAATCAATGGCGGCGCTGATGACGATACCATCTGGGGCGATGCTGGTAATGATTACATTAGTGGTGGAACAGGTAATGACAACATTAGTGGTGGAACAGGTAATGACACCATTAGTGGCGGTGACGGCGATGATAAAATCAATGGTGGCGCTGATGACGATACCATCTGGGGCGATGCTGGCAATGATTACATTAACGGCGGTACTGGTAATGACATTCTTGCTGGAGGTGCAGGTAATGACATCATCGATGGTGGTGATGGTAATGATGTAATTAATGGTGGCGAAGGTGATGATAGTTGGTTATTCGGTGGTTTAGGTAATGACAAAATAGATGGCGACTTGGGGAATGACACCATTGATGGTGGAGAAGGTGATGATACGCTCCTCGGTGGTGATGGTAATGATATCCTCACTGGTGGCAATGGTAATGATTCCCTCATTGGTGGTGCTGGGATTAACGTCCTTGATGGGGGTGAAGGCGATGATACCCTCATCGGTGGTGACAGTACTGATGTGATCAAAGCTGGGAATGGTAATGACATCATTGATGGTGGCGCTGGTAATGACATCATTAATGGTGGTGCTGGCAATGATTACCTTAAGGGTGGTAATGGTAGTGATACCCTTGATGGCGCTGGCGCAGCCATCTTGAGCATTAACTCAATAGATACTCTAGTAGGTGGGTTAAATGCTGATATCTTTATCTTGGGTGACAGCCTCAAGAGTTACTACGATGATGAAGACGCTACCACTAACGGCGTAAAAGATTACGCTATCATCGACGATTTCAATCGTTTTGAAGATGTAATTCGCCTGCATGGTTCACTCGGTGAATATGTTGTTGGTGGCATTTCGGATCAATTGACAACTGTATTTAATACTAGTAATGCATCAGGTATTTATGTAGATACCGACAAAAATGGAAGCTGGAATGATACAGACGAATTAATCGCAGTGGTGAAGAATTTAACTCCCGGTAAATTAGTGCTGAGTGGCGATTATTTTCAATACACCGATACACCAAATGCAACTGCTTGGCATCCCAGTAAAGATGCTGGCTGGGAACTAGTATTTAGCGATGAATTTAACGGTACAAGCCTATCTTTAGATAAGTGGAATACACGCTATACTCTGCAAAATTTATATGGCGGTAGAAACAATCCCTGGAATCAGGAATTGCAATACTACGTTGGTGATAATGAAGTCATCAATGGCACAGTTTATGACGGGTTTGAATTTAAGAATGGCACTGTCAGCATTGTTGGCAAAAAAGTTAGCACACCCATTACCGCTGCAATTGGTGAATTTGCCCTTGGTTTTGATGAGGTGAAAACATTCAATTACACCTCCGGAATGCTTAACACTGAAAATAAAGAAGCATTCACCTATGGCTATATGGAAATTCGCGCTAAAGCACCTAGTGGACAAGGACTTTGGCCTGCCTTTTGGATGTTACCTTCTTCAGGAAAATGGCCCCCAGAAATTGATGTCATGGAGACAGTGGGGCAAAAAACAGACACTGTAATTAACTCGTTCCATTCTTTGGGTGCTGACGGTTTAAATAACGATACAGCATCTCAAAATTTCACTGGAGTTGATTTCTCTCAAGATTTCCATACCTATGGAGTTAAATGGGAAACAGACAAATTAACTTGGTACATCGATCAACACGCTGTATTTGAAACTAAAAATAATATTCCTGATGTACCAATGTACTTGTTAGCTAATCTGGCAATTGGTGGTAAATTCCCCGGTTCTCCAGATGCAAGTACTCCCGCAATCAACAATTATGATATAGATTACGTTCGTGTTTACCAAGATGCATCGGGTAGCCTTTACGGTGGCTCTAACGATGATGTATTAGAAAAACAATTGGGCAGCATTTTTGGGTTATCAGGGAATGATGTGATCAAAGGCGGAATTGGCAATAACACCCTAGATGGTGGCGATGGCAATGATATCTTAATTGGCGTAAATACTACAGTTGCTCAACCTGGTGCTGGTGAAGTAGATACGTTAATAGGTGGTGCAGGTCAAGATAAATTCGTCTTAGGCGACAGTACCAAGTTCTATTATGACGATCGCAATAATTTAGTGACTGGTTTAGGCGGCTATGCTGTGATCAAAGATTTCAATGCAGCCCAAGATGTCATCCAGTTAAATGGTAAAGCTAGTGACTATGTACTTGGCGCAGTATCTTCTCTCAATGGTACGGGAATTTATCGCGATATTAACGGCGATCGCACTCTCGGTTCCACAGATGAGTTAATTGCAGTCGTCCAAGGAGATACAGGATTGAATTTGACGCAGAATTCTTTCTTGTACGTTTAGGTTGGGGATTGGGGATTGGGGATTGGGGACTGGGGACTGGGGACTGGGGACTGGGGACTGGGGACTGGGGATTGGGGACTGGGGACTGGGAATGAAGGAGAAATGTCTATTACCAATTACCAATTACCCATTACCAATTACCAATTACCAATTACCCATTCCCCAAACTTTGTATAAATCGTGAACATCTGGCTGACAAAGAGCGACAATTATCTTGCTTTTGTTAATGTCACATAAATAAATAACAATGAAGTTCAGCGAAATTGTCAGCCGATTTGGTGATATTGTTACTGACCACAGCCTCAACAGCAACCCCAACAGCGATCCAGAGATTTCAGGGTTAGCATCTATTGATGAAGCGAATAGTAGCACTCTTAGCTATATAGAAGGGCCAAAATTCTTTTCTTGGGTGGGTAAAACTAATGCTGGTGCGTTGATTTTACCCGAGGACAAAACCTTACAGGCGCAAGCACAAGAACGGAATATTGTTTGGGTAGCCACCAAAGAACCGCGCTTGTTGTTTGCTAAAGCGATCGCAGTTTATTATCAACCATACCGCCCCAGCCCGGAAATTCATCCTACAGCGGTAATTGACCCCACCGCCGAAATTGGTAGTGATGTTTACATTGGCCCCCATGTAGTCATTCAGCAGCGAGTAAAAATTGGCAATGGTGCGATTATTCACCCAAATGTCGTCATTTATCCCGATGTCACCATTGGCGATCGCACTACCTTACACGCTAACTGTACCATCCACGAACGCAGCCAAATTGGTGCAGATTGTTTTATTCATAGCGGTGTCGTCATTGGTGCTGAAGGGTTTGGCTATGTACCTACCCGCACTGGTTGGGTAAAAATGCAACAATCCGGCTACACTGTTTTAGAAGACCGCGTAGAAGTTGGTTCTAACAGTGCCATTGACCGCCCCGCAGTGGGAGAAACTAGGATAGGTCACGATACAATCATTGATAACTTAGTGCAAATTGGTCACGGTTGCAAAATTGGCTATGGTTGCGCGATCGCTGGGCAAGCTGGAATGGCTGGTGGCGTACAAATTGGTAATCGCGTCATCCTAGCTGGACAAACTGGAATCGCCAATCAAGTCAAAATTGGAGACGGTGCGATCGCATCAGCGCAAGCAGGAGTTCATAATGATGTTGCACCAGGAGAAATTGTCTCTGGTACTCCCGCCATTCCCCACAAACTATATCTCAAGGTATGTGCGATTTATAATCGACTACCAGAAATGTATAAAGCGCTGAAGCAATTTCAACGTTAAGAACAAAAATAAACAATTTACGAGGCTATTAGCTTCGTGAATGAGGCTTTTATCCTCGTGAATGAGCTTTTTATCCTCGTGAATGAGCTTTTTATCCTCGTGAATGAGGCTTTTATCCTCATTAATGAGCTTTTTATCCTCGTGAATGAGGCTATTATCCTCGTGAATGAGCTTTTTATCCTCGTGAATGAGGCTTTTATCCTCATTAATGAGCTTTTTATCCTCGTGAATGAGGCTATTATCCTCGTGAATGAGCTTTTTATCCTCGTGAATGAGGCTTTTATCCTCATTAATGAGCTTTTTATCCTCATTAACCAATATCAAATCTTGACTCTCGATACAAACTAGTCATTGCAGGTGAAGCGATCGCAATAACTGTAAATATTTTTGCACCTGTACCGGCTTAAAGTGGGAAAATATCCAAAAAATCATCAAGGCGTTCGCGAAGCGTGTGCGAAGCACTCTCGCATCTTCCTTATCTTCATCGCCTTTCTTCTCTAGGTAACCAAACAAAAATCATCCTGTGCAACAATAGCTGTAACTTTGTACAAGTAAAAATTATGGACTGGCAACAGTACATTCATTCAGACCCAAAAATTTTGCTGGGTAAGCCGACTGTCAAAGGAACTCGTTTATCTGTAGAGTTCTTGTTGGGTTTGTTTGCAGCGGGATGGACAGAACAACAAGTGCTAGAAAACTATCCCACCTTGACAAAAGAAGCATTAAGGGCAGTGTTCGCTTTTACAGCAGAGTGATTTCGGGAATTTATAGTGTAATTTTAACTACATTACCCTTTTGAATTGTTGCCAAAGCTTCTTGAACTTTGGGCATTAAAGGTTTCAGAACTTCTAAACGATTGCTGGGAGATACCAGTACGATAATAGCTAGGTCGATATTATTCAAATTTTGTTGCGCTGTTAGATTTTGATCAATGGTGATGAAGACATCAAACTCTGTCTTTGCTGACCCCAGTAACTCACCATTCTTTTTACCTGCCCATCCTTGCTCCGATACAGTGACAATCTCATGACCTGTGATTTCCCGCTTTAATTTTTTGGGTAGGCATTCATCAAGCAGCACTTTCATAAGAAGATAATACCTTTTTCAGAGCTAGCTTGAGAAAAGTTGTTGCCTGTACGCGGCTCACAGTGGGAAAATCTTCTAAAAATTCATCAAGGCGATCGCCTGCTTCGAGATAATCAATTAATGTTTGTATCGGTACACGAGTTCCATAAAAGACGGGTGTACCCGAAAGAATTTCCGGAGAAGTCTGTATTAGTTGAGATTCCATATCACACCTAGCTGTTTGATATTAAAGGACTGCCTTGTCAGCCATTAATTTAAGATTAACGCGATCGCACTCCCTCATCGCCTTCATCGCCCTCATCCCTCCACAAATTGACTGCGGTCAAACAACCACCCATCGCCGACAATCTCCTCTAGGCGTTGATTGAGTCGGGGAAGGAAATATTCTGGATCGTTCAGCCGTTGCTTGACAAACCAAGCAGTATTAGCTTGTTGTCTTTCAATGCCTTGGGCTTCTGCCAATGCTATTATCATACTGCCACCAAGAATTTGGAGTTCTTTAAACTGGGGATGATCTTTGTCTAGCTGATCGCAAAAAAGCAAAGTAGTTGCTGTTAGCAAGGCTTGAAGTTCATTTCCTTGAGGTAAAGCCTCATAGAGATGAGAGAAGATGGTCATTGTATTTGGTAAGGGTACCTGAATTTTGAGACAGAGCCAAGTCGCTTGAGCAAAGTAAATTAAACCTTTGCTTTTATCTGCTTCACCTAAATTAGTTATTACTGTAACCACATGCCTATAAGCTCGAATCTTTACAAATAACTGGAGTGCTTGTAGATTTAAATCTAACTGTCTATCTTTATCTCCTGTCTTGCCTGCAATATAAGCAAGATTTGTTAGAATTTCGCCTTGAGATCTAAAGTCACCAATACCCTGACTTATTTTTAAAGATTCGTGCCACAAAGACACTGCTCGTTGAATATCTCCTAAATCAGCAATTGCCTTTGCTATGTTGTTCAGTGTGGCAGATTTGTTACTAAAATCGCCAACAGATTCTAATAGCTCTAAAGTTTGTTGATACAAGAAAAGCGCTCGTTCAATGTCTCCTTGTTGGGCTATTACTCCTGCCATGTTGTGGAGAGTGATAGCTTTTCCTTGGTCATCACCAATGTGCTCACTTATTTCCAAAGACTGCTGGTACAAGGAAAGCGCTCGTTCAATGTCTCCTTGTTGGGCTATTACCCATGCTAAATTGCCTAGGGTTCCGGCTTTTTCCGTGAAATCATCATCAGGGCAAAGGTTTAAGGCTTGCTGATAGTGACTAACAGCATATTCAACGAAGCCCAAAAAGTATTCCGCACGAGCGATGGTTCCTAAGATGCGGTAGTCCTGAAAAACTGCCAAAACTTGCTGGCATAGCTGTACAGCTTCCAAAAAGCGAGAATTGTTTACCCAATCAGTAGCAACAATATCGCTAACTTTGGCAGCAATCTCTTGTTCTCCAGCTATTAGTCCTAAACGCAAAACCTCTAATGCCTGTTCGTCCGTACATGAGTGATTAGACTCCTCCCACCAAGCTTGATGAATTTTCTTCACCGCTTGCTGTCGAGTTGCTTGCCATTCCTCCTCAGTTAACACTGGTGCTAACAACGGTTCTAAAATTGTCGTCACCCGGTAATTAACTGGCTGGTTGGGGTGAGTGGTAGCAGATTCAACTAAACTAAGGCTGGTTAACTTGCCCAAAACTGCCAAGTCATTGACGGGAGAAATTACCCGCACAATCTCCTCACTCACCGGCAAATTAAACACACTCAACCGCGCCAGAAACTTTTGCTCCTCCACCTCCAACGCATCCAGCAGAGTTTGCGCCAACACATCCTCGCGGAATTTCTCCTCAGTCGCTTCCAACCGATTCAGCAATTCATCCTTTGCCAATCCTGGCTGCTGCATCACCTCCAAAAGCCACTTCAACAACCGGGGATTTCCATCCGCAATCTTGAGAATCCGTTGCGTTCTTAACTGCTGCTTGACTTCCTTATCTAAAGCAAAGCAAATTTTATCAATATCACTGCTACTCATCCCCGCCAAAGATTCCAAGTGCAGGCGATGGGGTGGTAAAACATCTGGCTTTAAATAACGACAGGTAACAATCAGCCGACTTTCTCCCCCATTCTCCGCCAATGCCGCACAAATCGCCGCTAAAATCTCATAAGCCTGTGCCGTCATCCGCAGCGAACCATCCTCAATATTAGCTTTAGGGATATTTTGCTCAAAGTCGTCCAGCACCAGCAGCAAAGGTTGATTGTGTTCTTGTTCAATCGCCGCAAAAAAGTTTTGCAACCGCCCTTCAAGAGATACATTTGGTTCATTCAACAGTGCGGGAACATCAGCAAACCGCTGAAACTTACGAGAAAGCTGATTCAGCAAACCGCTTTCATCCAAAGGGCCAATCAACACTACCCGCGCCAAGTTGTTACGCTGCGCCTCAACCCGCGTACATAACCGCGCCGCCAGGGTACTTTTCCCCAGCCCCCCCATCCCCGCAATAAATACGCCGATATAGTCGCTAGTTTCCCGCAAAGCCTGCAAACACCGTTGCAAAGCGCGTCTGCGTCCCACAAATTCAAACCTACTAGCAACTTTCACTAGATTATTCTCATCCAGAAATTCTTGCTCTGGGACTGTAAATCTCAGCTTTTCGCGCTTTGGCGTTCTCAGTGGTGTTACTAGTTCCGCAATCTCTCGCGTATCTCTATACACCCGCAATAAATGCCAGTCCGTGCATTCTTGAGCAATCATCTCCTGCTGTGCCGCTTTCACAGCCGCTTCCACCGTCGCCCCCGTCGCCAAAGCTTGATATAGTGACTGTGCCGCCACAATACCCGTAGTATCTAACACCGGACGCGCCCAGCCTAAAACCATACCCGCCCCCGCCTTCACCAAAGCCTGCGCCATTGAAGGTACAGTTCCTTTGTTAGAAACCTGTCCCGTATGACAGCCCGAAAGAAAAGTTACCCGCGGCCAGCGTCCCCGAAAGGCTCTAGCTAAATCATTGACGGTAGTAAGTTGCACATTCCCCACCTCATCCTCAGTAATAAAGCAGGGAGTATTATCTGGAAGGGTTTTCCCCTTTGGCAGCAAATTGGGAAAATCTTTTTGGGTATAAATTATCCCGTGTCCCGTGAGGTGAAAGACATCAAAATAATCTTCGGGGTAAGACTTCACCAAATTCGCCAACTCAGCCACCGAGCCACTTTCCTCAACAATCAACGCCAAGGGCTGATCCTTAGTAGCTTGTAAAATATTCGCTTCCTCGCGCTCAAACCCCAAAGGCGGAACTCTGGGATCTTCCGGCGCAGTCGCCATAAACAGCAACCGCAACGGGCGATTTTGCACACCAATCACCTGAGTTTGACGCTGCTGCACAGCACGCACAGGTAACACAGAAATATCCTGGCGTTGCAGTAAAAACCCATTGCCATCATGTAACAATTCCCAAGGTAAATGCGCCAATCCCAACGCCACCCGTTCTGTATCTGCGTTTAAGCCTTGGGCTTCACTAGTTTGAATCAAATCTAAATAAATAGTCTGCTCATCCGCCTCATCCAGCGCTTTTCTCAGCCACCCTTCCTTCCCATCCAGCCATTGATAAAGTCGCCGTCCCAACTGAGTGAGATAAGATAAGCGGTCTACTTGTTGCGTGTAATAATTTTGCTCAGACAAATCTATCAGTGCTGCTAACTCCGTCTTATCCAAGCGCCGCGAACCATAATTACAGCGCAATTCAAAAGTTTGCTGTTGACTCAGGGCAAAGGTGAAAGTCAAAGACATAGGGATTGGGGATTGGGGACTGGGGATTGGGGATTGGGGACTGGGGATTTGGGATTTGGGACTGGGACAAGGGGGAGAAATCATTAATGACTAATGACTTTTGAGTAAAGACGCGATTAATCGCGTCTTTGTGACTTTTGACTTTTGACTTTTGACCCTTGACTCTTGACCTTACTAAAATCCTAATTTCTCCAAAACTGGCTTTGTCGAAACAATATGTTTATCTAAACCTAATTCTTTAGGACTAACGCCTAAAGCCAAAGCAATTAATTGCGGTAAATGTAATACTGGCAAACCTAGCTGTTTCTCAATTACCTTTTCTACCTCTGGCTGACGAGAATCTAAATTTAGGTGACACAAAGGACAAGGAGTAACCATACAATCAGCACCAGAGGCTAAAGCATCTTGAATATGTTTCCCCGCCATTTGGAAAGATTCAGTAGTGGCGTAACTGGATAAAGGCCAGCCACAACATTGTGTGCGACCTCGGTAATAAACTGGTTCTGCACCTACAGCCCTAAATACATTTTCCATTGCTTCTGGGTTGAAGGGATCATCATAAGGCATAGATTTTTGGGCGCGCAGGAGATAGCAACCGTAAAAAGCCGCGCATTTTAAACCGCTTAACTTGCGGGTGACGCGTTTGGTAATCTCTTCTATACCGTAATCTGTAACTAAGGCATAAAGCAGATGTTTAACTTCTGTATTACCGCGATAAGGTAAACAGCCTTCTTTTGCCAATAATCCATTCACTTGCTCAATATATGCTGGGTTTTTGGTCTGACATTCTTTTAACCGTTCATCAACATGACCGATAACACCTTGGCAAGTGCTGCAATGAGTAAGTAAAGGTAAATTCAACTCTTCTGCTAAAGCAATATTGCGCGCATTAACTGTATCTTCTAACAGTTGGGAATCTTCTTTAAAAGTACCCGAACCACAGCAAGCAGCTTTTTTCAGTTCAATTAATTCAATACCTAAAGCTTTGGTTAATGCTTGAGTTGATTGGTACAGTTCCCGACAAGCACCTTGAGCAACACAACCAGGAAAGTAAGCGTATTTTAGACTTTGAGATAGCATAGAACTATAGCAGGTTGAGAACAATTGCCCTCAACAATAAATTTTTGATTCCCTTGCCAGTGTACATTGCAAGGCTATGTATCGGGATTTGGACATTGTAAAAAAAATCAGTAAGAATTGCAAAACAGACAAATGTTGAGAGTAGATACAATTGCTTTGCGGATTCTGTTGCCCTAGCTTGCTCCTCAGGAGCGAGTTGAGCGATTTTCACGCAGAAAATGCCTCAGTAACATCCCCAGCATTATCTAGCGGAGTTTGGTGCCTAAATGCTCATTAAGAGTTATTTTATGCCGCAAATACACTTGTTCAGGTTTTGTTTTGGGAAAACTCTGTGGCAGTATACGGGCGATCGCGCTTTCCGATAAGATGTATATGCTCAAAACAATGTCGCCTACAAAGAACAGATCATAGCAACTGGTTAAGGAAATTTTATCTATGAGCCAAGCGGAAACTTTTGAAAGAGTCAAGAAAGTCGTTGTCGATCAACTAGGTGTTGAGGCCGATACTATCAAACCACAATCTACATTTATTGATGATTTAGGAGCTGACTCCTTAGATATCGTGGAGTTAGTAATGGCTTTTGAAGAAGAATTTGATATTGAAATTCCCGATGAATCCGCTGAAAAGATTTTATCGGTTCAAGATGCAGTGGATTATATCAACAGCAAGGCTGCTGCTTCTGCCTGAAAAGTGTTTGGGTATCGGGGATTGGGGATTAGGGATCGGGGATTAGGGATTGGGGATCAGGAAAAATTTAACTTAAATCTTTTACCCAGTCCCCATTACCCAGTCCCCATTACCCAGTCCCCAACCCCCAGTCCCTAATTCCTAGTCACCTTTTTGCTGCTTTCTCGCCACCTTTAACTGAGTCATGACAGATTATAAACGTAAACGCGTTGTGGTAACTGGTGTTGGCGCGATTACACCAATTGGCAATACACCAGCACAGTATTGGGAAGGATTGTTAAGTGGTCGTAATGGCATAGATTTCATCACCGCTTTTGATGCATCTCGCCATGATTGCCGCATTGCTGGTGAAGTCAAAAACTTCGATCCACATATTTATTTAGAGCGCAAAGAAGCCAAGCGCATGGATCGGTTTTCCCAATTTGGGGTTTCGGCGGCAAAACAAGCTATATCTGACGCGCGTTTAGAGATTAATGAACTGAATGCAGAACAGGTCGGTGTAATTATTGGTTCCGGTATTGGCGGTTTGAAGGTTTTAGAAGACCAGCAAACAGTCTACCTAAACCGCGGCCCCGATCGCTGTAGTCCGTTCATGATTCCGATGATGATCGCTAATATGGCGGCTGGATTAACAGCTATTCATACGGGAGCTAAAGGGCCGAATTCCTGCTCTGTAACCGCTTGTGCAGCGGGTTCCAATGCCATCGGCGATGCTTTTCGCCAAATTCAATGGGGTTATGCCAAAGCCATGATTTGCGGCGGCTGTGAAGCAGCAATTACACCGTTGGGTGTAGCTGGATTCGCTGCAGCTCGGGCACTTTCAACCCGCAATGACCCAGCTAATGCTTGCCGTCCATTTGACCGCGATCGCGATGGATTTGTCATGGGTGAAGGTGCGGGAATTTTGGTGCTAGAAGAACTCGAACACGCTTTGAGTCGAGGCGCTCGCATTTACGCAGAAATTGTCGGTTATGGGATGACCTGTGATGCCTATCACATGACTTCCCCAGTTCCCGGTGGATTAGGAGCAGCCAGAGCCATAGAAATAGCACTGAAAGATGGGGAGCTAACCCCAGAGATGGTGAGCTATATCAATGCTCACGGCACAAGTACCCCAGCTAATGATTCCACGGAAACAGCTGCGATGAAAAAGGCTCTGGGCGATTCTGCCTATAAAGTAGCCATCAGCTCTACCAAATCGATGACAGGTCATCTTTTGGGTGGTTCTGGAGGTATTGAAGCCGTAGCAACAGTACTGGCCGTCGCTAACGATCAAGTTCCACCAACAATTAATCTTCAAAATCCCGATCCAGAGTGTGACCTGGATTATATTCCTCACACCAGCCGCGCTCAAGAAGTCAACGTGGCATTATCTAATTCTTTTGGGTTTGGCGGCCACAATGTGACGCTAGCCTTTAAGAAATACGTCTAAGGGATTCCTAGTAAATCAATTATCCTTTCGCTGTGGGAGCAGAGGAAGCAGAGGAAGCAGAGGAAGCAGTCCCAATAAAACATTTCATCACCATGTATGAAAGTCTTAATGGGATTTTTACTCAGCACTTTCAAGTCAGTCAATCACCCCAAGTTTTGGACAAGCATGAAAATCTTTCTCCCCCATGCCCAATGCCCCATGCCCCATGCCCTTTTTCAAGCTAGAAACAGCAAATTTTGCCTATGATCTTGGCTCTCAAAATCGGATAATTTAATTGCTGGAATTCTTTGGAAAATCACCAATTTATCTGCTGGTCGCTCTGCCGCAAGTTGGTGGTAACAGTATCATCGATTTCATTTCCAACTAAATCAACGGTTCAAAACAACCCAATTATTAGCTGGATTTATCACAGTCATCACTAAATATCCCGCTTGTCCATCAACAATTGGCAGTGGGATGATAAGAATAGGGGGAATGTAAAAACAATCAGGCAATCAATTTGGACAAAATCCAAGCTTTTTTTGCCTCCCCGGTAACTGTGTAAGCTACCAAGAGTGCTAACCCGTCGTTAAAAACAATCTTATTTATGGCTGTTGCAACCCAATCCCTCGAAGAACTATCTATTAACTCGATTCGCTTCTTGGCTATTGATGCCGTAGAAAAAGCAAAATCGGGACACCCAGGGCTGCCGATGGGCGCTGCTCCGATGGCTTTTGTACTTTGGGATCGCTTTATGCGGTTTAACCCCAAAAATCCCAAATGGTTTAACCGCGATCGCTTCATCCTGTCTGCTGGTCATGGCTCGATGTTGCAGTATGCTCTGCTGTACCTTTTTGGTTACGACAGTGTAACTATTGAGGACATCAAGCAATTCCGTCAGTGGGAATCCAAAACCCCCGGACACCCAGAAAACTTCATGACTGCTGGTGTAGAAGTGACTACCGGGCCTCTGGGTCAAGGGATTGCCAATGGAGTTGGTTTTGCGATCGCAGAAGCCCACCTAGCTGCTAAATACAACAAACCCGATGCCAACATTGTTGACCATTACACCTACGTAATTTTAGGTGATGGTTGTAACATGGAAGGTGTTTCTGGTGAAGCTTGTTCTTTCGCAGGGCACTTGGGATTAGGCAAACTGATTGCTCTGTACGATGATAACCACATCTCCATTGATGGTTCTACAGATGTAGCCTTCACCGAAGATGTTTCTAAGCGATTTGAAGCTTACGGCTGGCACGTTCAACACGTAGAGAACGGCAACACCGACCTAGATGCGATCGCCAAAGCAATTGAAGCAGCAAAAGCTGTTACCGATAAGCCTTCTTTCATTAAGGTTACAACCACCATCGGTTATGGTTCCCCCAACAAAGCCAACACCGCTGGTGTTCACGGTGCGGCTTTGGGTACAGATGAAGTTGCATTAACCCGCAAAAACTTGGGTTGGGAATACGAACCTTTCGTAGTTCCCCAAGATGTCCTCAACCACACTCACAAAGCTGTTGAGCGTGGCGCAGGTTACGAATCTGAGTGGAACAAAGCTTTTGCTGATTACAAAGCTAAGTATCCCCAAGAGGCAGCTGAATTTGAACGTTACTTAAGCGGCAAATTGCCTGATGGTTGGGATAAAGTACTACCCACCTACACCCCCGAAGACAAAGGATTACCCACCCGGAAACATTCCGAAACTTGCCTCAACAAACTCTCGGCAGTATTACCAGAGTTAATCGGTGGTTCCGCTGACTTAACCCACTCCAACTTAACCGAACTCAAAGGTAAGGGCGACTTCCAAAAAGGACAATACCAAAACCCCAACATCCACTATGGTGTACGGGAACATGGTATGGGTGCAATTGTCAATGGTATCGCGTTGCACGGTTCTGGCTTAATTCCCTACGGCGCTACCTTCCTAATCTTCACAGACTACATGCGGGCACCCATCCGCTTATCTGCTTTGTCCCAAGCCGGTGGTATTTGGGTAATGACTCACGACTCCATTGGTCAAGGTGAAGACGGCCCCACCCACCAACCCATCGAAACCCTGGCTTCCCTGCGTGCTATTCCAAAGCTGACAGTGCTTCGCCCCGCAGATGGTACAGAAACCTCTGGTGCTTACAAAGTAGCAATAGAGAGAGCAAAGGCAAATGCTCCTACTCTGTTAGCGTTAACCCGTCAAAATGTTCCTAACTTAGCAGGTACCTCGATTGAAGGTGTAGCTAAGGGTGGATACATTGTGGTAGATAGCGACGGTACACCAGATATCATCCTGATTGGTACTGGTTCAGAATTGAGCCTCGCTGTTACCGCCGCTGAAAAACTGACAGCCGAAGGTAAGAAAGTTCGCGTTGTTTCCTTACCCGCATGGGATTTGTTTGACGCACAAGATGCAGCTTACAAAGAATCCGTACTACCAAAAGCTGTTACCAAGCGTTTGTCTGTAGAAGCAGCTTCTAGCTTCGGCTGGCACAAGTATGTAGGTAGTGAAGGTGCTACCGTTAGTATTGATACATTTGGTGCTTCCGCGCCTGGTAATGTTGTCCTAGAGAAGTTTGGCTTTAGTGTTGATAATGTATTAGCTAAAGCAAAAGAATTGTTGGGTTAATCGCAACAGCAAATTCTTTGAATTCTCTTGTATGGTGGGCATCTTGCCCACTTTTTTTATAGATTCAAGCTAATAATCGTCAATTAATCAAAAGATATATTTAAAAACCGAGTTTTTATGAAAAACTCGGTTGCTATATGTTTACTAATTGTTAATATTTCTGCTGCTCTATATTCCTACTAATCTATCTAAAACAGCCGTAATACGAGAATCTTTTAGTCCTGTCGCTGACCGATAAAACAATTCCCATTCATCAAAAGTAATTCGTAAATAATATTTATATTGCTCGGCCGATGCTCTGAGCTTTTTTTTGCCATCGGGATATGAATAAATTTTCAGATAACGTCCTCGTTTATTTGAAGAGCGTACTTTTACTTTCCATTTCCGGTTATGGCTGTCACATAGAATTGTTTCTCCCAAATCATCTTTACCACTATGGCCAAATAAATGATTGGCATCCTTGGCAATTTTCTTACCAAGCTTATATAAATCAAATATCATTCCTTTCTCCTTAAAATCCACGCTTTTTAAGTCTTAATAGCTTTTTTCAGCTTATTTGCTTATTTGCTAGGATGCTACCAAATAAATACTTAATGGAAATAAAGATTTATTAAAGCCCAGATGTCTGTTTGTTTGATTAGCCAACCTACAACACAAACACCTTGCTAGAATAACTATGTGAAATGTAATAAGTTGGGAATAATTATGCAGGAAGTTTCTAGTTACCGTCAGGAACTTATCAATCGGATATCCCCAATAGTGGAGAAGTTATTTAAAGCTAATAGCTTGTATTTAGTGAAATTAAAAAGACGGGACATGATTGAAATGTTGGTAGACCTGTTCAGCAAATTTTCTCCTGAAGAGATGCAAGCAATTAAAGATGATGATTTAACAGATAGAATTGATAGTATTCTAGTTTTAGAAGCTGTTTCAGGAACATTAAACGATTTAACGCCTGAGCAAATAGCTCTTTTTGATGAAGCAGTAGAAGGAAAATAAAAGATGTGAATTATTTACTAGATACAAATATTGTTAGCTATATTCTCAAAAAAAATGCCACTATAGACTATAAATTCCGAGAGGCGCGTCGTCTTCAGAAAGAAATATTTATTAGTTGCATTACTTATTATGAAATCAAAAGAGGGCTATTAGCTATAAATGCTACAAGGCAAATGACAGATTTTGCTCTGTTCTGTAATAGATATCAAATTCTACTCTTGGATGATATTGCAATTCTCGATAAGGCTTGCGAAATCCATGCAGATTTAAAAAGAAAAGGTACTCCAATACAAGAACCAGATATTTTAATTGCCGCTACAGCGATCGCACGTGGATTAATTTTAGTTTCTAATGATTCTGATTTGCTGAGAGTTGAAGGGCTAAACTTGGAAAATTGGCTATCAGCAGATATTTGACTATATCAAGCTGGAAAATTTTAGGTTAATTCTAGTTTAAGTTTTAGTTATTTTGTACTATTTAATCTGCAAAAGCCAGTTCATCATGGCACACACCCAACAAAAATAAAATCCCCACATCAATGATGTGAGGAAAAGCTTGTGTGAGTCATTACATAAGTGTCCTACCACTCCAGAGTTTAAAATTCACAGGCAGAACAAATATCTACCTAAAGCATTAATTCTCAAAATTTGTGGTATTACAATTTTGGTGAAATCAAGAGAATTGCCATAGCAATTTACAAACTGACAGCGATAATGTGATTACTAAAAGCGAATTCTAGTCTAAATTGAAGTATGTAAACTTGAAATGTAGCCTAAAGCAATGCCTTGCTATTCTGGCAATTTTTATAGGGTGGGAACTGGAAGATATTTCGTTGTTGACTAACAGCCACCCCATTACATAACCTCAAACAAGATAAATAGTATTCGGTACGATCGCAAAGAAAGCGTACTCATACCAAGCAGTCCAAATGAAGCTGCGAAGCCAACGTTGACGCTTTTCGGGGCTGATTTCGTATGCAAATTCACCAGAAGAAGCATCAATAGATGAGAGGTGAGAGTTGCAACCGCAGCCATGTTGATAGGTAAAACCGTATTTAGCAGCAATGCTTTGTACTTTCATTTGGATAGCAAACACTTTACCCGCGTGTAAAACAGCATCCCAAGCCCGTTTGTGTTCTATATCACGCTTGTCAAATCTTAAGGCGCGTTCTTCAAACACATGATCTCGATAAATTGGCGCTAAATGGACATGATAAAAGCTAGCGGGTAACTCATAACCAAATTCTTCAAAAAGTTCGATGCCAATGCGCGCTACTTTTACCTCATTGGCGTACTCTACACCCTTTGATTCGACATCGCGGAGAATTTCTGCAAAGTTGGGGTAGCTACTAACCAGGAAATCTTGACCGTAGAATTCTAGAGTTTCTCGCGCTAACTGCCCAAATAACTGAGAAAAAACGGGTTTGAAGTGAGCTAAATCTGGGCGATCGCTAAATAAGTCTACATCACCATGTTCCAATTTGTATTGAAACAACTGCGCCATCTCAACATAGCATTGTGGATCGCACATTCCTACATCAGCCACTCCTCTGGCGATATTTTGCCACACAGCAGGTAGTTGAGAAACTGTCACCGCATTTTCACCAGCAATGACCGTCACGCTAGGAGCTTCCAGAAGCTGCATATCTATTCTCCTTTCAGATATTAAGCTGCAATTTACACTAAGCGATCGCTTTTTTAGTGTTCTCGACAGAATTAAAAAATCTTTGACAGACTGTCTTTTTATACGAGATGCAACTTTACTTCATCGTCCAAGTATCAAACTGTGCGCTTATATACCATCAGGGAAATTTGCAGTGCAGGTCATAAGCTATTTGCTAATATGACAACCCGTCATTTGACAGCAACTCGACTGTTATCGAGAATTGTTACACACCTCGATTTAAGCACTGGTAAAGAAATGCTGTTGTTTGTCAAATCAGCCGCGATTGGCGTAGCCAAAAGCCTTCAGTGGATCGCAATAATAGCAATTCCCCTCACTGCTGTGTTGGGGAATGATGGTGTAGCTTTAACCGCCAATGCTCAAACCCAAGAAGTCAGCATTAAATTTAATACCAAAGTCGGCAAGCTTGCTTTTGAGTGTGGTAAAAGCTACGTTGGTTTAGGCAAACCAGCAATAAAAGTCACTTTTTCTGACTTTAGGTTTTATGTATCTGATGTTGCATTAGTTGATAGTAACGGCAAAACTGTACCCGTAACTTTAACCCAAGATAATAAATGGCAATATCAAAATGTAGCCTTGTTAGATTTTGAAAATAAATCTGGTGCTTGTGCAAATGGCACAGTAGAGACAAACAATCAAGTTATTGGCACAGTACCCAAAGGCAATTACCAAGGACTGCAATTTACTCTGGGTGTACCCTTCAATCTCAATCATGGTGATGTTGTGACAGCCCCATCACCATTAAATTTGACTTCACTTTGGTGGAATTGGCTATCGGGGTATAAATTTCTTCGCCTAGATTTGGCGAGTCAAAGTTTAGGCGCAAGTGCAAAGGATAATCAACATAGTCATCACGGACAAGGTTTCCCCATCCACTTGGGTAGTACTGGTTGTCAAGCTGCTGAAGGTAGCCAAAAACCAGCAAGTTGTAGCAATCCCAATAGAGTCAAGTTATTTTTTACGAAGTTTGATCTGACAAAGAATGTAATTATTGCCGACGTTGCAGCATTAGTAGCAAATACGAATTTAGCAGCTAATCAGCCCAATAGCCCACCAGGTTGTATGTCATCCCCTGATGATGGCGATTGCGCTGGGATTATGGCTAATATTGGTATCCCATTTGCTAATAAACCTACTGCTGGTCAAGCATTTTTTAGGGTTGAATCACAGTCCAGTAGGATGCGTTAGCGATAGCGTAACGCATCGCATCATTGGCAAGCATAAACGTTGCTTTTAATGAATTTTAGGCATTGCTGAATCAGAGGATGAATTTTGATGTATTGAACTTTTCAACTCCTTATTCTCTCTGCGTCTTTGCGCCTCTGCGTGAGGTAAATCATCCCGCAATTATGCAACGCCGAATTTTAAATTGGTATAAATATTGTGGCTAGCTAATGGAGAAAATTTAGTGGAATTTTTATCCGATTCCGTAGTGCTATCACGGATGCAGTTCGCGCTGACTGCTATCTTTCATATGCTTTGGCCTGTCCTGACTACAGGGATGGGCATTTATTTAGTGATTGTAGAGGGATTATGGCTTAAAACTCGTAATCCAGATTACTATCTCCATGCCCGGTTTTGGTCTAAGTTCTACGTCCTCAATTTTGGTATTGGTGTCGCCACTGGTATTCCAATGGAATTTCAGTTTGGGACAAACTGGGCCCCCTTCTCGGAAGCAGTAGGCAATTTTTTTGGTAGTGTAATTGGGTTTGAAGCTTCTTGGGCCTTTATGCTAGAAGCTGCTTTTTTGGGAATTATGTTATTTGGTTGGGAACGGGTAAATCCAACCATTCACTATCTCTCAACAATTTTGGTGGCTTTTGGTGCTAATCTTTCAACTTTGTGGATTTTGACAGCCAATTCTTGGATGCAAACACCCGCAGGTGGAGAAATTATCAATGGCAAGTTTATCGTTCACGATTATTTTCAGGCAATTTTAAATCCTTTTATGGTCAATAGTGTGCTGCATATGTTTTTTGCCACACTAGAGACATCTTTGTTTGTGATTGGTGGTATTAGTGCTTGGTACATTGTCAAGCAACGCCATACAGCTTTCTTTAGTAAGTCTTTGAAGATTGCTTTAGCAGCTGCGATCGCAGTTGCACCATTACAAATATATATTGGGCATTTAAGTGGCGAGCAAGTTTATCACTATCAACCCACAAAACTAGCAGCGATGGAAGCCCAGTGGGAAAGCACACCCGCCGGACAACCTGCTGATTGGAGTTTACTTGCTATACCCAATACCAAAGCTGAGAAAAATGATTGGGAAATTACTATTCCTAACGCTTTGGGATACATTTTGGAATTTAAACAGAATCTTTCTCAGCCAGTACGCGGTTTAAAAGAATGGAAACCAGAGGATCGTCCGCGCATGGTAGGTTTAATTTATTACGCCTTTCGGGTGATGATTGCGATCGGTTTTTTCTTTGCTGGCTTAATGCTACTGAGTACTCTGCAATGGTTGCGAGGTAAACTTTCCGCCGAAAATATCACACAGCAGCGTTGGTTGATGTGGGCTTGGGTATGTGCTGCGCCTCTAGGATACATTGCTGTAGAATCTGGTTGGATTGTGCGTTGTGTGGGCAGACAACCTTGGATACTTTACGGACAAATTCGCACCGTTGATGCAGCTTCTCGGTTACCAGCTAGTAATGTGTTAGTTTCACTGACTAGCTTTGCATTAGTTTATACCCTGTTATTTATGACAGCGATGTACTTTGGTAGCCGGATTATTCGCACAGGGCCAAATCTAGAACTACCAATTCCCGGGGTAGAAATTACCAAACCCGCAATAGATACTACTCCTGGGGAGTTTGTACCCGATGAGCGTCCTGTAGAAGCACAACAATAGGAGATGATATGGAGACGCTCGAGTATTTTCTGCCGCAAGTCTGGTTTGTAATTCTAGCTCTATTTCTTTTCCTCTATGTCATGTTAGATGGATTTGATTTAGGGGTAGGTATTTTGTCTCTTACCTCCTCCGATGAAGAACGTCGGGGAATTTTGATGACTAGCTTAAGCAACATTTGGGATGCTAACGAAACTTGGCTAGTCCTCATGGGAGGAGGTTTATTTGGGGCTTTTCCTTTAGCTTACGGCACAATTTTAAATGCCTTGTATATCCCGATTTTCGTCATGGTGTTTGGGTTTATTTTTCGGGGTGTCGCCTTTGAGTTTCGGGAACTAGCCAGGCGCAAATTTTTTTGGAATTTCGCTTTTGGTGCAGGGAGTTTTACGGCTGCACTCGGTCAAGGTTTCGCTTTGGGTGCAGTACTCAAAGGTATTAAGGTGGATGAGACGGGACACTTTATCGGTAGCACCTGGGACTGGTTCAGTTTACCTTCAGTATTGGTGGCATTAACCTTAATTCAAGCATACGTGTTGATTGGTTCTACTTATCTGGTGTGGAAAACCTCGGGGGAATTGCAAGCAACGCATTATAAAACAGCCAAAATAGCAGCTTGGACAACCCTCATAGGTGCGGTTCTAATTACAATTACCACACCAATCATTTATGAAAGTGCCAGAACCCGGTTATTTCAGCAACCCCTAGTTTATATCTTTGCGCTCATTCCCATACTGGGAGTACTGTTGATTTGGCAACTTTTGCAGAGTCTCAACCGCCAGGAAGAACGAGCGCCTTTTGTCTGGACTATTCTGCTGTTTATCCTGTCATTTATCGGCTTAGGCTTGATTGTCTTTCCTTATATCATCCCACCACAAATTAGGATTTATGAGGCAGCTGCCGATCCCAGTTCGTTGGTGATCATGATTATTTTTATCGGCTTTCTCATTCCTGTAATGCTGTTTTATAACCTTTACCAGTACATTGTGTTTCGAGGTAAGGTGACTGGCGGTCATTACAGTGAATAATCTATTGCCATGAAATTATCTCGCTGGTTTACCCTTGCTACCATTTTTTTATTATCCATTTGCCTGTCAGTGGGACTGGGTAAAGCTTTTTCTGCTTCCTCAACTTCCGATTATGACTGGAATCTCCCCACTTGGATGCCTAAGCCAATTGTGCCAGCAGATAACCCAATGAGTTCTGCAAAGGTGAAATTGGGAAGACACCTGTTCTATGAGCAGCGCTTATCAATTACAGGCAAATTCTCTTGTGCATCTTGTCATATCCAGTCACTAGCCTTTACAGATGGTAAACCAATAGCTGTGGGAGCCACTGGCGAACAACACCCGCGCAATTCTATGAGTTTGGCTAATATTGCCTACAATCCGGTGTTGACTTGGGCTAATCCTTTGATCACAAAGTTAGAAAATCAGGCTCTTGTGCCCATGTTTGGCGAACATCCAATAGAAATGGGTATGGTAGGAAGGGAAACACAAATATTGGCTATGCTAGAAAGCGATCGCCAATATCGGCAAATGTTTACCGCAGCTTTTGGTAATGGAAAGGATGCAATTAGCCTCAGCAATCTCACTAAAGCTTTAGCTAGTTTTGAACGCACTTTCATTTCTGTTAACTCTCCCTATGATCGCTATCGTTTTGGTGGTGATGCTCAGGCTATTTCTGACGCTGCTAAACGAGGCGAGAAATTATTTCATAGTGAAAGCTTGGAATGTTTTCATTGTCATGGTGGTATTAACTTCAGCGATTCCGTGATTCATGAACGCCTAGCTTTTGTAGAAATCGCCTTTCATAACACTGGACTTTACAACATTGATAGTAAAGGAGCTTATCCACCTGATAATACAGGCGTTTATGCAATTACCGCCAAACCATCTGATATGGGTAGGTTTAAAGCTCCGACTCTCAGGAATATTGCTTTAACTGCTCCCTATATGCATGATGGCAGTATCGCTACCCTGGAGGAAGTTATCGCCCATTACCAAGCAGGTGGTAGAACAATTCATACAGGAAAGTTTGCTGGAGATGGCAGTAAAAATCCGCTCAAAAGTGAGTTTATCTCCGGTTTTAAATTATCTGAGAGCGAAAAACAAGATTTACTGGCATTCTTGCACAGCCTGACTGATGAAACTTTTACTCACAACCCCAAACTGAGTAATCCTCACGGGGAAAATTCCAGCAGATCTGCCTTTTGATAGATAACAAAATATACCAAACGGATGAGCCAACTCTGATATGAGTCAGTCGATAATAACGATCGCTGGTATATTACTTTTTAGCCCGCCCTGAGGTGACTCAGGGTTTTATATTGCCCAGAATTATCTTTAAAGAAATATTACACTAAACTACGGAATTTTCTGTTGCGGTCATAGTGTTAATTTTCGCTCCTCATAGAATTTTCAGAGTAGTAAAGTGCTTAAAGTTTTGCATCTTACCGAGTTATTACAGAGAAATAAGCTAATACAGCTTAATTTCCATTACTAAGTATTGAAATTTTCAGGGTCACTTAGCTAAATATTTCACCTAATTCAACAGGTTGCCTAAGTAATGACGAATCTTTCTACAGCCAGTAGACTATGTTTTCAAAGAGATGATACAACGCCAGAGGACTTACGTTGTAATACTTCCATCTTCTCACGGCAAGTTAGAATCAGTTCGCTCAGAAAAACCGTAGTTACCAGCTATGGTTTTTTTTTGCGAAAAAATACTAAGAATTATTACTGGTAACATTTTTTCTTTACATTCCCTGTGTTATTTACAGTAAAAGCACGGGAAAAATAACATGGAACTGGATAAGGTATACATAACAATTGTGCTGTGTTCCTTACTCCAGGCTGGTTACACGCAGTTATGTAATTATGGAGTTATACAATGATTGAAAATTTAATATACATCACAAACAAAAATACAGATGCATTAATAGACATATTATTTGGCTTTTACTTAGATGGTGATGCTATAGATCGGCAACAAATAGAACGCGAACTGATCGATTTAGGCAAAAAGCATCAGCTGGGTGGTAGCAATGAATTAGTCCAAAAATTGCGGAAGTTAGCAGCAGATAGAGGATTGTAGGCTGCTCCCCCTTTATTGCTAAATTAGGGCAAAATAGTCAAAATAGACATAGTTACGCCATGATTTTGACATTATTTTGTCAATTCCAGGTGTAATACTGACTATTACTAGAGGATTCCTAATTAATTTTTGAAAATCTACTTAGTCTTTTATCGCCAAGAATACGGCATCAAAGCTTTCAGAAGGTGCAGTATAAACTCCGTATTGCATCTTCCGAATACTGAGATTGTTGTCAAAAATAAAATCGCATTGCTATATAAATTTTCCAGCCAGTGTTTACCTGCTGTGGCTGATTTCTTATATATCTTTGATTTTCCCATCGTCTGTGCAGTATCAATGCACACCCAGCCCTCAGACTCAATCTGAGGGCTTTTTTTGTCCTTAAATGTAATATTTATGACCTAAAAAATTGTCATATCAAATCAATTTTTTAAAGCTAAAATTAAAAAAAATATTTTTGTAGAATCAAGAACAATATATACTGAAATTTACTCAAACATGATAAAAAACACTCTACCAAAAGATAGATAAAGCAGTTAATCATCCAAAAAGCTGCAAATATCAAGCAATAATCTAAACTTTAAAATTTGATAATGAAAATAGCTTTCGTAGTAGGGTATTTCCCCGTCTTGTCGGAAACATTTATTGTTAATCAAATTATAGGTTTGATTGACCGGGGGCATGATGTTGATATCTATGCATATCAACTAGGTAATACCTCGCAATTGCATCCAGATATCATTAAATACCAGTTACTAGAGCGGACGAAATTTCAACCGTCAATCCCACAAAATTTCTTTTGGCGGTTGCTGAAAGCGGTAAAATTAATCATTGCCAACTTTCAGAAAAGCCCTTTAGTATTGCTGCGATCGCTCAATTTTTTCAAATATGGCAGATGGGCAGCTTCTCTAAGATTACTCTACTCAGTCATTCCCTTATTAAACACAGAAACCTACGATATAATTCACTGTCAATTTGGCACATTGGCGCGTGAAGGGATGGCATGGCGGGATATGGGCGCGATTAAGGGTAAGTTAATTACTTCGTTTCGCGGCTATGATATTAGTTGGTTTGTCCATGAATATGGAGAACATATTTATGATGAACTGTTTGCCAAAGGAGATTTTTTCTTAGCTAACTGCAAATATTTTCAAACCAAAGCTATCAGTATTGGTTGCGCTCCCCAAAAAATTGCTGTGCATGGTTCGGGAATTGATTGTAGTCAGTTTCAATTTAAAACAAGGCTATCACCAGAAC
This sequence comes from Nostoc carneum NIES-2107, assembly GCA_002368155.1. Classification (GTDB taxonomy): domain Bacteria; phylum Cyanobacteriota; class Cyanobacteriia; order Cyanobacteriales; family Nostocaceae; genus Aulosira; species Aulosira carnea. The sequence continues at coordinate 4,274,280 of AP018180.1, forward strand.
CCCAAGGCAAAATTTATCTGGCTACAACTTGCCGCTTGATACCCAAAAAAGGCATAGAATACAGCATTCGTGGAGTTGCCAAGGTAGCGAAAATCTATCCTGATATTGAATACAACATAATTGGCGATGGCTATTTAAGAGATGAGTTAGAACAACTAATTCAAGACTTAAATGTTACTGCACAAGTAAAGCTTTTAGGTTGGAAAAATCAGCCAGCCATTATTGAAATTTTGGATCAAGCGCATATTTTTCTGGCTACCAGCATCACAACTGATGATGGTAATCAAGATGCACCCCTCAACACCTTAAAAGAAGCGATGGCTATGGGTTTACCAGTCATCAGTACCTTACATGGTGGTATCCCAGAACTAGTGGAAGATGGGATTTCCGGTTTTCTGGTTCCAGAGAGAGATGCGGATGCGATCGCCGAAAAATTAACTTACCTAATTGAACATCCAGAAATTTGGTCACAAATGGGTGCAGCTGGCCGCGCCTACGTGGAAACACACTATGATATGAACAAGCTCAATGATGAGCTAGTACAAATTTATCAACACGTAATTGCTAATAATTTACCTCTACTACAACCAACTTTAGCTGTAGCAGGCAGGCTGAACTATGAAGCCTCAGGGAGTTAATGCATAGATGAATTTACCAGATATACCCCAAGTAACTATTGTTGTGGTTCCGCGAGAACGTTTTAGCTACACTCAGGAATCTTTAACCAGCGTCTACGCGCATACAACCTATCCATTTAAATTAATTTACGTAGATGGCAATTCACCTGCTCATATTAGAGATTATCTTGCAAAACAAGCAAAGCAAAAACAATTTCAACTGATTCGCACCGAAAAATATTTATCTCCCAACTGCGCTAGAAATCTTGGTTTGCGAGAAGTTAGCAGTAAGTATGTGGTTTTTCTCGATAACGATGTAGTACTTACTCCTGGTTGGCTGGAAGCATTAGTAGAATGTGCCGAAACGACAGAAGCAACTATAGTCGGCCCCCTTACTTGTCAGGGTACACCAGTACATGAAGAAGTACATTGTGCAGGTGGGGAAACTGGGGTGAAAGAAGAAACCAAAGGTGGAACTACCAGAAGGCGGATTATTGAAAAGATTTATCTTCAAGGTAAGCGAGTAGAGGATGTACAATCCCAGCTAAAACGAGAAGAAACTGGGTTAGCAGAGTTCCACTGTGTGTTAGTACGTACAGAAATATTCCAGCAAATTGGCTTTTTAGATGAAGAGTTACTTTCTACTAAAGAACACGTTGATTTATGTATGCTGGTAAATGCAGCTGGCGGCATAATTTACCTCGAACCCGAATCTATCGTGACTTACGTTCCAGGGCCACCATTAGAGTGGACAGACTTACATTACTATATGTTGCGGTGGAGCGATCGCTGGGAATTCTCCAGCCTGAAACACTTACTACAAAAGTGGAACCTCAGCGAAGACGAATATTTTCAAAACAGGTATAAACGCTTGGGTTCAAGACGACACATGACCATTGTCCACCCATTTGCGCGCAAATTTCCCGTCGGTAACTTTGGCTTTCGGGTAGTGAGTAAAATCCTGCGTCTGCTGGATCGGGTATTAAACCGTTGGATTACAACATGGTAGGATATGCGATCGCGGCTTTACCACTTAGCTAATTATTTTGAACTCATAATTGAGTTTGGGGAAAAGGGTAAAGGGGAAGGGTAAAAGGTATTATTTTTCCGGCGTTGCATATTTGCGGGATGAATTCAGACTTCTGGAAAAAGCTAAAAGTCTATTCTTTGCGACTTTGCGCCTAACCTCCGGGAACGGCTGCGCCGAATGCGTGAGACAAAAATCATCCCATCAATCAGCAACGCCATGTTTCCCTTTCCCCATTCCTCCTTCCCCGTTTTCCCCACATAATATATACCAATTTGAAAAAAGAATACGACAAATATCTGAACTGAAGAATCTTTTATATGCCGTAAACATTCTTCAAATCGGTATTAATTAGAAATGGGTACATTTTTAAATGCTGCTGTATCTGGTACAAACAGGTCTACGTTTTTGACACCATCAGGAACCCTAATCCAAACATAAGCATCGGCTGACGCTTTGGGACGCAACTGTGCTAAAGAAACGGTTCCTGTTGAGCGATTTGCAGAAACTCCTTTATAGGTTTCACTGGTGTCAGGATTACGCGCTGTTGTATTAGCAATCGAGATGATATCGCCACCACCAACACCGTCCGTAGCTTGGCGACGGATACGCATCTGTAAATTGATCACATCACGGTTTGCGGTTTCTGGATCTTTAATCCGTTTTGCTGAAAGTATCTCAACTTCAGCCTTATTCCCAAAAGCAGGCTGCACAAATTGTCCAGGCTGAATTGCATTTGCCGAGGTAGCCGCAGGTGAGGGTGTTGTTTCTGGTGATGGTGATGCTGTTGTTTCTGGTTCCGGGGAAACTGATTGTTTGGTAGAAATTGGAGAAGCAGTATTAGTTTGCTGAAGAGTGCTAGTAGTATTTAGCGTCTGTCGCAGCGTGAACACTTCGTAAGCTGCATAGCCGCCACATAACAAAGCGACAGTAGAAAGGAATACTGCCACACCTGATAGAAATGTACTCACGCCATTACCTCAAACTCATCTTTCGTTTCCAGCAATTTTTACCTAAATAGAACACATTGTAGAAACACAGCACTGCTGTGGCCTGATAATAAATGTGTTGCAAATACATAAAAACTACTGTCAATACAGGTTTGCTAACCTATCGCCTTTATAATGCCATAAATGTTGAAAATAATACATTTAACTAGGTTCGGATCTGTCTAATGTCACAGGGAGAAATCGTGAAGCGACAGCAGGATTTAAATTCACAGCTACCTGAAGTTATTTATACACCCGAAAGTCGGCTGAGACATCCCATACAATTAGGTAAACAAATGTGGCGCGACTTGTTAGCTTCGCGGGAACTGGCTTGGCGGCTACTAGTACGGGATATTAGCGCTCAGTATCGTCAATCGTTTTTCGGTATAGCTTGGGCTTTTTTACCACCAGTAATTATGGCAGTAGGATTTACCTTAGCTCACGATGCTAATGTAATTAACATTGGCGCTACAGATTTACCCTATCCAGCCTATGTGATGTTCAGCACTGCATTATGGCAAACATTTGTCGAAGCTTTAAATGGCCCAGTGCAAGCTGTAAGTGTTGCTAAACCAATGTTAGCGAGAGTGAATTTTCCCCGAGAAGCATTGATTTTAGCAAAAATTGGCGAAGTATTTTTTAACTTTGCTATCAAGCTAATTTTAATTGTGGCATTGTTTATCTGGTTTAAAATATCTATAACTTGGACAGTAATTCTTGCACCTGTGGCGTTAATTAATTTAGTTTTACTCGGAATATTTATTGGGCTTTTATTAGCTCCATTGGGGATATTATATCAAGATGTATCTAGAGGTTTAACTTTAATTACAGGCTTTTGGTTATTCTTAACTCCTGTCGTTTACCCTGTACCAAAACAGGGAATATTCGGTTTTTTAGTTCAGCTTAATCCTGTGACTCCTTTATTAGTCACAGCCAGAGAATTAGCGACAACAGGTGCGATATCTAATTTTTCTGCATTTTTGATTGTCAGTGCCATTACCTTAATAGGATTAATTCTAACTTGGATTGTTTTCCGGTTAGCTATGCCATTTGTCGTGGAAAGAGTCAGTTCATAATTTGTAGTTCGTAATTCGTAGTTTAGATAATGCTTGACGAGATTCAGCCTCAAGATTCCGATTTGTTGATTTCTGTAGATAATGTCTCTAAAAAATTTTGTCGAAATCTCAAGCAGTCTTTGTTATATGGCGTACAAGATATTTTTACAGAAATAATCGGCGGAAGTCGGAGAAGTGACACCTTACGTCCTCAAGAATTTTGGGCGCTAAAAGATGTAAGTTTTCAACTACGCCGGGGAGAAGCTTTAGGATTAGTAGGCGCAAATGGAGCCGGAAAAAGTACATTATTACGCATTATTAGTGGATTGATTAATCCTGATACTGGCTATGTCAAAGTTAGGGGAAGATTAGCACCATTAATTGCTTTAGGTGCTGGGTTTAATCCGATTCTCACAGGAAGAGAAAATATCTATGCTAATATGTCAATTTTGGGTTTATCAACTCCAGAAATTACAGCCAGATTTCAAGATGTTATAGACTTTGCTGGCATTGCTGATGCCATTGATGCACCTGTACAAACCTATAGTTCAGGGATGGCGGCAAGGTTAGGTTTTGCTTGTGCTGTACATATAGAACCCGATGTTTTATTAATTGATGAAGTCTTGGCGGTTGGGGATATAAATTTTCGGGTGAAATGTTACCAAAAACTAGCACAACTCAGACAAGCAGGTACAGCTTTTATTTTAGTTTCCCATAATCCCCATGTGGTTTTAAATGTCTGTGAAAATTCTCTATATCTTGCTCAAGGTAAATTAATTAAAGCTGGAGAAACCGAAGCAGTAATTCGGCAATACGAAGAGGATTTAAGTTTAGCTGGTGCAGACACAGCTTTAGGAATCATGTTTTTACCAGAGAAACCTGAAAGCGAAAGTTTAGGTGTAGATATTGTTTCTCTTTGCTTTAAGGATAAACAAGGTAATATATTGACTGCTCCCCTCTGTGGAGAACCAGCCTATTTATGTGTAGAATGTAAAGCTTATAGAGAAGTTGAGTATGCTAATTTAGGTGTATTAATTACAGCTTTATCTGGGCAAAATGAGCGAGTTTTATATATTACTTCCGCCAGCGATAATGAACCTCTAAAAATATTGCCTGGTAAAGTAGAAATTCAAATGCAGATGCCTTATGTTTGCTTATTAGCTGGTGTATATACAGCCAAAATTTATATCAAAGAAGGTGTCTGTTCTTTTGATGTTGTCGAATCATTCCGATTCACTGTCAAAGCCAGCAAAATTACCAGTCGTTCTTTATTTTATCAACCAAGAAAATGGCAAGTTTTGAATAAATAATATTGGTGTTTGTCAAGAATCAAGAGTCAAAAGTCAAGAGTCAAGAGTCAAGAGTCAAAAGTCAAAAATTATTGTTCCCCATCCCCAATCACCAGTCCCCAATCACCAGTCCCCAATCAACTAATAGCACTATTTTCATCAAGAAAATGATCTCTGCTAAAGCTTCTGCGGGGTATTTGTCTACCAGACATAGCTTTGAGTTTAGATGTGAAGGAATCGGTGCGATCGCTAATTTCGGGAGTGAATTGCCCAATTGGGCTATGATTGGCTGCAGCTTGAAGAAACCGAGGAGAATTATTACCAGCCTGTGCAACAGCATATTCAGGCTGTAGGCTTGGCTGTTCATCGGAGACAACTGCTGCTGTTTGGGCTGGTTTTTCCGGTTGAGGTACTAGTTTTACAGGCGGAAGCTGTCTTTGACGATAGTCATGGTTCACCTTAGAAGGAGGTGCTTCAGCAGTGGGAGATGATAAGTGATAGCTAGTTTTTTCTACAGAGGGGTTTTTCTTAGCTGGATATAAAACTGGTGATGGAATTGCTGTTAAGCTTTCAGGAAATTTGCTACAAATTAAGCGCTCAAATTCCATGTTGAAATGATAAGTTGCCTGGCCTTTTCTGTGCCAGAAGTTTAAAATTTGTTGTACGGAAACTGCTTTATAACGACCTTGATACAGTGCTTCTATGACTGCAATATGTAGCCATTCAAGTGGGTAATGGGTTTTCCAACGCCTAATTAGCTCACTGGCGCTATAACCACTCAAGTCAAAGCTATAGTGAGTTAATAAGGCAGTGGCCAAATCGGGAAATGTGTCTGTAACTGGTGTTACCATTGAACTATTAGCTTCAGACATAAGTTAAAAATTTTACCCATTACAAATAGGCTAAAGTACTTTTAATTACAAGGGATTAACCCAAGTGTTTTTTTAATTAATAGGAAATGCTTCTTATTCTACTGTGTCAGTTAATGGTATGGGAAACAATATAGGGTGAATTAATTGCTGTTGTGCGTTGAATTGCAGCTAAAGCTTGATAAACCATCGCTGCTACTTCTGCACGTGTCGCTTCACGAACTGGCACAAGCAGCTTAGGATCTGGGTAATTAACTACTATTTGCTGTTGAGTAGCTGTTGCTACAGCCTTCCGGGCATATTCAGGGATAGTATCCCCATCTTTATAAGCAACTAAGGTATTACTATCGGCTGCTGGTAGGGCTAGTCCATTTACTAAAGAGACAATTACCTGTAGCCTTTGGACATTTTGATCGGGGCGGAAAGTGCGATCGCTAAATCCACTCACAAAACCACCGCTAGCGGCAATTTCTATGGCTTTAGCAGCCCAAAAATTCTTGGGTACGTCAGTAAAATCAATGGCTGCGCGTTTAGCAGTTGGGTTAAAGGCCGCTGCTACTAAAGCTGCATACTGGGCGCGAGTCATGGGTTTATCTGGCTGATAAGTACCATCGGCAAAACCTGTGGTTAAGCCCATGCTGACTAAGCCGCGAATAAAAGCTTCTGCCCAGTGTCCTTTCAAATCGCTGAAGGAAGGGATATCAACATCAGGGTTGACAATGTAAGGCGAGGCGATCGCTTTTTCTTGACCAATAGCAACTAATGCCTGATAAATAATTGCAGCTACCTCCGCGCGGGTAATATCCCGCAATGGTTCTAGCTGTTCGGTTTTTGGATAGTTGACTACCAATAACTTTTGGGTAGCCACTGCCACCGCATTAGTAGCATAGCTAGGAATTTGAGCGCGATCGCCATATACAGTCAACACATTTGGGTTGCCCCCACTCCATTTCAATCCATTCACGATAGATACAATTGCCTGAATTTTTGTTAAGTTTTGTCCCGGTCTAAAAGTCCCATCAGGAAATCCACTAATAAAACCCATATTCGCCGCCCGCGAAATGGCTGATGCTGCCCAAAAATCTGGTTTGACATCCGTAAAATTACTGGCTTTACTACTGCTGGGAGGTGGAAAAGTCTTGGCAATTATAGCAGCATACTGGGCGCGAGTGATCGGTGAATTTGGTTTAAAGGAACCGTCGGGGAAGCCACTGATTAGGCCTTTGCTCACTAAGGCTTCCACATAAGCTGCTGCCCAATGCCCACCTAGATCATAAAAACTAGTGCCTAGTGATACTTGGGAGGGGGTTTCTATTGATGAAGAGAGAAAATCAACTGCACCTTTAACTTTGCTGGGATTTAATTGATTACCAACAGAAATTAGCTGCCCAGATGTGACATTTTGTAAATCGAATACTTGATTATCACGAAAAACATTACCAGCAGAGTCTTGATTACTCCCTAAATCGGGAAATGCATTACCATTTACCAACAAACCGCCTTGGGAATTGTTAGTAATCACATTTTGACGTAACACCGGTTTAGCATCGCGAGAAAGTGCGATCGCAGTCTGATTTTCTGTTAGTTTATTATTTGCCACTAAAGGCGCAGCAGCATCACTAATTGCTATACCTATAGAATTCTTTTGCAAAACATTCCGCAAAACTTCACCCTTGCTATTCCGTGCCATCGTCAACCCACTGGCAGCATTTTGCAAAAATACATTATCTAAAATTGCAGGTTTCGCTGTGCCTGTGGTAAATATGCCTTCCCTTGCACAATTAATAAAAGTATTGTTAGCAACAGTGGGGGCAGTTGACTCAATCCAAACACCACTACCTTTAGGCGTGTTATTTGTCACAGTCACCCCCCGCAGGCTAGCATCATCTAGCAATAGCAGCGTCACGTTTTGCGCCCCAAAGCTAGCACTCTGATAAGTACCACTTCCAATAATCACAACGCCAGCGCCTTTACTGGCTTCGTTACCCACCACAAGCACCCCCGCAGGGATAATGAGGGGAAATACCTCACCGCTAGCGGCGCTATATGTCCCAGAACTCAGTTGAATAATAGTAGATTGTGTAGAGGCTTTTAAGGCACGGGTGAGGCTTTTAAAGGGACTCAACCGTGAACCAGCGTTGGCATCATTTCCCTGTACGGAATTGACGTAGATTGTGGTCACGAGGCTAGAGTTCACCATTAGTTGTTAGTAGTCAATTGTTTAAATTTTGACGGTTTTAAATAATAACTCTAGTTATAATCACTCCGGGAACATAAGTACATCTAAGCGAAAAATATATCCGAGTAAGCAGATTATACTGGCGCTATATCGTACCTACATCTTTAAATTTAATTAAAGGCACAGTAATTGTACCTCTGCATGGGGCATTGGGCATGGGGCATTGGGCATGGGGCATTGGGCATAGGGCATTGGTAATGAGTAATGAGTAATGAGTAATGAGTAATGAGTAATGAGTAATAGTTTTTCCCCAGTCCCCAGTCCCCAGTCCCCAGTCCCCAATCCCCAGTCCCCAGCCCCCAATCCCTACTGGTAACGATACATCAACCGCAGTTCGCCTACTTCAGTTGTAAAACCCCAACGCTGATAAAAGGGCATCATTTCTGGTAAGCAATAAAGTGCGATTTGCTCAACTTCTCGCAACTGGGGATGATTGATGGCTGTATCCATTAACTTAGCGCCAAGTCCCAGTTTTCTATAGGTAGGTTTAATAATTACATCGTAAATAGTTGCCCGATAAACAAAATCTGTCAGAATGCGGGTAAAACCAATCAATTCTTGGCTATCGGTAACAAAGGCAATAATAATATTTGATGCAGCCAGCATTTTGACCACATCTTGATATTTACGATTTTTACTCCAGAATTCGTTTTTGTATAAATCTACTAACTCTAAAATCTGATTTTCAGTCAAACGCTCAACAATTTGGTAGTGCATGATTTAGTCGTGAGAAATTTGATGAAATCCAAGAAGCGGGTAAAGAAATACAGCAGATGACAAGTTGGTAAGGTACAAATAATTGTAAGGGCAAGGCAGTTCCTTGCCCCTACACCTCGTGATGGAATTTCGTACCCTATCTGCATAATAAACGCTATATAATATTTAAACTCTGTTTAACTTCTATCATGCAAAAATTAGGTTCCGCTAAGCTTACCACAGCCTAAATTTTGCCTTAAAAAAATTCCTTAGCGGTGGTATAAAAACCACAATTTTCTGGGACTCGACTGTAATCAAGGTTTACCAAACTATATTAAATACAAATAGCTAAAAGTCCTTCAATTTAGAAGAACTTTTAGCTATGAGAAATCAATTATTCTGAAAGTGCCAACTTTAAAAGTCGTTTCTCAATTTCACCCGATGTGACTTTTTTGAGTTTGAACAAACGAGGTAGAGATAGCGTACTCTTAATAATTAAGCAGGCATAGCAGCTGATTGAGTTAAACCAACAGCTTCTGCATATTTCAAATAGGTTTCAACAGAAGCGATAACGATCCGAGCTTCAATAGCTAGTAGTTCAATACCTACTAAAGAAACACGTACCCAAGCGTCTACAACGATACCTTTGTCTAAAATGCGGTCAATAACTTCTGCCAAACTTGAAGAGGAATTAGTTTTTTCAACTGCCATTGTTTTTTACCTTACTCATTGTTGATTGTTAGTAGTTTCAGCTAGGTTTTATTCCTTTGCTTACCACTGAATTAATATTAAACACACCTGAGTGAAATGTAAATAGTTTTGGACAGAAAAATGTAAAAAAATATGCAATTAAATAAGGAGAGATATCCCAAAACTTGTTTGAAATGTTTGAGTTGTATATATTATCTATTGAATAACTAACTTATGCTGGATAAATTGGTTAATTTTGTTGATTTTTCTGTATATTTTGGCATCTAGAAAATTTCTTCCTTATTCAAGGACAAATATGGGGTAAAAGCCCTACTCCATATAGATAATGCTTGATTGGAAAAATAATCGTGATTTGGGAAAATTATCTCAAAATTTAAGTAATTATACGGTTATAAAAATATAAATATATCGCTATAAAATAATTTGAAATAGTATTTAATATAGTTTTTTGTCGGAAAAAATTGGATATAGAATATAAAAAAAGCTGTTGATTATTGCAGAATCAATAGCTTTTTTCATGTCTAGAAAAATCTTGATTATGGGCTGCGAAACCTACTATCTTAAATCGCTGAGAGTGGCGATCGCTTCTAGCTGAAAGTTATCGACTAAATATTTCAAGGCTTCTGCTAGAGGCTGTTCCTGACTGGAGATTTGGGCAATCAGTTGATAGAGTTTGGCATCATTGAGATCCAAGGCGGCTTCATGAACTTCACCAATCCACTCGCTGGGCATTACTTGCAGGTCTTCAGCCGTGAGGGTTTTCTGTGGAGAAGTTACTACATTGCTATCGGGTGCGACTATTTCACTATATATATAGCGTACCCCCAAGTACTGGGCCATCTTGTCAAACAGTACTGTTTCTGTGAAAGGCTTGGTAATGTGGTCATTACAACCTGCTTGCAGACTCGCTAAAAAGTCTTGTTCAAAAGCAGCCGCAGTCAGAGCAATAATAATGACATCGTTACCGTCTGCTGTGGCGCGGATTTGTTGTGTGGCTGTGTAGCCATCCATCACAGACATTTGAATATCCATCCATATTAGATGAGGATGCCATTCTTGCCACATAGCGATCGCTTCTGCGCCATTCTCGACGGCGCACACTTCAAAGCCTACTGACTCTAGCAACTTGACTAGCAGTTGCCGATTTTCTAAAACATCTTCTACTACTAAAATTCGGTAGTTGGCTTGTCCTGGTTCTAAACCAATAACATAGTGGGTGGCTTCTGTTTCTAATAAATCTACTGAGTCTGCTAGACGCAAAAATACTTCACAGCTAAAGGTTGAACCCTGGTTTAAGGTGCTGTGAACTGTAATATTACCACCCATCAAGCGGGCAAACTGGCGACTAATGGATAAACCTAAACCGGTACCTTGGGCATTACGTCCCTTTTCGGTTTGCATAAAGGCTTCAAAAATCGATTCTAGATCTGAAGTAGCAATCCCGCATCCAGTATCTGCAACTTCTAAACGCAGCATGATTTTTAATTCGCCTGCGGGTACAGCTTGTACCCGTAATGTGACGCTGCCTTTATTGGTAAATTTAATGGCATTACCTAACAAGTTGATTAAGATTTGCCGCAGTTTGGCTTCATCTCCACAAACATAATAAGGAACATTGGCATCACGCAAGGTTTGAAGGTTCAAGCCTTTCTGTGAGGCTTTGAGGGCAAACATATCGTTGAGCGATCGCAATAGTCGATGTAAATTAAAGCAGCTGTCGTTGAGTACTATTTGTCCCGCTTCAATTCTCGACATCTCTAACACATCGTTAATCAAAGCTAGCAAATGTTCACCACTGCGGCTGATAATGCCTAAATGCTCGCGAAATTGATCGTGAGCTTGGCGATCGCGTACCATTAATTGCGTAAATCCCAGAATGGCGTTCATGGGAGTCCGCAGTTCGTGGCTCATTTTGGCGAGGAACTGACTTTTGGCATGATTAGCGATCGCAGCTCTTTCTGCGGCTTGTTCTAACGCCACTTGGGAAAACTCTAGTACTGCTAACATCAGAGTATTTCGCATTTCCAAGGCTGCTTCCATCTCCACGCTTTCCCAAGGTAAGGATGTTTCTTTAACTATTTCTTGCCAAAGTTCAAAGGATTTACGCGGTGTCAGGCGCATTTCTTCATCACTAGAAATAGCGACCGATGTTTGGGGATTACCTGCCCAATTCACTGTTTGTATTTGCTCTGGTCGAAACCAAATAATATGATAAGACTTTTGTTGCAGCACAATTGAAATTACTAAAATACCACTAGCAACTGTGCTAAATTGCTGTGCTTGCGGGTAGATTTTGGAGAGTGAATCTGTAACATATATTGGTTGGCAATTTTTCTCTAATAGCCAAGTCATTAAATCTTGCACTTGATGCAGAGTAGGCGTTTTACCCAGAAGTGAGACTTCGTTATCTAATATAATTGCCGCTCCCTGGGCGTGAACTAAATTCAATATAGCTAATTCATTCCGCCGAAACACTGCTTCAATAAAGCTAGCTTCTTGAGATAGAGTTGTTCGCAATTGTTCCTGAATTAATTTTACTTGGGAACGATAGCGATTCATTTCTTGTTCTTGTTGATAAACTAATTCTACGGAAGCAAACTGCCCCAAAAATTCGCAAGCTTTCCGCATTTCATAATCAACGAATTTGGGCGTGTAATGATGACAAGCAATCATCCCCCACAGCCTTTTGTCATTAATTAATGAAATCGACATCGAAGCCGCTACACCCATATTTTGTAGATATTCTAGATGGCAAGGCGACACACTGCGTAAATTGGCATGACTCAGATTTAGCGGAGTTGCCGTGATAGGATTGTCAGTAGGAATTAGCTTTACTGGTTGATAGTTAATATTGGGAATTATCCGCAGCCAGCTATTGTAATATAGACGACGAGCTACTTGAGGAATATCAAAAGCTGGATAATGTAGCCCCAAATAAGTTTCTAAATGTTGAGCCTTGTCTTCTGCAATTACAGTGCCGCTGTTGTCGCTAGCAAACTGGTAGATCATGACGCGATCAAAGCCAGTAATTAGCCGCACTTGTTTGGCTAAAGTGTCCACCAAATCATCAAAAGTTTCGGCGGCGCGCAGCAGAGCGATCGCTTCTTTTAATAAATGATAAAACTTGAGAACCTGCTTGTTTGTAGTTACCGGGCTAGGTTCTAACTCCATGACTACGGCTTTGCCGCTACGGTGTAATATGCCCTTAAAACTTTGTAAATGTTTTGTCTGATTAACTGTTGCTAATGCACTCTGAATTTTTAAATCTAGCGGATTAACTACTTCCAAGTTATCTTGTGCGAGATATTGGGATATTTCTTGAACTTTTGCTTTAGAAAGCAGCACACTCAGCGGTTTACCCAAAAGATTTTCTACAGTAATTCCTAATATTTGCTTTACGTTCTCACTAACTTGCAAAATCTCTAATTCTGGTTCCCGCAACGTCAGCAAAATGCCATGCGGCTGAATCAAACCAGGAATTTCAATTTCTTCGCGATCGCAATTAGTTAAATCGGTAGTCATTGGGGATTGGGGACTGGGGACTGGGGATTGGGGATAAGGGAGATGAGGAAGAAAATTACTCTTGTACAGACGCGATTAATCGCGTCTCTGCAATTCACGACTCAGCACTCTTTTGTGAAGTTCTAGCTGCAAAGCGGTTTTGACTCTTTCAAATTCCGCTTCTAATTGATAGAGTCGCTCTGGCAGATTACTGGTTTCGGAAAGAGCGATTGTTTCAATTTCTCGACAAATTTCTGTGAGATTTCTGGCTCCTAAATAGGCGCTACTTGATTTCCAGCTATGGGCTAGACGGTGTACAGTTGGGGCATCTCCTTGAGTAACTGCTTCTCGAATTTGCTCCAGTATATGGGGGGAATCTTCTAAATAACAGTCAATAATTTCTGAGACAAATGTTTCATCGTCTCCAGCCATTTCGTAGATTTTTTGAATAGCTTGACTATTAATTGCTGGTAAGTCTGCTAGGGGAATAAAGGAGGGATTTGTGAGTGGTGGATTGAGTGGATGGGATTGGCGATCGCGTCTGTTGGGTGGGATAAAACCACCATTTGTAGATACTATCGGTACGCATCGACTTAAGGCTTTAGCTAGTATTTCAATGCGGATAGGTTTACTTATATAGTCATCCATCCCTACTGCTAGACATTCTTCGCGATCGCCTTGCAGGGCGCGGGCTGTCACGGCAATAATTCGCGGACGTAAACTCGCTGGATATTTTTGGCAGATCAGCTTTGTGGCTTCTAATCCGTCCATTTCGGGCATTTGCACATCCATTAAAATTACGTCGTAAGACAAGTGCTGGATGATTTCTAGTACTTCCTTACCATTGCTAACAACATCAGCGCGGTATCCCAATTGTTTGAGCATTAATAATGCTAGCTTTTGATTCACTACATGATCTTCCGCCAGCAAAATTCTTAAGGGGAATTTTTCCGCCATTGTAGAAGTGAGTGAAATTAGATGAGATGGCTGGGTATTTGTATAGCTAATAGGCTGCACATTCGCTTTTCTGGTAGGTACAGGATAACTAGCCGAAACGCGTATAGTGAAATAAAAAGTAGATCCCTCACCTAGGTGAGTCTCTACCCACATTTTGCCGCCCATCAATTCGCTAAGTTGGCGGCTGATAGCTAATCCTAAACCTGTACCGCCATAACAGCGAGTAGTTGAGGAATCAATTTGACTAAAAGACAGGAATAAGCGATTGAGTTTATCTGCTGGTACGCCTACCCCTGTATCTTGAACGGAGAACTGAATTTCATAGATATGCTGGCGATCGCGGCTGCTAATCTGCGAACCTTGTTGATCACCAGATTCACTTGCTAGCTGGGCTGTAACTGCCACTTTAATACTGCCCTCTGGTGTAAATTTAACGGCATTACTCAATAAATTTACTAAAATCTGCCGCAGACGGGTGACATCTCCCACAATATTTGTGGGTACATCTGCTGCCACATGAAAGCTAATTTCTAAGCTTTTAGCTGCGGCATCGTTAGCTAGTAAAGCTATTGATTCTTTGAGGCAATTTACTAAATCAAATCTTGCCGCTTCTAGCTCTAATTTACCAGACTCAATCTTCGAGAAGTCTAAAATATTATTAATTAAAGATAGTAAAATTTCACCACTATAACGAATTGTCTCTACAGCATCTTGTTGATCGGGATTCAGCTTGGTATCTAGCAATAATCCCGTCATGCCAATTACCGCATTCATGGGTGTGCGGATTTCATGGCTCATATTTGCCAAAAAATCGCTTTTAGCATGAGTAGCGGCTTCTGCTGCAGCTTTTGCCTCTTCTAAGCGTTGATTTTGTTGAATTAGCAATTGCTGTTGTTGTTGAATCAGTAATTGATTTTTAATTCTGGCTAATACTTCTAACTCTTTAAATGGTTTAGTAATATAGTCTTGCGCTCCTAATTCAAAAGCTTTGACTTTATCCTTAATATCATCGAGAGCGCTAATAAATATAATCGGGATATTACGTGTTTTCTCTATAATTTTCAACTGCTGGCAAACTTCATAGCCGTTCATTTCCGGCATATTAACGTCAAGTAAAATTAAATCTGGTACCTCTCTTTGGGCAGCTTGCAATGCCATGCGTCCACTAAGCGATTTGCGAAGCACATAACCCTCTGACTCTAGCATTTTGGCTAATAAACGTAGATTGTCAGGGTTGTCATCTACGAGTAAAATATTGGTTTGTGATGCAGATTTCAGTAAGGTATCCATTGTTAGTTGGAATTAAGGCCGATTGATCATAGCGATCGCTTCTCACAGAAAGCAATCAACTCCATATTTCCGAGCATCTGCAAGAAGTAATTCTCAGCAGGAAATATTCGCAGTTATTGCGTCAAGTCTGTCAGCCTTAAGAGTTGCTCTCAAAATTTCTACATCTAATTATTTATATTGCACAGGAAAGAGATTGTAAACTAAAAGCCAGCTTACTATTTGACAAGTATATATAACTTTAAAAATTCTACTTAATTAAGTAATAAAGTGTCATACTTCTAATGCAATTATTACTTAATGTCGGTAGTTTACCGTATATGTACTTGTGCCGAGTGATCAAAGGGAAGCAGCTATAAAGATATACTGATTTTTTTCAGAAATAAAATGTTATAACAAATCAAATAATATTGGCGACACATCAATAATAGTCTAGAGGTCAAGGCAGTGTCTTGCCCCTACAATATGTCGCATTCTTTTTTCAAATTGGTATTAGATATATCTCAACAAAACAGACAATTAAATCTGAAAGATTTTAGCCAATATCAAAGCCGAGAAATATGAATAATTCAAAATTTCAGCAATTAAATTATTCAATTTTTAGGAGATAATAATGCCGATTACTTCTCTGCTGCTAAAACAAGCTTAGACACGCTAATAAATAAGCCGCTAACTAATAAAACAACTAAGATAACATTAAATTTATGAAAAAATAACGTATAAATATATACATTATATCCTTGTCCCTATGTTCACAAAACAGAGGTTTGCGCGTCATGGATGAGCGTCAAGGATAAAACGGCAATTTTCAAGCTAATACCAGTTCAAATAATGTTTGCGACAGATAAATTCTTTGTAGGGGTAAGGCATCCACAATCTTTTAGTATATCAAATATCTTATACCAATTCTTTATGAAGCTGCATAGAATTCGATCCCCCCTAACCCCCCTTAAAAAAGGGGGAAAAGAATCAAAGTCCCCCTTTTTAAGGGGGATTTAGGGGGATCAAGATATGTGCAACTTCACATTAAATTGGTATTACTCAATACTTGTCGGTTAAGGGAAAAAAGGGTAACGGGAAAAGAGAAAGAAAAAACCTTTAACCCTTAACCTTTAACCTTTTCCCCAAAACCCCTTTTGAGTTCAAAATGCTTAACCGAGTAGTATTGATATCTTACTGGTGTCGTGCCCCTACCTACCCATCTGTCAGAGGAAGAATGACACTTTGATTATAGTGTTGCGACTAGTTCCTTGAGGCGATCGCGTCCATCGTGAAAAACTGACCAACCATCCCCGACTAATATTGTTTCTACTTGAGTCAGGTTTGCTAATCTCTGCACAGATGCTACAGCTTGCTCGCGGTTTATCAGCTTTTCGTCTGGCAATATAGTTAATGTACCTGCTCGATGGGCGCGTACCAAATCCCCAGTAATTAAAGTGGTTTCTTCTAGCAATAGCGCTAGTTCGCCGGGAGTTTTAGAACCTTGAAGTTCAATCACCTTTAAGCCGGGGACTAATTCTTCACCATCACTCAGCCAGCGATCGCAATTTATCGGAAAGTCTTCTTTTTCTGCTATGGGCCCTGCTATTTTAGCGTAGGTTTGATCAGCAATATCCTTCGCTGCTCTAGCATGATCGGAGTTAGTCAGTACAATCCAAGCTACATTACCCAAAGAGTTTAAGTGATTCCAATCGTGATTGGATAAAGCCACCGGATCGATTAAGATATTGCCCTCTGGACGAATCCAGGCAATCCCATTAAAATCAATGTTTCTTGCAGGATTGAAAGTTGACCAACCATATAGATCGGAACGGTGCAGAGATTTCATATTTATTTTGGGTCAATACCTTCAATAATTCAGTATCCGCAAATTTAGGATATAAATCAAGCTAGTGTTGCTGTAGAGGAGTCAAGAGTTGGAGAGACGCGATTATTCACGTCTGTATTCAAAAGTCAACACCGATATTCTTTTACCTCTATTCAGTTATGTACAGAGGTTGCAGTTGCAATTTCTACAGCGATGCTTGTCATACACTAAAATTATTTTACAGTTTTAAATACATTTAATTTTTTTAATTACACATTTTTAAATTAGTGCTTATGCTTTCTCAAGAAAATATTAAATTACATATTATATAACTCGTACGGGTTTAAAAAATCGATATAGCTATACTTTCTCTCGCTTTTTCCTTATTCTCTATTCCCTGTGCCCTTGCTCAGAAAATAATTTCAGTAATTAAACCCCATTAAAAATAATATATGCAAATCTGCCAAAATTCCAATTGCTCAAATCCTTTTAACTCAGACGGTAATAGATTTTGCACCAGTTGTGGAGGAAACAGCTTTGGTACGCTATTCAAAAACCGCTACCGTATTAATCGATTATTAGGTGAAGGTGGTTTTGGTAAAACTTATGAAGCCAGAGATATAGATAGATTAGATGCACCTTGTGTAATTAAGCAATTTGTGCCCCAAGTGCAGGGAACTAGCGCCCTTAAAAAAGCTGCGGAGATGTTTAAAGAAGAAGCAAAGCGCTTGTTTGAACTTGGAGAAAATCATCCTCAAATTCCGCGGCTAGTTGCCTATTTTGAGCAAGGATTAAATTTGTATTTAGTGCAAGAATTTATTGCTGGGGATACTTTAGCTGCAGAAATGCAACAACACGCTTTTAATGAAATACAGATTCGGGAACTGTTAGCTGATTTATTACCAATTCTGCAATTTATTCACGAGCGGAATGTCATTCATCGGGATATTAAACCAGAAAATATCATTCGTCGCGGCTATGATCGCAAATTGGTTCTAATTGACTTTGGGGGTGCGAAACAAGTTACACAAACCACTTTAGCGCGCCAGGGTACAGGAATTTATACAATTGGTTATGCTCCCTTAGAACAAATGCAAGGCTACGCTTACCCAGCTAGTGATTTATATGCTTTGGGTGCGACTTGTGCGCGGCTGATAACTCGGTGTTTACCACTACAAGACCCCTATGGTAATCTTGCAGATGCTCTTTATGATGTCAGAGAAGCGCGTTGGCTGTGGCGAGAACGAGTCAAGGAGCAAGGTTTAAGTATTAGTGATGATTTAGGACGGGTAATTGATAAGCTGCTCAAACATTTTGTTGGGGAAAGATATCAATCAGCAGCCGAAGTGTTGCAAGATTTACAAGCGCCTCAAATTAGTAACGTACCACCAACAATTCCGATTGTTAACCCATCCACAAATAATGCTCAAGCTTATAACTTTTGGGGATTAGACAAGGCTCAACGCCAAGATTATCAAGGTGCAATTACAGATTTTAATCGCGCTTTACAAGTAGATCCCAATTATTTTGAGGCTTGGTGTAATCGAGGTCATGCCTACTTACAAATAGGCCAATATGATGCTGCACTAGCAGATTACGATCGCGCTTTAACTATCAATCCTAGCTTTGCAGAAGCGCTGCAAGGTCGAGAGAAAATTTTGTCTATGCAGCGCCGAACTATACCTGCTCAATCGCCACCGCAATTTCAACAAGCGGTTTTCGCCTATAGTTTAAATGGACACTCACAGCTGGTTAGATCTGTAGCCTTCAGCAGAAATTCTCAAACCCTCATTAGCAGTAGTAACGATAAGACAATTAAGATTTGGAATCTGCAAACAGGCAAACTGCAAAGTGTGCTAAATGAAACTGGTATTTGGATAGTAACTGCGATCGCTCCCGATAATCAGACTGTAGTGAGTGGCAGTAGCGATAATACAATTAAGATTTGGCATCTCAATGCTAATAAACCCCAGCGCATTCTTAGAGGACATTCTGACTTAATTAATTCCCTATCCGTCAGTCCCAATGGGCAAACTATTGTCTCTGGAAGTAGAGATAAAACCATCAGAAGTTGGCAATTAGAAACAGGAAACCTACAGCAAACTCTCCCTGTAAATGCTGGCTTTATTTACACCACAGCTATCAGTCCCGATGGTAAATTCCTCATTAGTGCTGGTAGTGATAAAGTAATTAAAATTTGGCAGTTAGACAATGGGCAATTACTCCACACTATTACAGGTAACCCTGGCTTCGTGCGTGCTGTGGCTGTGAGTTCAACACTACAAATCATTGCCAGTGGCGGCTTTGGCTCAACCATCAACCTTTGGAACCTGCATACAGGACAGCCACAGCAGCGTTTGGAAGGTCATCAAGGTTTAATTCAATGTTTGGCAATTACTCCAGATGGGCAAACCTTAATTAGTGGTAGCAGCGATCGCACAATCAAAATTTGGAATTTAAAAACTGGTAAATTATTACAAACCCTAACAGGACATACAGCCAGTATCTTATCTGTTGATATCAGTTCCGATGGGCGAAATCTTGCCAGCGCCGGCGAGGATAAAACTATTAGGATTTGGCAAGCGGCCTAATAATTCGTAATTCATAATACCCTGCGGGAAGCCGCTACGCGTCTACGTAATTCGTAATTATTTTACTGCTTCTACTAATGGCAAATAATTAATGATAAATAACAGCCTTAGCTATTTATCATTAATTGCATCAAACTACTGATTTTTTCAAGGTGCTAACCAAGAAAAAGGCGCAAAAGGAAGATTTCGCAATACCCAATAAGCTAAAATAATTTTTAACATCAACCAAATCCAAGTTGGTTTAATAAAAACTTGGGGAATTTTTTCACCTAGAATTACAGGTGCGCTGTACGATATATAAGAATAAATTAAATATGGCAGTGCTAAAATCATCAACGGGTTCAAATCAAAAGCCTTGATGATATGCCCGTGGAGTAATTGATGTAAAGCTCGTAGCGTACCACATCCGGGGCAATATAAGCCAGTTAGTGCTCTAAATGGGCTAGGCGGGTAAATAGAAGAATTGCTCGGATTGAAAAAGTAGAGAATAATTGCAGCTACAACAATAACGCCCGACAGTGCTGCAACTTTAACAGTTCTCACAGATATAGAAGATGAGCGACTAGGAATAATGTTCATTTTTGTAGATAAAATTTTTGCAATTTTTAACGCTGCATAATGATTATTGCGGTGCCAAAGAAGCCAAAATTATTAGGAGAATATAAATTAAAAACACAGCTAATCCTGAACCAAAAGATACCCAACACCATGTTTTGGCACTTTTGGATGCTTGCATTGCCCCTTCATAATCTCCTGCTTGCAACTTTGTATTCACTTGAGCAGCATAGACGATAGCCACAATTCCAAATGGTAAACAGCAGAAAAGTGTAGTTAAAATTGCTTGTGGCAAATAGTTGGGTACATTCTGAGATTGCATTCAAACACCTTTGCAATGTCATTAATCAGACAATGTGCGTTTCTAGTAATGTCTCTAAACGATATCAGAATTAGCTTTGGGTCTCGAAAGCAGCTTCATAAAAATAAATACTTCACTATTATTCTTGCTCTTACTGCATTATCTGGCACTGCAAATAACTTTTACAAAAAAATTACTAACGAAATACCCGACTTTTTCTAAAAGTCGGGTATTTAAATCTCGATAAAGATAATTACCATGTAGGATGTGTTAGCGATAGCGTAACGCATCCCACGTGAATTTTAAAAATCAAATCAGATTCCTAGAGATTGCTTCTTGACGAAAACAGAAAAAAAATGCCAAGTTTTAACAAAATTATAAACTCGTCATTACCTGAGCTAATTCTTTAGATAAATCTGGTGTATCTTGTGGGCACTTGCTAAATAAAACCCCAGCCAAGAAATAATAATCACCAGAATAGAATGCCATTTTGTGTTTCCGTAACTCTTCAATGTGATTCTTCACTTTTGGTTCTGAGCTATAATAGCCAAACTTTAAAGGTAATACCACAAAGTTATTCACCACATATCCATGCTCTTGTGCCCAATCAATTGTACTCTTAGGATTAGAAAAACTAGAAACCAAAACTAGCACATTGTCATAGCCTAAAGCTAAAAGTTCATTAGTAATTGTGGCTCCATCTATCCCCCCAAATAATAGGGGCATATAAATATCTTTATCGGGCGCGGGAAGATATGGTGGATTAGCTACAAGATATTTACCTTCTGGCTTATCCGATTTAAACAAACAAGAATTATTGATAATATATTTATTGTTGAGTTTATACTCATCAATTGTTAAATTAGCAGCTTTCCAGGCAGAAGTATTTAATTCAAAGCCATGAATTACACCTGCAAATTTGTTTCTTAATAGTGAGTTGATCACAGGACTACCATCGCCAGAACCAAACTCAACAATACTTTCAGGATCTTGGCAATTACGGAGAACTAAGTTTTCTAAACAATTTGAGTAAAAATTAGATTCTTCTGGGCAGAAAAATACGTCTTTCATGTGACCTCGATGCAAATTTAAGGTATAATCAAGCTTGAAAAAAATACTGCTGCATTTAGGCAATAAAAACTGTTTCTTTAGTAATCAAGCTGTTACTAAAGAAAGCTGTTTTTGAGCCAATTATGAGGAATCAAATAAGAGTCTGTGCCTAGATTTATCTGCTATCTAAGGCAGCTTTTTCGACTTTACGTATGGAACGGACAACGGCTTTAGCGGCGCGATCGCCCATAAATTTTTCTTGGTCATAACCTAGTACTATTTCCCAAGCATCATCGGGATACTTATCTGCTAAAGGTAAAGCCACATCATCCAACATCCAACGACCGTGGCGTTCATCTTCCTTAATGTGCAGTTCCCAATAACCCATTGCTGCTTGTGAAAGTCCCAATCTTTGCGCTGCTGCTAAATAATTTCTGTAAGCCGCTGGCCCAGCTACTTCAAAATAGGTTAATGCACCACTATAGCGGAGAAAATAGCGTTTACGCTGCGTAGTTAAAAAATTATGGTTATCACAAGCTAAAACTTCCCAAGGTACTAAATCAAAATATCCCTCAGGTTCAGTATTCATGCCAAACTCATCTAACATTTGGGCAAAAAAGGTCGAATGCTTGCGAGGTAAACGACCGTTGCCGTATTCTTCCAAAAATACCCGCACTAGCGTACACTGCACTTCATTCGCTGCACCACCCAAAATGTTGGTCATGCGGCTACCTTCTACCAAGCCATCAAAAGAGGCGATCGCTAATAAATGACGATAGCCAACCTCGCTCATTTCCTCCTGAAGATAGCGACTATCAGCCGATAATGGTGGATCGACATCCAAAGATGCGCGTTCGGTAAGTGCTTG
This sequence comes from Nostoc carneum NIES-2107, assembly GCA_002368155.1. Taxonomy (GTDB): domain Bacteria; phylum Cyanobacteriota; class Cyanobacteriia; order Cyanobacteriales; family Nostocaceae; genus Aulosira; species Aulosira carnea. The sequence continues at coordinate 4,296,689 of AP018180.1, forward strand.
TTTGACATTCAATTTTTGCAATCTGGGCAAATCGAATTGTGCTAGTTCCCAAGCTTGCCAAGCAGCTTCGATTTGATTACGACATGAAGACAAATAAAGCGATCGCTCATTGTCATAATGTCGCAAATCGTCATACCAAAACAAATTCAGTCGATTAATTCGATATAGTATTCTTTGCAAAAACAGATGAGCCTCTTGCTCACCACAGCCATTTTCGTAAGCCTCACGAATCGCTATCGAAAGCGTCTGTTCAAACGCATTGACTTTCTCAGCAACATTTTCTAGTTGCTCATCTAAATTTTCTGTTGCTAGCAGTTCTATAAACAGCTGCTCAGCATAGTTATACTTAGTAGGCTTTGTTTGCGTTGTGTGTGAACTATTCCCTGCTACCTTCAGGCTAGGGAACATAACCAGATTGTTTTGCATGGAGGATTTAGTAGCTTTGCCAAGATGTGAAAAATTCCATCTCTATTACTTAAATTTCTCCAAGTTGAGTAATCTTTACATCTTTCTCTGGTTATAAACAAAGATTAACTCTATAGAGACAGGGCATTGAAGCTGACAAGTGTATTACCTAGTCTGCATTCCAATGCCCTATACTCATTGACAATTATTTTGGATGTTACTAGATGCTTAGTACCCGGTTAGTAAAGACTTCCACACAACAAAAATAGATTCATAGCCATCGAAAGTAAGTGCAACAAGATAACCTTATTTGCAACTTGCTTGTAGCTTTCACTATTTTGAAAAAAGAAATTTCTGATTTACTCAACCATCTTGCTTGAGCGATTTTACCTAGTACTTAGTATCTATAAATCAAAGCAAATTTTGCAAATAGCTAAGAGATAATTTATGCTATTAGTGCTATCTGCCGCTACCACGTTCATCAGAAGAATTAATTAACATTATTGCCTTCCTTAATTTGTTTGCTAAATGTACAGAAGCATCTCACGACAAAAGATAGTCACAACATTTTGATCTACAATTAATTTTTTTGCTTAAGCAGAAATTAAGAGTAGATGAATTACACTTGACTCCAAGGATTTGGCTAGCGCAATTCTTTTGTAGGAAATATCTAGTATCGCCACTTGAGAAAAAGATGTTTTGTGGCTATGCAGAGTTTCAAAGTCAACACAAAAGTTTAGAATCAACAATGTTTGACTTTTGAACGTCAGTTTTTACACCTTCAGGTGAAGGAAACGCCACTTCTAGCTTGCTTAACTGTAGAGATCAGGTTTTTCTGAGAATTGAAGCCTGATGGACTAAGACACTGATTGCTTTTGAATGTAGCAATTTTAGATTTTAGATGGGTTTGCGGTTTGCTCAACGCTACTTTGTGACTGAGCAAATCAAAAAGATACTCATTCCTCTCTAGGAGAACCTATGCTAAAGCCACCGCTTCGCTAATACAAATCTCAAACTGTCTGATTTCTGCATAGCGGTGCTAGGTAATTAGCAGACTTAATCAATACCTGCATTCCAAACAAAATTTATTTCAGAATTAATCACATCTCTGCTATCAATATCGCCGAAATTTCGTAAGCTGCTGGCATGATGCTTAATCATCCTTAAATTACCTAAAAAATGGGGTTTTGGGCTTGCTGTAATGATTGTTGGTTGGTTTTAATTTAATCTTTTACACCAGTAATCAGCCTGCTGGCAAAGTACTGTTAAATCTATTTTGTATTTGCATTTCAGCAATTTTTAAGATTTGTTATCTAAGCATATCTGTATTTTTGATTGGTTGAGAACAGAGTTTATACATAACTAACAGAGATTTATTTTCTAGCTAAAGTTTCTCAAATTACTGAGAAAACGACTAACAATAGTGAAATACCGCAATAGATTTTTAAACAATTTTCAGGATAGTAAATTAATTTCAGCAGTATAACTTAGGCTGATGAAGATTATTTTGCAATCAAATTAAATATTTATACAGACAAAATTTTTTATAGAGATTGCTTAAATTATTAATTTAATTAAATCCTACAATCAGCAACAGAAATTTTTAACATCTATATGTAGCTCTTACTGAAATCAACACAAAAATCTGGATGATAGCGCGTATAAATACGCGAAAATCTCGTATACATACGAGATTTCTATCTAAACATCTTTAAGGATTGTATTTTGTTTATGGTTTTAAGTGAATGCAACTAGTTAATAGCAATAAAAGATGCGATCGCGTCTTTTACTCTAGGCCCAACATCGTCTCTCGTATAGTATGTATGGCCTTCATCTATGTATGCAGATGTAGTATCTATCCATTGTGCAATAATATCCCTGTGAGCGTTATCTATGTCTTCACTCACTTTTATATCTGTATATCTATTTTTCCGTTCTTCTGGCCGCAATAACACTCTACTGTCTTTATATGTCTCTCCTGGTTTCGCCTTAAATCTCTCATTTAAATCAAATTGCAGGCGTAAATACCTTTGAGATTCATATCCACCCATAATTTGCCGACAAATAGTGCTATTAACCTCAGACGTAGGCTCCATAAAAATATCAGGAATATGTTGTGCCCAATCTAACGGCTTCCACTTGTTGATTTGCTCAAATTGATAAGGTTCGCCAGTTTGACCAGTTCCAATCGAAAGGATAGATATGTCTTCCATCTGGAGGTTATCTAGCTTATATTTGCATTTTGTTTCTTGGGAAACAACCCGATCCGAACATTGACTGATCCGCATAATTAAACTCAGCGCCGCCAAAGCCGGATTATTAGCTGATACGCCACCATCAATATGTGGAAATACCCAATTGCCAAATTTCTCTTTATTAACAGGCTCTAAGTTATAAGGTGGAAAAAACGAAGGAGCCGCTGCCGAAGCCACACATAACTGCCATAAATAACATTCATCATACCAACGGTAGCCTAAATCGGGATGACAATTCGTAAAAAATGTGGTGTTGCGATAAAGGGTATCGTAAGCCAAAATCAAAATAATCGGACTATCTACATCTTGGATTCTGCGGTATCCCAACTCATCTATCAAAACTTTAATCAGCCCTTCGTGAGAATATTTGCTTGGTGACAATGCCTCCAAAATGGGTTGTATGAAAGATGGAAACCTTTTATAGCGGTTTTTAATTTTCAGGGGGAAGATGTATTTACCCTTATTTACATATAGATTTATTAGTTCTGCACTAGTTTTACCTAAAGCAATTCCCGCTGCTAAAATTGATCCAGTAGAAGTACCAGCAATGAGGTCGAAGTATTCATTTAAAGACTGACCTTTCTGTTTTCTAATCTGGTCTTCAACTTCTTGGAGTATACGTGCAGTAATCACTCCACGCATCCCGCCACCATCCATACTGAGGATTTTGAAGGACATAGTTATTCTCCTTAATTAGTGTGTAGAGTAACTTTTGGTGCATAGTGCTTCTGCTTCTAGATGATTTTAAGCAAGCTTACACATCACAAAGTTGGTCGCCAATGACACCTGTTCTCACCCGATACACTAATAACGTCAAGACTGCAAGTGACAATTCTACACGCTCTACTAACTTTAGTCCTGTATTGAAAATGGGCATGGGGCATGGGAAACAAGTTTTTCCCATGATTAGCTGAGTGGAAAGTGCTGAGTGCAAATCCCATTCAGGTATTTTCTTTCCCTTTCCCCCTTCACCTTTTACCAACAAGTATTGATATTAGTTACAATATGTAGTAGACAATTTCATACTACAACTGTATTATAAATATTAGTTATTAGTCTTAATCACACATACTACAGAAATTCAATGAACCGCAGATTTTCCTCAACACATAAGTGCGCGATAGATTGCCGACCCAGCAAGGGTTTAGGTAATGCGATCGCATTCTGTAAAGCCGCTAGCCTGTATGGGCTATTGGCATTTGAGGGAATATATCGGTTTGTGGGCAGTAAATCTGCAAATCAAAGGATAGTAGGAGCAATTGCGCTCTGGCTAAATCCAAATCGACTGATACAAAGCGGGAGGTGCAAGTGCTTTCTTGTGCCAACTATAAAGCCAAGAGTATTAACTACTTGACCCCCGCTCCTGAATGACTAGAGGCGGGGGTTATTTTTTTGAGGAGTGAATTCACTTATGGAAGCTCAACCACAGACTCAGAAACCACACATATTACAAAATTCGGTGGTCGTGTTCTCTAAGAACTACCTACCATTAGCACGGGTTAATATTAAACGAGCCATTGTGCTTTTAGTCACCGGACAGGCAGAATCCTTAGAGTTCGGCAGCACTAAGCTTTGGGAAGTTCGCTCTCCCAGCTTTGTACTCAAAGTTCCCGAACACATTCGTCTAACATTTGGCAATCCCGAACGTCATTGGAAAGTACCACCTGTCAATAGACGTGAAGTACTCAAACGTGATAGCCATACCTGCCAATACTGTGGAAGCACCAAGCGTCTCACCCTCGACCATGTAATTCCCCGTTCTAAAGGTGGGCAGCATACTTGGGACAACGTTGTTACAGCTTGTGAACGTTGTAACTCAACCAAGAGCGATCGCCTACCACATGAAGCAGGAATGGTACTTAAAACCAAACCCAAAGCTCCAATCCACCCAGCTGTTGCATTTGCAGAACAGTTTTGGAATGCACAACGCCTTACTGAGAATGAGTAATTCACTCCTAATACCGTTTAGTTAAGATATCTCTTCGTTGAGGCAGCAGAGGAAGAAGAGAAAACAGAGGAGCAGAGGGAGAGATTCTTCCTCTGCTTTCTTTTTTTGGACATACTACAAGAACAAGATTCAATTTTCCCTCACAAGTGCATTAAACTAATTCCCTGAAACCCAGTGATAGAGAGCCATAAAGCGATTACATAATCCTGCTATCTCCTCCTCGAAAAAAATTTGTAGTATACCCTTGACACTTTTGTAGTATTTATGTAGTATTAATGTAGTGAAGCAAAAGAGCCTCTGCAAAAGGCACAAAGCTAACACTTCTGAACCATGAAAACTAAATAATTGCCACCCAATATGGGGGTGTAGCTTAGTCCGGTTTAAAGCAGTCGCCTGTCGAGCGAAAGACCGTGGGTTCAAATCCCATCATCCCCGCCTTGTAGCCTTGTGGACAAGTAGATTAAGTCGCTCTGATTCTCAGTCAGAGAGAAGCGGGTGCAACTCCCGTCGAGGCTTCTAAAAATGTCCGAGTAGCCAAGTGGTAAGGCGTTGGTCTGCAAAATCAATCATCGTGGGTTCAATTCCCACCTCGGACTCCAAACGTTGCAGTGTCACCTAATGGTAAGGTACTCGGCTCATAACCGAGAGTATGCGAGTTCAACTCTCGCCGCTGCGACCAAATGCAGGGATGGTGTAACGGCAGCATAAGGGTCTCCAAAACCTTTAGTCTAGGTTCAAATCCTAGTCTCTGCGTTCTACTGCGTGTCCTAACATGAGAAGCTTACAAACTGGTTAATCGGTCTAAAACACCGAAGTAGGTTCGACTCCTACAGCCTCCGCCAAACCTGGAGGCTGTTAAAAACAGCTTCTCAAACTTACACGTGGTAGAAATTTCAATCTTGGTGCCGTAGGCAAATTGGTAAAGCCACCTGTCTTTCAAGCAGGAGATTGCGGGTTCAATTCCCGTCGGCACTGCTGACTTGAGTTGGGATGGCAGAGAGCAGGATAACTGGTCTCTCCATTCCTTTATTTCACCTAGAAATCTCAAGCCATTACTCAAAAATATATGGGTCGGCTCGCCTATTGGTGTAGGCAACGGTCTGTAAAACCGCCGCGTTTGCGTTGCTGGTTCAATTCCAGCCCGGCCCATTTTGGAGAGATTGCTATTGGCAGGGCAAACTGTTTGCTAAACAGTCGTGGATGCAAGTCCACTGTGGGTTCAACTCCCTCTCTCTCCGCCTTATGAGAACGTGGTGTAACTGGATGAACACATCGGTCTACGAAACCGAAGAGTGGGGGTTCAAGTCCCTCCGTTCTCGCCTTATCCCCTGGTAGCTCAGTTGGTAGTAGCGCCTGTCTGAAGAACAGGAGGTCATCCGTTCAATCCGGATCTGGGGGACTGGCACATTGCCCCATAGCTCAATGGCAGAGCGACGCGCTGTTAACGCGGGGGTTGTAGGTTCAAACCCTACTGGGGCAGCCATTCATTGCCGAGTGGACGATATGGAAAGTCGCTGTGACTCTGAATCACAGAGATGTTGGTTCGACCCCAACCTCGGCAACCAATTATTGGGAAGTAGGCGACGTTGGCAAAGCCACCTGATTTTGACTCAGGATCTCGCGGGTTCGATTCCTGCCTTCCCAGTTCTGCTTTGATAGAGCAGAAAAATTATGCTCCTGTAGCCCAATTGGAAGAGGCGGCTGTCTCAAAAACAGTCTATTTTGTACGGGTTCGACTCCCGTCAGGAGTACCAGCGGGATGTGGCGCAACTTGGTAGCGCGGCAGCTTTGGGAGCTGAAGGTTGCAGGTTCAAATCCTGCCATTCCGACCATTTGCCCCTGTGACGTAATTGGAAACCGTCGCTCGTTTAGACCGAGTGTTTTGCAGGTTCGACTCCTGTCAGGGGTACTGAATCTTTGTTTGTACTACTTGCTTTCGCTTAGTGACAGACATTAGATGAGTTTTTTTAGCGTGTATTAGAAACTGGAGGAATGAAAAGACATGAAATTTTCAACAAAAAAGACCAAATTAGGCAGTGAATTAGCGAAAACATTCTCAGGAATTTATTTGCAGTCAACTGCTCTTTAAACATAAAAAAATGTACGAGATTGGAAAACCTTTTAGGGGTTACTGCGCTAAACAAAGGTTAATTCAAGCTCCCGTGGCGGAATAGGTAGACGCACTCAGTTGAGCGCTGAGTTTCTTGTTGCAGGTTCAAATCCTGTCGGGAGTACCAAATTGGGTCGTTGGCAGAGCGGATATGCAGCTACCTTTTAAGTAGACTTATCCAGGTTCAACCCCTGGGCGACCCACCAAATTATGCCCCTGTGACCCAATTGGAAGAGGTGCCAAACTTAAAATTTGGAAGTTGCTGGTTCAAATCCAGTCAGGGGTATGGCTGAGATGGAGCGGGTAGTCACTCTTTTGGGTGACTACAATTTATACTTTCAGATCCACAAATGCTGGTGTAGCTCAATCTGGCAGAGCAACTGATTTGTAATCAGTAGGTTGCAAGTTCAACTCCTGTCACCAGCTCCAAAATGCGATCGTGGTGTAAAGGCAGCATCAGAGTCTTCCAAACTCACGGTACGAGTTCAATTCTCGTCGATCGCTCCAATAATGCGGATGTGGTGTAAGGGTAACACTGGAGTATGCCAAGCTTCAGATACGAGTTCAAATCTCGTCTTCCGCTCTCGTAGCCCTGTAACTCAGTGGGAGAGTGCCTCTCTTACAAAGAGGAAGTAGCGGGTACCCTGCGGGAAGCCGCTCCGCGTCTACAATCCCTGCTAGGGCTACCAATTTATGGGAGTGTCGCCTAATGGATGGGCATCGATCTTCTAAATCGACCTATGTAGGTACCCTGCGGGAAGCCGCTGCGCGTCTACAAGTCCTACCACTCCTGCTTATGGGGTCATAGCTCAACTGGCTAGAGCATCCGCCTTGCAAGCGGAAGGTTAGGGGTTCAAATCCCCTTGATTCCACTGTGGTGTCTGAAGCCAAAGCGGTCGCGGCGCTGGTTTGTGGAACCAGTCATTAGGGAGTTCAAGCCTCCTCAGACACCCCTGAATGGAAGATGCCGCTGAATGGTCGGCAACTGGTCTTGAAAACCAGGGTACAGTCAACTGTAGGGGTTCGATTCCTCCATCTTCCGCCTTCCACCAGAAGCCGAAAAGTGAGGCGCTGTGCTGATAACACAGATACAGGAGGGGCAGTACCTTCCTGGTGGATTAGCATGATCAAAACATACCTTGTAACCAGAGTACTGGACTTAGAAGTCTATTCGGCTAAAATCTATCAAGTAAGAGCGCGCGAGGCCAACGAGATTGGACGATAATTATCAAACTTACTTGAATCGGGTAGCACGAATGACGCTACCAGAAGCTTACAGATCTCAAGTCCAGCATATTCAAGAATCTTCTAAATTTCAGCCAGACTCGGGTTCTAGGCAAGCAGCACCATTTCCCGGCTACACGCTAATTACCCCACCTGCGGGGGAAGCAACAGAAAACTCTGCTTTCTATACGCAGTTAAAAGCTTATCAACAAAAACTGTTGGAGTTACCTACCAATAGTGATTTGATTGTGCCTGTACCGGATAGTAGCTTCCATTTGACGGTGGCAGATTTAATTTGGGATAGTGCTTACCGTGATGCTTGTGAAAAAAATCCCCAATTTGAACAGCAGTTACATTCTTGCTGTGGGGAAATATTTCAGGAATATCAAAAATCTCTCACAGCTGATAGTAAACCTATTTATTGGCAAGTGCTGGGATTGATAGTCATGCCAAGAGCAATAGGAGTTTGCTTAGTACCGCAGGATGAGCGTTGCTACGAACAGGTGATTAAACTTCGCCGTACTATTTATCAAAATTCTCAGTTAATGGCTTTGGGAATTGAACAACATTATCATTTCACTGCCCATATTACATTAGGCTATTTTGGAGCAATTTCGCCAGAACTAGACCGTACCAACTTGAGTACTATGCTGTCTGATTTAAATCAACAATGGCTTTTAAATTCACCAGAATTTTTAGTAGATCGCGTTGAATTGCGAAAATTTGATGACATGACCCGCTATTATCGTCAACCTGATTGGCCGACTTTAGCTATTAGTGAATAAGTAGGGAGGCATAATTATTTGTAGGATGGGTTAGCGATAGCGTAACCCATGCGGGTGTTGGGTTTCGTTCCTCAACCCAACCTACTTCCATCTTATATTTAATTCCCACCAGCTACTTAGTCAATATAAGGATGAAGGATGAAGTCTGAAGTATGAAATTAATGTGCCCAAATGTAGATGGAATATAAATCTATAAAAGCTGATTTTTTGTTTATTATTCCATTTTACTGCTACTAATTCTCATTTCATCCTTCATCCTTGATAATTCAGCCTTTCTTTAAAATTCTTTTTGTTTATAAGCCAGATAAATAGCTTCTAAAAATTCGTCTGAGGAAACACCAGCAGGCATCTGCTCTAGGTTAATAATAGCTTGAACCTGTTGCGATAATTTTAGCGCCAGTAAAGATTTGGCTTTAGCTGACATTCCACTACGTCGTTGTAAATATTCTCGAATAACAGCGAAATCATCAGGTAATAAGGGAGATAAATCAGCAATTTCTATTAGTTGTGCGTGTAATGATTTTGCTGATTCTGAAATAGTTAAAGTTGCAGTTCCGACTGGGATTTGGTCTTGAATCACAATTGTGCCAGCAGCTAAATCGCCTAAGCGCTTTTCTTGACGAGTCAACATAATAAAAAAAGCGCCCATAAACAAGAACTCATCAACGGGACGCAGTAGAGCCCGTAAAGCTGCTTGTTGTAAACCAATTGGTCTACCATCATCTCGAACAACGCGAATTTTAGCAATGCGTTTACCAGGGGTTTGTCCTTGCCATAAAGTTTCTAGAAAAACGAAATAACCTGCATAAATAGTAAAAGTGATGATGAATGCGATCGCAATCATCCACAAACCTAAAGTAGAACCCACAACCGTTATCCAAAAATCCGAAAATTGGACGACAAGCACCCAAAAAAGAATGTAGAACCCCACCAAAATGAAAGCCAAAATATGATAATCAATGAGCAATGCCCAGGCACGATTACCAATCCCTGCGAGGGTAAATTCTAATTCTACACTTTCTGGGGTACGGAATTTAACACGGTTAAAAAGGTGCATAAGTAATTTAAAATTAACTATAAAAAAGCAGTCCTAATAAATAGGACAAGCAGCAGGTTGTTGACTCTTGTACAGACGCGATTAATCGCGTCTCTCCAACTCTTGACTTTTTAAATTTCGCGATCGCGTAACTTTAAGCCTAAGCCTTCACGACGACTCCGCAGGTCATAATAAATCACAGCTTTGATGCTTTGCCAAAATGGAAGAACGGCTGCGCCACTGACAAAACTTAAAGCCAGAATCAGCAAGAATAACAGCACACCTGCAGCACTATTGTCCTGTTGGAGTAGGGGTGTGAAAATTAACTGAATAATAGTCACGAGGATTTGCACTACTAGTTGAATTGGAAATGTGATCAAAACAGCCACAAAGCTAATCAACAGAATCCGCCAAACGTAACCTTGAGTTAACTCCCAACTACGACTAATGGTTGAAGTCGCATCAACATTATCCTCAATTGATAAGGGAACATCCACTAAATAGAACCTTGTTAACAACCAAAACACTGCAATCAAAGCCGCAATACCTACAATAAAACCGATTAAAACTACAAGTAATGTCGCCGCAAGACTGCTTTGTTGACCTAATCCTCCGACTACGACAGCTGATAAAACGCCAATTATCACAAATGCAAAGCTAATACCGAAGACAATTCCCATACCGACAATTGTCATTAACAGCATTGTCAATAAAAACTGCCATAATCTTGAATTAACAAAACGTTCACCCTCGCTAATGCTTTCTGGTTGATCGACTAAATCGCCAAAAGCTAAACGAGAAATCAGCCCTGTCAGAGCATAAAATTTCGCCCAGCCATATACTGGAACAAGTATCCAAACGTAAGCTTTGAGGGCAAGTAAAAAGTAATCTTTGAGGTGAGAACGATACAATCTTATTCCTGCACTCACGACATTTCCCACACTCAGGGGTTGCATGGGGTTAGGAGAACCAAAATCACCAGTCATGATGTTATATTTTCCTTGCAAGTACGGAGATGAATTGAGGCTATCTTAAATTACACTCACCCAAATCCTCCCAAAATTTATGAATATTCAACGTTGGATTGCGCGACGGGAATTAAATTGGCAGCGTTTGGATACCCTTTTACGGCAGGTAGAAAAAAAAGGGTTAAAATCACTGCGGGCGGTGGAAATTAGGGAATTAGCCAGTTTATATCGTTCCGTAGCAGCAGATTTAGCACGTGCCCGTACTCAAAAAGTCGGCAATACTTTGATTCAAAGTTTACAATCTTTAACAACTCGCGCCTATACGCAGATTTATCAAGGTTCGCGACGGCAGGAATGGCAAGCTGTAGTAGAGTTCTACAAATGGGGATTACCAGCTGTAGTACAGCAAACATTCCCATATATCGCTATAGCTACCGCTTTATTTTTGTTAGGGGCGTTAGTGGCTTGGTGGTATGCTTGGCAAGACCCCAGCTTTATGCCTCTGATTGTACCCGAAAGTTTAATTTCCCGCGTGCGAGACGAGCATCAATTGTGGATGGGGTCAATTGTTGGTGTTGAACCCCTCGCATCCAGCAGTATTATGATTAATAATTTATCGGTTTCCTTTGGGGCTGTTGCTGGTGGAATTACAGCCGGGGCATACACAACATATTTAATGATATTTAATGGTTTATTAATTGGTGCGATTGGCACATTGGTAGGTCAAAATCATCTTGCCTATCCCTTTTGGGCATTTGTATTTCCGCATGGTTCCTTAGAATTACCTGCTATTTTTTTTGCTGGTGGTGCAGGATTGCTAATAGCAAAAGCAATTTTATTTCCTGGTAAATATCGTCGTCTTGATGCCCTCAAATTCTACGGTTCCCAAGCAGCACAGTTAGTATTTGGGATTGTGCCAATGTTAGTAATTGCTGGCACTATTGAGGGATTTTTTTCTCCCAATCCCAGCATACCAGACCCTTTAAAATATCTTGTGGGGATGGGATTTTTTGGGGTTTTGGTAATGTATTGTAGTCGCAAGCGCTAATAGCAATTCAATTAATGTTTGATTTGGTATTATATATATCTAGATTTAGAATCAGATTATGTCTTTTATTGATGAAATTAATCAAGCAAATGTCTTGATTGTAGGAGCTAATCAAGGCATTGGTTTCGGTTTTGTGAAAAAACTATTGCTAGATATAAGAATTAGCAAAATTTATGCAACCTATCGTCAATTAGAGTCATCCTCAGATTTGATTAGGTTATCAGGTGAACATTCCGAGCGATTAATTTGTTTACCTGTAGATATTACTGAAGAATCGCAAATTGCAGAAGCAACGCAAACAATTCGTAACCAAATTAACAAGCTGCACTTGGTAGTTAATTGTGTAGGATTACTTCATGACGATACTTTGCAACCAGAGAAAAGTTTAAGACAAATCAACTCAGACAACTTACTGCGCTATTTTCAAATTAACAGTATTGGCTCTGTATTATTAGCCAAACATTTATTGCCTTTATTTAAACATAAAGAACGCAGTGTATTTGCTAGTATTTCTGCCAAAGTTGGTAGTATTGGCGATAATCAACTAGGCGGATGGTATGGTTATCGCGCCTCTAAAGCTGCACTGAATATGTTTATGCGTACAGTTGCAATTGAGTATGGCAGAAGTAGTCCAAAAACCTTAGTAGTGACATTACATCCAGGGACAACAGATACACGCCTTTCGCTTCCTTTTCAAGGTAATGTACCACCAGAAAAGTTATTTTCAGTAGAACTTACTGTTAGTCAATTAATGAATGTTATTGAACAACTTCAGGAAGGCGATAGTGGGCAATTTTTCTCTTGGGATGGTAGCAGATTGCCTTGGTAGGCAAAATATAAATGAGCATCTTTTTTCGGTATTATTAATCATACAATAAGTAGTTGGGAGTCTAAATATTAATCTTTAAAAAATATTTCATAAGGAGATAAGAAACAATTTATTAATCCAGACGGTAATGTTTTGATTTGAGAGTGATAAGATGCTATTGCTCGATTTTTTTGGTGTTGAACAAGCTCTATGGAAATTCGGTAAACGCTAGATATTACTGGAAATTTAAACCGCAAAGATAATGGATTTTGCCAAAACAACCAAACGGGATACTGCCATAATTCTACTGTCATATTAGATGCTTCTATTGCTCTTTGCACCAAACTGTAAGTAACTTCATGGTCTGGGTGAATATCATAACGATAGGGAACGTAAGCCTCCTCAGTATTAAAAGACTTTAGCAGATGGGATAACTCTATAATTATTTTGTTTTGTTGCTCATAAGAAAGCCCTTTTAAATGGTTATCTATTTGCCCAATAAAATGAATATTTGATGGTAGAACCCCAAGGATTTCTAAAGCATTTAAAGCTTCTTGGTAGCGAATATTAATAATTTCTTCAGATTTTATGTCAGATGGTTTACTTACTCTTCCATCTGTTATAAAAACGACTTTAACTGGTATATTTAAAGAACGTTTTAGAGCAATAATACCAGCACAGCCAAAAGTTTCATCATCTTGATGAGGTGCAAAAATAATTGCAGATTTTTGATTTAATGATAATGGCTGACTTTTAATGTACAAAATCCAATTAAACAATATTGTACAGTAAATATCTCGTATTTTTTTACTAAAAACTATTCGTAAAAAAATCAAAATCTGTTTTAATTGCATATAGTAGAGAATATATTACTAAATAGCTATTGGTTTAATATAAAAATTATATATATGTCTACGTGGAGTATTTGGCGTAAGGTATTCGTAAGTGGACAGAGGTTCAAATAGATATGGGTCAAATTTTTTTAATTGTTCACAAATCTCCATAACAGGAAAAGGTTTATACTCAGATACATCATTCCAGCCAAATACTAAAACGCCTCCTGTCCGTAAAGCTTCAAAACATTGAGCAAATGATTCTTCTGTTTCTTCCAAGGTATTGATACCATATCCAAATACACCATTGAAGATAATTAAATCAAAATAACTAGGTTCAATATATTGATTTAAATTTTGTATTTCGTCGATAATATGGTTTTTAGAACCGTATTTCTGCTTTTCTTCATCTATTTCTATAGTCCAGTATTCCTGCTTTTTAAATAAGGTTTTATAAGGATTGGTGTACCAATCACAACCTACAAATAACACTTTTCTAAATTCATTTTTAGATGCAAAGTAAGGTATGATAATATCTTCTAATACTAACCTATCTGGAGAATTACGATATAAATCTAATCCTCGTAAGCGACTGACAGCAAGCTTATTAAAAATTTGGTGCAATTTCTGATAACTGAAGTATTTTTTGAGAATATTTAAGATATTAATCTTTGATGAAATCCTGTATTTCATATATTTATTAATAGATTTATAAAAAGTAAGTAATGAGCTTAACCTATAGCAATCTTAAATAATAGGTGAGAAGTAAAATAAGAATTTTTATCTCAGTATTTTCTCATGAATAATTACAGATTGCTATATAAGAGACACAATTTAATTGTGTCTCCCTATAGTTTTAAAGTTTAAAATTCTCAGTTTTTGAGTAAATTACAAGAGTTTGATACTCATACATTTTTTTGATTTTCCCTAATTCTACAAATGATTCAATAATGGCTTGAGTTTTATTCCATGCAAAGGAACCTGTGTAGAAAATTATCTGTCCACCTGGATTAAGTTTGTCTAAAAATAGCTGAAGCAGAGATTCATCATTTTGGTGCAATAAATGAGCATTTTCAGGTATATAGAATTCACATAAATGGAAGAGCGTTACAATATCAAACATTGGTAAATTTCTTGGTGTTAATGTGTAGATATCGCCAAAAATAACTTTATAAAACTTACTAAGGGAACTATCTTTAATCACCAATTTAATATATGACTTTTGTTCCAAGGCTGAAGCTGTAATCCCTATAATTTCATTAGGTTGAGTGAATTTTTGATTTTCCAAACCGATGAAATGATGCTCTCCTGTACCAAAATGGAAAATATTTTTACCATTAATTTCAAATTCTCTAATATATTCAACAAAATGTACATCACAGGGACAACGTTGTGGATTAAAATGCCATGTAGATGTTTCTTGAAAAAATGCCATTCCCAAATTATTAGGAACTATCGGTCGCTTTTTACCAAGAGCATATAATAATTTTAGTGAAAAAGAACTTTTCGCTACTGACTGAATTCTTTGCTTTAAGTCCACTATATTCATAATTAACCACCTTAAAGAGATAAATGCAATACTAAATGAAAGCTTTTTTTGTCCAAACGATTAGTATCTGATGAGTGAAACCTGAATCTAAAATTCTGATTAATCTAAAATTTTTCTCATCGAACTAATGCTTTTAAACCTATCTTATCTAATAAGATAGATAAGCTGAGAGACATTCCCAGTAGTAAAAATAAGCCTATTAACTTAACAACTATAATTTCAACAATATTCAATTGCCAGGATGTAGTTCTTAATAGATATGTGCTGATTGAAAGAAATACTTGATAAAGAATACCATTAATACAAAAAATACCTAAGCTGTAAGTTGATAAAATCGAAATCCATTTTCTATATATAGGATGCAATTGATGTTCTTGAATTGATGCCAAGCATATGATGAAAGCAAATACACTAAATATACAAGAAATCATAGTGTAATCAAATGGAGGTATATTTTCTCGCAAAACTATTAATTGTATATAGGATTCAAAATACTGGGACATAGTATATATTAGGATAATTATTGTTTTATATTTAAAACTTAAATTCACAGATTTTTTGACAATTGATTGCCAATTATGGCAAAAATATATCCCTAAAGCTATATATACAAACCAATATATAAATAAAGGTCGGTTTAAGTTATGCAGTATAGATAACACAGATATGTTATCTCGCCTTAAATGTATAAGGTGTATCCACAGATAAACGCAAACTTGTAATACTAAAGCAATCGTCAGTTTATACGGTTTATTAAACCAAACCCTTGCTACTAAAAATATTGTAAAAAACTGTAATAAAATTAGTAGATAATATCCCCCAGTAAATATTTCACCATTTAACAGACTTACAGTAATTTCAAAGCCAGGAGTTTTTGTGAATGTTTTCAATATAGCTACTAAACCAAACCAAAATATAGTCGGTATTAAAATTCGCTGCAATCTTTTTTTGATTAATGACAACCTGGTATGCTCCTTTAATACTCCTTTTTCGAGTAATAAGAAAGAAATTGTCAAAAAAAGCGGAACACAAAACCTTAAGGGAGAGAAAATTAAACTAATAGCTAATGAAATATCTGCATAAATAGCCCTAGGAATGAAAATTGAATGGAAAGATACTACAGCTACTATGCTTATTGCTTTCATTAAATCAATTGAAAAAATTCTATTTTGTTGTTGATTATAGTCTGTATTCAAAAATAAACTTTCTTGAGATGATGTTTCTTTCATCGGTTTTTAATTTATAATTAACTATCTTTTGTACTACTTACATCATTTTTTAAAAAATTATTAAAGCCATGTATAAAGATTTTAGGAATCCTACCTGCTGATAATATAGACAGAGATATTACGTAGATAAAAAGTACAAGAATGGTTTGTAAATAAATCGATAAATTAGTTATTTGCAAGCCTAATATTGTGAAAATAATTACTACTGTAGGTAGCACAATAGGTTTAATTAAAGCTCCTATATCCCATCCAGTTGCACGACAGGTTGCTACCCAAAACCATATAGTGGCACCTATACCCATTACCAAAGCAACAGCCATCGCCACTCCTGTACTTCCACCCCACTTAGCTCCTAAGAAATAGGCGGGGAAAGTTAGCGGAATTAAAGCCCAGTTAATAACTGCATTGACATTTGGTTTATTAGCAGTTATTAAAGTAATCCCAAGTATCGACATGAATCCCCGTGTGTATGCAAACAGAAGTATCACATGAAATAACGGTACTACGGGTTTCCATTCCGATCCATATAACAAGGGAATAATCCCAGGTGCAATTACAAAAGCAATCCCATAAATAGGAGCATAAACTAATGCATAAACTTCCAAGATTTGAGTAAGATAAGCTTTTTTACCTGCATTATCTTGCTGTGAAAGTACTGAAAAGTTGACATGATTAATCTGAGATAAAGCAAACCCAGGTAGCATTGCCAGTAGATAAGCTAGGTTATAATAACCAAGATCCTGCGCTCCAAGTAATTTGCCAATAATAATATTGTCACTAGTGGTATTAATATAAACACCTAAATTAATTCCAACTAAGCTATAGCAATCCTAAATGAGTTGTGAAAAAAATGAACCATACATAAATATTTTGGGAAAATTAAAAACTTGATGATTAGTAACGAGTTCAAATAATCTCTTGACCTGAGAAAAGGATTTACATAAGTGGTAAAACTCTCGAATAAATTTTTTAGCGTACAACCAGATGTCTTCTACAGGATTTTGCGTTGGGTCATTGGGTGCAAATCTCATACAAGTAACTTTCCATTCATCTTCACTTAATCCTTGATTCAGATTATCTAAGTAAGCTTTAAATTCAGCAGAACGATGATAACTAGCTCCATCCCAAATTAAAGCAATACGGCTTTTTGGATACTGGGAAATTAAATATTGTACAAAAGCAATCGCGTTGCTAGAATCACCTTTTTTACAAGGCTTAATTAGAAACTCTTGTGTGTAATAATTTAGAGCGCCAAAATAGGTTTGTCTTTGTCGTTCATTGATCACTGGAACTTCAATCCGTTCTTTCGTATTTCCCCAAATATAACCACAAATATCTCCCCATAATAGGTGACATTCATCTTCAAAAAAAACTATGAGTTCCCCAGATACTATCTCACGCTCATGTGCCGTCAGCCATGCGGTTATTTCTAGTTTTTTTTTAGCTACTAGTTCTGCGTCTTTTTTAGGATTCTTTTTTTGTGTTTTTTTCCAACTTATATTAGCGTCTTTAAAGAGATCGTAATAGCTTTGATTTGACTCAAATACAACATCAAAATTATCTTCTACGTACTCCTTTAATTCTGATAAATGCCAATAGTTTTTCTGTTGAAGCCAGTTTAATACTACTTGTCTTTGTGCAGAGTCAAGATAACTTTTTGACCCTTTGTATTTTAGCCTCAATCCGGTTATACCCTGTTCTATAAATATATATTTCCATTTGTTTACAAAACCAACAGACACTCCGAGAATATTTCCAATCTTTGAATGTTTATAGTTTTGCATCACCATTTGTACTGCCAGTGCCCGTTTTAGTTCTCTGGAGTCTGAGGTAGCCTGAATGAACTCTATCAACTCTTCCATTTGTGCTGCCATGCACCCTATCAATGACTTCTAATGTTCACCATATCAACAACTGTGATTTTTCACAAATGATTTAGGATTGCTATACTAACATAGGCCCTGACTTCTTGAATAACGTACTTATCGGGAATAATGTGGTATGTGAAGCGGTATTTACTAAACCATCGCTTGAGTAAAGCATCAACCGTCGCCATTGCAACCTCTGCAACCACAAAAGACCAAACACCAGCTCCATAACTTGCAAGAATGATCGCACCTGCAAAACGTGCTAACCCTGCAATACTATCAGCGATCGCCAGTTCTTTAAATCTCATCTGTTGTTGGAGTATGGCAGAATGAGAACCAACACCAGCACCAATTAAGTATACTAGTGCAGTACTGGCAACAAGTGGTAAGAGTAGTGGCTCATTAAAAAAGTGAGCTAGAGGAAATCCAGATAGTACTTGTATTGCAAATAAGATCAGAGAAATGTTTACACCCAAGCTGTAGACAGCATTAACAAGTTTTTGATCATCCAAGCCTCGCTGAACCAAGACTGTGGCAACGGTTGTATCTTTAAATAAGCTAGATAATGTCGTGATAATTAATACCATCCCCCAAATGCCGAAATCTTTAGGTGTTAGTAGACGCGCTAGAAGAATCTGAGCAATTAATTGGGAAATTTTTGTAATCGCAAAACTTGCTGTCAACCATAAACTACTTGATGCTATTTTTTTTATACCTATATGCTTCATACAATTATAAACAAATTAAGATATATATAAATCATTCGACTTCGCATTTTCTTCTTCAATTTTGTTGCTTAAATACAGCTGTCTATGCAAAGTTTTACGGCTAGCTAGCTCTTGCCCTTTTAGTCCTAGTGAATAACGCAGATTTTTGTCTTTACACAAACATTTAAAAGCTTCTAATATGCCATTTTCAGAATTTGGATCGACAAGGATTCCATTCTCTTCATCATGTACAGCATCCACTACACCTCCAACTCTGGTAGCAATGACAGGTTTTCCAAAGTAACCAGCTTCTACATAAACTATGCCAAAACCTTCAATGCTATAAGCATTCTGATCGAAGAAAGTTAACATAGCAAATAAATCACAAGCTGCGTAGTAACTTGCTAATTCTCTATCGGGTACATATCCAGCAAAGTGTACTCTATCTATTAAATTTAAGCGGCTAGCAAGAGATTTTAATTCTAATTCCATTACACCTCTGCCACAAACGATGTAATGTACATCAATGTTTTCTGCTAGTAGTAACGGTAAGAGTTGAATTATTTTGTCAAACCCTTTACGTGGAACAAGTCTTCCTACCGATAAAATAACAATAGATGTTTCCTGAATTTTGTAATTATTTCGTAGTTTCTTACCTAAATTTTCAAAATCATTTTTAATGTTTAATATACCAAACTTTTCTGGTCTAACCACAGGATTAATCACCAGAGTAGAAGTATTAAAGTTAAAATTTTTAGTAAGATAGTCGGCTGTAAAAGAACTGTTACAAACTATTTTTTCAACTCGATTGAGTGTACAGCTAAACAGCAATCGCAACATGGGATTTTTTAAAGGACAAAGAATATCGTTACCATGTACATATATAAAACAACGAACTGGTAGGAGATAACTTAACAGTAATAAAACCGGGAAATCGTAGCCATGACCCCATTCAATATAACGATAACGATAGCGAAAATATATTTTGATCGCTAGAAGCAATTCACAAAACATATAAAAAAATTGTTTGATAAAGCTACCTAGCAATACAAAATTAAATAATTTGGGAGATTTCCAGCGAAATATAGGAAAATTTTGTTTCTCATCAAAGTATTTATCTCCTAAACAAGCACTAGATAAAACAATTACCCTTTCTGGATCTTGGAGACAACGATTATAAATATATTCCTCAATACCTCCTTCTTTTGGTAGTAGTGTACGAGAAACAACCAAGATATCCGGTTTCAGCAAAGGTAAATTCTCTTTAATTGCAGCATTTGCTAAAGAATTTGGCATTAAAATACCTCAAGTCAATATTTTTATAATGCTAAATTTTAATCAGCTTAAACTAGATTTTTTGTCGTTAAATAAAATCGAGATAAGCTTTGTTCCCAATAATAACAATTAGTAACTTTCAAGCGATTTTTTTCTTCTATAGATTTTCTGATTTCGGGGTTATCAATCAACTTTGATATAGCATCTGCAAGAGCTTGAGAATTTCTAGGTGGAACTAGTAATCCATTTTCACCATCTATTACTAACTCAGGTATTGCTCCCACCTGAGTTGTAATAATTGGTAAGCTATAATGCATAGCTTCAATTAAGACAATTCCAAAAGTTTCTTTAAGAGTTGGCAAGACAAAAATATGCGATTTTGAGTATAGGGTTTGCAATATTTGTCTGTCTCTACCATCATGAAAAAATACATTGTTAGTTAAATTGTAACTTTCTACTATTTTTTTCAGATTTTCTAAATATTCAGTAGATTTATTAGGATTTCCTACTAAATGTAGTGTAGCTTTATCTCTATTTATTTGAGAAAATGCTTCTATAAGATAGATTAATCCTTTTCCAGGTAAATAGTTGGCAACACATAAAACACAGATATTTTCTGTATTCTCTTTTGGGGCAATGATATGTAAATGTTCTCTATCTACTCCTGGAGGTATTACAGTTATTAATTCAGATTTAATTCCTAATGAAGATATTTCTCTCTTAGAATATTCACTATTGGTAATAATAATATCTATTACTGATAATCTAATTTTATGGTTAATACCATTAATCCACTGTTGTAATAAAAATTTATCACTAGTATCATAACCATAAAGTGAATGCACCAATACAAGTATCTTTCCTCTTTTTATGAATCGCTGAATAATATTAGTTAAAAAAAGATACTTGCTAAAGTAATGGTCTTCTATAAAAACTCCTTTACATTTGTAAAGCCAACAGCATAACACTATATTTGTCAATATAATTCCTATTACAGGTATTCTAGAAATCCTAATTGATAAACTTTTATGTAAACTTATAAATTCTGTATCATGTCCTTTTCCTTCCAAATATTTGAAAAATTTGTAGTTATATATTTCTCCTCCTGTTTGCGGAGGAATTGCTCCAACAAAAAACCAAAATTTATTCATGATTAATAGAATATTGTGATAATAAACCTGTTAAATGCATCATTTTTTGGGCATACCTAGCAACATTGCAGTTCGTCTTTACCCAAGCTTGACCTTTTGCTAATAACAAAGATGTATTAGTGTCATTAAAAACGCGAACGATTTTTTCAGCTACAGTGGCTGGATCGTTGGGGTCAACAGTCCACTCAGGTGCAAAATTTTGTAAGATTTCGTTAATTCCTCCTGTAGAACTACCAATGACAGGTACACCACAAGCGATCGCTTCTACCACTGTGCGTCCAAAGGGTTCTCTTGGAGCTAAAGTTACAACTATATCTGCATACTTATAATAATTTTCAATGTTGAGAGTGGCTGGCAAGATAGTAAAGCGATCTGCAACTCCTTGCATTGCAGCACTTGCAAGTAAATCACTTGTACGACTTCCGTCTTCCGATTCATCAGGCCCGATCACTACTCCGTGATAAAAGTGACCCATAGCTTTTAAATGTGCAAGTACAGGAATTAATGCACGTAAATTTTTATCGTTTACAGTTCCAGGTTTATTTAAGCGTGAAGGTGTTAAAAGCAATCTCGCCCCAGAATTAAGTATTGCCCGTAAATTTACAGGTGGAGAACTATTGTTGCTATAGCTATTGAAGCGTTCTGCATCTACTGGTTGATATAGGATTCCTTGAATATTAGGCATTAAACGGCGAATATGTCTTGCCGTAAATTGAGAATTGCAAATAGCTTTGGGATTAATACTAGCAAAAGCTATTCTTCTTAAGGATTCACCTAACTTGTTGTAGGAAAGTATTAAGTCGTGACAAAAATGATAAATAGGACGACCACTTAAGCGTATCGAAGGTGCAGACTTGATTAAAAAGGCCATCGAATACCAATCAGACCAGTTATCCAATAGTAAAGGAAAATTTTTCGGTTGTTGATTTATCCACTCAAATGCTAAGTTAACAAACTGATATTCATTTTCTGCTGTAATCAAGTGCATACATGAAGAAAGTCCTGCCTCATTTAGGTATTTTTCTGTTAATGAATCTGACCAAACTAAGATACATAAATGCTCTAATGTGCCACATTGCTTAAATCCTTGAGCCAAAGATAATAGCGATATAAGTGCGCCACCTAAGTGTTGAAATCCTCCTGGCAAAAGCAATAGTCTTGTCTGACTATTGTTAATTTTTAAATTTTGATTTTTCTTGATAAAAAACGATTTTGATAACATAAAATTTAGTTTGATTTAAAAGATACTTACTAGTAAGCCCTCTGCCTTAAAAGACTAAAATTTTTCTTAATTCTTTGTCTTAAACTATATTTTGATATATCAATAACGTTTTCCTCAGAAATATTAGATAACAATCTCGCGAGATACGCAAATGTTGATGTTGAGTCATGTATTAAGTAATGACATTGACTAAGCAAATATATATCAATTAGTGCTTCAACACCATTTTCAAATCTGTCTGGACACTCAAGATTTTGATGAAGAGAAGATTGGTCTGCTGGATACCATTTGCATGTTGTTGCAACATTTGTATATTTTGTTTTAAACTGCTTTTCTACTTCCTGATTATCAGTAGACAAAAATATTACTATATTCGTTTTATTTTCAGATATTGCGTTGATAAAGTTGTAATATTTATCATAGGGATTTTTTAAATCTGTATATCTAACGTGAACACCTATAACTTGTTTATTAACAAAATATTTACTTTTAAATTCCTCTGCTCTTTGTTTTATTTTCTCATTAATTCTTAAGTGGCAAAAAAAGACTTGTCTCAGGATTTCACTATCATTTAAATGTGTAAGATGTTGAAAATCTCCCTTGAAGTATCGTCTTAACCTATGAATTTGATGTAAATATGTCCATCTAACTAAAATATCTTGATGATAGTCTATATGAGTAATATCAATAGTGTACTTTTGCCATATTTTTGGATTTCGATGTCTATCTTTCACATGCCCATCATAACAATCGATGATTTCATTAACGCTTTTATTTAAGTTATTTTCCCAGACTTTTGGATAGATAGAGCTTACGGGCAAGATAATAGATATTTCACCAATTTCTGGCGCTGTGAAAAACTTATGAAACACATTCTCTTGATTGTTTGAATAAGCATAGTCGCTCCAATCAACCACAACTTTCCTATGGGTAATTTGAGCATATAATATTCCTTCTAATACAGCTAGTATACGATTACCTAAACCAGCCTTACCTTTAATCAGTAAAATTTTATTATCAATCATATATTTTGGGAATAATAGTTATACTTGGGAGATTTATATAGCATTACGCAAAGTAAAACAATAAAGATTTCCGGCCCCATAAAATCCGTAACTAAAGAACTAATAATAAAGTAAAGCAGCATCAGAAAAGCAGACAAAGGTCTTTGTTTTCTTGTTTGGTAAAGCCATGTTAAAAATGGAATAAAAAATGTCATAAAAATACCAGTTCCTAGTAATCCTGATCTATAAAATAGACATCCCAGCAAAAAACTTTCAGTTCCAGTTAAGGCAAACTCATATCCAGGTAATACAGGAGAACCAGGGACTCCATGTCCTAAAAGAGGTTCTTTAATAAAATCTTCCCAAGTTCTTAAATAAATTTTATAACGTACATCTGTTGAATCCTTGCGAAAATTACTAGTTGCTTCAACACTCTGGTTGTAATTCTCCATTAATAAAGATGTTACTGAAGGTACAGATAAAGTTACAAAGCTAGTAATTGCAAATAATAATAATATAAATGCAATTCCTTTATCTTTAGCAGATGTCAAAAGCCAACGAATAAATAGTACAGCAGCTAAAGACAACCATGCATTACGAGCTTGACAAATCACAATTAGTACTGAACAAATAATACATAATGTCCAAGACCAATAACGTTTTTTAACATCTAAAATAACTAATCCAGCAAAGCCAATTGCAAAAGACGAAACTGTAGGATGAGCAAAGAAAAAAGTATAACGATAAAGTCCTCCAAAACCTGGTTCACCAAAATAATATGGGACTAGAAAATTACCAACACTACCTAATTTGCTTGCATTAAATGTTCCTTTATCGGTCAATACAGCATATAAAGTTCGGGGTGGAACAAAATATGGTTCTCGGAGTATAAAGTGAAAAAATAACCACCAAAAGAGCATGAAGCAAATTAAAACTGAAAATGCCCAGGCTACAACATGATATCGAACAAAAATTTTATGACTCTGGATATACCAGAGAATAATTCCACCACAGCCCCAAGTTACAAATGGATCGATGAGTAATCTGGGTGCAATCTCTGGAGAGTTGAGAGCATAGGAAATACATTGCTGAAAAGCAAATAAGATGATACCAATAACTTCTAAGCTGGGTTTAGATAAACGTATCCTTTTATATTGTTTCAATTCATAAATACATATACCGCCAACCCAAGGTAAGAGCATTATTCCCCAACCGATGACCCACCATAAGGGAATTAATAGAATTCCTAAGCAGACTACTTTCTCGGATAGAGTTAGTATGTGCCATTTTAACCAAATTCCATGAAATAAAATATCATCAGCCCGATTTTTAATATCTAAGGATACTTGTCGAAAATTGGTATGACTCATACCTCTATCTGGTGAATATTTTTTTTGTACATATATTCCTCACCCCTATGCTCAACTCCATTCAAGGCTAAACCGAGAATTTGAGCATTATGACGCACGAGTTGTTCTAAACTTTCGTGTAACATTCCGCGATCGCTTACCCCTAACCGCACTACTAACAAAACATTAACGATCGCTTTTGCCATCAAAGATGTTTCTCCCGTAGAATTAACAGGAGCAGTATCAACAATTACGTAATCATAATTTCCTGACTTCTCTGTCCTATTAAGGTAATCCTCAAATTTTCCTTGTGCTACAAACTCCATAATTTTATCCGTAGGTAAAGAGAAGTTAGGTACAAAATCTAACATATTGTTGATTGTAATAGGCGTAGATAAAGCATTTGTTTCTCGTGGTAAACTATACCCAAAATATTTACTCAGTTGGGCTTTATGGAAATCGCCATCCACAATCAGCACCCGGAAACCCAAAATAGCTAATGCTGCTGCTAGTCCAATTGCTACAGTGGTTTTACCTTCTCCAGGTATGGAACTGCTAACCATCAAACGGCGCTTTTCTAAAGACATTAAGCTGAGGATAGAAGCCAAGCGTTGGAAGCAAATTTCCGATACCAATTCTAATTTCAATCCCATAGTTGCAGATCTGAGAGTTGGAATTCTTGCTAAGATTGGCAATTCCATCTCTTGCAAATCTTTGACTTTCAGTAGCGAGTTACGAGACTCCAGATATGTGACAACGGCAAGGCTACCAAACACTGATGATAAAATTGCACCCAGAACCATCAAAGATAACTTGGGACTTGTTGGTTTAGGATCTACAGTCGGTGAATCAAGAATTTGCACATTAGGATAAGAATTAAAAGCACTAAGTTTTGCTTGCTCTAACTGAGCCACAACGCCTTTGTAAACACCTTCGGCAATCTCATACTTGCGTTGTAAATCTGACAGTTCTCCTTGTTGAGTAGAAATTGCTCTCAGTTCTGCATTCAAACTCTGCACTTGACCTTGAATCTGCTTTGCTTGTTGTTCCAAGGCTTGGCTATCGCTATCGGCTTGAATCAACTGCACAATTAAATCCATTGTCGGGTCTTTAAAATTATTTCCACCAAAGCTAGTATCAATTCTTTCTGAACCAGGAACTAAAAGATTTAGTTGTCGGTTGAGTGCCACTATTAATGTGGATCGCTTTTCCTGTAAAGATTTGATACTGGGGTGTTCCTCAGTAAAATTGCCTCTTTGAGTAGCAATCTCTGTATCAACTTCTGATAACTTTTGTCGTATTGCTTGGTACTCCTTATTTTGACTTAAACGTAAGGAGTTCATTGCTTGTTGTGCACTCATTCCCAGCCTTTGACTTAAAGTTTGCGACCGAATTTTTGCAGCTTGTGCTTGGGAATGCATCTCTGTTTGTAGAGTTCTTAAACTTTTAATAGCCTCTACTAGATTTCTAGTTTGGTCATCATTGCTCACCAGTCCTGTAGATCGTTTAAATTGAGCCAGTTTGTTCTTGGCTATTTGCAAATTGCGTTCTGCTTGTTGAAGTTGCACCTTGCTAAATTGTTGTCGAGAATTAGAAGTTCCCTGACGGAGTTCATTTAGGCGACGTTGGTAACTTAAAAGCAATTTTTCTGATCTGTTTCTTGCTAGTTCTGCTAGGGAACCCGTAACTTCTAAGCGAATAGTGGTAGATTGGTCTATCGGCTTAACTGTAAATTGCTTTTTGTAGCTATCAAGGCTACTATAGTTATCTTTTTCAGGATCGGTAAACCAAACAGGACGAATGACATCATCGCTAGTGATGATAGAAATCTGTACTTGTAGAGGATTGAGTTCGTTAGTAAAAGTAACCCCTTGGTCTTTAATTTGTCCTAAACTGCCCAAATTCGCATCTAAGTTACTTGTGGTATCCGGCAATATCAGTTGAGTGCTAGCTGTCCAAAGACGTGGTGATAATGTAGCTATTATTGCTGCGCCACCCAGAGTTAAACTGTTCAATCCAGCTAGAGTAAGTCCATGTCTTTTTACAATTGCAGATACCTTCACAGTTTTAAAACCTCAAATAAATACAATAGACGTTAAGTTCACGAAACTAACTGAATAGTCTGATTTTGAGGAGGATATTGCATCAACAGGTAATCTGTTAATCGAGGAGAAGTGAAGATGTTTTCTTGAAAGTAAGGTGGTGGATTGATAATAGCCTTTTGCAGTTCATCCAAATAGATAAAGCTTCTGATACCAAACTTGGCAACACTTTGAGCAAATAAAAGTTGATGATCGTCAACATGTTCGCCGTAGCGTTTGAGTCTTGGTAGAATCACAAAACTTGCACCTCTAGCTGCTAGCATCTTGGTTGAACCTTGCCCAGCATGAGAAATAACTAAGCGAGAAGCATCTACCAACTTCATTAATTCTTGGGAAGTAACAGTTGGTTCTAAAGTTAAAGAGGACATTCCTTTTAATATAGAAACGTCGCTAGTTCCATATTGCAAAAACACAGATTCAGAAATTACGCCACGTTCTCTCAATGTCTTTAACCACAATACGGCACGGTCAAACGGAAATGAAATGGTTCCTAAGGTCATTAGAATCATGATGCATATCCCTTAAAAATTGCTTTAGGGTATTTCTGGCAAAGCTCAGCCCACTGAACATAAAATTCATCACATATTGGGTAGACTAATTTCCCTGAAATGCTTAATTCATTAGCACGAGATATACTTTCAATGTATATAAATCGTAGCCCTAAACTCTTAGCTATATATGCAAAATTGATAGCAATACTAGCTCCTGTTGAAATAATTACATCAGGTTTTTCTAAACGGATAAGTTGGAAAGTTTTGGGAATATTCTTGATTAGAGCTAAAATATCTCTTGGCGCTTGATAAGCCAACCAATGTACTTTCTCGCTCTCTTCAAGAATTACTGTATCGCTCTTGCGATCGCTCACCCATACTCTCTCATGCATTGACCAAAAAGACTTCAAACTTCTCATGGTCGCAAAGTGACCGCCAGAAGTACAAACTAACATGATTTTCATCTTCTCTAACTTTAGACAAAACAGCACTCATGTAAAATGAAAAATAGCTCTGGGGAAGTAATTATCTGACTTTTAAAAATTACAGAACCAAGAAGTCAAGTAAGCTCAACTTCCACTTTGATTTGATTAGTTAATCCCCAGAAATTAGTTCGTTGCCAATATCTACTTTTTCGATGCTCCACCATAATGAAATTATTAACCATTACGGTTTAACAAGGATTCTTTCTGCTTTGCTAACAATGACTAAAAAGTATTCAAGCACAAGCAAAATTGACATCAAAAGTATATAGCCTACAAAAAGCTGCTTTGATGCAATGAAATCAGGAACAAGGCTTAATTGCTATCTAAATTGTTCAATCAACTATGTAGCAAATCAGAAATATCCCTAATTAAAGGATTTAAAGTAAGTTGGTGCGGGAACTTATGAGTACGTTTATAGCGAATCGAAAGTATTTAAATGTAGAGGCGCACCTACTTATATCTGATGTATTATAGTGATTTAAAAGCTTAAAACTTTCTTAGGCTCTATAATACATCCCAAATATTGAGCGATCCTATTTGATTTGTGAAAATTATCTATGTATGAAAAAACATACAAAGAAAAACCAGAAAAAAAGTAAGTTTACGTATTTTACACATCAAATGGAATTGCCAGACAATTTACCACGTTAACTAGTAATTAGGGAAGAAATTAAATTACCCCTAGTGAATATTAACTAGTTTTCTAAATCCCTGATTAGAATCGACATTGCCGTCGAGGTAGATAGCTGATGCAACCGTACAAATCCTGAAACTGTGAGTGTTTTTTTACGTCAATTACTTGTTAGTTATCATCGAATAATCATGTTAAATTTGCAACTAGTTTCTCGGTTTTTTATAGAAAGTTCAAATTTTGTTTATATAACCATTATAATTTTTGGTGTTATATGCTATTTTATTCTCTTAAAATCATCGAATCTCTTGTGATGATAGCAATTTCAGGTTTAAGTAAATAAAAAGTAAAAATAATTACTTAAATTACTTGAGTACTTAAGGGATACTGATCGGGCACTTATTGATACTATGCTAAGAGCTTTGATACTTCTTGCAGAATCCCTCATATTTATAACAATTCAAAATTTGTCTTGATTGCGCGTTGGGGCAATGCCCATACGTGTCAACTTAACGTGAAACCCTTATCAGGACTTGATTTTGCATCAAATCGTTTACCATCAAGATCCGCGTTACCCCACCCCAGTTTTGTCTAAAGCCAAAACTTCCCCTCCCCGCGCGCGGAGAAAAGTTGCGTGCGGGGGTTCCCCCCGCTGACAGGTGTAGGTATTTTACACGAAGGGTAAAACCCTGATGATTGCGTGGTCAATATGTAGGATTATGAATCTTAAAAAGGAGTGTTGTGTATGAATCCATAATTTTTGACCGACTTCTCGAACGATGATTCAAGTGTTCCAATTATTGGACAATTGAAGAGTGAAGTTTTGAGAGAGTTCAAAACGTTGATTTTCAAGTATGGACTCATACCCATGCAAAAAACCTACACCTGTGAGCCCCCCGCCCTTGCAAACTTCTCCCAAGGGGAGACGCTTTGCGAACGGGGGAGGGGATTGAGGGGAGGGGTAAAACGCCTGTGGGATAAGCCTTTTTGCTTAAATTTACACCTCTGGGCAATGCCTTGCCCCTAAAGTCTGTCGCATTCTTTTTTCAAATTGGTATCACTTTTTATTTTTCAGCCAACCCTGGTTGGATTTAGCATCTGTTGCATTCTTTTTTTCATATTTATATGAGTTTGAGGTAGATACGATCGCAATTATTTACGCTGAACAATTTGCGCGATCGCCTGAATTAACTCGTCTGGATCAACGGGTTTGGAAAGATAGAACTGAAAACCAGCTTGCAGAGCTTGCTTTTTGTTCATATCCCCAGCGTAGGCTGTTAAAGCGATCGCAGGGATTTTTCCCCCTTGTTCTCTAATCTCGCGGATTAATGTATAACCATCGATTTTGGGCATTCCAATATCCGCTAGCAAAATGTCAGGTTGAGTTTGCTGGAGTAGCTGTAATGCTTCTGTGGCAGAAGATACGGAGATAACGGTAGCGCCTGCTTCTTCTAAAATAAAATTAACTAAGTCTAAATTATCTACTTCGTCATCTACAGCTAACACCTGAATTCCCTGCAAACTCAAGCTATCTGTTATTGATTCTTCCACTGCTGTTTTTAATGTTGGTGTCGGTAATAAAGGTAAATTAATGGTGAAGGTAGAACCCTGTTCTATGCCTAGACTCTCGGCTTTGACAGTTCCGCCATGCAGTTCAACAATTTGCCGGACAATCGCCAATCCTAATCCTAAACCCCCAAAAGTTCTGGTGATACTACTATCAGCTTGCCGGAAATAATCAAAGACGTAGGGTAGGAATTCGGGGTTGATACCTCTACCTGTATCTATAACTTGAATCTGCGCCTGTGAATTATTTTTCTCTAAACGAATTTCTACCCTACCCCCTGTAGGTGTGAACTTCACCGCATTCGAGAGCAAATTCCAGATAACTTGTTGCAATCGCGTTGCATCGCCTAATACTTGCCCAACATTGGCTGCAAAATCAGTGTAGATGGGAATTGCTTTAGCTGCAGCTGCTAAATGTACAGTTTCTACAGCCGCGCTAATAGTCGCTTTCAGGTCAACAGCATCAGAATTTAAACTGAACTTACCCTGTAAAATGCGCGAAATATCTAGGATATCGTCAATTAGCTGGACTTGTAACTTGGCATTGCGCTCGATTGTTTCTAGCGCCACAGCCGTTTTATTGACATTAAGATTGCCACTACGAAGTAATTTAGTCCAACCAAGAATCGGACTCAATGGTGTTCGCAGTTCATGAGAGAGGATAGCGAGAAATTCGTCTTTTGTGCGGTTAGCTGCTTCTGCGGCGGCTCTAGCGCGTTTTTCGGCTTCGTAAAGTTGGGCACGAGCGATCGCACCAGCAGCTTGTTGTGATAAAGCTAAGATAAATGCTCGCTCATCTTGATTGAGTGCGGAAAATTCTTGAAAACCAAGGGAAATTCCTCCCACTGCTCGACCTTCCAGCATTAGGGGTAAGGAAATCCAAGCAGCATAATCATAATTAGCGTAGATATCTGCCAGATGCGGATAGTGCATGACTCGCTGCTCTATCGACTCTTCCCAAATCGGTTTGCCAGTACGCACTGCATCCGATAGGGGAGATGATACGTTAATGGCAACTCTCTGCCAACTTTTGACTACCTCTAGTTGAAAACCGATAGAATGAATGATTTCTAATTCCTTACCATTCTCACAGACAACTGCTACTAAAGCCGCAGCCGCACCTAAAACAGCAAAGCTTTGTTCTACAATTACTTCTGCAACTTCAGTTGGTGTCAGCGATTCCGAAAGGGCAGAGGTAACTAACTGTAAACTAGCGTTACGGTTAGCAGTTTGCTTGACTTGTTGATACAGTCGAGCATTCGCGATCGCCATCGCTGCTCGGTCTGCGATATCTTGAAATAATCTGCGGTCTTCGTTGCTATAAGGTTCTCCAGGCCTTTCCCGCGAAATACTCAAGGTGCCAATAATTTGTTCTTGCACCTTCAACGGTATCATTAACAAACTATAAACGCCGTAGCGCTCGACATAAGGTAAATATTCTCGTTTAATAGATTTACGAATTTCTTCTGGTGAAGCAACTGGCAAAAAAATCGTTTCCCCTGTTTGGGCGACGAGTCCAGTCATTCCATCATCAATAGAACGCCGTTGAGTGAGTAGTTCACCGATAAATTCCCGAACTTCGGGATTGACATGGTAATAAGAAACCGTATCTAGCCAATGTTGATCCTGAGATAACAAACTCAAGACACAGGAATCACCAGTTAAATTGCCAATCAGTTGGGTGATGGTATCCAACAAAGTTTGTAAATCTAATCTAGCGGCGGCAAAAGTTTGTGATGCTTGCGCGAGAAACTTTTCTCTTTGTTCTACGCGTTTGCGATCGCTAATATCCTGAAATACCATCACACAAGTTGCAGGGCGATCATACATTGCAGGTAAAGTATCAGCATGAACCAACAACGGGTAAACACCTGTTGGGGTATGCCAATTCAACTCTGCTGCTTGAATTGTTTCGCCACGGGTAACTCGTAATGCTGGCAATTGTTCAGCAGGGATAAACTTTCCTGTAGCATCGGTACAGTAAAAGTCTGTATCATATACTCCAGAGGGGCGATCACTATACATTTCACCTCCTGCCATTAGTTTTGCCGCTTTGTTGGCGAAGGTAAAACAAGTAGTATTTGGGTCAATAAATACCAATGGAATCGGTAGCAAATTTAGTACCGCCTCCAGCCATTGCCTTTGATTAGTTTGAGCTTGAGCCTGCTGCTGAAATACTTGTTCTAATTGTTTGCGGTCATTAATATCAGTAGAAGTACCATACCAACGAGTAATTTTTCCTGTGCGATCGCGGTTAGGAATGGCCCTTGTCAAATACCAGCGATAAGAGCCGTCAGCAATTTTCAAGCGACATTCTATTTGGTAATCTTTACCTGTAGCCACTGTTGCCATCCAGCTATTGATACATTGCTGTAAATCCTCTGGGTGAACTAATGGATACCAACCCTCAGCCAGGAGTTGTTGCAAATTTATACCAAAGGTACCCAGGGCTTGCTGGTTGAAGTATTCTAATTCACCATTGGGTTTACAAGTCCAAACTATATGAGGAATAACATCAAGAACTTGCCGAAACCAATCTTCAGCTTGCTGCCCATTTTCCGTATATTTACTGCAAATATCTGTATTATCAAGCTGGACTACATTCAGTATTGCATCGGCAGTGCGTAGGCTTAGCCCGTCGTAGACATCGCTATTATGGAGATTTAGTAGTGCTGCAACTGTGTCATTACTTTTGGCAAAATTATTCGCAGCATCAAGTTCTAAACTCCGAGCAAAGCGTTCTACAAGTTCAGAACGAGAAATGCCGCGTTTATGTGCCTCCTGCTGTAATAGTTGCCAAGCCGTCTTCGTCAACGATAGGTTAACTGGCTGCTTCGCTTCTAATCCCCAACTTTGGATAAACTTACCCCTTTTATCACGCTTCACAGAGGCACTATCCCGTATACCTATATGGCTAAACTTATTAAATCACACAGCCTCATTTAAAAAATCAGACTGGCAGTTAGCTCATAATCTGTCAATTGGAAGATGACAATTGATAAAGGGGGTTTGTCATTTGTCATTTGTCATTTGTCATTTGGTAATGGGTAATTCAATTTTGGATTTTGCGTACTCCTGCGGAGAAGCAAGCTACGCGTAGCGTGTCGTTGGCGCAGCCTCTCGTAGAGAAGACAAAAGTTGCGTGTGGGGGTTCCCCCGTTGAGCAAACTTTTCTTGGCGTAGCCTCTCCCTTTGGGAGAAGACGGATTTGCAATTTTGGATTGGCTTTAAATCTAAAATCCAAAATCTAAAATCTAAAATTCCTATTCCCCAGTCCCCATTACCCCTTATCCCCAGAGGGGGCCCCGAGTTCCCCAATCCCCTTGTCTCCCTAATCCCCATGACAGTCTAGCCAATTTTGCAAATCAGCCACTACTTCTTTGTAATTGATGTCATTGTGTAACTCATGATACGCTCCGGGATATACAATCCGTAGCTTATCTTTGGCAGAAACTAACTCGTAAAATCTCTCGCCTCCTTGTGGTAAAGCTACCTTGTCAGCTTCGCCGTGGAGAATTAGTAGCGGTAATTGCCATTCAGTAGCATGAGTATAAATCCAATCTACGGTAGCTAAATACTCCGTAGCTAAACGCGCAGTTCCTAAAGTATGACGTAGAGGATCTTGGGCGTAAGCAGCTAAAATCTTTTGATCACGGGAAGCTGAAGACAAATCCAAGCCAGTGCTGAGGCTGAACTGCGGCCAAATGCGGGAAAGTAACTTACCTAAAAGTAGACGGAATTTTGACACCCCCACTCCCAAAGCAGGTGCTAAAGCGATCGCACCTTTTAATGTAGATGCTTCATTGGGATAGTGCAAAATATAGTCTAAGACAACGACTGCACCTAAACTTTGACCCATAATAAAAATTGGGCATCCTGGCTGCTGAGTCTCAATTAACTTGATGAAAGCTCTCAAGTCTTCACGAAACTCAGCCCAACTATTAATATGGCCTCGTTGTCCTGGGGAACTTCCATTACCACGCATATCAAAAGCGTAGATAGCATATTGGTGAGGTATCAGTTGGTCAATAATATTTCCAAATCTGCTACTATGGGCTCCCAATCCATGCACAATTACCAAGATTCCCCTTAATTGACCTTCTGGAAACCAGCTTTGGTAATAGAGATCAAGCTCACCCAAACCTTTGAAAGTATCTTCGCTATGGTACACCATTTAAATTTGAGATTGTAGTTATCAGGACTTACGCGACTGGTACATCTATCTTCTTGTGTAAGAGCCAAGGATTAAAAATTCAAGTTTTTTTGACTTTGGACTTTGGACTTTTGACCCTTGACAGCCTAAACGAAAAAAATGTGACATTTGCGTAAATCCTATTAATATTTCTATAACCAGAGATTAGTTAATAATTGCACAATAAGAACTAAGATTTATTTACAAATTCAATAAGGCTATTATTCACAATATTTGTAGTGAAGTTGTGACTCAAAACTACACAGAAGAGAACAATTCTCAGATATTTGCAAAAGAAAAATCTAATTCCCGAGAAAATCAAACACAACTACCCAACGTACCACCCTTGACTGCCCAAAGCATTAACCGAGTACGAGAGGGTTTAGCTGCGGCTGTCGATCCTGCTGTGCGCCAGAAGATTGCAGAAACGCTGCAACAGTTAACAGACATGACTTCCCAGTATCCAGAACCGCGAGTTCACCCTGGAGTGCGTCGTTTTGTGTTGCGATCGCTCATTCACACTTTTTTTCAAATCCAGGTAGAATACTTAGAAAGATTTCCTCAACAACCAGCAATCTTAGCCGTCAACCATCTCCACCATATTGACCCCTTTCTTTTACTCAGCGAAATTCCTACCCAACCTTACTACTATATTTTGGGTGATGCTCGTACCCTTTATAACAAGTGGTGGAAACGCTTCATTTTAGGTTTTGCTGGTGGTGTCATCCCTTTAGAAAGGATGTGGAAAGAAGAATTTACAGTAATTGCAGAAGCGAAAGCTGGACGACAAGAACTATTGAAATTAGCGACAGAAATTGAACAGAATGTTCCTAAAGGTACAGATATTCAAACACTAAGACAAATTGATCGCATTGTGCTGACAATTTTGACTCGTGGTGATGGGATAGTTTTATTTCCTGAAGGACGACTCGGAGAAACTGAGGGAAATTTACACCTTCCTTTGAAGCGAGGAACTGTAATTTATGCTCTAAAATCTGGAGTACCAATTGTACCAGTAGCGATGATTGGTACCCATAATCTGTATTTAAGAAAAAAGTTAACTATTAGATTTGGTAACCCATTATACTTTGCTCAAAATCCTATACCCAAACATCAAGAAGTTGAGCAAGTATTGTTGAGATTGCAATCTGAAATGCAAGCTCTTTTACCAATAGATTATCAAGAACCAGCTGGGCCAAAGTTATTATGTAATTTCCTCAATCACTTATTTTGGTGAAGATTTCTTTAGGGGCTTCCAGAAATTAAATTATTCAATCAGCAAGGGCGAAGATATTGAGCAAATTCTTTCTCTTCCTCTGCTACCCTAGCGATAGAATATTTTTTTAGTTGGAAGTCCCTAATAAGCTAAAACACATCTAATTTGCATATTAAATTTAATCAAACTCTTGTGGGGTGGGCATCTTGCCCGCCCCGATCATGTAACTTAAATGCCGATTAGCTTCCCTACAGCAAGCAGTTGCGAGTCTACGGAGTAAACCTCGCAAAAGATTTGGGATTCTGGCGTACACAACAGCGAGCTATTTTCGTTGTTGATAATCTTCAGAGGACATCGGATCTAGTTCCCAACGGCGATCGTCACGCTCTTCTAAGATATCGTTAGTGCGGAGAAAAGAGCGATCGTCCATTTCTAGCCCAACTGCGGCTTCTAAATCTTCAGTGACGTTTTGATCGGGAGTGGGAGCAGTACCACCAACTGCTTCATCCCCCACCGCATCCGCATCTTCCCAATAAGCATCAACATCACCACCAGTCAGTTCGGGACTGGTTTCTGTATACTCACGCCGTTCTGCTTGTATGGAACGCCCACCGATATTGTACCCTGGCAAGTCTTTCACCCCAGTACCGTAGGATTCGGTGATTGCCTGAGGCAAATCATCAGAGTTAATTTCTTGATTATTATTTTCTTCTGCCATAATGCTAGCCATTTGGTGCATCTTCACCATAACCTTTTACTAACAGAAGCTGTGTCTAACTTGGGATGTATAACTTTAGAAATAAAAGAATCTATCCCTTGGGAACGAAGATAATTTGATATTTGAACCATAACCTTGTAAATATGAATTCATGGTCAAACCCCGTGTAGTTGAAGTTATTAGTTATGAGTAATAAGTTAATAAAGGAAAAATTTGCTTAGTAGCTTATTACTTATAACTAATTTTTATTCAAAAAATTAACAAGCTAAATCAATTAATCTTTTTTGAATTTTCTTGTTGCTCTCAACTACCTGAATGCTAACTCACAGCATGAATGGGGAAAAACGGAGGTAGAAAGTGCAATACGAAGAGTTTATTACCCACGTACAAAGCCTGGCTCTATCAGATTCTCGTGTAGAGGCAGAACGTGCTACCCGGGCGACATTAGAAACAATTAAAGAAAGAATTCCTGCAGAGGAAGTACAAGCATTAGCAGAACAGTTACCAAGAGAACTCAAGAACTATTTAGAAACAAGTCAAGGACAACCTGGACAAATTTTTAATCTCCAAGAATTTATTAACCGTACTAGTCAAAAAGAAAATATTGAACCTACAACTGCCGCTATTCATGTTAGAGCAGTTTTTGCTGTGCTACAAAATGCAGTTGTTCCAGAAAAGTTTGCTAGTTTTCATGCCTATTTTTCTCACGATTACGAAGAACTCTTTACTAGCGCCTCAAGTAGTGAAGTTTCTACATAAAAAATATATCCCATAGAGGATAAAACAAATTAACAAAATGGTTGACTATTTTACTAGTTGAATTTACAGATACATAGGAAGAATTAGATGGCACACACTAACAATCATTCTGCTAAGAAAAAAGTGGCAATTCTCATAGAAAATGGGGTTGAGGATGCAGAATTTACCGTTCCTTACAATGGCTTAAAACAAGCCGGGATGGATGTAGTAGTCCTCGGCGGACGCATGAATGAGAAGTATAAGGGAAAGCAAGGCAAAGTCAGTATCCAAGCAGATGCTACCACCACAGAAGCGATCGCATCGGAATTTGATGCAGTGGTAATTCCTGGCGGTATGGCTCCCGATAAAATGCGCCGCAATCCCAATACAGTACGCTTTGTCCAAGAAGCCGTGCAGCAAGGAAAATGGGTAGCGGCGGTATGTCACGGGCCACAAATGTTAATTGAAGGTGATTTACTCAAAGGTAAGCGCATCACCGGTTTTAGAGCGATCCGCAAAGACATTATCAATGCTGGCGCAGATTTTAAAGATGAGGCGCTAGTAGTTGATGGTAATTTAATTACTTCCCGTGAACCCGGAGATTTGGCGATTTTTACCACAGCGATTCTCAGCCGTTTGGGTTACGGTGGTAAAGATGCGGCATTACCTAGCGAGAAGGATACAACCGCAGAATGGTGGAAGCTGGCTGATGCTTGGGGTGGTTCAACCAAAGGCGATATCGTTAAAAATTTAAATACGGCTTTGGCTGGTGAGCGCTATTCTTTGGAAGCATTAGAAAAATATCTCGAAAAGGAATCTAACACAGAAGCGCGATCGCTTTTTCAAGAACTCATCGGTACTAAACAGCGCCATATCCAAATCATCGAAACCTATCTCGACAGGCTAGGCGAAAAACCCTCCTTAGCTGTAAATGTCGCAGAACAATACGCCAAGGTAAAAACCGCCTTAACGGGAAGTGATAACGTATATCAAATCCGTTCAGCTTTGGGCGACTTACAAACAGGTATTGGCGATATTGGCAATTTATGGGCGAAGCTGACAGATCCCGTAGCCACCGCTATTTTTAAAGAAATTTACCAGAATTTGTTGCAATACGAACAACGATTAGTCGGGTTGTATCGCCAGCTTCTAGGTAGTGAAGTTCAGGCTCCTAAGCCAACTACAGGCGCAGCTACCGCTATGTAAATTCTGCTTCAACCACAGGAGAGGACACTTTTCAGCAGGGATGACCCAAAGTGGAAAGTGTCCATTACGCAAAGAACTAGAGAGAGAAGAGAGCCTTTGCGTCTTCAGTGGTCATTTTACAGTAATCAGGAGAAAAAAGACCAATAGTTATTTGATGGTACAAGCCCCGGATTTATCTGTGGAATCAATCGAAAATCCTTAAGCCTCTAGACTTATCTATCGTGTCAATCCAAAATCCCAAATCCCAAATCTAAAATCTAAAATTGTATGACTGCAACTCCAGGAGATCGGACAAATACCAATCAGGGTGAAGCCAGTGAAACCGAACGTTGGGCTTCTTTAATTGGTGGCGGCGCTATGGTGTTAATGGGTTTAAGACAAGGCTCTTTGCGAGGTGCGCTAACGGCTTTGGCTGGTGGCGGTTTGATATATCAAGGTGTCACCAAACAAAGCACGATCCAGCAAGCACAGGAAATGGTGGGCATGAATAAACCAATCAAAGTTGAAAAGACAGTAACAATCAATAAACCAGCAGAGGAACTGTACCGCTACTGGCACGACTTTGAAAAGCTACCCACATTTATGAAGCATCTCAAATCTGTCAAGGTGTACAACGAAAAACGTTCTCATTGGATTGCCAATGCACCTTTAGGTAATAGTGTGGAATGGGATGCAGATATTTTAGAAGATAGAGAAAATCAGTTTATTTCTTGGGCTTCTGTAGAAGGTGCAGATGTCGATAATTCTGGTTTCGTACGCTTTCAAAAAGCACCAGGCGATCGCGGAATGGAAGTGAAGGTAGTTTTAGAATATAACCCCCCTGGTGGAGCCTTAGCAGCTGTATTCGCCAAACTGTTCGGTGAAGAACCAGAACAACAAATTGGCGATGATTTGCGCCGCTTCAAGATGCTGATGGAAGCTGGAGAAATCGCTACTACAGAAGGTCAACCCGCAGGTAAAAGATGAAGGCTAGAGGCTAATACCTGAACTTTAGTTAATCCCTCGATATTTCTTCATCCTTTACACTTCATCCTTATTTATGAAAGCTGTCTGTTGGCAAAGTGCTAATGAAGTCCGGGTAGAGACAGTACCAGACCCTACAATTCTCAACCCGCGTGACGCAATTATCAAAATTACATCCACAGCGATATGTGGCTCAGATTTACATATCTACGGTGGCTATATTCCCACAGTGCAAAAAGGTGACATCATTGGTCACGAATTTATGGGGGAAGTAGTAGAAGTAGGTAGGGGAGTCAACAATTTAAAAATAGGCGATCGCGTCGTTGTTCCCTCGACAATTGGCTGTGGTTTTTGCAACTATTGTCAGCGTGATATGTGGTCACTGTGCGATAATTCCAATCCTAAAGGTTGGATGGAAGAAAAGTTATACGGCAACATTACTTCAGCAATTTACGGCTACTCTCATCTACTAGGTGGTTATGCAGGCGCCCAAGCAGAATATGTGCGTGTACCTTTTGCGGATGTGGGTGTAGTAAAAGTTCCTCCCGATTTACCGGACGAGATGTTGCTATTCATCTCCGACGCAATTCCTACCGGCTATATGGGAGCAGAATTTTGTGATATTCAACCCGGTGATACCGTAGCCGTCTGGGGTTGCGGTGCTGTCGGACAGTTTGCCATGATTAGCGCCTACATGATGGGTGCAGAGAGAGTGATTGCGATTGATCGCTTTCCTGAACGTCTAGAAATGGCGAGAAAGTTTGCCAAAGCAGAAACGATTAACTACGAAGACGTTGATGCTGGCGAAGCGTTGAAAGAGATGACTGGTGGCCGTGGCCCCGATGCTTGCATTGATGCAGTGGGTTTGGAAGCACATGGTGTAGGTCTAGAAGACTTCTACGATCAGACAAAACAAAAGCTGAGATTAGAAACCGACCGTCCCCATGTACTGCGGCAAATGATGGTAGCTGCACGTAAAGGTGGCACTCTTTCCATTATGGGTGTTTACGGTGGATTCGTAGACAAAATGCCCTTTGGTGCAGCGATTAACAAAGGTCTAACCTTCCGAATGGGACAAATGCACGGTCAGAAATATATGCATCTGTTGCTGAATCTCATTTTGGATGGAAAACTCGATCCATCTTTTGTTATTACCCATCAATTACCGCTAGAGCAAGCACCCTACGGTTACGAGATTTTTCAACAGAAAAAAGACAACTGTATCAAAGTTGTTCTTAAACCTTGAAATAGCTTTTAGCTATTAACAACCTACACATTGTAATACAACAGAGGATGTCTATGACACGTGTATTTGCTTGGGTACAAAATGTACTAGTCCGCCGGATTGCGATGGTTTTACTATTAGGTTTGGCGTTTTTGGGAATGCAGTTTTCCGGCTACAGTAATGGAATGCAAGCACAAGCCGAAACTGTCAAAACACCAGAGGGAATCTATTATAAAGGCACACCCGATAACATTGGTAGCGGCAGCAGTGGCGGTAACTTGATAGATAAAGCTGTAGATAGCCTCAAATCCAACTCTGGCGATAATATCAGACGGAATTTCAATGACGATCGCAGTTCTTACGATAGCCGAGGATACTATGGCAATACTTCTAGCAATAGTTCCAATCGAGGCAACATTGGTGAGACAGTAAAAACACCAGAAGGTACCTACTACAAAGGCACCCCTGACAATAACCTCATTGAAAATAGCCAAAATAAACTAGGTAAAGCTGCTAATAGCATCCGCGAAAAGCTCAACCTAGATGAAGATACTCCTCAAGCGACAAAAGACTTTGTTGGTTCTATCAAAAATAAAGTTGGAGAAGTAATCAATTCCGGTTCTAGAGACTAAATCATCTCTCTTAAATTTTAGGTATTGCCCACCATAACACTCAGCTATATATAGGAATCAGATTTGATTTGTGAAAAAATTCAGGCGTTGCTGAATTCGAGTATGAATTTAAATTTTTAGCACAATGAAATAACAACTCTTTGCGCCTTTGCGCCTTTGTGTGAGACTCATTCATACTTTTAATCAGCAACGCCAAATTTCAGATGATGCGTTACGCTATCGCTAACGCATCCTACATGAATTTCAAAAATCAAATATGAGTTATATAGCATTTAGATTGTATTGTTAGGTCGAGCAACATACACACAACACAAGAGATGGTCAGCAATTGTAGAGACGCGATTAATCGCGTCTCAGAGATTAATTGCATCTCCAAGATTAATCATGTCTCCAATTCTGACAAAGCACAAAGTTTAAAAGCTAAGGATTAATAATTATGAAAGCAGTTTGCTGGCATGGAGCAAACGACGTGCGGGTAGATACAGTTCCCGATCCCACACTGATTAACCCCCGTGATGCCATTATCAAAATTACCTCCACAGCCATCTGTGGATCAGATTTGCATCTTTATAACGGCTATATTCCCACAATGCAAAAGGGCGATATCCTTGGCCATGAATTTATGGGGGAAGTCGTTGAACTCGGGAGTCGCGTTACTCATGTAAAAGTGGGCGATCGCGTAATTGTTCCTTTCACCATTTCCTGTGGTTCTTGTTTCTTCTGTCAGCGCGATTTATGGTCTTTGTGCGATAACTCTAACCCGAATGCTTGGTTAGCAGAAAAGCAGATGGGCTATTCGCCATCCGGTCTATTTGGCTACTCTCATTTATTAGGGGGTTACGCTGGTGGTCAAGCAGAGTATGCCAGAGTACCTTTTGCAGATGTCGGCTTGTTCAAAATTCCCGATGGTTTAACGGATGAACAAGTACTATTTTTAACTGACATTTTCCCGACAGGCTACATGGCAGCAGAGAACTGCAACATCAAACCAGGTGATGTTGTCGCTGTGTGGGGTTGTGGCCCAGTTGGACAATTTGCCATCAGAAGCGCATTCATGTTGGGTGCAGAGAGAGTCATCGCCATTGACCGCATCCCCGAACGCCTCCAAATGGCTAAAGACTATGGCAAAGCCGAGATTTTAAATTACGAAGAAATGGATGTAGGCGAAGCACTCAAAGAAATGACCGGTGGTCGTGGCCCTGACGCTTGTATTGATGCTGTGGGGATGGAAGCACATGGTACAGACGCAATGGCAGTTTACGACAAAGTCAAGCAAGCAGTACGTCTAGAAACAGACCGTCCCACAGCCTTAAGGCAAGCAATTGTCGCTTGTGGTAAAGGCGGACACCTATCTATACCCGGAGTATACGGCGGCTTTTTAGACAAAATACCTATGGGTGCTGCTATGAACAAAGGTTTGACTTTCAAAATGGGACAAACTCACGTTCATAGATATGTAAAGCCATTGCTAGAACATATCCAAAAAGGTGATATAGATCCGTCGTTTATCATTACCCACCGCCTACCTCTAGAACAAGCACCCCACGCCTACGAAATTTTCAAACACAAAAAAGATAACTGTATCAAAGTTGTACTCAAACCAGGAAATTGATGGATTATGAGTGACACCAGCGTTAAGAAAGTTGATTCTAGCCATTCTCCTAAAGGTAACCTCGGCCAAAAGTATCTTGCATCTGGCAAGGCTGTGGCTATGCGGATTTGGGAAAACGAACAACCCAGCGAAGAAAAACCATCAGCATCCCGTGACTATGAAACAGTTGGTTATGTAATTAGCGGTCGTGCCGAGTTACATATTGAAGGGCAAACAATTTTATTAGAACCGGGGAATTCTTGGGTAGTTCCTAAAGGGTCAAGCCACACTTACAAAATTTTAGAACCATTTACCGCAGTTGAAGCGACTAGCCCACCTGCCCAAGTTCATGGACGAGATGAAAATTAGGGACTGAGTATTTTGGAATAGTATTTTCACTCAGCACTCAGCACCGTACTCTACTATCTTTCATAAAAATTTAACCTCAGATCAACACAGATTTGCACCGATAAATTAACTAGATTTATCGGTGTTTTTTTGTGTGTATCTATGGTTCTAAATATTCAATATTTATGTACTATTTTTATCTGGCTGGTGGTTGATGGAGACAAAACTTTTAATTAGTTTCCTTGAGGAAGGTAAGACAAAAATTTCATTGCTTACCTTGGCAATACTCATCAACTAGGAAACACAATGTTTTATCACACTAAGAAATTACAGTACTTCAAACCCCCAACAAAACCAGATCCAATCTACGCGATGAAAATTCAAGAACTCATCGGTGGTACATTCGGTGAAATGACAGTAATGATGCACTATCTGTTTCAGGGTTGGAACTGTCGAGGCCCTGCTAAGTACCGAGATTTATTACTAGATACGGGAACTGAAAAGATTGGTCACATTGAGATGTTAGCGACAATGATTGCCCATCTCTTGGATAAAGCACCTCTGAGAATGCAAGAAGAAGGTGCCAGAGATGCTGTAGTAGGTGCAGTTATGGGTGGTTCCAATCCACGGGATGTAATTACGGATGTCATGGCAGCTGCAATGAATCCTCAACACGCGATTGTTTCTGGCTTAGGTGCTACGCCATCTGATAGTGTTGGCTATCCCTGGAATGGTCGCTTTATCGTTTCTAGCGGTAACCTCTTAGCTGATTTCCGGTCTAACCTCCACGCCGAGTCTCAAGGACGCTTGCAAGCAGTG
This sequence comes from Nostoc carneum NIES-2107, assembly GCA_002368155.1. Lineage (GTDB taxonomy): Bacteria > Cyanobacteriota > Cyanobacteriia > Cyanobacteriales > Nostocaceae > Aulosira > Aulosira carnea. The sequence continues at coordinate 4,340,386 of AP018180.1, forward strand.
CGTCTGTATGAGATGACAGACGACCCGGGTGTGAGAGACACTTTAAGCTTTATGATTGCCCGTGACACCATGCATCAAAACCAATGGATAGCGGCTATTGAAGACTTAGAAAGTTCTGGACTAGAAACTACTCCCGTTCCTAGTTCCTTCCCACTGGAATTGGAGAAACGCGAGTTCGCCTATCAGTTCTGGAACCACTCTGAAGGTACCGAAAGTTCAGAAGGTCGTTGGGCAAAAGGCCCTTCAATGGATGGTAAAGGTGAATTTGAGTATGTAGCCAAACCTCAACCACTAGGCCCAGAACCAGAACCACCACAGCCACCAATCCAATTGCACGGTACTCCCAAATCTCCACAACAACAGCCATCACAAAGTAATGGTTCTAATGCACCTCCATTAGTTGAGTCTGTGACTATCAGAAACCCAGAGGTTTAATAGAGTCTGTCATTGATAAATACACCTCTAACTTGGCTTTGGAAGCAGAATAAAACCTTCACAATGTCCCCCTATTTATAGAAAATTGGGGGACTAATTTTTGATGAGTATTAATAGTGCGATCGCCTAAAATCTTCTAAAAATCTTCGTTTAAACATTAAATACTTAAAACAACAACACCCAAAATCTTACTAACTTAGTTATTTCCTCTCTTTTCTCAGAAATATCCAGGGTTGTACCGATTTAACTCACGCTCACCGTGATATTCTAAAAATCAGTTACATAGCCCTCTTTTAGACTAATTTGAGGAAATGTAAGCGTTCGATTTGGGTGTTGTTGTCCGTTGACGAGACAGATATTTGAACAGTGGTTTTACCTCTTTACTTTGTTTAACTGTTGGATCTGCCAGGGAAGCTTCTTTCGCTTCAATTAATAAGTTATCACTCTTAGCTTAAGGAAATTACTATTGCAACTAATGTTTACTTGTATAGAAGTTTTTACTTGCATTATGTAAAGTAATTTGAATTAGAAGCCAGCCTTTCTTGAGGGATTATATAACTCCAAAATTTTGGAAAAATTGAGCAATTTTAGTAAATTTGAATGAATTCAAATCTTAGAGAACAACTCACCGTAATAAGTGCCTTGCCCAGGCTCAAGCCCTGACTACTTAGCGGTAAACTCGCTAATATGCAGCACCACTTCGCCATGATCTGGAATCCACGCTAACCACTCATGTTTAGAAACCGCACACAATAACAGTGCTTCGTCAAAGCTATATGGATTAGGAAGTTGTAACAGCTTCACCCAGCGAGATGCACAAACCTGTTGTGATTGCTCTGGTGTATAAGGTTTACTGATACAATTCAAATTCTGCCTTTTGAATGGCACTGCAAAACTCGGTCTATCAAAATCTAGTTTCATGACTAATGGGGTAGTAGCAAATTAATTCTGTATCTAACAATACAAAATTAATATTACTTTTGAAAAGTAAACTTCTTATAACTTTACGTTGTACTAATGTAAGTTTGTGCTTGTTGCAAATGCTAGAGGAGTTTGAGACATCGATTTTACTCAAGCGATCGCATCTCCTCTGCTTCCATCACAAATGCAACTATCCCTACTTTTCCCAATGCCCAATGCCTAATGCCCAATTACTCATCTGTAGGTTCTGTTACGTTTTCCCCCAACTGATAAAGGTAGAATTCATTTAACCAAAGTTTGATGGAGTAAAAACAGCAGCAGAGAGAACAGCTAAGTTTTGGGAGTAGACATCAAAAGAAAGTTGTTTTTTTTGGTAAAAATAGCAACAAAATCTGCTCAATAGTTAACTAGAAACATTAAGGAAAATGTGATGTTAGGAACACCCTATTTTGATATAGCAGTTATGATTCATAATTGAAATCTACTGCAAAGTTAATCAACTAGCTGGATAAGTTCAGATCACATAAATCTCAATTATTCATAAAAGGTAGGGTAATTTACTGGTTGAGTTCAATTAATAATATCGAGCAGCATCATGCCAGTAATTCTGTCTTAGCTTGAGTGAATTTCTACTTTATAACCATCACACTTCACCGCATCCACTTAAATTGCGGCAAGCAAGTCGCTCCTTCAAAATTCAAATTTCGACAACATTTTATTCCAGGCTTTTGCGCTCTTTAGTAAAGGCAAAGCTATCATTTATCAGTAAACAGACTAAATTACTGGATGAAAAGCTGGCTACCTACTAAAGACCCGCTTTAATTAGTTGTCTACCTCATTAATTATGTTGGTTATTTTTTCAATTAAGGAATCGCTTCCTCAAGAAAAATTTTAACTAGCATAATTTATCTAACAAAATATTGTACTTTATCGCCTTATTTTTGATGATTTTGTAGTCAGTACTGACCTAAGTACTATTTATCAAGTTATTCAATCATCAAAACTAACGTCATAAAGTAGCAATTTAATGGCGCTTAATACCAATTCTCAAAAATTCGGCATCAAATACAGCAGATTGCAATTTGGTGAGGTACAGATAATTGTCATGGCACAGCAGTGCCGTACTCCGAAGCGCGAACCTCATTTACCTGAAATACGCTGTAAATAAAATTTGATGTTCTTAATTACGAATTACGAATTACGAATTACGAATTGGTATAACTCGCTTTTCACTTCTATCAGCAAAATTCAGATAAACGGGCAATATATCATGTCAAGGGTGACTGAGAAGCCAAAGTCAAGGGAACAGCCGCTCGATCAACCTAAGGTTTTATGGAGCATAGCTGTGGCCCTACCGATAGTAATCGCTGCTGGTGTACTAGGTACAGCTAAAGTTGAACAGTTGAGAAAGTTAGCTTCATCTGTACCCATTAGACCGATGGCGAATACTGTTACTGCTGTCGGTCATATTGAACCACGCGGAGATGTAATTAAGCTATCTGCGCCAATGGGGGGAATGCAGGCTTCGTCGCGAGTCCAAAAACTGCTCATTAAAGAAGGCGACAAAGTAAAACAAGGTCAAGTATTAGCAGTTTTGGATAATCACGATACCCAATTAGCTGCATTAGAAGAAGCAAAAGCAAAATTGCAAGAATCTCGTGCTAATTTAGCGCAAGTTAGAGCAGGTTCACCCAGAGATATTCAAGCCCAAAATTCTGTAATTGCTCGTTTAGAAGCTCAGTTACGTGGGGAAAGAGATGCACAGCAAGCAACGATCGCGCGCATTGCAGCTCAGTTAAGCGGCGAAAAAATTGCCCAACAAGCAATGGTTAACCGCCTAGAAGCTGAGTTAAGTGGACAAAAAGATACTTTAAGAGCCACCCTCGCACGTATTAAAGCTGAACAGCAGAATGCTCAAGTTGATGCTCAACGTTATGAGATGTTGTATAAAGAAGGTGCTATTTCGCAGCAAGAGCGAGATAGAAGACGCTTGAGCGCGATTACTAGCAATCAGCAGGTGGTGGAAAGTCAAGCAAGTCTCAGACAAGCGATCGCCACAATCAAACAACAGATTGCAGAAGCTAGAGCGAATCAAGTCAAAACTTTATCGACTTTGCAACAGCAGCTTGTGGAAGCTAAAGTTAACCGCGATAAAACTGTAGCTACTTTGCAAAGACAAATCGACGAAGAACGAGCCAAATTCAAGCGATTGCTAGAAGTGAGTCCCACTGATGTGCAAATGGCGCAGGCTCAAGTGAGTAATGCGATCGCAATGGTGAGAAAAGCTGAAGCAGAACTGAAATTGAGCTATGTGAGAGCGCCTATTGATGGTGAAATTTTAAAAGTTCACACCAAATCAGGAGAAGCCATTACCCAAATGGGAATTGCGGAAATTGGACAAACCGATCAAATGTTTGTCATTGCTGAAGTAGCAGAAGACAGTATTGGTAGAGTGCGTCTTGGACAAACTGCAACTATATCTAGTGATAATGGAGCCTTTGCTGGCGAACTTAAGGGAACTGTGACGGAAATTGGCAGAAAAATCGGTAAGAAAGATGTCTTGAATACAGATCCAGCCGCCGATGTAGATGCCAGAGTTGTAGAAGTGAAAATTGCGATCGCGCCAGAAGATAGTACTAAAGTAGCAGGCTTAACCTACGCTAAGGTTGTTGTAGAGATTAATAATTAAATGGTTTTAATCGTCAAGGGTTGCTGTTAGTTATTAGCTGAATCAGCTAATCATAATGTGCTGGATTGCCCATATTTTTTGAGTTATACCAATTTGAAAAAAGAATGCGACAGATATACAGAACAAAAGCCCTGCTATGTCTAGATTCTTAATTTTGAATTTTGAATTTTGAATTGGTATTAAATATTATCTCATTTAATTACTCTATAGTGGCTAATGCCTACCATATCCTGAGTTTGCTGGAAAAGACTTAGGTCTATTTCCTAATTGAAAAATTCATCTTATATGGCTAATGATTGCTGAAAAAATTGCTAACTTCTTATCTACCTATTTAATGAATAAAAAAATTCCTTTATCATGGCTACAATTGACGCGGGAAAAAACCCGTTTGGCTGTAGCTTTGGCAGGAATTGGATTTGCTGATATTTTAATGTTTATGCAACTTGGTTTCCGAGATGCTTTGTACTATAGTAACGTCCGTTTACATAGCAGCTTGGAAGGCGACATTGTTTTAATTAATAGTCAGTCTAATGCTATCTTGTCGATGAGGAGTTTTTCCCAACGACGTTTATATAAAGCTTTAGATTTACCAGCAGTTCAATCAGTACATCCTATCTATTTAGACTACACAGCTTGGAGAAATCCGGAGACAGGTCGCCCTCGGAGTATTCTGATATTTGGTTTTAACCCAGAAGTTAATATTTTTAACTTACCAGGAATGGTGGAAAATTTAGATAAGCTCAAACTCCCTGATGTAGTTTTATATGATCGTTCTTCTCGGGTAGAGTATGGGCCAATTGCTGCTGATTTTGAGCAAGGTAAAAATGTCACAGCAGAAGTGAGAAGACGACGGATTAAAGTAGTAGGTTTATTTACTTTAGGTGCATCTTTCGGTGCTGATGGTAATTTAATTACTAGCGATGTTAACTTTTTGCGAATATTTAATAATCGCCAGCGCGGTTTAATTGATATTGGGGTAATCAAGCTTAAGCCTGGTGCAGATGCAAATGCAGTTACTCAAGAATTAAGAAACTATTTACCTCAAGATGTTAATGTTTTAACCAAGCAACAATTTATTGATTTTGAGCGTCATTACTGGGCAAGTAGTACTGCGATTGGTTTTATTTTTACTTTAGGGACAATTATGGGCTTTATTGTGGGCACCGTAATTGTTTACCAAATTCTCTATACGGAAGTTGCTGATCACTTGGCTGAATACGCGACATTAAAAGCAATAGGTTATACCCAAAACTATTTATTAACAGTCATCCTGCAAGAAGCTTTTTTATTAGCAGTTATTGGGTTTATACCTGGATTTACCTTTGCATTATTTATGTATTCTACTGCTAGAAACGCTACATTGCTTCCAGTTTTTATGAGTCTTGAGCGTGCTTTATTAGTACTATTTTTAACTATTTTGATGTGCTTTATTTCCGGTGCGATCGCAGTGCGTAAGTTACGTTCGGCCGACCCCGCTGATATCTTTTAATCAATTAAATTTGGCTGTATAAATTTAGAAAATTTTAAATACTAAAATCATTATAAATGCTCAATACTTATCAAAAATACTATTTTATAATCGATGATTAATAACTTATTTTGTTACTTACAGTTACCTTCGTAAACTCTTAACATCCAGCTACCCACATTATGATGCGACAAGAACCTGTAATTGCTATTAAAAATCTCAATCATTACTATGGTAGAGGCGCACTGAAAAGACAGATTTTATTTGATATTAATCTAGAGATTTATGCTGGTGAAATTGTGATTATGACTGGGCCATCAGGTTCAGGTAAAACTACATTACTGAGTTTGATTGGTGGGCTACGTTCTGTACAAGAAGGTAGCTTAAAATTTCTCAGTGAAGAATTATTAGGTGCCAGTCAAAATCAGTTAGTGCAAGTCCGCCGGAAAATAGGTTATATTTTCCAGGCTCATAATTTGCTAGGATTCTTAACCGCCAGACAAAATGTACAGATGGCGGTAGAGTTAAATGACGAAGTTGCCCAAAGCGAAGCAATTGCTAAATCAGAAGCAATGCTGACAGCGGTTGGGTTACAAGAGAGAATTAATTACTATCCAGATAATCTATCTGGTGGTCAAAAACAAAGAATTGCGATCGCTCGCGCCTTGGTGAATCATCCTCCCCTCGTACTAGCAGACGAACCAACAGCAGCTTTAGACAAACAATCTGGACGGGATGTTGTAGAAATCATGCAACGCCTTGCCAAAGACCAAGGAACGTCTATTTTGTTGGTTACACATGATAACCGCATTTTAGATATAGCCGATCGCATTGTCGAAATGGAAGATGGGCTTTTGGCGCGCGATTCTCAAAGTGTTGTCAGCCATTACGATTCTGGCTTGAGAAATCAGAACTCATAAAGTGGAAAGAGCTGCACCCTACAATACTTAATGATTGTTAGCGTGACCTGATTGTTTAGCTACAGGCTGCTGCGGCACATTCTTACCAGGAGTAGCTTGACGGCTTGTACGGAAAGAGACATTGACACCATCATTTGATTGCTCTAGTACTAACAAAGGGGTAGGTTTAGCCTTCTGATCCCAATGCATATTAGCAATCCGTCCTTGAATTGTCGGTTGCCAAGTATCTTCATCGTCTGTGGGGCTAAGGTAAGTTTCGATACAATCAATAATCTGGCTAATAGTGGCAGAAGTCGCTTGTGTTGGTAACTTCATTAAGCGAATTTGCACGCGAAATAGTACTCGCTTCGCCATGTTGGGTGGAGTACCAGTTTCATATTCAACATCAAAAGTTTCATCAACTTGCCGTCCGGTACTAGTGGCAATCCCTACAGCGCCTTGCTGGGATTGATTGGGACGTAGAGCTTGAGAAATTTTTTCTTTAACTTGGATTTTAATTTGATTAACGATCGCAAAATGAAATACCTCTTCTGCCATCCGCATCCGCAGATAATCTAAGTTGAAATCCCGGGAGTTAACCAAATCGGGATTTGTTTCCATTTTGCGAATGGTTTCTAGCGCCAGCTTAAACTTTTTCTCTAGTTCTCGGGTGCGGAATTGTTCAAACTTGAGTTTTTTATCTAGTTGAGTCTTCAGGAATTTGCCATAGGCAACTAAAGCAATCACTGCTAACAACAACCCTCCAGAAGTAAACATGAATATGGGAGCAGGAGGGCTTTGTGGTGCTTTTGATGGTACTTCTTGGGTTGCCTTTTTAGCTTTTCCCGTTGAAGTTTGGGCTGCAAAAATCAAATTGTACATGGTTGGCAAACTGCTAAACTTAATTCCTGATGCTAGGGTGCCCAAATTTTGAACAGTAATTTGCGGTATTATTACTATTTTTTATTACTTTGACTAAATCGTATATGTACACACACTTTAGCCCTGATGATAAAGGTTTTATAAATTCCTTGCCCTTGTCTGAAGCGACCTCAAGTTATTGGCAAAAGATTCAACTGGTGGCTACAGATATGGATGGCACCTTAACCAAAAAAGGTAAATTTACCAGTAACCTTTTGCAATCTTTAGAAAATTTAGCAGCAGCAAATATTAAAGTGCTAATTGTTACTGGGCGATCTGCCGGATGGGTGAGTGGACTCAGTAGCTTAATGCCTGTAGTGGGTGCGATCGCAGAAAACGGCGGTTTATTCTATCCTACTGGGAGCGATCGCCCAGTAGCACTAACGCCCATTTCTGACTTAGCTAGCCATCGTCAAAATTTAGCTGCGGCTTTTGAGCAATTACAAAATCAGTTTCCGCAAATCCGAGAATCTACTGACAATCGATTTCGCATCACCGATTGGACTTTTGATGTCGCATCCTTAAATACCACAGAATTACAAACCCTGAGTCATTTATGTCAAGAAATGGGATGGGGATTTACTTACAGTAATGTACAGTGTCATATTAAACCGCAAACTCAAGATAAAGCTGTAGGTTTGTTGCAAGTATTACAGAAAAATTGTCCGCAATATTCCCCAGAACAAATTGTGACGGTGGGTGATAGTCCTAATGATGAAAGTTTATTTGATCGGCGTTATTTTCCCATCTCTGTAGGTGTAGCGAATGTATTGGAATATGCCAACCAATTAAAGTATCAGCCTGCTTATGTAACCAGCGCTGCGGAAGGGGAAGGATTTTGTGAGTTATCAAATTATCTTTTGCGCGGTGTAATGAATACAACCCCAATAAATTTATAGTTCACTTCATTTGAGTACTTTTCAGTACGCTCTTGGCTGAGTATGCGTAACAATTTATAACATTGGCTACTTAGTATCTTGCTTGATTTATAGTACAATAGTACCAAATAACGCAAAAACCTATAATTGATAACTGTAGGTTCACGTAAAGTTATGTCTCAAGCAGATACTAGCTCAGAAATTTTATACCAACAAATACAGAGGCTTGGCGATCACGAATTACAAGTTGAGTATTTAAACCAATTGCAATGGACAGAACCCATTGCACAGATATTACCCCTAGTAGATGATGAAACTGCGTTACGAGTGGTGAAGTTAGCTCTAGAAGTAGACTTGTGTTTGGGAGCTCAACTCGCAGGAGCCGTGAGACCAGAGCTACAAAGTACTACCGTAGATTGGGTAATATCTACTGAGGTTTCTCCAGGATTTTTATTTGACTTAGTGGGTATAACTGGCTCTGATGCAGCAATTCCGTTTCTAGTCAAAGTGGTGAACGAAGAAAAGCAAAATGCATATTCTGCTATTCATGCATTAGGTGAAATTGGTACAGAAGCAGCAGTAAAAGCAGCAATACTAGCACTTACAGAAATTTACCACGACGCGAGGAAGCATTTTCAAGAAAATAAGATATTGTCTGTTATTTATGCCTTAGAAAAAATTGGTACAGAAGCGGCAGTGGAAGTACTTATAGAAATCATGAACAATGAAGAGTGGAATGACTATGACATATCAGGAACCTGCGTTGAAGCAGCACAAGCATTAGCAAATATCAATTCTGAGTCTGGAAGACAAGCGCTAGAACACCGATTCAGTAATCAAATAGAAGTAGAGGCTGGCTCAGTAGTGTGAGTAAAAATTTTGGCAAGGACATGAAGATTATGAACAACCGCTACGCGACGAAGATCAAATAAGTTTTTGCGACAACCAACATAGCGAGCTTGTTCACCTTGCCAACGACCAATATGAGATAAAGAATGCTCAACACAAACGCGTTCGCGGAGTTTGGCACGTCCAATAGGGGTTAATTGACGTTCTCGTAACTCTCGAAATAATTGTTCTTCTGGATGAATTGAAATACTACGTCCGCGTGGTGAACTGGTGCAAGATTCTCTGAGAGGACAGGTTGCACAAACTTCTTGTGGGAACTGAATTTTAGCACCCAAACTAAAAGGTAAAGTTACCTGATTGGGACAACAAATAGTACCATTGTCCCAGTCCAACACAAAGGCAGTTTTACCAAATTTTGTACCGTTGTGGACGACCCAAGCCTTACAGTATATACTCAATTGCTCACTACGATTTTTAACTAAGGAGCTACTCAAGTAAGCCCGGTCAATATGCAATTCGGTAAGTTCAACATCTTGTGTTTGTAAGTCCTGAGTAATCGCATCGGTTACTGATGCTTCTGGGACATTAGCTTTGGTAATACCAACAGCGCGAATCATTCCGTTGTCTAAATCTCGTAACACATGACGTTTATAGCCATCAATTTTCTGGCTACGGCTTTTACGTCCATGTCTCATCTCTTCGTCTTCAACTGAAATACGTCGTTCTTTGGCAACACCAGAGCGCAGTTTTACCTCACCATTGGCATCAACTTCCACATCCTGTGTTTCGATTTGTCTTGCTGTTTCAAGAGTTGAACGAAGTAGCGGATGTTCATTTTCAGTAGGCTGTGTTTGAACAAAAGTCTCAACTCTCTCTAAAGCATCCAGTACAATCCCCAAGGCCAAATTTTTCTGATCTGGGTCATCCCAGTTTAAGTCTAAAGCCGCTTTCAAGCTTGAAGTTGCAACCATATCTACCCCAATATCTTGTGCAACTTCCGCCAACCCCCTCCCCTGCTGGACAGCTATCACGCCAATCGCTTTTTTGAGCGCGTGACCCAATAAATTATATGTATCTTCAACCTTCGATGCTCCCCACAAGGGGCTGGAATCAAGCGCTGCCCGTAATTGCCTTGAGCCAAAACCCTTGCTCTGTTCTGCTAGTTTTACTGTTTTCTCAATTAATCGTCGGTCGAGTCCTTGGATAATCAGTGCTGTGCGAAACCTGGCAAGTGTCGCTTGAGAAAATGGTGCTTGCTCACAATCAATGCAATCAAGCACTAACTGCCAACGTCTATCCATGAGCAACGCTTCAATCGCTTCCGCATCGGATGCTCCTGTATAAGCTTGTAAGATTGTCACTAATGCCAGTTGTGCTGGAGGTACTGGTGGATGCCCTTTGGGAGAATCTGCATAAAGCTTGCTCAGTTCTTCTTGAAATTCCTCATCAAATAACTGATGACGGTATTGCCGCAAGAACGTGAATAGCTTTGCTCTTTTGATCCGCTTGACGATTTTTTGCTCTTGAGCGTTAAGTTCGGTCGGTGGATGCCAATGGACTGGACGCATAGGTATACTCTCGGTCTTTCATGCATCTGTGTAACATCGAATATACCTGAAACTTGAGCGCACTTTTCCTTGAGAGTTGATTAAATCTCTATATTCCATTACTAATGGCTACAATCATTACCTGATAAGATTTTGCTCTATTTTTACCTTCATCCTTTTACTCTATATCAGCTTGATTTGCTTTCGTTTCTCCATTACTGAATCGGTGTTCTAGTGCGTTGGTGTCTGAAATATTTCGATTGGACAGATTTTAGCAGTACTGCTGCTGACCTTCTGATTCCAATTGCTACCCCGGAGATTGTGCCAGAACTCCAGAAGTTTGTAGAAAATGAAGACGATGATTATTATGTGGCTGAAGATGCAGCTAGGGTCTTGGATGCTATTCACGCCAGAGCTAGCATTAATGAAGATGAGTCGCAATTAACTCCAACTAGCTCTCAACCAAACTTGGTAAACTTGGAACAACTTTTAAACGATCAAGACGAATCAGTTCGTCTTAGCGCCGTGAAAGATTTGGGTGGAGTTGCTGCTGAAGCTGTAATACCTTTGCTACAACAAGCTTTGAATGATGAATATGCTGGGGTACGTCGCTGTGCGGCTGAACAATTAGGGAATTTTATTTCAGAGTCAGCAGTAGCGGGACTAATACAGGCTTTGCAGGATGAAAATTCTGCGGTACGTTGGTCTGCTGCAGAAGGGTTGGCTAAAATTGCCACAGAATCAGCAACAACTGTATTAATTTCTGCATTAAATGATGAAAGTGCAGGAGTGCGATCGCTCGTTGCTCAGGCATTAGGTAAAATCCATACAGCAGATGCATTGTTAGGTTTACAGCCAGCCTTGAGTGATGCAGATATTTGGGTACGTCTAAATGCGGCTCAGAGTATAGGTTCCCAAGAATCTGTAGAAATATTACGCCAGGCACTAAGCGATCGCAATCCCAAAATTCGTAACAAAGCTGCTCTTGCTTTAGGAGAAGTTGGTGCTGTATCTGCAGTTCCAGAACTGATTGTGGCATTAACAGATGAAGACTCAACAGTGCGTGAAAATACAATCACAGCTTTAGGTAAAATTGTTGCTCCAGAATCATTATCTGGGCTGTTACATCTATTAGAATCAACTCAAAATTACTCAGGATTAGCAGGAACAATTAATTTTTTACAAAAATCTCTTGGGTATTACAATCCCCGTTATTGTGCCAATAACTAATGACAACTCCAAGAATTGCAACATTAACTTCTGAACAAGCAGCGTTAATTCCTGCATATAAACAAAAGTGGATAAATATTGCACTCACAACAACACCCATTGACCGCCAAAAAGCCAAAGAATCAGTCACAGCAGCTTATCAATTTCAAAACTTATCTGAACCTGAAATCATCTTTTTTAATAGCCCTTATGCAGCTTGGAAGGAGCGATTGATCCAAATTATCAATTTGCCGAAGAAAGAACGATGGCAGATGATTCAGGAAATTCAATTGCTCACTACCAACTTGGAAACAGCTTTAATATATGAACTCCGATATCAATTAACTCCCCAAATTCAAGATGAATTGTTATTTTACTTGCATAGAGAACTAGATATTGAGACACTCTTAAGTAATGAATTAAACTTAATGTGGACTATGTTTGATAGTAAATCTAAGAAGAAAGTTGAAACAGCAAAGCTATCTTTAGCCACAAGCGGTTTTTGTAATTTGTGGGCGAAAGCAGGCGCTTATTTAGATTTTTGTATTAATGTTTTAAATTGCGTCATTGACGAAAAAAGATGGAGCATCTATCAAAATTTGATTGCAAACATCGGCAAATTATTTCCCATGAAAGAGCAGGTAGTAATATGCGAACGTCCCTGTAAGCTTTTGTTAGACGATGAAAATCGCTTTTGTGTTACATCTGAACCAGCAGTACAATTTATCGATGGCTACCAGATACATATTCCTGTGCAATGGCTCTGGTAATACCATTTCTTGGGTAGAGGGTTTAGCATTGCTTTATCCTCTGTATTTGGCACTGATGCGTTACGCTATCGCTAACGCATCCTACGCGAACTGACACATTTTAGCGAGATTTAGATCCCCGAATTTTTGAGAAAGTCGGGGATCTGGACAGCCACGTTTGCTTAAGAAGTTCTTAAGCGTTAGCCGCAGTAGGTGTTGGTAAACTTACTTTCAACCGCTTAAACATCGCTTCCCGCGCTTGCATTGCCAAAGTATCATCTAAAGGTTCTAGGGTAATTGGCTGTTGATACTTCAGCCGCAAAGCTGTTTGAATTAACCAATCTGCAACAAAGGGATTTTTGGGTAATAAGGGGCCGTGAGAATAGGTTGCGATCGCATTCTGATAAAATGCTCCTTCTGTACCATCTTCACCGTTATTGCCTAAGCCGTAAACTACTTTTCCCAAGGCTTCCACTTTCCCCAGCTTGGTACGTCCACCGTGATTTTCAAAGCCAACTAAATACGGTGTGCTACCCGTCATCGCTTTTAAATCTTGCGCTAGGCGAGAAGCTGTAACTTCAATGACTAAGTTACCGATGCAGCGTTTAGTATTTTCACCAGGATGCACAGAGACTAAATCTAATATTCCTAAACCTTCAATGCGCTGTCCTAGTCCAGGTTCATAATAATGTCCTAGCAACTGCGGCGAACCACAGGTAAATACTCCCGGTGTACCATTTTCTATTTTTTCACGCATCGCATCGGCTTTTGCACCTTGCAAATCGCGCATGACAATTTCTTGCTGGCGGTCTTGTGCGCCACCACCGACAATTAAATCAACAGATTTAATATCCTCTGCTGTCGCATTTTGATCTAAAGGTACAACCTTAACGCTGAAACCCCGCCATTGAGAGCGGCGTTCTATAGTAATCACATTACCGCGATCGCCATAGGTACTCATCAGCGTCGGATATAACCAACCAATTGTAATTTGCATAATATTGGGGAATGGGTAATGGGGAATGGGTAATGGGGATTGGGGATTGGGGACTGGGGACTGGGGATTGGGGACTGGGGAAGATAAATAACTTTTACCTCTTGTACAGACGCGATTCATCGCGTCTCTCCTTGACCAAATTTACAAAATCTTGCGTCCTGTTAATACTTCGCGCACGTTCAACATTGCTGTATATGTGGGTAAAATATGTAGGGTTTCGTTGTTGGCTGTACGCTCTAAGGCGGTGTTAATAGCCTGACGTAAATCTTCTTCCACAATCAGTTTAAAATTTTGGGCAGAATTGGGGTCACTATAGCGCAGACGTAAGGCCATATCATAAGCGCGATCGCCACTTACTACTAAAGTCCCCCCACGCTGAACTAGTTTCTCTGTATCTACATCCCAAATCCAAGAGACATCTTCGCCATCTTGTACTCGGTCATTTAATACTAGCAAAGTAGTTTTATCGGCACTTTCTGTAACTACGCGAATAGTTTCATTCGTCCCCACAGGATTTTTTGATAATAAAATCCTTACCTTTTTACCGTTAATTTCTAACTCTTCCGCACGACCAAAAGCTGCTTGGAAATTGGGAATTGTCTCGCGGATAGTAGCTGCATTAACTCCTAATTCTTGGGCAGCAGTAGCAGCAGCTAAGGTATTGTATTTGTTATATAAACCCACCAAAATTTGCGGCCATTCGCTACTATTCAGGCTCGGTTGGCTTCTACTAAAGCCGCAATTAGAACAGCTATATTCACCCATGTGGGATAAGTAAACGCCTTTGTAGTCTAAAGCCTTCCCGCATCTAGGACAATAAATCGAATCTACAGCATGGGGAATTGCTTCTAAATAATGTTCCGGTTCGCTCAAACCGAAAAACGAGACACGCTGTTGGGTTAATTGTTGACCGAGATAGCAAATTGTGGGGTCGTCGGCATTTGCCACTACGATAGTATCAGGTGATAAAGTTGCGATCGCCTTTCCCCAGCGTTTACTAATAGTATCGACTTCCCCGTACCTGTCGAGTTGGTCGCGGAATAAGTTTAAACACAGAATTAGCTTGGGCTGAATTGGCGCTAAAACTCTAGGTAAAATATTTTCATCAACTTCCAAAATTGCATAGTCAACATCCAAGCTACCCAGGATGTTAGTGTTATCCATCAGCGCAGTCATCAAACCATTTTCCAGATTTGCGCCTGTAGAGTTATGAGCAACACGGTAGCCTTGGCGTTCTAAAATTTCCCGTAACAGCAGCGATGTGGTAGTTTTGCCATTCGTACCCGCAATGAGAATCGCGCCTTTTTTCACCTGCTGACTCAATAACTGTAACAGCTTCGGTTCAATCCGCCGAGCAATTGAGCCTGGTAATACACTAGCAGCACCTAGGTGGAGCGATCGCACCATAAAGGTTACACCTTTTGCGACTGATACCGCCAAACCCAGTTTGAGCCTATCTATAAGTTGTATTTTGTTCGCCACAGTAGTTAATAGCTTAAGTTTTAAATTAATCTTGAGAGTTTAGCGAATCCTCGCACAAAAAGCCAGCCAAACCCTGAAGGGAATTCAAAATTCAAAATTCAAAAATTATTTATTTCTCCCTCATCCCCCAATCCCCAATCCCCAGTCCCCAGTCCCCAGTCCCCAATCCCCACTCCCCACTACTCCCCCGTCCCCATAGGCGTTATCTTAAAAATTAGTGCGTAGACGTAATCATCTATCCAGCGCTGTTGGCTGAATTCAGCACAAACTGACAAATTGTAGCTTTCAAGGTTTGTTTTGATGAATGGGATAAAGTCTCTGTTTTTACACAAAATAGCCAATTGGCAACGATTGGTTTAC
Source organism: Nostoc carneum NIES-2107 (assembly GCA_002368155.1). Classification (GTDB taxonomy): domain Bacteria; phylum Cyanobacteriota; class Cyanobacteriia; order Cyanobacteriales; family Nostocaceae; genus Aulosira; species Aulosira carnea. The sequence goes on from AP018180.1 coordinate 4,355,790, forward strand.
AAAGCTTTGGTATTGCTTGTTTGCCTGTTCATTATCAATATCCAGCCAGCATTTGCTGGTATTAAAGATGACAATTTTGATGGCAACATTTTCGTGGTTTATGCTGGTAATGGTTCACTGGTTCCACCAAGACAAACACTAGCACAGACTTTAGAAGAGCATAAACCAGCATTTTTAGCTTTTTATGTTGATGACAGCAAAGATTGTAAGGAATATGCCATTACAATCTCACGGGTACAGGAATTCTATGGTAAAGCCGCAGAGATTATCCCCATTAGTGTAGATACCATCCCTGCTCAAAAAACTTATGCACCCACGGAAGTAGGATATTACTACTCTGGTGCTGTTCCTCAAGTGGTGGTGTTAGATCAATCAGGTAAAGTAGTTTTAAATAAGCAGGGTCAAGTTCCTTTTGAGGAAATCGATGATCGCTTTCGTGAGGTGTTTGATTTATTACCACGCACCGAGTCAGTGCAGTTAAAACGCCGTTCTTTCAATGAGTTCAGTAGTGAGTTAAGTAAATAACTTTTAGGGTAGACCAAATTGGTCTGCCCTAAGTTTTTATCATGTCAAACAATTAAGACTGCTATATCTGATACTGCATTTCCTATAAGCTTAAATCATAATATTCCAATAATCTACCTTAGCCATTAATAAACTTAACCCATAATAAATAATCAATAGTAAATAACCAATGACAAATAACAAATGACAAATAACTAACGACAAATGACCAATGACAAATGACAATTAACTAATTTAGAGTGTGTTCTGATGTCAAAGGTTTATACTACCGAAGAACTTATAAAAATATTGGCAGATGAGCGTCAAGCTTGCTTGAAAGGTGAACGCCTTAAGTTAGAAGTAACGGTGTCTGGCAATCCTTTAATTGACCAATTTATCAGAAGCGATGGTCTACAAAAATTCACTGCTTATCAAGATTTTAAAGCCGCCATTCACGATTATCAAAGACAAAATCATGTCTCAGGAATTATCTGGCATGAAGTGAATGTTAAAGGCAAAACCTTCAAATATCCTAAAATAGATCATGAGTTAATAGCTCTTACTAGCGACTTGGTAATATTACATACTGCCAAAAATTCTATTTTAGAATTTTGGTATGAAGTCACAGCAGAAATGGACTTATATTTGAGTTTTAATAATAGCAAACAATATCAGCAAATTAATAAACTAGATGTTGAAAGAATTGCTCAAATCACAGAATGGGCAAGTTTATGGAAATGGGAAAATTCCAATTTCCTAGAAATTATTTTGCAGCTAGGATGGGGTAAACCAGAAGAAGCTCAATATAAACGTGGTAGACCACATTCTGGTAGTGAATATATTCACGCAGTAAATCCCGGAAACCGCCCAATTGGTTAATTAAGATGTAACAGTAATACCAATTCAAATAATGTTTGCGACAGTAAATCTTAAGTAGCGTGTGTTACACCGCAGGCTAACGCATCTTAAGTTTTTAATACTATTTTAGATTTTGAATTGGGAATTGTTGTTTAGTTGAGATTTGGGTGATTGGTATAACTTTTTTGCTCGATTATTTCTAATTAAACTAAAGCTTTTAATAAAGCCTGAAGTTTAAGTTGCACCTCTGCAAACTCTTTTTCAGGATCGGAACCTGCAACGATACCGGCACCTGCGTACAGTCTAGCGCGATCGCCATCAATGAGCGCAGAACGAATACCCACAACAAACTCGCAGTTACCCTCAGAATCTACCCAACCCAGAGGTGCAGCATATAAACCCCTCTCAAAGTTTTCGTAGCGGCGAATTTCCGCACAGGCGATATCTCTGGCTGCACCGGCGACGGCTGGTGTCGGATGCAGTTGCGCGACAATTTTTAAGGGATGGACATTAGCCGGAACTAAAGCGCTAATTGGTGTCCATAAATGCTGAATATTCGATAATTGTCGCAATCGTGGTGGTAATACCTGGGGTAATAAACCGATTTGAGATAGGCGTTGAGTAATAAAATCAATAACTAGGGAATGTTCGTGCTTTTCTTTTTCGTTATTAATTAACAGATTGGCGTTGGCTGCATCTTCGGTGGGTGTTTTACCTCGGGGTGCAGAACCTGCTAACGCATCTGTAATCAACTTTTGATCGTGAATACAGATTAAACGTTCTGGACTCGCGCCAATAAAGTTTTGTCCTTTACCATTACTCGTAGAGAATATATAGCAATTAGGATGTATTTGGCGCAGATTATTTAAAGATTTAAATAAATTAAAATCATTGCTAGACTGAACATCTAAAGCATCCGCTAACACAATTTTGGTTAAATGATTATTACGAATTTTTTCTAAAGCAGATGTTACAGAACTTTTAAAATGATTCGCATTGCTAACGGATTTTTTGCTAAAATTAGCAGGAAAAACTTCCAGATTGGGTGAATAATATTTTAAAGAATTAATTGTGTCAATTTTATTGCACAGAGTCTGTAATATCCGATTAATATTTTCGCTGGCTGTGACAACTGAATTCATCACTAAAATACAGCGCTGATTTTTGATAGATATTTGCCAACGTGGTAGAAAAATTGTTGCCGCCGAAAATGGGTAATCTGCTTGGGAGTTTTGCGGAAAAAAGCTAAAGTAACAGAAAAAATGCGGGCCTGAAAAAGGTAAATTATCGTTACTAAATTTAACTATATTTTTGAGAGAACTTTTGATAAAATTCTCAGCTTTACTAAATCTATCAGTTCCATCAATACTTAATGTCGCCACAGAATCAATAGCTGCGATCGCTTCTCCTTTGCCCTTATTTTCAAAATAAAAATTTATCTCATTTACTTGAGCCAGTTCATCTAATACAACTAAGGGATCTACTAGATCAATTTCTAGCGAAATACTCACAATTTGCCTGCAATTATTGTTGAGGCAATTTTCTTGAACTACTGTGAGAAACTGGTAGAGGTCTTTGTACTCTACGAAGAAGCTGTTGCGACATGGTGAAACTGTCATGGATCTAGTAATAGTAAATTTTTTTTAAGTTAACTTCCTAAAGTGCAATTAAACATGGTCTCGTATTTCTACAGGTAACATATTCAGTCACCATTTAACCAGAGTATGGTTTGCCTTGTTTTTGGTGTTACAAGACCACGACAAGCCATGCTCAGTTTTATGCTGCAATATAGAGTAAGTTTGATGAGCACAGAGTTAACCATTTGCAGAAAAAAACGCAGTTTTTTTGCAAATTCACAACATTTAGTGTCTCTCAAACCCATAAAATTTAATATGAGTAAGGTTCTGGCAATTTAGTTAATCACGACTGATGACTACACAGCAGATTTTATATCCCAAAAGCAAGTTATGGATGGCAGCGATTAAACCGCCGATGTATAGTGTTGCCATTATGCCTATTTGGGTAGGAACATCGGTAGCATTTGCAGAAACCAAAAATTTTAATGCAGCAGTATTTACTACTTTTATTGCAGCAGCAATTTTAATTCTGGCGTGGGAAAATATCAGTAATGATGTTTTTGATTCAGAAACGGGGATAGATAAAAATAAACACCATTCACTGGTAAACTTAACTGGAAAAAAGTTAGTAGTATTTTGGTTAGGAAATCTTTGCTTAATTTTGGGTTTGCTGGGCATACTAGCGATCGCAACTTGGCAACAAGACCTAACTGTGATTGGGGTAATTCTGCTTTGTTGTGCTTTGGGCTATATGTACCAAGGGCCTCCCTTTCGTTTAGGATACCAGGGTTTAGGTGAAATTCTCTGCTTTTTTGCCTTTGGCCCATTGGCAGTGGGTGCAGCATACTATAGCCAAACTCAAACTTGGTCAATAACTAGCCTACTAGCTTCAGTGATTGTGGGCATTGTTACCAGTTTAATTTTATTTTGCTCCCACTTTCACCAGGTTGACGATGACATAGCAGCAGGAAAGCGATCGCCTATTGTCCGCCTGGGAACCAAAACAGGATCTCAAGTTCTCATTTGGTTTACCGCGAGTATTTATCCCCTCACCTTGATTTTAGTGTTATGGGGAATTTTCCCTGTCTGGACACTGTTAAGTTGGCTAAGTCTACCCTACGCTTTTAAATTATGCCGTCATGTCCAGCAGTATCATAATCAGCCAGATAAGGTGAGTAATTGTAAATTTATCGCCGTAGCTGTACATTTTTGGGCTTGTTTGCTGTTAGGTGTGGGATTTGTGCTTTGAAGGGTGAAGGGTGTTCGCGCAGCGTCTCCGCAGGAGAAGGGTGAAGGTAAATACCTTAACAGCTTGATAATTCTATATTCATCTTTCAGCTTCATCTAACAACGGCAAGGCTTTATTCTTTGTGGTTCATCTTTGTACTGTCATCTAAGGATAAATGACAAAGGACAGAGAACAACAGTGTGAATTACAGATTTGAATTTCGTCTGATAGCGCGGAAATTTTTGCGATCGCTTATTACCAGTCATGGTAATTGGGATATTCGCGAAAGCATTATTGTTCGTCTGATTGATGCAGCTGGTAGAGAGGGATGGGGCGAAATCGCGCCAATTAGCTGGTTTGGTTCTGAAACTCTCCTGCAAGCTTTAGATTTTTGTAGCCAGCTACCACAGAAAATTACAGAAGAGATCATCTTTTCTATTCCCGATGCTTTACCCGCCTGTCAATTCGGTTTTGAATCAGCGTGGAAGGGATTGGGGACTGGGGATTGGGGACAAGGGGACAAGGGGACAAGGGGACAGGGAGATATCCCCATTACCAATTACCAATTACCCTGTAGCGCCTTATTACCAGCTGGTGAAACAGCGTTAAATACATGGCAAAAACTGTGGGAGGAAGGATATCGAACGTTTAAATGGAAAATTGCTGTTGATGCGATCGCAAATGAGTTAAAGATTTTTCACTTACTTATTGACAGTTTACCAACCTCTACAGAACTGCGATTAGATGCGAATGAGGGACTTAGCTACCAAGAAGCTGAGTTATGGCTAGAAAATTGCGATAAATTTTCAGAAAAAGTGGAATTTATCGAACAACCGCTAGCCGTAGCAGAATTTGAGGCGATGTTACAGCTGAGTAGCCGTTATCAAACAGCGATCGCTTTAGATGAGTCTGTCGCTACACTCTCACAACTTAATGCTGCTTATCAACAAGGTTGGCGAGACATTTTTGTAATTAAACCTGCGATCGCAGGTTCACCATCGCGTCTGCGGCAGTTTTGTAAGCAGCATAACATTGATGCAGTCTTTTCCTCCGTCTTTGAAACTGCGATCGGGAGACACGCAGCACTCCAGCTAGCAGCAGAATTATCTCAGCATAAACGCGCAGTTGGCTTCGGAATTAATCATTTGTTGGCAAAAGAAGAAGAAACATGGCTTCAACGTTTATGGCAAAACCTGTAAGCTATCTTAATATTCTGAATAATTTAGGTGTTGCTGATTGCCTAATAGGTTGTGATAGTTTTCAAATGCAGCAATTAGCAGAGGAGTTATATTCAGAAATAATACAATTGTCTGCATCAGGCACAACACCAAAAATAATTTTAGCCGAACGCCAACCAGAGCAATTTTTAGCAGGTTTTCTCGCCGCTTGTGCTGCTAATTGTTCAGTATTTCTCTGTAACCCTGACTGGGGAACACAAGAATGGCAACAAGTTTTCGATTTAGTACAACCAGATATCATTTGGGGAGACTTAAATAAATTAAATCTTTTACCTCCCTCATATCCCTCATCCCCCTTATCTCCCCCACCCCCCCACTCACCACTAATCATGATTCCCACTGGTGGATCGTCAGGGAAAATTAAGTTCGCCATCCATACTTGGGACACATTAATGGCATCTGTGCAAGGATTTAAAGAATATTTTCAATTAAATTATATTAATTCTTTTTGTGTATTACCGCTTTATCACGTCAGTGGTTTAATGCAATTTATGCGTTCTTTTACCACTAGTGGGAAACTTGCTATTTTACCATTCAAAGCATTAGAAGCTGGTCAAATATATGATATTGAAATATCAGATTTTTTCATATCTTTAGTTCCAACTCAGTTACAACGCCTCTTACAAAACCCCACATTAACTAAATGGGTATCGCAATTTCAAACAGTTATGTTAGGTGGTGCGCCTGCTTGGGATGAACTCTTAGAAAAAGCTAGGTTTCATCAAATTCGATTAGCACCTACTTATGGTATGACAGAAACCGCCTCTCAAATAGCTACATTAAAACCTGATGATTTTCTCAATGGTAAAGTTAATTCTGGTCAAATTCTCCCCCATGCTCAAATAACTATTTGCAATCAACAAGGCGAAATTTTAAATTGCAATCAACTAGGAAATATCACCATTCAAGCACAATCTTTAGCACTGGGATATTATCCAAAACTTTGGGATAAACAAGATAATTTTTCCGTAGATGATGTTGGCTTTTTAGACAACCAAGGCTATTTAAAAATTTTGGGGCGTAACAGTGACAAAATAATTAGCGGAGGCGAAAACATCTATCCTGCCGAAGTTGAATCAACCATCCGAGCAACTAACATGGTGGATGATATTTGTGTGATTGGCGTATCAGATAACCATTGGGGGCAAGTATTAACAGCGATTTATATTCCTAAATCATCCTATACATCATTAGAAATTAAAACAGCCATTCAAGATAAACTCTGCAAATTTAAAATTCCCAAACACTGGATTCCTGTATCCAGTTTGCCCCGCAATCCCCAAGGTAAAATTAACCGCCAACAACTACAAAAACTAGTACAAGAAGGCTAAAGTCTGAAAATAATTTCTAACTAATAGAATACTCTAACTTTTAGTAATGGCAAATGACTAAGGACAAATGACAGCCCTAAATAATAATCTTTAATTGCAACGACTAACTTACATAGTTTCCCTTGCTTTTCTTCTCTCTGCTTCCTCTGTGTCTCTGCGGTTAGTTTCCAGCCAATTGACGATTTCCACAGGCAATTCCTGCTTAATTCTACTATTTGCATCAATACAAACGTGCCTGGTAATTGCCTTAGCAACTATTACCTCAGCTACAAAAATTTCATAAGCAATTTCAAACTTCTCCCCACCTAATTTTTGTGGCATCAAACACACTACTAGCTTATCGCCACAAAACACCGGACGGAAAAAATCAACATTAGCGTGAACAATCGGAAAAGCTACCGATGGATTGCTAAAAAAAGTTTTTAAATTAATACCTGCTGCTTCTAGAGATTCTTCATAGGCTTCATGACAAATCCCCAAAATATTCGCAAAATATACTACCCCAGCAGCATCAGTATCTTGAAAGCGAACGCTACGGTTATATGTAAAAGGCATAGTTTAATAAATCAAGCATAAAAATAGCAGACTTACTGCCTGCTCTACATAATTTTACCGTAACTCAGCTAACACACTGACATATTGCATTACTGGCATTTATCTACGGCTAATTATCTTATTTGGACTGTATCATGTATCCATATTGATAGGATAGACATCAATACTACAAGGGATAGCGTTTTGAACTCAAAATTGGTTAAGGGGAAAAGGTTAAAGGTTTGTTAGTTCCCTTTTCCCATTCCCCTTTTTCCCCTTAACCGATAATTATTGGGATGGACATTATTTAACTCTATATGCTGCCCACCCTAAATTTATTGAGAATGCTACAAAATCTTAGCTTAGTGGAGAGTAAATATCCTGAGAACTAGGATTGAGGTAAGGACGCTGCACATCTACTAGATGACGGTTAAAGTGGCGGTTAATAGATTGCATCCGTTCATCATAAGCATTCCTGCCTTTATACCAAGCATCCAACAAAGCATTAGCAACAATTTGACAGCGATTCATGCCAAAAGTTTCTTGTGCGGCAAATTTTTTGATGGGTTCTTCAGCTAAACTTAGCCCAGGTGCTAAAAACTTAGTAAATAGAGGAATTTCGGGGTTAAAATGCGCCTCATGTTCTGCATACACACCTTGCAGAACTTCACGGATTGCTAAATAGTTGTTACGTTCAAAGTAGAGTACCCCTGAATCGTAACGTCCATAAGCAGCAGGATTATAGGGAACTTGGAAGCTAAAAGGAATACCAGCTTCGTTGAGTTCCATTGTCAAACTATCCATGAGTGCGATCGCACCAAATGGTGTGAGATTAAAATAGATTCGTCCTGTACCCAAATCATCCTCTGGGTTGTCTTGTCTTTCCTGTCCAAAATTGCTAACTGCTAAGTAACAGCCGTTTTGGATGCGATTTTTCGGCATCCATACTGACACTAATTCGCCAATTTTCGCAGCTTGAGAATGAGCCTTCAGATGGCAGTCTGGTTCGATGTACAATGTCAAACCACCCTTATTCACAGCCATGCTACCATCTGGTTCGTGCCGCAACACTTCCCAACTAGGATCAAAATAACCTGTCCCGTGGTTGCAATTATGCAGACGTTCGTAAAATTCCCCGTCAATTCCTAAAGCGGAATAGTTTTCTAAATTTTGATGTGGTAATTGGTTTGCAGCATCAGCTTTGACAGCTAAAACATTTTGTAATGAGCCATTGTAATAGATGCCATACAAAAAATTCCGCAGTAATAACGTTAAATATTTCTGCTGTAAATCTGCGGAATTCTGCTGAAATCTATCTGCTATCTTGGCAGGTAATGCAAATGGTTGATAATTGGGATGGTGGATGCAAAAGTTCGGCTCAATCTGAATATTGCTAGCAATATCAAATAGGGAAGTTAGGGGTTGTTGAACAGAAGAATATACCATAGTTAATTACCACCTCAAAATTCAGAATGGGAAATTAGACAACCAACAAATGGCCAATACTGCGCCTTCCCTAATGCATACTTTAGGTCATAAAAACTTTAGGGAAAATTCAGCAGATAAATATATGATGGGAAAAATTTCAAATGCAAAAATTACGATTTTGCATGGTTAATTGTATGCTGGATTCGCTTAACAACCGCGTAGGCGGGTTTTTTCGTAATACAGACGAACCAACTGCTTCTCTCTTTCTGGCTGAGGCAATTTATGTACTTTCGCCACAGGTTTTAAGATTTCGGACTCGGAAATGCCAAAAACAGTCAATACACCTTGTTCAGGCATAGTTAATAAGTTTTTCGCCACCGACAGCATACAAATGTCAGTATTATCAAAATCTTTGCGATTTTTAATCTTGTCCTGAATTTGGTGAATCAATCCCAAACCAACAAACTGAACAACTCGCAAAATAAAATCATTACGATACTCTAAAATTACGGGGAAAGCATTTAAGTAACCTCGAATTAAAGCCAAGATTGAAGGCTGAATCACCTCCAAGGGTATCACCGCCAAATGTAGAGATTCCTCTAACTGTAAAGTAGGATCTACTACTAAACTAGAAAGCCAAATCTCTAAATAGCTGGCTAATAATGTACCCAAATCAAAAGCGGGATCTCCCCAACCGCAAGCTTCCCAGTCAATTAATCTAATCAGGCAATTATCAAGCTGCTGCCAACGAGAATGAACTAAAATATTGTTTAACTTCAAATCGTTATGAGTGAGACAGCAAGGATTCCATTCATAGGCTAAGTCTGCAATTGCTGACTCTAAACTTTCGTAGCGCTGGTAGAGATTATAGAATTGCAGCGCTTGCGTGGGAACTTGAGCAAAAATCTCTGGTGTAATTGACTCTATCCCTTGAGCCGGATTATAGAAATGATAGCGAAACTGTCCCGCAGGAGCAGTATTCATAAAATCTCGATACTCTCGACCATTGAAAGTAGCACGGTGTAACCCTGCTAAAGTTGTGCCTATAGCTGTAGCAATTTCATCGGCAAAAATATCAGTTTTTTGATAAAAATGCCCTAGCTGTTCATAGTCACTCAAATATTTACGGACAAGGATAGAATTTTCCTCGTCATAATGTAGTAATAATGATGCGATCGCAGAAATATTACCAATAACCGGAAACTGCTGTAGCAATTGGTGAAACAGCCACTCCTTGAAAAACTCTTGGGGAGTTCCATCATCGTGATTGCTGACTTCTTGTTTAACCAGCAGTTTGCGATTATCTGCCAGACTAACTATTAAATTCAAATTCTTAGTTCTATCTGGTAACTCAGATTCGTTGGTGGCTCCATCTTCTGAGCTACACAGACCTGCTTCTTGCAGATACTGGATAACATTTTGAGAAGACAGTGATAATACCATGTATTATTATTTCCTAGTACGTAAAATTGCGGGAAGAATCACCTATCTCAGGATTACCTGAAATCTAGTATTTTTAGGTAGATAGCAACTAACGTATGAATATCTATAATTATTCGTACTATCTATTAATATCTCATCTAAATTAGAAAAATCTGCCAAAATGCCAATATATTATTTGCTGTTTCTTTAATATCCCTTTACAGTTTGATAACTTAAATTGTGCAATCTTTACATTTATGAGCATAGCTACGTAGGTATATTTTGATTTCTGCCCTTGTGTCTTTTGATGTACACAGGTTTTTACCTTTTAAGAGTTGTAATCATCATCAATGATATGATTAATACTGCAATCTTGTTGTATTTAACTAAGTAGTGCAGTTATTAAGCTGTATATATCAAGCTAGATATTTTAGGCATTGGCATTTGACATTTATTCTCCTTATCCCCATTACCAATTACCAATTAAGCTGATACGCGCCTAAATCAAATATTCTGGCGTTAGGACTGTCAAGGGTCAAGAGTCCAAAGTCCAAGCTAGCCTTTGACTCTGGACTCTTGACTTTTGACAACCTGAGTGCGAAATATACAATTTAAATGCGTAACAGCTTACCAAATGCAATTAGGAAAAAACTCTTAGTGATGGATGTTATTAGATGCTAAAAACAGAGTTTTGGAGATGATAAAAAACGGTATTGTGCATCACATTTATGGGATGATTCACGCTTCTACCAATCTTCCAGACTCTTAGATTCTCAAAATATGAGATTCAGCATTCATATTTTTATTTAACATCACCAAGCAAACAAAACCGGATATTTTAGCTGAGTAAAAATTATTTTTTTTAGGGAAATTTTAATATTTACTGTCCAAATTCACTGTAAATTGTCGCTTTGATAACTGAATTTTTAATCATTTCTAGACACACAGCGCAAATTTTCCTGTGCGGCAGGGCTTATTATGCATATATTACGAGGTCAAACTTAGATATGACAAACTTTCTAACAACTAACTGAGAATAAATGATGTTGTAGAGCAATTGATTGAGGGGTATGACCCATCATTTATTATTTATCTAAATTACAAATGCTAAAACTATTAACCGGTAATTTATCTGTGTACAAATAACAAGCGCTAGATACAACCTGCAATCATGAGGCGTTAAACTCTTCTAGGTAGAATAGAACAAATATACTATATAATTTTAGGGCATGGGGCATAGGGCATAGGGCATGGGGTAATGGGTAATGAGAATATCACCCAGTCCCCAGTCCCCAGTCCCTAATCCCCAATTCCTTACTTCACACCCACCATTTGATTTACCATCAGTATCAATGCCAACACACCCAAAATAATCATTAAGCCTGAAGGCATAAACTTACGGGTTTTCGCTAGCCGCAAGCTAAAGAAAACTACTAATGCAGCAGTAATAAAAGTTGCTACAAATAAACCCCATATTTGGCCTTGTAATTGTAAAAAGGCAGCAAGAATGAGTAATAAACCGCTAATACTACCACTTAGCAAGGAAATTTTACTACTTGCTTGCACATAGCCAATGATGCCGCCAATTAAAGCCAAAATACCATAGACAAATGCGGCAACTATACCTATTTCCATTGTTAAAACCTGTGTAGATTTTGATTTTGCGGCCGCGGTCGCCAGACAATTTACCATAGCTGTTGAAGCTCATCACCTAATTGATTGATGGATAGTCAAGCGATGTTGTCTACCGGAAGCACTTCATCCTCTGCCAAAATTCAGTTCCTCCAGCGCCAAGCAGCCTCACTATTACTTTACCAATCTGTTCTACAAAGCGAAGTGGGGATTGCTTTTCTGGATTTGTTGCAAGCGATACGATACACCGATGCTGATGGGCGAGGTTGCCTACAAGCCTACGGCAATTACTTTCACGCCTTGGCTGCGAGAAATCAAAATTGGGAAGATTACCTCATTAATCAAATTTTGATTGTGGAAAATCCCTTCAGCAAGCTGGCACAACAGCAAGAATTTGAAGATATGCCCGTTGCATTAGTCGCAGCAGCGCAACATGATTTACACGTTTTGCAGAGTTTATATGAGTGCAGTAGCGCGGCTTTGAGTGAGTGGGTACAAACGGTAGCACATTTACCAGTTTCACCTGTCGTCTGGTACAAAGAGCAAGATAAGGCCGAATTAGAAAATAAGGCAATTGTGTTTCTTCACCATTCGGATAATTGGGCTGATGCAGTAGAGGATTTAGCAGCTTATTATCGCCAGTGTGGTACAGGTTTATTTGCAGAATACCGAGCTTTGCGCTGGCAAGGTGGTAACTTTGTGGGTATTAAGCATCCTGACCCTGTGAGACTGGGTATACTTGCAGGTTATGAGTCACAACGGGACGCTTTGTTAAAAAATACAGAATTTTTATTAGCAGGGGAAACTGCACTGCACGTATTACTTTATGGTAGTCGCGGTTCGGGAAAATCTTCCTTAGTCAAAGCTTTGTTAAACGAGTATAGCGATCGCAATCTCCGTTTAGTAGAAGTCACAAAATCAGAATTGCGAGACTTACCGCTGATTGTAGAACAATTGCGGGGCGTACCACAGAAATTTATTATTTTTGTCGATGACCTTTCCTTTGAAGAAGATGACGATGCCTTTAAAGCACTCAAGGTAGTGTTAGAAGGGAATTTAACCGCACGTCCTGAGAATGTAGTTGTCTACGCCACATCCAATCGCCGCCACTTGATTCGCGAGTTTTACACAGATAGGCCTGCGCCCAAAGATCACGAAGAAATCCATGTTTGGGATACCATGCAAGAGAAGCTTTCCTTTAGCGATCGCTTTGGTTTAACCTTGACCTTTGAGGGGGCAGATCAGAAAACATATTTGAAAATTGTCCGGCATTTAGCAGCACAAGCAGAAATTAATATTAGTCAAGAAGACTTAGAGTATCAAGCATTACAGTGGGCTACTCGCCATAACGGTCGTTCTGGACGCACAGCAAGGCAATTTATTGATTTCTTAAAAGCTGACTTAGCAGTTTTTGGTGTAAAAAATCATACAAATGAGCCTGAATAGGGCAATTGGTAAGTTGTTAGTTGCAATCTTTGAATACTTTCAGAACCATGTTATGTGCCAATCTTCACAACCGCAGACTTCCCAGAGACAAAGTGAGGGGTCATGTCCTTAAAAAGTAATGATGTTGACAAGGTGACTAGGCCAAAAATCAATAATAATATGCACTCAGCAGTATTAAGCAATCGATTATTTCTAGGAATAGTAGCCTTTAGTGTCAGTTTTGGTCTTAGTCTTGTCCCCAACTGGGATTATTCTAAAGCCTTTGTCACAGGTATCATTACTGTAATTGCTACCTATGCAGCCGCATTATCTGTAGATAAGCGGCGCAAAAATCACGAAATGCTGATTTTAAGTTCTCTACGAAAGCGTATCAAAGAACTGGAGGAATTAAAATCTCGAATTGCTAGAGAAGTGCATCAACTGGAAGAACACCGCAATTCCTTATATACAGAATCAAAAAACTTACAAAATAAAGTAGCTGAATCACGCAATCAACGAGATAGTATTCAACGCGAACTCAGCACTTTTGCGGGACAAAAGAAACAGTTCGAGCATGAAATTACCGTTATTAGTACAGAAATTCATAACTTAGAGCAAAATAAAGCAGAACTGAATAATTCAGTTTCTATGCTCAATGCAGAAAAACGTCGTCTGGAATTAAACTGTAACGTCTCCCGTTCCGAAATTAATCAGTTACAGCATCAAATTAGCGAACTTCTGCAAGAAAAAGAAGAAATAGAAAATAATTTAACTCTCCTAGGTAGACTGAAACCACAAATCGAAGAAAAACTCTACGAACTGCGAATTGAACTGCAAAATTTAGAAGTTGAGTTTAACCAGAAAAATCAATTATTGCTAAACACCAGCAATAACACAGAAAATGTAGAATCTAACTTAAATGACGTACAAACTAAAATAGGAGAACACCAAGCAGAACTCCAGAAATTACAAGCGCAAATATTTTTATTACAAGAAGAACGCGACTTATTGCAAAGTCAAGTTTGGGAATTACTTCAGCAACTGGAAACACTTAACCCCGAACCATTAGCGGATAGAAGACATGAAGAAAATGTAGAATTATTTCCCTTTGCCGAATTAATTGAACCTCTAGAAAGAATAGATATTAAAACTGATACATTTGAGGATTTATCTGAAGAATGGCATCATTTCTTTGAGCATCTACAAAATCATGAAATTGATGTTATCAAAGCCCTAGTATCTCCAGAAAATAACCAACCTACCATTAAACAGATTGCAGAAGCAAATATTACCATGCCAAATTTATTAATAGATGCAATCAATGGTAAAGCCAGTGATACTTTAGGTGAATTAATTATTAATACAAATGTGGAGCCACCAGAAATTTATCCAGAATATATCAGCAATGTGAAAAAAATGCTGGATAACTATCAAGAAGATATATAATAGCTCAAAATAATACGTCAAATTATTGATTTAACTGGCAGTTTCACAGATGACATCGCATTGCTACAAGTAGATTATCTGCACCAAATTTATTAAAATATTCATACCATTGTAAAATTATTATAAGGTATGGTATATACCTGACTTAACTTGCTGGCTATAAGCCTCTGCTTTCAAAATCAGGTGAGATCAACTACATGGCAAAGCTCAAACTCTCGAAAAAAATATCCACTGCTTTAATTAATTCCCTAAGTGCGGGAGTAGTCCCTCGATTAGGAGTTGAACATATAGCAGTAGGTCGGGAACAAGAACTCAAAAGCCTATTACAGAATCTCGATGATATTGCAGAAGGGGTATCGGCATTTCGGTTTATAATTGGCAACTACGGTTCTGGAAAAAGCTTCATTCTACAATTGCTTCGCAGCCGTGCTATGGAACAAGGTTTTGTAGTAGCGGATGCGGATTTATCCTCAGAACGCCGCCTAGCCGGAAGCAATAATGAAGGTCTAGCAACCTATCGCGAATTAATGAGTCGTCTCGCGACAAAAACTCGTCCCGATGGCGGTGCTTTAGTCTCAATTTTGGAAGGATGGATTAATAAAATACAACAAGAAGTAGCCAAAGAAACTAGCTTACGTCCGAATGATGAAGGCTTTGATGACAAAGTTGAAGAAAAAATTCGGGAAGTTGTTCAGTATATTGAAGATTTAGTCCACGGTTTTGATTTTGGTAGCGTCATTATTGCTTATTGGCGTGGTTATCGATTGGATGATGATAACTTAAAAAATGCTGCTATGCGCTGGTTGCGGGGAGAATTTACCACCAAAATTGAAGCGAAAGCTGCTTTAGGTGTGCGTGTCATTATTGATGATGATAGTTGGTATGACTACATTAAACTATTAGCTAAATTTGTTGCAGAAATTGGTTATAAAGGGCTATTAGTTCTGGTTGATGAATCAGTACATTTATATCAAATATCTACTACAGTCACGCGAGAGAAAAATTACAATCGACTCCTCGCAATGTTTAACGACACCATGCAGTGTAAAGCCGAACATCTCGGCATTTTTATTGGTGGAACTACAAAATTTTTAGAAGACCCAAATCGGGGATTATTTGCAGACCAAGCTTGGCGCAGGCGCACAAAAGAAAGCCGCTTTGTTACTCAAGCTGGGGTACAAGAATATTCAGGGCCAGTAATTAGGCTGAATCCCTTAAGTAAAGAAGAGATACTCACGCTATTGCAACGCATCACTGAGATTCATGCTCAAAATTTTGGCTATGAAAAGACTTTGAGTAACCGTGAGTTAAATGAATTTGTCAAAGAAATTGTTAATCGCTTAGGTGCAGAAGCTTTGCTAACACCTGGAGAGATTGTCAGAGATTTTATTAGTGTATTGAATATTCTGCATCACAATCCCAAGATGGTATTTTCGCAATTGATTCATGATGCTAAATTTAAACCCACTGTTGCTGGAAAAGATGCAACTTTAGATGAGGATAATGCAGCAGAATTTAGTTTGTAATTGCCAGGGACTTCCAGAAAATAAATTATCCCATTTTCATAGAGGTAGGGCACTGCCTTGCCCTACCCATTTATCTGAAATACGCTGCAACTACAAACTCATCAATTAATTAGGGTCTGCTGAAAAAGTCATAAAAAAGCAATCTTAAGGGTTGACTAGTTATCTAAGCAAAGTGAAATATAATTTTTTATTGCCTATAGCTAGGAAAATCATAAATTTAAATTATGCCATTGGCTAAAAAAGGTCTATTTTGGAAAAATAGACCTAAAAAGGCATAAAAAACCCGTGACAGGTGAGTAGAAAGATTCATGACTAAAAAAGTAATAGCAATTGCTGTTTGAGAAGTATGAGACAGTTTTGCCATCACTTTACCCAGGCTAAACCTTCTTTTACCTTGTCCAAACTTTCCCTCAATAGAATTACGAATCCTTTCGTCCTCTTGAGCTTGCTTCTTTTTTTCTTTACTCACAGTTTTTGGAGGTCTTCCTAAAGGAACTCCACTGATTCTAATACCTCTTTCTTTACACCAAGCTCGGTTCTCTTTTGTGCGATAGATTTTATCAACATGAACGGATTCTGGATAATAACCTGTGTAATTTTTATATGCTTCTACTTGTGCTTTTAAATCTCCTGATTCATTAAAGTTATCCCAACTAATATGGTCTAAAAATACATATCCCTCAAAATAACTAGCTGATAATTTTGCCCCAAATTCCACGGCTTTCCCGGCTTTTCCCCGGACAATTGGACGGATATGTGGTTGGCTTAAACTAACGATTCGGTCATCAATACTCTGTTTTTTATTTTCATACAACCATAGTTGTTGACGATAAATTTCTCCAACAACTAACAAAGTTTTATATTGTCTCTTACTTAATGGTTCTAGGCTGGCTCCGGCAATAATTAACTGGTCAATATGTGAGAAGTTTCTTTTGATATATTGCAGTTGTTTTTTTATCGCTATTCTTCTATCTTTTTGAAATACACGACGTTTTTTGGCTACTTCTAGATAATCCTTCCGTGCTATATTTCGATACGTTCTTGGCTTTTTATCTAATTTGACTTTCACTTGTTCATAAAGCAAGTCTATAATTTTCTCTATCTGCAATCTTGCTTGATTTAGTATCTCTAAATCTGTCGGATAACTGATATCTCCAGGCGCACAAGTTGCATCTAATATTAATCTTCCCCGATTTTTTGGTTCACTTACCTCTTTTTCTTCTAATTCGGTTTTTTTTTAGCCTCTTGAGAAGATGTTGTCTCTAGCATCTTCTTCACCATTTCTTGATTCACTTTGTTCACTAGGTTAGCACTAATTCTTGAGCGAAAATGTACTAACATTGATGCGTCAAATGGAGATTCATTACTATAAGATGACATCCCTATAAAGTACTGTAGATAAGGATTTTCTTTAATTTGTTCTACTGTCTCTCTATCGCTTATCCCTAGCTTTTCTTTGATTATTAATGCGCCTAGCGCCATCCGAAATGATTTTGCTGGCGCTCCCATCTCTGCGGAGAAAGATGAAGAATATTCCTTTTCAAATTCTGTCCAGGGTATTAAATCAGCCATGATTACCCAACGATTTTCTGATGACAACTTTCCCTCAAATGGAAGCAAGAAGTTTGACGGTGCAATTGGAGTTGATTCTTCTTTTCGGTACATGGTTACTTCCGATACACAGTGGTGGGACTGACCACTGTGATGCAAGGATTTTGGGCTATTTTACTTTCTTTTGTTGCACCTGAATATACTTCTAGGGTCTGATAATCCAGAGACTGTCACTTTTTCTTGATTTTTCAGCAAGCCCTATTTAGGGGAATTTAAGAGGGGAATACGGGAGCTAATTTTAGCGTGAATTGTAGCTATAAGCTTTGAAAAAACTGCGTCCAGTAGAATGAGATGGGTCTAATCCTTCGTTACGAGAACGACGACGTAAATCACCGATATCTGGTGTATTGTTGAAGGCATCTTCAATACTGATTTGACCAGTTAACATCAATTCGCAAAGGGCATCATTCATCACTTGCATACCTTCTTTGCGGCTGGATTCTATCAGTTGATATGCTTCTGTGTCTTCACCCTTTAATAGATAATCTTGCATAGTGGGTGTGTTAATCAAGATTTCCATAGGTGCTGTGCGACCACCATCTGTTGTGCTGAGTAAACGTTGAGCAACAACAGCAACTAAAGAATCAACAATTTGTACCCGCATGATTGCCTGCTCATCAGGAGCATAAAGATTGAGAAGGCGATTAATTGCGCCTATCGCATCTTTAGAGTGGAGAGTACCTAATACTAAGTGACCAGTTTGTGCAGCTTTAATGGCAGTATCAACAGTGATGCGATCGCGCATTTCTCCGACTACAATCACATCAGGGTCTTCCCGTAATGCTGACCGCAAAGCATCATGGAATTCGTGGGTGTGTAAACCTACTTCCCTTTGACTAATTAAGCTATTTTGGGAAGTATGAACATATTCAATTGGGTCTTCAATGGTGATGATATGTTTCTGTTGAGTTTCATTTAAATAGCGGATCATTGCCGCTATGGTTGTAGATTTACCTGAGCCAGTTGACCCGGCAACTAAAATTAATCCTTGTTTTTTATTAACAATATTTTTGAGGATTGGTGGCAATCCCAAACTATCAATGCTGGGAACGTGCAGTGTAATTAACCGCAGCACCATTGCGCCACCAGTTAATGTTTCAAAACAGTTGATGCGACAACGTACAAGCCCAGGATAAACAATTGCTGTATCTAATTCTTTGGTTTCTACAAACCGATGCTTAGCAGATGTAGAGAGAATTTCATCTAAGTAATCCTCAAATATTTTTGGTGTGACTACACCTGCTAATTCGTAAACTTCCATCTGTCCGCGAACGCGAAAGCGAGGCAATTCTCCGACACGAATATGTATATCAGTAGCTTGCAGATTGTAGGCATCATGCACCATCTGTTGAATAGTAACTACCTTTTTTTTAATAGCAAATGGTGGTGGTGGCGGTGCTGGGAGAGTTGGAAGTTGCGGAATTAAATATTGTGAGGTAGATTCGCCGTTCATTAGTCTTTCCTATAGTAAATATTTGATTAAAACAAAGGTTAAAACTTAACTTTGATTTCCAAAGTCAGCAGCTAACATAACTTGTAGATTTAGCAATTCTTCTGAGGTCAACCGTGGAGTTACTTAGATTTTCAATCTACAACATACTTAGGTAAGATTTTCGTTTTCACAATAGTCTTTATCAATTCTTTAGTGAAACCATGAATTTCTATGAATTTCATTTATGGTTGGGCTAGAAAGGAGATTATGAAAATCATTAAACGTACCATCAACTGGTTAGAAACCCGCGCTTGTGCCCCTGCATATAGCGGTTGGGTTTTAGCAGGAATTGCTATCTGCTTCTTTGGCGCTGCTGTGAATACAATGGCTGGTTGGCTTTATGCCATCAGTGGAGTCAGTTTTGCTCTGTTAGCCATAGCAGCTATTTTGCCGCCGCGATCGCTTGTGGGTTTAACTGTGAAACGCCGTGCAATTAGGCCTGTCACCGCCGGAGATGAATTAACGGTAGAAATCGAAATTCACAATCAGACAAAGCAAGCTGTAAACTTGCTACGAGTTGAAGATATGTTGCCTTTTGTGTTGGGGAAACCAGTAACCAAGGCCATAGAAACCATTCCCCCCCAAGAGCATTACCGTTGGGTATATTACCAACCAACACCCCGGCGGGGTGTTTATCGCTGGCATACAATCGAACTCGTTAGCGGCGCACCTTTAGGCTTGTTCTGGTGTCGCCGTCAGCGTGAATGTGCAGCTACCGCAATTGTTTATCCGAGTGTATTACCGCTAACTTACTGCCCGCTAGTAGATGAAATGGGGCAAGACGAAAGCGACATGAGTAACTTTCGTGGCAAAACCTTGCAAACCGAGACAACCGGATTAGTGCGATCGCTTCGTCCATATCGTTTAGGTGATCCTACTCGCCTGATTCACTGGCGTACCAGCGCACGCTACGGGGAATTACGGGTACGGGAATTAGAAATAGTTACCAGCGGTCAAGAAATTATTATTGCGCTTGACAGTGCGGTGAACTGGGCAGAAGAAAACTTTGAACAAGCCGTCATCGCCGCTGCATCACTATATTTTTATGCCCAGCGGCAAAATATCCAAGTTCAAATGTGGACAGCATTCACAGGTTTAATTAAAGGCGATCGCATAGTTCAAGAAGCCTTAGCAGCTACTAAGCCGCAGGAAGATGCTAATGCACCTATTCCAGAAGGCTATCCCTTGATTTGGCTAACTTCCAATCCTCAAAGCCTTACGTCCTTAGCTTTAGGTAGTCGCTGGGTTTTATGGGAGAATCATCCTGCTGCCACAGAACCAGTAATAGCTAATCGTGAATACCCTGGTATTGTGATGCAAACTGAGCAAGGATTACAACCACAACTACAAAAATCCTTACACTCATAAATTACTGACAATTCCATGTATTGAAAAATTCAATGTCTGTTTCTAAGTCAAGTTTTTCTGATGACTTAAATATTTTTCTGTCCCAGTAACCAAGATATATCAGCCTTTGTCCAAAGGCTATTTAAATTTAGTAACAAAGGTTGGGGAAATCTCCCCAAGATTACCGCATTCAGGCTGAGGTACAATGCAAAGAAATGTTTAAATTATGAGCGGCTGATCTAATGATCTCATCAGAAGTGAATACAAAATCCAGCGATAAAAGCCTAGAGGCAATGCGGCATTTTTCCGAACAATACGCCAAGCGTACTGGAACCTACTTCTGTTCTGAACCTTCGGTTACCGCAGTCGTGATTGAAGGGCTAGCTAAACATAAAGACGAACTTGGTGCGCCTTTATGCCCTTGCCGCCACTACGAAGATAAAGAAGCCGAAGTACACGCCACATACTGGAACTGTCCCTGTGTGCCGATGCGGGAACGTAAGGAGTGCCATTGTATGCTGTTTCTTACCACAGACAACGAGTTTGCCGGAGAACAGCAAGAAATCACTCTCGAAACCATCAAAGAAGTTCGAGACAGCATGGCATGAGTGAAACCATGCCCCAAGAGTTTTGGCAAGGCGTAGAACAGTTTAATACTGGACAGTTCTATGCCTGTCATGACACTTTAGAAGCTTTGTGGATTGAAGCCAGTGAGCCAGAAAAAACCTTTTATCAAGGGATTCTCCAAATTGCCGTAGCACTTTATCATTTAAGCAATCACAACTGGCGGGGTGCAGTCATTCTACTAGGAGAAGGCAGTAATCGTCTGCGACGTTACCCTGCCAGTTACGGTGGCATAGATTTAGAAGCTTTATTAATCCAGAGTGTGGCATTGTTGAAAGCATTACAAAAAACTAGCCCAGATCAAATTGCTGCTGATGATCTGGGTGAATCTGACACATTGCCTTTGCCCAGGATTGAGTTAGTTAACGATCAGGCTTCAGCATAAACATCTTCAGTTCACGTAGGATGCGTTAGCGATCGCGTAACGCATCAGCACCAAAACTGAGATTTTGTCTAGAAATCAAATCGGATTCCTACACAAGCTTTTTGCACATTGAGAATCGTAGCTATACTTCCGCGGTCATCTACTAGTTAATCATCAGATGTAGGCTGTAGGGATTTATAGAATTAAAATTATTTAATGCTGAAAAAATGCCCGATTAAATAAAGAGAACCGCATAAAACAACTAAGTCCTCAGGAGAAGCAAAAGCTGTTTCTAAGGCGGAAGTTAAATCGGGGTAAGATTGGCAAAAACTCAATCCTGGACAAATTTCCACAGCTAGCTTGGCTAATTCATCGGGAATCGCCGAAGAAGTATCTGGTATAGGTACGAGATATAAATTGTCTCCCTCTCGTAACAAAGCCTGGAAAATGTCAGCATGGTCTTTATTTGCCATCATTCCCATCACCCAAGTTATTTTTGGGTTAGCCAATGTATCAACATAATCACGTAAAACTTGAGCGCCAGCTGGATTATGGGCACCATCTAGCAATAATTTATGCTTTTTCCAAGTTACCCATTGGATACGTCCAGGCCATTTTGTGTTGGCCATGCCATTAATTATGGCTGTTTGAGAAATGTGCCAGCCTTGTTTTTGCAGAATTTCGATCGCAGCTAAAGCTAAGGCAGAATTTGTTAACTGAATTTGCCCTTGTAAAGCTAGGGGATATTGAATTAATTTGCCATCCAGAGTTTGATATTCTGCCCATCCAGAAGATACAGAACGTGCAGGTTGGGGTGTAAATATCGGGCATTCTAATTCTTGAATACGCGATCGCACAACTGCCTCTGCTTCTTTTGGTAATGGCCCCACCACAGCCGGACATCCAGGTTTAAGAATCCCGGCTTTTTCGCCAGCAATATGGGCAACAGTCGGCCCTAGCTGCTGCCAATGTTCGCGACTAATGGAAGTAATGATTGTCACTAAAGGCTGTGGACAAACGTTAGTAGCATCCAAGCGTCCGCCCAATCCTACTTCTACCACTGCTATATCTACCTGCTGCTGGGCAAAATATAACCAAGCAGCGGCGGTAATTACTTCAAATTGAGTGGGTGATTCTTCATCAGGTGCGATTGCATCTTTAACCTTTTGTAGTAATTTACACAATTCTTCTGAAGCAATTGGCTGTTGATTAACAGAAATACGTTCTGTCCAATCAACTAAATGTGGAGATGTATAAAGTCCTGTCCGATAACCAGCTTGAGTCAGAATCGAGGAAAGATAAGCACAAACCGAACCTTTGCCATTAGTACCAGCAACATGAATCACCGGAACTTGCTGATGGGGATTACCAAGCTTGTCCAAAAGTTTGACAATGCGTGACAGTCCCAGATTGATACCGAAGTGTTGAAAGGATTGTAATAGAGAGTCAATATCCACGATTGGGGAATGGGTGAAATTATTACCCTTTACTTTCTTGTACAGACGCGATGAATCGCGTCTCTGTGACTTTTGACAAGCACCAAACACCCTAATACAAATGAACCGACTGCCCCCATAAAAGGGAAACAGTCGGTTCGAGAATGTTAAGTTTGATTAGAGTTTAAGCTTCTCTGTTTAAAAAGTTTTGCACTTGTCGTAAAGCAGCTGCACCAATATTAAATACAGCCCAACCAGCAGCAACGGCTATTGGTGCTAAAACAACGGCTACACGAAAATCAATGTCCATATTAGAACCCCTCTGTTAAATAAATTAAACTTTTGTCAACTGCTCTCATTTTTATTGTTAGCTGAAGTGGGCAAATTTTCCAGCCCCATGTGTAAAGAATGTTTACAATTTAGGTCAATAGTCAAGAGAGACGCGATGAATCGCGTCTGTACAAAAAAGTCTTTATCCCCAATCCCATTACTTTTGCGTAAACCCGATATCAGTTCCCTTTCCAGCATGAACTAAAGCTAATTTTTGGTAGCGTTCGGCGTGTTCGAGTAATTCTTTGGCTTCGGTGTCTGATAATTGGCGCACAACTTTTCCGGGAACGCCGACGACTAATGACAAAGGTGGTACATCCTTTGTGACTACTGAGCCAGCACCGATAATGCTACCAGTGCCGACACGTACCCCATTAAGCACGATCGCACCAATCCCAATCAAACTGCCGCGCTCAATGTAGGCAGAATGTATCACAGCACGATGTCCTACGGTCACATGATCTTCTAAGATGGTAGGAAAACCAGGATCGCCATGTAGAATAGCTCCATCTTGTATATTCGTGTATTCGCCAATATCAATGCGTTCTACATCGCCTCTGACTACTGCCCCATACCAAATGCTCACACCTGCCCTTATGTTTACGGAACCGATCACGCTCGCATTGGCTGCAACAAAGGCAGCTTGAGAAAAATCAGGAGATGGCCAGTAAGAAGCGATAGACACGATAGAATATGAATATGGTACCCAGGAACACTGGAACAACTCCAACATTTCGGGCTGGTTGCAAAAACCAGAATATCACAGGGTCAAGCTTCTATGCTGAATTAAGACACTAGTGAATGCTGTTCCTGCATCAGTCAGTGACTTTTTAGCAGTGAGCGGGTAAACCAAAGTGGTGGAGCCGAAGTGTAATATCCAACCCACTGGCGCTGGTGAAGACTAAATTATGTTTCTACGCACTTCATGATGAATCCAGGCTTGCAGTACCCAATATTTGGCCCTGAAATACAGTGTCCCCACTGTCGTCAAACAATTCCGGCGCTGACACTGACAGATACTTATTTGTGTCCGCGTCATGGGGCGTTCGAGGCTAATCCCAAAACGGGAGAATTAATTCATTTACAGTCAGGGCGACATTGGCGTAAGTGGAATAGTGAATGGTATCGGCAACATACTCATCCCGATGGTATTAGGTTTGAAATTCACGAAGCACTAGATAAACTCTATACCCAAGGTTTCCGAGCCACGCGAGTGATTATTGCGCGTCGTTACCAGGAACTGATGAGTGGCTATTTAGAACGCAGCACTCCTTGGCGTTCCGGACAGCCAGAAAATTCCTCAGCAAGGCTGTACGGTTTACCTGTGGACTTTAGCCCCGAAGCCGCAGAAGATCCCTGCTGGGAAGTAATTAATTTTGATTTGGAAAAAGAGCCTGGTGTCCCTGTGCGCTACCCTTATTTCCGATTATTTGAGTAAATTGTCATTAGTCATTAGTCAAGAGTTATTAGTCATTGCTGAAAAGCAAATGCCCAAGGACAAATGACTAATGACAACGGACAAATGACTAATGACAAAATTATGCATCACGCTTCTATTCGGACTGCGAATATTCATCGAGCGATCGCCTTTTATGAACAACTGGGGTTTACAGTTTGTGAACGCTTCACTACAGGCTATACCCTAGCTTGTTGGATGGAAGGATTGAATGGCAGAATTGAACTCATCCAAATCCCCGAACCAAAACCAGCCCCAGATGCTTTTGCAGATGAGCATTATGTGGGCTATTATCATCTTTCATTTGATTTAACAGAAATTACTCCCGACTTACCTAGTTGGCTGAAAAATTTACAAGAACAATTAAAAATCGCGGCGGAAAACCAACCAGAACAATTTCAACCTCTCAAGGTGCTTTTAGAACCAACACAGCAGCAGATAGGCGATCGCATTTATGAGGTCGCTTTTATTGCGGATGATGACGGACTACCCCTAGAATTCATTCGGATTTTAGCAAAACTCAACTAATTTCGCTTTTATATCGATTATTTTTGCTGATAAAATATCTCATCTCTGTAGTTTTGCGTAGGTGTCCAATGGAGCGCAAGGATTAGACTATAGTCATCAATGCTAAAAAATGTAACTTAGTTTACAGGGTATCTACAAAATCAATGCCTGTGTTTTCCACCTTGTATAGATATCGTTTTCCTTTATTACTGTTGTGTTTTGCGATGATTGCAGTGTTGTCATTTAGTGGTAAACCTGCTGATAGTCAACACGTGCTTGCGTCCCAACAGATACATCATCAATCAATGGTAAATGTACAAAAACCTACACCTATAAAAGTGACAGACAACGTCCGCAAAACTTTGCTAGAAAATGGCTTGACGGTGCTGACAAAAGAAGTACATACAGCACCCGTAGTAACTGTACAGGTGTGGTACAAGGTGGGTTCGCGCAATGAAGAACCTGGTGTCAATGGTATTGCTCACCAGTTGGAACACATGATGTTTAAAGGTACTAAAAATCGTCCTATTCAATTTGGGCGGTTGTTTAGTGCTTTAGGTAGTGACTCAAACGCCTTTACTAGCTACGATCAAACAGCATATTACGGGACTGCAGAACGAAATAAGCTGAAATCGCTCTTAGTTCTAGAAGCGGATCGGATGCAAAATGCTGTCATTGATACCGAACAACTAGGAAGTGAAAAGCGTGTAGTCATTTCTGAGTTACAAGGTTACGAAAATAGTCCTGAATATCGCCTCAATCGCGCTGTCATGCGAGCCGCCTTTCCCAATCATGCATATGGTTTACCTGTAGGCGGTACAAAAGCTGATGTAGAAAAATTTACAGTCGAGCAGGTACAGCAGTATTACCGCGAATTTTACACCCCCGACAATGCCATTTTGGTGATTGTAGGAGATTTTCAAACAGAGTCAACTCTAGAAACAGTAAAAGAAATCTTTGGTAAACTACCTAAGAGTCAACAGTCAAGAGTCACAGAGACGCGATTAATCGCGTCTGTACAAGAGTCAACAATCAGCACTCCCATTGTGCTGCGAGAACCAGGTGCAGGGAAACTTTTGCAAGTGGTTTATCCGCTACCAGATGTGAATCACCCAGATGTACCAGCACTGGAAGTGATGGATTATATTTTGACTGAAGGACGGAGTTCTCGCCTTTATCAAGCATTGGTAGAATCCGGCTTAGCTAACGATATGACTGCTTATGTTTCTAGCTTACGGGAATCTGGCTGGTATGAATTGTTAGTTACTGCTGCTCCTAGGCAAAATTTGGCAAAAATTGACTCGGTATTAAATAAAGCGATCGCTAATCTTTTAAAAACTGGGGTGACAGCAGAGGAAGTCAACCGCGCTAAAAACCAAGCCGAAGCAAATGTCATTTTAAGCAACCGCGATCTCACAAACCTAGCAATACAATTAGGTAATGATGAGACAACTACAGGCGATTATCGCTACACAGAAAGGTACTTGGCTGGTGTCCGCAAAGTCAAACCAGCTGATGTTGTCGCTGTAGTTAATAAATATCTCAAACCAGAATTACGCACAGTTGGCTGGTTTGAACCCAGCCAAAAGCAGACAAAAGCACTGACTACTAAAATTCAGTACGCGCAAACTACAGAAAAATTTTCTCCTGGTTCTCCTGTAGCACCACAAGAGGTAATGAAGTACTTACCGCCTGTGGATGAAGCCACATATCTGAGCACTCGCGAACTACCGCAACAACTTACCTTGGCTAATGGTTTGCGGTTATTACTACTACCTGATAAAAGTACGCCTACAGTTACCCTCAGCGGCTACATTAATGCAGGGATGGAATTTGATCCAGAAGATAAAGCTGGATTAGCATCACTGGTAGCAGATAACTTGATGAATGGTACGAAAACTCAGAATTTCTTAGCAATTGCCAAAGCTTTAGAAGAACGAGGTGTAGGTCTAGATTTTGAAGCCTATCGCGAAGGCGTGCGAATTGGAGGTGAAAGTTTAGCTGGCGACTTGCCTATACTTGTGAAAACTTTAGCAGATGTCGTGAGAAATAGTACATTTCCGGCAACAGAGCTAGAATTAGACCGCCAGCAAGCTTTGGCTAATCTCAAACTAGATTTAGATGACCCTGATGAAGTAGCAATTAGAACTTTTGCTCAGTCTATTTATCCGAAAAATCATCCGTTGCATACATACCCAACGGAAAAAAGCTTACAGCGGATTAAGCGTCAGGATGTGATTGCTTTTAAGACCAAATATTATCGTCCCGATACTACAGTCTTAGCACTGGTAGGAGATTTTGATCCCATAAAAGTGCGATCGCTCATTGAAGCTGAGTTTGGTGGTTGGAAAGTCAGCGGTGAACCACCAAAATTAAAATATCCGCCAGTGCCAATGCCGGAAAAAATAGTGCGTGTCAACTCAGTCCTTCCAGGTAAAGCCCAAGCTATCACTTATATGGGTTACACAGGCATTAACCGTCAAGATACCCGCTTCTATGCAGCTTTAGTATTGAATCAGATTTTGGGAGGCGACACCTTATCTAGTAGACTCGGAGCAGAAGTGCGCGATCGCCAAGGTTTAACCTATGGAATTTATAGCTACTTCAAGGTAGGCAAGAATGCTGGGACATTTTGGATTGAAATGCAAACCAGCCCAGAAGATACTAGTAAAGCGATCGCTAGTACTCACGAGCAACTAAAGCAAATCCATCAGCATGGTGTCAGTGCATCCGAAGTGGAAGCAGCAAAGCAAACTCTCATCAGCAACTACAATGTTTCACTGGCAAACCCAGAGGAATTAGCAAAAAAAATTCTCATGAATCAAGTCTATGGACTCGATGAAGTAGAACTGCGCTCTTTTAGTAATAAAATTCAGCAAGTTACCTTATCTCAAGTTAATCAGGCTGCTCGTGAATTACTCCACCCCGATAAAATTGTCGTGGTCACAGCTGGGCCTGCTGTGTTGGCAGATCATACTATTCAGTAAGGCTGGGGATTAGGGGCTGGGGACTGGGGATTGGGTAAAAGCAATATTTAGGAATTTACAAAAATTATTCAAAAATTTCAGTAGATTGTGATTAAGATTCAGAATTAATATCAACAATTTGCCTGAGATGCAAGTAATCAAGCACATTTACTTCATATTAGTATTAATACTAAGCTTTACTGTTGTAAATACAACTCCAGTCTTAGCAGCAAATATCTCTGGCGATGTCCTCAAACAAGCTGCTATGGAAATTCCAGTGAGTTTAGGAAATGCAGCTAACGAACTAAAATTTGAACCAAATACCTTAGAATTTACAGCCGGAAAACGCTACAATCTCCGGCTGACAAATCCTAGCCAGCTAAAGCACTACTTTACTGCTAAAGACTTTGCCGATGGTATCTGGACGCAAAAAGTTGAAGCAGGCAAAGTAGAAATTAAAGGCGCTATCCATGAAGTAGAACTCAAACCTGGTGCAACAGCAGAATGGGTATTTGTGCCTCTTAAACCAGGAAAATATAGCCTCCGCTGCACTGTTCCAGGACACGCAGAAGCGGGAATGACTGGTGTGATTACTGTTAGCAATTGATACTTTTTCAGCTAATAAAATTTGAGTGACTTGAGCGGGATTTAGCTCCCCGACTTTTTTTGAAAAAGTCGGGGAGCTGGGTATTGGCATTTGCTTCGTCACAAGCGATCGCATCCATAACTAAGGGATGATCATATTTGTTTCCCTGATTCCCTAGTTGCAATCTCACTTTTTCTAGGTAGCAAATTCTAAAGAAAAAAATAAGTTAATTTAAATATAGATATTATTTCTCAACTAAGCTAGAACAAAATTCACCTTCAGCTACAGAGCATCAAACATTATTTAATCCCACATGAACATTCTCAGTAACTTACTCTCGCAAAAAGTACAGCCGAATCCTCCTAAACAACGCCGAGGTATTGAAATTAAATCGCCGCGTGAAATAGATATTATGCGGCAATCAGCAAAAATAGTGGCAACTGTACTTAAAGAAATTTCTGAGCTAGTAGAGCCAGGAATGACTACGGCTGATTTGGATGCTCATGCGGAAAAACGCATCCGTGAAATGGGTGCTACACCAAGCTTTAAAGGGTATCACGGGTTTCCAGCTTCTATTTGCTCGAGTATCAACAATGAAGTTGTACATGGAATTCCTAGTGCTAAAAAAGTCATCCGTACAGGCGATGTCTTAAAGGTAGATACAGGAGCTTATTATCAAGGCTTTCATGGTGACTCTTGCATTACAATTGCCGTTGGAGAAGTGACCCCAGAAGCAGCGAAATTAATTCTTGTAGCTGAAGAAGCTCTTTATAAAGGGATTGAACAAGTTAAAGCTGGTGTTTACTTGATGGATCTTGCTGGTGCAATTGAAGATCATGTAAAAATGAACGGCTTTACTGTAGTTGAAGAATTCACTGGGCACGGCGTAGGACGTAATCTACATGAAGAACCATCAGTGTTCAACTACCGCACCCGCGAAATGCCAAACGTCAAACTACGCGCTGGTATGACATTGGCAATTGAACCAATTTTAAATGCAGGTTCTAAACATACACGTACTTTAGCCGATCGCTGGACAGCCGTAACTGTAGACAATGCTTTGTCGGCTCAGTTTGAGCATACAGTATTAGTCACAGAAACAGGCTATGAAATTTTGACTGATCGCACAAATGTTTAAGTTTGGGGTTTGGTAATTGGTAATTGGTAATGGGTAATTGGTGTTTGTAATTTTCCTTTCCCCCTTTCCCTTTTCCCTTTCCCCAATCCCCAGTCTCCAATCTCAACCCAAAGACTTAGGCAAATAGCGAATCACTTCTGCAACTGACCAAGCTTGTGCGATCGCCCCTTTGGGTATGTGGGGTTCATCGCCATCAAAAATTTCGGAAATTGAACCGAGACAAGCATCAGATGAAAAGTGTTTCAGCAGGGGTTGCCAATCAAAAGGCGGTGCTTCGTCTGGATAACAACGTTGCCAAGCACGGATAAATGGGCCAATGAGCCAACTCCAAACAGTACCTTGATGGTAAGCGCGATCGCGTTGCTCTGGAGTTCCTTGATACTTGCCAATATATTGCGGATCGCTGGGAGCAAGACTCCGCAATCCATAGGGAGTGAGCAAACTGGAAGCTGCTAGCGCCAATACCTCACGCCCTTGTTGTTGTGAAAACCCACAATGATGTAAAGACAGTGCTAAAACGGCGTTTGGTCTAATTTGGGAATTACGGCCATCGTCTAGCTCAATTGTGTCGTAAAAATAGCTGAGTTTGGGATTCCAAAACTTTTGCAGAGAATTTTTTACCTGTTGTGCTTGCTGGGCGTAACGTTGCGCTTGCTTCGCCAAACGTTCGGAAGAATTGCCATTGGGAATTTGGCTCAAGCGTTCTGCCCACTTACTCAACCAACATAAGGCAGAGTACCACAGAGCATTAATTTCCACTGGCTTACCTAGGCGGGGAGTTACAGGTTCACCGCCAACTACCGCATCCATCCAAGTCAAGGCAACACCACAGGCTTCCCAACCCACTAGCCCATCAGTAGCATCAACATGGATATTGTAGCGAGTGCCACCCACAAACGCTTTGTGAATTTGCTGCACCACAGGAAATTGCTCTGCCAAAAACTCCCAATCTTTAGTAGCTTCTACATATAAACCTAGAGTTTCAATCCACAACAGTGCTGCATCAATACTGTTATAAAAAGGCTCACCACCAACATCAGGAAAGGCATTAGGAATTAAACCTTGCCGACAGTAATGCCCAAAAGTCCGTAATAGTCCCTTTGCTAGTTCAAAGCGTTTGGTAACTAGTGCCAATCCTGGTAAAGCCAGCAAAGTATCCCGCCCCCAATCATTGAACCAGTGATAACCTGCAATTACGGTAGGGCCAGCTATTGACGCGCGATAGACAATAAACTGATCGCTGGCTTTTAATAGTTGTTGCAAAATGGGGCATGGGGCATTGGGAATTGGTAATGGGTAATGGGTAATGGGTAATGGGTAATTGGTAATTGGTACTTCCTCATCTCCCTCATCCTCCCAATCCCCAGTACCCAATCCCTGATCCCCAATCCCTCTGCGATCCCAGCCGAAAATCTGGGAAAGTCTTTCTTGTTCTGCTTCAATTGCTTCTATAAAAGTGTCGTCAGTCAGAGGGGCTAATTTGAGATCAGGGAAGCCTAATCTGACTTCTAAGGTGACACAATCTCCGGGTTGGAGAGTCACTGTTAAGTAACCAGGGCTATAAAGGTCTTCGCGATCGCCTAATCCTCGCTTGCTTTCTTCTAACAATCGGTAATTCCAGTACCACACTGCGTCAGCGCGGTACTCTCCTTGTGTCCAACGCAAATGCCAAGGTGTACCAAATTGTCCAGCCATGATCGCTTGCAAGCAAACTTGTTGGGGTAACAAAATTTGTGAGAAGTGCAATTCTGGAGAAGCAGTTTGCTGGTAATGAAAGTCGCGATCGGCAATTAGCAGCCGCAGCCTTAAAATACCTTCTTCCCGCCCTTCATAGCGATACTGGATTAACAGACGATGGCATAAGGTGGGGGATGAGGAGGATTGAAGAGAATTTTCCCCCTTACTTGTAGAGACGCGATTCATCGCGTCTTTAATCCCGTCTTTAATCGCGTTTCTACCCTGCCCCCCTGCTTCTATGCTCCCCTGTTCTAACCCATAGGGCATAATTAACTGTCTACTGAGTTGCCAATTATCTTGGCCCCAAACCCATTTTGGTACTGGGTTAAGCTCAAAGGAACGCAGCAGTTGGTAGCCGGTCGGTTCGATTCGACCACTGTCCCAATAATTTGTTCCTAAGGGTATAACTTTCCCTTCGACTTCCAAACTAGCTTCGAGGTGCGAAAGTAGCAGGGTACGACCGGAAGGGGGATTTGTCGCGGCAAACAACCAACCATGATAGGTACGTGTACGGATATCCGAAACCGTTCCACTGGCAAAACTACCCAAACCATTAGTCAGTAACCATTCTCTTGTATCTAAATTAGCCATTTGCTACTCAAAATCGTTATGACTATGATATAGTCGTAACAGATCGTAATTAAACTGTGAGAGCGTGGATGGGTGAGTTTTACCTGACCCGAATTCCAACGCTAGTAAATAAATATAAGTTGAAGGAGAATTAGGTTCATGTCCCTCACTTACGGAACAGAAGGATGGCTCCGCGTTGGTCAGCAGGCTCCAGACTTTACAGCAACAGCTGTAGTGGATCAAGAATTTAAGACAATCAAGCTTTCCGACTATCGCGGTAAGTATGTAGTTTTATTCTTTTATCCCTTAGACTTTACCTTTGTTTGCCCCACTGAAATCACAGCATTTAGCGATCGCTACGAAGAATTCAAGAAAATTAACACCGAAATTTTGGGTGTTTCCGTTGATAGCGAATTCTCTCACTTGGCCTGGATTCAGACTGACCGCAAATCTGGTGGTGTAGGCGACCTAAATTATCCTTTAGTTGCTGACATCAAAAAAGAGGTAAGTGCTGCTTATAACGTACTTGATCCAGCAGCAGGTATTGCTTTACGCGGTTTATTCATCATTGATAAAGATGGTGTTATCCAGCACGCTACCATTAACAACCTAGCTTTTGGTCGTAGCGTTGATGAAACCTTGCGGACATTACAAGCAATTCAGTATGTCCAATCTCACCCCGATGAAGTTTGCCCTGCTGGTTGGCAACCTGGTGACAAGACCATGAATCCCGATCCCGTGAAATCTAAAGTTTACTTCTCCGCTGTCTAGTAGTTTGCCAAGGAAGCTGGGGGAAAGGGTAAGGGGGAAAAAAGGAAAAAATTTTCACCCCCTTTGACTCACCCGAACCCAGCAAATTGGGCTTGCCATCTACTTAGATTTCTCTTGCCAGAAAACTGCAAAGCAGTATACTGGATTTAAGAGCAGTATCAATTATCACCACAGACAACCACAGATGAACACAGATAAACATTAATCCGTGTCAACTTCAGTGCAGATCTGTGGTTTTTTCATGTTTTAGGATGGAATTAGAGTGTGGGGCATGGGGGATTGGGCATAGGGCATGGAATATTTTATATTTAACTCTCGCATCCCTTTTGACCCTTGACTTTTGACCTTTGACTTTTGACTCTTGACTTTTGACTCTTGACTTTTGACTTAACATTATCAAAGATAAAATATGCTAACTTCAACAGATTTTAGCGGCTTATTAAATGAGCGCTTCTTCCACAATTTTTTACCAATTCCTGCTATCTATGAACTAAGATTAGATGTGGGAACACCAGATTTTCAACTGCCAGATATTACAAATGGCACCTTGCTGAAGCTTTCAAATTACAGAGGCAAACAACCAGTTTTGCTGGCGTTTACCAGAATATTTACAGAAAAGCAATATTGCCCTTTTTGCTATCCTCACATCAAATCTTTGAATGAGAAATACGAAGAATTTCAAAAGCGTGGGATAGAAGTTTTGATGATTACGAGTACTGATGAAAGGCAAAGCCAAATCGTTGTCAGAGATTTAGGTTTAAAAATGCCGTTATTGAGTGACCCTGCTTGTAAAGTATTTCGGAGATATAGGGTAGGGCAAGCTCTAGGAGCGCCTTTACCAGCGCAGTTTGTATTAGATAAGGATGGAAAACTCCGTTCTTATCATTTATTTTCTTTTCTGGATCATAATGCCAGTGTAGACACATTATTAGCTAAGTTTTAGCTTTACATTAATAAATTCAGTCTAATTACGAACCACGAATTATGAATTGCTGTAATGTAGAAAATTGGCATTGATTAATTTATCAAAATTCATGAGGTTTGCTTATGTTGACGCTTTATCATGAGCCACTGTCTCCTAACTCTCGCCGAGTTTGGATTACACTGATAGAAAAAGGGCTAGAGTTTGAGTTAGTAGAAATCAAACTCAATGGAGAGCAGTTTAAACCAGATTTTTTAGCAATTAACCCTTTCCACCATATTCCAGCTTTGGTAGATGGCGACTTTAAAGTAATCGAATCATTGGCGATTCTAGATTATTTAGAAGCAAAATATCCCAATCCGGTGATGCTACCTGAAGATCCAAAAGATTTAGCGATCGCACGGATGGTACAACTGGTAACTGTCAATGAACTTTTGCCACCAACCACCACGTTTTTACCACAGTTTCTAGGATTACCCCCAGGAGATCCAGAAAAAATCCGGCAGTCAGAGGAAAAAATTTCTGTAGTACTTAAGTACTTTGAGAGTTTATTAGATGATCGCCCTTACTTTGGTAGTAACAACCTGACCTTAGCAGAGGTTGTGGCTGGAACTGTAGTATATGTATTGCCTAACGTGGGCATATCTTTAAGTGATTATCCCAAATTGAGTGCTTGGAGCGATCGCTTAACAGCACGTCCATCTTGGCAAGCTACTCAAATTACTCCAGAGATGATCAAAGATTTTCGAGCTGTTTTAGAGGCAAGAAAGGCACAGCAAGCTACAAGCTAGCACTGCTACCTTGTAATTTAAAATTACGTTTAATGTGAATTAAGGCTTGAAACCCTTAAGATTTCGTAGGTAGTTCCGAAACAATAATTTTGCATGAATCTTGAAAACCTGATGGGATAAGAGGCGTTGCTAATTCACATCAGGTGTATTTTTTATTTTGCTTTTTTCAACTCAGCTTCCCTGAGTCTTTTTGTGTTTTTAGTCTAACGTTCAGTATATATTCGCGTCTCAATATTTAAAGCCTCTATCAATGCGTTGAGCGAAATTCCACGCAGACTTGCTAAGTCTATTAAATTATTGAGATATTCGGCTTGGAGTGTTTCTATCTGTTCAGTTAAGCCTAATAACTCTCCATATTCATAGCTTGTCAGCGTAGCAGCATCTTTTTTAGTTGCTAATCTCTCATGAGATTTTTGAATATCTAAAGGGATGGGTTCACTAATCTCTGCTAATAATCCAGCCTCGTATTCTAGCTGCTTTTTAATTTGGCGTTGTCTTTGCAGTGCTAGAACTTGAGATACAAAGTTGTCTAAATCTTGCTGGCTTAATTGCTCAACAGCTTTGAGCAATTGTTGTAATGATAGTTGGATTTCAACTTTCACTGTTGACATTTGATGTATTTTGCCACCTAATTTCTAGGTATTCTACCAAGCGATCTATGAAATAGAGTGTTAACAAACTAGGGAAAAGCACAACTCCAACCTTTCGTGCAAATCTCAGCTGGAGTGTGAGCAAAGAATAGCGATCGCTTGGTAGTTAAGTACTTTAAATTTAACCTGATGATGAGCCAGATAAATTAAGGTCATTTCACTACTGCAATCAACAACAACAAGACCTAGTATCAATGTTAACCAAACCAATGAGATGGTTCAAAACCGGGTTGGATTTTTTCGCATAGGTGATGACTAATCCAATCTGACTTATCTTTAAAAATGCTGTAAATACCTTGATGAATCAAATTTTGTACATATAGTTGTTGTTCTAAAGGACTACGCGGCAACTTAGAGTTGATTAAGCATTCTTTGTCATCTTCAGAAAATGGAATATGTCCCTCAAAATTAGAGTAGTAAAGGCAAGGAATACGGTTAAGGACAAAGTTAATTAATTCTTGGCGTAAATCAGGAATTGCAAAAGCTTGTTGGTAAGGGTTGTATGGATAGGTATCCAACACACTTTCAATCTCGCCTTGTACTGATTGCTGCGTTAGCTTAACTACTGTTTGCATAACTATTCATCTCCTTTTTTTATCCAGTCAATAACTTGTCAGGAATAAAGTTCCTAGGTGGCAAAGTTGACAAAATAACCAGCTAGAACTGATTTACATTAAGAGATGCTCTAACCCTGAATATCAAATTTTATTTCGGTACAATTATCAAAACTCTATCCTGTCTATTTTTAGTTAAAACTTATACTCAATGCTGGTATAAATCGTAGAAACAGCATTCAATAAATATGGATAAGTACCGTGTTTTATCTCTCTAATGTTAATTATCCAAAATTTTTTACTTTGTATCAGTAAACTACACAAAACGCAGCAAAAATTTTTGGGGATCAATTCTTTTAGTAAAGAAACAGAATTAATTGTTGCCAAAAATTAATCAGTGTAAATGCATGATGTTGTTTACATTACTTATGAATG
This sequence comes from Nostoc carneum NIES-2107, assembly GCA_002368155.1. Classification (GTDB taxonomy): domain Bacteria; phylum Cyanobacteriota; class Cyanobacteriia; order Cyanobacteriales; family Nostocaceae; genus Aulosira; species Aulosira carnea. Next base: position 4,392,226 of record AP018180.1, read on the forward strand.
TTTACTACAGTTCTAGCTGAATTATTGCGATATTTGAAATAGATGATTTAGAAAATTCCTTGTATTTATTACATAAATTGCCTCTATTCTCTTAAAAAGTAACATAGTATACTTAAGTAACCAGTGTATTCATAGATAAAATTATTCGGGAGAAAAGTTGAAAAAATTAACATTAGGTAAAGACCTTAGGTGTTGATTAATTTCCAAAGCAGCAGTTATTCCAGACAGCATTGCACCCTCTACAAGATTGCCACCACACCAATCACCACAACAGATTAAAGGTAGAGGAGTGTGAGCAGAGAAAACCGCTTCCGGCCAAGGACGACTAACAAAGGCATAGCGCCAGCGATGTACTTGCATCCATTCAGGAGTTGCTAACCAAGGAATTGTGAGACTTTGGGCTGTATGTTGCAACATATACTCTCCAACAGCATTTAAATCTGCGGATTCTAAATGCTGTTGAGCAAAAGCTGCACTACTTTGCACTACAAAGTGTGGTTGTTGGGGATTGGGACGCTTGCTACTATCTAACCCAATCCATGCAATATCAGGATCGTCAACAAAAGTTAAAGCTTTCCATTCAGGTAGAGGTTGAGATGTAGAGGGATAACCTGCGATCGCACTAATGCATGGTTGAAATTCTACAGAACTGAGATGTTCAATAAAGGTAGCATCTAATAAACTGCCGCTCAAAGGTGCTAAAAGAGCGAATGCTTGGGGTGCAGGAATTGCCACCACTAAGGCATTAGCTGTAATTTCCTCGTTACTCGATTCCAGAGTTAGCCGCCAGCTATTCTCAGTTGCATTTAGGGCAATTACACGCTGATTGAGTACAATATCCAACCCTGGAGCAATATACTTGGCAATAGCGCTCATTCCCTGAGGAGCAACATAACGAGGGCTACGGCTTTCGGGTGGAATAATGCCAATATCTGTTTTGAATTCGTAAACTGTATCTGTCCAAATTTGCAACACACTGGCATTGCATAATAAATCGACAAAACCTTGTAGCAATTCGCCTTTGGGTTTGAGGTAACAAGCGCCATGATCTGCTGAAGTTCCTTGTAAGCGACGTGTTGCGAGCCTTCCGCCTAAACCACGAGATTTTTCGACAACTATTACCGAATATCCGGCTTTTCTTAACTGCTGGGCACAGACTAAACCTGCCATCCCTGCACCAATTACTGCAACATCAATCATCAATTAATCGTCCTTGGTGAGAAGCGGTCATTGGTTATTATCAGATGACAAAGCTACAAAGACTACTAATTGTCTGCTGAAAGCTGATAGTAGAATAAGGTACAGAAAGCAGCACGGAAGGGAGGAAGGGAAGTTGGATGAACTGAGGGCGGCTTTAGAGCTAGCAACTGAAGATGAATTGCAAGACTTAACGGCAATTCTGTTTAGTCGTAAGTTCAATCCTTTAGACTACGTTCACACACCTGAACCGATTGAAGTTCAAAGCCAAGATAGAAAAGCGTGGTTAGATACATTAGAAAATCGTTTTCGCTTTTTGGCTGCAGATGGGATGACAGTATTACGGGGACGCACCAGCCAGGTAACTTACCGACAAGCGCTAATTCAAGTATGTAAGTATTTAAAAATTCCTTATTCTAGTCAGTTAGCAACTGTTGATTTAGAAGCAGAAGTATTTTTGCATCTATTAGGGCAAGTATGGAAAAAATTGCCCGAACAGGAAAAGCAAAAATTAACTGTCCGGGTACAGCGTCAGTTGATGAAATCGGAACTGAAACAACCCCTACCACTTTTATTACAAAAAGACCCTTTAGGATTAATTTTTAAAGGTGGTAGTGCTTTAGCAGTCACTTCTGTAATTCAACCGTTGTTATTGAAACAAATTGCTCGCCAATTTGCTACACATTTTGCTACCTATCAAGTAGCTAAAGAAGCAGTAGTGCAAGGTTCAACAGTGGCGACAGCGCAGTTTCAAAACTATGTTGCTTTGCAAATGGCAAAGCGGGGTATGACTGTGAATGCAGCTCGTTATGGCGCAGTACGTAGTATCTTCTCTTTTGTTGGGCCAGTTATGTGGGCTTGGTTTTTTGCAGATTTAGGGTGGAGAGCGATCGCTACTAATTACGGTAGAATCATTCCCACCATCTTTGCCTTAGCGCAAATTCGTCTCACCCGTACTGAATGTTGGGAGTTAGCTTGAAGCAAGCTGTTTATCATCCCAATCCAGCGTTGCAATTACCTTGGAATTTAACTCAATTGGGATTGATTTTCTTCCCATTGAGTCCCTTCCTGGGGGCTGTCTTGATAGTTTTGGCATCCTTAATTACTTTGGCACGCCAATGGAGCAAAATTATCCGTCGCCCTCTTAATTGGGGATTTGCGCTGCTAAGTTTATTGCTCATCATTACTGCTGGGTTTGCCTATGACAAAACCACAGCTTACGTTGGTTTATTTAATTTCATTCCCTACTTTATTGTTTTTGCGGGATTGAGCACCCTGTTTCAAAAAACCGCCCAATTGCGACAAATAGCTTGGATTTTGGTAATTGCTTCCGTGCCAATTACAATTTTGGGCTTTGGGCAGTTATTTTTAGGCTGGAATTTAGATTTAAAGTTTTTGTGGATTGTTTTAGAGTGGACGATCGCACCAGGAGGAACTCCACCAGGACGCATGGCTTCCATCTTAATGCACGCTAACACCTTAGCAGCTTACCTGGTAATCATGTTCACTCTGGGGTTAGCCTTAGCGCTAGAACAGTGGCAATTAATCAAACAGAAAACTCAAAATTCCTCAATCCCCAGTACCCAATCCCCATTACCCCTTATCCCCAGAGGGGGCCCCGAGTTCCCCAATCCCCAGTCCCCAATCCCCAGTCCCCAATCCCCAGTACCCAATCCCCAATCCCTCACCCCCCTCATCTTTCTCACTATCGCAGGAATTCTCAACTTCATCGCCTTAATTTTTACTAACTCCCGCAATGGATGGGCGATCGCAATTTTTGTTTGTTTAGCTTATGCGCTATACCAAGGTTGGCGGATTTTAGTGGGTGGTGTAGCAGCTGTCGTAACTACTGTGCTGCTAGCAGCGTTTGCACCTTCTCCAGTCGCACAGTTCTTTCGCAACTTTGTTCCAGCTTTCTTTTGGGCGCGCTTAAATGATGATATGTATCCCGATCGGCCAGTAGCTTTAATGCGAAAAACCCAATGGCACTTTGCTTGGAATTTAACTCAACAACATCCTTGGACTGGCTGGGGGTTACGCAATTTTTTAAAACTTTATAAAGCCGAAACGCACCTCGGTTTAGGTCATCCGCACAACTTATTTTTGATGTTGTCTGCGGAAACTGGAATACCTACCACTATACTATTTTGTGGTTTAATTGCCTGGATTTTGATTGCATCTATAAAAGTTTTGCAAAAGCCACAATTTTTAGCTCAAGAAGACAGATTGATATTTTTTAGTTATTTCTTAGTTTTGTTGGGATGGGTACTCTTTAATATGGTTGATGTTACTATCTACGATTTCCGTCTCAATACGCTATTTTGGTTAATATTATCTGCAGTTTGTGGATTAGTTTATCGCTATCAAACTGACGCTATAATTCGAGCGAAACAAGATGAGAGAATTGGTTAAGGGATTGTGCATTTTTTACACCAATTCAAATAATGTTGGCAAAACATCAATATATTCTAGAGGGCAAGGCATTGCCTTGCCCCTACAATCTGTCGCATTCTTTTTTCCAATTGGTATTAGTTGGAAGTCGCTTTTCAAGGGTTTAGGAATTTGTATCTGTTGCCCTCAGTTCGCGAATTAGTATAAAGGCTAAGACTAAAAGTATTCTTTATACTCTTACCTTAACTGTTCAGTCTTGCTCTCAGTATCATTAGTAATGTTCGGGGGGCAAGGAAAATTCTGAATTTATCCAATCTATAAACTTTTGTGTCGAACAGTACTGAGATTTTTAAGTTACATTAAGCAGAGAATTTTATCTAAGTAAAGTAATTATATTTTGTTAAAATTACTACAACTAAAATCACCTCAATCATAAAATGGGACTGCCCATTTTTACTTTAATTTCAAGGAAAAATGTTTTTACCTACTTATGATTGGAGCTTGGTTTATTTTTTAGCTCAGTCCGATCAAGGCTCCGGTGGTGGAATTGGAGGATTGTTTGGCTTAATTTTTGGTCTGGTTGCCTATGTTTTTGGTTCTTATTGTTTCTATACAATCTTCCAAAAGCTAGGAGAACCAAATGCTTGGTTTGCCTGGGTGCCTATACTCAATACTTGGATTACTCTCAAAGCTGGCGATCAGTCTCCTTGGTGGATTATTGGATTCTTCATCCCTATTGTTAATATTGTTGCTTTGGTTTTTTTAATTATTGCATTTGTCAATATTGTGAAAAAGCTAGGTAAGAATCCTTGGCTGATTTTGTTAATGATAATTCCCATAGTTAACTTTGTTGTATTGTACAACTTTGCTTTCGGTTAACTTACAGCAGCAACCAGATTCAATTTATCGAGTTTGGTTGATTATTTATTATTCAAAACTTCTTGCTTTTCTACCTATCTTTTTCTAGTTTTAAGCCTGAAATACCTGTCTGCAATTGCATTTGATATTAGCTACCAAATAAATATTTTCTGTATTCAACACCATTAGGTACGTTAGCATCTGATTAACGTACCTAAATTTTGTTTAGCTAAGTGGAGAGTGCAAATTTACTTTTAATAGTTTGACTATCATATTAATTAATTTAGCTGGTTCAATTGGCTTAGAAGCATACATATGAAAGCCGGCTGCTATGGCTTCTGTAGAATCTTCTTCTCTAGCGTAGGCTGTTAACGCAATGGCTGGAATTTGCCCGCCTTTTTCTGCTTCCAGCAATCGGACTTTACGGATGAGTGTGTAGCCATCTTCCTCAGGCATCCCAATATCACTAATTAATATCTCTGGTGCATATTCTTGAATTGCTAAAATTGCTTCGTTAACTGAGCTAACAGCTCTAACTGTGGCCCCGGATTGCTGTAGTGCGGCTGACAGAAAAAGGCGTGTATCAGTATCGTCGTCTACAACTAGCAATTGCACGTTATTTAGCGGTAATTTTGGTAAAGATACAGATTCTACAATTTCCGCCTTTTCTGGCTTTGGTGGCTGTTTTGCTGCTAAAAGTGGCAATTTTACAGTAAAAGTTGCGCCTTGTCCTTCACCAGGGCTATCTGCATAAATATTTCCGTGGTGTAATTCTACCAAGTGACGGGCGATCGCTAATCCTAATCCTAGTCCTGTGTGGCTGCGGGTGGTACTACCGTCGGCTTGGCGGAAGCGATCAAAAACATATCTGAGAAAGTCTGGTTTGATGCCAATTCCAGTGTCACTGACTTGAATTTGAGCGTAGTTGTTGTCGGTGGAAAGGGTAATATCCACACGGCCGTTTTCTGGAGTGAACTTGATAGCATTACTAAGTAGATTCCAGACGACTTGCTGTAAGCGATCCGGATCGCCAGAAACCATAAAGGGTGAAGCTAGATGCTTCGCTAGAGAAAAATGGCCGTTATTGTCTTTATTTGGGGGAATGTTTGCTTTATCTGTGGGTGCGATAGCAGGGATCGCAAATTCAAAGGCGATATTTTTCGCCTCAGCTTGTAACCGAACTGTTTCTACTGCGGTTTCAATCACCGATACAAGGTTGACAGGGCAAATATTTAATACCAACTTGCCCCGAATAATTCTGGAGACATCTAAAATATCTTCAATGAGTTGCTCTTGCAAACGTGCATTGCGTTCAATGGTTTCTAAAGCACGGGCTATAGCTTTCTCATCGAGTTTGCGATTGCGGAGTAGTTTAGCCCAACCGAGAATAGAGTTGAGGGGTGTCCGCAATTCGTGAGATAGAGTAGCGAGGAACTCATCTTTCATGCGGTTTGTAGCTTCCGCTTCCTTAAGCGCTGCTTGTTCGCGAATTAATTTAGCCCGTTCTTCCTCAGCTTGCTTGCGATCGCTAATATCTTCTACTGTCCCTACATAACCGATGACTTCGGCTTCATTAGAAAGCATAGGTGAGGAACGCAAAGTTAACCAGCGCACAGTTCCAGTGGCGGTAACAATACTAAATTCACTATAGTATTCTTTTCCCTGTTGAGCCGCCGCCGACCAATCAGCAAATATCCTTTCTCTATCTTCAGGACGAAGCGATCGCAACCAACCTGTGCCTAAACAATCTTCATCAGAGATGCCTAAAATACTTTGGTAGCGGGGATTAGTATAAGTACAATTGCCGTCAATATCTGTAAGAAAAATGCCTACGGGAGAGCAAGCAGATAACGAGCGAAACTGTTCTTCGCTTTTTCTGAGATCAGCATTTAAGGCGGCGAGTTGGTTAGCTTGTCTTTCTATCTTTGCCGTTTTCTGAAATAAATCGACAAACGCCGCGACTTTCGATTTTAAGATTTCCGGTTCGATGGGCTTAAATAAATAGTCTACTGCGCCTAGGGAATAGCCTTTAAATACCATTGAATCGTTGGTACTAAATGCCGTCAAAAAGATGATGGGTGTATGACGCGATCGCTCTCGTTGGCGAATTAGCGTAGCCGTTTCAAACCCATCCATATCTGGCATTTGTACGTCGAGCAAAATCACCGCAAAATCTTGATTGAGTAAACATCTCAAAGCTTGGGCACCTGATGTCGCCCTGACCAAATTTTGACCTAAACTGTGCAGTATTGCTTCTAAGGCCAACAAGTTTTCCGAGTGATCATCAACCAGGAGAATATTTACTGGTAATTCGGACGGCATTATAGGTATAGACTCCTAGGTAGACTAAAAACAAATTTCTACGCTATTTTATAGACTTTCAACCTTGGAAGAGGTATTTTACAACTGTCGTAGGTTACAAATTTTGCGAACTGAGGGAATAGGGATAAACAATTCAAAATTCAAAATTCAAAATTCAAAATTAAGAACTGTATGTGACTTTTGCCCAATGCCCCATGCCCAATGCCCCATGCCCCATTACCTATACAACCAAACCCGCAATAGCGAAAGCAACTGTTCGGTATCTACGGGTTTGGTGATGTAGTCAGATGCACCTGCTTCGATACATTTTTCGCGATCGCCTTGCATGGCTTTGGCGGTGAGGGCAATGATTGGTAAAGCTCTAAATTGATGGTTTTGGCGAATCAGGCGAGTGGTTTCGTAACCATCCATTTCTGGCATCATCACATCCATTAACACAACATCAATATCCGGGGTAGTTTCCAAGGTGTGAATGCCTTCTCTACCGTTTTCTGCATATAGTACCTGCATTTGATAACGCTCTAGCATACTGGTTAGGGCGAAGATGTTACGCACATCGTCGTCTACTATGAGTACTTTTTTACCTGTTAGCAAGTAGTCTCTCGCATGGAGTTGTTCGAGAATTTCCCGCTTGGGTGCAGGCAAATTGGCTTGGACTCGGTGCAAGAATAAGGCTGTTTCATCTAAGAGACGTTCGGGCGATCGCACGTCTTTGACAATAATCGTGTCTGCTATCCGTCTCAGTTCTGTTTCTTGCACTCGGTTTAGTTCTTGACCTGTATAAACAATTACAGGCAGATTTTCACCCTGAGGTAGCTGCTTGATTTGTTCAATTAGTTCAAACCCAGTCATATCTGGTAGACCCAAGTCGAGAACTAAGCAATCAAAATGCTGGGTGCGAATGGCTTCTAGGGCATCTGCACCTGTACCTACGGCAGTGGTAGTTACGTCGCTGTTACCAATTAATTCCACAATACTATGGCGTTGATTTTCGTCATCTTCGACTACTAGTAGGGTTTTCACCCGCCGTTCGATAAAACCTTTGATTTTGGTTAAGGCTTCGGAGATAATTTCGCTGGTTAAGGGCTTTTGCAGATATGCGATCGCGCCTAGTTGTAAACCGCGTTGTCGTCCTTCTTCCACTGTCATGATATGTACGGGAATGTGACGGGTACGGGGGTTATGTTTGAGGCGATCTAATACTGTCCAACCATCAATTTCTGGTAAGCGGATATCTAGCAAGATAGCTGAGGGTAAATATTGCTGTGCTAGAGTTAGCCCTATTCTGCCATTTTGGGCAGTAATCGCCTTAAATCCTTGCTGGCGCGCCATATCTAGTAGGATACGGGCAAAGTTAATATCATCTTCCACAATCAGCAGTACGCGATCGTCTTCGGCGAGAATAGAGCGATCGTCCATGAGGGATTGGGGATTGGGGACTGGGGACTGGGGATTGGGTACTGAGTACTGGGGACTGGGTTGTGTTCTCAGTGATAAGGAATCAGTACTTAGTACTCTCGACTCTGGAGAGAGTTGGGGGAGGTAGAAAGTAAAGGTGCTACCTTGATTGGGATGGCTGACAAGTTTAATTTCGCCACCAAATAGGCGGGCAATTTCGCGGCTAATGGATAAGCCTAAGCCTGTACCGCCATATTTGCGGCTAGTGCTACCATCAGCTTGTTGAAAGGCTTCAAAAATTACTTTTTGTTTTTCTGGTGCAATCCCGATACCTGTATCGCTAACAGAGAAAGCAATCACATTCTGGGCGCGATTTAAAGTTTCTTGAGATTGACTCCAGCCTTGTTTCGCTACTTCTACCCGCAAACGTACTTCCCCAGTTTCGGTAAATTTAAAGGCATTGGAAAGGAGATTTTTCAGGACTTGTTGTAAACGTTTGGCATCAGTGTAGATGGTTTGTGGCAATTCGGGAGTAAATTCCACGTTAAAGGCGAGTCCTTTATTTTGGGCGATTTGCCCGAATGTCCGCTCAAGTTGTTCGCCCAACTCCGAAAATAACATTTGGTTCATGTCAATTGACATGGTTCCCGATTCGATTTTGGCTAAATCTAAAATGTCATTAATTAAGGTCAACAAGTCAGTACCAGCTGAGTAAATTGTCTGGCTATATTCCACTTGCTTGGTAGTGAGGTTACCTTCAACGTTATCTGTTAACAGCTTCGCCAAAATCAGCAAGCTGTTGAGTGGTGTCCGCAATTCATGGGACATATTTGCCAGAAATTCGGATTTATATTTGGATGAGAGGGCTAATTGTTCAGCTTTCTCTTCCAAAGAACGTCTTGCTTGTTCAATCTCTAAGTTTTTCCGTTCCACTTCTTTCTTCTGCAGCGCCAACAACTCAGCTTTTTCTTCTAATTCAGCGTTGGTTTGTTGTAGTTCTTCTTGTTGTCCTTTGAGCAAATCTTCGGAAGCTTTGAGTGATTGGGCTTGCTGTTCTAGCCGCTTGTTAGTTTCCCGGAGTTCGTTTTGCTGGGTTTGCAGTTCTTCTGCTAAAGATTGGGACTGTTTGAGCAATTCTTCCGTCCGCATGGAAGCTGCAATTGTATTTAAGACGATCGCAATACTTTCGGTGAGTTGATCAAAGAAGGTTAAATGTATTTCACTAAAGCGGCGGAAGGAAGCTAATTCAATTACGGCTGTGACTTGTCCTTCAAATAATACAGGTAAGACAACAGCATTAAGTGGGGCGGCTTCTCCTAAACCAGAGCTAATTTTGACATAATCTCCAGGTACTTCAGTTAACAGAATCCGTTCTTTTTCCAAGGCACATTGTCCTACCAAACCTTCACCCATGTAGAAGCGGTTGGCTAAATGTCTTCGTTCGCGGTAAGCATAGCTACTCAGTAATTTGAGGAATGCTTGATTATCTGCCGCTTCCATCATGTAGAATACGCCATGCTGCGCGCCTACTAATGGCGCTAGTTCTGAGAGGATGAGTTTAGAAACTGTTTCTAAATCACGCTGACCTTGCAGCATTCGCGTAAACTTTGCCAGGTTAGTTTTTAACCAATCCTGCTCAGTATTTTTCTGGGTAGTCTCCCTCAGATTGGCAATCATTTGGTTGATGTTGTCTTTGAGGATAGCGACTTCCCCTAAAGCTTCCACCGCAATCGAACGAGTTAAATCGCCCTTAGTTACGGCTGTTGCAACTTCTGCGATCGCCCTTAACTGTGTAGTTAAAGTTGCAGCCAGTTCATTCACATTATCTGTCAAATCTTTCCAAGTTCCCGCCGCCCCTGGTACTCTAGCTTGACCGCCTAATTTTCCTTCGATTCCCACTTCCCGCGCTACTGTGGTTACCTGATTGGCGAAGGTGGCTAGAGTATCAATCATTTCGTTGATGGTTTCTGCGAGGGTTTCAATTTCGCCCTTCGCATCTAACATGAGTTTACGTTTCAAGTCCCCATTCGCCACCGCCGTTACCACTCGGGCGATACCACGCACCTGGGCTGTTAAATTACCAGCCATCGAGTTGACATTATCGGTCAAATCCTTCCATGTCCCCGCCACACCTTGAACTTGTGCTTGACCGCCTAATTTTCCTTCCGTTCCCACTTCTCGCGCCACCCGCGTTACTTCCGAAGCAAAGGAACTGAGTTGATCCACCATTGTATTGATAGTGTCTTTCAACTCCAAAATTTCCCCGCGCACATCGACGGTGATTTTCTTGGATAAGTCGCCATTCGCCACCGCCTTGGTAACTTCCGCAATGTTCCTCACCTGGGCTGTGAGGTTACCCGCCATTGAGTTCACATTATCGGTGAGGTCTTTCCAAGTTCCCGCTACCCCTCGGACGTAGGCTTGTACCCCCAATTTTCCTTCCGTTCCCACCTCCCTTGCTACCCGCGTTACTTCCGATGCAAAGGAGTTGAGTTGATCCACCATCGTGTTGATGGTGTTTTTCAACTCCAAAATTTCACCCTTCACATCCACGGTGATTTTCTTGGAAAGGTCGCCATTCGCCACCGCAGTTGTCACTTCCGCGATGTTCCGCACTTGGGCTGTCAAGCTTCCCGCCATGAAGTTGACGCTGTCGGTGAGGTCTTTCCACGTTCCCGCAACTCCTTTGACCTCAGCTTGTACGCCCAGTTTCCCTTCCGTTCCCACCTCGCGCGCTACCCTTGTTACTTCCGACGCAAAGGAGTTAAGTTGATCCACCATTGTGTTGACGGTGTTTTTCAACTCTAAAATTTCCCCTTTGACATCCACAGAAATCTTCTTCGAGAGGTCGCCATTCGCCACCGCTGTGGTAACTGCGGCGATGTTCCGCACTTGGGCTGTCAAACTTCCCGCCATGAAATTCACGCTGTCGGTGAGGTCTTTCCAGGTTCCCGCCACTCCCCTCACATCGGCTTGTACGCCCAGTTTCCCTTCACTTCCCACCTCGCGCGCTACCCTGGTTACCTCAGATGCAAAGGAGTTGAGTTGATCCACCATGATATTGATGGTGTTTTTCAACTCCAGAATTTCGCCTTTAACCTGTACAGTAATTTTCTTCGATAAGTCACCATTTGCGATCGCAGTTGCAACTTCTGCAATGTTCCGTACTTGGTCGGTGAGGTTCCCCGCCATCATGTTTACCGCACCTGTTAAGTCTTTCCAGGTTCCAGCGACACCGCGTACTTCTGCTTGTACGCCCAGTTTCCCTTCCGTTCCCACTTCTCGCGCTACCCTGGTTACCTCAGAAGCAAAGGAACTGAGTTGATCCACCATTGTATTGATGGTGTTTTTCAACTCCAAAATTTCGCCCTTCACATCCACGGTGATTTTCTTGGATAAGTCGCCAGTCGCCACCGCCGTGGTTACTTCCGCAATATTCCGCACTTGGGCTGTCAAACTTCCCGCCATAAAATTCACGCTGTCGGTGAGGTCTTTCCAAGTTCCCGCCACACCGCGCACATCTGCTTGTACGCCCAGCTTCCCTTCGCTTCCCACCTCGCGCGCTACCCTGGTTACCTCCGATGCGAAGGAGTTTAATTGATCCACCATTGTATTGATGGTGTTTTTCAACTCCAAAATTTCGCCCTTCACATCCACCGTGATTTTCTTGGACAAGTCACCCGTTGCCACCGCTGTGGTGACTTCCGCGATGTTCCGCACCTGGGCTGTCAAACTACCCGCCATAAAATTCACGCTGTCGGTGAGGTCTTTCCAAGTACCCGCCACACCGCGCACTTCTGCTTGTCCGCCGAGTTTTCCTTCCGCACCCACTTCTCGCGCCACCCGCGTTACTTCCGATGCAAAGGAGTTGAGTTGATCCACCATGATGTTGACGGTGTTTTTCAACTCTAAAATTTCGCCTTTGACATCCACGGTAATTTTCTTCGACAGATCACCATTCGCCACCGCCGTCGTTACTTCCGCAATATTACGTACTTGAGCCGTCAAATTACCTGCCATCAAGTTGACGTTATCGGTCAAATCTTTCCAAGTTCCCGCCACACCGCGCACTTCCGCTTGTACGCCCAACTTCCCTTCCGTTCCCACCTCTCGCGCTACCCGCGTTACTTCCGACGCAAAAGAGTTGAGTTGATCCACCATCGTATTGATGGTATTTTTCAACTCCAAAATTTCGCCCTTCACATCCACAGTAATTTTCTTCGAGAGGTCGCCATTCGCCACCGCCGTCGTCACTTCTGCAATATTCCGCACCTGGGCTGTCAAACTACCCGCCATGAAGTTCACGCTGTCGGTGAGGTCTTTCCACGTACCCGCCACTCCGCGCACTTCTGCTTGACCGCCTAATTTTCCTTCCGCGCCTACTTCCCGCGCTACCCTGGTAACTTCCGATGCAAAGGAGTTGAGTTGATCTACCATGATGTTAACGGTGTTTTTCAACTCTAAAATTTCGCCTTTGACATTTACCGTAATTTTCTTGGATAAATCGCCGTTTGCTACCGCCGTTGTCACTTCCGCAATATTCCGCACCTGCGCTGTCAAATTACCTGCCATCAAGTTGACGTTATCGGTCAAATCTTTCCACGTACCCGCCACACCTCGCACTTCAGCTTGTACACCTAATTTCCCTTCCGTTCCAACTTCTCGCGCTACTCTGGTAACTTCTGATGCAAAGGAGTTTAATTGATCCACCATTGTGTTGACGGTGTTTTTCAACTCCAGAATTTCGCCTTTAACATTTACGGTAATTTTTTTCGACAGGTCACCATTAGCGATCGCAGTTGCAACTTCCGCAATATTACGTACTTGGGCAGTTAGATTCCCTGCCATCAAGTTGACGTTATCGGTCAAATCTTTCCAGGTACCAGCCACACCCCTGACTTCGGCTTGTACGCCCAACTTACCTTCCGTTCCCACTTCCCTGGCAACTCTGGTAACTTCTGATGCAAAAGAACCCAGCCTGTCTACCATTGTGTTGACGATATTGGCAGTTTGCAGAAACTCTCCCTTCAGAGGTCTACCTTCAATTTCTGGTGCAATGGTTTGAGATAAATCGCCATTGGCTACAGCCCTAATTACCCTTGTAGTTTCTGCTGTTGGCTGCACTAAATCGGTAATCAGCGTGTTCACAGAATTAACGCAACTTAACCACGAACCACGAACATTTCCTAAAGAAGCACGTTCCGAAACTTTGCCATCTTTACCAACAACATTACCAATGCGCTGTAACTCTGCCGCCATACGCTCATTCTGGTCAATAATATCGTTGAGTGTATCGGCTATTTTTCCGGCAATTCCTGTTTGGTCAATTGGCATTCTCGCAGAGAAATCACCTTTTTTAACAGCATTTAATGTTCTTAATAGTTGTTTTAAATCTAAACTGTCGCTTTCTCTGGTTAATTGTTCAGTCGCCATAGCCTTATCCTTGAGTAATTTATATATTTTTGATCCCCGATTTTATTTGCGGGGCTAGTGTTAAGTTCATCATTGGCACTCTTTGCTTTGGGGAAACTTAACCCTATGCTGAAACCCATTAAATAAGGCTGCTGCCAACACTTCTTGGAACACCATCTAGCCAATCATAACTTTTTCATAATCCTTAAGGTAGCTGCTAAAAGCAGATTTTTTACGCCATATATATCAATAGTTTGATTGCCTATTTCTTTAGACATATTCCTAAAGGAATATTATTCAGTGATGACAGGTTAATATCTCTTTGCAAATAGCAATACTTAGAACAAAAAATGCACTAAAAATACAATTAGTACGGATAAGTTTAATTTCATCCTAGATAGAGGGATGTAATTACATCAGATCAACTTGTAACGTTGCTGTTCAATTCTTTATAAACTGAGATGTTTATTTATTAATTTCATAAACTTTAACTGATTTACGGAGATTAAAAATTCAGAATAATTACTCTATTGATTTTTTAGTTATTCCCATAAAAATGAATTATCCCTAATAAGGATTCCACAGAAATCTATTACTTCACTTCACAGATGAAACTTAAAAAAATATCCAGCTTATTAAAAGTTGCTATCACCACAGTTGGCATTCTTTCTGTAGCTCAAGGAGCTTATGCTGGTAGTTTAACGGGATCAGCATTTAGCATATCTTTAGAATGTTTAAACGATAGTACTGGTCTTCTCTTCGGATCAAATCCTACTGATGCTAACGGTTGGCAGTATGCATTTGATTCCAATAAAGATGGGATGAATGGTAACTACTGGGTTGGTGCAGCACCTGGACAAGTAAATCCCTATGATATTTCCGGTATGGCTGTCAAAGAAACTGCTGACAGCGTAATTATTGCGATCAATGGCAATATGAAATTAACCGGAGAAGCAGAATCCGGCGCTGCTGGTGGTCAGATTGGTTATGGCGACTTATTCTTTAATATGTCTGGCAAAACCTTTCTAAATGCTATGAATAGCGGAGATTTATATGGTATCCGCTTCGCTTCTGCGAATGCTTCTGGTGTACAACAACTTGGTGTTTATAGCGGGGTTCAAGCCAAAACTGTTACTGACATTAAAGAAGGCTATACTGTCCAAACTTATGGAGGTTTAGCAGGTGGTAACAATTCCTATGAATCTCAAGTAAAACAAGGTGGTGGTACTGTAGGTTACGGTGATTTAACTAGTGCTTACTTTACTAATAACGGACAGAATAACAGCTTTAACCTGAATGAAATAGCTTCTGGAAAATATCTCACTGGAATCTCATTCCTATCCCAAGGAGCGATTACACAAGAACTTTTGAATACTGGCTATAATAGCAGCAAATTCCAAGGTACCCAGACTATTGCTTTCCAATTTAGCAAATCTGCTATCTCTCAAGCCGTTCCTGAATCTTCTACTGTTGCTGGATTAACAATTTTTGGATTAGCTTTTGCTGGTAGCCAAATCCGTAAAAAGTATAAATTTAGTGCAAATCAAAAACTAGCATAATTCCAATCTGCTAAATCAAGCAGCAGATTCAAAGCTTGAAATTCCCATTCAATCTCACTTTCTCAACTGATATAGCAATCCAGTTTGATTCCTGAAATTACTTATAGCGTTTCTCAGTCTGGTGAAGTACAGTAGCAACAATGGGTAAACCAATTATAAATATCATTCAATGAAACTTGATTAAAAGCAGTTTCAATCGCTTTTGCTAAATCTGGATAACTTCTAGCTCCAATAGAAC
This sequence comes from Nostoc carneum NIES-2107, assembly GCA_002368155.1. Lineage (GTDB taxonomy): Bacteria > Cyanobacteriota > Cyanobacteriia > Cyanobacteriales > Nostocaceae > Aulosira > Aulosira carnea. The sequence continues at coordinate 4,407,601 of AP018180.1, forward strand.
GGAGTAGATTTTTAACTTTTGACCAACAATTTTCTATTGGCGAAAAATCAGGAGAATATGGTGGTAAATAAATCAATTTTGCTCCGGCGGACTCGATTAGTTTTTCAACCTCTTTGCCTTTATGAATTGAGCAATTGTCCATGACTACGTAGGCACCCTCCCACAGTTTTGGAACTAATTTTTGAGAAATATAAGCTTCAAATGTCAGCCCGTCAGTTGCACCTAAAATGCTATATTGACTAATCAAACCACAAAGACCAATTGCACCAATTATAGAGACATTTTTACTACGCTTCTGAGGTCGTGAGCCATGCGCTCTTTTACCCTTTTTGGCACGGGCTGAATGTCTTATTAAAGATAGATTAGCTCCTGCTTCGTCAAGAAATATAAGGTTTTCAGTGGGTATACCATTAATTTTAAGCCAAAATTCTACTCTTAATGATTGAACTCTTTCAGTCTCTTTTTCGTCAGCGTGCAATGTTTTTTTTTGACGCTGATTTCCATTTTTTTGAGCATTCGGTCTACTGTAGCGATACTAATCGTTATCCCTATTTTATCAAAGAGGCTCTCACGAATTTCTTCCAAAGTGGCATCGTTCTTGGCTTCTACTATTTCAAAAAGAACATCCAATTGTTCCTCATTTAACTTTGGTGGAGTTTGCTTAGTTCTGGTTTTTGGAGCAATATTGTTTGTTTCTCTATATTGTTTTAGTAGTTTCTCAATAAAACTTAAACTGACACAAAATCTTTTGGCTAAATCACGTTGTGATATTTCACCTATCTTATAGGTATCAAATATTTTTTGGCGAAAGTCTAGGGAATATGGTTTCATTTTTATACTTGAGGAGATGCTCAGATTTAATCTTACAGTCTAAGTTATAAGCGTACTCCACTAGCCTGAGAAACGCTATACATAAAAACGGGACAAGGGACGGGGAACAGGGAACAGGGAATAAAGGTATACCTAGCTTTTAAAAAATCAAAGACGATTCCTATCCATACCTGATGTTGTTGTGATAACAACATCAGGTATTTTTTTCTCAATCATCCCTAAATTAGCCTGGCGAATTGGACAAAAAAACTGATATTAGAGGATTGGCGATCGCTTATCAAAATTTTTTGTCAATCATTGTTGACTATTCGTAACAATACTGTTAAATTTAGTTACATAAGTTAAACCGAAAGCAAGCACAGCAGATATAACACCAACGACACAATACCTTGACTTGTGGCAGCACTTATTTTGCTTGCTTCAACCGTTAACTCAAAGTTTTCCTTTTCAATCGCTGTATCTAATCGTCATTTTGACTTCTTTATAACCTCGGTGGTTAACCGAGGTTTTTTATTGCTTGATGAGGAGGATGAGGGAGAAATTACCCATTACCCAATGACAAATGACCAATAACAAACACCAATTAACTATTTTTCGGTTTACGCACTTTTTTAGAAACAATTGGCCCGAGAACTTGGTTGAGGCTTTGCAATTGTTCGGCTGTACCCATGCAGATCAGGGTGTCTCCAGGCATTAAAACAGTATCACCTGTGGGGCCACCGATTAAATTACCATCAAGGCGACGGATAGCTAAAACTAACGCCCCAGTTTGCGATCGCAGTTTTGCTTTTTGCAAACTTTGTCCTACAAAAGGGCAGAAAGCTGGGTCAAGTAAAAATTCTTCCATGTACAGCTGGCGGTCTGTACCTGTGAGAATACCATCAACAAAGTCTAAAATTTGGGGTCTGAGGGCGGCTGCGGCCATACGTTTACCGCCAGTGATATAGGGCGAAATAACTGCATCTGCACCAGCGCGTTGTAACTTCTGCAAAGCTTCTTCTGTACTTGCTCTTGCGATCGCCCGAATTGCTGGGTTAAGTGTTTTTGCGGACAATACAGTATATAAATTTTCCGCGTCTGAAGGTAGGGCAGCAACAATACACATCGCTCTTTCTATGCCCACCTTCAAAAGTGTGTCATCTAATGTGGCATCACCTTGGAAGACTACATAACCTTCTGTTTGCGCTCTTTGAACAGATTCAACCTCAGAATCAATGACGACAAAATTAACACCTTCAGCCCGAAATTCTTTGGCGATTTGGCGACCTGTGCGACTAAACCCACAAATAATGTAATGTCCTGATAACGATTCCATTATGCGCCTCTGCTGCCGTAGTCGAATTCCTTCTTGAAAGTAGCCTTCAATCACAGCTTCTGTAAATCTATTGACAATGTAACCGATATTGATTACACCCATCAAAATTAAGGCAATAGTAAATAACCTGCCACGACTACCCAGTGGGTGTGTTTCACCATATCCCACAGTCGCCAGGGTAATTACCGTCATATAAGCAGCATCTTCCCATGACCACCCCTCCACCAGGCAGTACCACAAAGTCCCAATGATGAAAACACAACCAAGAGCGATCGCTCCTGCCATCAACTCCTTTTGGATACGTTGATATTTTTGCTCAGGCATTGAGTACACAATTCTTTCACCTCTGCCAATGGTTAGGGAATAAAGGGACTGGGGACTGGGGATTGGGGACTAGGGATTGGGGACTGGGGACTGGGGACTGGGGACTGGGGACTAGGAATTGGGGACTGGGAAAAGCAACGGGGCAGGGGGCAGGGAGCAGGGGGAGAAATAATTAATGACAAACACCAATTACCAATTACCAATTACCCATTACCAAATGACAAATGACAAATGACAAAATCCCAAGAAAATAGTCGATATTTTGGAAGGTTTCTAGGACACTAGTAGATAACTATACGATCGCAGATTTTCACAAGGAGCGGTAGTGAGCATAGAAACTCTGGTTGACGCAGCCACCATCCCCCCACAGTCAAATACTTTACCATCTAGTCCGTTTGACCCCAACAGCTTTGATGAAGCAGTTATGTCCACCTATGGGCGATTTCCTCTAGCCCTAGAACGGGGCGCAGGATGTAAGGTGTGGGATACTGAAGGGCGGGAATATTTGGATTTTGTGGCTGGAATTGCTACTTGTACTTTGGGACACGCCCATCCAGCAATGGTAGAAGCGGTTACACGGCAAATTCAAAAGCTGCATCACGTTTCTAATTTGTATTACATTCCCGAACAAGGTGAATTGGCAAAATGGATAATTCAACATTCCTGTGCCGATCGCGTATTTTTCTGTAACTCTGGTGCGGAAGCTAACGAAGCAGCAATTAAATTAGCACGAAAATACGCTCATACTGTATTAGAAATTGAAAGACCAATCATTTTAACTGCTAATGCTAGCTTCCACGGGCGGACTTTAGCGACAATTACCGCTACCGGACAACCCAAGTATCAAAAATATTTTGATCCCTTGGTTCCTGGTTTCCACTATGTGCCATACAACGATATTGGCGCTGTAGAGACGGCGATTAGCGAACTCGATGAAGGTGACTACCGTGTAGCGGCGATTCTTTTAGAGCCGTTGCAAGGGGAAGGTGGCGTTCGTCCTGGCGATGTGGCCTACTTTAAAAAGCTACGGCAGATTTGCGATGAAACTGGCATTTTGTTGATTTTCGATGAAGTGCAAGTGGGAATGGGACGCAGTGGGAAGTTATGGGGTTATGAACATCTCGGCGTAGAACCGGATGTTTTCACCAGTGCAAAAGGACTGGGTGGCGGTATCCCTATCGGCGCAATGATGAGTAAGAAATTCTGCGATGTTTTTCAACCAGGGGAACACGCCAGCACATTTGGTGGTAATCCATTTGCTTGCGGTGTGGCGCTAACTGTCTGTCAAACCATCGAAAAAGAAAATATTTTACAGAACGTGCAAGATAGAGGAGAACAACTGCGAAATGGCTTAAAAGCGATCGCAGCTAAATATCCCAATCACATTGCTGATGTTCGCGGCTGGGGTTTAATTAACGGACTCGAATTGCAAGCAGATATCACGCTAACAGCAGCTGATATTGTCAAAACTGCGATCGCAGAAGGTGTATTGCTAGTACCAGCCGGGCCAAAAGTCGTCCGTTTTGTACCACCATTGATTGTCACAGAAGCCGAAGTCAACACAGCCTTACAAGCGGTTGACAAAGCTCTGGCGACTGTCAACGAGTAAGTCATGGTATAACCAACACAATTAATCTAGGGTGGGCACTACTGGTAATCTAGCTGACAAGCAAATATCTGGGCAGTGCCCATTTTATTTTTTACCTGGGAGTAATGGCACAATACTACAAGGGATAGCGTTTTGAACTCAAAATTGGTTTTGGGTAAAAGGTTAAAGGTTAAGGGTTAAAGGTTTTTTCTTTCCCTTGAACCATTCCCCTTTTTCCCCTTAACCGACAACTATTGAGTAATGGCAGACATTACAAAAGTGCGATCGCTACATCATATTGCAGCTAAATCAGGCATAAATATTTCTTTTTTCCCGGTTTCCTAGAAAAATTTTTGATGATATATTTATATCCGCTTTGGTGTATCAGGTTACTTATACCAATTAGTAAAGAGAGGGCAACATATTCAACAACCAAAACCTAGATGATATCAAAGTCTTTTAATTTTTAATTGGTATTAGTAGTGTTCATTCTTGATATTGTGAATTGTCCCTGTCTATTATTATTCGTGGGTTGATTTGTGAAAGTTCTTGTTTACTGTAAATACTTTAGTTTCAAGAATCCAATAGACAAGCCAAAGATGGAGACGTTTGTTGTGGATTTGCCACAAATTCCTAGGATTGGTGAAACCATTGTGGTTGAGAGAATGTCACCAACTAAACAATGTGTAATTATTTTTGAATATATTGTGACTGCAGTACAATTTAATGCCTCCAATGAATCAGCCGATGCACCAAATGCTAGGGTAAACGCCTGTTTAAATCACTGTTGGGAAGGGACATCAAATTTCAAAGTAACAAACTTTTTAGAAAAATAATTTCAGGATTGATACAACTGATAAATATAAGAATTTGATTTGATTTGATTTATGCAAGATATCACTGAATAAAGGTGCGTTACGCTGAAGCTAACGCACCCTACTCGCGTGAATCTCACAAATCTAATATGAGTCATATAGCTAGGAGTGAGATTACCCACTATATAAGGTTTTTATAGATGATTACCTAGCTGAAACTGCAAGTTGAATGGTAAATTATTTCTGCAAACATTCAATCAGAAAATACTGAGAAATATTCAACAACAAACTCTAAAATTAGTTACAGTTCTTATGACACTGTCTATCTCTAAATTAGAGAAATATACTTTTTTGCCAACAAGGTGAGGAGCTAAAATTTAGCCTTATGTACGATTGTATCATCGTTGGAGCCGGGCCATCTGGTGGAACAGCCGCATATCATTTAGCCAAGCGGGGTCACTCAGTATTAATTTTAGAAAAAGAATCCTTGCCAAGATACAAACCTTGTGGTGGTGGGGTATCCCCAATAATTGCTCAATGGTTTGACTTTGATTTTAGCCCAGCAATTTCGGTGAAGGTAGACTCTTTGCGCTTTACCTGGAACTTAGAAGACCCTGTAGAAGCGAAAATACCTAATAAAGAACCGATTTGGATGGTACGGCGAGATGTTTTTGACCATTTTTTAGTTCAGCAAGCACAGAAACAAGGGGCAGAACTCAAAGATAAAACTGAGGTAACTGGTATTGAGTTTCAAGGTGATGCTTGGCAGGTAAACACCGCCAACGGCCCAGTTACAGGTCGTTACTTAATCGCGGCTGATGGTGCTAAAGGGCCAATGGCAAAATGGCTGGGTTTTAAAGACCGCAAACGTCACTTAGCAGGCGCTTTAGAGGCAGAAGTTCCCGCCGATGTTGAGAATACATCAATGGCTCATTTTGAGTTTGGTATGGTAAAAAATGGCTATATTTGGAACTTTCCCAAGGCTGATGGCTATTCTCTAGGCGTTGGTACTTTTATTGGTGGCGCACCCCAAGATTTTAAGAAAATTTTGGATGATTACTCTCAATCTTTTAATGTAGATGTCAAAATCTGCAAGCAATATGGTCATCCGATTTGCTTGTGGAATGGAAATCAAAAGCTACATACTCAAAATGCTATTTTGGCTGGGGAAGCCGCTTGTGTAGTTGACCCCATGACCGCAGAGGGTATTCGTCCTTCAATTTTTAGCGGATTGCTAGCAGCCAATGCTATTAATGAGGCACTTGCAGGCGATATCAATGCTTTAGAAGCATATACCAATGCCATCAACGAACAATGGGGTACAGAAATGGCATGGGCACAAAAATTAGCTAATGCATTTTATCGTTTCCCCAAAATTGGTTACAAAGTCGGCGTTAAAAGCCCCACTGGTGCCCAAACTATGGGTAGAATTCTCTGCGGCGAATTGCGCTATGCCGATGTTGCAAGTCGGGCGCTGAAGCGGTTGATTCCGGGGTTTGGGGGATAGGGGACTGGGGACTGGGGACTGGGGATTGGGGATTGGGGATTGGGGATTGGGGATTGGGGACAAGGGGAAAAGGAGATAAATACGATTACCAATTACCAATTACCAATTACCATGCCCAATACCCAATGCCCCATGCCCATGATCAGAAATATTGTTTCAGGAACTTGTAGTTACATGAAGTCATCGTGAAAACTACAGGTTTCTTGAAAAATCAATATATATGCCAGCTAATAAGCCTCAATATCAACTGACTGCACCTATATGCTTATTTTTATTAGGAACTGCGTTGTCTCAAACTTTGACATACGCAACTTTGACCTCAAAAACTGACAGTCATCATTCCACAATCATCGCCCAAACTTCACCTAAGCCAGCACCTCAAGAAGTGGTACAAGCTGGAGAAGTCCGGGCTTTACCTGGCAAGCTGGATAATATTCCTGTATTTAATAGCAATAGCCCAGAATGGGTTAAAAATGAAGGCATTTTGCTGTCTACATTTCCTCCACAAGGGAAAAAAGTTGCGGCGGCCCATTTAAATTTTCCCTTTTCGGGACGCTTTGATTTATTTGCTCACCACTATACCCACACCCCCAAGGATTTACAGACTCTATACCTGGGTGTAATTGTGAATAATCCCGGTAAGCAAGCTGTAACAGTAGATGTATTGCAAGCGGCGAGTTATTTAATGCAAGATGCGCCGTTTGTAACGTTGGGGCCTTATATCGACAATAACGATGGTAAGGCTTTCTCAGGGCCAGGCGATCGCGCGGCTGGTGATGTATTGCGCGGGGTTCGGCAAGCTGATTTTCCAGCAAAGTTGGTAATTCCACCTGGAGAAAGCCGAATGCTGCTGAATCATGCAATTCCGGTGAAAAATCTGGAAAAGCCTGTAAATGGTCGCTCTAGTTTGATGCGGCTGCGTAGTAGCGGCAAAGTCTATACGGCTAGTTTAGCAATGTTTGCTAGGAAAAACGCTGATGGTACTGAACGCGCCCCTACCCTCCCAGAATGGCAAGCTTTACTTAATAATGGTAACTTTGCGGGGCCACGAGATAAAACCCCTACACCCCCAAATGCTACAGGCGGTGCGCTGATTTATGGGCGTGTAGCTGGTGTATCGCAGGGTTCGCAATGGCAAGCATCTCTTACAGATAACCCCAAAACCCAAACTCTCACAATTCCGCAACCAGGTAAAGCAATTTCTTATCCTATTGCTACTCTCAAAGGTGGTCGTTTAGGTAGCGAACAAATCCAAACTGCAAAAATGTTAGTCCGCTATCCAGATACAGCGTATGAAGCTCACGGTAATTATGGCGTGGAATATAACCTCAGCTTACCTTTGAGCAATACAACTAAGCAAACCCAAAAAGTTGCTATCACCCTAGAAACACCATTAAAGGAAGATAAATTAGCTAAAGGAAATCTCCGCTTCCGCAAACCATCCTTAGATTTTCCTTTCTTCCGGGGTACGGTGCGGCTACGCTATACCGATGACCAAGGACAAAAACAAACGCGTTATGTTCATTTATGGCACAAAACCGCACAAATTTTAGAACCATTACTACAGGTGACGCTACCACCTGCAACTAAAAAAATGGTGCAGGTAGATTTAATTTATCCGCCAGATTCAACACCACCGCAGGTATTGAGTGTAAAAACGCTGGCGAAATAAATGCAGCACAGCCAAGTACAATAGACCTGCAAGAGGTGGGGAAGGGGAAAAGGTGAAAGGTGAAAGGGATAATACCAAACCTTTTCCCGACTTTTGCAAGAAGTCTAAGGCAAAAATGCGATCACGTTGTGCTTGGTTAATTGAGTAATTACGTTTAATGTGAATTCAGACTTGAAACCCTTGAGATTCCGTAGGTAGTTCCGAAACGGTAAAAATAAAATTATTGTAGGGTGTGTTAGGCGCTTATTTCCCGTATAATTTGTTACTAAATAGGGTCTGCTGAAAAAGTCATAAAAAAGCAATCTTAAGGGTTGACTAGTTATCTAAGCAAAGTGAAATATAATTTTTTATTGCCTATAGCTAGGAAAATCATAAATTTAAATTATGCCATTGGCTAAAAAAGGTCTATTTTGGAAAAATAGACCTAAAAAGGCATAAAAAACCCGTGACAGGTGAGTAGAAAGATTCATGACTAAAAAAGTAATAGCAATTGCTGTTTGAGAAGTATGAGACAGTTTTGCCATCACTTTACCCAGGCTAAACCTTCTTTTACCTTGTCCAAACTTTCCCTCAATAGAATTACGAATCCTTTCGTCCTCTTGAGCTTGCTTCTTTTTTTCTTTACTCACAGTTTTTGGAGGTCTTCCTAAAGGAACTCCACTGATTCTAATACCTCTTTCTTTACACCAAGCTCGGTTCTCTTTTGTGCGATAGATTTTATCAACATGAACGGATTCTGGATAATAACCTGTGTAATTTTTATATGCTTCTACTTGTGCTTTTAAATCTCCTGATTCATTAAAGTTATCCCAACTAATATGGTCTAAAAATACATATCCCTCAAAATAACTAGCTGATAATTTTGCCCCAAATTCCACGGCTTTCCCGGCTTTTCCCCGGACAATTGGACGGATATGTGGTTGGCTTAAACTAACGATTCGGTCATCAATACTCTGTTTTTTATTTTCATACAACCATAGTTGTTGACGATAAATTTCTCCAACAACTAACAAAGTTTTATATTGTCTCTTACTTAATGGTTCTAGGCTGGCTCCGGCAATAATTAACTGGTCAATATGTGAGAAGTTTCTTTTGATATATTGCAGTTGTTTTTTTATCGCTATTCTTCTATCTTTTTGAAATACACGACGTTTTTTGGCTACTTCTAGATAATCCTTCCGTGCTATATTTCGATACGTTCTTGGCTTTTTATCTAATTTGACTTTCACTTGTTCATAAAGCAAGTCTATAATTTTCTCTATCTGCAATCTTGCTTGATTTAGTATCTCTAAATCTGTCGGATAACTGATATCTCCAGGCGCACAAGTTGCATCTAATATTAATCTTCCCCGATTTTTTGGTTCACTTACCTCTTTTTCTTCTAATTCGGTTTTTTTTTAGCCTCTTGAGAAGATGTTGTCTCTAGCATCTTCTTCACCATTTCTTGATTCACTTTGTTCACTAGGTTAGCACTAATTCTTGAGCGAAAATGTACTAACATTGATGCGTCAAATGGAGATTCATTACTATAAGATGACATCCCTATAAAGTACTGTAGATAAGGATTTTCTTTAATTTGTTCTACTGTCTCTCTATCGCTTATCCCTAGCTTTTCTTTGATTATTAATGCGCCTAGCGCCATCCGAAATGATTTTGCTGGCGCTCCCATCTCTGCGGAGAAAGATGAAGAATATTCCTTTTCAAATTCTGTCCAGGGTATTAAATCAGCCATGATTACCCAACGATTTTCTGATGACAACTTTCCCTCAAATGGAAGCAAGAAGTTTGACGGTGCAATTGGAGTTGATTCTTCTTTTCGGTACATGGTTACTTCCGATACACAGTGGTGGGACTGACCACTGTGATGCAAGGATTTTGGGCTATTTTACTTTCTTTTGTTGCACCTGAATATACTTCTAGGGTCTGATAATCCAGAGACTGTCACTTTTTCTTGATTTTTCAGCAAGCCCTAAATAACTATCTTAGCGCCTAACGCACCATCCACGCGGCGGTGTGTTACGGCTAAATTTCATTGTCTCTAAGTCCCAAATCCTTTCATAGCTGTAACACACCCTTGTATATTAAAAAGAGTAGTAGACCGTCACACCCTAGGTCAATTAAGACCGCTTCGTAGCATGGGTCACTACAACAATCTCCATGACAGAACTCGAACAGTCGCCAGGGGCAAAACTTGAATTACTGAGATTTAAAGTATACAGCCCGTATCGGGCAAGGATGAGTGAAATCAAGGGGATGTTAATCTACCAATATCTACAGAATCTGTGAGAATCAAACATGGAAAATATTGGTCAATGGGTAGGCATTGATGTGAGTAAAGCCACTCTAGATGTTTATATCCGTCCAATGGGTAAAGCCATGAAAGTGGCAAACACAGAAATGGAAATATCAACTCTTGTAGAGCAACTCAAATCCTACGATTTAAAGTTGATTGTACTGGAAGCAACTGGAGGTTTAGAAACAGAATTAATTATTCAATTACAGGCAGGACTTTTACCAGTAGCATTAATCAATCCGCGACAAGGACGAAATTTTGCCAAAGCTACGGGTAGACTGGCGAAAACAGATGCCATTGATGCACAAATTCTGGCACATTTTGGGGAAGCAATGAAACCCCAATTGTTAGCAATTGAATCAGAATCAGCGCGTCAATTATCAGAACTAATTAGTCGTAGAAGACAATTAGTTGAGATGCAGACTGCTGAAAAAAATCGCCGTACTCGAGCTCGTGGTAAAGCTTTAGCAGATATTGAGACGCATATTGATTACCTTGATCAACGTTTGAAACAACTTAATCAAGAAATTGAAGAATTGACCGAAAACAATCAACAATGGATTGATAAAGTCAATTTACTCAAAACTACTCCTGGAATTGGTCAAGTTATTTCTACAACTCTAGTTTCTGATTTACCAGAACTAGGAAAGCTCACTGCTAAACAAATCTCTCGCTTAGTAGGAGTTGCACCAATTAATCATGATAGTGGGCAACATAAAGGTAAGCGAATGATTAATGGTGGTCGTGCCCATGTTCGAGCAACTCTTTATATGGGTGCTGTGGTTGCAATGCGTCATAATCCCGTGATTAAAGCTTTTTACGAGCGCCTTGTTGAGCGTGGTAAATCCAAAAAACTTGCTCTAACTGCTTGTGTGCGTAAAATGTTAGTCATTTTAAATGCAATGGTTCGAGATAATTTGCCTTGGCGTATTTGTGACAACTGTCACACAATTGCTCCCGTTTAGCCATAACGACTTTTTATACTCTTAATTAGTCTCCCCCGTGAGCGATCGCTCTGTCCGGGATAAATTTTTCATGCTCTTTTTTGTCCACACGAGAAATCCAGCAACTGGGGAAGATTCAGCGGCGAAGCGGAGTGGCTGGTGCGGGCTGCGACCATCTTGACTACTAGCCACAAGTCCTTTTGCCCGTACCAGCCACCGCTGAATCTAGCGCAGCGTTCCCCAGTTGCGTCAATCTTCCTAGTTGCAGTTTTTTGTTTGCGATCGCTTGACATTCAAGACAGTCGCTACAAATGATGTTATTTTATTGTCTATTTTTTAGGTACTTGCTATTTCTTGCACTATGACATAAGGCTGAACAATGAGTGTTTGAAAACGCTTTTGAGGATTGGCATTCCACTCTCCCAACTGTTCTGGATTGGGTTTGGTAATCAATTGCTCATCAATCCATATTTGCACTTGGGGAATATTATCACTGGCGATCGCAACTCCCACATCTAATAAATCTAACCCTGATGCTACTACAATTACCGCATCTCTTTTCACATGAGGAATTAGCCATTCCCACTCTGATTCATCTAAATTTTCTGCTAATTCCGCTCTAAAATCCGGCATAATTCCTCAATTCTTTTATGAGTCTAATTATAATTTTACATGAATATGAAATTTATAGTTATAGCTTTTCCTCATCGCAGGAATTACCAATTTATCTGCGTACATCCTCTTATATCGGCGGTTAATTATTTCTTTCTTACATCATTGTTATACTCTAATTGTTTGCTAAGATTCTGCTTGCATTTCTTCAATTTCAAACAAAGATACAATTACCCCAGCGATAGGAATAGAGATAAAAATACCTAGCAAACCTGCGACTCTCGCACCCACTAGTAAAGCAAAAAATACGACGATAGGATTCAGATTCAGCGCCCCTTGCATAATTCGCGGTGCAATTAAATTATCTTGAATTTGCTGTAGTACAATGCAAGCTATCAAAACTTTTAATGCTAGCCAAACACTTTGAGATAAGACAATTACAGTGATTGTACTAACCCCCAATGTTGCCCCAATCCCAGGAATCACATCCAGTAAGCCAACTATGACTGATAAAAGTAAAGCAAAAGGTACATTTAAAACCACAAACACAATAAATGTGGTAGTTGTTAAAAATAAGGTCAATAATAACTGACCTCGAAAAAATCCCAGAAAGGTTTTTTTAATTATCTTTGTAAATCTGGCGCGTCTTTGTCTGGGAACTATTTTAAGAATTAAATGCCAAATTTTCTCTCCATCTAGCAACATAAAAAAGGCAACAACGGCAATCAAGATAAAAGTTATAAAATTAGTCAGAAATTGCTGCAAAATAGCTAAACTATTTACCAGACTATTAATTGCTTGAGTGCGTAACTGGTCTTCAATAAAGTTTAAATCTATTTGTAAATTACGACTACGTAAAAAAGATTCTAATCGCTCAATTAAAGGTGCTAAAGAGTTTAAAAAACTCGTTATACTATCTATTAACTGTTGCCCTTGGGATAAAACAGCTAAACCCAAGGTAATGGCAATTCCTCCCAGCACCACAATGCTGAGTAGGAACACTAAAACAACAGCAACACCGTGGGGTAAAAAACGCCGGAGCCATTTTACAGGATAGCTGAGTAAAAAAGCTAAAATTGCGGCGAATGTAAAAATTACAATCACCCCTTGAAAGTAGGCTAAAAGCTGTACAATTGTCCAACCTGCAGCAACTAAAAGTAAAAAGCGAACTAAAGCTAGATTATTTAATCGCTGCCAGAAATTCTTGGCTTCAAAGCCGGTCATATTAATTTGAAAGTTGAGTTTTCAACTGTGGTTTGCAAATTGTCACCACAATGTTGAAATTAACTCTACAGAAACTACAGAAGCGATCGCACCCTCCCTTAAGTAGATTTTCTGCTTTTTCTGGCTCATCTTCCTAAATCATGCATTTGGTTAATCACATCTGCACATTTTTGGGTTAAAGCTTGTAATTCCTCCTTATTTGAGGAACTAGGAGTATCAATCACTTGCCCAATTCTGACGGTAATTGGAACTTGACGGGGTATAGAGGAGCCTTTTTGTAAAATTTGCTCGGTACCCCATAAACTGACTGGTAATATAGGTGCTTTTGCCTTTGCTGCTAACAGTGCTGCACCTCGTTTGGGGTCTGTAATTCGACCATCGTTTGTGCGAGTACCTTGTAAAAACACACCCACAGCCCAACCATTATCTATACACTCTAAAGCAGAACGAATGGCAGTGCGATCGGCTGCGCCCCGGCTGACTGGGTAAGCGCCATACAATTTAATTGCTTGTGCCAAAACCGGGACTTTAAATAACTCTTCCTTCGCCATGTAAGCTACTGGACGCAGCACACAATTAGATACTATTGGCGGATCAAAGTAACTGGCATGATTACTCACGACTACTAACGGCCCAGATTGCGGGACATTTTCTACCCCATGAATCTTTACCCGAAAGTAAGCATGAAGCATTGGACTGACAATAGACCACTTAAAAGCGTGATAAAGTGCCAGACTAACTAAGGGTTCACGGCTTTTGCTCATAATCAGAAAATTAGGTGGTGGTTAAAGGGGAAACGGGAAAAGGTTCAAAACTTGTAGAGACGCGATGAATCGCGTCTTTACTCAAAAGTCAAGATTGATCAATTATTTCTACCCAGTCCCCAATCCCCAGTCCCCAATCCCCAATCCCCAATCCCCTAACCCGGTAACTCAGCAGCATTCCGGATGTTTTTTAAGCTTAAACCAGGAGTGGTGCGTTTAATTAAACCAGTTAACACATTACCTGGGCCAATTTCTATGACTTCCTCAATACCTTGGGTTGGAAGTAGCAGAGAAATTTCCCGCCATCTGACAGAACCAGTCATCTGTTGAATCAGACGTTGTTTGAGAGTCTCAGCATCAACAGTTGGTATGGGTTCTACATTAGATACTACGGGGACATTTGCTGCTTGAAATTCCACACCATCAAGGATTTCTTGGAATTCTGTAGCCGCAGATGCAATTAAAGGTGAGTGAAATGCGCCAGAAACTTTTAAAGGAATCGCGCGCTTGCTTTTTACTTGGGACATCACCTCAACTACAGCATCTGGAGTCCCAGAAATAACGACTTGCGCCGGACTGTTATCATTTGCCAGCACTACGTCGGGGGTTTCGGCAATTACTGCATCCAACTGTTCGCGGTCAAAGTTCATCAATGCTGCCATCATCCCACCAGAAACAGCTTCCATGAGTTCGGCACGACGCTTGACTAAGTGTAAGCCAACAGACCAATCAAAAACACCAGCAGCGTAAAGGGCAGAGTATTCTCCTAAACTGTGTCCAGCCACTAAATCTGGCTGATGTCCTCGTTCCCGAAGCAAATCGGCGAGAATGGTTTCTACTACATATAGACAGGGTTGAGTGTAGAGTGTACGTAATAACTGGTCGCCATCACTTTGGCAAATGTCAATAACAGACCAACCTAAGATAGCCTCAGCTTGGGAAAATTTCTCCTTCGCTGAAGGTATCTCTAATAAGTCCATTCCCATACCGGTTACTTGGGAACCTTGTCCGGGAAAAACCCATGCAGTTTTAGTCATTGCTCAATAGTCAGCTCAGTAGACAACGTTGTAGAGTCAAGGGGAGCCACTGCGGTCTTGGGGTTTCCCCAAGTAGAGCAAGTGGCGTTCAAGTGTCAAAACTTCAAGATGTATTCTTTGGACTTTTTGACTCTGGACTCTTGACTCAAAGATTTATCTTCCCCATTGGAAAATTGCTGCACCCCATGTTAGTCCGGCACCAAAGCCAGATGCAGCAATAATGTCATTGGGTTTAATTTTGCCTTGCCGCACGGCTTCATCTAAAGCAATGGGAATCGAGGCGGCAGAGGTATTGCCATAGTTGGCGAGATTACTAATAACTTTTTCTTTGGGAATATTGAGGCGTTGAGCTACAGCGTCTAGAATGCGCTGGTTGGCTTGGTGTAAGAGTAGCCAATCGATTTGATCGACATTGAGATTCGCCTGAAATAAAGTTTTGTCGATGACTTCTGGCACCTTCTGCACAGCAAAGCGGTAGACTTCTTTGCCGTTCATCGTAATCGGTTGATAGTTGCCTTGGGAAATATTGACGTTAGGAATCAATTCTTGAGATGAGCCTTGATAGGCAAGGTTTAGGAAGTGGTTTTGGCTACCGTCACTTTTCAGGGTAAATCCTAGTAAGCGATCGCTCTCATTGGCCTGCATGACTACTGCACCAGCTCCATCCCCAAACAATACACAGGTGCTGCGGTCTTGCCAATCTACCCAACGAGAGAGGATGTCTGCCCCGATCAACAGTACATTCTGATATACACCGCTTCTAATGTATTGGGCTGCGGTGACCATGCCAAATATAAAGCCAGAACAGGCAGCAGTTAAGTCAAATGCTACGGCTTTAGTAGCTCCAATTTCCGCCTGAATTTGACAAGCACTGCCAAACAGATCATCAGGGGTAGAGGTTGCCAAAATAATTAAATCCAAATCTGCGGCTTTAATGCCAGCAGCTGCGATCGCTTGACGACTAGCACGAGCAGCGAGTACACTCAAAGACTCTGCGGGATTTGCCAACCGCCTTTGACGGATTCCTGTCCTTGTGGCAATCCACTCGTCTGAAGTTTCCACCAGTTGAGTCAGCGCTTCATTTTCTACGGAAGTTTCTGGTACTGCCGAGCCACTGCCAGTAATTGCTATGCCTAAGTTATGCACTCCTAAGTCTCCCACACTATCACCTATCAGCGTTTAGTCATTAGTAATCGTGAGTAATTAGCCATTTAATTTTGACTAATTACTCTTCTTGTGCTATATCTTGCTACCTTCTGGCTGATTGCTAACCACTTTCACGCTCTAGGGCTTGATATTGGGTACGTAGGCGTTGTAGCACCTGGTTATCTACAGCTTCTTTAGCCATACGAATTGCATTAAAAACTGAAGGCGCTTGTGAGCTACCATGACCAATCAAACAAACTCCATCCACACCTAAAAGCAAAGCACCGCCATGTTCTGCGTGATCCATCCGTTGCTTAATTCGCTTCAGGTTTGGTTTTAAAAGTGCTGTACCGATTTGACCATGCAAGCCTTGAGGTAATTCTTCCCGCAAGATTTGTAAAATTACTCCGCCTACGGCTTCGGCAAATTTTAGTAACACATTGCCAACAAAGCCATCACAGACAATCACATCAAAGTCACCAGAAAGGACATCACGCCCCTCAGCATTGCCAATAAAAGAAATTTGAGTATTTTCTTTGAGGAGTTGATGGGCGCGCAAAGCCACTTCATTACCTTTAGTGTCTTCTTCGCCAATGTTCAACAGACCTACTTTTGGTTCCGGTGTACCCAGTACATATTGACTGTAGGCCGACCCCATTACAGCAAACTGCTCTAAAAATTTCGGGCGACAGTCTACATTGGCACCAACATCAAGTATGAGTACTGGCTTGCCAGCTTTGATTGTAGGAAAAACTGTCCCAATGGCTGGGCGGTCAATTCCCGGCAAGCGTCCTAGGCGGAGCAAAGCGGAGGCCATAGCTGCCCCAGAGTGTCCTGCGGAAAACACAGCATCAGCTTGTTGCTGCTTCACCAAATCCATCGCCACATTGATCGAAGCCTTACGCTTGCGTCTAACAGCGTTTAGCGGCTCCTCATCCATTGCGATCGCTTCCTCAGCAGGAACGATCTCTACCTGCGCCAGGTTGGTTTTTGGCGGCAGGGCAGCTTCAATTTGTTGGGGATCACCCACCAACAATACTGTTACACCCAACTCCTCGCCTGCGCGCACAGCGCCAGCCACGATTTCAGCGGGTGCATGATCCCCTCCCATTGCATCAATTGCGATCCTTACGCCAGTCGATCCCATTGCTCAAAGCTTTTAGAAACCTTACAAATTTTACCAGATGGCTTAGCCCAAAAATCGGAACTTTTAGCTAGCCGGATGAATTTACTGGGGATTAGGGGCTGGGGACGAAGTAAGGCAGAGGGGCAGGGGGCAGGGAGCAGGGGAAAATTCTTAATTCCCATTACCCATTACCCATTACCCAATCCCCGATCCCTATTCCACTGAACTTAATACCCAGTCAACTAGGGTTCTGACACCGTAGCCTGTGGCACCGGGGCCGTTGTAGCCGTTTTCTTTATCTGACCAGACTGGGCCAGCAATATCTAGGTGCGCCCAAGGGGTATCTTTGACAAATTGCTTGAGGAATAGGGCGGCGGTAATGGAACCACCGGGACGGGGGCCAGTATTCTTCATGTCGGCGATGCCAGATTTTAGCCCTTCAAAATATTTTTCTTCCATTGGCATCCGCCAAATCTTTTCACCGGTGCTTTTTGCTGCTTTTTCTATTTGGGCAGCTACCGCATCATCAGGAGTATACAAACCTGCAATATCTTCACCCAAAGCGATAACGTTGGCACCAGTGAGGGTGGCTAAATCGACGATCGCATCTAGTCCTAATTTATCGGCATAGACTAAGGCATCGGCTAAAGTTAAACGTCCTTCAGCGTCGGTGTTATTAACCTCGATGGTTTTGCCATTAGAGGCGGTGAGGATGTCACCGGGGTGCATTGCATGACCGCTAATCATGTTTTCGGTGACGGCGGAAATAAAGTGAACCTCGGCACTGGGTTTAATTTGGGCAATGGCTTTGGCTGCGCCTAAAGTTGCTGCTGCACCACCCATATCAATTTTCATAGTTTCAATACCGCTACCAGCGCCTTTAATATTGAGTCCGCCAGAGTCGAAGGTTAAGCCTTTACCAATAATTGCTAGTTTGCGTGTGGGTGTGCCTTCTGGCTTGTAGGTGAGGTGAATAAATTTAGGAGGTAAATCTGATGCTTGGGCGACTCCTAAAAAAGCACCCATGCCCAACTTTTCGCATTCTTCCCGTTCTAAGATTTGGATTTGCAACCCATGATCTTTAGCGATCGCTTCGGCAGTTTCCGCCATTGTAATTGGTGTAACAGAGTTTGCTGGGGCTGCTACTAATTCTCTGGCTAAAATTACCCCAGAAACTATTTGATTTGCGAGGTTGATAGCGGCTTCTTGTCCACCGAACCCTAGTAAATCTATGGTATCTACTTGTGATTTTTTTTCTTCTGGGTCGGACTTAAAGCGAGTATCTTGGTAAAGCGCTAATTGTACACCTTCCGCGATCGCTTGGGCTGTTGTCGCTGGATCGTTGTTCCATAATGGGAAACTAAAACCTAAAGTTTTTACTTTTTGCTTTTTAGCTACCCTTCCCACAGCCGCCGCCGCGCGCCGTAAGGAATCGGTAGTTAGCGCGTCTGGTTTTCCCAAACCTACGATAATTACTTTCTTGACTGGGGTACTAGCTGCTATCCGCGTGAAAACAGTGCTATTGGCTTTGCCCTTAAATTCCTCTTCAGTAATTAATTCTTTTAATATTCCGGCAAATTTGCTATCTAATGTTGCTAATTCGCCTGTTAGCTCTAGGTTATCTTCAAATAATCCAATTGCTAAAGTATCTCCTGTCCACTCTAACAGCGGCGTATCGCTAGGTCGAATTACCATTTTTGTATTTTGTGTAAAAGTTCTTGTACCAGTATTGCTTAAAATTCTCTGTTCATGCATTAGGAAAAGGGCATGGGGGATAGGGCATGGGGCATTGTATGATGATTCTCTCCCAGTTACCCATTACCCATTCCCCATTACCCTAAAGATTAAACTTATTAGCGATCGCGTCAATGATATTTTGCTCTAATTCTGTAGTTTCACCGTTAAGTTGGGCAATTTTTTGACATTGAGCCAGCAAGGGAATAGCAAAATCACGGTTGAGTTGATTTAGCAAGCTATCTAAAGGCTGGGGTGATTGAATATTTTGAGCGATCGCATTCAATGAATGTTCGCTGAGGTTGATAGCTTGTAATTCTGGGCGAATTTCTGACCAAGTCTTTTCCGGATGACTGGCGAGGATCATATGCACTAAAATTTGATCCATGACAGCTTCTTGGGCGATCGCTGTTTCTAAGTATTTTTCACTTTGTTGCTTTAAGGTTGCTAATGTCTCTTTGTCAAGGGTGGTAGCTTCATCCAGCTTGGCTTCGTAAAATCGACAAGCAGCATAACCCAATGAATAAATCATTGTCGCATTAGAACTAGCTGCGATCGCAGCACCAGCAAAAGGTACATTTCGCAGCAAGCCTAAACCCGCAGCTTTTAACAGACGACTACCACCCAAAGCTAAACCAAAAATTGCTAAAACCTCACCCTTGCGCGCCGAGTCTTTTAAATTCAACCCGTAGGCGGATGCTATTTCATAAAGCATTTCTGATTGCAATTGCGTTGTCGCTGCTAAATCAATTGCTAATAAAGCCGCCGCTACTCCTGGCAAAATACTCGTTGCTAAACCAATTCCCCCAGCTTTTGTAGCTTTTTCCACCATAATTCTATGGGAAATTTGGCTAGGGGATTCTTGAGGATATTGTTGTTTTAGTTTATTAACTGCTGCTTCTGCTTTTGTTAAATCCACATTTTCACTAGCACCAATCAACCAATTGAGATTTAATACCCCAGATAGTTTGCGAATTAACCAATTTTGGCTGAGGTTATCTACTACTTTGCCGCTGGTTTGAGTTGATTGTTCAATTAACTTATGTGTTTGTTTAGCAACTGTTTCTCCTATTCCAACGGCTGTTCCCGCTAGCCAGTTGAATGTTTCGCCAACAGATGTCAAAAATGATTTTTTATCTTTTGTTGTATTATCTGGTAAATTATTGATTTTTTTATTTGCTATTTCTTGAGAAATTTTATCTGCCATTGCATGACACCTTCAATGTACAGCCTTGCTATTCTTGGTTGTAACAAAGGTGCATATAGTTTTACATCTTTCTTAGAGGATAAACCGATAGGTAAAATCTAATTTATCCTGACTTATAGTATTTGATAAAGGTTATTGATATTTTCAGCTAGCTATTGACTGCAGCACGGATTTCTTGAATAATATTGGATATTTCTTCTTCTGACTGTATGTGCCTGGCTAAAACTTCAGCAGTTGATTCTAGTACGCGATCGGAAAATAATTTGGCTAAGTCTTGCCGCAAACCCTGCCCAATATAAAATTTCAGTAACGCTTCAACAGCCATATCTCGATTGACTGCTACTTTTTTAAGTGAGTCTAAAGTATCCTTTGGTATTTGAATAGATACTGTCTCTACTGGGCGAGGTCTTAAGTGTAATTGAAATTCTTCAGGCTTGTTCATATAATTTTCTTTCAGTACGAGTAGTAGGACGGGCAGAAATTATACGGGTACGCTTACCTCTTTCCACATAAACCACTAATAACAGACGACTAGTGAAAGAATAACCAATGATAAAATCACGTTGCTCATCATTAGCAGAAGCATCACCTGTTTGATAGAACGGGTCAAAGAAAACTTCTGTAGCTTCTTCAAATGTAACTCCATGTTTTTCAATGTTGATTTTTTCTTTGTTATTATCCCATTCAAATTCAATTCCTTGAACTCGATAAAGAAGATCCATTAAATATGACTCTTGAGTAATGACATTAGTTGCATCTACTGGCTGGAGAAATGCAACTCTCTTTACACATTACCTGACCGCATCTTTAAGTTGAAATGATTCAATTACCTCAGAACTATTTTCTAAGAAATTATTTACTTTCATAATTTCATAGAGATTAGTATCGCTCTCTAATAAACAGGCGTGCCCACTATGAGGTAAAATTACAGATTTACTGTTAATTAAGATAGTATTTAATCTTTTTACTTCTTCTACAGAAGGTAAAAGCCGATCCTGTCCACCGCCTATAAGTAATGCTGGTTGTGTGAGATAACGTAACTGTTCTGCTTTAACATCAAACTCTCGCAACAAACACAATCGCCACATTACTGTCTCTGGTGGTACAGAACGCATACTTTTGAGTAGTTCTTGGCGATCGCTTCTGGTCATCCGTTGTAGGGATGCTAAAAATGGTAATAATGCTAGTGCGCCGACTTCATACAGACAAGGATGGACTAAGTTAGTTAGTTGCGATACCCAAGTTAACCAAGGGCGTAAATGAAAGCTAGAAGCTGGATTAATCAGGATAATCCGCTTAAACAGATGTGGCGCTTGGATAGCCACTTTCATCGCTAAACAGCCGCCAAAAGACTCTCCACATAGATATACTGGTCGCTGGGCGCTTTTTTCTAATTCCGCGTGGATTAAATCTAATACATTCTTGGTGAGAATCTCCCAGGTGGTGAGGTCTTGTCTGGGGATCGCCAAGCAGCGAACATCAAAACCAACTTCTAACCCAGCAGTTTGCGATCGCAATAATTGACCTGTTCCATCCATTCCCGGCAAGTATACAAACAGAGGATACTGCGGCTGTATGCGCTTAGGAGTCAGGAAACACGGCTTTAACTCAACTTCCAGCATTGTCAAATTTTAATTAATTTTCTTGGTTTTCTAAAATTTACCTTGTAAAAGCTCAATATGTTTTATCTTTGAGCCATTGCCAAGTTTAATTTGTTATCTCACATTCAAAATTATCTAAAAATCGTAGCTTTATGCACAAAATTCCAGATAAACTTCAAGTTTGCAATTAATCAATTTATTCGGCTGAGCTAAGATTAAGAAATTCACAAATTTAGCACTCCTTGACAGATGATTTAAGGGAGTGGTATCAATAAACAGATTTGACTCTAACGGATAAATTGCTCTGGAATCTATAGAGGCAATCGTTATTATTTAGTGGATGGTTAGTTGATCCATCCACACTGCGAGATATTTTAATAACAACCTTGTCTTAACAGGTTGGCAATTTCACAATGACAGTGTTCTGTCAGTTCATTGACAACAGTTTTGGCTTGTTTTCCTTGATATTGTTTTTGATGTTGGGGCTGAATCCAATAAGGATTACCAATTAACACAGCCACCCGACGATAGATCACCAAAGGATGCCAACCTGGTTGATTAAATAAGGCTTCTGAAGGGTCAAACAAACTCAACAACCGTAAAGGTACACCAGCGGTATTTACTTCTTCTAGAGAGGCGATCGCAATGGGCAGAATTGCTAAGTCTCTCACAGATGCTCGTAATGCCAAATGAGCAAATCCACGCTGAAATTCACCTAATTGATTTGGTTGGGTAGATTTTACCATTGGTGCGGTGCCTTCAGGAAACACCCCTACCATTTGCTGGGATTGCAATAGTACCTGGGATTGAGCAAAAAAGCTCTGTTGCCGATGTTTGATATCTTCTAGAGGAAAACAACCCAATTGGCTGGTTACCAATTCCCGCATGATTGGTACTTGTCCCATGTAGTGATGGCAAGCAAAGCGGATAGGACGCGATAGCGCTGTCATTAGTACTAAAGCATCCATAAAACTGCGGTGATTGCTGACAACTAACACACTAGCATCATAGGGAATCCGATCCTCATAATAACGAAACAATTGCGTTGATAATGCGGCTAATGACCAACGAGAAATTTCTAGCGGGCTATTTAGACTCATAAAAATCAATATATTTTTCTGAAAATATCGCAGCTGATCTTGACTTAAGATTTACATTTCTTCACTCCTATCACGACCGTCTTAAGGTAGAAATGTCTAATTATCAAAAACAACGATATTTTCTGAGTCTAGTTTTTTGTGTTTTTAGCCACAATAAGTGTGATAAAAAGCATTAATAACTATTGTTAGCAGCTAGTTAAAATCAATTAGGAGAAATTAGCTGGCTTTATGTCAGATATAAAATAAACTGTGGTCTCTCCAGATTTGCTAATATTAAGGTGTCATTTGAAAAAACAGGAGTAATGTTATATAATTACGTGGTTTTGCTGACAAAAGTAAGAGATAAAACGTTTTAATAAGTTGCTTTTTATTTTGCATGAATCTAATAAATAAAACAGAAAAGACATTCGCACTTACCACTCCCCTATATTATGTAAACGATGTCCCTCATGTAGGTAGTGCTTATACGACAATGGCAGCAGATGTGATTGCCAGGTTTAAAAGACTGTTGGGGAATCAAGTACTGCTGATTACAGGCACAGATGAACATGGGCAAAAAATTCAGCGTTCCGCAGCAAATTTAGGCAAAGAACCGCAAGAATTTTGTGATGAAATATCTCAAAGCTTCTTTTCTCTGTGGCAGTTACTAAACATTAAATACGATCGCTTTATTCGCACTACTGATACTCGCCATGAAGCAATTGTCAAGGAATTTTTTGATCGAGTCTGGCAAGCAGGCGATATCTACCAGGGGCAACAAAAAGGATGGTATTGTGTATCTTGTGAAGAATTTAAAGAAGAAAGAGAACTCCTAGAAGGAAATCGTTGCCCAATTCATACTAACAAAGAAGTTGAATGGCGCGACGAACAAAACTACTTCTTCCGCTTATCTAAATATCAAACCCAACTGCAAGAACTGTACAAGTCTCAACCTGATTTTATTCAGCCTGCAAGTCGTCGTAATGAAGTCCTCAACTTTGTCAACCAAGGGTTGCAAGACTTTTCGATTTCGCGAGTGAATCTCGATTGGGGTTTTCCTGTACCTGTAGATCCTAAACATACTCTTTATGTTTGGTTTGATGCATTGTTGGGTTATGTCACCGCATTATTAGACCCCGATGCAGAACCAACTTTAGCCAACGCCCTAGCCAAATGGTGGCCAATGAATTTGCACCTAATTGGTAAGGATATTCTCCGCTTCCATGCAGTGTACTGGCCAGCAATGTTAATGTCAGCTGGCTTACCATTACCACAGCAAGTTTTTGGGCATGGCTTTTTAACCAAAGATGGTCAGAAGATGGGTAAAAGTCTGGGTAATACCCTCGATCCCATAGAACTAGTTGAGCGCTATGGTAGTGACGCTGTTCGTTATTACTTCCTTAAGGAAATCGAATTTGGTAAAGATGGCGATTTTAATGAAGTTAGATTCATCAATGTTTTAAATGCAGATTTGGCAAATGATTTAGGCAATTTGCTCAATCGCACCTTGAACATGGTGAAAAAGTACTGCGGTGGTAATGTGCCATCAATCGCCCATGAGACGATTCCGGCTGACAATCCTTTAAAAGCGATTGGGCTAAGTTTAGGGGAGAAGGTGAAAAACGCTTACGAAATGTTAGCTTTCAATCAAGCTTGCACAGAAATTCTCTTGCTAGCGCAAGCTTGCAATAAGTTTATTGATGAACAAGCCCCTTGGACATTATATAAACAAGGACAGCAGCCAGAATTGGCACAAGTGCTATATGCAGTTCTAGAATCAGTTAGACTAGCAGCTTACCTGCTGTCCCCAGTGATTCCAAATATCAGTAGCGATATTTATCAGCAATTGGGCTTTGGAATTAACTTTAACGATCAGCTAGAAGTTGCCAATGCTGCTCCTTTTAGCGTTCATGCAACCTGGGGCATACTATCCGATAAACAACAGTTGGGTACACCCCAACCAATATTTAAGCGGATAGAACTGCCAAAAAACAATTAGTACTTTGAATTTTTGATTTTGTTCAATCTCTAATTTTGTCAAAAAAATATCGGGGCTACTTAATATTTAGCCCCGGAACATTATCATAAACCGTTCTAACTTGCCTGTGAAAACTATTTTTTTAGTATCAAAAATAACAAGAATAAAAACTGAGGTATGACATCAATGTTGAATAATTTAGAAAATGACTCAATATTTACACCGGAACAAGTTTTAGAGAATAGAGGTCGTGTAGCCATATTTATTGATGGCTCAAATCTATTTTATGCAGCACTACAACTAGGAATTGAAATTGATTACACTAAGTTACTGTGTCGATTAACTGGCGGTTCGAGACTATTGCGTGCTTTTTTCTACACAGGAGTAGATCGCACCAACGAGAAACAACAAGGGTTTCTTTTGTGGATGCGTCGCAATGGCTATAGAGTGATTGCTAAGGACTTAGTACAGCTACCGGATGGCTCAAAAAAAGCCAATCTCGATGTCGAAATTGCCGTAGATATGATGGCTTTAGTTGATTCTTATGATACAGCCGTCTTAGTCAGTGGCGATGGCGATTTAGCCTACGCAGTCAACTCAGTGAGTTATCGGGGTGTCAGGGTAGAAGTTGTGAGTTTGCGTTCCATGACTAGCGACAGCTTAATTAATGTGAGCGATCGCTATATCGATTTAGAAGCCATCAAAGAAGATATCCAAAAAACCCCTCGCCAAAGCTACCCCTATCGACCTTTGTCAAGTATGGGCTTTTTGGAAGATCCCACAGAAACTGACGGACATTTAGAAATTCAAGATTAATGAAGCAGGAAGCAGATCAGCATCAAGGGAGCAGCGGTTTAGTGAAAGAGGGGGGAAATAAGAGATATTCCCCCCAATTCTTTTTATTCCCATCTCTGGGTGCTACACCCATAAAATTTAATTGGTTTCGCCTATCGTTAACATTATTTTTAATAGTTGGGTTATTTGCTTGTAGCGGTAGAAATACTAAAAATCAAGCAAATAACTCAGATACATCTGGACAAAATACAGATAGTAATTTGACATTTTTTAATGTAGCTTTTGAACAGTTTGATGAAGTAGGGCGACCAATTTGGAAAGTTAATGCTAAACAAGCGAAATACACCAAAGAAAAACAAGTTGGGCAAGCAGAAAGCCCCTATGGGGAACTGTATCAAGATGGCAAAGTAGTCTACCAAATTAAAGCAGAACGGGCAGATATCGAGCAAGATGGTAAGCAACTATTTCTCAAAGGCAAAATAGTAGCTACAGACCCTCGTAATGGCATAGTATTGCGAGGTAATGAATTAGAATGGCGACCCAAGGAAGATTTATTAATTGTCCGTAATCAAATTAATGGGACTCATCAAAAACTACAAGCAGTAGCGCAGGAAGCCAAAGTTAAAACCCGGGAACAGCGTATGGAATTATCGGGTAAGGTGATCGCCAATTCCGCTGATCCGCAATTACAAATGCGAACTGAGCATTTAATCTGGCAAATCAAAGAAGAAAAATTAATTGGCGATCGCCCCGTACAAATTGACCGCTACAAAAATAATCAAATTACTGACCGCGGACGCGGAAATGCTACGGAAATTAATTTGAAAACCAAAATTGCCACGGTGACAAAAAATGCCCAGCTAGAATTACTAGACCCACCAATGCAAATAGCTAGTAACTCTATGAACTGGAACATGAATACCGAAACTGTCACCACAACTTCGCCCGTGCGTGTCTTTCATAAAGCAGAAAATGTGACAGTAACCGCAAACCAAGGGGAAATGAAGATACCACAAAAAACAGTTTATCTCACAGGCAATGTCAACGCTATTGGTCAGCGTCGCCAGTCTTTAAAGTCGCAAACATTAACTTGGTATCTAGACAAGAAATTAGTAGAAGCGCAGGGTAATGTAACGTATCGACAAGTTGATCCACCATTAAATTTTGCCGGGGAAACAGCGGTAGGTAATCTGCAAACCGAAAACATCGTTGTTAAAGGCGGCAATAGTGGCGGTAGGGTAGTTACAGAAATTATTCCTCAAGAAAAAGTGAAGGGGCAATAGTTATTGGTAATTGGTAATTGGTAATTGGTCATTGGTCATTACACAAAGGACAAATGACAAAGGACAAATAACTAACTTTTAAACAGTATTTGATTGCGGCTATTGGCACCGAGTTCCGGTAAGGTGTTGATAGTAGAATGAGGAGTTAAAGCTGCAGGAATTTGTGGTGCTAATTGCAACTTTTGTACCAAACGTTGTAATAGTTGGTCTTGTCCAGTGCGGAAACCAGAGACGTTATTACCACGGTTAATAATGGCAAACCAAACCAAACCGCGATCGCGTGTTGGCATCACACCAGCTAAAGCACTCACATCTCGCAAAGTTCCGGTTTTCATAACTGTACCAACTGGCATATGTCTAGCGTGCAATGTGCCTCGGTGATCGAACCCAGACATGGGAAACAAATCTGCTAAAGTGAGATTACGAGCCACTGCTTCTTGTTGCATTGCCATTAACATCGCACAAACAGCACGGGGAGAAATGCGATTTTCTGGGCCTAATCCTGAACCATTAATTAACTGAATTTCTCCTTCTGGAACTCTAGCTAGCTTTGCCGCAGTAGCTTGAACTATAGTATGTCCTCCTACCGACTCTGCGAGCATTTCTGCGATATCGTTGTTACTATAAACGTTCATCTCTTTGATAATTTGTCTCATAGGCAAAGAGAGATGACGAATTAGCACCGCTTGTTGTGGGTTTGCTTGCGGTTCAACTTTGATAGTCCCTGCGATCGCTACTTGGGGTTTTTGTGTACCCTTGGGCATAATCGAGTATGTGTAAATCGCCGGACGAGTCCAAGTAGCAGAATTCAGCGCTTGCTTAAATAATTGCCCTGCTAATAGCGGGTGACGTTGGAAATTCATGGAAAAAGAGCCTGTAATCACCAAATTTCCCTTGACCTGCTTAATACCCATTTTATTGAGAGCATTACCAATGGCGATCGCTTCTTCCCAAACCATCATGGGATCACCACCGCCATTCACTACTAAATCACCTTGCAATACACCATTCGTAACTGGCCCTGTAGCACTAATTACAGTCTCAAATTGATGATCTGGGCCCCAAGTTTTAAAAGCAACTAATGAGGTAGCAATTTTAGTTAAAGATGCAGCAGGTAAAGGTGTTGTTCCTTCATGATTAGCCATCAACATAGGCCCTGACTGCATCCAAATTCCCTGGCTTGCTGTCAGATTTTGTGCAATGAGTTTTGATGTAATTAAACCTTTTAAATACTCTTGCACTGTATTAGCGCTAGCTGGATTGGGATCAGGTGCTAGCACTAAGCCAGGGCTACTTTGCCAAGCCAATGCATCTAAAGCATCTAAAGGCTTAATTTGTAACCCTGCCATTTCCAGCCACAGCGATACTAAACCTGAACTCAATAATTCCAGCATTCTTTGTTCCTCTATCAGGATGTATGAAGTTATTTACTGTGCTAATATACAAGTTTTTGTGAGGCTCATCAGCATGGAGTCATAATAACTGGTGTTTTCCCCATTAGTGAGTAGGGTAGATCACATATATTAAGATGTAACTTTTTAAGCAGCATTAAATAGCACATTGTAGAAGTTACTTACTATCAATATGCTGAAGGCTGCGACTCACAGTATATACCAATAAATTGCAATGTAAATACCTGGATAAATTCTCAATATTAATAGCACAATCTGGTTAAGCTTGAGCCTGTAAGCTATAAATTGCGTAGCTGGAACTGAACAACAAGCAAATTTTTCAGTCTTGCTATTTAAACGCACAATAGCTAACTGCTGCAAGTATTAATATTTCAAGAGTTTATCAGTTTTTAGTGCAGTGGCGTTTCCCGAACAAAACCCAACTTATGCCAATTTGAAAAAAGAATGTGACAGATACACAAAGCCAAAGCCTCATTCTGTCTAGACTCTTAATTTTGAATTTTGAAGTGGTATTAGTTATTGGGATTTTGCCAATATTATTGGAATTGGTATTAAATCTATCAATGATGATTAGCAATAAAATATACCTTACAGGTACAGCATTAACAAGATTTTGCTTTATCCAAACATCTGATTGATGCTGTACCCCTACTCTAGAACTTAGCTTGAGCAACTCTACCTGAGAAATTTTCAAAATAAATGTGTAATTTTGAATTGCATATCTCAGTACTATTTCCTTTCTGGATGTCCTGTATCCTCTACAGTATGAACACCCATCTGATTGATCACAGCAATCATTTGATACAAGCGCCCTAAATCGCGTTGATTGAAGTAAAAAACAAGACGGGGTAGATTAACTGTCTCATCTTGTCCTTCTTGAGATAATGCTTGGCTTTTTTCAATCTTTCCTTTAACTAGAATGTCGCTGAAGCTAGCATTGAGCTTTTCGACTTCAGCGTTGGATAAATCTGTTGTCAGCCGCATCACCAACTGATCGCCTACATAACGACTAGAGTGATAAACCTGGTAAAAACGGGTAATAGCATTACAAGCTACATCCAGGTTGTCTGTCACTGTATAAAGACTGGGGTCTTCAGGGCTAACAAGACCTTGTTGCACTAGTTGGCGATCAATATAATCACTCCAAGACCGCCAGTAATCACCACCAGGGCGATCGATTAAAACTAAAGGTACTGGGCCAAATTTACCTGTTTGGCTTAATGTCATGCACTCAAAAGCTTCGTCTTGGGTGCCAAAACCACCAGGAAATAAAGCAACAGCATCGCTTTCTTTCAACAGAAATAGTTTACGGGTGAAAAAATATTTAAAATTAATCAGCTTAGGATCACCTTCAATAAACGGGTTCGCCTGCTGCTCAAAAGGTAATTGAATATTTAAGCCAAAAGAATTTTCGCGCCCAGCACCTTCATGACCGGCTTGCATGATTCCACCACCACCGCCAGTCATCACCATAAATCCCAGCTGAGAAACAACAGAAGCAAACTGCAATGCCATTTTATATTCTGGGGTTTCTGGTGCTAAACGAGCCGAACCAAAAATCGTAACTTTGCGAACGTGTCGGTAGTCATAAAAGAGTTGAAAACCCCGTTCCATGTCTGCTAGAGCCGCAGACAATATTTTCCAATCGAGGCGCTCAATGTTACTATCAGCCAGGCGTACTATAGTAGCAAGTGCCTGTTTGATAAGTTGCTGATTTTTTAACGTCGGTAACCGATCAATCAATTCAGCGATATCCGCCTGTAGAGACTCTAATGTATCAAACGACGCAGATGAAGTCATGATAACTGCTGCCACAATGGCTTTATATTTTATCTAATTTTGGTGTGCTATTTATCAGCTGCTTTACGGAGCCATTACGCCGATCGCTAAAAATTTTTGTTGATAGACCGACTGGGCAACAGGGACTAGAGAATAGAGGCTGGGTAATCAAATTTTTACCGTGATTAGCTGACTGGAAAAAGTCCTGAATCAAAAAGTTCATTATTTCTTTCTCCTCTGCTCCCCTGCTCTCTTGCTTTCCTATCTCCCTTCTCGCCTATTATTGATGGGCAACAAAAAGCACCTTTGGCTAATTATCAACCAAGGCGCTCTTACCGCTACTCTACAGACAGATTTACGTATACATGGAATTAACAACTCTCAAAGCCTTGACAATCGGCTTTTTGGTGCTTTTGTAGACGCATAGCAGTTAAACAGCGCTGCATAGATTAGGCTGCTATTGGGAAAGGTTGCCCTGTATTGATTACGGAGTCCGCAGTCAGGGGTTTGCCCTTGATGAAGTCCAATGATTTTTAGACCCCTTCTCGGGGCTTCCCAAGGAGTGTGGAATGTTGATTTCCGCCGCGCTGTGGTAGGAATGTATCAACAGCAATAAAAGAGTAAATTTAGCTGCGGTAAATTTATACAGATTGATCTATGTAAAAAGTTTTATTGAGACGCGAAACATCGCGCCTCTAAAACTTTACAAAAATTGACCTAAAAGCAAGAGCAAATGGAAAAATCAGAAAGCTCTGATTACCAATGAAGTTTCAAAGATACTTTTCCAATGTGCTAGCTAATGTAGTTTTAGGCACGGCACCGACGACCATATCAACTTTTTGCCCACCTTTAAAAATCATTAATGTGGGGATGCTGCGGATGCCGTACTGACTAGCAACATTAGGATTCTCATCAGTGTTGACTTTTACAACCTTGAGTTGACCTTCGTACTGAGCGGCGATTTCTTCTACAACAGGGGCTACCATCCGACAGGGGCCACACCAGGGTGCCCAAAAATCAACTAAAACAGGTACTTCACTGTCGATGACTTCTTGCTTAAAGGTAGAATCGGTAACTTGTGCGGCTGCTGACATGCCTAAAAACCTTGCCAATTATATTTCTGCGTTTCGTGAAAATTCTACCATAGCAAAAACGGTTGCTTGGAAGCTAACGGATGTACATTTGCAAAGAAGCTTGAGAATTTATTTCTATCTACATAAGGAACCGCCCGAACAGTAGTCCGGGCGGAGTGTGGTGTGAGGAGTGAACGGAAACATGCGTCTCCGCTATCTCTATTGTAGGCGACATATGTAATTTTTCCAGTGGTTGTTTAAGACTCTGGAAAAATTTCCTGATGGATTTGCCGGAAATATCTACTAGGGATTAGGTATTAGTATTGGATATTGGGCATCGGACATAGGGCATGGGGCATATTTTTTTTATTTAATCTTTGGGATTTGTAAGCAGGAGGAGGAAAGATAAAATAGGACGTTCAAATTTATTTTACTTTTCCTCTGTGTTGCTTCTGCTTCCTGTTCCTTAGCCCCTAATCTCTAGTCCCTAAACCTTTATTTACCCATACCTAATTGTTGAGCTTTTTGGTAAACTTTGCCTTCAGTTAGCAAGGAGGGAGCAATCACAACTTCAACTTGTTGCATTTCTTTGATGTTTTTAGCTCCTAATGTACCCATACTTGTTTTTAAAGCTCCTAAAAGATTATGGGTGCCATCATCAAGTGCTGCGGGGCCAATGAGAATTTGCTCTAAGGTGCCTGTGGTAGCAACACGAATCCGAGTACCACGGGGCAGTACAGGGCTGGGAGTTGCCATTCCCCAATGGTAACCGCGTCCAGGTGCTTCGGCGGCTCTAGCAAAGGGAGAACCAATCATTACGCCATCTGCACCACAAGCAATACACTTACAAATGTCACCGCCAGTGATTAAACCACCATCAGCAATGACAGGGATGTAGTTACCTGTTTCCCGATAATAATCATCGCGTGCAGCGGCACAATCTGCGATCGCCGTTGCTTGTGGTACACCTACACCTAATACACCGCGTGAAGTACAAGCAGCACCAGGGCCAATCCCTACTAGTACACCAGCCGCCCCAGCTTTCAATAGATCTAAAGTTACTTCGTAAGTAACGCAATTCCCCAAGATCACAGGGATGGGCATGGAACGGCAAAATTCAGCTAAATCTAAAGGCACAATTGACTCTGGTGAGAGGTGTGCCGTAGAAACAACAGTAGCTTGTACAAAAAATAAATCTGCTCCAGCTTTGGCTACTACCTCGCCATATTTACTGGCTCCGGCTGGTGTGGCGCTGACTGCTGCAATGCCACCTTGTTGCTTAATTTCCTGAATACGCTTTTCAATTAATTCCGGCTTGATTGGTTCGGCATACAGCTGTTGCATGAGGGAAACGAATTCATCTTTCCCTACAGCAGCAATCTTATCTAAAATCGGTTCTGGATCGGCATAGCGAGTTTGGATACCTTCTAAGTTGAGGACACCTAATGCTCCCAACTGCGACAAACGTACAGCCATACGCACATCGACTACGCCATCCATAGCACTGGCAATAATGGGGATTTCTCGCTCAATATTACCAATACGCCATTTAGTATCTGCCAAGCTCGGATCTAGTGTTCCTCTGCCAGGAACTAAAGCAATTTCATCAATTCCGTAAGCTCTCCGAGCTGTTTTTCCCCGCCCAAGTTGAATGTCCACGCTTTAACTTTTCTCAAATCTGTTTAAGCTAGGGTATCAAATTGTGGGCAAAGTTGGTGCGATTTTTTTCCAAGTAAATGTCAAGATCCAAACAATTACAAGGTGGGGAAAAACCTGGTTATCAGGTTCTGCGTTGTCATACTTAGGAGCAAACGCACAGCCAACCTGCTACCCGTGATGAGTGCAACTAGCAAGCTAAATTATTTTTTCTGTTACCTTTTTCCTGTTCCCTTCTTTGTTGCGAGTTTGTGTTGTCATAGTTGCTCAGGAAATGAGACTTCATGTGATAGTTATTACGCATCCATAATTTGTATTTTTTTAGTCCCTGATTTTTATCAAGGCTGGTAATGATTCTGGTATATAGGTCGTAATTACTGATGGTGTTGTCCGAGAAAATTGTTGCCGTTCCGCATTTTGTTTTTACTAATACATGATTTCGATTAACTACTACTAAGTTATTAACAGCGTAGTAGCTACAGAGTAATTCGCTAACTGAAAGTTTGAGAAATAATAAAATAAATAGGATTTCTAAAGCTAAAAATCACCAAAATAAGGCAAATAACAACATTTATTAAAATCATCCGCCCTCATTCTCCTGCCAATGCTTTCTCTGATACTCCTACTTTTTCGTATTCGCCTGCTGACATCATGAGGATCGGAAAACAGTATTGGCTGTTTAGGGGCGAGAATTGTTACGATAATTTCAGATTAGATATTGAAGCCTTGATCCAGTCTGAAACCTTAGAACTACTAGAATGGAATCGCCTCTGCCAGCATCTTGCGACATTTGCGGCAACTAAGTTAGGGGCGATCGCAGCACGTCAGCTAAAAATTCCCGATTCTCAGGCGGAAAGTACGCAATTGTTGGAGCAAACGAAAGAAGTTTACCAACTAGAAAGCCGTATATCCCCCAGTTTATCCTTTGAGGGGATTCAAGATATTGGGGATTCCCTGGAACGGGCAGAACTCCAAGGGATTTTGGGCGGAGATGAATTGTTAGCGATCGCAACTACTCTCTCTGGCAGCAGGAACTTACGCCGAATAATTGACAACCAGGAAGATTTACCCATCTTGACAGAGCTGGTTGCCGATTTACGGACTTATCCCGAACTTGAACAAGAAATTCACCGTTGTATTGATGAACGGGGACAGGTAACCGATCGCGCTAGCCAAAAGCTAGGGGAAATTCGCACGGAATTGCGGAGATTGCGGAGTCAAATTACGCAAAAACTGCAAAATATTTTACAAGCGAAGTCTGGGGCAGTGCAAGAACAACTGATTACCCAAAGAGGCGATCGCTTTGTAATTCCTGTCAAAGCGACACATAAAGACGCTATCCCTGGTATTGTTCACGACACCTCTACTAGCGGTGCCACTTTGTATGTAGAACCCCACAGCATCGTACCCTGGGGGAATCAATTACGTCAGACAATTAGAAGAGAGCAAACAGAAGAAGAAGCAATTAGACGCGCTTTAACTGAGCAAGTGGCAGCAGTTAAACCTGATTTGGAGAGGTTGCTAGCCATTGTTACCACCTTGGATTTAGCAACTGCGCGATCGCGTTACAGTTTTTGGCTAGGGGCAAATCCTCCCAGATTCATTGACTGGGCGGACACAGAAAGTATTACCCTGCGCCAACTGCGTCATCCCCTGTTGGTGTGGCAGCATCAACACGAGCAAAGCCCAGCCGTAATTCCCGTAGATTTATTGATTAACCCCCATATCAGGGTAGTAACTATTACTGGGCCTAATACTGGTGGTAAAACTGTCACCTTAAAAACCCTCGGCTTGGCAGCATTAATGGCCAAAGTCGGCTTATTTGTACCTGCCCGCGAGCCAGTAGAAATACCGTGGTTTAGCCAAGTATTGGCAGATATTGGTGATGAACAATCGCTACAGCAAAGCTTATCCACCTTTTCTGGTCATATCCGCCGCATTAGCAGGATTTTAAATGCAGTGGGAAGTGAAAAGGGACTGGGGACTGGGGAACTCGGGGCCCCCTCTGGGGATAAGGGGCAATGGGGACTGGGGGACAACGAAGAATCATCAATGCCCAATGCCCAATGCCCGATGCCCCATGCCCAATCCCTAGTTTTACTTGATGAAGTCGGCGCAGGAACTGATCCAGCCGAGGGTAGTGCATTAGCGATCGCACTGCTGCAATATCTTGCAGATCATGCGGGGCTGACAGTGGCGACAACTCACTTTGGAGAATTGAAAGCGCTGAAATATGAAGATGAGCGCTTTGAAAACGCTTCTGTAGAATTTGATGAAAGTACCCTATCACCGACTTATCGGTTGTTGTGGGGAATTCCCGGACGTTCCAATGCTTTGGCAATTGCCCAGCGCTTAGGGTTAAAACTAGAAGTTGTCGAAACAGCCAAAACCCATCTGGGAGGCGCAACAGACGAAGTTAACCAAGTGATTGCGGGGTTAGAAGCCCAACGCCGTCGCCAAGAAACCAAAGCAGCAGAAGCCCAAAATTTGTTGCAGCAAGCCGAACGTTTATATAAAGAAGTTTCTACAAAAGCGGCAAACTTACAAGAGAGGGAAAAAGCTTTAAAAGTCTCCCAAGAAGCAGCCGTACAACAAGCGATCGCCCAAGCTAAAGGCGAAATCGCCCAAGTAATTCGGCGCTTGCAACAAGGGACACCCACAGCACAAGATGCTCAACAAGCTACCAATGCTTTAAATCAAATTGGGCAGAAATTTCAGCCCACCGCGCCAGCCAAACCCAAAGTGGGATTTATGCCCAAAGTAGGCGATCGCGTCCGCATTTCTCAATTTGGTCAAACAGCAGAGGTGTTAGTTGCGCCTGATGAAGATGGGGAGTTAACTGTGCGCTTTGGCATCATGAAGATGACAGTCAAGCTGGAAGACATAGAATCTTTAGATGGGCAAAAAGCTGAACCCATCGTCAAAGCAAAACCAGCACCAGCACCAGTTACCCCATCTGCGCCACCAGCCCTAGCAATTAGGACTTCCAAAAATACCATCGATATCCGAGGTAAGCGTGTAGCCGATGCGGAATTGCTTTTAGATAAAGCGCTGGCAGAAGCTACAGGGCCAGTATGGATCATTCACGGACATGGTACAGGTAAACTCCGCCAAGGTGTACATAACTATTTGCAGCAACACCCCAGAGTCAGCAAATACGAAGCAGCAGAACAAGTAGATGGCGGTAGTGGTGTCACCGTAGCTTACGTGGGGTAAGGGATTGGGGACTGGGGACTGGGGATTGGGGACTGGGGATTGGGGACTGGGGACTGGGGAGAAAGGGGAAGGGGGAAGGGGAAAAGGGGAAATTATTAACAATTACCAATTACCCATTACCAATGCCCAATGCCCCATGCCCCATGCCCAATCCCATTTTCTTTACAATTTCTCCCTGATGCATTTACTTAGGGCGTGAAAATTTAGAAAGCTACATAAGTATTCTTGAAGTAATAATATTTCTGCTTTGTAGAAAATAAATTTTCATTTAGAGTAAGACAGAGATACATGCTGATTCCCACTGTGATCAAAGCTATCTGAAGTTTCAGGCTAAATGACTAGAGGAAACTCAGTTGAATGCTTAAGAGTCTGTTTCAAAATGGGTAACAGCAACCGTCCCTATAAGCCCGATCACCTATGCTAAAAGTTATGCACTCGGCCACCAATTCAGCTACCCCAAATTCCCAGTGGGAGGATCTAATCCAGCTTCCAACCCCAACTTATGTTGAATGGGACAATATCAAAACTCAGTTAGATTTAGTGCTGTTGGCGCTAGAAACTTTAACTGGTCTTGGTTCCGAGGCGATGCTCTCGGCAGCAATTAGTTTGAATTTGGAGTCAAGAGTGCCAGATCGCGTAGCTTTGTGGCGCTTGCGCCAGTCAAATCCCCTACGCAAAGGACAAGGAGGGCGCAAAAAATTAGATGTAGAAGAGGCGCGATCGCTTGTTCTCATCACCTGCTACCTTGCCAAACAGCACCAAGAATTAATTCGTCGTGCTGTTGGTCTATTAGAACAAATGGCCGCAAATCACCAGGAACCTCACCAAACCGCTTTACTGGGAGATTATATAGATGCTTTCTGCAATACTTACCAAGAGCGCATGGAAGAGGATGAGCAAATTTCTACAGATTTATTAACTCATTTAGCGCTCAAACTGCTGGTAGATTTATTGTTTTACAGCGCCCCTGGTGGACATCGCCGTCTTTGGTTAGCACTGATAGACCGTTCCACAAAGTTTTAGATTTTGATTTTAGATCGCTCCTCCTAAATCCCAAATCGAACACCAATCATCTCCTTCGCAGTTTCTGCCATGCCTCTATCTAATTCTGTCATTCGTCGCTACACACCCCCCACCTGTACCCTCGAAGTGTTGGCGCAAAGCTCACCTTTATCCCGGTGGACGGGAAAAACTGTCCTCAAGCAACTCAGCTTTGAGTTGCGGTTTGACGATCCGCGACTACCAGAAGAAAGCAGACTCCCAATTCGGGGCGATCGCGATCAACTCGAAGCTTTGTGTGATGCAGTTTCAATCTACATTCAACAATTTCTCCAACAGTCTCCCGAAACCTTTTCGCTGAGTTTTCCCAGCCCACAAGATTCTAGTAAAGTCGCTAGTGACGCGCAAATACAAGACTTTCAACAGACTGCACAAACAGTTAGTACTCAAACGTTAAGGTCTTTTCCGTCTTCTTTCCCTACAACAACAATATATTTAGAACCGAGCAGTTCTTTGACTCACAAGTTGTTTCTCGGTTCCCTCGCCAGCCAAGCATCTGGCCCTGTAATCGAACTTAGTTTGCTGCAACTATTCGATTTAGCAACTGCTCTAGATGAATACTCGGCTGATATTATGGCGTTACCTACTCTGGAAAATACAGGCAGTTCGGTAGCAAAATTCCCAGTCTGGGCACCTGTAGCAGCTGTATTAGTCTTAGGTGTGGGACTATTACCAGTAACCTGGCAATATGTAAATAACATTAAGCCAAATCAGCAACAAACTGCGAAAAAAACCACTGCCAATTCAGGGCCAATTGCTCTGCAACCCTCACCTCAAGTCAACCCAGAAGCAGGACTTGCAGCCCCAGACAGTTTTCCACCATTACCAAATATTGGCTCAACTACACCAATTCCTACTTCTAGCTTGCCAGCAGATCCTCTATTAGTTCCTAATTCTGAAGTGGCTAGCAAAACCCAAACATTACCAAATACTAATTTTCCTGCTGCTCCCACATCTGCTGGTTCGAGTTTACCTAAGGGTGTGCCATCTCCAGCAAGCGGGCTGGGTATCAATCAAAAGACAAGCCCAACTTTTTCTACTAATCCACAGTTTGGCGTACCTACTACCATCGGTGACCAGAAAATTGCTTTGCAACCAAACTTGACGCAGACCAAGCCCGGATCGATTAGCCCCAGCGATTTAGGACTTCCGAAAAGGCGAGAATTACCGCCTAGCCTATCAACAGATAGAACTAGCCGTAGCGTCACCCCCAATCTTCCCATCACTGCGCCAGCGCTTCCTGTAATCCCTAATGAACCGACAAGTACAGCCAAGTTAGAAGGAGAATATAATCCTGCTTCTACAACATCTACCACAACTTCCAGAGCCAGTAGTGAGAGTGCGTTAGTTAATAAATTGCGGGGAACAAGAAAAACTGCAACGACAACAACGCCACAAGCTAATGACAGCACATTATTTGATACACCTCAGATAGCAGAAGCTAGACAATATCTGCAAAAACGCTGGCAACCACCTTCTGGATTACGTCAAACACTAGAATACAGTTTGATGGTAGGTGTTGATGGTACTGTTGAACGAATTTTTCCCTTAAATAAAGCAGCCAGAGATTATGTAGATAGCGCTGGTATGCCAAATATCGGTACACCTTTCGTTTCTGCTAATAGATATGGCAGAAATGTCAGACTGAGAGCTGTACTTAGCCCAGATGGTAAAGTGCAAATCTTTCCAGAAACCGAATAATTATCAAGGTTTCCACTTAGTGGAAGATACTTTAGCAAGAAAATAGGTAATTGGTAATTGGTAATTGGTAATTGGATTTGACCTTTGACCTTTGACCCTTGAAAAACAAAAAATAATAAATACCCAATAAAATAGGCTGGTAAAACCAGCCTATAGTTTTTCATTATTTTAATAACGAGATTTTTTGGTTTTTAATTTTTGTTTTTTCCGCCTCTTTTCTGTAGTAGCAACAGCATGATCCACCGGATAACCAACTACAGGAATTACCTGATATTTGCGTTCCTCTTCTAACTTTTTCAGTTCGGTGTAATCAAGCCAGTGAATGCAATCAACTGGACAAGTATCTATTGCTTCTTGAATGATTTCCTCTGCGTCCCCATCCTGACGAACTACACGCGATCGCCCATAATCTGGTTCAATGTAAAACGTGTTACGGGCAACATGAGCGCAATGCTTACAGCCAATACAGGTTATTTCGTCCACATATACACCTCTTTGGCGCAGCATTCCACCCAATTCCGGCTCTAAACCAGAGCGTTCGGGAGCATCCCGTAAAAAACCGCCTAATTCTGGTTCAAACCCGGAACGATTATCTTCTTGTTCTTCCGGCGAAGGCAGAAAATCAGCCATTACGCACTCCAGCGTTGTACTACCAGACGAATTGAACCATCTTCTTGTTGTTTTTGCTCGGTCACTTGAAAGCCAACACGAGATGTTTCTTTCATGACTGTTT
The DNA here is from genome assembly GCA_002368155.1 of Nostoc carneum NIES-2107. Taxonomy (GTDB): domain Bacteria; phylum Cyanobacteriota; class Cyanobacteriia; order Cyanobacteriales; family Nostocaceae; genus Aulosira; species Aulosira carnea. Next base: position 4,447,105 of record AP018180.1, read on the forward strand.
GATAAGCATAGCGCTGAGTCACTTGGCGCAAAAATCCATCTACAGATAGGTTTTGTTGCCAGTACTGTAAGTCAGCCACCAATTCATATTCTTGGCCATTCCATCTAAAGCCGATATCATAACCATTCTCCTGCTCAATGGAAATTTCTGCAGGATGAGTTTGACCGCGATAGCCTCTTACTTCACGCGGGCCTGGCTTCCAATCTATACCCAATTCATTGAGAGCATCTTTCAAAGAGTCTAGGTTACGGATTTGAGTCTTAATTTGGCTAAAGTGTGACATGGTGGTTCTGAATTAACTAAAATAGACTATTTTGAACAATTACCAATCACTGAAAGCGGTTTGCGTATTTACCACACCAGATTGTTGTACCTGATTATTGGCGAAAAATTCTGAAGTTGGCTCATTAACAAGTACTTGACCAAGTTGCGCTTCTATTGCTGCTGTGACTTCAGCGCAAGAAGCACCCACAATGCCAGTGACTTTCTCTTGTACCCGACCATCTGGATAAATTATGAACTCTAATGTCTCCATGCTCTTGGCCAACCACGATAATACGCTTGAATTGTACTGCCTCAGCAGTCGGCTAAATATATAGCCGTCGGAACATTCCACTTAGATACAAACTTGCCATTTGTTAACTAATGTTCCATCTCTCAAAATATATATCTCAGAATTTTTACAAAAATTATTAATTTTATAAGTCGGTACGTTTGTCATTAGTTAGTTTCTCTTAACCTAATGGATTAGTCAAGCGGACAATTTAGCTAGCAAAATGAGTGTTAAAAGCCTGAAAAGCAGCATTAGCGGTAGTATAGCTAGTACGACTAGTAACAAAACTATAAATTTTATTGAAAATCTTTATCATTATCATTGAGTTTGGTTGATTAAACTACTCAATGTTTAATGCCAATTTTGGATTTGAAATTTTAGATTGAAAACTTTGACTATTGGCTTAAATAGATGATTTATGGGCTAGTTTATCCCTCTATCTTCGCCCACGGAGTCCAAATCAAGAAACAGCGGTGACCTTTCTGCTCTGTAATTTCCGCACCCAAGCGATCATAAAAACTCAAACCGCGAGTGTTGCGAGCATCAGCGTTCCAAGCCAGATGGGTACAATTATTTTGCTTTGCAATTTGAGCCAGATGACTCATCAAAGCAGCACCGGCTCCTTGGCTTCTCATATCTTCTTCGACGTATAAATCATCTAACCAAATACTCGGTTGTCCTGCAAATGACGAGTATCTAAATCCATACAAAGCGAATCCAATCTCACGTTCTGAACTCTCTGCAAATAAAACGTAAGCAAAAGGAATTTCACTAAAAATTGTGTGACGAATTTTGTCTTCAGATACTCGTAGTACACCAGAAAAAGCGCCAATATTGCGGTCAAATTCTGCCTTCTTTTTGATGAACGAGAAAATCAGCGTTACATCATCGGGGGTCGCATTTCTGACTTTCATCAACTTCAAGACTATTTTGTATTAGAGTTTAAATCAAGTGCGATCGCACTCTCTCAAAAATTCTCTTAGCCAAATTTATTACTTACCAGATTTGAGGAAATTTAACCCTAAAAACAACGCTGCCACAGTACCCGCTACAGCAATTTCACCTTGAGCAATTTGGTCTAAAACCGATGTTACGGGTATTAATATCACTTCAATTTCTTCTGTAATATCTAACTGTTGTTCTTGAACTTGCACTACATTTTCTGCTAAAAATAAATGAATTTGATTCGTATCTTTACTCGGCTTATCGTATAGTGTGGCAATTTTTCGTACTGCTTGAGTCACATAACCAGTTTCTTCTGCTAGTTCTCTTACTGCTGCAACTTCTGCACTTTCTTGCTGTGGATCGAAACTTCCAGCAGGGAGTTCTATAAAAAAATCACCAACTGCATGGCGATATTGCCGCACAAACACAATTTCTTGATTGCTAGTTATCGGTAAAATTAAAGCTACCTCTGGTTTGAGATTAACAAAATAATCATCAATAATTTTGCCGTTAGGTAATTCTATTTCATCTCGTCTGACCTTACACCAAGGATGATCTAATACCATCTTTGATGTTAAAGTTGTCCATTTTTTGAGATTTTTCATATATACGCTAGCATTTGACAGCAATAATGTCTAAATCTGGCAATTTTGACTATGTAAAAAAGTATAACAGATGTATCAAATCAACTAAACTTTAGACCTACACTGTGATATTTGTGATATTTGACCTAGCCATAGATAAAGTATATATATGCAACTTCAGGTCAAAATATTTACTGTAAATAAGCGTTTTCCCTTGACAATTAGTCGTGGGACAACAGCACAGACCACGAATGTATGGGTGAGTATTTCCCAAGATGGGATTGAAGGCTGGGGAGAAGCGTCACCATTTGGTGTAGGTAATCATTCGCAATCAACAGAGAAAATCAAAGAAGCTTTACAAGAAATTGCACCTATTTTGCAACCTTTCAGCCCATTGCAAAAGCAGCAAGTTGAGCAAGCTTTAATCTCCGCACAAGCTCCTTCTGCAGTGAGAGCCGCAGTGGATATGGCAATGCACGATTGGCTAGGTAAGCTTGTAGGTCTACCACTGTGGCAACTTTGGGGACTTGATCGCCATCTGATAGTGCCTACCTCAGTTACCATTGGCATCAACTCACCAGCAGCAGCCAAAGCTAGGGCGCGGGACTGGTTAGAGTTTACCGATGTTCGTGTTTTCAAGGTGAAGTTAGGTAGTCCGGATGGCATAGATGCAGATCGGAAAATGTTCTTAGCAGTCCGTGAGGAAGCATCGAATTTGGAATTTTTTGTTGATGCTAATGGTGGTTGGAGTTTGCCAGATGCGATCGCCATGACTAGTTGGTTAGCGGATTTAGGTATAAAGTATGTAGAGCAGCCACTACCACGGGGACAGGAACAAAGTTTAGCAGAATTAAAAGCGCGATCGCCTCTGCCGATATTTGTCGATGAAAGTTGCTTTACCAGCACCGATATTCCCCAACTAGCAAACTATGTAGATGGCATTAATATCAAACTCATGAAATCGGGAGGCTTAACAGAGGCAATGCGAATGGTACATACTGCAAAAGCCTATGGTTTACAAGTGATGTTTGGTTGCTATTCTGATAGTTCGTTAGCTAATACAGCCGCAGCACAGCTGGCTCCCTTGGCTGATTATTTAGATTTAGACAGTCATCTCAACCTCATCAACGATCCTTTTACAGGTGCATTGATCAAAGAAGGAAGAGTTTTGCCCAACGATTTACCAGGTTTGGGGGTACAACACAGTGCGTCTGCCACTTAATCAACGAATTGCTATTTTGCTACATGAGGGAACTGCTGGCACCCAGGGGAAAACTGGGTTGTCGATTTTACGCTATAGTGAAGCCCCTATAGTAGCTGTCATTGATCGCGACTGTGCAGGAAAATCTCTATCAGCAATCACAGGTATCAAACGTGATGTCCCGATTGTGGAGTCAGTAGCTGCATCTCTAGAATATCAGCCGCAAGTTTTGGTAATTGGCATAGCCCCTAAAGGTGGTGCCGTACCAGATGATTATTGGCATGAAATCAAAGATGCCCTACAAGCGGGAATGTCTCTAGTCAATGGCTTACATACCCCATTGGCAACAATGCCAGAGTTAAATGCACTACTAAAACCAGGACAAATAATTTGGGATGTCCGCAAAGAACCGCCGAATTTAGGTGTTGCTGGTGGGTTGGCGCGCACCCTTCCCTGTCGGCGGGTGTTAACAGTAGGAACTGACATGGCGATCGGTAAGATGTCAACAAGCTTAGAACTGCATTGGGCAGCAAAACGGCGGGGATGGCGTTCTAAGTTTTTGGCAACAGGTCAAACTGGCGTAATGTTAGAAGGCGATGGTATCCCTCTGGATGCCGTGCGGGTAGACTTTGCGGCTGGTGCAGTGGAACAAATGCTGATGCGCTACGGCAAAAACTACGACATTGTCCATGTAGAAGGACAAGGTTCCTTATTGCATCCCGGCTCAACTGCCACTTTACCTTTGATTCGTGGTTCCCAACCGACGCAATTAATCCTTGTACATAAAGTAGGACAAACCCATGTCCGCAATCATCCCCACGTACCCATTCCGCCTTTACCAGAAGTGATTCGGTTGTATGAAACTGTAGCTAGTGCGGCTGGTGCCTTTGCCCCTGTGCCTGTTGTAGGTATAGCACTGAACACAGCCCATTTGGATGAAGCGGCAGCCAAAGATGCGATCGCCCAAACGAGCAAAGAAACTGGGCTACCCTGCACTGATGTAGTACGTTTTGATGCAAACTTACTATTGAATGCTGTGATGAAAAGCTAACTTTGCTGTGGCGAACAACCAAGACATTTATCAACTTGCTATTGACAGTAAGTTGATTTTTTATGATTTATGATATGTATATATTCCAATAATTCTGGCGATTGTTTTTCCTGATTTTAAGTTAGCTTTTCATAGCAAAATCCGCTTTTCTAATCTCTAAGATTTAGAGCTATTTTCATGAATAAAACCCCACGCATTAATATACCTGTCGAAGTAAGAAATTATGTTTTTCAACGCGATAAATATCAATGCCAAAGTTGTGGTAAAACTGCTTTAGAAACTGACCTGACTATTGACCATATTATACCTCTGTCGCGTGGTGGGCAAAATGATATGAGCAATCTCCAAACTCTATGCAATATTTGCAACCAGAAAAAATCAAATAACATTGACTTGCGCTTTAGGCGTAATTTTGACTTATAAAATAAAAACCATCTTTTTTTAAAGAGGGATAGTAAAAACTCAAAATTATTGACATATCCAATCACTAGATGCGTTTTGACATATACAGCAGTTTGCAACTAAATGAGGTACACAAACAACTAAAGAATTAAAGATAAACATTCTTTTTCTACCTCCTGACTTGAAAATCAAACTTTGGCTAAAAACCAAGAAGGATATGTGGCTGAAGTCGTTCAATGACGACAGCCTAAACTGAAACATTAATTATGGGTTTAACTTGTAACTGGAACAGGCTCAAGATTAACTTGATAACCAAGCTTTTCTAAGCGTTTAACCAAGCGTTTCTTGACACTTTCCGGTCGTTGTTTGTCAAAATAATCAGCTCCTAAATCTTTATAAGGTTCTTGGCGCGATATCAGATGGTAGGCGATCGTTAAAATAGAGTGTGCAACTGCAACGGCAGCACGTTTTTTACCCCTTCGCCCGCTAAGTAGGCGATACTGAGCAGCAAGATAAGTCTTGGTACGAGCTAGAGCATGAGCAGCTTGAACCAGAATCGTTCGTAAGGAACGATTACCTTTACGGGTACTGGTTGAAAGCGTTTTTCCACCACTTTCATAATTTCCAGGAGCAAGACCAGCCCAAGCAGCCAAATGTTGAGCGCTGGGGAAACGGCTCATATCGATGCCAATTTCGGAGACAATAATCTCCGCAGTTCGGCGTGCGATACCTGGTATTGTGTCAACTAACTCAACCGCTTTCTCAAAAGGGCGGCAATATTCCTCAATTTGTTGGTCGAAACATTTAATTGTTTCGTCTATACTATCGATTTGACACAGTAACTGGGCAAGAATAAATCGTTGATGAGGGCGAACTCTACCGTCAAGTGCTTGAATCAGTAAATCATGCTTTTTTCGCATGGAACATTCGCTAAGTCCGCCATGAGTTCGGGACTAGCGCTACCCTCAACGATCGCAGCTAGCATTGCTCGTCCAGATACACCCATCACATCGCTCTTCACTGAGGCAAGTTTAATATTGGCAGCTTCAAGCACTTTTTGGACTCGATTCACCAAATTGACTCGTTCTCGAATAAAATTGCTACGATGGCGAGTTAAGTCTCGCAAATCTCTTTGTTCGATTGGGGGAATAAAACTCGGACGTAACAACCCATGCTGTAGTAGTTCGGCAATCCATTGTGAGTCTTTGATGTCTGTTTTGCGTCCTGGTACCGCTTTTATGTGGCGGGCATTGACTAACATAACTTCAAAATTACCTTCCAGGATGTTAAATACAGGTCGCCAGTACTCTCCAGTACTTTCCATCGCTACATGAGTGCAACCGTGACTTGTCAACCAGTCAGAAAGTTTTAACAAGTCCTTGGTCATAGTGGTGAATGTACATATTTCCTTATGCCATCCTCCCGAAGACTTTGGGATAATTGCACAAGCTACCACTGTCTTTTTGTGTACGTCCAAACCTGCACTATGCTTATAGACTACCTGCATAAAACCTTACTACACAAAAATGTATCAAATCGATAGGGGGCTAATACGTGGATACTTCTTGCGGTCGATTCTGACTTGCGTGCTTACCGACACTGTATATAGCTCGGTAGCGACAATTGGCGATGCCTCTGAGTATCCGGGTTAGACTGCCTCGCAGGCTAAATCTGCTCTACTGAAGGACAACCTCGTTTGTATCAACCTTAAGTGGAAGCTACCACATTTTCATGCATGGCGGTGAAATTTTTTTCATTGGGACTGCCTCCTGCCTCAAAAGGGGTCAATCTGTACCTCATGCACTTGAAATATGCTGTAATTCTCCCCTTGCCGCCTGCTGTCTATGTGTAGCTTTTTTTTTGGAGAATTGGTATAAATTTACTGCCCAATAAAAAATCAAGGCGCAGCTATTAGCTGTGCCTTGGCTCCCTTATAACGATGAAATCAGTTTTTAACGTTACCTAGCGGATACAGAATTAATTAATGGCAACAATATTGACTGAATAGCTGTTAGTTCAGGTGGTGGGTTATTCAAAAACTGTGCAGAGCTATTATTAATCAAATTGTTATAAGCATTGCGTGCAATCAGCAATTGAATTGCATTGAGTCCACCATCTGCCGCAACTTTTTTACCCCGGTTACCCTCTAATAGACCTTGCAGACTGTTAGCTAGTTGCTGAACCTGCTCAAGTGTGGGGCCACCCTCAACACTACTTAATGCTTTTGTAATTTGCTCAGTAGCTGTATTTTTTTGCCCACCTCTTGATTGTATGAGAACACTAAGTAAAGTCTGCTGTGTAGCTGAAGGTATCGATTGCCCTGTTTGTGAAGTTAAGCTATTTGTATTCAGCTGATTGAAGATGTTAAGTGCAGTTTGATTGAGAGCAAATTGAAGAGAAGACTTAGCAAATACTGCTCTTTGAATATTTAAATTTCGCCCTACAGCTGGGGTAGTTATAGAACCACTGCTAAAGTCGGTGGTTGTTCCTACTGCTGTAGGAGCAGGATTTTGGTTAAAAGTACCACCTGTGATGTCACCAGTTGTCACAATAACACCTGTAACATCTGTTTGCCCATTATATTGGGCAGAAGCTGGCTGCGATGTTTGGCAAGTTATGAAAGCTAATGCAAAAGTAAAGCCGAGACCTAGATGAAATGGAAATTGTTTAATATTCATGATTTTGTTGATGTCAATGAATTTAGAAAGAATAGCCAAAACCCACGCCTAGAATAAATCTAGCACCATCACCAGCATTGCCTGTAATATCAGCTACGGCTGGAGTAATTACCAGTGGAAAATTTCGGAAAGGGGCAATGGAAGTACCTATTGTTAAATCTTGACCAGTCCAGTCTGCAATTAGGGATATCGGTTCAATTACTCTTAATCCCACACTGCCAAACACATTCACAGAGTCTATGCCTTGTTGTACATCCCTTTCGGAGCGGAAACGACCACCCCCTAAACCTACAGATACCGTAACGGAGCTAAATGGTTTAGTACTATCGTTTTGCAACGGAAAGACTTTACTAACAACACCATAGACACTGCTACCACCATCAGGAGAACCAAATGTAATTGCATTCTCTACCCCAAAAGCGATCGCCATATCATTGGACAATAAACGATGGAGCTTAAAGCTCACACCACCATTGTCGAAAAAGCCCTGCCGGAAAGTAGAAAAAGAAGAAACAGCAACTTCTAAACCTACTATTCGCCGTTCTCCTAGACCAAACCCAAACACCAATCCACCATCATCTGTGCTGACAAAGCGTGTCCTAGATTGATAACTAGCACCAGCGAAGAAATCACCAAATTGTGCGCCGAAGGCAGTAGGACTGGTCAAAGATGAGCCTGGAACACTGACGATTCTTGATGAGAGGGCCCGCAATTGTTCTGAGGGTAATGATGGCAGCAGAAAACTTTGGCGTAACTGTTCAACGTCTGGTGTCTGTTGAGCAGTATTTTCTGATGGTTTATAGCCTACGATATACTGAGTTGCAGTATTAGAGGCGGTAAGTTCTGGAGCAGTTCCATTCTTGACTAAAGCTTGATAGATAAACGCTGCTACTTCTGCTCTGGTGGCGACTTGATTAGGATTGAGAATCTGTACATTGGGATAATTGACAATTAAAAGACTCTCAGTAGCAGCAGAGACTTGTTGCAGCGCATAATCAGGAATTTGAGCCGCATCCTGAAAATAGGTGTTCAAAACTGTTGATGCTGGCGTAGTGGTAGAAAGATTCAGACCACTAACCAGCGCTACCAATGCTTGAACACGAGGGATATTTTGGTCAGGCTTAAAGACATTACCAGGATAGCCTTGTAGAAAACCTGTCTGATAAGCTGTTTCAATTGCATTTTTGCCCCAATAATTAGCAGGTAGGTCTACAAATTCAATTGCATTGCGGACAGGAGCTTTCTGAAAAGCTTTCTGAAGCATGGCTGCAAATTGAGCGCGTGTTACTGGTTCGTCTGGACGGAAAGTGCCATCAGGAAAACCTTGAATTATCCCTCGTTGGTTGAGAAGTTCAATAAAACTTTGGGCCCAATTGCCTTGAATGTCTGATAACGTTGTCTGCTGAGCAATTTGAGTCTGGTTGTGTGGAATCTGCAGCTGTTTTCCCTGGAATCTTCTGCCCTGTTCCATTTGACGAGACAGGGATTCTACTAATCGATCGGATTTAGTAGTCTGTTTTGCCAAAGCATCTGTCTTTGGAGATGTTACCAAGTTTGGTCTTAAGTCTGCATTGGGTTTGGCGCTAATGTTAGAACTAGCTAGAGATGCTTGTGGGCTTTGCGAAGAACTGAATTCAACATTGGGATGGCTATCTTCTAAAGCTACTTTTCCCCAATCTATATTCTGCTGTGTAACACTCCTGAGAGCAGCAGGATGCTCTTGTGGTTTCTCGGCTGCAGTTGATTCGTTATTGGGATTGTCAGTTACTAGCCTGTCTTCAGCCGCAGCAGAATGCGTTGACATAGATGTAGACAACAAAAGACCAGTTACTAAGGTTATTCCTAAGCTCAAGAACTTAGGCTGAAGTTTGTTGAGTAATAATATACTTAAGGCTTTTTCTCTTAACACAGTAAAATCCTCACACTAAGGCAATAAACATAACACTCTACCAAGGTTGATTCATCCTATAGCAAAGTATTTATAAAGACAAGGTAAAGTAGACTAATTTTGCTACACGGAACAGACAAAATTAGCCAAAAGCTAAAATCTACAAGGTTTATAGATTTTGCTGAGAAGATCGATAGTTTTTTAATCTGACAAAATTAACGTTTTGAAATATTTTTTGTTATTCACAGTTAACCGTATTATTACTAGTACTAAATAATTCACAGCAAAATAAATTAAGTACTTTCATACTTAAGTATTTTGTTACGAACTTTGGGTTTAATGAACTTTTGAAAGGGTGAAGAGTTGAAGCAACCTGTAGTATTGGGTAGATGAGCCGTTCTTATGTGTGAGTGCAGCTCATAGGCAAGTCACTATTCAGTTATAATCGCAAAATTATTGAATGCCAATGCTATTTAAAATTCCTGAAATACTGATAAATAGGTGGTTAATAGTATCTTGTATTCAAAAAATCACCAGTTTGTGGCTGGAAATTTACTCTAGAAACTGAAGGTAAAGCCTGGCAAGATTGTAATTGCGATCGCTTGTCACAAGTGTGTAACCCATCACTATTAATTAATACATAGGACACACGTAGGCAGATAATTTGAATTTCATGATGTACTCCCATAGCAAAGCAAGCTACACCAATGGTGTAGCCTATACAGCAGAAAACAGGACTTTAGCCTTAAAAATCTAGCCTAAGCCCTGTCTAGTAATGCCTAAGCTTTACTACAAAAAGTTTACTGGCTATGTCCATCCCAAATGAGGGGAAAGGCATAATCTGAGAATGATAGTGAATCTTGATTATTGTTGCGGCTTTCTTGATCGATGACTTTCACAACCTTGTTATATATATCTTCAGCTTGCTGTAAGGAGTCACCGATGCTGGTTAATCCCAACTTGCCAAACTGCGACAGACAACCCATGAGATGAAATACTGTACCTGTCTCCGTGCAGCTATCAAAATGTAATCTGTAATGAGCGATAATATCCATCAAATCATTAGGTAATAATCCTTGATAGCGGTCTTTTTGCAGGTTGTCGGTAGCAATGTAATATTTGGGACGACCTTGTTGACTATAAAATAACCCAGTAGATAGGTCATAGCGACCGTTGGTTAATAGTTTCAGCGTCATAAAGGGATGGGTAGTACCGCCTTTACGCAGATTAATTTCGATCGCCTGAATATCCCACTGTCCATTACCCTGATCAACAGCGATAAAATCTACACCAAACCTTTCTAAAGCGCCTTTCTGGGCAAGTTTTCTGCCAACTTGCAAACCTAGTTGCTGCAATTCCAAACGATAGCGTTCATCGGCGGGGAATCGACAACCAAGATAAATTTGCCCATCTGGCCCTCCCAAGATTTGGTCGTGGGTGGAGAGAATTTCAACTTCACCTGTGGGTGTAATACGTCCTTGGACGCTAGGCGATCGCTTAATTTCTCCTTCGACAAACGCCTCGACAATCGCCCCTAATTCTGCGATGCGTCCGGAAAAATTAGCCCAAGTCTCTTGGCTGGCTTGAAAGCGCATAGTTGCAAAGCGATCGCTAATTGCAGCAATTCTTTGAGCAGTACCAGCTTCTCCGGGTGCTACATTCATAATTGGTCTTAAATCTAGCAATGCATTTCCTTCTCCAGAAATACCTTCATTGAGTTTGACTACCATCCGTTGCAATGTCGGCTGGCGTTCCCATAACTCACAAGCGGCGACTGCTAAATCTTTCTGGTTCCAAACTCTTTGGCTACCATCTGGATGGGGGACACCACATTCGGCAAATATTTGTCGACTACCACTTTTGGAACCCCAAATCTGCAAATCTGGTGCAGCAGCGTACAAAGGTACATCTAATTTTAAAGATAATTCCGCTTCTAAAAATGTGGAATTGTAACAAACCATGAATGATTTTTCATGGCGCAAAGATTGCTTAATTCTCTCTAGTAAGCGAGGACGTTCTAAAATCTTTTGACTGAGAGGTTTGAGAGAAGAATCATAAGTAGAAAGTAATAGTAAACGATTGCGGGCATGGGAAAAAGGTATTCCAGGTAGCAGTTGCAGATAGTAATCAATAATGCTAGGATGCAACGGCATTGATGTTACATAAATTAACCTTGTGCGCGGATTTCGTAACCGAATTAAAGAAAATAATAGTCTTTCTTCATAATGTTCGCAGCCTTCAACCTTTTGCAGTTCTCGCTGGTCGATACTCAAAGAAGGAATAATTAGAATATCCGCCTCACTGTTATCGAATAGCTCGATAGTTTTCCAGCGATCGCGTAAAGTGGATTGCAGACGGCGAAACCGATCAACCTGGTCTAAATCAGAAATATTAGCTGTTACCATAACCCTTGCCCTGTCTTGATCCCAAGACTGTATTAATACTATGGTACATCTAGATGAGCGCTCAGATCGCAAGCTAGGACTGCTAAACAATTGCTGTGTACAGTAACTCAATTGATTAAGCAGAATTTGCTTCCTTCCTGGGATTTACACCTTAAGATTGAGCCAAAAAAATTTTTTTACATCTCTAGAGTGATAAAGTCTAACAACATAAAAGTTAATTTTGAAGCAGATGAGCAGGATAAATCCTTCATCACAAGAGAGTTGTATACTTGTTTGCCGTGTTCAAGTTATTAGATTGTGTCAGGTGTGGGGAGAAATTATTTTAGTTACGTGCATTTACCAAACATTAGTTAAGTTGAGCTAATATCCGGGTTATCACAGCTTCAACTTATAAATGCTAAGTAATACACAAAGTAACCCTTGGGTTGAATTTTCGATCCAAGGTTTACTTTTAGGAATTAGTAGTTCGTAATTTGCAATTCGTAATTGAATCAGTTGATGATTCATCGTTTATCCTTCCTTGGTTAATTTGTAGGAAAAGCTATATGCCAGAAGAGAAGACTTTGCAACCACCCCAGCAACAACAGCCGCCTGGTAAAGAATCGGAAATGCAGCCAAAACCCAAAGCCGATGATGCTAAATACCAGGGTAGTGGCAAGTTAAAAGATAAAGTAGCACTAATTACGGGTGGTGACAGTGGGATTGGCCGTGCAGTGGCGATCGCATTTGCCAAAGAAGGTGCAGATGTGGCGATCGTTTACTTGAACGAACACGATGATGCTAAAGAAACCAAACATTTAGTAGAACAACAAGGTAGGCGTGCAGTTGCGATCGCAGGCGATATTGGCGATGAAAATTTCTGCCAACACACTGTACAACAAACAATAGACGAATTTGGTAAGCTCGATATTCTGGTTAATAATGCGGCTGAACAACATCCCCAAGAAAGTATCGAGGATATTACTAAAGAGCAGTTAGAACGCACTTTTCGGACGAATATTTTCTCGATGTTCTTCTTGACAAAAGCAGCATTAAAACACTTGCAAGAAGGCAGTGCAATTATTAATACGACATCAGTAACAGCTTATAAAGGTAACCCCCAACTCCTTGATTACTCTTCTACTAAAGGTGCGATTGTAGCCTTTACTCGTTCCTTATCAAAAAGCTTGGTAGAAAAAAATATTCGGGTAAATGCTGTAGCACCAGGGCCAATTTGGACACCTTTAATTCCCTCAACTTTCCCTGAAGAGAAAGTGGAAAGTTTTGGTAAACAAGTACCGATGAAACGCCCTGGACAACCTGAAGAAGTTGCCCCTAGCTATGTATTTTTAGCCTCCTATGATAGTTCTTATATATCTGGTCAAGTCTTACACCCTAATGGCGGAGATGTAATCAACGGTTAATTTCTGCGAGCAAAATTAGCAGATTCAATATAGTTTTATATGCTCAGAACCTCGATTTATTAATAAGTTGGGGTTCTGAATCATATTAAATAAAATTTAGTAACCCTTGGGGAGAATACTTCGTCCTCCATTAGATGGATGAAGAATTTTGAATTGCTTAGTAATCTATTTTTAAACAACAAGTAATTATTAGCAAATAGACATATGGCATCCACAACACCATTGCTCGGTACAGAATTAGTAGATTGTGCTAGAGCAAATGCTAAACAGGGTATTGAAACTGCTGCATACCAATGTGGTTATGGCAATGATCTCAATAGATTTGCCCAAGAACTAAGGCAAGCGTGCGAAGAAATGAATTTGCAAGTTAAAGAACTTACAGAACTAATTACTGACCAAGATTTGATATTACAAATAGGTACTGGCGAAGTAGTTGCTCCAGATACAGCTTCTGAACTTTAGCGCACAGGAGATCAAGAAGATGAGGGGAAATAAAAAACACCAATTACCAATTACCAATTACCCATTACCCATTACCCAGTGACAAATTATTACATATCATACATTTTGGCTTCTGAAGCTTCTGGATATTCTTCGCAATATTCCTCAAAAGCTGTCTTAGGAGGCTTATGAGCGCGTTGGTGGGATATTTCTGCTTGCATTTCTTCGACAGCATCCCAAGCCGCAGCACATTCTCGAGAACGAATACCTGTGTCAGCACAAATGATCCTAGCTCTCTTAATTTCTTCTTGCAGTTCTTGTTCCAGTAGCGCTGTTCCAGATTGTTCCAGAAAGTCACTATGAGCCAGAATATCTGTGAGTGAGATAATACCCAGTAGTTCACCTTGGATAACTGGCGCTCTATGTAAATGATATTCAGCAAATAAGCGTGCAACGTATTCTACAGCCAGGTCTGGATTGATAGTAATACAAGGTTTAGACATAATCTCATAAACGCGTATTGCATGGGGATTTTTTCCATAAGCAATCACTTTATAAGTAATATCGCTTTCGCTAACAATACCGTAAGCATCTTGTTCGTGGCGACGATCTACAATTAACGCTCGCCAGTCTCTTGCTCTCATTAATTTAACTGCTTCAGCTACTGTTGCCGAACCGCGAATAGTGGCAACATCTTTAGTCATAATATCTGCTGCTTTCAACATAGTTTATCTCCCAGAGAATCTTTGAATAACTCTGCAGACAAGGGCGAAAATTTCCAGCACTCAAGTGTTGACTAAGTAACTTTAAAGTTCTTTGAAAATACTGGCATCGCTCTCTGGTCTAACAGCTAATAGCTTGATATTTGCTATTTTATAACTAGTTACTAACTACTGATTGCCATTCCTGCACGACTGATGGTGGAACCGAAATATTAATGAAGTGCTGGCCAGGCAAAGGAATACCAAGCTGTAGCGGCTCTATGGGCAATTTTGGCAAAATATTTTTGAAATCATACTGACCAATGCTAGGTACTGGTGCTTCCTCTAAAAAAACATCGGGAGCAGTCAAGACCTCACCTGTAGCTTTAGTAATTTGCAGTGGTTGCGGATGAATCAATTCAGCAGAACCCGGAAACCCTACCAGTCGGAGATTGATGCTAGGCGGATGACCTGGATAAATTTGCTTCCACAAGATAACTTGCCAAGTATTTCCCGATTGATCGTCTAATTTAAGATGTGAGCGATAAATTATCTCGCCTGGTGCTTGTTCAAATTTAGTAATAGCTGCGATCGCAGTTTGATAGGATTTGATTTCTAAACCTAGGAATATCAACATCGTCAATATCCCCAGCAAAAGCATCCACCAAAATGATTTTAGGAAGCGACGCAACATTAGGTGTATCTCCTTATTCTGCTTGAGGCTCAAGGGTGATTTATTTGGGGGTTTGTCAAGAGTTGGAGAGACGCGATTAATCGCGTCTGTACAAAAGTCGGTCAAAGGTCAAAAGTTATTTGTCCCCAATCCCCAGTCCCCCATCACGTCACACTCGCCTTTTCTGGAACCACTGTTTCAGCTTGTGAAATATCCGTTAGATGCATAACGTGGACAGAGCATGGAGCATGATGCAAGACGTAGTTACTGACGCTACCTAGAAATAGTTCTTTCAGTCCTGCGTGACCACGACGACCCATAACAATTAGATCAGATCCCCAACTAGCTGCTAATTGACAGATGATCCGACCCGGACTACCAAGGTGCTGGGTATATTCTGCATTTACGCCTGCTGTGTTTGCTTGGGCGCAGAAGGACTGTAGGATTTGAATACCTTGATGTTTAAAAATATCCCATTGCTTTTGATAATATTCAAAGCTTTGGCTGCCTATTCCTGGATAATAGTCAAAATTGGATAGTATGGGTGCGTAAGGGCTACCTTCTTCTTCCGCAGATAGCACATGCACTAGCATCAAACTAGCTCCTGTTACCTTTGCTAAAGCTAAGGCTTGATCAAAAACCTGTTTTCCCATTGGCGAGCGATCCAATGCAACTAGAATTTTGTTGAACATATGTACCTCCGCGTCGAGTTGATAAATGGCTTGTGAGGTTTCTGGTTTCTAGATGCTAGTACTGCTCGCTGCTGGAAATTCACCAGGAGCTAGTGTTTTGATTCCCGTGCTGCTGTACTAGATTGGTAGAAATTTTCAAGGCCTTCACTAAAGTTTGATTTACTTGCTTACACCTATGCTTATAGAGCTAAAAGTTGAGGAACTTGTGAGGGCATAGTTATAACTGCATCAGGCGATATTACGCGGTTAATATCAGCTATTTTTCCTAATCTTTGGCTCGAACTCGAGCACTCCAAAGTGCTGACTCAACATCATTAAGATATTACAAATAAGTATTTTTACAATTGTAAAAAGTAAAAAATATCAACAATACTGAGACCTAGATAGTCTTGAAACAGCTAAAATTGCATGAAACATATTAAATAAGCGGTTAAATTAGATACTCTAATCGATAACATTCGAGCGCAATCACAGACGCTATTGCTCAGTTTTTATGAGATTTAGAGTTCTGTTTATTTTGTTCCCCGGTTACAGCTAGCAACGTAAAAGCGGTTTCGCAGAGAACAACGCAGCTACAAACCTACTCTTGTTTTGACTACAGCAAATTTACCTCATCACTAATGGAGTACAAAATCATGACTAGTTCTGATATAACTAATTTTGACCAGAAAAATCAGAGCGATATTTCCTATAAGTTAGAAAGCTTTTTCTCTACATCAGGTCGGGAAAGGTTGTTAACTTTGAAGCTAATAGAATATTTCTTACTTGCCGTAGTTTTTGGCTCTGGAATGATTATTTTCTTTGGTCAAAATAATCAAAATCTAGTCATTGCTGGGGCAATTGGTCTAATTATTGCAACTTTTCTATTTCTAATTAATAAACAGGCTGTTCAAGAATATAGTAATAATACTAACCAATCTGATATCCTCAGAAAAGCTGAACTCTATAATTATTTATCAGCCAATAATAACTCAGGCGATCGCAACTCTGTAACTCCAGCCAGAGCAAAGGCTTTACAGTATTGCCAAACATTGATTGAAGATTATAAAAGAACTCGCACTTTGGCGAGAAACCTTTACTATATTTTGCAAATTGCAACTGTTATTTTATCTGGTGTTACGCCAATTTTGGTACTTGTAGATAAGTTAGAAACTGGACAAGCTTGGCTAAAATGGCTTCCTGTAATCTGTCCCGCTATTGCTTCTATCGTTGCTAGTATTGTGACTTCTTTTCCTTTCCAAAAGAATTGGATTGCTGCTAATACAGCAGTGGAATTGTTAGAAGCTGAACAAGAAAAATTCATTTTGGGCATAACTCAGCCTTATCGCTGTTATGATGCCTCTGATTTTAGTCAACAACAATTGCAAGCCAGCCAAGCCATAGAATACTTTATTGTGCAGGTCAATAATATTCATCTTCAACAGTTGCAACAATCAAATGAACCTCAGCAGTCAGAGAAGACAGAAGCAATTGCATCTAAAGAGTAATCTTAACTAGCAAAAAGTCAAAACTTATCAGTTATCAGTGAACGATAAAAGCTGATGACTGATAATTTATTTTGTCCAAATCTGATTATATTTAAAGAAGCTGGTACTAATTCTGGTAACATCAGTTTAATTAGTGAGTACACAGCAGATTTATCCTAGTGCAACAGAGACAATCTCGAGCCAGTTGACAAAGTTCGGAAATTCTATAAATTAATCTTTATTCCCGTCTTTATTCATTTACTAGGGTTTTATTTCACGAGTTCTGAAGATTCAATAATTGTGTAGTCAAGAGTTGCTTGCTGCATCTTTAAATTCTAAAGTTTTGACTATGCACCTATCAGAATTAATGACATAAACATACCAGTTATAAGTATAGAATATTGCTGAGTAGCTGATAAAGCTCCATTAGTAAAATTTAATCCCTAAATATATAGGTGATATGATCAAGATTCTGGACTCTACCTTAAGAGAGGGAGAACAAACTCCTGGAGTTTACTTCTCTCCTGAGATCAAGCTGGCGATCGCACAGTTTTTAGATTTAGTCGGGGTTGATATTATTGAAGCTGGAAATCCAGCAGTTGATCGGGAAATTGCTAATGCTATAACAAAAATTTCTCATGCTGGTATTAAGGCGAAAATAGGCGCTCATTCCCTTTGCAGTATTGAGAATGTTAACAAATGCCTAGATTGTGGAATTGACTTTTTAGGTATTGTTTTTAGTGTTTCGGAAAAAAGGCTGCAACTTGACTACAATTTAAATTTGGCAGCAGCGCTAGATAAAATTGTGGAAGTTATTAGCTATGCCAGAAAGCAGCAAGATAATTTATTAATTCGGTATACACCAGAAGATACTGTTCGCTCAAAAATAGAGAATGTAATTGAAGCTGCTAGTGCCGCAGTCCAGGCAGGAGCTAATATTATCAGCATAGCAGATACGGCAGGATACACAACGCCATTTCTGCCAAATCGCAGTATTTCTTATTATGTAAAAGCTCTAAAAGCTGAATTAGCTAAGCGTGAATTATATCCGCAAATAGAAGTACATTGTCATAACGATAGAGGTTTAGCATTAGCAAATGCCTTAGATGCATATAGCGTTAATGCAGATATCATTGATGTCACGGTGATGGGTTTAGGTGAAAGAACTGGCATCGTTGATTTAGCGCAATTACTCATAAATTTAATCGATATAGGTGAGGAAAAAACTAAGTGGGATCTCAAATATTTAAAGGATTTATATGAGTTAGTTAGCGAACATTCACATATTGCTATTCCTCCCCATCAACCTATATTAGGAAAAAATGCCTTTACTCACTATGCAGGTTTGCATGTAAAAGCTGTATCTAAAGATGAGGAACTTTATCAAAGCCTCAATCCAGAAATTTTAGGATTAAAAAGTAGCGTTGCATTAGGTACGCAGTCGGGACGTAGTGCCATTAAACAAGCAATTCAGCAAATTGGTAGAGCCGAATTAGCGGAAAATCCTGATTTGGTAGCAAAGATTTTGCAAGAAATTAAAGAAATCGCTAAAAGAGGTACACCTATTGATGTAGAAAAAGAACTACCAGCAATTGTAGATCGTTGTGCCTTGAGCGAGCTAATTACTAATTGGATTGGCAAATAGCTGTATATAGCCATAGATTTACTTAGCTGAGTATTAACAGCTTTAGCTCATATATATCTATTGACAGACCAACAAAACTGAGCATAATTGCTAGCAAAACCTCACTGGTAAATGCTGTAAATGATGAAGTAGTAAAATATGAAATTCAACCTTGAATATAGTTTGGATAATTTTGTGAGCTAGAGAACATGCTAGTAAGGTCAAAAAGCCAGGAAGAAGAATTACATGAGCTAGGGCAAGAAACAAAAGCATCTAAAAAATGGTGGGCGACGCTAGGCATTGGCATTGGCGTATTTATCTTTGCCTTAGATGTATATATAGTTAACCTGGCCCTGCCAAGTATGCTGGAATCACTCCACACCAGCTTTGCCACCATTCAATGGGTGGTTTTAAGTTATTTATTGGCGATCGCTATTTTTGTGATGAGTGCTGCAAAATTAGGCGATATGTGGAGCAAGAAGCGACTATATATTATTGGGCTAGTAGTGTTTACCCTCAGCTCGCTATTTTGTGGACTAGCGCCTAACGTAGGCGTTTTAATTGCCTTTCGCGCACTTCAGGGGTTAGGTGCTGCTTTTATATCGGGGCTGGGAACAGCGATGATTGTAGAAGTGTTTCCCCCCGAAGAACGCGGACTAGGGTTAGGTATTAGAGCAGGAATTTTTGGGTTAGGAATTATGTTAGGCCCCACAGCTGGGGGGTTGCTGATTGGTTTAGGGGGTTGGCCCTTAATCTTTTTGGTCAATGTTCCCATTGGAATTGTTGGCATTTTGCTGGTAGCGCGTTTAGTGCCTCCTTCTAAAGTTGGTGTTGTGAAACAGCGCTTCGATGCCATTGGTACGCTAATTCTCACCCTGACATTAACCTGCTTTACATTCGGGATTACTTTATTACAAAGAGAAGGTTTTAACTCTCATACAGCCATCACTTTTTTGGTTTTATCGGTCATCAGTTTAGCTTGCTTTTTAATTGTGGAAGCCCATATATTAGAGCCGATGTTAGATTTGCGAATTTTTCGCTCTCTAGAAATTAGCTTGGGTTTAGCACTACGTTTTATCGGCAATTTTGTGATGGCAGGGGCAATATTTATCTTGCCATTTTTCCTAGAATTAGTGCAGCATTATTCCACAGAAAAAACAAGTTTATTACTAGCAATTCCACCGATTCTCATAGTGCTAACAGCACCTGTTGCTGGCATACTTTCTGACCGCTTTGGGCCAAGAATTATTAGCTTAATCGGCCTAGTATTAATGGCTGGTGGTTGTTTACTAATTAGCAACTTTGATACAGAATTAACTGTACCCGATTATATTGTGGGCATTATTCCCTATGGGTTGGGAGTAGGAATGTTTCAATCGCCCAACAATAGCGCCATTATGGGAGTTGCACCCAAAGGACAATTAGGCATTACTTCTGGATTGTTGTCATTATCTCGGATATTGGGACAGACAGCAGGTGTACCGCTTGTTGGTGCTTTATTCTCCTTGGTGGCGATCGCTAGCAACCAACTCACACCCAATATCGATGTTACCCATGCACCTGTTGAGGCTTTAGTTT
The DNA here is from genome assembly GCA_002368155.1 of Nostoc carneum NIES-2107. Taxonomy (GTDB): domain Bacteria; phylum Cyanobacteriota; class Cyanobacteriia; order Cyanobacteriales; family Nostocaceae; genus Aulosira; species Aulosira carnea. Next base: position 4,467,390 of record AP018180.1, read on the forward strand.
TTGGCACACAGGCTACCTTTCGTGTCATTGCAGCTTTGTTGATGGCTTCAACCGTGATGGCAGTTGGTTTGTGGTGGCTGGAACAAAAAAAGGTCAACTCCTTTGGGGAATTAAAAATTCGTTTGGGCAAATTTTAATGTCAAACTTTTTGCAAGATTCAAAATTGAAAATTTAAAATCAACCAAATTAATACCTTTTTTATTAAAGCTTTAGGGTGAGTAATTCTCACCCTATTTTTGTGTATATTTCTACGCATTATATTGACCTTAATATCAGCAATTCAGTGATTTCTGGATTTAGCTGCTTGCCTAATTATTGAAATTTTCAGGTTTTTTATGAGTTATCAAAAAGTGACAGATGGCTAGGAGGGGCACGGCAACAATAAGATAATTGAATATACCAAAAGATTGTAGATGCCGTGCCCCTACATAGAATTTATCTGTTGCAAATATTATTGGGATTAGTTTACCTGTTCGCAAATCATATCAAATAGATGCTGCTGGTGTAGTATATTTATGCCTTTCAGGATACTCATATATGCATATATTTCACTTTTATTATCTCAGCATTTAGATGCATGGAAAAGAATTTATCCTAATGTTTAAATGCTAGTAAAAGATAGCGTTTACAGTACAAAGTAGAAATTTATGGAAAATACATTAGTTGATAAAACTTTCCGTGATAGCAATGGCAATATTGTGATAGCTCAGAAGCCCAACTTACCATTGATTGTCTGGGTAGTGACGAGTTTACTATCTTTTCTGTTGACAAGCGACCCAATTAATACAGTATTAAATGTAGTGGCTAATGGCGCATTGTTTACTTGGGCTTGGCTGGAATTATTTCAAGGCGTGAATTATTTTCGTAGAGCATTAGGTCTTGTAGTATTAATTGGTATTATTGCTTGGAAAATTTACTATTGATTTTAAGTAGAGCGGTGCAATTAAAAATAGCTGGTAAGGGCTATCACTAATCACTAGTAAGTCATTTCGTGAAATCAAGTAAAATTAATCAATCGATGTGTTGGATGGTAGGTAATAGCAGAATTTATAGCGGATGCGTTACGCTATCGCTAACGCATCCTACGAGAACTTCAAAAATCAAATATGAGTCCTATAGACAAAAATTGTTATCAATTAGACTAAAATTTGGATGACTAAATAGCAGTTGATTTCTTTGAATGAATCCCTACAATATTTTTCATCAGACCGAACTTCAGCGTGTTAGTGATGGCATAACCAGACCCCTGCTAGAAAATTGCGATCGCGCCTCACATCTCCTTATTTTAGTCTGGCCACAACTTGGGGATTTTGATAGTCTTGAATATGCGTGGTGGTTACAGCGCGAAGCTAAAAAATGGCCTCCTGAAAAACTCGCTATTCGTGCAGTAGGAATTGGCGATCGCGCTTCTGGGACAAAATTCTGTGAATATACGGGATTTCCACCCCAACATTTATTTGTTGAACCAAACGCAGAACTACATCAGCTACTCAAACTTTATCCGGGGCTGAATCTTGCTTTACCTGGACTTTCTGTATCTGTGAAAGCTTGGCTAAATCTCATATTAATGTGTGCAGGGTTTGGCAGCCCCGGAACGCTAAGAGAAGTTTTTCGCGGATACAAAGGCGATCGCCAAGCCCCGCAACTGATTGAAGATGATGAAATTATTCAAGGTACTCCTCTACCTGCTTTTAAAGGCTCATTTTTCAAACTAGCTGGTGGTAGTGGGTTTCAACGTCCCTTTGAATTAGCTACTCTCCGCCTACGGAATATGGTGGAAGTTCTCAGCAATTGGCAGACTTACGTACCTAATTCTACCTACTTAACTCAGCGTGGTGGAACTTTTCTGTTTGATAGCAAAGGCGAGTTACTCTACGAACATCGAGATCCTGGAATTCTGGGTTTTGCAGCAAATATGAGTCAACCTCTATCATTTTTATCCGCGATCGCAACAGATAGCTTGACTTCAACCCAGAACTGACACGCAGTTGAAGGTGATAGGAGTTGTAAAAGCTGGGGAAAGGGTAAGGGTTAAAGGGATTTTATTTCCCTTTAACCCTTACCCTTTTTCCCCTTAACCCATAACCATAGAGACTCACACCATAGTCTTAGTCTGGAGTCTTAGAAATCTCTATAACATCAGGCTGAGGATTTTAAAAAAAAGACTTGAAGACTAAAGTAAAGAAGCTTATTATGGGCTGCAAATAATAGTCCTTACTCACCCATTTTTTAATAACTATATAGATGTGAGCCTATCCAGGCCCCTACTATATATAGGTTTTAATTTTTCTAATTTCTATTTTGGATGGCGATCGCTTAATTTTTCTTTACATATTTCTGTGTGATTTGCTCAGAAATTGGGATTAATAAAATTGATTCAAATATGTAGAAGCGCTTTTAAGTCCAGTTTTTTTCTTTAAGAATCTCTCTTAGAGTGGTTGCAGCAAAAGGAAACTAATGCTCAGTAATTGCTCAAAATCTTAAAATATATCAGATTCCAAATACTATGACCTACTCGTAGTAAATTTTATTTTTAATTTAGAAATCACATCTAACGTGATTGCTAAATTAACTAGTGAGAGTTTTCCAGATATGCTTACGGCTCTAAAATCTGCCATAGCTCAGTTTAACTTGACGCTCTTTGGATTTTAATTTTAACGAACTCAGCTATAAGAAAGCATAACTGTCAAAACTAGTGGCTGACTATCTTATCAAACCGAATTGAAGCTGACTTATTTTGTAGCTATTTCCCAAATAGTTCTAGTTTTTGCCTGACTAGAAATTTTTTAGTCGAATTATGCCAAAAGGATGAGGAATAGCAAGACATCTCTATCTTAAATACTATGCCTTAAGGATGAAATGAAAGGATAGCTAAAATTTATCCTTTTAATTTTAGCGTTGATCCCCAATGGTTTTTTGTCAAAATTTATCATGTCCACACTCTAACGATCATGTAAATATATAACAAAATTATAAAAATATCCTGAAATTAATTTTTTACTTGGGATCGCTAAAACCTATACACCATAATCGCTTACGCCATTAATAAGGGTTTCTACACAGAAGGAAAATATAAACAAATAAATTAGACCGCAATATTAAATAAAAAAAGCACTCACATGAAACCTAATAAATTTTTGACATCTGCCTGTAGATATTGTCGCCATTACAATCCCGAAGGTCGCCGTGGTGGAATGTGTCAGCAGTTAGGCGCACCAGTTCAAGGAAGTTGGAAAGCTTGTTCTTTGGCACTACCACCCTTTGCACCTTCTTGGGAAACTTTAGAAGATGCTTGGAGTCTACCAGATGCTACCCCAGTTGTAGTTCCAGGTGGAAATTTACCTTCAGAGTTGGAACTTACTAAAGTTATTACGGTTGAGGAAACTGTTATCTGTACTGCTGAACAAGCCAGAACTGAGACGGTACTAATTTAGCCATCTTGTAACCATCTTCTAGCCATCTATATATTCCCCGACTAATACCAATTTTGGATTTTATATGTAGGATTGGTGAGACTTAATAGTTAAACCAATTTGGTATAAGTTTGTATTCTGTTTGAAATTAAGATTTGCCTTTAAAATTTTTAGTCTTGTAACAATCGATTAATTTTTAGAAAAATCGCACCTTACGAAAAGGTGCGATTTTTAAGTTTTTATGGTAACCAAGGGAAATCACGAAAATTTGGGGGACGCTTTTCTAAAAATGCTTGTTTACCCTCAGAACCCTCTTCTGTCATGTAATACAGAAGTGTGGCATTGCCAGCAAGTTCTTGTAAACCTGCTTGTCCATCACAATCAGCATTAAATGCCGATTTCAGACAACGGATAGCAATGGGGCTTTTTTCTAAGACTTCTTGCGCCCATTGGATACCTTCAGCTTCTAATTGTTCTACTGGGACAACGGTATTGACTAAACCCATTTCTAGGGCTTGTTGGGCATTATATTGACGACAGAGAAACCAAATTTCTCGGGCTTTTTTTTGCCCAACGATGCGGGCGAGGTAGCTAGCACCAAAACCACCATCAAAGCTGCCGACTTTGGGGCCTGTTTGCCCAAAAATGGCGTTATCAGCTGCAATCGTCAGGTCACAAATTAAATGTAAAACATGGCCACCACCGATCGCATACCCTGCTACCAAGGCAATTACAACTTTTGGCATGGAACGAATCAGGCGTTGTAAATCCAGCACATTCAGGCGGGGGACACCACTATCATCTACATAACCCGCGTGTCCCCGGACGCTTTGATCGCCACCCGCACAAAAAGCATACTTGCCATCAGTATGTGGGCCTGATCCTGTAAATAAAACTACGCCAATAGTTGTATCTTCGCGGGCATCGCAGAAAGCATCATACAGTTCAAAGACTGTTTTGGGGCGGAAAGCATTACGTTTATGGGGACGATTGATGGTGATTTTGGCAATACCATCCATTTTTTGATACAGAATATCTTCGTAGGTTTTGGCAGTTTGCCAGTTAACTTGCATTGCTATGGAGTCGGCTATTGTGCTTGAGAATTTTATCGCAGACCAAGGGGCAAGCGATACCTGCGGTGAACTACGCCGACGCTAAAATTGGCATAAATCTCACACAAAGACGCAGAAGATTTAAAGTGTAATATTCGCTGCAAAATTCCTTAAATTTTCCAGTCGCCACTTAGCGTCTAGCTGGCGATTTGTCCGCAACTCCAAAACCCTAATTCCCTTATCTGGAAGCGGGTTTAATCTGTGCTGCAAATGCGACCAAGAAGTAATTAATTCATGCTCTACACCATAGGTAGCACACAATTGGGCAAAATCAATATCCTGAGGAGTGCCAAAAAATTCTTCAAACGGTGGGTCGAATTTGGCAATGGGTAGCATTTCAAAAATTCCACCGCCATTGTTGTTAATTAACAGAATCGTCAGATGTCCGACAAATTTATTACGGATTAAAAAACTGTTGGTGTCATGCAATAAGGCTAAATCCCCTGTTAGCATCACACTGCTGTGATGACGATGGGCAATTCCTAAAGCTGTGGATAATGTACCATCGATACCATTTGCACCTCGGTTAAAATGCGATCGCACTCCTAAATTATTTGGTTTCCAAAAAAACTCTACATCGCGTACAGGCATACTGTTGGCGATAAATAACGGGGTTTCTGGCGGTAAAATTTGCGAAAGTAACCAGGCGGCTTTACCTTCAAACAAATCTTCCATTTTCGCCAAGGTTTGATCAACAGCCTCCCTGACTTGCTTTTCTGCTGTACACCAAAGTTGCAAGTAATCAGGGGGAGAAGCGAAAGATTTTTCCCCCTTGTCTTCTTCCCTTGTCCCCCAATCCTCAATACTCATCCGCAAATGAATCGTCCTTCCATGCAGAGGGTCAAGGTTTTGGTCGCTGGGATCAATTACCCAACGTTGCGCTTGTGTATCAGTTATCCAATTACGCAGTTCTTTACTTGTAGGCATTTCTCCTACTTGAATTACCATTTGTGGTACTAGCTGTTTTGCGAGTTGGGGATTTCGCAAAATTTGATCGTAGGTAGAAATTAAATAGGGGTTGAGGTCGGCGTAATTTCTGAGTGGGGAAAGTCCCTCAGCTAGGACAGGCCATTTGAGGGTTTGGGAAAGTTGGGCGATCGCTCTACAATACTCCTGTGGTTGCTGTGGTTGAGCAACACCAGCGATAATAATGCCGCGATCGCATTGTTGCCATTTTTGGGGAATGGGGAATGGGGAATGGGGAATGGGGAAGGGGATGGAGTTTGTGACTGCTGCGAAAAATTCTTCTGGGTGAAACTGTGATTCTAAGTAGCTGAAATCAGTTCCATCGGGAATGGGTGCTAGGGGGTCACGCAGAGGGATATTTAGATGTACTGGCCCCTGGCTAGGAGTTTGGGATTTTTCCCAAGCGTGGATGATTGTTTGTCTCAGATAAGCTAGCATTCCCATCTCTGGGGAAGGTAAAGCTAACTCTGTTTGCCAATTTGGGTAAGTGCCATATAATTTCACCTGATCTATCGTTTGACCAGAATGACAATCTCGCAGTTCTGGGGGCCTGTCGGCAGTTAATATCAACAGAGGTACGCGGCTTTCTCTAGCTTCAATAATCGCCGGATAAAAGTTAGCCCCAGCTGTCCCAGATGTACATACCAGTACTACAGGCTTACCACTGGCTTTAGCTTGTCCCAACGCAAAAAAAGCAGCAGACCGTTCATCTAAAATTGAAATTGCCTCAATATCAGGCTTTTGCTGGGCAAAGGCGACTGCTAGCGGTGTAGAACGTGAACCTGGACAAATCACAGCACAAGTCAACCCCAGGCGCTTTAGCGTCTCCGTCAAGATATAAGCCCAAAGTTGATTAACATTTTTACAGGCGATCGGCATTCAAGCAAACAGAGCTATAAGTTAGCAGCGTTGGTAACCAGCGCCATAGCATTTTTGCATATTTTTCAGGCTTATGAGTCTATTCAGTGCTGAGTTCTGGAGATGAGGGCGATGAGGGGAAATAACAAACACCCAATCACCAATTACCAATTACCAATTACCCATTACCCAATGCCCCATGCCCCACACTAACGTTAAAATCCAAAATGCAAATTTCGTGCTGATATTATGGACTGCATTCATTTAACGGGAATTCGTGGCTATGGCTACACAGGATATTTACCTGAAGAACAGGTACTAGGGCAATGGTTTGAGGTGGATGTTAAGTTATGGTTGGATCTGAGTAAGCCTGCTCAAACTGATGCGATCGCAGATACTCTAGATTATCGCAGTGTGATCAGCTTGGTACAACATCTCGTGAAGTCATCCAAGTTTGCTTTAGTAGAGAAGTTAGCTGGTACAATTGCAGACTCTATCCTCCAAGAGTGCGATCGCGTTACTCAAGTTCAAGTAACACTCAGTAAACCTGCTGCACCTATCCCAGACTTTGGCGGAAAAATTAGCATTGAACTGACAAGAACTCAAGCCATTACCTAAAGCTTACTATGGCAGTCCAAAGCCAAACGTGAGCAAAATCTGTTTCTCAATATCTCAGTTGAGTTACTTCTTTTTCTTACTCATTCAATTAGGACTGCTATAGAATTTTTAATGACTTTAGGTAATTTTTAATGATTTATCCTGATGTGGCCCTTTGCTATACATGATGCTGACAATTTTTTCATTGATAGGGCTTTTTGCTAGCTACTTTATGTACCAGCAGTTAAGACGCAAAATCTGCAATTAAAGGCTTTCTCCATCAGCTAGTTTTATTCCTTATCTTTTGTCATGCCTGGCATCAGATTTTCCGGATTTTTTAATTAAAATATTTTATATATTTATTTTATACATTCAGTAACTTATCTATTCGCTATTTGAAATAAGCAATTCAAGCTTTATATTTTATAATTACACTTATTTTAACGTGTACTATTATACATATATGATTTGTACACTCAGTAATTTAAAAGCCTTATTTGCTATAGTTTACTAATAATTAAAACCTGTATCAAAAAAACAAGTCTATTTAGTGATATAACCCCAGAATGCTTGCAGTGGCTTGATATATCTGGCAATTACTTATATTGTTTTATTCAACAGTAATTTTATTAACCTGCGAGTAAATTGCAACTTTACGTACATATTACATATTTAGAAATTTTTAATTATTAAGAATTTCTCCATTTCTAAAATATGTCTTTGGTTTTTTGTAATTGTATGGTAATTTACATTTCTCAATTGTATCTTGAGTTATCAACAGGATATTAACTGTATCAGGAAAAGTAAAAGACAATGATTAAAAACTTAGTGATTATTTTAGTCAAGCAACTACACAGGTAGATTAGAGATTGATTATCATAGGATTATTGATTTTCAGAGTGAGTAAAGACTGAAAATAAAATCGGAACCTTAGCCAACAGATTAGCCTAACATGTTCGACCACAAAATCCTAGTTGTTGAGGATGAAAAAGTCCTAGCTTTAGACATAAGAAATAGTTTGCAGAAGTTAGGATATTCCGTTCCAGAAATTACTGCTGCAGATGATGATGTCCTCCAGAAAGTAGCCGAGACAAATCCACATTTAGTATTAATTGATATCTGCTTAGCAAGGGAGATCAATGGTATCAAAATTGCTGATATTATCCAGAACCACTTCCACATACCCGTTTTATATTTAACGGACTATTCGGAAGAGATTAAATTACATCAACAGCAACTAAGTGAGCCTTTTGGCCATATTCCGAAACAATGTGCTGAAAAAGACTTGCATTTTGCTGTGGAAATGGCTATTTACAAGCACCAAATCAGCAGGAAATTTGAGGAGGAAAGACAAAGGCTGACAGCAATTATTAATAGTATGGGCTGTGCAGTAGTTGTGACATATGCTAATGGCCGTATCCAAATGATGAATCCCGTAGCGGAAGCACTCACAGGTTGGAAGCAGGAAGAAGCCTATGGCAAAGATTTAGTGGAAGTTGTCAGCCTAATTGATAAAGATATGGATGAAGTCATAGATAATTTAGCTACACAGGCAATTCAAGCAGGTGAGGTTTTAAATCTCCCAGACAACTGCACCCTGCTAGCCAAGGATGGGAAAAAAGTACCGATTGGTGATTGTGTAGCACCTATCCGTGATCTAGATGGAAATATTAGTGGTGCGGTTTTAGTTCTTCAGGATATTACTAAACGCAAGCAAATAGAGGCTCAACTGCTGCGAAATGCTTGCCATGATGCACTAACTGCGCTACCCAATCGAGTTTTATTTATAGATCGTCTCAGACAGACAATCGAACGTAGCAAACGGCGGAATGATTACAATTTTGCCGTTTTATTTTTAGATTTAGATGGCTTTAAAGGAATTAATGATCGCTTTGGGCACTCCACAGGAGATGATTTTTTAGTAGCGATCGCGCGCCGCTTAGAGTCATGTTTGCGTAGTGGTGACACTGTAGCCAGGTTTGGTGGTGATGAGTTTGCCGTACTGATAGAGGATATCAAAGATGTTACAGACGCTACCAATGTAGCCAAACGTATTCAAGAATCCTTAAGCATCCCACTCAACATTAATGGATATCAAATATGTCCCACAGCTAGCATTGGTATTGCTTTGAGCGGTCATGGTTATGACGAACCACAAAATCTGCTCCGGGATGCTGATATTGCTATGTACCGTGCAAAACGTCAGGGAAAAGCGCGTTATGGAATATTTTGATCGACTGTCATAGATAGTAGCCTGAGCCACAATCATCCATTAGCTAGTTGTCGGGTAACTCTCTATTTAGTTATGAATAGGACAACATTGGCATGACTACAGTATTTATAAGCAAGCAAGCTTATGATTGCTAAGTCAACAGGAAAATCTAAAATAATTCTGAATTTTCCCTATGCTATTAATCCTATTTTAGGAGATCTAAAAATTCTGTGATGGAAAAAACAGAAAAGCACAAAATGCTCTCAGGCGAATTATATCTTGCAGAAGATGCAGAATTAGCTAGTGATAACAAGCGAGCTAGTCGTCTCTTACGAATGTACAACGCTACAACAGAAGAAGAACAAGAGCAAAGACGACAAATTTTGCAAGAATTATTCGGGGAGATAGGGAAAAAGATATCTATTGTGCCGCCCTTTCATTGTGACTATGGCAGTAATATTTATGCTGGCGATGGATTTTATATGAACTATGGTTGTGTAATTTTAGATTGCAATATAGTTCATATCGGTGACAATGTATTGTGCGCCCCTTATGTGCAAATATATGCTGCTTACCATCCTACATCCCCAGAGATTCGGCTGTCTGGTAGAGAACTATCTGCCCCAGTTACTATTGGTAATAATGTCTGGATTGGCGGTGGTGCAATTATTTGTCCAGGTGTAACCATTGGTGAAAATACTACTATTGGCGCTGGGAGTGTAGTAGTCAAAGATATACCAGCAAATGTAGTCGCTGCGGGTAATCCTTGCCGTATTATCCGGCATTTATAAATCAATTTTGGATTTTAGATGGATTAGAAATTTTGCATGAAGATTTAAAATTTCACATCTAAAATCTAAAATTAGACGATTTTGAAAAAAGAACGCAACAGATGGGTGGGCACGGCACCAGTCATATATTTGATATGCCAAAATATTGTGGATGCCGTGCCCCTACAAAAAATTTAGCGGCGAGTCTGTGAATGTAGAATCCCCGTTACTAAAGTCAGGGTAGTATCCAATACTTGTCGGTTAAGGGCAAAAGGGGAAGGGGAAAAGGGGCAAGAAAAACCTTTAACCCTTATCTTTTAACCTTTTCCCCAAACTAAATTCCGAGTTGAAAATCCTTAACCGAGCAGTATTGGGATAGTATCAAGACATCAAGCACTAACGATATAAGGCGAGTTAATCGCCGCTACACGACCGGCATCTACTAAAGCTTGATAAACTAGCGCCACTACCTCAGCGCGTGTAGCATCGCGGGTAGGGTTGAGTTGTTTGGGGTTGGGGTAATTGACGATAATGTTCTTGTCTAATGCTTTTGCTATTTCATCCTTGGCATAGTCAGGAATCTTAGCTTGGTCATCAAATTGGAAAGATGTTGTATCATCCGCAGATAACCCCAGCCCATTCACCAACGAGACGATAACTTGCACGCGCTGGATATTTTGATTGGGGTGGAAAGTACCATCAGGAAAACCAGCCATAAACAGGCCTTGGTATGCTTGTTGAATTACCTTAGCTGCCCAAAAGTCTGCTGGTACATCCTTAAATTTGCTAGCAGCACGGTTTGGAGATGGGTTGAAAGCCTTGACTAATAAAGCAGCATATTGCGCCCTAGTCATCGTCGCATCAGGTTTAAATGTGCGATCAGGAAAACCGCTAACTATTTGCTGTTTCACTAATTCCCGAATAAAAGCCGCAGCCCAATGATTGCCAATATCGGTTAAGTCAGTAGGTGCAGGTGTTGGGGTGGGTGTTGGTGTCGGCGTAGGCGTAGGTGTGGGTGTTGGGACTGGTATTGGTGTCGGTGTCGGGGTAGGCGTGGGTGTGGGTGTTGGGACTGGTATCGGCGTGGGTGTTGGTGTCGGAGTTGGTGTCGGGGTGGGAGTTGGTGTTGGTGTCGGTGTCGGCGTGGGTGTCACCGGACTAGCTGCAAACTCTATGCTACCGCTGACTTTAGTTGGATCGATTTGATTTCCTACAGATATCAATTTATTAGTACCTGCATTTTGCAAATCAAACTTACCGTTGTTGCGTAGGACATTACCCCCGGGACTAATAGCATTGCCTAAATCTGGGAAGGCGCTGGCAATCACTGTTAAACCATCATCAGTGTTTTTTTCGCTGAAATTATTACGTAGTATAGGGCGCGCTGTCCCAGAAACCACAATCCCAGACCGATTTTCAGAAATTTTGTTATCTATGAGTGTGGGCGCAGCTGCATCACTAATGGCAATACCAAAACCTGTTTTGAAAAAGGTGTTACCTTGAATTTGCCCTTTAGCATTTTTCGCTATAGAAACACCATTAGCAGCATTTTCAGAAAACACATTGCTGAGTATCACTGGATCAGCATCGCCAGTCGCAAACACTCCCTCACGCTTAGATTGAGTAAATGTGCTATTTGCAACTGTTGGTCTACTAGATTCTACCCAGACAGCAGAACCACGGCTAGCTGGATTTGTTACAGTTACACCCCGCAGTTGTGACCCATTTAGCATGACAAATGTGACATTTTGTCCTGCAAAAGTACGGCTGAGATAGCTACCACTACCTTCAATTAAAATACCACTACCTTTATTGGCTTCATTACCTACTACCGTTACCTCAGATGCGACGGTTAGCGGGAAAACTTCACCAGTGCTGGCATTGTAAGTCCCTTCTGACAGTTGAATTGTAGTGCCTGGAGTGGCAACTTTGAGAGCTTTGGCAATCGTTTTAAAGGGAGCTTGTTGAGTACCAGGGTTGTTATCATTGCCTGTCCCTGGATTTACGTAAAAATTTTGCGCCATATTTATACTGCGAAAAAAGACATAGATATACTAGCGCTAACTATTGAACTAGGTAGCAATTTCTCAAGATTAAATGCAAAATTGACTTCCAGCCGATGAAGATACATTCCGCAAAAGCCTGGAAGAATATTTACTTTCCCACTATGGGAATCTAAAATTGTCAACTGTAGATATCACAAGTCTTTAAGCAGTGATTTTCTCAAACAATGTCTGAAATCAAGGTTTTTGGTAAAAGTTTTGTGCTGTAAGCATTCCAGATAATTCTCTGATGAAATTGATCAAAGCTTTCGATAACAGCGATCGCATTGCCAATGGATGTAAAGAAAAATTTCTACTTCTGAGTCCAGGCCCAACTATAAGGGCGGTGTCTCACCCCCTATGCTTGAAAGAAAGATATTTCAGAATGATCTTGTTTAGAGTAATTGGCGAATACAAACTAATAACGATTATGTAAATATGACTTTAGTCATATCTTCAATAGTGACCTTTTACTCGTGTGAGAATTAAAGCCTAAATGTATAATCACAGATATATAAAATCAGCATAAAAATTTATACTGAGCCAATATTAATAAAGTTGTATATTTTGTGAAAAAATTATTCAGTATGTTTAATTTAAAAGATGATTCGTAAAGAAAAGGTTAAGGATAGTCAATGTATTTCTGGATACAAATTTTACATGATAAAGCTTTGATTGTTCTCAATTTCTACAAACTTTATTAGGCAAAAGTTTTACTCTATTTTAGACATTATCTCTAAGAATATTTAATAAAAATGAAGTCACTATAGAATTACAGTTAAATCATTTAAGATTGATAAAAGCTCTCTAATTTGAGTTAGAAACCGATGCTATTTTTATATAGCAATCAGTTCCAGCTTTTTATAGCGCATAGTTAGCATACCAAATACCCAAGAGCCTAAAAAAATTAGGCATTGATCCTATAGATTTTCTCCACAGTTAGTTTTTGTAAACTTTATTTCTGCCTTAGGAGATGTCCATGAAAGTAGGTTGGGTATCAACTTATGACGCTAGAGATTTGCATGAATACAGTGGCAGAGCTTATTATGCACCCCAAGCTCTGAAGAATCAATCTCTATCAATAGAGTATTTAGGGCCTTTGAAAATGTCACCCAGAGAGCGAGTAAAGTGTGCAGCTAAGTATCGCTACTATAAATATTTTCAGAAAAAAACTTATACTCGTGAAAGAGATAAAAGTTTGCTGCAAGATTATGCCCGTCAACTATCTCAAAAGTTGTCCAGACTCAAAGATGTAGATGTGGTATTTAGTGGAGTACATGCCGGCTCTCAACCTATTGCTTATCTTGAATGTGAACAACCGATTATGCTTTGGACAGATGCTACCTTTGCACGTGGAGTCCTGGGTTTTTATGATCTGTACTGGAATAGTTACGAACTTTGTCAAGAAAGTATTAGAGATGGCATAGCTAATGAAAGAGCTGCTTTAAATAAATGCAGTCTGATTATTTATTCCTCTGATTGGGCAGCCCAAGGCGCTATTGATTATTATCAACTTGATCCTGCTAAGGTCAAAGTTGTGCCATTTGGCCCCAACTTTGAATGCGATCGCACTCTTGATGATATCAAAACTATTGTTGATTCCAGACCTTCAGACAAATGCAAATTACTCTTTCTCGGTTTGGATTGGAAAAGAAAGGGTGGACAAGTCGCTTTTCAAGTCGCTAAGGATTTAAACAAAGCTGGCTTGAAGACTGAATTAACTATAGTTGGATGTCGTCCTGATTTAGGTGAACCTGTTCCTGACTTTGTCAAGATGATGGGTGTGATCAGCAATGGAACACCAGAAGGTTTAAATACAATGTATCAATTGTTAGCTGAGTCTCATTTCTTAATCATGCCATCACTGGCAGAGTCTTTTGGCTATGTTTTTTGTGAAGCAAGTTCTTTTGGACTTCCCAGTCTGGCTACAAATGTAGGTGGAATACCAACAGCTGTAAAAAATGATGTGAATGGTAGGACTTTTTCTAAAGACGCAAGTATTGACGAGTACTGTAGCTATATTTCTAATTTGTTTTCTGATTATTCTCAGTACAAGCAATTAGCTATATCTTCGTTTCACGAATATGAGTCTCGTCTTAACTGGTCTGTCGCTGGCAAAACTGTGAAAAACTTTTTGGAATCCAACTTACAACTCAAGCAACAACCAAATCAGCTAAACTTGACACCAACTCCAGTTTAAAAATCGCACAAGTTTAAGACTAAGGAGAATAAATTAAAGAGGTAAGGGAACAACAGCCGTTGTTCCCTTACTTCTTTGTCTTACTTTTTTTGAGAAACCTTTAGATCTAGTAATTGCTAGAAGTTTTAATTATTGAATTACTGGCAGATGTTTCCGCACTAAAGTATTCCTTAGCATGATAGAAATCAGTGCTAGATTCATTTTTCTCATTGATGCCATTCACTAATAAACCTAGGACATTTTGACCGGAGCGTTGTAACAATTCTTTGGCATTATTAGCGCTGTTAGAATCAATTACCCCAGGACGAGCCACTAGTAAAATGCCATCAGTCATATGGCTTAAAGTCACTGCATCAGCAGCCAACAACAGGGGTGGAGCATCAATAATGACAAAGTCATATTGATTAGAGAATTCTTGAATTAATGTCGCCATCCGTTTAGAATCCAACAAAGCTAATGGATTAGGAGGTCTAACCCCAGCTGTTAAGACATCTAGATTCTCGATGACATTAGATGCAGCAGTTTTGAAGTCAGCTTCACCTACAAGTACTTCACTTAAACCTGCTGTATTGGTGATTTGCCAAAGATGATGCTGTGTAGGAACTCGCATATCAGCATCAATTAATAAGACTTTGCGTCCTAATTGCGCGATCGCAGCTGCTAAGTTGGCGGAAACTGTAGATTTGCCTTCTTTGGGAACTGCACTGCTAACCACAATGGTTTTGAGTACCTTATCTGAACTCAGGAATCTCAGATTAGCCTGAATCATCCGGTAAATTTCGCTAGTTAGGGAACTAGGCGAGTCTATAACCGCAATTTCTTGAGTAGCTATCTCTGTTTCGCGATAACGAGAGCGAATCTTTTTCGTAGATGAGGGTACTATGCCTAATAAGGTATAGCCAAATATTTCTCTGATTTCCTTGAGTGTTTTCAGAGATCTATCTCTAGTTTCAAGGAAAATAACAGCAGTGGTGGCTAAAAATGCACCTAATAAAACACCTAGCACCAAAATGAAAGGTTTCAGACCTAGCGTTGGCTTTTTGGGGGCTGAACCTTTAGCAATGATGCGAGCATTAGGTGTATTATTATTTTCCGCTAATTGTAATTCTTGAACCTTTTTCAACAGAGTTTGGTAGGTTGATTGGGCAACTTCCAATCTTCTTTCTAGATCCCGTTGTTGTTGTTCTAGTTGGGGTATGATTCTTACCCTTTGTTCGTAAACAGAGCGAGAATTGTACAACGAAGTCAGCTTTTGTTCTAAACCTCGACGTTGAACGTCTGATTGCAGAAACTCTCTAATCAGGTTTTGTTTGGTTTCCCCTATTTGTAGAGTTTTTGGTTGATAATTAACTGGCCCAGCATCAGTTTGGCCAATTTCTTTTTTGAGGAGAGCCTGTAAGTTAGCTTTCCTTTGTTCTAAGTTAATAATTACTGGATTATCATCTAAGAATCGGCTGCGTTCGCTGGCTAATTGTCTGTCTATGTCTTGCAGTTGAGTGAGAATTCCTTGTACCGCAGGTGACTGACTCACAGCACTTGCCGAAAGAGCCTCTTGCGAATTTAAATTTACTTTTTGACGCAGTTCATTAGTTTGAGCGGTTGCTTGATCTAAGTCAGCTCTAACACCGTTAATGTTATTGTCTAAATTGCCAATAATTGCAACTGCCGATCGCGTCTCCTCTGCCAAATCTACAATATTATATTTTTGCTTAAATATGCGGAGCGCCGCTTCTGCATCCTGAACAGCACTTCTATTATTAGGAAGCTGCTTAGCCATGAATTTGCGTGTTGCTTCTGCTTCCGCGCGATTGGTGAGAATATCATTCTCTAAGTAGAGATTCATGACGTTGTTAACTACTGCAGCCGCCTCTTGAGGGTTAGGACTTTTATAGCTAATTTGTAGTACGTCTGCGCCACCAATAATTTTCAGATTTAGGGCTTTTTTTAGTGCTTCTGGTGTTAAAAGTTGACCTTGATTATTTTTCAGTTGCAGTTCGTCAATAGTTTTTTGTAACAACAAAGGTGAAGTAATTACTTCTATTTGAGTAGTGATCGGGTTCTGAGTTGATACTAAAGGTCTCAAATCTCCTCTAGCTTGAGTTTCAGTAGGTAAGAGTTCAGTTCCCACTACATTAAAAGAGGGCGTTTTAAATAATAACTTGCCTTCTGCTTCATAGGATGGCTTGAGCAATGTTGTTGCGACAACACTAAGAGCCACTGTTGATGCAAAGATACTTGCAGCGGGTATCCATTGCCGTTTCACTATCGATAAATAACGACCAAAGTCGAAATCAATAGATTCTCTTGATTCCATAGCTCATCCCAACAAAAAGTTTTCAAAAGTGCAGGTTCAAGGCAATGACGTAAATAACTACTTACTGGAGCTGGGCATTAAATATTACTATTTAAGTTAAGATTATTATCTTATCAGTATCAGTAGTATATACTAATTAGATTACAAAACCATGAAGTTATTGATAAGAGCTGTTATTGATTTCAGTAGAAATACTAAAACCTAGCGTTTGGGCGCTTTGTCAAAAGCTCTCGCGATCGCATTCCATGCCAATTTCGGTTTGAAGTCAGCATCCCAAGCTAAGGGTCTGACTGCTGTACCATCTTTACGAGCTTGAAATTCCGCCAGCCAGGTATGGCGATCGCTCAATCCCCAACTCGTGACGGTGTTAACTGCTGGTACTTCTAAGACTGCACCCAAATAATCTTCATAAGCTGCAGCAACTATGCGATCGCGAACAGCCACATCCGCAGGTAGTTTTTGGTCTATGACATCCAGTTCGGTCACCATAATTTTGAGACCTAGGTCAGCAACTTTTCTCAAGAAATTTTGTAATTTTTGAGGATTAAAGCGAGTTTCATGTCCTACCAGATGAGATTGTATACCAAAGGCATGAACTGGGACTTCTCTAGATTTTAAATCCTCGAGTAATTTTAAAACAGCATTTCTTTTGGCTTCATCTTCAGGAGTGTCATATTCCAGCCCATAGTCGTTATATACTAATTGAGCTTTGGGGTCTGCCTCAGCCGCAATCCGAAAAGCCATTTCAATATAATCTGGCCCCAAAAGCTCTAACCAAGGCATCTTTCGCAACCCTCTAGAGTATCCATCCTCAACTGCGATCGCTTCATTGACCACATCCCAAGAGTGCATTTGTCCAGCATAATGACCCATCACCTTTTGAATATGTTGCGTCAAAAACTGCTTGGCATTTTGCTTATTGACTGTCTCTTTAAACCAATCAGGTAAGGACTGGTACCATACTAAGGTGTGTCCACGCAGCAACATCTTATTACTGCGTGCAAATTTTGCGAACCAATCGCCCCGCTTAAAATCAAAACTACTGGGTGTTGGACGGAGTAAATCCCACTTGAGAAAGCCTGCAACTAACATGGAGCATTCTCTGACCAGCAGCTTTGCTAGTTCTGGCTCTGTTTCTAAATGTAAAGTGCCGCAATCTGCTCCATAAATTAACCCCTTTCTAGCAGCACGAATTTTTAAAGGAGTTTGTCCTACTACCTTAAAGTCTCTGCGTAAAGGAGATACAGGTATAGTTTTCTTTGGGGGTATTGCTTTGCTAATTGTCAAAGCACCTATACTTGCTGCTGTTCCTAAGCCTAAGTACACGAATCCTCGTCTACTCAGAATCCTATTTTTTACCATTTCGCATCATCCTCATTTTGTGAGCTAAGTTTATCGATGTGAAAATAGGGACTGGGGAACTTGGGGAAGAGTGGGGATCTAGGAATGGGAAAAATTGAAGATGCACCTTTTGACATAATGTCTGTTGATCCTTGACCCTTAAAGTTCTAGGCTACACAGTTCATGACTGCTACTTGATAGAGTCACGCCTTATTAGAACTGTATTTTTGCCAATTGTTTAATCTATCATTGGCTTGCAAACAAACTAGTAGGTCTACACAAAATGCGGTGACTGCTACAGGCAAAAATAGCACTGCTTTATATAAGGATAATTGCAGCAAGCTATTAAATCGACGCAACAGCAACCATCCGGGAATTACCCAACCGCTTTTCAGGGAAACGTGGGATTGGATTAACTTGCTGACCCACAATGGATCTTGTTCATTACGAGCCTTAATAATTGCACCCGCATCTTGGTGCTGGTTGCAGATGGCTTGTAAGTCTTCATAAATCAATGTGTTGATTGTGTTAGCTAGAATCAACCATCGTTCATGACGGAGTAAGCGACGAATGTCAGTATAAGCTTCAAATATATGGGATGCAGAATCAGCACGTACCACCCGCTCTGGCACTTCTGGGGAAGTTAACAAATTGGTCACAACCATCTTCCACAAGAAGCCGTCTTCTACCTCAATACCTTTGGGCATCCAAATTCTATGTAATACGGCAGCCCGGGCACAATAAAGCTGCCCACAAATCCAGACTGATTTAGCTCCTGATACATTAGTAACTGCAAGCGATAGCTGATCTATTAAGCTTTTCTTCTCCTTCAGGGCTACATCCTTGACTAATGTATCTACAGATACCCAAGCATGAGGATTGATTTCCAGGGCTTCTGCCATTGAATGCAGAGTAGTGGGAGCTAGAAATTGAATATCCGCATCCATCAGAAATATGTAATCAGCACTGGGGTCAGAAAACTGATGGACGTAATTGTTCCAAGCATTAGGCTTACCTGCCTCTTTAACTTCGCAGACTTTCCAACAGACAGCAGGATTAACGGTAGACTGAACTAACTTTTCTAATGTGGTACGTGCGATCGCAGCTGTCTCATCAGTGCAACCATTAGGTACTACCACAATTTCAATTGCTATATTACTATCAGCTACTTGAAAGATACTTTGTGCAAATAAAGATTGCAGTGTGCTGCTAATACCATTAGCTTCGTTATAAGCAAGGATACCAATACTAATTTTCACTCTTCTACCCTCTGATTATTTATTGATGATTAGTTCAACATTAATGTCTGAAAACGCTGCTTCAATACCAGCCAAATAAATGTAGGATTGCCTAGAATATATCGCTTCCACAAACGGTTAGGTTCAACTATCAGCCGAAAAAACCATTCCAGACCTGACTTTTGCATCCAAACTGGTGCTCTTGTGACCATATCGGCCACTAGCTCAAAGCTCACACCAATACCAATAGAAATTGGTACTTCTAACTCTTGATAATTCTGAGCTATCCATTTCTCTTGCTTGGGTGCTCCCAATCCTACAAATAGAATATCGGGCGAGGCAGCTTTAATTTTGGAATTAATTGCTGCTAATTCTTCTGGCTGGTTTTCAAATCCATAAGGGGGACAATAAGTACCCACAATTGACAAATTTGGATGTCTAGCTTTGAGCTTTTGTTTAGCTTGATCTGCGGCTCCCGGACGACCACCTAATAAAAATATCTTTAACCCTTTTTCTGCTGCTACAGCACAGAGATTTTCAAACAAATCTGTGCCGTTTACTCTGCCGTTTAAGGGAGTTTGCAAAAATTTAGCGGCCCATAAAAGAGATACGCCATCTGGTACTACTAAAAAAGCTTGGCGGTAAATCTCTCGAAAATAGGCATCTTTTTGTAAAGTTAAAATATGCATAGCATTAGGAGTGACCACATATTCGGGCTGACTTCTAGAAGTTGCATGATTGACAATTTGGTTAGTAACTTCTGCAAAACTATATTTATCTATCTCCACACCACAAAGATTAATTCTCATGCAGTATCTCCTCAGTTAGATGAAAGTTAGATATTGAATCATAGGTTTGGGCTAAATTATGGCAATAATTTTTAATATCAAACTGCTCAACATTTTTTCTCGCAACTTTCCCTAGAGCCAGACGTAAATTTTCATCTGCAATTAATAACTGTATTGCTTGCGATAGCTCTTGTATATTTCCCGGAGTCACTAACAGGCCATTTTGCTGGTTCACTATTAATTCTGGTATACCCCCAACAGGTGTTGCAATTATCGGTAAACCCCAACCCATAGCTTCTAAGATAGCCATAGGTAGACCTTCATTATAGGAAGGCAAAACAAAGATATTGGCTTGGGATAATAGCTCATTCATTTGTTTTGCATTAATCCAACCTAAAAAAGTTATCTTCTCTGTCAGGTTGAGATTATCGGCTAACTCTTGTGCTTTGCTAATCTCACCATCTCCTGCCAAAATCAACTTGGTATGAGCTTTTTGGCTATCAGGCAATTTAGCAAACGCCTCAATTAAATCAAATGCACCTTTGCGTTGACCTACCCTTCCACAAAAAACTAAATTTATCTGAGTAGAGTTAGCCCGATTGGGAATTTGAGCAGGTATTTCTGTGGGATTAGGCATCACAATCACTTGTTTGGGATTTAATCCCAAGTTGCTCACATAATAGTCTTTCCAAGTGTTCGAGAGAACAATAAAGCCTTGGCTTTGGCGAAATACCCAACTGACTATTTTTTGTGCCCATAGGGGTAATTTACTGTAAGTTACATGAAATTCCGCCCCATGAGTGTGCATCAATACAGGCTTGCCGAATATTACAGCCACAATTAGCAAAATTGCTTTGCGTAAAACACTACCCCCATCTGAAAGGTGAATATGTACAAGGGCAATTTTTTGACTTGTCAGACACCAGATTAACTTGATTAAAGCTTTAGTAAATACTGTGAATCTGTGTATGATTGAGCCTTCATCATGACTAGTAATATGTTGAATTTGAATATCAGGATTAATAGACTTAATAATTAACTTTTCAACAGTTGCGATGCCTCCATTCTGTTCTAGGCTGGCTCCTACCATTAATATTTGCATTTTGCTCATTACCCTTGAATTAAGTAACTTTGCTGATTTTTATTGAGGCTACGACTACCTTTTTTCCTCATTTGTTCATCTACTTGAATACTGATTGCAGAAGATAATGCTATGTAAATTATCCAGCCGAGATTATCAGATTCTAGTAATACTGTTTCTGTTAAATTAACAAGCACTAAAGAAGTCATATGTATAACAGGGAAGAAGTCTTCTGTTTTTCTCGTAAGACGCACAAAAGCCAAGGCTTTAAAGTAATTTATGCCAAAGCCAATTAGGAATATTGATAGCCCTAATAAACCCAAATTTAACCAGAGTTCTAAAAAGCCATTATGGGGATGGGTAGGAGTCCAAGGAGCAGCACGCCATATGTAAGCAGATTCTCCATTCCAGCCGTTCCAAAAACCGCTATATCCATATCCCAGCCAAGGGTGTTTCCAAATCATGTCAAATACAAGAGACCATAAATCCCCACGGCCGCTCAAACCTTCATCTTTACCAAATATCCCGAATATTAAATTGGCATTATTGATAAACCAAACATAAACAATTTGAATTACTGTTGCTATCCCTAAAATTGTAGGTACCATTACATAATATGGTAACCATAAAGCTCGAAAAGCTATAAATACAGTGATGAGAATGATTAAATTTAATAAGGCTGAAGTAGATACAGACAGGAATATTAATATTAAAGAAAGCAAGAAACCCAACAAAAAAAAGTTGCGATGCTTTTTATATGCAGCAGCCATTAATAAAAAGATGATGCTACTGTTAAGCATAATGGCTCCAAGACCATTTTTATGCATAAATATTCCTCTCCATTTACCTGCATGAACCCCGCCCATAATTCCGTATTTAGGTAATGCTATGGAGAAGATAAAACTCAAGACGATCGCAATGCTAAAAGTCCAAGCTAATAGCTTTAATTGCTCCTTTAAAGTATAGCGGCTAGCTAGATAAATTCCAAAGAGACTAGAACCTATTAACCTAGTACTATTCTTCAGCGTTAAATCGGGTGCAAAAGACCAAAATATAGAAAATAAACTTAGCCCTAATAATAAAATAACGAATTTATTTCTACTTAATACGTAAAGCGTTTTTTTCCAACGTAAAACTAATAGAAAAATTGTGATTAAATAAATTAATATAAATGCTATTTGATATAAACTAGTGTCATAGTTTACTTCTACATCAGACTCATTTGCACCCCCTGACAAGATGAGTAGCAAAAGCCCACCAGAATAAATCAGTAATGCAACAACTGTAAATATTTTTTCCAGAAGAATCATTTTTTTATTTGCTCACTATTTAATAGTGGAATCTTCATAAGATTAATTTTTGATAAACTTCTACTGTTTGTTTGGCAATATTGTCCCAATTTAAATCTTCTTGGCAACGATTTTTTATACCATCGTGAATTTGATTATACAACTTTTGATTGCTTAATAAATTAATAATTGCGTTAGCTAGTGCTTCCACATCACCCGGTGGAACCAATAAACCATCTTCTTGATCGCGAACTATCTCTTTTAAACCTCCCACTTCCGAAGCAATTACTGGTGTTCCCATACCATATGATAAAGCTGCTACACCACTTTGAGATGCCTCAATATATGGCAGAATGGTAGCTGTGCTACGTTGAAATAATTTCACTACATCCTCATTAGAAATAAAATTATTAATAATTTCGTAGCGCTGTTCATCATATCCATGCGGAAAATATTGATGAATATTTTCGCCTCTACCAGCAATAATTAGCTTCACATCAGGAATATGTTCAGCAACCAATGGCATTGCTTGCAACAAATATTTTAAGCCTTTGTACGGCCAAATTCTACCAAAAAATAGTAAAGTAGATGGCTCTTTCGGAAGGCTATATTCCTGAGTACGGCGATTATATAAACTACCCAGTTCGCCATGAGGGAGAATATTAATTTTTTCCTTGGGTATGCGAAATTGTTGATTTAAACTTTGTTGTTGTTGCTGTGTGTGGACGATTAATTGTTGTGAACGATAAAACGCTATAGGTCGGGTATATTGAGAAGCAAATATTTGTTCTCTATCACCTGGGTGACCAAACACATCGTGAATTGTAGTCACAATAGGTGGCATTTTCGCGAATAAAAGGTTTAATAAATACCAAATATCATTCGATTCTTGAACATGGAGCACATCAGGCCGCACTTCTCGAATAATACGCATCATCTCTGCTATGGAACAGATATTTCCAGGATGACGCATGGGTGGTTTTTCAAATCTCAGTACTGGAATACGCTCATCCAATACGCCTACGCAAGCAGGGGCACTCTTTTCTTGCTGAATTAAAGTTAGATCAACATAATTTACTAAACTATTGGCTAGTTCAATAGTGTAATCATCAAAGCAAAAACTGAGTAAAGCAACTTTAATAGCCATTTGATTTACAATTAAATTTTAATTAAAAAAAGGATGAAATTCTTGATATTTTAATTGTTGTATTAGTACCTGAGTAAATGCATCTCTGGCATTTTGATTTTTGGCGATTTGCCAGTAAACAAATAAATTTAATCTTTAACGACATCTAATGTCGTTAAAGATTCTGTTAATTAGCCCTCTTCAATATTTTTTGCCTAATTTTATGAATACCCCCTAATTGTTGCACAGTCATTGCACCCATTAATAAGCCATAAGCACAAATTGATGCAGTTAAAATTACTAAGAATTCTAAATTTAGCTTTTCTAATAGCACAAATACAATTAACATTAAAAAAGTAATTAGTAGTGGACGACGCAGGACTTTCCATAGACGCAATGAAAAGAGACGGCGATATGTAACATACATATATAAACTAAAGTTTACTAAAGACATCACCAAACCCATCAATGCAGCACCTAGTAACTTATACTGTGAAATAAATACTATACCTGCTAATCCTCCAGCTGTAGATGTTAAAGCAACTTCTAAGAGGTTAAACTTCTCTAGACCGTTCGCTATTAACAAGTAACTCAGCGCTTTAGAAAATGTACCTGCAATAATTCCTAATGAAATTAAATGTAGAATTGTATCTGCCTGTAAAAAGCTTTGATCTTTATAAACAAATAATAATAACTCTTTGCCAAAGAACCACAATCCTAATGCAAAAGGTAACCCCATACAAAGTAGAAGCTCAATAATATTTTCTGTAGATTCTCTTTGTTCTTCTTTACCCAAATATACTGCCTTAGACATACGGGGAAAAGCTGCCATATTTGCACTATTAGCAACAATATAAAATGGCTGCATTAATTGTGTAACAGCGCCATAAAGACCTATTAAAAACTCATTCCCTAACAGGGAAAGTATGAGTACGTCTAACTTACCAGCAATAATTCCTACACCTTCAAGAGCAAAAAATGTTCGAGCAGCTTTGATAGTATTGAAAATAAAGTCTCGCTTAATTTGCCATTGAGGTTGAATCATTCTAGTGAGTAAAATCCACTGAATTATGGTGATTAATAATTCAGAAATTACTAATATGCCCGCAATATGTACTACTCCATAACGCATTTGCATAACCCAAAGCATTACCAATAAACGTATGATGTAAATTGGCACGGTTGAGATAGTAATCAAATGCATTTTTTCTTGGGCTTGGAAAATCGCTTCTGTAATGTTAGAAAGAGCAAAGGGCAAAATAGCTAAGCCCATAACGTAACAAACAATTGATGTGTCAGCGCTATAGGGTAACAGAAATACCCATACTACAAGTCCCAAGTAGCCAACAAAGCTGAGAATTAACTGCAATAAAGTCCCACTCACGAGATAAACTGGAGTTTCTTCTGGCGAACGGGAAAGTTCTCGCGTAAACAAAGTCTTTAAACCTTGAGAAGCAAGGTTGACAAAGATATAGTAATAGCTAATTGCTAATAGGTATTGACCTAAAGCATAAGCTCCTAAATTACGAGCTATGGCAGCAGTTAAGACAAAAGTTGTAACTCCTTGTGCCAGACGATTTATTAAAAGTGACAGAGAATTGATGAGAACTTTTGTCTGTCCCATTATCGATATTTTTGGTATGATTTTGTTTTTTGAGTAAAAATCGGTATGGAATATTTAGACTAAATTTATCCAAAAATTACCCCAGTTTTTTGACTTGTTTTAGATATTTTGCCATCTTTGACAAGTTAATATTTCCGAATAGTGTGAGTACTCAGTATTGCTGATAAATGGGCTTTAGTAAGCGCCTTCTTTAGTCAAAACTACTTTGACTGTTTTGAGCAAAATTTCAAAATCTAACCAAAGTGACCAATGTTCGATGTAGCTAAGATCCATCTGGATTACTTGTTCAAAATCTAAAATATTGGATCTGCCTGAAACTTGCCAAAGACCTGTAATCCCAGGTAAAACATCATGACGGATAAAATGATGTTCGGAAAATTTATCTACATCTCTAGTAGGTAAAGGTCTAGGGCCAACCAAACTCATTTCTCCGCAAAGAATGTTAAAAAGCTGAGGTAATTCATCTAGGCTATAACGACGCAGGAATGAGCCTACACGGGTAATGCGAGGGTCATTTTTAATCTTAAAGATGATTCCGTCTTTAGTCTCGTTTAATGCTTCTAACTCTCTTTGCAGCTTCTCCGCATCCGACCTCATTGTCCGGAATTTCCATACTTTAAAAGGTCTACCACGTAAACCGATGCGGGTTTGTCGATAAAAGACTGTGCCTGGAGAATCTAACTTGATGGCTATAGAAATCGCCAGAAGAATTGGGGATAACAAAAATATTAAGATTGCTGCTAAACAAAAGTCCAAACTTCTTTTGATCCAAAAGTCCTTAGCTGTAATGATTGGGCAATCTAAGCTGAGACAAGTTACGCCACCAATCTCATTAAATTCAACATTTCTATAAATGTTTTTGATTTCTGCTGACAAAAGATGTACCAGGATACCAGATGACTGAAATAGCCAACGGATAAACATCCGATTTTTGATGGCATTCCAAGCGATAAATACTTCAGTTACGCCTAGATCATTGAGCTTTTCTAAAGTCTCTTGACGATAGTAACGATCTAAACATCTGGGGCTTGCAGTTCCACAAATAATGTAACGCTTTTCTTTTTTGATCAGGCTGATAAACTTTTCGGTATCTTCGGGATCGCAAATGATAAAAACGTAGGACTGGCCTAATATTTTGCGATGACGAAGGTGTTCGAGTGTGAGGTTGGTGCCAAACCTGCCCAAACAAACTAAAGATGTACTGAGCAACCAAGACCAGATTAATGTTGCGCGAGTAATTTCAACATCTGGTTGGTATAAAAATACAAAAGCTAGTATTAATCCGTGAGCAAAAGTTAATGTTTTGAGAATATTTAAATAGTCGTAACGCTTTTTTCCAGGTTGATAATTACCTTGAATGGCTAATGCTACTATTTGAATAGCAATAGTCATGAGTATAGGTGAAAAAGTGCTTGGTATTTGCCAAGTAAAATCTACAGCATCGGTATGATATTTGGCCAATATCCAAGCTAGGAATAGAACTGTGCAGTCTAGTGAACCTAGAGTGAGGAATCGTAGCCACCATAAGCCTTTTCTGAGCCTAATAGGTACAGATGCACGTAAGTCTAAGGGTGCCTCTCTGAAGGGGGCATTAGTTACAGTTTTTATTGTCATAAACTTTACTTTGATTATTTCAGTCAGCAAGGTTATTTGTTTGCTGAATTGCAACTTGAGTTAGGTTGATTAAAAACTTGAGTGCGAGGTTGAGTAAGCACTGCAGTGTAATCAGCAGCAAGGTGCACATAAGTTATATATGCACAAGAATTTTTTGCTCTTCAAATTGTATAAAATTTACAGACGAAGAGGCTGCTAAATTGGTTATTTATTAGTTCTTAATTCAAACTTTACGTAGTAGCAAGACGTAAGTATTTATGGTTTCCTCTTGATTTTTGTGGCTTGCTTACCCATTACTTAACTATAGTAATTAAGGTTTTGGTTGCCACATTGCCTTTTGGCTCTAGCTATAGCAATTGTCAGGCATTACTTAAGCTATGGTGCTGGTAAGAGGTAACATATATCCGGCTGGCAGAATGTAATTCCCACATCATAGCCTCCGAATATCTCATTAAAGAGCTTACTGAACTTGCCTCCCCAACTGGTAATACTACTTAGATATTGTCTCACCAAATTAACAATTGATGAATCTATCTCGAGAGGGGGATGAACTTCAGTAGGTAGATTGTCCCTGGTGTTTGGAGCTATCTGTTTCATCTAACTCAACTTTTGGTTTCGCATGAAAGAGCTTTCGCTAGTTAGAAGTTAACATTTCTAGCTCGCATACCTACAAAATTCACTGCATCTTTACCGAGTATTTAATTTTTATGTCTCACAAAATTTATTTTATGTTGATAATATAAAGAAGATTTTTAATTCCGCATTTATGCTAAAATTACCGAACAATTACGTAAACTAATTGTTAAGTTAAGTAAAACTTAATTATCCATTCCTAGGGATATACCAGCTAGATGTGCCGTAGTCCAAGCACTTTGGAAGTTAAACCCACCTGTCACACCATCTATATCTAATACTTCTCCTGCAAAGTAGAGACCTGGAATCAACCTACTTTCCATAGTTTTAAAGTTGATTTCTTTAAGATTAACACCTCCACAGGTGACAAATTCTTCTTTAAAGGCTCCTTTACCTGCAATTAAGTATTCTGCTTGAGTCAGCTCTGCCAACATCTTGTGCAAATTTTTGTTAGACAGTTCTGCCCATCGCTCTTCTGTAGTTATACCTACACGCGTAAGAATATATTGCCAGAGACGGTGCGGTAAGTCAACGCCGCGATGTAGAGCAATCGGTCGCCTACCCCATTCAGTTTTGACAGCTAAGATTTTTTCCCTTACTTGTGCTGATGACAAATCAGGTAGCCAATTAATGATTAATTTTGATTGATAGCGGCTTTCATGTAAAACTCTCGCACCCCAAGCTGAAAGCTTCAGAACTGCGGGGCCACTTAAGCCCCAATGAGTAATCAGTAAAGATCCAGTTTGTTGTAAAGCAGCTTTGCCACTCATAGGCAAACGCAACTGTACGGGGTTAACACTAATTCCCGCTAATGCTCTTAATTGTTGATCGGGAATGTTGAAGGTAAATAAGGAAGGGACAGGCGATACAATTTGATGACCTAACTCCTGGGCAATTTTATATCCTACCAGGCTGCTACCTGTGGCAAGGAGTAAGCGATCGCACTTTAGCTTCTCTCCCGACTTCAAAATTATCTCAAACCCTGTTGTCTCGGTTTCTCGTTTGACTGCAACCACAGGTGTACCCACGCGCAGTTCTACTCCAGCGTTGGTGGCTGCATTCATCAAACAGTCAACAATTGTTTCTGAACTATCAGTGATGGGAAACATCCGCCCATCAGATTCAGTTTTCAGCGTGACTCCGCGTTTAGCAAACCAAGCTATTGTATCTTGGGGTAGAAAGCGCGAAAAAGCACCCCGCAAGGCTTTTTCGCCTCTGGGGTAATTTTGCACCAGCCTTTCAGCTTCAAAGCAAGCATGAGTGACATTACAGCGTCCACCACCAGAAATGCGAACTTTCGCTAGTGGCTGACGGCTGGCTTCTAATAAAATAACTTGGGCATGAGGATTAGCATTAGCGCAAGCGATCGCACCAAAAAATCCCGCAGCCCCGCCCCCAATAACTACAACTTTCAACGGTAACAAGTTTACAATCGGTCTCAATCACAACTACTTTCTAGCCTAGCTGTTATTTTCACACTTATTCTGCTGGTTCAAATTCTTCTTTGCCAGCACCGCAAACCGGACATACCCAATCATCAGAGATTTCATCAAAAGTTGTGCTTGGTTCTACCCCACTATCTGGATCGCCTGCTTCGGGGTCATATTCATAGCCGCAGACACTACAGATGTATTTGGACATTGTACTTCCTCCTGGTAAATTGCCGATTTTGCTGCACTTTACCATAGGCTTCCTAGCATCCATAACTAACTGGGGAGGGGGTTTGTCATTTGTCATTTGTCATTTGTCATTTGGTAATTGGTAATGGGAATTTCTCACCTTTCCCCTTTTCCCCTTTTCTCCCTCATTCCCCAATCCCCAATCCCCAGTCCCCAGTCCCTCATCCCCCAATCCCCTAAAACCGCCACCAAGTTTTTTGGACGTAACTGAGAATTGCGACTGCGATCGCTGCCAGAAATAACAGCCAAATAATGCCACCGGGGAGAAAAGTAAGAACTCCAAACCCTCTCAGCAACCATACGGCTATTCCCATGCCTAAGAGGATACCGAAAACTTGGGTTAATCTACGATTTAAAGAAGATTGACTCATCTATTTTTCCTTTGATCTCAATATTTTTTGAAAGTAACTTGCATATTTGATAATGTTTGTGCCATTCTATCCTTTATAAATTTCCTTTTTTACTTAATAGTGTGACTCGCGTAAAAGCGTTTCAATATTTTATTTAAATTTGCTTCATCTAAAATACATATTCTCTCAGTATATTCACTAAAAATTTACCGAGAAATCACTATTTCCGGAAAATAGATCTGCTGAACTGCAACTAGAATTTAAGGGGTCGAACTCGATCCAGTTTGTAGGTTCGCAGTTCAAATATATGTGGATAAGTTGAGGAGTCAAGGTAGGAAATATGTCTGCGTCTCAAATTTCAGACTCAACTATTAAAGGTTCAGATATGCCTTGGAGTCAAAACGAGCAAAAATTGCTCATACAGGGTGAAATATTGGTGAAAACGGAATCGCACACCGCGTGGGGTGGTGCTGTCACTGCTTGGATGTACGTCCCACTGGTGCGATCGCAGGTTTGGCAACAATTAACTGACTACCCCCGTTGGGTACATTATTTTCCTGACATTACTAAAAGTGAGGTTGTATCTAAAGGAGAAGTTAAGCGTCTGTACCAAGCTGCACAAAAAGCTTTCTTATTTTTTACAGCACAGGTTGAAATTTACCTGAATGTTGTGGAAGTTTTAGGACAGCAAATTCAGTTCCGGATGGAAAAAGGAACTTTTGAAGACTTTAAAGCTAATTTAGAGTTACAAGATTGCGGAAATGGCACATTGCTTGCTTATAATGTGCAAGCTACTCCCAATCTCTTGATTCCTTCAATTATTATCCAACAAGCAATGAACTTTGAATTACCTGCTAATATGCGTAAAATGCGGCAAGTGCTTTGTAAAGGTCAATAACAGCAATGTCACAGGCAAAAGCTATTTTGGAATTCTGGTTTGGTCATCCTGATGAACCTGGTTATGGCAAACCTCAGACTTTTTGGTTTAGCAAAACACCAGATTTTGATCAGGAAATGACCAATCGTTTTCTGAAAGATTACCAAAAAGCAGCAGCGGGATATTTAGATGATTGGGTAGATTTACCAGAAACTTGTTTAGCTTTGATTTTGCTGCTAGATCAATTTCCCCGGAATATGTTTCGCGGTACTCCCGAAGCTTTTGCTACTGACTGGGAAGCGCTTTCAGCAGCACAGCAAGCGGTGGCGAGACACTACGATCGCGAATTTTTGCCTGTACAGCGCTGGTTTATCTACTTACCCTTTGAACATAGCGAAAATTTAGAGGATCAGCGCCGTTGTGTGAAGCTATTTCAGCAAATTAGTCACGATCCTGAGAGTGCTGGTGCTATTAAGTATGCCTTTCGCCACATGGAAATAATTGAGCGTTTTGGGCGTTTTCCCCATCGCAATAGTATTTTAGGACGACCTTCAACTCCAGAGGAAATAGAGTTTTTAAAGCAGGCTGGTTCGTCCTTTTAAAGTAATTTCATCGCAAGACGCTTTCTAGATAGAGGAAAGCGTCTTCTACCAATTCTTATTTTCCACAAAATATCCTTCTGCGGTATAGCCAAACAAAACCAGTTCGCCTGTGCAAGCTGGTATCAAATTTAAATTTAAGAAAAAATTTCCCGGCTAGGCTAAATTCAAGGAATCATCAGTATAATTAGACTCTGTTTCAAACCATACTTGGTCTAGCTCTGTTTCATTGAAGTTGTAACCGTGAGTCGCCGCGAATCTCACAATTTTACTTTTATCCCAATGACAACTGCCAAAAAATCCTCGGCTACAGCACTTGTTTTGGTATTGATCGTAAATTGCTGGTTCTGACATTAATAGGTCATAAAATGCTTTAACCTGTTCTAGTGCCATAAAATTTTTCCTGATAATATTAGTTTTCTTATTTACTCAAAACTACATGAAAATAAACCCGGATTCCGGGTTAATAATTTAGCCTTCAAGATTCTGCTTCAAGTTTTTACAAAAACTTGAAGTTCTTGTACTTAGTATCTGGTTAATTAATGCTCTAGGTAATCCATATTGATGAGTTCGCAGCTAGACGTAAAGTACTGACTACGAGCTGGTTTACCTATCAAAAAAAATTGCATTAAACGCTAGTCATAGCCATTGAGGATTTTGTTGGGATTGTATAAGTTGCACACAAGCTCTCTACAATCAAAAGGCATATTTATCCAATCTCAAACCATACTAGCGATCGCAATTGAGTATTAACTATTAAAGGTGATTGTAAAAAATTATTATAATGCGGTTTTTGCTACTTAGGGGGAATTTTTTCTAGAAAAAATAAAATTTTTTGCTGGTGTTTAACGCAATAGCGATCGCTCATCTCTTGAGTAAATATACTTGTGTGTGATGACAAGCAAAAACACCAAGATTCACAGTAAATCTTGGCGTTTTTGGAGTACGGCTATCAAACTATCCAAGGATGAAAATTAGTCTTTCCCATGCCCTATGCCCTATCCCCAATGCCCCATGCCCATTTTCTAACTACTAAACACTTCAACAGGTAAGCGGCTGAAGGAAAGGCGCTCATTTTGGACATCGACAAAGATAGAGTCGCCATCGTTGAATTCGCCGCGCAAGATAGATTTGGCAATTTGTGTTTCTAACTCGCGTTGAATTGCTCGCTTCAGTGGTCTTGCTCCAAATACAGGGTCATATCCTACTTCTGCTAAAAAGTCAAGAGCAGCATCAGAGAGTCTTAAAGACATCTTGCGATCGCTCAGTCTTTGGCGCAGTCTATCTGCTTGTAGCAAGACAATTTGCCGCAATTCCCGCTTCTGCAAGCTGTGGAAGATAATTAATTCGTCAATGCGGTTAAGGAACTCGGGACGGAAACTATTACGCATGGCTTCCATCACTCGATGACGCATTTCGTCGTAACGTGCATCATCACCGGCGACATCGAGAATATACTGGGAACCGATGTTGCTAGTCATAATGATGATTGCATTTTTGAAGTCTACTGTATGACCTTGGGCATCAGTGACACGACCATCATCGAGAATTTGCAGGAAGATGTTAAACACATCGGGGTGGGCTTTCTCGATTTCATCAAAGAGAATTACTGCATAAGGACGACGGCGAATTGCTTCTGTCAGTTGTCCGCCTTCTTCATAACCAACATATCCCGGAGGCGCACCAATTAAGCGCGAGACTGCGTGCTTTTCCATGTACTCTGACATATCTATCCGCACCAAAGCTTCTTCAGTGTCGAACATATATGCTGCTAAGGCTTTGGCTAACTCGGTTTTACCGACACCTGTGGGGCCGAGGAAAATAAAGCTAGCAATGGGACGGTTAGGATCTGCTAAACCAGCACGCGATCGCTGAATTGCATCGGCTACGGCTGTGACTGCTTCTTCTTGGCCAATGACTCGGTTGTGGAGTTCATCTTCTAAGTGCAGCAGTTTTTCTTTTTCGGATTCCACCAACTTACTAATAGGAATTCCTGTCCACTTAGAAATCACTTCCGCAATATCCGCTTCGGTGACTTCCTCACGTAAGAGGGATTTACCAGTTCCTTGGGCTTGTGCGAGTTCGCTTTCTGTAGCTTCTAGTCGGCGATGTAAGTCGGTTAACTTCCCATACTTTAATTCTGCAGCTCGGTTGAGGTCGTAATTCCTTTCTGATTGCTGAATTTCCAGATTAACTCGGTCAATTTCTTCTTTGACAGCCTGAATCTTATTGATAATATCTTTTTCAGATTGCCATTGGGTATTGAGGGTTCTTTGCTCTTCTTTGAGATCTGCAAGTTCTTTTTCTAGCCTTTCCAAGCGTTCGCGAGAAGCTGCATCGCTTTCTTTTTGCAAAGATAGCTTTTCCATTTCCAGTTGCAGAATCTTGCGATCGATTTCGTCAAGTTCTTCTGGTTTTGAGGTAATCTCCATTTTTAATCTTGCAGCGGCTTCATCTACTAAGTCGATGGCTTTATCTGGCAAAAAGCGATCGCTAATATAGCGACTAGATAATGTCGCCGCAGCCACTAAGGAACTATCGGAAATTCTTACCCCGTGGTGAACTTCATAGCGTTCTTTCAATCCCCGTAGGATAGAGATGGTATCTTCTACACTGGGTTGATCGACATAAACTTGCTGGAAGCGTCTTTCTAAAGCTGCATCTTTTTCGATGTACTTACGGTATTCATCTAAAGTTGTCGCCCCGATACAGCGCAATTCACCTCTAGCCAGCATCGGTTTGAGTAAGTTACCCGCATCCATCGCGCCTTGAGTTGCGCCAGCGCCCACAACAGTATGAATTTCATCAATAAATAAAACTATATTGCCGCCGGATTCGGTAACTTCTTTTAATACTGCTTTTAAACGTTCCTCAAATTCACCCCGGAATTTTGCCCCTGCAATCAAAGCACCCATATCTAAAGCAATCAGCTTCCGGTCTTTGAGAGACTGGGGGACATCACCGGCGACAATTCGCTGTGCTAATCCTTCTGCGATCGCAGTTTTACCTACACCAGGTTCACCAATCAGTACGGGGTTATTCTTAGTCCGGCGAGAGAGAATTTGAATAGTGCGGCGAATTTCATCATCGCGCCCAATCACCGGATCGAGTTGACCTTTACGAGCCGCTTCTGTAAGGTCGCGTCCGTATTTTTCCAGTGATTGGTATTTACCTTCTGGATTTTGATCGGTCACTGTCTGGCTCCCTCGAATTTGTTTAATAATATTTTTTAGTTTGCCTTCGTCTAAACCAAACTCTTGGAATAAACCTTTACCAAAGCGCTCATCTTTGGCATAAGCGAGCAACAGATGCTCGATAGAAATAAAATCGTCCTTAAATTCTTTACGATAACCGTCCGCCCGGTCTAAAAGTGTATCCAAACTGCGTCCTAAGTAGACAGAAGTGCTGCTACCGGATACCTTGGGCTGACGTTGAATAAATTGTTCGGCGCGATCGCGGATTTTTTGCAGATTCACACCTGCTTTGGTAAATATACCGCTAGCTAGCCCTTCTTGTTCTAGCAGCGCTTTCATTAGGTGTTCGCTTTCTATCTGTTGTTGCTGATATTGTTTAGCGATATCTGGGGTGTGGGCGATCGCTTCCCAGGCTTTTTCTGTAAATTGGTTGGGATTAGTAGGTTGCATAGGCTTTTGGAGAAACCACTCCAGACACAGAGGGGATAATTAGCACCCGCAAACAACGGTTCATCCGCCCTTGCTAAGTGTTGATGGTAAAGAGAATTTAGATTAGTTCTAATAAAGTCATTGTAAGAAAAGCGTGACAACTAGCTGGATCGGTCTTCACGTCTTTCTCAAGTAGTAGTATTAGCCCAAATCACAATGAAAAACTCCACCCCCAAGGTTATGGAGTTTTTTGAGCATGGGAAAGAAGTGTCTTATCCCGCTGCTTTCAATAAAGTGATCCCCCGCCAGAAATATGCTGATTTATGGCGAAAATTGGGAATACTGAAATTGTTGTAGGCGATCGCTGTCTTGTCCAGCAATCTCACCTAAGTAGTATCGACAATGTGGCCATCTGTGTACCATAATTTTTTTCGGCTTCGAGAATGACCCTTAACTAAGGGGAGTTGCCGTTAAATATTGCTTACTCACTGCTAATGCAATATTTGTTAACGGAAAAAAAGTAGGTTTTTTCGTTAAATCTCCCTTACTTCTGCTCCCAGTATTTTACGTATTCATACTTAAGTAAATGTAAGTAAACGCACTATAATCTTAAGAGAATATAAATTCTTATCGCTTACAATCCTTTCTCTGCTATAAAGTATGACAACAATCTCTATGTATGAAGTATGTGTAAAAACATAGAGTCACCCCAACTGATAGCCACTAAAAATAAACCGTAAATACCCTGATATTCCCCTAGCCCCCCTAGAGAAATTCCGCAATAACACGGTTACATGGATTTGTCGTTCCGAGCAAAATGACGATATCCAGAAAAGGAGGGTAGATTTATGACAAGCCCTGTAATGACGGTGATTCGAGTCAACCTGGAGAAAGCGAAAGAGGTTGCTCGAAATTGGGAAAGAGCTTCATATAACGAACTGAGTGCTTATTGCTTGGAAATTTTACGGGAGATTGGATGTTCTAGTAATGAACTCCCGGTAAATCTACAGACTCGTGAGCAACAGCTAAATTTCATCGCAGGTTTTGCATCTTATGCTTTTGGGGAGGTACTCAATGTCCAAAGCGCTAAATGAAGAAATATTTAACGAACCCGAACAGGTAGAAGAAGTTTCCTTACCTGTAACTGAAGAAGATTTATTAGTTTTACTGCAAAAATTTGCAGGCTACGAAATACCGACAAAAGTATTTTCCCAAGCCGTAGCTATTGCTGCTTATGACCGTGCATCAGCTTTCCGTTATGCTGATAATTATGTAAATATCCTCAAGAATAAAACCAAACGCAAACAATGGCTCAAGTTAGAGCCTGCACCTGATTTTCGTCTCGAGCAAAGATACGCAGATTTGCAAAATTAGAAATTGCAATCTTCCTATTAAGAGTAGAATTGGTACTTTAAGAGAAATGAATCTGTCTTCGCTAGAGAAAAGATGATTCTTCAATTTTTAGATGTACTCAACCTATTTTCTTAAAGAATCACTTGTACTATTTCAATAAGAGTTCAGCAACTTCATGGGCTTGCTCTCAAAATACTCTAGTTTAGGTTTCTTTTCTCAATTGATGGATTTGGAGGAGTTGGCTGCTCTGCTTACTGAAATTGATAACATCCAAATCCAACATCTGTGCAGCTTTCCCTAAATTTAAGACTAATCATCAAAGTCTAGTGCCTCTACAGAGTAAGTCAAAAGCACTTCATTATAGACTTTTGCACTGTTGGGAATCTGAACTTTATTTACGCAACTATGTCGTAATGTGCAGATTCTCATCTGTCTGGCAAAGACGATTGTATCTACCTTCTTGGTTATTTTCTAAATAAATCTAACTTTGTTTGAAATTGCTCAAACCAAATATTAACTTTATTTCCTCTCAAGCTATATTTAGTAATTGCTGATGTTGTGCTGGCAATCTACCGCTGAATGAGTTCAGTTGATTAGTTTTTCGCGGTGCCTGTTGCTGTACATCGATCTGCAATTACTATTTTTTTGCCTAAGCAACTTCAGCTAATATAGCGTTTCCCAGGCAACTGAAGTACACACGAACCTTTTATATCAAAACAATCAGCTTCAAAAACGTACCTCACTAGATTGAGAAACTCTATATTATCATTCGCTAATTACTGAAGTAACTAAGTTGATACGTGCCTAAATCAAATATTCTGGTGTTAGGGCTGTCAAGAGTCAAGAGTCAAAGGTCAAAGGCTAGCTTGGACTTTTGACCCTTGAACGCCAGTTGCTACCCTGCGGGTTCCGCATGAGCGGTACAAGTTTAGCGACCGAACGCACTGGCTCCTTTTGACCATATGAACGCGAAATATAGTCATATATGGTGCTTTAACGAAGTGTAACGCACCTTTCTCGAAGCTGATTCTTAGCCCTTATCTAAGAAGGAAATTTTCGCTCTCGCACTTCTAGCGCATAGTCTTGTACAGCTTGAGTGATGCTATCTCTTAAATTAGTGTAAACTTTAGCAAATGGGGGATTTCTTTCTGCAAGACCCAGAACGTCAGAAGTAACTAATACTTGTCCATCACAGTGAATCCCTGCACCAATACCAATAGTGGGAATACTGAGCTTTTGCGTAATTTGCAATGCTAAATCGGCGGGGATATGCTCTAACACGATCGCAAATACACCTGCTTGTTCGAGAGCGATCGCTTCGTTTAAAATTCTCTCTGCGCTTTCTTGGGTTTTACCCTGTTGTCGCAACCCAAGTTGATGAACTGATTGGGGAGTTAAACCCACATGACCCATAACTGGGATACCAGCTTGCACTAAACGTGCGATCGTTTCTACCATTGCCGGGTAGCCACCTTCCAGCTTGACAGCTTGCGCGCCCGTTTCCTTCAGTACCGACCCCGCCGAATGCATAGCTTGTTGGATACTTTCTTGATAGGTCAAAAATGGTAAATCTACCACTATCAAAGCCCGCTTGACACCACGGCGCACTGCTTTAGCGTGGTATAGCATCTCTTCTAAAGTAATAGGCAGTGTTGTTTCATACCCAAGAATTACAGACATAGAATCCCCAACCAGGATTAAGTCTACCCCAGCTGCATCTAGCAGTTGGGCGATCGCATAATCCCAAGCTGTCAACGCTACAATTGAGCGTCCTTGTTGTTTCCATTGAATTAATTTTTGGGTGGTAACTACCATTTTCAACAGAGGTTTAGATATTAGAGGTTAGGGGCAAGAGTTTAGAGATGAGAGGCTAAAGTTAAAAGTTAACATTTATTGGTTAGAGGCTAGGGATTAGAGATTAGAGTTACAAGGAAACAGTAAAATCACCAATTCTTCTTTTCTTATCCCCAGTCCCCAGTACCCAGTACCTAGTCCCCAATCCCCAGCCCCTTACTTCACAGCACGACTAAAAGCCAAATGGGGCTTTGCAGTACCCACTTGAGGCATTAACCAAGCCAGACCTTCACTAGTGCCAATCCATAACTTATTGGCAATATCAGGCGCAAGGGCAAGTACCCGGCTAGAAGGAAGCCCTGCAACTTGGTCTAATACAGCTCCTGTGTTTGGATTTAATCGTAACAAACCATTGTTAGTACCGATCCAAACACTACCATCTTGAGCAAAACGCACTGCCGTAACATTACGCCCACGTAAGCGAGTCACAGAACGCAACACAGCACCCGTTTTCGGGTTAATTACTAGCAAATTATTCGGCATTCCTGCCCAAATTAGCCCTTCTGGACTAATAGCTAAAGCTTGCACGGTTGAGCCAGGTAAATCAGCAATCCGCTTCATAATCAAAGCATTAGCAGAATTTACTCTGATGAGCCCATCTAAAGTGCCAACCCACAAATGACCATCAGCATCTAAAGTTAGGGCGTTGGCACTAACACCAGGCAAATTTTTTAACGTGGTCATAATTAAGCCTTGGTCAGGACTAATTAAGGCTAAACCGTTATCAGTACCTGCCCACAAATAACCCCGCTTGTCAATTAATAGTGATAAAACCCGTTTGGAAGGCAAAAATAAATTTTGCGCGGTGATTTCGCTGGTGCGAGGTTCAACGCGAATTAGCCCCTCATAATTTCCTACCCATATACGCCCTACTTTATCTTGGGCTAAAGCACTAATAGCCACATTCGGTAAACTAACGCGCGACAAAATCTTACCTGTTTTGGGGTCAATATGCGATAAGCCCCGCCAAGAAGCTACCCAAAGATTGCCTGTAACATCTCCTAACAAGTTAGTTACACGGTAATCAGTTTCTACGGAATTTTCTTGTAATTCTCGTTGATCTGGTAATGGGTCTACTCGCGGAGGTGGCGCAGCAGCAGGGTAAGCAGCAGTAGGTTTAGATGAATTAGTTTCAGGTTTTTTTTGTGTTGGAGCAGGATTCGCAGTTTTTTGCGCTCTGACTGGATTTGTCAAGGCGACGATTCCAATACTTGGCAGCACGATTAATCCCGCCAGGATAGAACTAATCAATACATTAGTACGCTTATAAAAAAACATCACGGTGACATTCCCTTTAGTGACAGTACCCAAGCCATTAGGCTGCTTACAGAAGTCAGGGAAAGGGTTTTAAAAGATTGATATTCCTTTTTCCCACCGCTAAAGATATCTGTCGCTGAAATTGGCTGGGGATTAATTTCAGTGTTCCCCTAACAAGTGTTTTTCAAACGCCTGTAGCAATTTTTCTCAGGAATTGGGTGTTGGGTGTTTGGTGTTTGTCTTCTCAGTTCCCCATTACCCATTCCCCATCCCGTTACAGCCTAAAGGGATCATTTGTAAACTATTCTTAACAAAATGTTTAAAACTTTATGTAATAACAAATTTAAATATATAAGTTAAAAAGTTTCAAAGTATAACTTATTGATTTCTTGATATATTGTGAGACAAGCTACAAATTACGTGGTGTGCAATTTTTGTCTTGTGCTCACCATTCCTCTAAACCCACCAAAGCCAAATAAGTCTGATAATTTCCTGAATTTGTCAGGAAAGCACCAG
The DNA here is from genome assembly GCA_002368155.1 of Nostoc carneum NIES-2107. Classification (GTDB taxonomy): domain Bacteria; phylum Cyanobacteriota; class Cyanobacteriia; order Cyanobacteriales; family Nostocaceae; genus Aulosira; species Aulosira carnea. Next base: position 4,506,716 of record AP018180.1, read on the forward strand.
ATTTATGTGCGAAAAAACCCAAATACCTAGATCCTCCTTTAGGAAAAATGGGTATAAGCCGTCCTTGCATAACAGCAGGGTAAATTTGGCCAGGCAACTTATTAGAAGAGTGAGACAAAGAGATAAAAAGAACTTATATGCCTGGGAAAGAGGAAGAGTAGAAGCACACAGTTGTGTGAATCTTAAAAGGAAGTTGGTAATCATGTCTTGGATAAGTTACCAAATGTTCCTAAACCGAAACCACTACCCTTTGCCATAGACAACCCCTAACAAAAAAATTTTCTTGAGCTTCCCCCCGCTTACAGGGGGAAGAGCGGGTGGGGGAAATTGCACCCAGCGTAATTTGCAAGCAATAAAGTGTGACTTCTTGGAAGGATATAGTATGTCTTACGCGCAAACGAAGACTCAGTCTAAAGCTGGGTATCAAGCTGGGGTTAAAGATTACAGACTAACTTATTACACCCCTGATTACACACCTAAAGATACAGATGTTCTGGCTGCTTTCCGGATGACTCCTCAACCTGGAGTTCCACCCGAAGAAGCTGGTGCTGCTGTAGCCGCTGAGTCTTCTACAGGTACATGGACCACCGTATGGACAGACTTGCTCACCGACCTAGACCGCTACAAAGGTCGTTGCTACGACATCGAACCCGTTCCTGGTGAAGATAACCAGTACATCGCTTACGTTGCTTATCCTCTAGATTTGTTTGAGGAAGGCTCCGTAACCAATATGTTGACCTCTATTGTAGGTAACGTATTTGGTTTTAAAGCATTACGGGCATTGCGTCTGGAAGACTTGCGGATTCCTGTTGCTTATTTGAAGACCTTCCAAGGCCCTCCACACGGTATCCAAGTTGAGCGTGACAAATTAAACAAATACGGTCGTCCTTTGCTGGGTTGTACAATCAAACCCAAATTAGGTCTGTCTGCTAAGAACTACGGACGTGCTGTATACGAATGTTTGCGTGGTGGTTTGGACTTCACCAAAGACGACGAAAACATCAACTCTGCACCATTCCAACGTTGGCGCGATCGCTTCTTGTTTGTTGCAGAAGCTATCCACAAAGCTCAAGCTGAAACTGGCGAAATCAAAGGTCACTACCTAAACGTTACCGCCCCCACCTGCGAACAAATGTTGCAACGGGCTGAGTTTGCTAAAGAACTCAAAATGCCCATCATCATGCATGACTACCTAACCGCAGGTTTCACCGCTAACACCACATTGGCTCGTTGGTGCCGTGATAACGGTATTCTATTGCACATTCACCGTGCGATGCACGCTGTAATCGACCGTCAAAAGAACCACGGTATTCACTTCCGTGTTTTGGCTAAGACCCTGCGGATGTCTGGTGGTGACCACATCCACACCGGTACAGTTGTTGGTAAATTGGAAGGCGAACGCGGCATCACAATGGGCTTCGTTGACCTGTTGCGCGAAAACTATGTTGAACAAGACAAGTCTCGCGGTATCTACTTTACCCAAGATTGGGCTTCTATGCCTGGTGTAATGGCAGTTGCTTCTGGTGGTATCCACGTATGGCACATGCCCGCACTAGTAGAAATCTTTGGTGATGACTCCGTACTACAATTCGGTGGTGGTACCCTTGGTCACCCCTGGGGTAACGCACCTGGTGCAACCGCTAACCGCGTGGCTTTGGAAGCTTGTATCCAAGCTCGTAACGAAGGCCGTAACTTGGCTCGTGAAGGTAACGATGTTATCCGTGAAGCTGCTAAGTGGTCTCCTGAACTAGCAGTTGCTTGCGAACTGTGGAAAGAAATCAAGTTTGAATTCGAGGCAATGGATACCGTCTGATAAAGGCTGAAAGTGGTATGGATAGAGGCTGGAGTTAAATTACTTCAATTATTTCGTCCTTTATCCTTCATACTTCATACTTTATAAGGCTGGGGTCAAGCATGAATCTAAAACAAATTGCGAAAGACACAGCCAAGACTATCCAAAGCTACCTGACTTATCAGGCACTAAGGACGGTACTGGCGCAGCTAGGCGAAACTAATCCTCCATTGGCAATTTGGCTACATAACTTCTCCGCTGGCAAAATTCAGGATGGAGAGTCATATATTGCCCAATTGTTAAAGGAAAAGCCAGACTTAGCATTGCGGATCATGACTGTTAGAGAACATCTTGCTGAGGAAATCGCAGATTTTTTACCAGAAATGGTTCGTACTGGCATTCAGCAAGGCAATATGGAACAGCGTCGCCAGCATCTAGAACGCATCACTCAAATAGATACATCAGACCCCAGTCTACAATCAGAACAGCAAACCAGCTCAGATACGAACTTGGATAACTTATCCAGTTAGCTGACCAACTTAGTAAAAATCGCAACCCATTATCAACAGCTATGCAAACTTTACCAAAAGAGCGTCGTTACGAAACCCTTTCTTACTTACCTCCCCTGTCTGACGCGCAAATTGCCAAGCAAATTCAGTACATTCTGAATCAAGGTTATATCCCAGCAGTTGAGTTTAACGAAAATTCTGAGCCAACCGAATTTTTCTGGACAATGTGGAAACTGCCTTTGTTTGGCGCTAAATCCACTCAAGAAGTACTAAATGAAGTTCAGTCTTGCCGTTCTCAATATAGCAACTGCTATATCCGTGTTGTAGGTTTTGACAACATCAAGCAGTGCCAAGTACTCAGCTTCATCGTTCACAAACCCAGCAGATACTAAAGCTTGCAAGCTGAATTAATCTTGGGGAATCATTACTTAGTTTATTGATTTCCCCCAGAGAGGTAGAATAATCTGCCTCTTTTTTTATGCTTTTATTTAAAATAATTCCAGATTTTGCCTAGCTACAGTAATGTCAAAATTTCAATCCGAACCAAGAGAAATCCGCATCTGTTTCGTCGGTGAATCTTTTATTAATGGCACAGGCGATCCAGATTTTTTAGGATGGACAGGTAGAGTATGCGCTAATGCTCATCAAAGAGGATATGAGATTACTTACTATAATTTAGGGGTGAGAGCTGAAACTAGCCGATATCTTAAGCAACGTTGGCGAAATGAAGTGTCCTATCGTCTGGCTTCGGAATATGACGGTCGAGTTGTATTTTCTTTTGGCGTAAATGATTCGGGATGGACTGGTAAGCAGCAAGGAATTGACTTAACAGAATCTCTAGACAATACTCACACTATTTTAAGTGAAGCCAAGCAGCTTTATCCGGTTTTGATGGTGGGGCCACCGCCTTGTGGAGATGAAAATCAAGAACAGAGAAACCAACAAATTGCTCATCAATCTCAGCAGTTTGCTTTAGTTTGTCGTGAACTTGATATTCCTTATCTGGATGTGTTTTCTACTTTAGTTAATTCATCTGTTTGGTTAGCTGAAGCCAAAGCTAATGATGGCGCGCATCCCAGATCTGCAGGTTATGCAGAATTTGCCAGTATTGTCCAAAATTGGGATGCTTGGTTAAGCTGGTTCACAGCTTAAAATAATGTTGAAATATATGTTGTCGCGCAGTGCAACGCACTGACGTAGAACAAAAAATTCAGGTGCGTTAGCCTTGCCATGCCATTACGTTAAATTAATATTTTTTAGTGAATTATTTACTGCGATCGCTCCCTATTTACTCATACTCAAATTAGCTAGAGTTTGCAAATTTGGAACTTCTAAATCAGCTTGAGCAACTACTGGTAAGTTAGCACCAGCGCCTTCTTTCCCGGCTCTGCGGTTAACCCAAACTGTTGAGATTCTTAAAGATTGGGCGGGAATAATGTCATGATAAACGCTACAAGCAACGTGCAATATTTGTTCTTTAGGTAGACCGATTCTGTCGATTGCGGCTTTAAAGTTATTCAGAGCAGGTTTGTAGCTTTTTACCTGCTCTGCTGTAATTATCCAATCAAAATCAACTGTTAAGTGTTTTGCAGAATCAGCAAATAAATTGTCATCTACATTAGAAATAATTGCCAGCTTAAACTGGTTTTTCAGAGATTTTAACGCCTCTACAGTATCTGGGAAAGGTAGCCAATTCTTAATTGAATTGCTTAGAGAGTATAATTCTTCGCTATTAGGTGCAAATCCAAATTGCTCACCCAATCTTTCAACTACTTTTTTCAAAACTTCTTTATATGTGAGATATTCTCCTTTTTGAATTTCTGACTCAAATTGTGCAAAAAGCTGCAAAATTGTTTCATCATCTAAATTCTGCTTGTGCTTAGTCAAAAATTGCTTAAATGCTGCTAAAATTCCACTTTCCCAATCTATTAAAGTGCCATAACAATCGAAAGTTAAAACCTTGTACTGGTTAAAATTAATCACGTAATCTGCTCCGGATTAATTACAGAATTTACAAGTTTGTTACTAATCAAATTCCACAATAATCTGCGTTGCCACAGAATAGCCTCACAACAAAGCGGTATGAGAACGCCTTAACCTAAATTTTTACCGATTTTAACTCAATCTTTGCTAATGGTGAAAGCCTTCATAAGAAAATTATGGGGTCAATCTGCTAAAATACGTAAATTCGATAGAACTTTAGATGTATAAGCTTCATATACTCAGACCAAAAATCCAGGTGACAGGTTCTCAGCAGTTAGTGTGCAATGCCTGTAGAGCATTAAATGGATAAAACTACAACTTCTCATGCATGTCTTTTGAGAAAAGCAAAATGCAGTTGAGACAGACGAAACTATCAAAAAATCAGATAACGCTGTGTTGCGAAGTTGATTAGTAACACTGTGCAAACAATCAGAACTAGTAGTTACCTCTTTTTGAGTAACTATCATCTTTCTGTAGCTTGCATGAGTAGCATCTACATCTCAAATATGAGATGTGCAGTTTGTTCTTTGGAGTTTTCTTAACTAGATGTGAGGAGTGCAAATGCTTGAGGCTATCGCTGTAGCTTGGCTATTATTATTTTTTGGTGATTTCCTTTCAACTTTCGTTTATCACATACCCGAGCATGTTTTTGGTAGCCTCCACCTAAAAACGCATCATTCTTGGAAGAAAGATTTCCGCCACTATGCAATTTTGACTTTAAATCCTGAAGTTTTATTAGATGGTGTGCTGGGTGCTTTGCCATATTTAATCATGGCAGCAATTTTGTGGTCTTTCTCTCCAATTGGTGTAATTTCTGGGCTACTTTTGGGACAGTTTCATGTTTGGTGGAGACACATAAGTGTTTTGGCTTGGGAAACTCCAAAACCTATAATTATTTTGTGTCAAATTCTATTTATTACTACTCCTGAGAGACATTGGCTACACCATCAAAAAACAAACCAAGGTTTCGGCGACATTTTCACTTTCTTTGAGCAACCTTCGCTGCTGTGGTTGCGTTGGCTACGTCTGTTGAGGATTCGGTTTCGATACTCACGCATCTAGCTAAGGTAGGGTTTAGGTAAAAATTACTCTGAAGAAAAATGGGTAAAGCGGAAGAGACGGAGTTGCGCTTATGAATTTGAATTAGGGAATCTCTGCAAACTACGAAAAATCAGAATTTTTAGCCTGCATTAGCAGGCTTTTTTCATATATCCGTCTGTTGGAAAACTTTTGAGATTGTGAGATTAAATCTGCTTTTAGCTACTATTGATAACAAAACAGCCATAGTACAATACAGTTCATTTAAGCTTATTAGCCATTGATTTGTCACTTATTAAAGAAGCCAGAAGAATTGGGGGATTCTCCCCCAAACCCCCGATTGGGTGACGGTTGCGTCCCCCAAACCCCCTCCAAAATTATTGTTCGGTTTTTTTGTTGAATAACTAGTACAGAACGGCGTAAATAAACCACCCATTTGAAATGGTGAAAAATCTGGCAGTATAAGTATTATTTCTTTTTACTTTTTACTTTTTACTTTTGCCTTGTTGTACTATTTTTTTGGTTTTGTTATCAATTAATTTTCTTAACTGAACTGTATTTAGCTATAGCTACGATAGGAGCAATAATCTTAAACTAATACTTATTGATAATGTCTTATGCCGACTTCTCACTATCAAAAGTCAAACGCGACTTTAATTTAACTATAGTTGAAGGTATAAGGTTTTTACCAGAGATCCAGCAGATAAAACCTAGTCTTTACCTCATAGAAGCATTAAGCGAAGGGCTACCTTTAGCAACAGCGACGGGTTCAGAAAAAGCTCGCTCTGAGTTAATTATTAGTCCTATCCTTGTAGAAGTTAGGAAAATTCTAGAACGTAAAATCAGCTTTTTTTCGGGTGAAGATTTTACTGTAGCACCGGAGTTAGGCTTAAGTGGAGTATGTGATTTTTTGATTAGCCGCTCACCCGAACAAATATTTATTGAAGCGCCTGTAATCGTAATTATTGAAGCGAAAAAAGGTGATTTAAAACCGAGTTTAGGACAATGTGCAGCAGAAATGATTGCGGCACAAAAATTTAATGATGCTAATAATATACCAACTAAAGCAATTTATGGCAGTGTTAGCAGTGGCACAGCTTGGCGATTTTTAAAGTTAGAAGGACAAACACTGACTATCGATTTTCATGATTATACTGTTCCCCCAGTGGAAATATTATTGGGGATGTTGGTTTGGATGGTGCAGGAAGGGTAAATATTTTGGCGATCGCTTTCACGGTAGCACGAGCTGAAAGCTAACACAGGAAATTTTTATTAGCACAAATATAAGTGATTTATAAAAGAAATTACTGATAATTCTGCGTGAGCTAATGTTATTCAATCATAAATTCTGTACTACAGACTACTATTCTCCAACTTCTTTGCGATCGCTTGTGGAAAAAATAATTTTTTCTCTGAAAGATAGTGATTTAAAATGATATTAATAAGATGGCTCTATAGTTAAATAGCAAGCACTTCCACGACGCAATAGTTAGTGCCGCTCAGGTATTGCTTTACATTTTTTAACAATCAGTGTAGCAAACACTCCTATGTAAAAGCAATATCTGCAAAGAAATATGTCATTATGTTTATCGATTTGTGTCAGTTAGACGACAAAACTACCATTTGGTAGGCGTTTTCTGATAAAAAAAATTCATATTCGTAAAAATAAATCGAAGTTACGAACGGCAACATCAGCCGTGATGAACTTCTAGTAGAGAACGCGCATCAAAGGAGCCTATCTGCATGTTCACCCACGTCAAGTCCACCATCAGACATATTGCGCCTGATAATTTACGCGGACGTAATTTAATCAAGGTGGTCTATGTCGTGCTTGAGTCCCAGTACCAGAGTGCATTGTCGCAAGCTGTCCGCACAATTAACGCCAATAATCCCAACCTAGCGATAGAAATCAGCGGGTACTTGATTGAGGAACTCCGAGATCCAGAGAACTACGAGGAGTTCAAACGGGAGATTGAGAGTGCCAATATATTTATTGCCTCACTGATCTTTATTGAAGACTTAGCACAGAAAGTAGTAACAGCCGTAGAACCACATCGCGATCGCTTAGATGTTGCTGTTGTCTTCCCCTCGATGCCAGAAGTTATGCGCCTCAACAAAATGGGCAGCTTTTCTCTGGCACAATTGGGTCAATCCAAGAGTGCGATCGCGCAGTTCATGCGGAAGCGCAAGGAAAAATCCGGTGCAGGCTTCCAAGACGGGATGTTGAAATTGCTGCGAACCTTGCCACAAGTGCTGAAGTTTCTGCCAATGGACAAAGCACAGGATGCTCGCAATTTCATGCTCAGTTTTCAGTATTGGCTTGGGGGTTCACCAGAAAACCTGGAAAACTTCTTGCTGATGCTGACTGATAAATACGTATTAAAAGGTGTAGATAAAGCCAATCTGCCATCGACAACTTATGAAGCGCCAGTGGTTTACCCCGATATGGGAATTTGGCATCCCCTGGCACCGAGTATGTTTGAGGATGTAAGAGAATACCTCAATTGGTACACAGCCCGTAAGGATATCTCCAAGAATCTCAAAGATCCTTTAGCTCCTTGTGTAGGTTTGGTATTACAACGCACCCACCTAGTTACAGGCGATGATGCTCACTATGTAGCGATCGTGCAGGAGATAGAATCCCTAGGAGCCAAAGTACTACCAGTATTTGCGGGTGGTTTGGATTTCTCCAAGCCTGTGGATGCTTACTTTTACGAACCAACTACCAATACACCTTTAGTAGATGCGGTAATTTCTTTGACTGGGTTTGCTTTGGTAGGTGGCCCGGCTAGACAAGACCATCCCAAAGCCATTGACGCGCTCAAGCGGTTAAATCGCCCCTACATGGTAGCCTTACCCTTAGTATTCCAAACCACCGAAGAGTGGATGGATAGCGAACTAGGGTTACATCCAATTCAAGTAGCTTTGCAAATTGCCATACCGGAATTGGATGGAGCGATTGAACCAATTATTTTATCAGGTAGAGATGGTGCTACCGGAAAAGCGATCGCACTCCAAGACCGTGTGGAAGTAGTCGCCAAACGCGCCTTAAAATGGGCAAATCTCCGCCGCAAACCCAAACTCGATAAAAAAGTCGCCATTACCGTTTTCAGTTTCCCCCCTGATAAAGGGAATGTGGGTACTGCAGCATATTTAGATGTGTTCGGTTCCATTTATGAGGTGATGAAAGCGCTGAAGAATAACGGCTACGATTTACCGGAATTACCGGAATCCGCCGAAGCGTTGATGCAAGAAGTCATCCACGATGCTCAAGCACAGTACGCTAGCCCAGAGCTGAACATCGCCTATAAAATGTCAGTGCCTGAATATGAAGCATTGACACCTTATTCCCAACGCCTAGAAGAAAACTGGGGCGCACCTCCCGGACATCTCAACAGCGATGGGCAAAATCTGCTGATTTACGGTAAGCATTTCGGTAACGTCTTCATCGGTGTTCAGCCTACCTTTGGTTACGAAGGCGACCCGATGCGGTTGTTATTCTCCCGTTCCGCTAGTCCACACCACGGTTTTGCTGCTTACTACACCTACCTAGAGCAAGTTTGGCAAGCTGATGCAGTACTGCACTTCGGTACACACGGTTCTCTGGAATTTATGCCCGGTAAGCAAATGGGGATGTCTGGTGATTGCTATCCAGACCAACTAATTGGCACAATTCCTAACCTGTATTATTACGCAGCCAATAACCCCAGCGAAGCGACAATTGCCAAGCGCCGCAGCTACGCCGAGACAATTTCCTACCTGACACCCCCGGCAGAAAATGCTGGTTTATACAAGGGTTTAAAAGAACTCAGCGAGTTGATTGCTTCTTACCAAACCCTGAAAGACACAGGAAGAGGTATCCCCATTGTTAACTCCATCATGGATAAATGCCGGATGGTGAACCTGGATAAGGATATCGACTTGCCCGAAACCGATGCCAAGGATATGTCCGAAGATGAGCGGGATAATATTGTTGGCAGCGTTTACCGCAAGCTGATGGAAATTGAATCGCGGTTGTTGCCTTGTGGATTGCATATTATTGGTAAACCACCGACAGCCGAAGAAGCGATCGCAACTCTTGTCAACATTGCTAGCTTAGATCGTCAAGAAGAAGAAATTCTCAGCTTACCCCGCATTATCGCCAACAGCATTGGGCGGAACATTGACGATATTTACCACAATAACGACAAAGGCATTTTAGAAGATGTCCAGCTACTGCAAGACATCACCTTAGCCACCCGCGCCGCAGTTAGCGCCCTGGTGAAAGAGCAAACCGACGCAGAAGGTCGAGTTTCCCTGGTTTCCCGGTTGAATTTCTTTAACATGGGCAAAAAAGAACCTTGGGTAGAATCATTACATCAATCCGGCTATAACAAAGTTGATGTCTCCGCCCTCAAACCATTATTTGAGTATTTGGAATTCTGTTTACAACAAGTTTGTGCAGATAACGAACTCGGTGGATTACTCAAAGGCTTAGAAGGCGAATATATCCTACCCGGCCCCGGTGGCGATCCCATCCGCAACCCCGATGTATTACCCACAGGTAAGAACATTCACGCCCTAGACCCTCAATCCATCCCCACAACTGCGGCTGTACAATCAGCCAAAATCGTTGTTGATCGGCTGTTAGCCAGAAATAAAGCCGAAAATGACGGTAAATGGCCCGAAACCATCGCCTGTGTACTTTGGGGAACCGATAACATCAAAACCTACGGGGAATCACTAGCACAAATCATGTGGATGGTTGGTGTCAGACCAGTTCCCGATGCTTTGGGAAGAGTCAACAAGTTGGAATTGATACCCTTAGAAGAGTTGGGCAGACCGAGAATTGACGTTGTGATCAACTGTTCTGGCGTATTCCGCGACTTATTCATCAACCAAATGAACCTGCTAGATCAAGCAGTGAAAATGGCGGCTGAGATAGACGAACCCTTAGAAATGAACTTTGTCCGCAAACACGCTTTGCAACAAGCTGAGGAAATGGGGATTAATCTGCGTCAAGCAGCTACCCGCGTCTTCTCCAATGCTTCCGGTTCCTACTCATCCAATATCAACTTGGCGGTTGAAAACAGCACCTGGGATAGCGAAGCCGAATTACAAGAAATGTACCTGAAGCGGAAATCCTTCGCCTTCAATTCCGATAACCCCGGAATCATGGACGAATCCCGGCAGATTTTTGAAAGCACTTTGAAAACTGCGGATGCGACATTCCAAAATCTCGATTCTTCCGAGATTAGCTTGACAGACGTTTCCCACTACTTCGACTCAGATCCCACCAAGTTGGTAGCAAGTCTGCGGGGTGATGGTAAAACACCAGCATCTTACATTGCAGACACCACAACAGCTAATGCCCAAGTGCGGACATTATCAGAAACCGTGCGCTTAGATGCTCGTACTAAATTATTAAATCCCAAATGGTACGAAGGAATGCTATCTCACGGTTACGAAGGCGTGCGCGAACTCTCCAAGCGGTTGGTAAATACAATGGGTTGGAGTGCAACAGCCGGCGCTGTGGATAACTGGATTTACGAAGATACCAATGAAACCTTCATCAAAGATGAAGAAATGCAGAAACGGTTGATGAACCTTAATCCTCATTCTTTCCGCAAAGTTGTATCAACTTTGTTAGAAGTGAATGGACGCGGTTATTGGGAGACTAGCGAGGAAAATTTAAACCGCTTGCGCGAATTGTACCAAGAAGTTGAAGACCGAATTGAAGGCATAGAATAGTCATTAAAATAGAGGCGTTCTCTAGAACGTCTCTATTTTCTTAACTGTGTTTACAAATGACAAATAATGCAACAGTCTAAAAATTAGAAATATAATTATAGATATGTATGCCTGCTAAAGATGTTTTTCATCAAGTTGTCAAAACAGCTTTACAGAAAGACGGTTGGCAAATTACTAACGATCCACTCACAATTAGCGTGGGAGGAGTAAATCTTTCTATTGATTTAGCCGCAGAAAAGCTGATAGCCGCAGAACGCCAAGGACAAAAAATAGCAGTCGAAGTTAAAAGTTTTTTACAACAGTCATCTGCTATTTCTGAGTTTCATACAGCATTAGGACAGTTTATTAATTATCGAGGTGCATTGAAAAGGTTACAGCCGGAGCGTGTTTTATATTTAGCCGTACCTTTAACAACTTACAATACATTTTTTCAACTTGATTTTCCCAAAGATATGATAGCAGAAAATCAAGTGAAGATGCTGATTTATGATGTAGAGCAAGAGGTGATTTTCCAATGGATAAATTAACTCTGTACCGCCAGCTTATACAAGAAATATTACATAATTATAGCGAGCAAAAACCAGCTTACGGAAATATAGAAGTTGAGACAATTTTTGATACGGAACGTGACCATTATCAAATAGTTCATGTAGGCTGGGAAGGTCAAAACTGGGTACATAGTTGCATCATTCATATTGATATTAAAAATAGCAAGATTTGGCTTCAGTGGAATGGGACAGAAGATGATATTGCGGCTAATTTGGTAGGGGCGGGTGTTCCGAAGGAAGATATTGTATTAGGGTTCCAGTCTCCTTTTATGAGACAGTTTACAGACTATGCAGTAAGTTAGGAAATATTTTGAGAATCTCCAAGCGCGAATTAATAAACAAATATAAATTAATGACAAATTTAGAGGCAGTAGCACCTTAAAATTATCATTTACTGCTGTATTAATATGACTATTGAGCCTAAAATCCTTTTGCTGACATGATTCGTTTGCCCTGGAGTCTTTATATCGCTGTGATTAATAAAAAAATTAACTTTGACAAAAAAGGTTTTAGCTCTTTACTGAAAGGTATTAGTTTATAAATAATAAATAAAGTAAGAGGCAAGATAATACCGTGCTTTCCTCATTTATAAAATTTTTCATGGGATATAGAAAAAAAGATAGGTTCGTAGACTCGCAATCAAATTTAGTATAATCACGAATCTCAAATGTTTGTATTTAAGATTAACCTAAAGTTTATAGCAATCTATGCAAACTATAAGTTTGGGAAATAGCGATGAACCAAAAATTATCAATAGCACAAGCAAATCTTAAATTAGCACTTTGGAATTCAGAAGCAGAGTTGGTAAAAAGTAGTGAACTTTACATCCAACTTCAGGAACTAGGACTTCCAGACGAAGTTGTCAGCCGATTGCACGAAATTCTTACTTACACAAAGACAATAGCAGGTAGAGCCTTTTCTGTAGGTAAAATTGTGCTGATTAAGATTATTGAGTTTGTAAAAGCGCATCCTTTTCTGGTTTTAAGTGCTGGTATCGGTGCTGTTGTTGGTGTTGCTATTGCAGGGTTAGTAACTTCAATACCTTTTTTAGGACAACTTCTAGCACCAGTGGCAGTAATGTTGGGAATAACGATTACTGCAATTGGTGCAATAGTTGGGCATAGATTTGACAAGCAATTCCAAGGTGTGGGTCAAGACCTTATGGAAATTGCTCAACACTTTTTTGCACTTCTTGCAGATGTTTTTGGCTGTGTATTTCGTGACGTTGCTAATAGTTAATTTTATTCCCAAATCCTAAAGGCTCAAAATGTCGAACAATCAAAATCCCAACAAGGAACAACTTCTTAGAACAATTGAGCGGTTAGAACGAAATCCAGATGATAAAGTTGGAATTCTTGCTGATGTTGGAATTACTGCGCTAGGTGCTGCTGGTGCTGGTGCTGCTGCTGCATTCTTCGGAACAACAACCGCCTCAATACCAATCATTACAGCCTTAACGGGTATTGGTATGGTTGTAGCTGCTCCTGTTGGACTTGTAGCAGGTGCTGCTGTAGCTGGTGGAGCGGCAATATACAGCATATCTAGATTGATCAAGGATGGTGGCTTTCACGAAGGCAAACGTAATCAACTGTTGCATGAATATCGAGAAAAACTGAAAGAAGTCGAAGCAAAAGAAAGATGCTCTGACGTTAAAGAAAATGATATTACAGACTTCTATCTGTTTTTAAAAGAGCCGCTTAAGTTCAATTTAATCACTGCCGAAGATGCTTATCAGTTAATTCAATCTGTAGAGCATGGGCAAATTCCTCTCAGTGAAGCTTATAAACTTGTAGGACAGCTTTTCGATGATGAATCACTAAAGGATACAAAAATCATCACTATGTGTCAAAATTGCTCTCAAAAGTTGCGTGTACCTAGCAATTTAGGAATATTGACACTCACTTGCCCTAAATGTAAAAGCAGTTGGCAGTGGGTTCCGAAATAGTTACTATTCATTTATAACAATATGAAGTGCGATCGCGCACTCTTCCAAAACAGGCGATCTCTTAATTTTCGAGTTTTTCTACAAAGCGATCGCATAACTCTTTCACAACAGGCGATCGCTTGATTTTTGATATTTTCTGCAAGGCGATCGCACGACTATTCCACAACAGGCGATCGCTTTCGTTATATTTCCTTGCGTGTTTTATCTTTCAGGTATTCTGCGATCGCTAATGTTCGGAAGTTAGTTGTGTCCTAATTACGGATATTATTTTTTCTTCCCAATCTGGATCGTCAAACTCTATAGCAGTCTTATCAGGACGAGAACGTCGTCTATCCATGTAGGCGTAAAAAGCTTCTTGATCGTCGCGGTGAGTCAGAATATATTGCTTTAATTCGTGATCGCTCATTGCAGTGTAATTAGCTTTAGTCATGGCTCAATACTCCCATCTGCTTGAATTTCTAGCTCAATCTCTTCATCTTGTCCAGCTAAAATAAACAAGTTCAATGTTCGTTCGTCTAAACGCACAATGTGAATCGGCTGCAACATCATGTTAGTGAGTAGATGGCAAAGTCGGTATAACGTTCGTAGCTGTTCCCCTGTCGGCTCTCGCATACACTCATGATAATGGATGTAACCAGATCAGCATAAAATATTTGAGAATTGAATACGTACATTAAGCGATCGCACTTTTACAACAGGCGATGTCTAACGACAAGCTGCTATGCGTCTACGCTTGATTTTGGAAGTAAGATGCAAAATGATGTGAAAGCTGTTTTTCACGAACCGCATCCTCAAAATGAGACAGATAAAGGAGCAGTCAAAGCTGTTAGAGAATTTTTGATTAAGGCCGGAATTGAAATATGATGACTTATAAAGGGTACACAGCTAGCCTGGAAGTAGATGTAGAAGCGAAAATACTTTTTGGTCAAGTCCTAGATATTAATGACGTGATTACCTTTAAAGGACAAACTGTAGATGAAGCACGTCAAGAATTCCAAAATTCTGTTGATGATTATCTGGCTTTTTGTGAAGAACTAGGAGAGGAGCCTGATAAACCTTTCTCTGGTAAACTTCCATTCCGCACAACTCCAGAACACCATCGCAAAATATTTATTGCTGCTAAAAAGACTGGTAAAAGTATAAATGCTTGGATGGATGAAATCTTAACTATTGCTGCGGATAAAATAATAAATACCTAGAGTAAACGATTTTAGATATCTTTGTTGCTAAAGTGCGATCGCACTTCCACAAGAGGCGATCGCTTGATGTTTGAGTTTTTCTGCAAAGCGATCGCTTTATGAGTATGGCATAATCAAATATTTTTTCAAAGATCCCACAACTTAAGATTTTAGCGGGACTAACCATTCCATGAATCACGTTCCTCATTGACATATTCTTGAGCATCAATACGATTCCAAATTTCTTTACCCAATCCACGCAATTTGAGAATGCTACGCTTTGCCTGAGATTTCATTGTCATTTGTTGACGAATTAATCTTGATAAGTCTTCAATTAAGCATATTTGTTCTTCATATGTGAGACTTTGAGCTTGATGTAATACTTCTTGATAACTAGACATATAATTTATAACTTTAATTTTTTGCTGCTAAATATAATATACAGCGATTCAACTACTGTTTTAGAACAGGCGATCGCTTCCTGATGCGTGCGGAGTGAGTTGAGGCGCACTGGCTTGTCGTTAGACATCGCTGAGTCGATTAATTAGTATAATCAATGTAATCATAGTGAATACATTAGCTGATGTCAGCAGAGATAAAATGCCAGCAAAAGACATTTACCATGATGCTGTTAAAAATGCCTTAATTAAAGATGGCTGGAAAATTATAGCCGATCCTTACTTTTTGCAGTATGAAGATGCAGAGCTTTATGCTGATTTATTTCTAGAAAAAGCTTTATTAGTAGAACAAGAAGGAAGAAAAATAGTTGTTGAAATCAAGAGTTTCATCAGCCCTTCACTTATGAAAGATTTTGAAAATGCTCTTGGACAATATATCTTATACCGCGATATTTTAAAATTAGCTAATAAAGACTATAAAATTTATTTGGCAATTAGAGATACAATATTCGATACTTTCTTTCAACGAAAATCTATTCAAGCAGTAGTTAAACGCAATCAAATTGAATTTATTGTTTTTAACAACGAAAGAGAGGAAATTACCTTATGGATAAATTAACACAATATAGAGAGTTAATTAAACAGGTACTGACTGAGTATGATAGTCTTTCTCGCAAATCGCCTGAAAAACATTCAGAAACTTGTTTAGTATTTGATGAAACTCACGATCATTATCTCTGGTTGACGGTAGATTGGCAAGGTAGCAAAAGGCTTAAATATACTCATATTCATATTAGGATAAAAAATGAAAAAATATATATAGAAGAAGACTGGACAGAAGAGGGAATAGCGACTGAATTAATTAGGTTAGGTGTAAATAGTAGCGAGATTGTTTTAGCTTTTCAACCACCAGATGTTAGAAAATTTACAGAGTTTGCAACAGCTTAGTTAATATCCGATTATCAAAGTATGGATGCTATAACTCTCAATCTCAACCCAGTGATTCAGCTTACAGATGAGCAATTTTTTCAGCTTTGCCAAATAAACGAACTCATCAGATTTGAGCGTAATGCTGATGGAACACTACTACTAATGCCTCTTGTCGGAGGTTTAACTAGCAACCGCAATGCTAATATTTCTGCTCAACTTGGGTTGTGGAATCGTGATGAATCGCTAGGTGTTGCTTTTAGTTCTTCTACTGGTTTTTCTTTACCAACTGGAGCAGTTCGTTCTCCTGATGCATCTTGGTTAAGGCGCGATAAATGGGATACTCTTACTCAAGAGCAAAAAGAGAGATTTGCTCCAGTATGTCCAGATTTTGTGGTGGAATTGCGTTCTGATAGTGATTGTTTACAAAGGCTACAGAATAAAATGCAAGAGTATCTAGATAACGGTTCTAGATTGGGCTGGTTAATTGATTTAGCCACTCAACGAGTAGAAATTTATCGCCACAATCAAGATGTTGAAATACTGCAATCTCCTACTAGTTTATCAGGAGAAGATATACTACCTGGATTTGTACTGAATCTGAAAGGTATTTGGTAAATATATGAAAATATAAATGCTTGGATGGATGAAATCTTAACTGTTGCTGCGGATAAAGTAATTAATACCTAATTTCTAAAAAAGAAAACCCTCGCTTCCATCAAAAATAATGAAGCAAGGGTTATTCTAAAAAACAAAGAGTTTTATACTCGTGCAGGTAAAGATAATCTCTCAGATTGGGGTAAATTACTATCTGGAGTCTGATTAACTTCTTCCGTCGCTAACAAATCACGAATTAATTTAGTTAAAGCCTTTTGTAGTAAACGATTAGTAATTTGTTGACCTAAACGCTGTACTCCGGGATTTACTAATAATTGTGCCAGTTGGGGAGCAAGCTGCAATGGATCAAAGCCACGGGTATCTCGCAGAATACCTAAAATTCGTTTGATATGTTCTAAGGTTTGTTGTTGCTCAGATGTGGCGGCGGGAGTTTCGTTAATTGCGGTAATTCCTACTTGTTCGCGTAGTAAATAGGTGAAGTTATGCAAGACATTTTGACTTAAAGCATTTATCCCATTAACAAATTCATCTACCAATTTGTCGCGAATAAAACCGCCACGTTCAGAAGTGAGAAAGTCTAGCCCTTGAGTAACTACTAAATTTAAATCGTAGTCTTCATTACCTCGCGCATTTCGTAATAAGTTTTCTAAGCGATTCCAACGGAATCTACCTTCTTTAAAAAGCAAATCTTGCAGTGATGCTCTCAGTGCTGGCGCTGGATCGGTTAACAAGCGTTTCGCTACATAAGGATAAGCTTCACTCAAAACTTTAAAGTTGGGATCTATATAGATGGCAATCCCTTCAAGTGTTACCAAAGAGCGAATAATTAAAGCGTAGTAGGGAGGTACGCGGAAGGGATATTCATACATCAAAGCCGATAGCTCATCGGTGATACTTTTAATATTTAACTCTGCAACGCTTGCACCTTGCGCTTCTGCAAAAACTTTGGCGAAGGCGGGAATAATTGGTGTTAAGTCGGTTTCTGGTGATAAGAAATCTAGCTTAACGTAGTCTTTAGCTAAACCGTCAAAGTCACGATTCACAACGTGGACGATCGCCTCAATTAAACCATAACGCTGGGGTGGCTGAATCTCGCTCATCATGCCGAAGTCGAGATAAGCTAATTTACCATCCAGTGTGGCTAATAAATTACCAGGGTGGGGGTCAGCGTGGAAAAATCCATGTTCTAGTAACTGACGCAAAGAACACTGGACACCGACCTCAATTAAATAACGCGCATCTATACCTTTAGCTTTAATTTCCGGCGTTTGGGTTAATTTAATGCCGTTAATCCACTCCATCGTCAACACGCGACGATTGGTGTATTCCCAGTAAATTTTCGGTACGTATATGTCTTTCATGTGACCATATAACTGGAAAAAACGCTCGGCATTTTCTCCTTCGTGTATATAGTCCATTTCTTCAAAAATGCGATCGCCTAATTCATCGAGAATCCCAACTAAATCGCTCCGCACCCGTTTAAATTGTTTCTTTGCCCAACCAGCTATGCCACGTAATATATATAAGTCAACGGTAATTCTTTCTTTTAAGTCAGGACGCTGTACTTTAACTGCGACTTCCTCACCAGTTTTCAGCTTCCCTTTATAAACTTGTCCCAAAGAAGCGGCTGCAATTGGTTGTGGTGAAAGTTCAGCATAAATTTCTGCTGGTGGTGCGCCGAGTTCTTCTTCTATAAACTGGTAAGCAATTTCGTTGGGAAAAGGCGGTAATTGGTCTTGTAGTTTGGTGAGTTCTTCTAAAAATGCGGGGGGAACCAAATCTGGTCTTGTAGACAAAGCCTGGCCAATTTTGATATAAGCAGGCCCTAGTCTAGTTAATAATTCTCTTAGTTGCGCGGCGCGGCGGCGGTCATTTTTTACGACAATTCCCCGTTTGCTATCCCACCACAACCCCAAAGCAAAGGAGAGTGTCGGCCATAAGACAGCAAGAATCCGTCCGAAAACTTCTAGAGGTCTTTGTTGATAATGCGCCGCAATCTCCACTGGATCGTAACGTGTCATCTCAGTGTCAATTGGTGCCCTCAATGCTCTCTGCTGTTGAGCTGCTATCAGTCTCGGCGATTTAACAACCAAGCCTTGTGTGTCATTTTCGGACACAACTTCAGCAACATATACCTCATCGCGGCGGTTGTTGCTACCGCGATTGTCCTCCTCGATCGGTCGGGAAGTTGGGGGAAGTGTTTTCGCAATCATGAAGAATGGCACCGGTCGAATTGATTCTGTTAAGTATTGTAACAATATGTTTTGTTTCCAGCACCCCGATTTAGTTAGAACAAGTGGTTTTCTTGTTCCAGTTGCCTCAATCCCTAGAAATTGGATTGTAATAATAGCAAACCACGAGATTTGCTGACATCTCTATATATTGAAAGAAAAATTGTTGTTTAACCTCATCCTCAAAAGAGAATTTCAGCTATTGAATGAGTTGGACACAACAGCAGTAGTTAAACTTGTGATCATCGCAGGTCAAGCTATTCCTGGTTGACTCACACCTAAATAATATTTTTATGACTATTAAGGATATCCTTATCCAAGAAATTGAATCCTCGCCTGAGCCCCTGCTAGAAGAAACTCTAGATTTTCTCCGCTTTTTGAAACTGAAGCAAGAATCCGTGAGAAAAGCTCAAGAACCGCCACATCAGACAGTAGAAACCACAGGTGCTGATACCCAGCCAAGCAATAGCCCTCAACTAGCATATCGACCTGCTTCGGGAAATTCTATTCTCAGACACGCAGGAACTTGGTCAGGTGATGACTTTGATGAGTGTCTTCAATCTGTTTACGCCACTCGTGGCAAAGCCAAGTTCGATTATGACTTAAATCCTTTTGAGTAATGTACCTGCTGGATACAAATCATTGTAGTGCGATTATCCTGGGCGAACCAAAGGTAATTCATCGAATAACTGAGGTGTGAGAATCAAATATCGCTACCTGCGTCATTGTACAGGGCGAACTGACATACATGATGGAAAATTCTCGACAGAGAGAAACAAATCTAGCTTATTTGACAGAATTTATCGCAGATATACGTGTATATGGGATTACAGAAGAAACCGCTAATATTTATGGTCAACTCAAAGCAGCTTTGATGAGACAATTTGGCCCTAAAGAAAAAAGCAAACGCAGAAAAACTCAAGTGACAGACTTGGGTTTCGATGAAAATGACCTCTGGATTGCTGCTATATCGCTACAACATGGTCTAACTGTTGTCTCAGCTGATAGTGATTTTCAGAGAATTCAACAAGTGAAAAGCTTGTCTATTGAATCTTGGTTGTAAACTCTATAAGCTTTACTCGGATTCTGTCACGTCACATTAATAGGTTTGCTACACTTATATGGGTCTGCTACTTCTATAGTAGTGGCTCATGCCTAGATTCCTAAAAGTTGGAAGTATTCGGCATCTGCCTAGATGGAGAATTTGGCTTGATGTTGCTTTGCCTGCGAATTGAAAACTTTGCCCTAATTGACCAACTCGAACTAGAATTTGGCGCTGGCTTAAATGTATTAACAGGTGAAACCGGCGCGGGAAAATCGATTATCTTAGATGCCATTGATGCAGCTTTAGGCGGTAAGGTATCTAGTCGAGTAATTCGCACTGGCACTAGTCGGGCGATGGTAGAAGCTACTTTTAAATCTAACGCTGCCTTAGCTGCTTGGTTAAGCGAACAAGAAATTGATTCCATAGATGAAAATTCTGTAGTTATTAGCCGAGAAATCGCTGCCACTGCTAGCAATGTCCGCAGTAGATCGCGGGTAAATGGCGTGTTGGTGAATCGCCAGATGATGGTGGGGCTGCGCGATCGCTTGGTGGAAATTACTGCCCAAGGTCAAACTGTACAAGTGGGACAATCTGCCCAAGTCCGCGATTGGTTAGATTTACATGGTGGCGACTCTTTAATGCAGCAGCGTCAAGCGATCGCCAATTTGTTTAACTTGTACCAAACAGCACATTTAGCCCTAGAAAAACGCCGGACATCAGAACGGGAAAGGTTGCAGCAACTAGATTTGCTTACCTATCAAGTGCAGGAATTAGGCGCAGTCAACCTCAACGATCCCAACGAACTCGAACAGCTACAACAAGAACGAGAACGCCTCAATCATGTCGTAGATTTACAACAAATGAGTTACAAGGTCTATCAGGCTTTGTATCAAAACGATAACGAAACTCCCGCCGCCGCAGATTTATTAGGCGATAGCGAAGCCACCTTAAATGACATGGTGGAATATGATAGCCAACTACAACCACTGTTAGACTTAGTGCGAGATGCCCAAGCTACATTAATGGAAGTTGCGAGGCAAATTAATGCCTATGGCGAAGATTTAGAAGCAGATCCCCAGCGTTTAGAAGAAGTAGAAGAACGCATTCGGGAATTAAAGCAGATTTGCCGCAAATATGGCCCCACACTGCAAGAAGCGATCGCCTACTACCAAAAAATCCAAGGTGAATTAGCCGAACTCAACGACAGCGAACAATCTATTGAAAGCTTAGAACAACAAGAACAAGCAACCTTGGCAAAACTGACTCAAGCTTGTAACCAGTTAACGCAATTGCGTCGTACAGCCGCTAATAAATTAGAGTCGAGATTAATTGCGGAACTCAAACCCCTAGCAATGGAAAAGGTACAGTTTAAAGTAGAGATTGTACCCAGTGCGCCCACCGCTACAGGTGCAGACAAAATTACATTTATGTTTAGTCCCAACCCCGGAGAACCAATACAACCTTTAACAGAAATTGCCTCCGGTGGGGAAATGAGCCGCTTCTTACTAGCGCTGAAAGCTTGCGTTTCCCAAGCTGATGCAGCTGGGACAATGGTATTTGATGAAATTGATGTGGGTGTTTCCGGGAGAGTCGCCCAAGCGATCGCAGAGAAATTACACCAACTCAGCCAACGCTCACAGGTATTATGTGTTACTCACCAACCCCTAGTAGCAGCAATGGCAGACCGCCATTTTCGGGTAGATAAGCAAATTATCAATCAAAGTAAGGGTAAAAAAGAGAACAATGGTAGCAGCGAGCAGCGTACCGTTGTGCGTGTCACCGCCTTGGATAATTTAACCACCCGCAGAGATGAACTAGCGCAATTAGCCGGCGGTAAATCAGCCACAGATGCGATCGCTTTTGCCGAATCTCTATTATTGCAAGCTGCCAATCATCGGCGCGAGAAATCTTAAAGAAAACCGGAATTGATTATCAAATGTAGGGTGTGTTGTCGCGCAGCGCAACGCACCATTTAAGTTTTTTCAATGAGAGCGATCGCATCCATAACTTAGAATATGTAGCGCGATCGCCTGTCGGTTGTAAATGGCTATATCATCTTAATTTTCAGGCTGTTTGTGGTGGTTAAACCTAATTCCTAAAAAGATGTCGTAAACAAACTCAAAAAAATCTTTCTTTTGTAATAATCCGGAAGTTTGATAACAACCTTTTGCATCTAATAGTGGTTTCATCAAATAATAGGCAGACTGGTAGTTGTACCAGGGAATTGACGGCCACAAATGATGAACTAGATGGTAATTCTGTCCCATAATCAAAATGTTCAGAATTGGGTTAGGGTAAACGCGAGCATTTTTCCAGCGATCGCGCTCTACAAATGGACGATGGGGCAGATAATCAAAGAATAATCCTAATGCTATCCCCACGATAAATGCTGGTATAAACCAAAAATTGAGAATATAACCCAAAAAGTGATACTGCACTGAGATATAAACAATTGTCCCTACAATCAAGCGGCTAATAAACCATTCCAGTAGCTCATATTTACGCCACAGTTGCCGTTGAAAGAAAAATACCTCATGGTACAAAAATCTTACTGCAATTAACCACAGCGGCCCGCCAGTGGAGACATAATGATCTGGGTCATCTTTGGGATGATTAACATGGGCATGATGCTGTAAATGCACTCGCGTAAATACCGGAAACGCGAAAGCTAGCATCAGCGCACTACCATGACCTAACATCGCATTGATAACTCGGTTGCGATGGGCAGATTGATGGCAAGCATCGTGAATCACTGTCCCTGAACAATGCAGCGCTAGAGTGTTCACACTAAAGCATAGCCAATGCGGCCATTCCCACAGCCAGTAACCAAAGTTAGATAACACTAGCATCGCCACTGCACTAAAAAACAGCAGCATTGTGGCACTAAAATCACCAGCAGGCGCTAAAAATTCCTTGGGTGGGACTGTCAGTGGCTTCTGTGCCTCCGACGTGAGCATTCTAATCTCCTTCTTTATCAAACATTACGAATATACGACAAAGATTAGTGAATAATAAACTTTTATAAACTTTTGTATAGCAAGTTTTATCCGTCATTTAGCAGATTGTATAGATAAATACGATATGATGCCAGACGGGACTTGCATCTTCAGCATTAATTGGGGTGTAGCAATTGGTAAGAACCGGATAGAAGAATATCCTTCCTGGGGAGGATGGAACCTAGATTAGTGTACGATAACTAGTCTATCCACTTACCAAAATCGCCACGCTCAAGTCAGTTTTTCGTAGCTCACTATTAATGCAGCTTGGCGGAAATACATATACTATTCAAGGCAATTACTCACGGGAAATTTCCCCAACCCATGAAAATCCTTAGCCCTTAGTCCCTATCTCCTAGATTAATTTAAATTTTGCGCCACCAACTGGCCTTTATTCCCCCTTTCTAACTGCTTATATCTGATTGATATAGCAGTGACGGAAATAGAAATGCCCTTTAATTTACGATGGTTTCCTAGATAGATCCTCGAATCAGCCCCTATGCAATTAAGAGATTCTCTACGCCGCACAAAAATTGTCGCTACTATTGGGCCTGCTACTAGCAGCCCAGAAATGCTCAAGGCAATTATTGAAGCGGGAGCAACAACACTACGGCTAAACTTTTCCCACGGGACTCATGCCGATCATCAGCGTAGTATCCGTTTAATTCGGCAAACTGCTTTTGAACTAAATCAGCCAGTAGCAATTCTCCAAGATTTGCAAGGGCCAAAAATTCGCTTGGGGCGGTTTGAAAATGGGTCTATAGTTTTAGCAAAAGGCGATCGCTTCACTTTAACCAATCGTCCAGTAATTGGTACACAAGAAATTAGCTGTGTTACCTATGATTACTTGGCCGAAGAAGTCCCAGTTGGTGCAAAAATCCTCCTCGATGATGGGCGAGTCGAAATGGTAGTTGAGGAGATTAACCGTGATAAAGGTGATTTACATTGTCGTGTTACCGTAGCTGGTAAACTTTCTAACAATAAAGGTGTTAACTTTCCCGGAGTTTACCTTTCCATCAAAGCCATGACTGACAAAGACCGCGAGGATCTGATGTTTGGTCTAGATCAAGGCGTAGACTGGGTAGCACTGTCTTTTGTCCGCAATCCTCAAGATATCATCGAAATTAAAGAGCTAATTTCCAGCACAGGTAAGAATGTGCCAGTAGTTGCCAAAATTGAAAAGCACGAAGCTATTGAGCAAATGGAAGCAGTTTTGGCTTTGTGTGATGGTGTAATGGTAGCGAGAGGTGATTTAGGGGTAGAACTACCAGCCGAGGATGTTCCGGTACTGCAAAAGCAGCTGATTGCTACTGCTAACCGCTTGGGGATTCCCATTATTACCGCCACGCAAATGTTAGACAGCATGGTGAGTAACCCTCGCCCCACTCGCGCCGAAGTATCAGATGTGGCAAACGCAATTTTAGATGGCACAGATGCAGTCATGCTTTCTAATGAAACTGCCGTAGGTAGTTACCCGGTAGAAGCTGTAGCAACTATGGCGAGAATTGCCGAGCGCATTGAACAGGAAGAAGCACAAAACGCCAATCGCCTGTTAAGAGATGCTAGACGTTCCATCCCTAACGCTATTAGCCAAGCTGTAGGACAAATTGCTGAACAGCTAGGTGCATCGGCAATTATGACCTTAACCCAAACAGGGGCAACAGCGCGCAATGTTTCCAAATTCCGTCCGCGTACACCGATTTTGGCAATTACACCCCATGTAAACGTAGCACGACAGTTACAAATGGTCTGGGGAGTAAAACCGCTGTTAGTACTAGAACTACCTTCTACCGGACAAACTTTTCAAGCCGCTATCAATGTTGCTCAAGAAAATAAACTACTAACTGAAGGCGATTTGGTTGTCATGACAGCAGGTACACTGCAAGGTGTTTCCGGCTCGACAGATTTAATCAAGGTTGAAGTCGTCACAGCAATTCTCGGCCAAGGAATTGGATTGGGACAAGGTTCTGTGAGTGGACGCGCCAGAGTCGCGCACAAAGGTATGGATGTAAGTAACTTTAATCCTGGAGATATTTTAGTTGCTCCCCGTACCACTGCCGATTTTGTAGAAGCGATTCGCAAAGCCTCAGGAATTATTACAGAAGAAGAAAGCCTCACCAGCCATGCAGCTGTCATTGGCTTGCGTTTAGGTGTACCAGTAATTGTAGGCGTGAAGGAAGCAACACAAGTAATTAGAGACGGGGCAATTTTAACTCTAGATCTGCAACGGGGTTTAATTTACTCTGGCGCAGTAGGAACACCTTAGAGGATGTTTTAAAAGTCCTCGGGTTGGTAGCAAAACGTTTTAGATCCCCCTAAATCCCCCTTAATAAGGGGGACTTTGAGAGGTTTTGCCCCCCTTTTCAAGGGGGGTTGGGGGGATCAATAAGTGCTGAAAATCACAACAAATCACTTTTCAAACAACCTCTTAGAAAGGATGAAGTGTGAAGTTTTTTCATACTTCATCTTTTAATTTTATAACCTCAAAATCACAGATTTGAGAAGAACAAACATATACACCTTTTGCAAGCAATCTATAAAGCCATTCACGACAGTCGCGCATTTCACCAATCCTATTTGGATTAGCAAGAATTCCCAACACACTAGAGTCAATAAAAACTATCATGATTCTGCATATAGCTTCTGTCCCTCTGGCCTTTCAGCATCAACAATTTTTTTGAATTCCTCAAAGAATTCTTGACGTTGCAAAGATTCAGCATCAGACATATTGTCATTTTCTTCAATTTGCTTTCGTAAAATTGCCATAGCACGTTGATTTTTCTGCAATTGTTTTTCTTGATCCCATCCTGATTCATCAGTGCTAACTGCTTTATCTTGATCTAGTTCCAAAGCTTTTTTCAAAGCCTGAGCATCTGACAATTCTAAATTGATAGGATGCGGATATCCTTCTAAAATCAGGTGATAGCTACTATCGGTAGTGTTGGTAACTGGAAGCAGCGCAATAAAACGAGCAATATTCAAGATTTTGCCACTAGGTAATTCTATTGTTTTAGTCATATAGCAAATTTTGCACATCTACAATATTGATTTTACTTTGCGATCGCCAGTCACCAGGCGCTTATAAATAGCGAGATAAAACCTCAGCGGTGGCTTGTCCTGTTTTTTCCCAGCTAAATTGATTTGCTCTAGCGATACCTTGGGTGGAAAGATGCGATCGCAAACTTGAATCATTAGCTACAGCTTGCATTGCTGCGGTAATTTCTTCTGTACTATAAGGATTGATCAAAATCGCTGCATCGCCAGCGACTTCAGGAAGGGATGAGATATTAGAAGTAATTACAGGAGTACCGCAAGCCATTGCTTCTAATACAGGTAAGCCAAAACCTTCCCAAAGACTAGGGAAAACCAGCGCGATCGCACCATTAATAATTGTTGGTAATTCGCTATAAGGTACATAATCCAGGAACTTCACCCGATCAGCTATACCCAATTCTGTAACCTGTGCTTGTAGAGTTGGAGTATAACGGCGATCGCTAGGCCCTACTAACCACAGTTCGTAGTCTTTGCTATTAGGTAAGCTAGCAAAAGCGCTAATTAAGCGATGCACATTTTTGTATGTATCTTGGCGGCCAATGTAGAGAAAGTAGTTGCTAGTCGGTAGATTCAGAGGACGGAAGTGAGTGCGATCGTAAGCAAGCAGAATGGGTGTAATTTTGCTGCTAGGAATTTGGTAAAAGTCAATGATGTCTTTAGCTGTAGCTTGGGAATTGCAAATAATATGTTGTGCTTGTTTCAGAACTTGGGGTGTGTAGTAGCGATGATAAGGTATTAAAGGTGAAAAGCGTCTAGGAAATCGCAACGGTATCAAGTCGTGAAACATGACAACGAAACGACAATTTGTATATAGCGGTGCTTCCGGTACAGGAGAAAATAATAGATGAGATTTTAACTTTTGATAAATTTGTGGTATTTGAAATTGTGTCCAAATTAAGCGGCGAAAATGACCTTTTGTCCCTTGAGCAGGAGTCAGATTATCTGGAACTATATAGCAATTAAATTCAGGATATTTTTTAGAAGTTAATAAAGTAGGTTTGAGAATTTTTAAATAAGGAAAAAGATTTTGAGCATAATTACTGATACCTGTTGATTGCGAAAAAATAATTGAGAGATTAATAATTAATTTCTCTGATAAGGCATTATCTACACTATTCATGACATAAGCCTCGATAAGCCTTTAAAGTTTCTCGTGCCGTTTTTTCCCAAGAAAATAACTTTGCCCTTTCTTTACCTAACTGAATTAACTCTTGGCGCAACTGAGAATCGCTAATTACTTTAAGAATCGCTTCAGCTAATTGCATCGGTTCATCGGGTTCAATCAGAAGAGCTGCTTTCCCTGTAACTTCTGGTAGCGAAGAAGTATTAGCACAGACAACTGGTGCGCCTAAAGTCATTGCTTCTAATACAGGTAATCCAAATCCTTCGTAATGAGAAGGATAAACAAACACATCAGCTTTTGAATAGAATAACGCTACTAATTCATTAGATAAATAGTCAAGATGATGAATCTGTTCTCTCCACGGAGAGCTTTCAATAGCTGCAAAGATTGGTTCATAACGCCATCCTTTTTTACCAATCAATACTAATTGATGCTCAATTTTATGTTGTTCTTTTAAAAAGTTAAAGGCTGAGATAATAGCGTTAATATTTTTGCGGGGTTCTATAGTACTGACAAACAGCAAATATGGCTGCGAAAAATCATATTTAGCTTCTGCTTCTAGCCTCTGAGCAGCTTCATCAGCTAAATAATCAGGATAATAGCGGCTAGCTAAAGGTGTGACATAGACTTTTTGCGGTTCTACTTGCAAATATTCAACAATATCTTTTTTAGAACTTTCAGAAATTGTTAAAATTAGGTCTGTCCAACCTATGCATCGCTTTACACGTTCTGTATATGCTTTAACAACAGAGTCAATATAATTAGGATATTTAATAAAAGTTAAATCATATATATTAATTACCTTTAAACTTTGGCTACAGGGATAAACAGTGTAATTTGTCCCATGTACAATATCTGGATTACCAAAGTATTTTTCAAAATAAGCTAAACTCGGTTTAAAATTTAACTTTAATAATAAATCAGAAAGCCTCACAGGTAGAGGCAAAAGATGTAAGTGAGCATAATTTTTTAAGGAATCAGGAAAACTAAAATCTCGCCTTAACCATTTTTTTAAACCTGGTTGATAAATTATCTCTAACTGAATATTTTCTTCTGCTTGTAGCGCATCAAGTGAATGAATTAAATTAGCAACATAAAAACCCACCCCACTCGGTTTTGGTTCGACAGGGGTGGCATCAACTACAATTTTTAACATGAAAATTTTCAGGCTCCGTTTTGACTCAATTTTTTCATATCCGAATCAACCATTAACTCAACTAATTGCTTAAAGGAGTGTTGCGGTTGCCAACCTATAGCGGTCTTGATTTTATCAATACAACCAATTAACTGTATAGATTCATCAGGCCGATAAAATGCTGGGTCTACTGAGACATAATCTTCCCAATTAAGACCAACATAGTTAAATGCACATTCTACAAGTTCTCTCACAGAGTGAGTTTCACCACTAGCAATAATGTAGTCGTCCGGTTGTTCTTGCTGTAACATCAGCCACATAGCATAAACAGCATCCTTGGCATAGCACCAATCACGACGTGCATCTAAATTGCCTAATTTTAATTCATTTGCTAAACCAAGTTTGATTTGCGCTACTGTATGTGTAATTTTGCGAAACACAAATTCTGTACCGCGTCGAGGCGATTCGTGAGTATAGGTGATACCGCAGCAAGCGTAGAGATTATATTTGTGTCTATAGTTGACAGTCATCCAGTGAGCATAAGCTTTAGCAACACCGTAAGGGTTACGGGGACGAAAGGCAGTGCGTTCAGTTTGCGGCGATTCGTCTGGTTGACCGAAAACTTCACTACTTGATGCTTGATAGAATTTAGCATCTGGTTTACATCGACGGATAGATTCTAGCAGTCGAGAGACACCAAGAGCCGTGTATTCAGCTGTTAGTGCTGGTTGTGTCCAAGACAGAGGAACGTAACTTTGGGAGGCGAGGTTATAAATTTCATCTGGTTGAGATTCAGCAATCACATCCATTAGTGAAGACTGATCGAGAAGATCACCTGAGACAATTTTGATTTGACTAAACAGGTGAGAAATTCGTTCCAAGTTACTAGTGCTGGAACGACGCACTAAGCCAAAAACTTCATAGCCTTTGGCTAAAAGTAGTTCAGCTAAATAAGAGCCATCTTGTCCAGTTAAGCCAGTAATAAGAGCTTTTGCAGTCACATTTATCAGAGCCTATTTTTTTAAAAATCTTGAAAAGGTTACTCACTACCTTTTATCCCAAACTACTAGAATAACTCCACCCACGATAAAACTCAAACCTACGAGACGGGTAAATGGAATTGTTTCCTTAAAAATGAAATAACCTAGCAGCATGGAGAAAACATAAACTAAGGAAATAGATGGAGCAGCAATACTTAAATTCACTCTTGTGAGCAGCAGAATATATGCGATCGCACCTAAACCATAACAAGTTAATCCAGTCAATAATTCCGGTGTAGTAGCAATACTGATAATATTACTTATGGTATTGCCTGAATTGACTTTTGCCAATTTCATAGCTCCCAATTTTAGGAAAAATTGTCCGCCTACACTTGTAGCAACAGAGATTAGCAGTAAAGCAAATTCTTGTATACTCATCTCATTTTCCTCACACTTATTTAGCTCAATAAAAATTAAGAATTGGATGTAACTGTGACATCAACTTTTGGGTATTGAGATTGTTTATCGCTAAACCAAGCCACTGATTCCTGCACCATTGTGATAATGAGAATATACTTTCCTGGTATAGTCGGTGTGATAATCTCTGCATTTAATGCTACTGAATCACCAGGATATACATCATAAGGTAATGGAGTTCGATTTCCCTCTATATAAGTTAAATTACCTTGAGGGTCTTTCCCTATCCATTTATAAGAAAGATGAGTTGGTCTATCTCCTTCATTAGACCATAAAAAGTTACTTGTATTTTTCACGATAACAGGTACTTTTTTTTCTAAATTAATTTTCACACTTTTGGGATATTCAAAAAAATTTATTTCTTGTCGGAATATAGGTTGTATCGGTAATTTAATCATGTAAGAAATAAAATTGCTTGATATAGTCTTATCCCATTCAATTCCTAAAGGAGTAAATAAATTATTTTTTGTTTCTAACGATTTTGGTGAGATGACACATAAGTTACCAAAAGTACTGTTTCTAAAAAAACTGAGCCAATTAACTACTTGAGATATACTGAATGATTTTCCTGGATCACCATATTTAGGTGGAGGAGCAGAAGAATAACCGTTTACAACTGGTATATTTTCTCCAATTCCAGCCCACATTGCTGTTAACTGATCGATAAAGTAAGGCTTTTGCTGATTCAAAGATAAATATGCAACATTACATCCTTGTTTCATTAAACTGCTAATTTCTGTAGTTTCCTTTAGTAATGGCTCTTTCGCATAACTAGGTAGATTGAATATAAATTGCTCTGATATACCTATTAGGAAAATTATACTAATTATGACAAACTTTAAAATCCGGTGTTTGATAATTAATCTTGACTTTAATAATGAATCTAAACATAATATTCCAGCTATTAATAAATAGAAATATGCAATCAAGCATATTCTAGTCACTGCTCTAATTGCAGAGGCTCCAGGTACAATTTCATAAATTATTTTCCAAAGTGATAGCCCAAAAGGTAAACGTAATGATAAAATTAATAAAATGATAAACACAAAGAAGCATACTTTCACAAGTAATGCTCTTTCAATACTTAATATGTTCTGTAGTTTAAATATTGCATATGCAGAGACTCCTATTAACAGCAGAGTTATAATGCCAGCAAACATCCGATGTTCTGCTTCCATCGGTAAGCTTTTAGAAACCCAAGAAAGTAAAGGTGCCCAAATGCTCCCAGAAGAAACTGCAAACCATGAAGAAATTCTAGGAAGCATTGTATCTACTTCTGAGTATGGCTTTTCTCCCAAAACTGACTTGGCTTCAAAATACGGAAGTAAAGTACCAAGCATTATTGCTGACCATACTAAAGTAATTGTGATAACTGCTTTGAAATCCGAGCGAAAATATAATA
This sequence comes from Nostoc carneum NIES-2107, assembly GCA_002368155.1. Taxonomy (GTDB): domain Bacteria; phylum Cyanobacteriota; class Cyanobacteriia; order Cyanobacteriales; family Nostocaceae; genus Aulosira; species Aulosira carnea. The sequence goes on from AP018180.1 coordinate 4,537,825, forward strand.
TGATATTAGAACGAACTGAGGCTGGAGATAATTTGTAAGCTATAGTAAAAAATATAGGTAAAGTAAATAGTAAAAACCAGCCTAAGTAAATTCCTGCAAGTACTTGCAAGTAAGTTAACAGTAAAAACAATACTATCTTTTTTCTAGTTGGTCTTAAAAAGAATTCCCACCCTACAAGAAATGCTAGAGGCGTAAAAAATTGAGGTAGTAATTGTTGATGCCCAATTTGATTAATTCTAGGCATACTAAATGCAAATAAAAAAGCACCTAAGGCGCTAAGAAAATGGTTTACTTTATATGTCTGCATTAAAAATGCAAAGCTTGCAAAACAAAGAATAGAAACAGCAATCATCCATATTTGAAATGAACTATCTGCTGAAAAGAATAATCTAAATAACCAGTATATAGGAGCAGAACCTAATAAATTTTCTGAGAAAGCCAGAACATTTTTATAAGGATAAAAAAAAGCTGGCGACCATAAATCACCTACATAAGCTTTATTAGTTAGTAATTGAAAAGAATGCTCTAAAAAATAATTGTTTAACCTAGTATCTCCAGGATCGCTTTGCAGCAAGGTAAATTTACTAATAATTGTTGGATAAAATGCTATAAAAATTCCTAAAATACACACAAATATATAAAGTGCATTAATCGAAACTAACTTGAGATTTTTATTATTATCTAACATAGCTAATCTTTTGTCCTAAAAATAGCTTTTGAGTAATTGTTTTACTATCTACTTTGTTGACTAGTGATAAATTTAATCAAGGATTACTCCTTGATTAATAAAACAATATAAAATGATTTTTTATTAATCTGATAAATATATAATATTCGCTAACCATAATCATTTCATTTTAAGAGATTGTATTTCAGAATGCATATAATTGCTCTAACTCCATCTTTCCAACCTATTTTTTTACCTTCCTTATATGTACGACCATAATAAGAGATACCAATTTCATAAATGCGGCAATCCATTTTCGCAACCTTAGCTGTAATTTCAGGCTCAAATCCAAACCTATTTTCTTCTATTTTGATAGATTGAATCACTTCCCGACGAAAAGCTTTATAACAAGTTTCCATATCAGTTAGGTTAATATTAGTAAACATATTAGATAACGTAGTTAGAAAAACATTACCTACCATATGCCAATAGTAGACTACTCTATGCGGTCTACCACCCTGAAAACGCGAACCAAAAACTACATCAGCTTTATCATCTAAAATAGGTTGAATCATGAGGAGATATTCTTGTGGATCATACTCTAAATCTGCATCTTGTACGATGACAATATCTCCAGTAGCTACAGCAAAGCCAGTTCTTAAAGCTGCTCCCTTACCCCTATTTTTGTGATGGTAAATTACTTTTTCTACCTGGGACTCTATATCTGATTGAAGTAATTCTCTGGTTCCATCTATAGAAAAATCGTCTACAATAATGATTTCACAATTTTTTACTGGCGATGCTTTAACAGCTTCTACAACTTTGCTGATAGTTTTCAACTCGTTGTAACAAGGAATAACAACAGATAGCCGCATATAATCCTTAACTCTTCTTAGTCACTGTACAAAAATTGTTCATCCAAAACTGAAAATATTGGTGATGAAATTCCTGAAATCCAGTGAAATTTACCAGAACTTTTCTGAGAGTTTCGCGCTTATAGTATCTTTTATGATCTCTAATCTCTGCTTCACTCACTATTTTTAGTCTGTAAGCTAAAAACTCTAGTACAGGCTGCGACCAAACTGATGGAACCGTGAGTATTAGTTTGCCTTGAGGAGCAAGAACTCTATAAATCTCTTTTAAAATCTCTTTTTCATGTTCTATATGTTCTAAAACTGCCAGCATTGTTACAACATCAAAGCTTTCATCTTTAAATGGCAAATGATTTTCTAGCATTAGCTGCTTAGTTTGTATATTGCCTGATTGGAAATCTTTGACTTTAAAATCAACACCACATCCTTGCTTGATTTGAGGGGAAATAGTTTTAAGAAAAGTTGCTGCAGTGCCACAACCTACATCCAAAACGGCAGAGTCTTTAGGAATGTGAGATATTACTCTTTTAAGTCGGAGATGTCGTAATATGGGTTCTAAAAATGCTTCGTTCATATTTATTTAGTTTTATTAATGATATTTGTTGATGGCTTTTCCTAAAGTTACTGTTAATGCGTATAAATATTTTATAGCAGGTTGAGTCAATTCTTGAATATAAGTTATACTATAGTGTTTCCTGTTCTAGTGAAGTACAAATTTATCGGCACGGTAGTTGTTTCAATTCGGGTAACTCAGATCTTGTACCTGGAAACTTGGATGTCAATTCCCTAACTAAGTGCCAAGTTTCTTAGGCGTTCAATATCTTGTAAAAGAAATAATATCAATTTACATTGAAGCTGCATAGAAAAGAGCTTCAAGAATAAGATCATAGGAAGTTAAAAAAATAACACGCTCTGTTGTCAGATTACTGGTAACCTCGTGGAGGCGATCGCGAAGTTTTTCAAGAGTTTTAAATACTTGACCCTTAACGAAAGCTGGTTGTTTGCGAAGAAGAAGAATGCAGCTTGAAGAAGCCCGGTTATCTCTGCGGCATATTTAAAACATCTGTATATGCTTGCATCACTTCTTGTGCAGCTTTCCTCCACGAGAATTCATTTGCTTGTGTTTGACTATTCGACTTGAGAATCTCACGGAATTTATGATCATCCAATTTTATAAATCCTGCCAAAATATCAGCTTCACTGGTAGGATCTACATATAAAACTGCATCTCCACCGACTTCTGGCAAGCTTGTAGTATTAGAAGTGAGTACAGCAGTCCCAAGGCTCATAGCCTCTAAAACAGGTAATCCAAAACCTTCATAAATAGATGGATAAATAAAAGCCCAGCAATTCTTATATAGCCATTTTAGTGTAGGGTCATCTACATAACCCAGCCTAATAATATGCTTATTCAATTCTAAATTATTAATAAACTGTTCAAGGTCTTCTTCTAACCATCCTTGTCCTCCTGCCAAAACTAAAGGTTTAGAGTCAGGATGAATATCAACATATTGCTTATAAGCACGTAAAGTTCTACGGAGATTTTTTCTGGGTTCTAAAGTTCCTACTGAGAGCAAAAAATTATTAGGTTCGAGAGCAGCTACTGGTTTTTCATCATCTGTATCTGTAAAACGACTTCCTAAGTAGACTACACGAGTTCGCTCTATAGGAAAGTGTGGAAATATTTCCAGAAATCTTTTTCTAGAATATTCAGAAATGGCAATAATTAGATCTGCTTGCATTGCAGCATCAAAGACACCATTAAAGCAATTCCATCGGTTTTCTTCAGAAGTGTGCTCTGGATAATCTATAAAGCTCAGATCGTATAAGGTATAAACAAGACGAGTACAATTTAAACGGGGACAGGAAAAATTATTTGCATGAACAATATCGGGATTACCCAATTTTCCTTCATCTATCGATGTGCTAGCACTCCAAAAAGCTAGAGAATCTTGATGAGATAAATTATCTAACAGGTGAGTACAATTCTTTTGGGAAAAGCGGATCGTACTTTTAGCGTGTTCTGAATCCCAAAAAGTATTACCAAAAGCTGAATATAGCAGATAATCATTATTATCGTAATCTTCTACTAATTTTTGAATTAAACTCGCAGCAAAATATCCACATCCTGCTTTGGCTTTTCCAGTTTGACTAATATCAAAACCAATCCTCATAAGCTTTTAAATACTAAAGATAAATTTTTAATTATAAATATATTGGCAGCAATTATCCACCAAAGCATTCTGGCTGATGAAGTTATGGTCATGATTTTTTTCCAGTGATAAAATGACCATAGGCTGTTATAAATTACTGCCTGAACAAATTTCAAATTTTGAATAGGATTGCTTCTATCTAAATTTAAAGTTTCTTCTACCTTCACATGGGCATAAGCGAAAATCCATTTATCTGGTACACTCCTAAATTTGGAATGCATCATATTATTTATCTCATAATGAACTGCTATTCGCTGACCAAGTGTCTTATTGTCTTTATAGAAGCGCGAGCCAGCAAGCTTGCGGGGTAGGTAATAAAATGGGATATGTTTTCCATAACGAAGCCACAACTCATAGTCCATACAGTACTTTAGAGAAGCATCTAAGTTGCCATATCGATCAACTAGATTGCGGCGAAAGAACACAGCGGGTTGACAGAGAAAGCAAATATCAATTAAACGTTGGTAATTCCAAGGTTCTGTGGGATAGGCTTCAATAAATACATCTTTTTCATCAATATGATCAGCATCACCATATATGATTTGTATATCGGGATGTGATGCGAAAATATCTTTAATTACTCCAAAAGTTCCAGGATAATAGATATCATCAGAATTAATCCAGGCAATTATCTCGCCTGTTGTCAGCGCAATACCTTTATTGACTGCATCAGCTTGCCCATTATCGGGTTCTGATATCCAGCGTAGATAGTCATCATAATGCTGCAAAATTTCTATAGTCTCATCTGTACTACCACCATCACAGATGAAGTACTCAATTTCTATATCTGAAGATTTTTGAGAGAGTACACTCTGTATAGTTCTCTCTATAAAACGACCTTGACAAAAAGAAGGCGTAATAACGCTAAATTTTAAGTTCACACCACACTCTCTAAAGCAAGAATTGAACTAGATTCGCCATCAGCTAACTTGAGACGGCAATCAAGTACCATTAACCCAAGTTGGCGCTGATCTGAGTTAAGGTTAAGTTGACTGGGCTGAAAGCTAGGCAAAATCTGCACAGTAATTTCTTCACCTGTAGATGACACTGGCCAAACAATCTTCTGTGATGCAGCTCGAATGCAAGTGTAGGATAATTTTTTCTGTTTTGTTTGTAATTTTATCTTTGCTTTCGAGGCTGGATACAATGAGGGAGTCTCAACAAAAATTTCTAGAGTTCGTCCGGAAGAACCAGGTTCGATAGAAATATAGAACTCAGGTGCAGACCAGCCATCATCATAAATACCAGAAATGGAAGTTTGAATTGATGTTTGATGATTAAGAGCTGCTGTCTCAAGTATTTCGAGATACTGGGAAGCCATTTTTTGTCCATCAAATAGCTTTAACCTTTTATATCCTTTATTAACTAGGTCTTCAATTAATAGTGGATTACTACTAATCTTGAGCAAGCATGATGCTATTTCATCGGGTTTGCGAGGATCGAAATAGATAACTGCATCTCCTCCTACTTCGGGCAAACTGGCAGCATTACTAGATAATACTGGTTTACCAAATGCCATACCTTCTAAAACAGGAATACCAAACCCTTCATATAACGAAGGAAAAACTAAGCATTCACAACCTTGCCAAACGGATGTCAAAGCTTCTTCATTCAAATAACCCAAAAATTTGACATTTTCACTCAGCCCCATTACTTTAGCTGCTGCCTTTAATTGGGTTTGTTCATTTTCTAAGGCTCCTGTAAATACCAAATCCAAGCCATCTGGCAAATATTTTTTATATATTCCATAGGCTGCTATTAACAGCCTATGGTTTTTATGTGGCCAATAGTTGGCTGGGTAGAAAATATATTTTCTTTTTACTAAACCTAGATTTATCAGATTTTCTTTGACTATGTTCTCATTGAGTTTAGTTAACCGCTCATGAATAGAAATCGGTATAACAGCAAATTTATCTGGGGGAGCTTGAAAATATTTAATAAAAGATTGACGTGTAAAATCTGAAATACAGATTATTTTCTGCGATTTTCTCAGGAGTTCGGCGATAAATTTTGTGCGGTGTTGCTGCTCTTGAGGAGTAAAGAAAAATTTGTAGTCTAGATGTTGTAAATCATAAGCAATGGCTACTAATGGTATACCCTTTTCAGCATAAGTTGGCGCAGAGAAAGGACAAAAAAGTAAATTAATATTATGTTTTTTAAGTAATGTACTCTGATTAATGGAGTCAATTAGCTTGATGCTAATTTTATTCCGTATTTTCTGAATCAGTTTTGATAATAATCTTGTTTTAGGTTGTTGTGGAATTTCAGTTAAATTAGGAACTAACAGACATTCTGTATTGTGAGTTTCGTATTGATTGATTTCTGAGTGGTTCCAAGGTGCTGTCAGTAATAAAAAATGATGATGAGGAGCTAATTTTTGAAATTGTTTAATTAGGGTTAAAATTAAGACCTTGGCTCCGCCATTCTCTCCTCCAACTCTTAAAGGAGTTAGGTCTATGGCAATCCTTAAAGATGATTGTATTTCACTCATATTATCACTTGAACATTCTCTGAATTTATAGCTTATATCCCACTACTGCATAATCTTGTGGCCCATAAAAATAATTGTTGAATTTTTCAGCTAGCTCACCACCACTGACTTTATAAGTCTCTGGGTAAGGATGCAGGTCTATAACTTTGACTTGAGATAAACCTTGAATCTCCAGCATAAATTTAATCAAAGCACTAGGTAATGGATGATGATGAGTCGGGTCAAAATAAAAGTTACAACTACCAACTAGAACATTTTGAGGATTAGGAGTTTCAAAAATAGCTATTCCCCCAGGTTTAAGTGTTCTAGCTACTTCACTAAAAAATTTCATTAATATGGGAAAAGTTAAATGCTCGATGATATGAAAACCAGTGACAGCGCCTAAGGTACTATCTGGCAGAGATTGCAAATAAAGCATGACATCTGCTTCTATGACCTCAAATCCTCTAGAACGAGATTGCTCTACCATTACCGTATTAATATCTAGCCCTCTAGCTGTATATCCGGAGTCTCTTAGTAGTTCTAACCACTCACCTCGTCCACACCCTACATCTAAAATAGGTGATTCCAGATTACCAACTTTTTTTTCTTCAATAAATGGTAAATAAACTTCTAAGCGATTTTTGATATCTTCTCTTTTACCACGAAATTGATCTTCAAAAGCAACATAAAATGAATCTAATAGATGTTGTTCTAAATTAGACAAAATTGGATGTGTTTCATTTTTACAAAAAATTGGAGTATTTTCTTTTTTGTCTTCCAACAATTTTATGATTAGACTTTTACACTGTATCAAATCATTTTTAAAATTATTTTCTTTTTGAATATAACTTTCCTCTATTACTTTAATGTGACTATCCAAATAATCTTTAAAATGTTGAAATTGTTCATCTTTCTGGATTTTTAAATTAACTATCTCCTTTGATAACTGGCGATTTATTGCTAATAGTTCTTTGACAACAACAATAATATTATTATTAACTTCTCTTTGATCTTTAAACAATAAATTAAAAATATTTAAAATTATTTTTTTAAATTTTGGATGAAGATAAGAAGTAAATCTATTCAATTTATCTGGCCACTTTGTTCTGGAACTCGCCCTATCTTCCGCATTTTTTATTAGAGATTCAATATGTTTAAAATCACACATAGATATTCAAATATGTTAGCTATTTTAGAATAATAATTATTACACTTTAATCTGTTTTTTATTATTAAGTCAATTGTTGACCAGCCAAGCAAGATTTATTAAATTCTATTTTTTATACTTTTTATTATATTCATTTAATTATTGATAAATTTACCTCTTCCATATAATCTTAAAAAACACTAATTTAAGCAAATATTTTTTTGACTGTTTTGGCAGGAATACCTGCCACAATATGATAACTAGGTACATCCTCTTTAACCACTGCACCAGCTGCGATTACTGAATGTTCACCAATTTTACAAGGGCCCAGAACTGTAGCATTACTTGCTATCCACGCTCCTTGTTCAACAACAATATCATTCCCTGTATCTGGAAAATCTTCCATTCTTTCTTGGTTATATTTATTATAGTTATGAGTGCCAGTAATTAAACTAACGTTATGTCCAAAAAAAACATGCTCTCCAATTATAATTTCTCCCGATGATAAATTAAACAAAGCATTATTAACTACACAAGTTTTAGACATTTTTAATCTTTGAGCATCTCCAAATACTAAATACTGGTTTAAAACTATATTTTTGATGTGCTCGTCGAAGTAACCTTTTGATAGCAATTGGTAAAAGTGTTTTTCAAGATATAATTTAATCCACTTTTCCACTTGAGGTCTCAAAAAATATTCAACTATTTTGTACATATTGATTCCTCATAAATTGCAACTCTTCTACCAGATACTTGAAATATACCTTCTACAATGTCATATATCGCCGCTTGAATAATAGTAGAGTTCTGAATCCAGTCCAGCATTTCTAAATTTTCTCTAGTACCATCTCCAAAAGCGATATCTAATGTATAGTTTCCCGCAGTCAGATGCGGCCAAATAAACTCAAATTCCACTATTGTTCTTCCGGTCTCTGATTTTGAGTTCCAGTAGGCAGCGAAGTTGTTATCTAACATATCAGTACTCCACCCTGATAAAACAGTTCGCAGTCTATCAAGTAAAGCTATACCAACATTTGGGTTAATAACTTTATCATGTCTAAATGTATTTATTCTAACTTTAACTAAATCACCAGGATAAACTAATTGGATGGGCTGATTCTCTACATCTAGTACAGAGACTTCTTCTATCTCTGCACGACCTGTACCAAACCTTTCAAAACCAGAAAAACCTCTATATGGTTTTTGAGTGAAAGGATTTACTTGCTTATGAGTTATTTTGGTGGGGTCAATTTTCTCAGCAATTTCAATTAGATTGTGATTTGGCTGCAATTCTATATCTAGATTTATTCTTTTGTTTACTTCTTCATGAATCCAGGCTTGGTAGTGTTTGGATACTTCAAAGGTATTTCCAGATTCTACAAGCATACCTTGATTAATCCAGATTGCTTTAGAACAAAGACGCGAAATAGCACCCATATCATGAGAGACAAATAAAATTGTGCCTCCATTATCTTGAAATTCTCTAATTTTTGCCATGCAACGATGGACAAAAACACCATCTCCTACAGATAGTGATTCATCTACAATTAGAACTTCTGGATTAATATGAATTGCGACTGAAAATGCCAAGCGCACAAACATACCGCTAGAATATGTTTTCACTGGCTCCTCTATAAAATTGCCAATTTCAGCAAAGCTAGCGATTTGATCAAATTTCGCGTCTATCTCGTTTTGGCTTAACCCTAAAATTTGTCCATTAAAAAAGACATTTTGTCGTCCAGTGAACTCAGGATTAAACCCACTACCTAGTTCCAGCAAGGCAGAAACTCGCCCATTTACTTGTACTGTTCCTGTGCTTGGAGTTAAAGTTCCAGCAATAATTTGCAATAGTGTACTTTTGCCAGAACCATTTTTACCAATAATTCCTATAGTCTCACCTTTAGCAACTTCCAAGCTAATATCTTGTAAAGCCCAAAATTCCTGAGCGTGGCTTTTGGTAGGGAGTAATATTTCTTTGAGCCGATCTACTGGACGAGCGTATCGCCTATAGCACTTTGAGACATTTTTTAAGGAAATTGCAATCTCATCACCCATACGATCGCACACTTACCACTAAGACATCTTCATAATCAACAAAGTATCAACCCAGTCATGACATGATTTCCCTGATTTACAATACATCAGCAAACGCCGGACGCAATCGCTTGTATACTGAAAACCCAACACAAAACACAACTACTGAAACTATAAAAGCCACTACCCACTCACCCCAATGTTTCACCTCTCCAACTAAAATCAAGTCACGATAGACTTCTGCGATCGCAGCTATAGGATTTAACCAAAATACCCAACTCCGCCATTGCTCTGGAATAGTTGATGCTGGGTATACAAGCGGTGTTGCATAAAACCAGATGTTTAAAATTACTCCTAAAGTCTGCGGTATATCGCGTAAAAATACTGTTAGTCCTGCTGTCAAATAACCCAATCCTGCCGTTAGTAATAATTGTGTTAACCAGACCAAGGGTAACAGTGCCAAAGTAGTATGTAAAGTATGGGCAGTTAATGCTACAAAAAAAATCAATGCCATTAGCCCAAACGCACTTTCAATAAATGTTGATAAAATCGGCACTAAGGGTAATAAACTTAAGGGAAAAACCACCTTTTTGACTAAATTCGGCTGTGCGATTACTGAATTAGAAGATTGAATTAGTCCTCCTGTAAAGGCAATCCAAGGTAATAAGCCGGCAAATAACCACAACCCAAAGGTAAAGTTATTTTCTGGTAAAGTTTTCAGAGTTAATTTGACTTTCAAAACAATTGAGAATACATAGGTATAAATTAGTAATTGCGATAGCTGATTCAGCAAAGGCCATAAATTTCCCAAAACAGAACCCTTGTATCGCGCCTCTAAATCACGCCTTACCAAAGTTCTGAGTAAGTCAAACTTGATCCATAAGCGTTCTTCAACTGGTAGAATACGCCTCAACTTTCCAGCTTGACGTACAAATCCTCGCATTGTCCTTAGCAATTTCTGCTTCCTCGCTCACTACCTACCCATCCAAGTGCTATTCATGAAGCTAATTAGCAATGAAAGTTCCCTTTGCATTCCTAAATAAACAAAACATTATATCAATTTAAGAAATTTTTGCAATATCCTATGCTAGGATAAAACCTGCTAATGAGTATATTCACTAAACTCTCTGTGGTATTATTTACCAGATTTAGTCTGCAATAATTTGGCGATTTTAATATAAAGAAACTGTTAGCCAAGTTGATAGTTACACGCAAGTTTAGTTGCGTCTTAAACACACATTAATTAACTCAAATTATCTGGATCTACGCCTAGCGATCGCACATACTCCGCCAATCTTTCTGCACGCTGTCTTTCCTGCTCTGCTTTTTCTGCTAGGGTAGGCACCCAGCCCTGTGCATTATACCAACGCAACCATAAACCTGTGATCTGCTGATAAGTCCCTTGCCACAACCCTAATCCCAGTTCTAACTCTTCTAGCCAAAAGCGGTTATCTCTAAGAGATACTGCTTCATAACGACTGCCCATGAGTTGAAATATCCGGAGATTATTTTCGTAGCGATCATATACGACATAGTAAGGAACCCGCAAAACGCGTTCATAAACTTCCCATTTAGTTGGAGGTTGATTTACTTCCCTCAGAGTTCTTCCTAAGTCTTCTTGTTCTGTTCCGGGTGAAAGTAACTCAACTACTAAAAATGGATTAATTCCTTCTTGCCAAACAACGTAACTTAAGCGTAAGTCTTGCTGTTGGCTAGCACCAGCTACCCCTAAAACTACGTACCAATCAGGCCTTTTGTACCATAAAGGATGGCGAGGATTGTAGTACAGGTTTAAATCGCTAGCCAGTAAAATTTCTGTGGGTAAATAGTTGGGAGGTTGACAAGTTTCAGTTAATAAATCAGCCTGAATACAGTGAAATTCGTCCGGCAAGCCTGATTCCCCTATTAATTCGCTGGGTAAATCATACATCGTCGGCATTGTTTCTTGAGGCGGGCGTGGCGGATTTGGATCGTACATGGCTACTCATGAATGCTGACACAGCAATTTTTTACTTTAATCAAATTATCGCGATTAATTGTGAAATTGGGGTTTGGTAATTGGTGTTTGGGGCTTGGTATTTCTTCTGTGTTCCCCAATATTTTTATCTACATGATCATCAATGTATTACAGAAGAGTCACGGATTCAGCTAAACTGAGACTTGGTTTATTGCATTATATCTAGGCATGGAAATCGGACAGAAGGTTAAGGTTTTTCGTTTGCGCGATCGCGTTTCTCCCGCTGTTGTAAAAAAATTAGGACAAGTAGGCACTATCCTCGGCTACAAAATGACAGATGGTAGCGGTGTGGGTATAGTGGTGCAATTTGAAGATAATTTCTACACTTGGTTTTTTGAAGATGAGCTAAAACTCGTACAGTAGGCGGAAGCACAGAATATTTGCCGAGTGCTAAGTTGGAGTTGAAAACATCGGCGGTAAGGTGGAAATCAAGTCATGACTCTGATATTGACATTTTTGGGCAAAGGCGGCATTGCTCGTACCAAAATTGCGATCGCCGCCGCTAAATTATTGGCTAGCGAAGGCAAACGCGTCCTGCTTGCAGGACTTGCAGAGCCAACATTACCCATCCTGCTAGAAACTACACTAACACCCGACCCTCAAGAAATTGCTCCCAATTTGCAAGTAGTACAGTTTCAAGCTTCTGTATTATTAGAACGCCAGTGGGAAGAAGTCAAAAAACTGGAGGCGCAATATCTCAGAACACCAATTATTAAAGATGTTTTTGGTCAAGAATTGGTGGTATTGCCAGGGATGGATGGTGCTTTAGCCTTAAATGCAATCCGTGAATATGATGCCACTGGCAAATATGACGTGATTGTCTATGATGGCACAGGTGATGCTTCTGGTTTACGAATGTTGGGATTACCAGAGTCTTTGAGTTGGTATATGCGACGCTTTCGGCAATTAATTGTTAACTCAGATTTGGGGAAAACAATCGCTGAATCGCCTTTGATTCAACCGCTAATTAGCACTCTGTTCAATTTTAATTGGACAGCAGATAACTTCGCTCAACCGACTAATCAAGTTAACAATTTTTTAGAAAAGGGTAAAGCTGCCCTTGCCAATCCCCAGCGTGTTGCTGCCTTTTTGGTAACTACACCAGATCCAATTGAGGTAGCCAGCAGCCGTTATTTATGGGGTAGCGCGCAACAAATCGGTGTGACGGTTGGTGGTGTGATTGTTGTCTCTCCCGAGACCAACCCCAATCTTACAGAGGAATTTAGCCCTCTGTCCATTAGTGTAGTGCCTGATGCCCCGACTGGTGAATGGCGATCGCTCATGGATGCCTTGCCAGATTTTGCCCAGGAAGCACTAAAAGCCCCCAAACCCATAGAAATAGATACCCATAACCGTCAGGTACGCTTATTCTTGCCTGGATTTGATAAAAAACAAGTCAAGCTAACTCAGTATGGGCCGGAAGTAACTGTGGAAGCAGGCGACCAACGGCGCAATATTGACCTTCCACCTTCTTTAAGTGGAAAACCCATTACTGGGGCGAAGTTTCAGAACAGTTATTTGATCATTTCGTTTTAAGTTAGAGATATTGGGATTGGGGACTGGGGACTGGGGACTGGGGACTAGGTAAATAAGGGAAGGCAAAAATATTAATGTCCTATGCCCTATGCCCTATGCACCATGACGGCAGTTGCTACAACGGAGGAGACCTCCGCAACGCACTGCCTCCCCAATGCCCCATGCCCCATGACGGCAGTTGCTACAACGGAGGAAACCTCCGCAACGCATTGCCTCCCCTATGCCCTATGCCCAATTAATCTTATGTCTGAATCATCTCCCATTACTCCAAATTCCAATCCGGCGGAAGCGATAGAGTCCGTTAATAATACTGAAGAGATCACCGCAGTTGGCGATCGCAGTTCTAAAACTCGGCAACTGCTGGGGATGAAAGGCGCAGCACCAGGGGAAACCTCGATTTGGAAAATCCGGTTGCAACTGATGAAGCCGATTACCTGGATTCCCCTGATTTGGGGTGTAGTCTGCGGTGCGGCTTCTTCGGGTAACTATACTTGGACGCTGGAAAATGTGTTGAAGGCCGCGGCTTGTATGTTACTGTCTGGCCCCTTGCTGACAGGTTATACCCAAACCATCAATGATTTCTACGATCGCGAAATTGATGCGATTAACGAGCCTTACCGTCCGATTCCTTCTGGTGCTATTTCCGTACCCCAGGTAATTACGCAGATAGTTGTATTATTACTGGGTGGTATTGGTTTAGCTTTTGTGCTGGATTTGTGGGCTGGTCATGACTTCCCCAACATCACAGTGTTGGCTATCTTTGGAACTTTTATTGCCTACATCTATTCAGCGCCACCACTGAAGCTGAAGCAAAACGGCTGGTTAGGCAACTATGCTTTAGGAGCCAGCTATATTGCTTTACCTTGGTGGGCTGGTCATGCTTTGTTTGGCGAACTGAACTGGAAAATTATTGTTCTCACCCTGGTTTATAGTTTAGCTGGATTGGGGATTGCCATTGTTAATGACTTCAAGAGTGTAGAAGGCGATCGCCAATTAGGACTACAATCACTACCTGTAATGTTTGGTGTCACCACTGCGGCCTGGATATGTGTAGTGATGATTGATGTATTTCAAGGATTAATTGCGGCATACCTGGTCAGTATCCATGAGAATTTGTACGCAGCAATTCTTGTACTGTTGATTTTGCCGCAAATTACTTTCCAAGATATGTATTTTTTGCGTGACCCGTTAAAGAACGATGTGAAGTATCAAGCCAGTGCCCAACCATTCTTAGTTTTAGGAATGCTTGTGGCTGGTTTAGCACTTGGTCATGCAGGTATTTGATTTATACTTCTAGAGTAAGAAGTTTAGATATAGGGGTTAGGAGGTAACATTACTTCTAACTCCTAATTTTTAATTACTATCAGAACTTGCCGTGTTATACCTAATTGTTGCTTTGATACATGGGATTCAGGCTTTGTTAGTCCCTATTTGCTTTGTTGTTGCTTGGGCTGTCATGATTCTAGGTGGTTGGAGTTTGTGGTCAGCAGCACGAGATAGTGTCAGTAAAGCCAAGCAAATGCATCAAATACCTTGTACAGGTTGTCAGTTTTTCACCGATAATTACCGCCTCAAGTGTACTGTACACCCTTCTATTGCTAATACAGAAGAAGCAATTCACTGTCATGATTTTCAGGCTAAGACCAATTCGATGTATTACTAACAGTCTGTGCCATTAATTTTAATCGTTTTGACCGTCAATCATTCGATGAATTCATTATGCATGAGACTTCTTGCAGAAGTTGGGAAAAGGAGAAGGGGTAAGGGGGAAAGGTTTGGTCTTTTCCCTTTCCCCTTTAACCTTTTCCCTTTACGCATCTATTGTTGAATCTTGACGCATGAAGTCTTGTCAGAAATCTGTGTTGCTTGTCTAGGAAATTTTTGCATATCGGGCATTAAAAATATTTTTATTACTTCCCGTATACGTAGTTCATCAAAACTACACATTCTTAAATATTTGGTAAATTCACATTTACATAAGCTTTTCTTAACCTGAAACCAGCCACTACATATATTTAATAAAATCAGCTATTTATAAATCTTAAGTAAATGGATCTACTCATAGCCTGTTCTTAACCTTCACCCAGTAAATCCTAAGTAACTATTTACATCTGTAGAAATACAGAGTGCTGATTTTATGCAATGAACAAAAGAATACTCAACAAGGTACGACCTATTTCAACATAGGCCGCGATTATTTGCGTCCTCATTCATTTGTCTTACTTTGGCTCAGTTTGATTCTCTGCATGATTGCATCCAATCATTAATCTGCTTTTGACAATTTGCGAAAAACTCTCACCGCTACTTTACTAGGAGATTTTTTGATGGCACTGAAGACAGGCGATATTGCTTTCGTAGGTTTTAACTCTGAAGGTAACGATAACCTAGCGTTCGTTACCTTGGTTCAAATTGAAGCTGGAACAGAAATTCACTTTACTGATAATGAGTGGACAGGCTCAAGTTTTAATACTGGGGAATCTGGGTTTACTTGGACTGCTAATTCTACTATTCCCCCTGGCGTAGTCGTCACTATCGATAATATTGGTAGTGGGACAATTTCATCAAATCTGGGAACTGTAGCTTTTTTTGATTCCAGCAACCGAGGTATAGCTGCTAGTACTGAGATTGTCTATGCCTACGTGGGTACACCAACTACACCAACAGCATTTCTTACAGCAATTGGCAACAACACATTAACAGGCAACAGTGGCGGCGGAGCAACTGTAACTCTTAATGGTACTGGTCTCACAGTCGGCATTAATGCCATTGAACTTGCATCCAAAGATGCTGATGCTGATATTGCGGTATACGATGGCAATCGTAGTGGAGAATCCAATTTCGCTTCCTATCTGCCACTCATTAATAACCCTGCTAACTGGGTGACGCAAGATGCATCTGGCGACCAAAGTAACGATGGGATTGCACCAGATTTACCGTTTAGTACATCTGGATTCACTGTTAATTCTGGTATTCCCAGCGTCAATCTCTCTGTTAGCAGTAACTCTGGTTCGGAAGCAGGGACAACAGTAATTACAGTCACTGCTACCGCCTCTAGTGCTGTTACTGGTGACCAAACAGTTGACTTAAGTGTTTTGGGAACTGGCATTACTCCAGGCGATTACACTCTTAGCAGTAATCAAATCACAATTCTTAACGGACAAACAACTGGTTCTGTCACCTTTACAGTTGTCGATGATGCTTTAGTTGAAGGCAATGAAACAGCAACTTTAACTCTCAGCAATCCTTCTGCTGGAATTACTCTCGGTACAGCTTCTCAGAATATTGCGATCGCAGATAATAATACTCCAACTGTGCCGACTGTGAATTTATCTGTTAGCACTGCTGCTGGTTCAGAAGCGAATACAACAGCTATCACTGTGACGGCTACTGCTTCTAGTGCAGTTGTTGGTAGTCAAACAGTGAATTTAGCAGTTACAGGCACAGGTATCGCCACTGGAGATTATTACCTCAGCAACAATACCATTACCATTGCTGACGGACAAACCAGTGGTTCTGTTACCTTTATCGTGGCAGATGATGCGATCGCAGAAGCAACTGAAACTGCTATCTTGACAATCGCGACACCTTCTGCAGGTATTGCTTTAGGTAACACCACTTCGCAAAATATTACGATTACCAACAACAACACCAGCACTTTGCAAAAAGTTGGCGGTTTCACCAGTGCGAATGGTGCTGAAATTTCCGCCTTCGATCCAGGAAGCGATCGCCTGTTTGTTGTAGCAGGTAGCACTGTGGAAATCTACAGTGTTAGCAACATCGGAGCATTGACAGCAGTCGGTAGTCTGACTCCTGGATTTACCGCACCTACTGGAACCGAAATTATTCCTAACAGTGTGGCCGTCAAGAATGGAACAGTAGCGGTTGCTTACGCAATTCGCAACACCACAACTGGCGCGCAACTTCTCGGACAGGTTAGCTTTTTTAATGCCGCTAATGGTTCATTCTTAAACTCTGTGGAAGTGGGCTATCTGCCGGATATGCTTACCTTTACACCTGATGGTACAAAGGTCTTAACTGCCAACGAAGGCGAACCGAATAGCTACGGACAAGCTAATTCCTTCGACCCTGAAGGGTCTGTGAGCATTATTAACTTGGCAAATGGTGTTGCCAACGCTACAGTGCAAACTGCTGGATTTACGGCGTTTAATAGCCAAATCGATGCCCTAAAAGCTTCGGGTGTGCGGATTTTTGGCCCTGGTGCTACTGTAGCCCAAGATGTAGAACCCGAATATATTGCCTTTTCGGGAGATGGTACAAAAGCTTACGTAACGTTGCAAGAAAATAATGCGATCGCAATTCTCGATATTACCAGCGCTACGATCACCGACATTTTGCCCTTGGGTGTGAAAAATCACAACTTGCCTGGCAATGGTATCGATGCGAGCGATCAGGATGGCGGTATTAATATTAAGAACTGGCCTGTGTTTGGGTTATATCAGCCAGATGCGATCGCTAGTTTTACAGCTAACGGGCAAACCTACTACATCACAGCCAACGAAGGCGATTCCCGCAACTACACAGGATTTAATGAAGAAATTCGTGTTGGTGCATCTGGATATGTTTTAGACCCAACAGTTTTCCCCAATGCAGCCGACCTGAAGCAAAATGCTAACTTGGGCAGATTACAATTAACCAACGCCACGGGTGATATTGACGGTGATAAGGACTTTGATCGCATTGAAGCATTTGGGGCGCGTTCCTTCTCAATTTGGGATGCTAGCGGTAAACAAGTTTTTGATAGTGGCGATCAACTCGAACAAATTACCGCTAGTAAAGTCCCAACTCTGTTTAACTCAGAGGGCTTGGCTGCTGGCTTTGACACCCGCAGCGATAATAAAGGGCCTGAACCGGAAGGTGTGGCGATTGGAGTGATCAACAACCGCACCTATGCGTTTATCGGTTTAGAACGCACTGGCGATGTGATTGTCTATGAGGTGACAAATCCTAACAAGCCAACTTTTGTTCAGTATATTAATACACCAGAAGATGTCGCAGTAGAGGGGCTAACATTTATTTCCGCCGCCGACAGTCCCACAGGTAAGCCTTTGTTGGTGACAACAAATGAAGTTAGCAGAACGGTTGCTGTGTTTGAAGTCACCCCACCTATGAGAATTAGCGACATTCAAGGAGTTAGTCACACCTCCCCCTTTAATGGAAAAACTGTTACCAATGTTCCGGGGATTGTGACAGCCGTTGCAGCGCGGGGTTTCTACCTCCAAGACCCTAACCCAGATAGTAGCGATCGCACTTCTGAAGGAATTTTTGTTTTCACTTCATCAGCACCCACTGTCCAAGTCGGGGACGCAGTGCAGGTTAGCGGTACAGTAACGGAATTTCGCCCAGGTGGTAATGCTAATAACCTGACAACTACCCAAATTACCAGTCCCTCAATTATCAAACTTTCCAGTGGTAATGCTTTACCAACTACCACGATTTTAGGTAACGGTGGTAGAACTATCCCTACATCGGTAATTGACAACGACACTACTGGCAATATTGAAACCGGAACGACCACCTTTGACCCCGCCCAAGATGGAATTGATTTCTACGAAAGCTTAGAAGGGATGCTGGTACAGGTGAATAATCCTGTTGCAGTTAGCCCGACTAATAATTTTGGGGAAATTTGGGTGTTAGCTGATAATGGCACGAATGCTACCGGACGCACAGCTAGAGGTGGTATCGCAGTTAGTGCTAATGATTTTAATCCAGAGCGTATCCAAATTGATGATACTTTATTTACCTCTGGTAGCTCTCCCAAGGTGAATGTCAGTGCAACTTTCGCCACAATTACAGGCGTGGTTGATTATAACTTCAGCAACTATGAAGTTCTGCCAACTTCTGTAAGTGTTACCTCTGATACTCTCCAAAAAGAAGTTACAAATCTTACTTCTGCTGCTAACCAATTAACAGTTGCTACCTTCAACGTCGAAAACCTTGACCCTGGCGACCCTGTAAGCAAGTTTCAAAACATTGCCAACAGAATTGTCAATAACCTGAAATCACCAGATATTATCACTCTGGAAGAGATTCAGGATAACAACGGGGCGACAAATAACGGGGTAGTTGATGCTAGTACAACTTACCAAACATTAATTAATGCCATTAAAGCTGCGGGCGGCCCTAGCTACGAATATCGCCAAATTGACCCAGTAAATAACCAAGATGGCGGTGAACCTGGTGGGAATATTCGCCAAGGTTTCTTATTTAATCGCGATCGCGTGCAGTTTGTCGAGCGTGCTGGTGGTACTTCTACTTCTAACATTACAGTTAGCGATGTTAATGGTGTACCTACCCTTTCTGGTAGTCCCGGTCGCCTTGACCCGACAAACTCCGCTTTTACTACCAGCCGTAAGCCTTTAGTTGGTGAATTTACTTTCAACGGGCAGACTGTTTATATCGTTGGTAATCACTTTAACTCTAAAGGTGGTGACCAACCTTTATACGGGCCAAATCAACCGCCTACTCTCACCAGCGAAACTCAGCGTCAGCAACAAGCTACGGTGGTGAAAAATTTTGTTGAGAGTATTTTAGCCATCAACCCCAATGCTAATGTCGTAGTAGCAGGGGACTTAAATGATTTTGAGTTTTCCAAACCTGTCAGTACCTTAGAAAGTGCTGGACTAAGTTCCCTCGTTGAAACCTTGCCTGAAAATGAGCGTTATACCTACAATTTTGAAGGTAATGCCCAAGTACTTGACCATATCCTTGTCAGTAAGAATCTGCTAAATCAACTCGATGGCTATGATGTAGTACATATCAATTCTGAGTTTGCTGACCAGGATAGCGACCATGACCCCAGTGTAGCGAGATTTAACATACCAGTACCCAACACCATCAATGGCACATCCGGTAATAATATCCTCATCGGTACTGACAAAGTCGATATTATC
The DNA here is from genome assembly GCA_002368155.1 of Nostoc carneum NIES-2107. Classification (GTDB taxonomy): domain Bacteria; phylum Cyanobacteriota; class Cyanobacteriia; order Cyanobacteriales; family Nostocaceae; genus Aulosira; species Aulosira carnea. Next base: position 4,557,695 of record AP018180.1, read on the forward strand.
CGGGGTCTAGCTGGTAACGATATCATCACAGGCAACAAAAACAATGATTTCCTGTATGGTGGTAGCGGAAATGATGTACTCGAAGGCGGAGATGGTAACGACAACCTGTATGGTGATGAAGGTAATGATGGCTTGCTAGGTGGAAAAGGTGACGATACCCTTAGTGGTGGTAGCGGAAATGATGCATTAGAAGGCGGAGATGGTAACGATAGGCTGTATGGCGATGCAGGTAATGGTGTTTTACTGGGTGGCGATGGCGATGATTGGCTAGTTGGCGGTGAAGGAAGGGACTTTTTAACTGGTGGTAGCAATAGCGATCGCTTTTACTTAACTGGTACAAGTGAATTTGATACTATCATCGACTTTAATCCCGGTGTTGATAAAATCGTCATTTCCAAATCTGAATTTAGTCTCTCGCAAGCACTCGGTACACTGGATGCTGGCTTATTCCGCAGTGGGACAAAGGCGACCACAGAAAGCGATCGCTTTATTTATGATCGACTTCGGGGTAACCTTTTCTTTGATGCTGATGGTACTGGTAGCAGCGCACAAATTCAGATAGGTCAATTATTCAATAGAGCTGCACTCACAAGTAATGATATTACTGTGATTGCATAGATTTAGTGGGATGCGTTAGGCGAAGCCTAACGCATCCCACTACGAATTACGAATGATTTATCTGTTGTAAAGCATGATGGTAATTGCTATTGCAATGTGTTGCTTTGCTGTTTTTTGTTAATCTTGATAATTATCAGAAAACAGTTAAAAAATGAAACCTTCTCAACTACCACCAGGAAGCTTTGGTTTACCATTACTAGGTGAAACGCTAGAATTTGTTGCTGATCCTTACAAATTTGGTAATAAGCGGTATCAGCAATATGGTTCAATATTTAAAACTAATATTTTGGGTAGGCCTACTGTGGTGATGGTGGGGCCAGAAGCAATTGAGTTTGTGCTTTCCAGGCACATGGAATATTTTTCCTGGCGTGAAGGATGGCCTCAGAATTTCAAAGTATTATTAGGCGAATCCCTTTTTCTGCAAGATGGTGAGGAACACCGTAAAAATCGCCGTCTGATGATGCCGGCTTTACATGGGTCAGCATTAGCAAATTATGTCGCCACAATGGAAGAAATAACAAGTGGCTATCTCAAAAAATGGCAGGAAAAACAAGAGTTTACCTGGTTTAGTGAGTTTAAACAGCTAACATTTGATATTGCTAGTCAGTTATTGTTGGGTACTACTTCTGGTTCCGAATCGCTGCGATTTAGCAAATTATTTGCTAGCTTATCAAATGGGTTATTTGCCATTAATCGTCTACAATTACCATTTACAACATTTGGCAAAGCTGTAGCAGCACGTAATCAAATTTTAGAATATTTATCTGACTTTATCAAACAGCGTCAGCAAAACCCTACTAAAGATGTTCTTAGTTTATTAATCCAGTCCAAAGATGAGGATGGTAATAGCATGAGTGAAAGGGAACTGATTGCTCAAGCTGTGCTATTACTGTTTGCTGGACATGAAACTACAACTTCAATGTTGACTTGGTTGTGTGCAGAATTAGCACTTCATCCAGATGTAAAAGAACGTGCGAGAGAAGAACAATTACAACTTGCTAATAAAGGTGCTTTAAGTTTAGAACAGTTGGGGCAAATGCCATATTTAGAGCAAGTTTTATTAGAAGTAGAAAGGTTACATCCGCCCGTTGGCGGTGGGTTTCGGTGTGTAATTAAAGACTTTGAATTTAGGGGTTTTCATGTTCCGGCAGGCTGGCAACTATTGTATTCAATTTATGTCACCCATAGCTTAGAAGAAATTTATCCCCAGCCAGAAGTTTTTGATCCAGATAGGTTTAGTCCCCAGCGTCAAGAAAATAGACAATATCCCTTTAGTTTAATTGGTTTTGGTGGCGGGCCGCGCATCTGTATTGGTATTGCCTTTGCCAAAATGGAAATGAAAATTATTGCTGCCCATCTGTTACGTAGCTATGATTGGGAGATATTGCCTCATCAAAGTTTAGCTACAGTACGAGTACCCACGAATCAACCTAAAGATGGTTTGCGGGTGCGATTTCAACCACGGTGAAATGTGCCATGACACCTCCAATAGATATGAAGTTTTCTGAAGGAATTTGGCAAAACCTTCAACAAGCGAAATATTTTGTTGATGACAGCGTTAATTCCTTGACTAACTCAGCACAGCAAGCAGGACAATCTTTCAAAGAAACTGCAAATATAGCCACCGATAAAGCAATTAATACAGTTACAACAACTTGGGAACAAGCTAAAGGTTCTCTAGAACAAAGTTTACAAACTGCTGGACAAGTTAAGAGTACAACATCAACAGCAGTACAAACAGCGATCGCATCTTCGATGAATGATTGGCTAGCGCAACACCCGGCAATTTTTCGGCTAGTGCAAATGCTCGGTTGGGCTGCTAATCATCCTATTATCAGCTGCATCTTGCTGGTGTTCATCCTGGCTCTGCTGTGGAGTATTATTAGAGCCGTTATGCGCTTGATTGAGACAGCTAGTTTGTCAATCTTGCAAGTGCCGCTCAAATTACTTCAGGCTTTAGCTAAAGTTATTTTTATATCTTTCGCTACATTTGGTAGTTTGGCAGTGCAAAAAATTAAAGGCACTCAAGAGACTGATAAAACATCAGCTATACTGCCCATAAATTCAGAAGTTATCTATCAAACTAAGCAGCAAAGATTAGCGGAAATTTCTGTTCGTTTAGAGGCAATTCAAAAAGAACAGCAGGAACTTTTAAGAGAAGCCGCAAGCTTAATTGCTGATGATAATAGTGTCACAATAGAAGAGTGGAAATTAAATGGGCATCAAAAGTACACTAGCATTTAAATAGAACGGTTCAATTAAAGAAATATCATTTGTTATTGGTAAGACCAATTTAATGTGAAGTTGCACATATTTTGATCCCCTAAATCTCCTTCGTCGGCAAGGCTGTTTCATTCCACAAGGGCCAATTTTACCTGTTTTTGGAAATGAAACAACCCTGCTGTTTATTAGGGGGGATATGTAAGTGCTAATAATCACAACCAACAAATTTTCAAACAACCTCTTAGGCATAAGCCGTAACACAAAACAACCATTGCCACAGGTGCGTTACGAGTCGCGCTAACGCACCATACTGAACTGGCTTGAGTACAGACGCGATTAATCTCGTCTCTTCGGCCCTTGACAACCCCAACAAAAAAATATGCAATCAAGATGTGTATTAGCTTACCAGCGACACCTTTGAGGATACTGTAATGGGAAGCGAAGAGAATTCTATTTTCTCAGAGCAGATCGGACTGATAGATCGGGTTTTGGCAGCCTCTACCGATCATATCTACATTAGCGATCGCAACTTACGCTATGTTTATGCCAGTCCTGCAGGGCTAGCAGCTTTGGGTTTAGCGCAGGCGCAATTGCTGGGTAAAACTTGGCAAGAGTTAGGATTTCCTGCTGACATCATGGAAGTTTATGATGTGCAACGCAGATCTGTATTGCAGACGGGAATTCCGATTACAGGGGAAACTCGTTTCCCCACTGTGAATGGAATTAGGTACTATGAATATGTGATTTCTCCCATTGAGGGCAATGACGGAGAAATTGAGGCAGTCATCACTACCACCAGAGACATTACAGAACGCCAGCAAGCAGAAGCAGCATTACGCCAACTCAGTGAGGAATTAGAAGCCAGAGTTACAGCTAGAACTCAGGAGTTAGCCGCAGTTAATGATTCCCTGCGCCAAGAAATTGCGGAACGTCAAAGAGCAGAACAAGCATCTCAAGAAAGCGAAATGCGATTCTATGCTTTGGTGGATGCCATGTTTGAAGGCATATTGATTCACGATCAAGGAAAGATTATTGAAGCTAATGCCGGGCTTGCCAGAATTTTTGGTTATACCTTAGAGGAAATGATCGGTAAATCGGCAGATGATTTTCTCACACCGGAATCTGTAGCCACTGTGTTGCATTATGCTGAAAACCAGTATGAAACGCCTTATGAACTTACAGGGTTCAAGAAAGATGGCACCCTGATTCAATTAGAGGTAATAGGTAAGCAAAGCTGGTATCACGGGCAGAGTGTGAGAATTTCGGCAGTACGAGATATTACTGAGCGCAAAAAAGCCGAAACCGAACGCAATCAACTACTACAACAGTTAGAAGCAGAACGCAGCCGCCTAGAACAAGTCTTGCAACAAATGCCTGTGGGTGTGGCGATCGCAGAGGCTCCTTCGGGCAAACAACTGTTTCACAATCAAGAAGCCATCAAGGTGTTGCGGCATCCTTTATTACCAGCCCAGACTTACCAAGAGTACATTAAATACGGTGCAATCCACGAAGATGGGCAACCTTACCAACCTCAAGAGTACCCCATAGCCCGTTCGCTGCTTTCTGGTGAAGTGATTAAAGCTGAGGAAATGCACTACCGCCGTGGTGATGGCACATTCACACTGTTGTCTGTGAGTGCAGCGCCAATTCTGGATCGAGATGGGCAAATTATTGCCACTGTCAGCGCTTTTGAAGATATTTCGGAGCGGAAACAAGCTGAGCAAAGGTTAGCAAAAGAATCTCTGCGGATTCAAACTCTGTTTAACATCTCCTTTGATGGCATCGTCATTTTAGACCAAGAAGGTAAAGTATTAGATGCCAATCCCCGATTTGCGGAAATGTTGGGCTACACTCCTCCAGAAGTTGCCAAACTCAGTATTTTTGATTGGAATAGCCAGTACACCCATACAGAACTGCAGCAAATGATGCAAGACTACATGAGTTGCAAAAGTGGGATTTTAGAAACTCAGCATCACCGCAAAGATGGCTCAGTCTACGATGTCGAAATTAGCTTTAACATTGTGGAGTGGGAAGGAGATTTTCTGCGATTCTGTGTTTGTCGAGATATTACCGAACGCAAACGCACAGAAGCAGCCTTAAGGGAAAATCAAATTCAGCTACAGCGCCAACTAGCAGAAATTGAAACTATCTACCAATCAGCCCCCATTGGGTTAAGCGTTTTAGATCCAGATTTGCGCTTTGTGCGGATTAACGATCGCCTAGCCCAAATCAATGGTTTGGCAATTGATGCACATATTGGTAGGACAGTAAAAGAGCTGCTGCCTAATATAGCAGATGCCGCTGAACAACTGTTACGCTCTATTTTGGCAACAGGCGAACCTGTACTTAATATAGAAATAACTGGGGAAACTCCAGCTCACCCTGGTGTGCAACGGACTTGGTTAGAAAGTTTTCTGCCATTGAAAGATGGGGAACGAATTATTGGTATTAGTGTCGTGTGTGAAGAAATTACCGAACGCAAACAAGCACAACAGAGTTTGCAAGCCAGCGCAGCCACTTTACGCTTATTTGCCCAGTATGCACCGGCTGGGATTGCCATGTTTGACAGAGATATGCGGTACCTCATAGCTAGCCAAAGATGGGTGAATGAGTATCATCTCGATTCTGTCGAATCTCTAATTGGGCGATCGCACTACGAAATTTTTCCCGAAATTCCCGATAAATGGCGACAAATCCATCAACGCTGTTTAGCTGGAGCTAGTGAACAATGCGATGAAGATTTGTTTATGCGCGCAGATGGTACCCAGCAGTGGATCACCTGGGAAATTCATCCTTGGCATACTGCTACAGGTGAAATTGGTGGCATTATCATTTTTGGTAATGATGTTACGCCACAAAAACAAGCCAAAGAAGCACTACGTCAGAGCGAATATTTATATCGCACCCTAGCGCACAACTTCCCCAATGGTGGAGTGAACATTTTTGATCGTGATTTACGCTATCTGCTGTCTGATGGTACAGAAATAGCAAAAGTTGGGATGACAAGGGAACAACTTGAGGGACATACTCTTTGGGAAACCGTACCACCAGAAATTAGTGCGGTTTTAGAACCACCCTATCGAGCTGCATTAGCAGGAGAAACCACAATTTTTGAACTTTCCTTTGGCGATCGCATTTATCAAATTCATACACTTCCCCTATTTAACGAGCAAGGAGAAATATTTGCAGGTTTATCCATGTCGCAGAATATTACTCTGCAAAAGCAAGCAGAGCAAACACTCAAAATGGCACGGGATGAATTAGAACTGCAAGTTCAAGAACGTACCAAGCAACTGCGTGAAACTAACGCTATTCTGCAAAAACGGGAACAAGAATTTCGGACATTAGTAGAAAATACACCCGATGTTATTAGCCGACATAACCGCCAATATCGTTATCTTTATGTCAACCCTGCTAGTACACAACAGTCGGGAATTCCAGGAGAAACCTATCTGGACAAAACACCAGCAGATTTAGGCTATCCCCAAGAAATTGCTGACTTTTGGATAGCATCGCTAGAAAATGTCTTCACCACAGGCAAAATGCAGATAGATGAATTTCGAGTTCCCGACCAAGATGAGTGGAAAGTTTACCAAACTTACGTGGTTCCAGAGTTGGGATTAGATGGTGAAGTTGAGTCTGTTTTGACGATTTCTCGCGATATTACTGAACTCAGAGAAGCCGAAGAATCATCCCGCAAACTAGCACAAGAACTGAAACGCTCCAATCAAGAACTAGAACAATTTGCTTATGTCGCCTCTCACGATTTACAAGAGCCGCTGAGAGCCGTCACCAGTTTTACACAAATGCTAGCAAAGCGTTATCAAGGACAACTCGATGCCAAAGCAGATATGTATATCGAGTTTATTGTCGATGGCGCAATCCGGATGCAGCAACTAGTCAGAGATTTATTAGCCTACTCTAGAGCCGGTCGCTATGAACTGAAGTTACAATCAGTTGACTGTAGTGCCTTACTCGAACAGGTAAAAAATGATTTGCAAATTACCATTACTGAAACTCAAGCCTCAATTACCGCCGAGCCTTTACCAACTGTGCTTGCCGATCCCAACCAATTGTCAAATTTGTTTCTCAACTTAGTTGGCAATTCCCTGAAATACCGTAGTGAGTTACCTCCAAAGGTATATATTTCTGCTCACAAAAATACATTACCATTGACGGAACAACACTTATCTGAAAATTGCAGCCCGCTGTCTGCGAGTTCTCAGGAAGAGTGGGTGTTCGCTGTTCAAGATAATGGAATTGGCATTGAACCACAGTACGCCGAGAGAATATTCGGCATCTTTCAACGGCTTCATGCTAGTGATGAGTACTCTGGGACTGGCTTAGGATTAGCCATCTGCAAAAAGATTGTAGAACGGCATGGTGGAAGAATTTGGGTTGAGTCGCAACTTGGACAAGGAGCAACTTTTTACTTTACACTTCCCATTGGTAATGAGAACTGAATATGTCACCGCACCATCGATTAAAAGTACTCCAAATCTTACTTGTTGAAGATTCTAAAAGCGATGCCGTTTTGATAGCAGAAACTCTCAGCGAAAGTAAATTTCTCAATCAGTTAAACATTGTGCGAGATGGAGCCGAAGCCAGCGATTATTTATATAGGCGAGGAAAATATACAGATGTCAATCGCCCTGATTTAATTCTGCTAGATTTAAATTTACCAAAGAAAAATGGTAGAGAATTACTGGCAGAAATCAAAGCAGATGATCATCTCAAAACTATTCCTGTTGTCATATTGACCACTTCCTCAGCTGAAACTGACATTCTCAAGAGTTATCAGCTCAACGTCAATTGCTACCTTGTCAAACCAGTTGATCTGGAGCAATTTATCCAGGTTGTCAGGTCAATTGAGCATTTTTGGTTAGCACTTGTTGAGTTACCTGCACATCAGCATAATTGAAGTTATCAATTTGAGATAGCAAGATTATTATCTGCAAAAGCGAAATTAAAATTTAATTTTTGTAAATAGTATTTCAATTAAAAAATAGTTGTGATTTTGGGACTTTAAAACTTGGTCTGGGTGAGATGATGTATGGACAGTGAGAAACTGGCGGTTCTGCTTGTAGAGGATAATCCTGCTGATGTTGCGATATTGACAGAAATATTAGAGGATAGTGATGCTCAGTCGTGGCAGATAACTCATTTCAAACGGCTGCATCTGGCACTAAAACAACTACAAGATAGTGAATTTGATGTGATTCTTCTAGACCTCTCATTACCCGATTCTCAAGGTCTAGATACTGTAATTCAAATGCAAGCAGCGGTTCCACATCTACCAATAGTAGTCCTCACAGGTTTACCAGATAAAAAACTTGCTCTAGAAGCTTTAGCTGTGGGGGCGCAAGATTATTTAGTAAAAGGACAAATTTCATCCCAGTTATTAGTAAAAACGGTCGAGTATGCTATCAAGCGGATGCAAATTTTGCGGAAAGAAAAAGAACTCAGCCAAATGCGGGCGCGATTCATTTCTACAGCATCCCATGAATTTCGTACACCTTTAACTATTATTGCTTCCTCTACTGAATATCTCGCAGCCTATAGTTATCGTGTCAGCCCAGAAAAGCAACAGCAACATTTAGAACGCATTGAGAAAGCCATTAAACACATGACTCAGTTGCTTGATGATGTATTGATGCTCAATCTAGCTGACCTTGAGCAGTTGCAGTTAAATTTAGAAACAGTAGATTTAGTAAAATTTTGCCATGATTTAGTAGAAGACTTGGAAGCCAATATTTATGGGCATAGAATTAGCTTTGTTGCTACTAGAAATCATCAGCAACTCACAACTTTGACCACTAAGATTGACCAAAAACTCATCCGCCAAATTTTAACTAATCTGCTGAATAATGCTCTCAAATATTCTCCGCCAGAGAGTATGATTAATTTTGACCTAACAGTCCAAGATTGTAAAATTATTTTTCAAATTCAAGATTACGGCGTAGGTATTCCTCAAGAAGACCAAGTAAACTTGTTTCAACCTTTCCAGCGAGCGCGGAATGTAGGCTCCATCTCCGGTACTGGTTTAGGTTTATCAATTGTCAAACGGTGTGTAGATTTACATAAAGGTACAATTACTGTTAGTAGTCAAGTAGGGGAAGGAACAACATTTACAGTCAATATTCCTTATCTTGGTGGAGATTGTAAGCTCACACTCAGCTAATTTATTAATACAGGTCGAAAGATATCTGATGCGTTACGCTATCGCTAACGCAACGCCAGTTGCTACAACGGAGGAAACCTCCGCAACGCACTGGCTCTCCTACATGAACTTCAAAATCAAATATAAAAATCTTCAGATTTTGTTGCCACCATAATTCATACTTTAGGTAGATACATAGCTTAAGACTGTCGCCCCATTAGTCAGATTACAGAGAATCTTGACCTTTTTAAAATTAGATGAGATGAGAAAACATAGGCAACAGGTGATTACTCATGTTATTCCCAGACCGAAGTTTTGCAGGTCAGTTGCTAGCTAAGGATTTAGCAGCCTATGCTAACCAGCCAGATGTGTTAGTGCTAGCTTTACCAAGAGGAGGGGTACCTGTTGCCTTTGAAATTGCTGAAAAATTGAATGTTGAATTAGATGTTTTGATAGTACGCAAACTAGGTGTACCAAATCAAGAAGAATTGGCAATGGGCGCGATCGCTTCTGGTAATGTACAGATACTCAATGAAGATATTGTTCGCGACCTCAATGTTTCTCAGCAAGCGATCGCTTCAGTCGCCGCCAAAGAACAACAAGAATTAGAAAGACGCGAACAGCTTTATCGCGGGAATCGTCCTTTCCCAAAACTACAAGGAAAAACAGTGATTTTGGTAGATGACGGTTTAGCTACAGGTGCAACCATGTTCGCGGCGATTGTAGCTGTGCAACAACAGCAACCTGCTCGCATTGTCATTGCAGTACCAGTTGCTCCATCCCCAGCTTATGAACAATTAGCAGCAAAAGTAAACGAAGTTGTTTGCCTTGCCACACCAACCCCTTTCTATAGCGTTGGTCAGTGGTATGGTAAGTTTCCGCAAACCACAGATAATGAAGTCCATGAGTTGCTGCGAAAAGCTGCGATTCGGCAAAAACCTTTATCTGCTGGAACTCTTGGCTAACAGTTCCATGTGTGTGCGTTATACCAAATCAAATAATGTTTGCGACACATCAGTATATTCTAGAGGGCAAGGCACTGCCTTGCCCCTACAATCTGTCGCATTCTTTTTTCAAATTGGTATTACGCGATCGCTAACTTTTAGCGACATTTAGATCCCCGACTTTTTCAAAAAGTCGGGGATCTGAGCAGCAACTTTTGCAAATGATTCAATCAGCAAGAGCGAAGATATTGAGCAAATTCTTTCTCTCCCCTGCTTCCTCTGCTCCCTCTGCTCCCCCTGCTTATTTTTAAGTTAGAAGTCCTTTGAACCTTTTACTTTGCCATCCGGTCTAATAAATACAAGCTAAAAACGGATGGAGGAGAGCGCCTCAGGTGTTAGTTGTGCCAATCAAGGTTTCAAATAATGGGCAATTCCCCAGCAACTCCACAAGCGAACCTGATAGCGCTCTGGTAAAGCAGTGCTTGCAAGGTGATATCCAAAGCTACGGACTACTTTATCGTCGCCATCAGCAACGGGTGAGGTCGATTGTATCTCAATGTGAACCATCTAGCCTAGATGATTTAGTGCAGGAGGTATTTGTTAGAGCTTGGAAAGGATTGCCCAAATTTCGCCAAACAGCAAAATTCTCGACTTGGCTGTATCGCATTGCTTGGAATTTAGCTTGCGATCAGCGACAAGCGGAAGTTAAAAGGCGGACTCAATTACAAGCGCTGACAGTAAATACTCCAAGCCAACAAGACGCTCCAGATTTGATGGCTTTGCATTATCAAGACTTGGTGCAACAAGGGTTAATTAACTTAAGTTTTGACCATCGCACAATACTAGTGTTGCATGACTTAGAGGAAGTACCACAAAAAGAGATAGCAGAAATTCTTTCTATTCCCATAGGAACCGTAAAGTCTCGTCTGTTTCATGCTCGTGCGGCTATGCGCCAATTTCTGCAACAACAAGGAGTGCAACTATGACTCAATTTCCTGATGATGAGCAAAATCTGGTGAATTTTCTGCGTCAGCATCGTCCACCAGTCCCTCCAGCTGCTCCTGATTTGGAACAGCAAATATTACAACAGGTGCAAACTTTTGCAGTCAAACCTCAACGCCATTTGCCAAGACTGTGGTTAGTTCCGCCTGCGATCGCGGCTTCTTTGGTAGCTGCTGTAGTTAGCTACAAGGTTTTTGCACCAGCTAAACCAAGTGCAGCAGAACTAGCAAATTTAGAAGCTTTCATTGACAGTAATTGGCAAGGTACAGTCAGCGAACATACAGGCAGTTACGTATGGCATTTTACAGATTATAGTTCTGATTAATTTAGGGAATTTTAGGAGATAAATTCTATGTCTTTACGTCGTTTGTCTCTGATTACAGCGATGATTGTGGCGCTTAGTGGTGCTAGTGCTTTTGCTCAAGCAAGGGGTTCATTTTTCGGTGGAAATTTAGCCCAAAACTCTACAAATTTATCAAAACCGCGTCGTCCCCAATCAGGTTGGCTTCAGGAGTTGAATTTAACATCTGCACAAGTCCAACAAATGAAACAAATTCGGAGTCAATCCCAAAGTCAAATCAAGCCTAAAAGACAAGCAGTGCAGCAAGCGCAGCAAGAATTACGCGATTTATTGGCAGGAACAGCTTCTAAACAACAAGTACTAACAAAATACAACCAACTGAAAGTCCTCAAGCAACAACTTGCTGATGCTCAGTTTGCAAATACCTTGGCAATTCGCGAGATTTTAACTGTAGAGCAAAGACAGAAGTTTGCTGAACATTTATACAAGTCAAAATAACTAGGACTTACGCAAGTGTCACATTTTTTTCGTTTAGGTTTGTCCAGGGTCAAATGTCAAGAGTCCAAAAAACCTGAATTTTTGACCCTTGACTCTTGACTCTTAAACCAGAAGATGAGTGTACCAGTTGCGTAAGTCCTGATAACAATTCTCTTCATCTTGCAATTAATTAAAAATAGTCCTATGACTGCAAAACCAAGATTCTTTGTGATGTCGCTGCTAATTTTACTCTTGGGGGTTACGCCTAGTAATGCAGCGCCACAATCTGTTGATCCCAAAATTTTACATATAATTAACCGCTTGAGTTTTGGGCCTCGCCCTGGAGATGTGCAACGGGTAGAGTCTATTGGTGTAGAGCGCTATATTAAAGAGCAACTGTCACCTGAAAGTATCCCGGAATCATCCAGTCTAGAAAGTCAACTGGTACAACTAAAAACCCTCAGCTTAAACCCAATGCAACTATTGGCTGATGGCGTAACCACGCCAAAATCCAGCCCAGAAATCAAGAAAGCTGCACAACAAAAAGCCAGAGGTGTGCTTCAAGAAGCAATTCAAGCCAGATTATTACGGGCGACTAATAGTCAAAGACAACTGCAAGAAGTCATGGTGGACTTTTGGTACAACCATTTTAATGTGGATGCCGCCAAGGGACGCGATCGCTTGTTAGTTGGAGCTTACGAACAGCAAGCCATTAGACCCTATGCGCTGGGGCGCTTTCGTGACTTGTTAGGGGCAACCGCACACCATCCGGCTATGCTGTATTATCTAGATAATTGGCAAAATACTGCCCCTCATAGCCCTGGTGCTCGTGGTAGATTTCAGGGTTTAAATGAGAACTATGCCCGGGAGTTAATGGAATTACATACTCTCGGCGTGGATGGTGGCTATACCCAGCAAGATGTGATCGCTTTGGCAAAAATTTTGACTGGTTGGGGAATTGCTCGTCCCAATCAGCAAAATAGTCATAGTTTTGGATTTTACTTTGATCCCAAACGCCACGATTCTAGCGACAAAGTTTTTCTCAAAACCACCATTAAAGGCGGTGGTGAAGCGGAAGGAGAACAAGCCTTAGATATTTTGGCGCGTAGCCCCGCTACAGCCCGTCATCTTAGCTACAAACTAGCTCAGTATTTCGTCAGCGATCGCCCACCCACAACTTTGGTAGATCGTCTAACACAGCGCTATCTTGCTACTGATGGGAATATTCGCGATGTCCTCGATACTTTATTTCACAGTTCGGAATTTTGGGACAGTAAAAACTTTAATGCCAAGTTTAAAACACCCTATCAATATGCTATCTCTGCAGTGCGAGCCACAGGTATGGAAGTTAACAACACAAAACCCATATTTAATTTACTTCAACAGTTAGAGATGCCCGTTTATGGTTGTCCAACTCCAGATGGCTATAAAAACACAGAAGCAGCATGGTTGAATCCTGATGCGATGACTCGCCGTCTTAACTTTGCCACTGCGATCGCTAGTGGTAGATTGCCGCTATCAAGTTTACCAACTCCGATGAATGCAGGTAATAATGTCTCAGGAGTAACTCTGCCAGTAGCTAAGGTCAGACCAACTCCCATAGATAGCTTACAACTCACCAATACATTAGGTAATTCTTTATCTTCTAAAACCCAAAGTGCGATCGCCTCTAGTCCGCCACAACTCCACGCAGCTTTAATCTTAGGTAGTCCAGAATTTATGCGTCGTTAATCTCAAAATCTCAAGTTTGCAGGAGACTCCAGCATAATTTTTTGAGTTAGATACACAAAGATTATGTTTACTGACTGATTTCACAGTCTTAATAACTCGACAATTGCAGTTCGGAACTTAAAACTTCCACCTCGGAACTCGACAATTGCAGTTCAGAACCCCAAGCTTCCACTTCAGAACGCGACAATTGCAGTTCGGAACTCAAAACTTCTACCTCAGAACGCGACAATTGCAGTTCGGAACCTCAAACTTCCACCTCAAAACTCGACAATTGCAGTTCAGAACTCAAAGCTTCCACCTCGGAACTCGACAATTGCAGTTCGGAACCCAAAGCTTCCACCTCGGAACTCGACAATTGCAGTTCGGAACCCAAAGCTTCCACCTCGGAACTCGACAATTGCAGTTCAGAACCCAAAACTTCCACCTCAGAACTCGACAATTCTCGTTTCAAACAGAAAACTTTCACCTCAGAACTTGGTGCTTAATACACAAAACCAAAATCATATGAAAAGACGCAACTTTCTCTTGCAAGCAGGAATGTTTTCCGCCTCAGCCATAGCCGCCATAGGAACTAATGCTTGGGTTGCTAGATCTGCTAGCGAGAACAACAATCAAAAACGCTTGATTGTAATTTTTCTGCGTGGCGCAGTTGATGGCTTAAACGTAGTGGTTCCCTACTCAGAGACAGCTTATTATCAAGCAAGACCAAAAATTGCGATCCCCCAACCAGGAAAACAAGGAGGAGTTCTAGATTTAGATGGAAATTTTGGCTTAAATCCAGCCTTAAGTTCCTTGATGCCTCTTTGGCAACAGAGTAATCTAGCATTTGTCCATGCTTGTGGTTCTCCCGATCCCACCCGCTCTCACTTTGATGCTCAATATTATATGGAAAGCGGCATCCCTGGGACAAAAAAGACTGGGGATGGTTGGATGAATCGTTTATTAGCTACTATTTCCCACAAAACGCCCATCCAAGCAGTCAATGTTGGAGAAACAATACCACAAATTTTGCATGGTCAAATGTCGGTAGCGAGTTTACCATCAGGGAAAAGAGGAAATAATTCTCTGTTACTAGATCGCCCACAGATAGGTGCAGCATTTGACAGACTGTATGGCGGTCATGATAGCTTAAGTCAAACTTATCAAGAAGGACGGATGGCGCATCAAGCCATCATGAAAGATTTGGATGCGGAAATGAAGATGGCAAATAATGGCGCGCCATTACCGGATGCTTTTGCTAGAGATGCTCAACGGTTAGCCCAACTGATGGTTAAAGACCCTAAAGTTGAGTTAGGGTTTATGGCTGTGGGTGGTTGGGATACCCATGTTAATCAAGGTGGTAGTCAAGGACAATTAGCCCAAAGGCTGAAAAAATTAGCAGAGGGTTTAGCTGTGATGGTAAAAACCCTAGGGCCAATTTACCAAAATACAGCAATTTTAGTGCTGTCTGAATTCGGCCGCACAGTACAAGAAAATGGTAACGGTGGCACCGATCACGGACATGGCAATGTAATGTGGGTGATGGGTGGCAAAGTGCGCGGTGGTAAAGTTTATGGAGAATGGCCCGGATTAGCAACAGCCCAACTTTACCAGAACAGAGACTTAGCGATCGCTACCGATTTTCGAGATGTAATTTCTGGGGTTTTACAACGTCACTTACAGCTTGATCAAACAACACTAAATCATGTTTTCCCTAGTTATACTCCCACTCAAAAAATCATGATTGTTTAACACAGCAAATTATAAGTTTGTGAGGTAAAGATTATCGTTGATTGTAGGGGCATAAGAGTCAACTTAAGCTAAAAGCTATATACGGCGCGTGTTGTACAAATACCTTGCGCCCTCATCCCCTAACCCCTTCTCCTGGGGGAGAAGGGGAACTAAATCTCTTGCTCCCTTCTCCTTGTGGGAGAGGGGCTGGGGGTGAGGGCGAAACCTTGCAACTAAGCGGATTTCACGTTAAGTTGACACAGGTGAGGCACTGCCTTGCCCCAAAGCGCGTAATCAATGCCCCATGCCCTATGCCCCATGCCCATTTTTTTATTTTAAGTTTTGCACCTTCAGCGACAATACGGCGATATAAATAAAAGCAAGTAGTTAAATATACGCTTGCTGGAGGTTTTGCGATGGGCGATCGCCTGAAATATTTCACCTGGCTGCTGGTGTTACTTCCTTTATTTTCCATACCTGCTTTACCTTTAGCTACAGTCTCGATAGCACAGGCGCAAACTAATCCAGATCGCAAAGCTGAGGCTCAAAAAATATTCAATTTAGGTTGGGAACAGGCCGATCGCGGCAACTATTCGGAAGCGTTAAAATTATTTGAGCAAGCTTTAGCAATTCTCAGAGAAATTAAATATAGTGTCGGTGAAGCTACAGTTCTCAATGATATTGGTGAAATTTACCGCAGAGCTAATCAGTATCCCCAAGCCTTAAAAGTTCTGGAGTCAGCTTTAGTAATTGTTAAACAAATTGATGACAAAGCTGGACAAGCAGCAAATCTCAATAATATTGGCTTGGTTTATCGCGACATGGGAGAATACACCAAAGCATTAGACTATTTTCAACAAGCGATCGCCATCAGCAATCAAGCTGGCAAAAAACAGCATCAAGGCTCAATACTATCTAATATTGCATCAATATATAACAGATTAGGAGAGTCCAAAAAAGCCTTAGATTATTTTCAGCAAGCTTTAGCTAATTATCAGCAATCAGGCGATAAACAAGAACAAGGAATCACCCTCAATTTGATTGGTTTAATTTACCAACACCAGGGAGAATACACCAAAGGATTTGAGTACTTTCAACAAGCTTTAACCGCTAGCAAACAAGCTGGCGATAAGTCTGGTGAAGGCATATCTCTAAATAATATAGGGGCTTATTACTATAACTTAGGACAGTATGCAAAAGCTTTGGATTTTCTAGAACAAGCTTTAGCGATTCGTCAACAGGTTGGTGACAAAGCTATCGAAGCTAGGAATATTAACAATATTGGGGAAGTTTATCGAGTTTTAGGGCAATATCCCCAAGCTTTACAAAAATTCCAGCAAGCTTTAGCAATCCAAAAACAACTTGCAGACAAGGATGGAGAAGGAACTACAATCAATAATATTGGACAGACTTATAGCGATTTAAAAGACTATAATCAAGCCCTAAATTATCTTCAACAAGCTTTAGCAATTCGTCAGCAAATTTCTGACCAGGATGGTTTAGGCGAAACTTTCAATAATATTGGCGACCTTTACCGCCAATTAGAAAATTATGATCGCGCTTTAGAATACTTTCAGCAAGCTTTAGCAGTTAACAGAAAAATTGGTAACAAACCTGGGGAAGCTGGCAATGTTAATAATATGGGCGAAGTTTACCGCACATTACAACAAGATGCAAAAGCTTTGGAGTCTTTTGAGCAAGCTTTAGCAATTGTGAGAACAATTGGTGACAAAGCTGGAGAAGCAAAAACTCTGCACAATATTGGACTAATTTATATTCATCAAGGTCAGTATCCTGAAGCTGAGAAAAATTTATTTGCTGCCATAGATATTTGGGAAGCTTTACGACCTGGATTAAGTGATGCTCAAAAAATTGCTTTCATCGATACCCAAGCAAATACTTATCGCTTTTTAATCCAATGCTTAATTGTCCAAAATAAATTTGAAGCCGCATTAGAAGTAGCCGATCGCGCTAGAGCTAGAGCATTTGTAGAATTATTAGCTTCTAAGCAATTAGAAAAACCAAATGCTCAATTAAATATTAAACCTCTCAAGCTGGCAGAGATTAAAAATATTGCCAAATCTCAAAATGCTACCCTCGTACAGTACGCTACAGTTGAGGAAGATAAACTCTACATTTGGGTAGTCAACCCTACAGGAAAAATTTCGTTTGAGCAAGTTAATTTAAAACAATCAATCAAGAGTTCTTTACGGAATTTGGTAATAGCTAGCCGTAATTCTTTAGGTGCTAGAGGTAGGGGTATTAATATTGCACCCATCAATGAACCCCCAAATTCCGGTGGCAAAAAAACACAGTTAAAGAAACTCTATGAAATTCTGATTCAACCAATTGCGAAATATCTGCCTCAAGATCCTCAATCGCGGGTCATCTTCATTCCACAATCATCGCTGTTTCTAGTACCATTCCCAGCACTCCAAGACCAGCAAGGTAAATATTTAATCGACAAACATACTATCCTGACTGCACCAGCAATTCAAGTTTTAGATTTAGCCTCTAAGCAACACCATAATTCTCAGCCGTCTGCCAAAGATATATTAGTAGTGGGCAATCCTATCATGCCCAAGTTGCCGATCGCAGATGAAAAATTGGAACCTTTACCCGGTGCGGAAGCAGAAGCCAAGAAAATTGCCAGTTTATTCAGAACCCAAGCAATTATCGGTAGCAAAGCCACAGAAACATCAATGGTCAAGCAAATGAATCAAGCCAAAATCATTCATTTTGCTACCCACGGCTTACTTGATGATTTTAAAGGATTGGGCGTACCAGGTGCGATCGCTCTTGCTCCTACTCGTCAGGATGATGGTTTGCTGACATCTGGTGAAATTCTGGATATGAAACTCAACGCCGACTTAGTTGTATTGAGCGCTTGCAATACTGGAGGTGGTAACATTACAGGCGACGGCGTGATTGGTTTATCACGTTCTCTCATTACCGCTGGAGTCAAGAGTGTAGTTGTTTCGCTGTGGTCTGTATCAGATACTTCTACCGCCTTTTTGATGACTGAGTTTTATCGCCATTTGCAACACAATCCCGATAAAGCTGCGGCGCTGCGAGAAGCAATGCTAACCACCAGAAAAAAGTATAGTAATCCAGTTGATTGGGCTGCATTTACTCTAATTGGCGAAGCAGAGTGAAACAATTTTGGATTTTAGATTTGTTTCATACTGGAACGATTACCAAATACCCTAAAACATCATGAAAAGTCTTTTAAAATTGGCGATTTTGTCTTTTGCCAGCTTTGTAATATTGATGCAAATTGTGTCGGCTCAAACTCCCAAAAATCCCGGTGATGCGCGCATCAAAGATATTTTAGATAAGTTGGGAGCTAAATATGAGTTACTACCTGATGGTGATTTTAAATTATTAATCCAAACCGAAAATAAACGTACTCAAGTAGTATTTATTGAATCCAGAACAGAAAAACTCGGCAACTTAGAGATTCGCTATATTTCATCCCCTGGATATGTAACGAAGGGAGCAATCTCTGCAGAAATTGCTAACAAGCTACTAGAAAATAGTGGTTCAAATAAAATAGCTGCGTGGCAAGTTTTGACCAAAGAGCAAACTCACATGGCTATATTTACTGCCAAGATATCAGCCAATAGTGAGGCGGAAGCTTTGAAAAATGCGCTGTTAGCTGTGGGTTATGGTGCAGATGCAATGGAAAAAGAGTTGACAGGTAAGGATGAATTTTGAATAACAGGGGGAGCAGAGGAGCAAGGGGAGATTCTCTATAGCCAGAATCATAGAGAAATGGTATAAATACCTGATAAAAAAGCGATCGCATAAAATACACTACCAGCGATAATCATTGATTATCAGCAGTATGCATTGCTTTTTAATGCGTATAATTACTTGTATAACTTGTATATTTATTGCATTGTATTATGCTTGTACTGGAAAATAAATCATCCAAATTTTATGAAAATTTTCAACAACGCAAATTTAACAAATCCTGGGTTGGGGACTGGGGACTGGGGATTAGGGACTGGGGATTGGGAACTGGGATCTGAGATGATGAGGAGACAAGGGGAAATAACAAACACCAATTACCAATTACCTATCCCCATAATTTAAGATTTTCTTCACAAAAAAAATGCAATCTTTTAAGCGCATTAGCTGATTGCTATAAGTTTTAACCGTGCCACAATACAGGTGTTATTAAGCGCACAATCTATTGTCTCCTTTTCATAAATCTATTTAATAAAAACACTTCTGCTTCTTCTCACTTGAAATATAGATTAATCTCTAACCTATCTATATGTTAAGTAAGGTTTTTAACTTAATGGAGATGGAGGTACAATCGCTTGTGAAACGCGATCGCGTTGAGAATTGTGCTGTATGAGTCACCCCTCCCTACTAACGATTTTGTTGATTGACGATTGTGCTGAAGATCGGGTGACTTACCGTCGCTTTTTGCAGCACGATAACCGCTATACCTATCGCATTTTAGAGTTTGATACGGCAACCGCAGCCATGAACTGGTGCCACTACGAGACACCAGATGTAATTTTGCTAGATTTTGCTTTGCCTAATGGTGATGGATTAGAGTTTATTCGGCAGTTTAGGGAACATCTGAGAAATACGCAGTCGGCTGTGATTATGGTGACTGGGCAAGGAGATGAAACCATTGCTGTGCAAGCAATGAAAAGTGGTGCCCAGGATTATTTACTCAAAAGCCAGCTGAGCGCCACAATTTTGCATAGCGCCATTCATTATGCAGTGGAACAGGTGCGCTTATTACGACAACTAGAACAGAGTCGAGAGCAACAACACTTAATTGCAGCGATTGCTTTAAGAATTCGCCAGTCTTTAAAGCTAGAAGAAATATTGCGGATTACAGCCAAAGAAGTGCGGCAGTTTCTCAAGGCAGATCGAGTATTAGTTTATCAATTTCAGCCGGATATGAGCGGCAATGTGGTAGCGGAATCTGTACTGCCTGGTTGGACGGTTTCTTTAGGGGTAAAAATTCAAGATACTTGCTTTCAAGAAGGAGCCGGAAACGAATATTACCAAGGGAAAAAACGGGCGATCCATGATATTTATCAAGCGGGTTTAACAGATTGTCATTTACAGCTATTAGAAAGATATGAAGTCAAAGCCAATTTGGTAGTTCCCATTTTGGTAAAGGATAGTTTATGGGGATTGTTAATTGCTC
This sequence comes from Nostoc carneum NIES-2107, assembly GCA_002368155.1. GTDB lineage: Bacteria > Cyanobacteriota > Cyanobacteriia > Cyanobacteriales > Nostocaceae > Aulosira > Aulosira carnea. Next base: position 4,578,040 of record AP018180.1, read on the forward strand.
ACCAATGTTCTAGAACGCGCAATTGGGAAGCGACAGAAATAGAATTGCTGGATCAGCTGGGAGTGCAATTATCACTGGCAATTCAGCAAGCAAATTCTTATGAGCAGTTGCAAACAGAACTAACAGAACGCAAATGGATTGAAGCGGCGCTGCAAGCTAGCGAAGAAAAGCTGAAGCTTACCCTAGATTTTGCTCATATTGGCTATTGGGAGCGAAACTTTGTTACCAATGAAATCTTTGCTAGCGATAATGCCATTCGCTGTTTTGGCTATGAGAGAAATAGCATCAACGTTAATAATGAAACGTGGTTGAGCAAGATTCATGCTGAGGATCGCGAGTGGGTACAACAGCAACTGCAGCAAGCGATCGCCAATAAAACAGATTATGTTGTGGAATACCGAGTAGTCTGGCCAGATAATAGCATTCACTGGCTCTCGGTAACCGGGCGGGCGGTTTACGATGAGCGTGAGCAACCGCTGATGATGTTGGGCGTTTTGGTTGATATCAGCGATCGCAAACAAGCCCAAGAACAACTCCGCGAAAGTGAAGAACGCTTCCGGAGTACCTTTGAGCAAGCAGCAGTAGGAATTAGCCATGTATCGCTGAGTGGGCAACTAATCCGCCTTAACCAAAAGTTTTGTGACATTACTGGCTATACTTTGGCGGAACTTGAGAACTTGACCTTTCAGGATATTACTCATCCAGATGATGTTGCGCCTGGTTTACAGCAGCGTCAAAGGCTACTCACAGGAGAAATTCAGACCTTTACTCTAGAAAAACGATATATTCGCCAGGATGGATCGATTGTCTGGGCGAATTTGACCTCTTCCCTACTACGCGATCGCTTTGGCGCACCGCAATATTTCATTTCTGTGATCGAGGATATTTCCCACCGCAAGCAAATAGAAGAGGAACTCCAGCAGAATCAGGAGCGTTTAAATATGGCTCTAGAAGCTGCTGGTATGGGTAACTGGGACTGGAATATTCCCACAGGAGAAGTTTACTGGTCGCCTAACCTGGAACGACTATTTGGTATGGTTCCTGGCACTTTCAACGGTAATTATGAAACCGTTGTATCTATCATGCACCCAGATGATCGACAATCGGTTTTACAAGCAATTGATGCGGCTGTCTATCAAAAACAAGAATATAACATCGAATTTCGCTTTTTTAAAGCCGATAGCACACCACGCTGGGCATTGGGTATAGGCAAAGTCTTTTATGATGAGCAAGGTAATCCTAGCCGGATGATGGGTATTGATTTAGACATTACTGAGCGCAAACAAGCGGAAGCTATTCTCAAGGAAAGTGAAGAAAGATTCCGCCACATAGCAGACAGTAGCCCTGTGCTGATTTGGATGTCGGGAAGTGACAAATTATGCCACTATTTCAATAGCAGTTGGTTAAAATTTACTGGCAGAACTTTAGAACAAGAACTTGGTAATGGTTGGTTAGAACGAGTACATCCAGATGACTATCAAAATTGCCTCAATACTTATGTAAATGCCTTTGATAGTCGCCAAGAGTTTCAAATAGAATATCGCATCCAACGCTTTGACGGTGAATATCGTTGGATTTTAGATAAAGGAGTCCCCCGATTTACCCGTGAAGGTGAATTTTTGGGCTATATGGGTTCAGCCATTGATATTAGCGATCGCATTCAGGCAGAACAAGCATTACAACAACTCAATCAAGAACTCGAAGCCAGAGTAGAACGACGCACCGCTGCTTTAAAAGAGAGCGAAGAACGCTGGCAATTGGCACTTAAAGGCAGCAATGATGGCATTTGGGATTGGAACCTGAAAACTAATCAGGTGTTCTTCTCAACTCGCTGGAAAGAAATGCGAGGCTTCACTGAGGCTGAAATGGATTCCAATATCGAAGCATGGTGGAACAGAATTCATCCTGATGATTATGAACGGTTTAGACAATCATTAGCTGACCATTTTGACCAAAAAACGCCATTTTTTGTGGAAGAATACCGAATACAGCACAAAAATGGCTCCTATATTTGGGTATTAAACCGGGGTCAAGCTTTGTGGGATGAATCGGGTAATGTCATTCGCATGAGCGGGGCCACAAAGGATATTACCCAGCGCAAACTTGCAGAAGCCGAGTTATTAGCCCTGAGCAGTATGCAACAGGCAATTTTGGATGGCTCCGATTATGCCATTATTTCCGTCAATTCTCACGGCTTGATTCAAACTTTTAATGCTGGTGCCCAAAAGATGTTGGGCTATACAAAAGAAGAAGTGAGTAATTATACTCCAGACCTATTTCATGATTTGGCAGAAATTGAGCAACGCTTAGAAATTTTGGCCAGAGAATTAGGTAGGCCAAGCGTGACACGGCAGGAATTTTTTAACATTAAAACCGAAGATGGCACTTACGAAGACGAATGGACATACATTCGCAAAAATGGCGATCGCTTTCCGGTTTTATTGTCCATAACTTGTTTGCGAAAACCAGATGGTGAAATTTGGGGATTTCTAGTCATTGCTAAAGATATTACCCAACAAAAACAGATGGAAGCGGAACTCAAAAAAAATGCCGCCCATCTGTCCACAGCACAGCACATTGCCCGTTTGGGTAGTTGGGAATTTGACTTTCAAACCCAAGCGATCCATTGGTCAGCAGAAAGCTTTGAGATTTTTGGACGCGATCGCCAGTCTGGGATGCCAACCTACGAGGAATTACGCCAGTTAATTCATCCAGATGATCTGGCTCGCCATGATGATGTAGTAGAACAAGCCAGCCAACAAGGTAAATCTTACGAGATAGAATATCGCTTTTATCACTCTAATGGCAGTTTGCGTTATGCACTAGCACGAGGCGAAGTCATATTGGATGCTGGAGGCAAGCCAAAACAGTTTATTGGTACAGTTCAGGATCTTACCGATCGCAAACTGGCTGAAGAACAACTGCGAAGCCTTAGCGATCGCTTATCCTTGGCACTGAAAGCAGGTGCAATTGGTACTTGGGACTGGGATACCATCCACGAAATCCACTGGGATGACCGGATGTATGAACTGTATGGTATTGTGCCAGGGTCTGAAAGTTGGGCACTCTATCAAGAATGGTTAAATATCTTACATCCAGATGATCGCGACCCAGCGGATGCTGCTTTTCAAGCTGCGCTGCGGGGAGAGAAAGAATTTGATACAGAATTTCGCATTATTCATGCCGATGGCAGCCTTCGCTACATCAAAGCTGCGGCTATTGTGCAACATAATCAGCAGGGTGAAGCAGAACGAGCAGTAGGTATTAACTATGACATTACAGAGCGTAAACAAATAGAAGCCGCCCTGCGTGAGAGCGAACGCCGCTATGCAACCCTAGCGGAAGCATCACCAGTCGCAATTTTCCGCATTGATGCAGATGGGAATTGCATTTATATCAACGAACGCTGGAGCGAGATGACTGGTAGACCAACTGCATCGGCATTGGGTACGGGATGGTTGGATGCGGTGCATCCAGAAGACCGCGAATATATGCTGTTGCAAAGATCTCAATCATTATCGAAAACCCCAAGATTGATTCGCAACGAAAGCAGGCATTTACTTCCAGATGGTAGCATTACCTGGGTTTACGCCCAGTTAGTACCCGAAACTAATGCTGATGGCAATTTTATTGGGTACATTGGCACACTTACGGATATTACGAGTCACAAGCAAATAGAAGCCGCCCTTTGGGAAAGCGAACGCCGCTATGCAAGTTTAGCAGAAGCCTCACCAGTAGCCATCTTCCGGCTAGATGCGGCAGGTAACTGTCTGTATGTTAACGAGCGCTGGTGTGAAATGACAGGCAGACCATCTGAGGAAGCGATGGGTTACAAATGGTTAAATGCGGTGCATCCAGAAGACCGCGATCGCTTCATACGTAATATGTCTGATTCATCTGAATCACAAAGATTGCGGCAGGATGAAGGCAGACATTTACTTCCAGATGGCAGTATTTCCTGGTTTTATGTCCAAGTCATCTGTGAAACTGACACAGAAGGTAACATTATTGGTTACGTCGGTACATTAACAGATATCAATGCACGTAAAGAAGCAGAAATTTCCCTGCAAGAAAGCGAACGCCGCTATGCCACCTTAGCAGAAGCTGCCCCTGTAGCAATTTTCCGCTTTGATGCTGAGAGTAAATGCCTTTATGTCAATGATCGCTGGAGTGAGATGACAGGCAGACCAGCCGAAGCAGCGATGGGGTTAAATTGGCTACAAGCTATCCACCCAGAAGACCGTGATCAGGCTTGGCATCAATGGGATCAATGGACACAGACATCGCAACCAGGAGAAATCTACCGCAGTGAAGGCAGACATCTGCACCCAGATGGCAGTATTACTTGGTTTTACTGCTATGTGCTAGCGGAAACTAACTCCGAGGGTAGCATCATTGGTTACATTGGCACTTTGGCTGATCTCACTGCTCGTAAATTAGCAGAAATTGCCCAGCAGGAAAGCGAACGTCGCTATGCCACCTTAGCAGAAGCTTCACCAGTAGCGATTTATCAATTGGATGCAGAAGATAAATGCATCTATGTTAATGATCGCTGGAGCGAGATGACAGGCAGACCAGCTGAAGATGCGATGGGCTTTAAATGGTTTGAATCTATCCACCCAGACGACCGCGATCGCCTCCACAGGGAATGGAAGCAATGGGTAGGAACATATCAGCAAGGAGAGGTGTATCACAATGAAGGCAGACATCTTTGGCCTGATGGTAAAATCACCTGGTTTGACTGCTATTTACTACCGGAAACTAATTCAGAAGGTACTATCATTGGTTTCATCGGCACCCTAGTAGATACCACTGATCGCAAAGCCACAGAAATTGCCCTCCAAGAAAGTGAGCGCCGCTACGCCAACTTAGCACATACAGCTCCGGTGGCAATTTTCCGCTTTGATAGTCAGATTAACTGCGTCTATGTCAACAATCGCTGGAGCCAGATTACAGGCAGATCAACGGAAGCAGCAATGGGGCGAAAGTGGTTAGAAGCTATCCACCCAGAAGACCGCGATCGCATAGGCAAGGAATGGGCAGAATGGGCGCAAACATATAAACCAGGAGAAATTTTCAAAAATCAAGGTAGGCATATTTGGCCTGATGGCAGAATTACCTGGTTTGACTCCTATGTGCTGCCAGAAACTAACTCAGAAGGCAAAATTATTGGTTATATCGGCACCATTGTCGATATTACAGATCGCAAAGAAGCAGAAATTGCCTTACAAGAAAGCGAACGTCGCTATGCAACTTTGGCAGAAGCAGCACCAGTAGGTATTTATCGATTTGATGCCGAAGGTAACTGTGTGTATGTCAATGAAATCTGGAGTGAGATGACAGGCCGACCTACACAGGAGGCATTAGGCCAGGAATGGATCAAAGCATTGCACCCAGACGACCGCGAACAAATTCTAACGGCTACATCAACTGCTGTGGCACAGAAAAACAAGAAAAATAGTGAAGGTAGACATCTAAAACCCGATGGTAGCATTAGCTGGTTTTATAGCCAGATGGTTCCGGAAATTGCTGCTAATGGTAATTTACTGGGTTATATTGGCACACTCACAGATATCACTGTTCGTAAAGACGCGGAAATCGCCCTCAAAGAAAGCGAACGCCGCTATGCCACCTTGACCGAAGCGGCACCAGTAGCGATTTTTCGCTTTAATGTTGCAGGTGACTGTATATATGTCAATGAACGCTGGAGCGAAATGACAGGCCGACCTGCCGAGTCTGCATTGGGTATGGGATGGGTAGATACTTTGCACCCAGACGATCGCGATCTCATCCTCAGTCAGTGGGGAGAAAAATTTCAACAACAAGGATTCTATGAAAACGAAGGTAGGTGTCTGCGGCCAGATGGCACCATTATTAGCTATTACTGTCAAGTAATCCCTGAAACTAACTTCAACGGCAGCGTTATTGGCTATATCGGCACTATGACGGATATCACTGCCCGCAAAGCAGTTGAAGAAGCCCTTAAAGAAAGCGAACGCCGCTATGCCACCTTAGCAGAAGCAGTGCCAGTGGGTATTGTTCGCTTTGATGCACAAGGTAATTGTATCTACGTCAACGAGCGCTGGTGCGAGATGACAGGGCAGCCAACACAGGCAGCCTTGGGAATGGGATACTTAGATGTCTTGCACCCCGAAGATCGTGATCAACTGTTGATGGAATGGTCTCAATGGGTTCAATTATCTCAGCCAAGAAGACTTTTCCAAAAGGAAGGCAAGTATATTCGCCCTGATGGTAACATCAACTGGTTTTCTGGTTATGCACTACCCGAAATCAATCCCGAGGGTAACGTTGTGGGCTATGTTGGCACACTCACAGATATCACTGAACGCAAGCGCAATGAAGATAAACTGCGTAAACTCTCTGATCGGCTGACCTTAGCAGTCCAATCGGGCGGATTCGGCATTTGGGAATGGGATATCGTCAACGATGTGCTGTTCTGGGATGAGCGGATGTATGAACTTTACGGTGTGCAACCTTCTGAATTTGATGGAGCATACGAAACTTGGTTTCAAAGGGTTCATCCAGACGATCGCGCCGCATCTGAAAAATTAAGTGAGCAAGTACGTCAAGATAAGATTGTATACAATACAGAATTCCGTGTTGTTCATCCCGATGGCAACATCCGCTATATTAAAGCCTACGCTTTAATCAAAAGAAATCAGCAAGGCGAAGCCCTGAGGATGGTGGGTGTCAATTATGACATTACAGACCGTAAACTTGCAGAACTAGAACTGATTCGTAACCGAGACTTGCGCGAAGTAATTTACAACGAATCTACTGATGCCATCTTTCTCGTAGATCCGCAAAATCTGCTAACTATTGACTGTAATCGCCGGGCTGTAGAACTGTTTGCAGCCAATCATAAAGCCGACCTGATTGGTATTGCTGGACACACACTTCAGCGCCAGGTATTCTCGGAAGACGAACTAGCTGCTATTGCAGCGGAGATGGAGTCAAAAGGCTTCTGGAGTCGAGAACTTGAATATGTAAATTATCAAGGCAATTGCTTTTGGGGAAACATCGCTGCCAAAGAGATTACCGTCGCTGGGCGGAGGCTGAATTTAGTCCGCATCACAGATATTAGCGATCGCAAACAAACCGAAGAAATCCTAGCAACATATACCCGCGATCTGGCAGATTTATATAACCATGCGCCTTGCGGTTACCATTCTCTTGATGTTGACGGTCGATTTGTCAACGTCAATGATACAGAGTTGCAATGGTTGGGCTACAGCTATGAAGAAATCATTGGGCAACATTTTCTTGACTATATTACAGAAGCCAGTCGCCCAACCTTTTTAGCCAACTATCCGCAATTTAAAGAACGCGGCTGGGTAAAAGACCTAGAATTTGACATGATTTGCAAAGATGGCACAATTTTACCAGTGCTGCTGAATGCAACTGCTGTTAAAGGTGAAGATGGGACTTTTATCGCTAGCCGTTCCAGCATCTTTGATATCCGCGATCGCAAACAAGCGGAACAAGAATTGCAAGAATCCCGCACAATGCTGCGCTTAGTACTAGATACAATTCCCCAAAGAGTATTTTGGAAAGATTGCGAATCGCGTTATTTAGGCTGTAATCCTAGTTTCGCTAACGATTGTCAATTAACTCCCGATGAAATTATTGGCAAGACAGACTTAGAATTACCTTGGTCAGAATTCGCAAACCTCTACCGGGCAGATGATGCCTTGGTGATCAACACCAAAACTGCCAAACTTGGCTATGAGGAGCCGAATGCCAATCCCAATGGTGAGCAAGTATGGTTACGAACTAGTAAAGTACCCTTAACTAACAGCACAGGTGAAGTTATCGGCGTTTTAGGGTCTTACGAAGATATTACTGAGCGCAAAAAAGCTGAAGAACAGCTACACCATAGCAATCAGCAGCTAGCACACGCAAATGTCGAATTAGCCCGTGCTACGCGCCTGAAAGACGAATTTTTGGCAAATATGAGCCATGAGCTGCGAACCCCACTCAATGCCATTTTAGGAATGTCTGAGGGTTTGCAAGAAGGCGTATTTGGCGAAGTCAATGAACGACAAATCAAAGCCATCTCCACCATTGAGCGCAGTGGTAAACATTTACTTGAACTGATCAATGACATTTTAGATTTATCTAAAATCGAATCTGGCAAATTAGAACTGCAACTGAGCGACGTTCCCGTCAGAACTCTGTGTGATTCTAGTATCAGCTTCATCAAGCAGATGGCTTTAAAGAAAAATATCGGGCTCAGTACTCGCATTGCCGAAAATCTAGGCAATATTTATGTAGACGATCGCCGCTTGCGCCAAGTCCTCATCAACCTCCTCAGCAACGCCATCAAATTCACACCCGAAGGCGGTTCTGTCAGGCTAGAAGTCGCCCTAGAAGAAGCAGGGGAGCAGGGGAGCAGGGGAGCAGAGGGAGCAGAGGAAGCTACTTCTACCTCATCCTCCACCCTACGGGAAGCCGCTATCGCGTCTACATCTCCTCCACCCCCCTACATCTCCTTTTCCGTCATCGACACTGGTATCGGTATTCGCACAGAAGATATCAGTAAGTTGTTTCAGCCTTTTATGCAGCTTGACAGCAGCCTTAACCGCCAGTATAATGGCACGGGTTTAGGATTGGCACTTGTACAGCGGATTGCTACCTTGCACGGCGGAACTGTCTCATTGAGCAGTAAAGTCGGTGAAGGTAGTTGTTTTATTGTTCGTATTCCCTACCAAACCAGCGATCGTTTGTCCACAATGCAAGTAACGGCTCCATTACCCAGCCATCGCCTACCTACCGATAATGCTCAAGTATTAATTATTGAAGACTCCATTCCTGCGGCTGAGCAAATTACTCGCTATCTCACAGAAATGGGAATGCAACCTGTTGTCTATTCGCGAGGCGAAGGCTCTGTAGAAGAAGCGCTACGCGTTCAACCTGCTTTCATTCTTTTAGATTTGCAATTACCAAACCTTTCCGGTTGGGATGTGCTCAATCAACTGCAAAATAACCCACAAACTAAAGACATTCCCGTAATCATTATTTCTGTAGTAGACGAACGCACCAAAGGATTGGCGCAGGGAGCTGCGGAATATATAGTTAAGCCAATTACTCGCCAGCAGTTTCAAGCAACCCTAGAGAAACTGCAATATATTCCCCGTCGTGATTCCACAGCGTTGATTGTTGTTCCACAAGCAGCCGCTAAATCGCCGCTAATTCTACTTGCAGAAGACAATCAGGCAAACATCGATACCATGTCCGGTTATCTAGAAAGTCGGGGGTATCGCCTAATTTTGGCAAAAAATGGTCAAGAAGCCCTTGAAGTTGCCAAATCTCAACAACCTGATTTAATAGTAATGGATGTTCAAATGCCAGTCATGGACGGACTAGAAGCAATGCGTCACCTCCGTCAAGAACGGCAATTTGACCATGTGCCGATTATTGCATTAACAGCGCTTGCTATGCCAGGCGATCGCGAAAATTGTTTGGATGCAGGAGCGAACGAATATTTAAGTAAACCTATTAAACTCAAGCAGCTAGCAGTCACAATTCAACAACTTTTAGGAAGGTAACGGAAATTGCCGATGGATACTAAAGCTTCTATTTTGGTAATTGATGATGAACCCGATAACTTTGATGTTGTTGAAACACTACTAGACGGTGAAAATTACCAACTATATTACGCGCCTAGTGGGAAACAAGCCTTAGAACGGCTGGAGAGTTTTCATCCCGATGTCATCTTACTAGATGTGATGATGCCAGAAATGGATGGCATGGCAGTTTGTCGTCACATCAAATCCGATCCGCAATGGCAAGCTGTACCAATTATTATGGTGACAGCATTAACCGATAAAGAAGATTTAGCACGCTGTTTAGCAACTGGTGCAGATGATTTCATTAGTAAACCAGTTAACGGTGTTGAGTTACGCGCTAGAGTAAATTCTATGTTGCGGATTAAGCAGCAGTACGACAACCTGCAATCCTTGCTGAAACTGCGAGAAGACATGGTGAACATGATTGTTCATGATATGCGTAACCCGCTATCCAGTATTTTTCTCTCCACCGATATTCTGAAGTTACCTGGCTTAACACCCCAAAAACTGCAACGTAAACTCGAACAAATTGCGATCGCCTCCCAGCAACTACAATTATTAATAGATAATTTGTTAATCATGGCCAAGTTAGAATCTGGCAAAATGATTCTCAACTATTCAGAAGTAGATATAGGCGAGCTGTGTTTGTTAGCTGTCGCTGATGTAGAAGCAATTACTGCTCAAAAGAACTTGAATTTAGTGACAGAATTACCGAATTTTAAAGACAATATCAAAGTTGATGCCTCTATCTTTCGGCGAGTATTAGATAATTTACTCTCTAACGCTATTAAATTTTCACCTTCCAACTCAGAAATTACTCTGCGCGCAGAATATTTGGAAGTAGGTGGAATAAAAGTACAAGTTGCTGATTCCGGCCCTGGTGTTGCCAAAGATTTAAGGCAAAGTATTTTCGAGAAATATGAGATAGGCAATCTCATGCAAAATGTTTCACAAATTGGTTTAGGATTAGCCTTTTGCAAAATGGCAATTGAAGCACATCAAGGCAGTATCACTGTTGAAGATAATCATCCTCGAGGTACTATCTTTACAGTATTTCTCGCCAAAAATGCTCAATAAAATACTTGAGCATATTTTATAGTCCAGTTCACGTAGGATGCGTTAGCGATAGCGTAACGCATCAGCACCAAAGCTTTTTGTGCGTTACTAATTCCCACTCTCTTCATTTCCGAAATCCTTGCACCTTATAAATAGCCTTTTAACTCGATAATCTCTTATCTTTAACTTGGTTAGAAGTAGCTTCTAAAAAATCAGTAAAAACCTGAATAAACTTATGTATTCCCTCACTACCACCAGCAATTAAACCGCCAGTTAATAAGGCATCCAAACAACGAAATATACTTATTTGAATAGTGTTAGTTGTATCAATAATAATTAGCGGTTCAATGCAGCGAATACCTATGGCGCTGATTAATAAACCGCATAATAAAGATGTCCATAAAGCGATTATTCTAGTATCCGACTTGTAAGCTAATCGTTTTCGCTCTTTTTCATTTACATCTTTAACTCTGGCAGTTAAATCATCAATATGGGGTTGTAACTTAGTAAGTACATCTGCTGGAGTTTGACTAAAATTTTGAATTAGCTGCTGTTCTAAGGTACTTCCGCCTGACTCATTCACAATAATAGGGTTAGGGTCTAAAGGTGGTATCTGATTTTCTGGTTGCTGTTCTGGAATCAGCTTTCGTCGTTCGGCAATTATGGCATTTTGTTGTTGAATACTCATTTCTAACTGTTCTGTAGTTGGGCCACGCCAGGTAGTAATAAAAACTTCTAAAGAACGCTCCAATAAAAGAGAAATGAACAGCGGTAAAGTGAGTACCTGAACAACATCTTCAAAACCAAAAGATTTTAATACCAATGGTTGCGGTGATAACCAAGCGGTAAAAGTTACTAACAGAAAACTAATAGTTATTAATAAGAAAAATAGCGGAGATTCCAGAGAAATTTTGAGCAACATCCCTATAGTCCTGTTCTACCCACAATACCTAAGACACAGGGAAATGGAGAATAGCAGGAAGAAATGGGGATTGGGGGACTGGGGACTGGGGATCGGGGATTGGGGATTGGGGATGAGGAGACAGGGAAATATTCCAATTACCAATTACCCATTACCAATTACCCATTACCAAATGACAAATGACAAATGACAAATTTATATTCCCGCACCATCTAGAAAGTCTTCGATGACGCGATCGCTTTCGGTTGTACTGGGGTGGGGTTCGGGAATATGTACGTGAATGGGCGAAAAGTTGGACTCGGCTTGCAATTGTTCTAGCTGTTTCTCTAAAGATTTCACTCTTTCAAATAAGGCGCGGATGGCTTCGGCTTCTACGTCCCGGACTTTACCGTGAGCGAGAAAATCACCACTGAGGTTGTTTTGGCGGGTTATTCTTCCAGGTATACCGACGACAGTGCTATCGCTGGGTACATCTCGCAGTACTACCGAACCTGCTCCCACACGAACGCGATCGCCTAATTGAATATTTCCTAAAACCTTGGCACCTGCACCTACAACTACATGGCTACCTAATGTGGGATGGCGCTTACCGCTTTCTTTTCCTGTCCCACCAAGGGTTACGCCTTGGTAAATCAAAGCATAATCACCGATGATTGCTGTCTCGCCAATTACTACTCCCATTCCGTGGTCGATAAATACACCTTTACCAATCACTGCACCTGGGTGAATTTCAATCCCTGTGAGAAACCGACTGATATGGGAAATAAATCTCGGTATGACAGGAATCCCGATTTTATAGAGCCTGTGGGCTAGGCGATGAAATAGCAAGGCTTGCAGCCCAGGATAACAAAACAATACCTCTAGCCAGTTACGAGCTGCGGGATCGCGCTCATAAATTGTTCGCAAATCAGTTAGCAACATACATCAGTTGTGGGTGAGATGGTTGTTGGTGGGAGGTTCTGAAATTTTTCCAAAATCTTCAGACTATTTATCTGAATTTTATAAGATAATCTACGGTAAGTCGATAAAATTAAGCGTATTTGTGAGTTGGATTACGTTGCGTTTAAGCAGTAATATTTAGTTTCACATAAAACCCGGTAAATCCATCGACCAACGGTAGTATAGTGAGTACAGACTTGAATAGCCAAAACTACGCTCTCCTGGATCTGTCTTCCAAAGTTGAATATGCTCTGCTGGCACTTTTAGAGTTAGCAAGCAACCACAGCAAAAAAGTTCCTCTCACGATGAGCGAAATCACCGCCAAACAGCCCATACCAGAACGTTATCTAGAACAAATTTTGACCAACCTCCGGCGTGCTGGTGTGGTACAGAGTCAACGTGGCTCGAAAGGCGGTTTCGTTTTAGTTCGTGAGCCTTGGCAAATTACCTTACTGGAGATTGTCACGGTAGTGGAAGGTGAGCGCAAAGACAAAGACAGCTCTACATCTCCAACGCTAGAAAGGAGTTTAGTGCTGGAAGTTTGGGAGCAAGCTAATACAGCCTCAATACAGGTTTTAAATAGCTACACACTCCAAGATTTATGTCAGCAAAAAGAAGCTCGTTTACAGCAGAGTCCCATGTATTACATTTAGTTACGCAGGAGTACCCCTTATGCGGATAGCCAAAGATATTACACAGTTAGTCGGACGGACTCCTTTAGTTCAATTAAATAAGATTCCCCAAGCTGCAGGCGCACTGGCTCAGATTGTAGTGAAGCTAGAAAGCATGAACCCAGCGTCTTCTGTAAAAGACAGAATTGGTGTCAGCATGGTGGAAGCGGCGGAAAAAGGCGGTTGGATTGAGCCAGGAAAAACCATTTTGGTAGAACCAACCTCCGGTAATACAGGGATTGCCTTAGCAATGGTAGCCGCCGCTAAGGGCTACCATCTTATTCTAGCCATGCCTGATACGATGAGCCAGGAACGCCGCGCTATGCTCAAAGCTTATGGCGCGCAATTAGAATTAACTCCTGGCGTGGAAGGGATGCGGGGAGCGATCGCCCGGGCTGAGGAAATTGTTGCCAACACACCCAATGCTTATATGTTGCAGCAGTTCCGTAACCCTGCTAATCCCAAAGTTCATGCTTTAACTACCGCCGAAGAAATCTGGGCCGATACAGATGGACAGGTAGATATCCTCATCGCCGGAGTTGGTACTGGCGGGACGATTACAGGCGTTTCTGAAGTGATTAAACAACGTAAACCCAGTTTTAAAGCGATCGCAGTTGAGCCTAGCAATAGCCCTGTCTTAGCAGGTGGTAAACCAGGCCCCCACAAAATTCAAGGAATTGGCCCTGGATTTGTCCCAGCAATTTACCGTCCAGATCTTGTGGATGAAGTGATTCAAGTTAGTGACGAACAGGCGATATCTTATAGCCGTCGGTTAGCCAAAGAAGAAGGATTACTATCAGGTATTTCTGCAGGTGCAGCTTTGTATGCGGCGCTTGTAGTCGCCCAGCGTCCAGAAAATGAGGGACGTTTGATTGTGATGGTGCAGCCTAGCTTCGGCGAACGCTACCTCAGCACCTCATTATTTAGAGATCCAGAGGAAAGTGAATGGTTAAGTAAAGTCTAATGCCTAATTTTTTCAACTTCTTGGGCATTTTCATGATTTTTTAACAAAATCGTCAAACAAAGACAACTAGCACCTAGCTTTATTAGGCTTAAAGCTTGACTCTTCAATACAATAAAAACACCTAATCCCATCAGAACAAAAGGCACAATCTTGTTGCCATAGCGAATTAAGAAATTCGCTATTATTTGCTGATGGGTTAGTTGGTATGTAGCGTAACACCATATTCCTAAAAGCAGAAAGAATAGAGCAATAATTATCAGTAAATTTTCTAAATTATTGTTAGCAAATAAAGGTACATAAACACTAATATTATCGCTGCCATTAGCAATAGTCAGTGATGCCACAATTGCTATATTAGAATCTGCAGAGTCTGCAATTTCTGTTCCTAATTCCTCCGTCGGTTTTTCTTGCCAATTTACCAAGCTACTAATACCAATAGATAGGGGCAATAAGCCCAGTAAGCCAATCCAATTTGGTGGTAAAATTAATCCTCCAAAAAAACCGGGAAGGCTGAGAATTATTAATATAGTGAAGCCTAAATATTGCCCAAAAATTATATGACGAGGACGGAAGTTAGGATTAATTTGGGCAAAAAATAGCAACAAAATTACAATATCATCAACGTTTGTAGCGCTAAAAGCAGCAATTGCAGTGCTAATTGTTGTGATTAACTCACTCATATATTTAAGGATATACCCAACATCCTAACTACGAGAGTATTTTATTTGACTTTGAGGAGTTCTTAATTTGGTATGGTGTAAATTGTATATTTTCATCAGCCACCATGAGTCAGCTTGGTACAGCTTTTACAGAAGGAATAATCGCTTTTGCAGCTACAAATATCGATGACATACTTATCCTACTGTTATTTTTTTCCCAAATAGATACTAACTTTCGGCGGCGACATATTTTTATTGGTCAGTACCTTGGTTTTGCGGCGATTATTCTGGCTAGCTTACCAGGATTTTTTGGTGGTTTAGTCGTACCGCGAGAATGGATTGGATTACTGGGAATACTACCCATCGCCATTGGTATTAAGCACTTACTAAAAAGAGAAGAAGATACTACAGAAGTGCAAACAGTATCTGATGATTTTACACAAACATCACCCCATAACCGCATACTTGCTGTAATTTGGAGTGTTCTGCATCCTTATACCTATAAAGTAGCAGCAGTCACAATCGCCAATGGTGGCGACAATATTAGTATATATATCCCCTTATTTGCTGGTCAGAGCCTTAGCAGCTTAGGAGTGATTTTAATCGTCTTTTTTGTGATGGTAGGAATTTGGTGTGCGATCGCTTATTTCTTAAGCCGTCACCCTGCCATTGCATATATTTTAAGTCGCTACGGCAAGTACATCGTTCCTTTTGTATTGATTGGCTTGGGGCTGTTCATTATGTACGAACGTGGTACATTCAGCTTACTACCTTGGTTTAAGTAAAGTATTGGGTGATGAATGCTTCACCTTTGAACCGCAAAATTATACTCTTTAATAAAAACGTAAATCTGCTAAAACCAGCGTGCAAACTGACAAAATCTTTTATAGCTTATTTCAAGCATTCCCCAGCATATTTTTTGCGATTATTGGCGACACGACTACCAACGCCAGTGCTTATGAATTTGTGTCACTCGAACTGAAAGAAACTGCTTTTCGCATTGATGGGGTGTTTATCCCTGAAAGTGAAACCGCAAACCAACCCTTATACTTTGCAGAAGTCCAGTTTCAGCAAGACGCAAACTTTTATAGACGCTTCTTTGCCGAAATATTTCTTTACCTACGTCAAAACCCATCAGTGAATTTTTGGCGTGCTGTTGTCATCTATCCCCAACGCAGTTTAGATCCAGACGATCAAATACCATATCGCTTATTGCTCGATAGTTTCCAAGTCCAACGAATTTATTTAGATGAACTAGGAACAGCAACAGAAAATTCTCTTCAAGTCGCCATTGTGAAATTAATTATTGAGGGCGAAGATACCGCAATTGACAGAGGTAGAGACCTAATTATACAAGCCAGAAATCAACTGGCTGATGAAACAACTAAAAAGCAAATTGTAGAATTAATAGAAACTATCCTGTTGTACAAATTTACCAGACTGAGCCGAGAGGAGTTGGCAGCAATGTTAGGTATAGATGAAGAATTCAAAAAAACAAGAATGTATCAATCAATCAAGCAGGATGGCTTGGAAGAAGGTAGACAAGAAGGAAGACAGGAAGCGAAGTTAGAAGCTGTACCCAGGTTACTAGCTTTGGGATTGGCTGTAGAACAAGTAGCCCAAGCTTTAGATTTAACGGTGGAACAAGTACAACAAGCCGCAGGGAATCAGCCTAGTTGATAGCACCTGCGGCTTGCTGTCTATTAATTAGAAAATGCGGGAGAGTCCGCTTGGGACAGAGTATTTTTATTCTCTCCTATGCCCAATGCCCCATGCCCCAAATGAATTACATTTTGCCGTGCTGCATTACTTGTTGCAGATGATTACGGATTTCTTGAGCTTGCTCAATATCAGACTGCCGCAATTTTTGGAATAACTCTACGCAGGGCTGAGAGTTAGCTTCCTGCGCGTCTTTAATGTAAACATCGTAAGCTTTAACTGCTTCTGCTTTATTGTGCAGCACAGTTACAAAATCGTACTCTAGGTTGCTAATCGGTTGTTGAGATTGTCCGTTACCTGTAGCCATAAAATCTACTCTCCTTTAGGTTCTTAACTAATTTCTACCTACCGTCAAAGGAGGCTTCATCTTCCCAGAAGCGTAGAAAAAATTACTTCTGAGTTGGGGATTGGGGACTGGGGATTGGGGAT